>NZ_JCAQOY010000040.1:0-1481530 GCF_059567925.1 Paraburkholderia sp. BGA-UO-ETr-F21 | reverse complement strand
ACGCAAAAAAGCCGCGCCGCCCCTTGAGCGCGACTTCACTCATATAGGTCGCGCTGGTGCCGTATTCGCCACCCACCGACAACCCCTGGAACAGCCGCGCAACCAGCAGCAGCGCCGGCGCGAGCGCGCCGATCTGCGCGTAGGTGGGCAAGAGCGCGATCACCAGCGACCCGCCGCACATCATGAACACCGACACCATCATCGCCATGCGGCGGCCGTGCTTGTCGGCCAGACGGCCGAAGAACCAGCCGCCGATCGGACGCATCAGGAAGCCTGCCGCGAACACGCCGGCGGTATTCAGCAACTGCGTGGTCGGATTGCCGCTCGGGAAGAACGCCGGCGCGAAGTACAGCGCGCAGAACGAATACACGTAAAAGTCGAACCACTCGACGAGATTGCCCGATGAAGCGCCAACGATCGCGAAGATGCGGCGCCGTGTGTCTTGTGTGGATACTGCCGCCGGAATATTGAGATTTGTCATCGGTCTTTATGCTCCTGCATGTCCCCTGGTGATTGTCTTGATAGTGCGCGGCTGGGCCACGCATCGTTATTTTCTTGGTTCGGCATTCTAATTGAATGTTGTGCATCCAGGATCGAGATTCCGTATATCTAATTAATTTCTGCTTACCCGGACCAACGAAATTTATGTCACAAAAATGTTTATTCACCTCCGCCGGACGGTCAGGTGGCGCGAGCATGGGACACCGCTCAACGTGCGCCGGCGGCATGATGATGTGACTGAACGAGGCGCCTTCCTGCAGGAGTTTCAATGAAAGTCAATGCAGCCTCTTATCCGTTCCGGCCCGGCGGCATGTCGGATCTTCAGGACAACGCACCCAACTCGCAGAATCGCGGCGCTCCGGCGCATGTCGGCAACCGGCAGAACCCGGCTCGACCATCCACGCCCATCGGAAAAGCCGACGCGTCGCCAAAGGCCACTCCGCAGTTGCCCTCCGGGGAGGTCGGCGCGGCGGCGGCCGCCAGCACGATCGATGTCGAGGCTAACGCCATGGCGACGCAGGCGGTCATCGGCAACGAGGTCGCTGCCGATATGGAAACGTTCAATGCGTCGCTCGCCGCGGTCGATCAGGATATCGACCGGGGCCGCGATACGACCGACCACCTGATCGCGGCCGCATCGACGTATAACCGCGTGCGGCAATTGAACGCATCAGACAAACCGACGCCAGAACTGCAGTCGAAGATCGGCCGTCTCAAAACTGCCCTGCAGAACGCCAAAGGCGATGAGTCGCTGGACAGCATCGGACAGAAGGCCAACGTCGACCTGTCCGCGCTCACTCATCATGCGGATGCCGCTTCAACCTACGGAAAATATGGCAAGGCGGCGAGCACCTATGCACGCGCGCTCATCTTCGACGAAGCACGCTTCAACAACTCCGCCCTCCTGAAGAACACGCCTCTCGCGGCGTGGCAGCGGCCGAACCAGAGCGTGCTCGATCCGCTGGGACCGAATGGTCGCCTGGGCATTCTGACGGGTACTCGTCTGAATGCCGCCGCGAGTTATTTCACGAAAGGCGGGCTGTCTTTTCTGTCCGGCATGGAGAAATTGCATAAAGGTCAGGATCCGACGAAGGACTTCATCACGGCGGGCGCGACCACGGCACAGGGCATCAACGAACTCACCATCGGCGTCGGCACCGATCTGGGCAATCACCTGGTCAAGCTGCAACAGGCGAAACGAGCGCTGCAAACAGCGAGACAACCAGGCACCGTGACTGGCGGATCCACGGGCGAGGCAGGACGAAGCCCGGGCGGCACGACACAAGGCACTTCGGAGCCGGTCGCTGGACCCAGTGGCCCGACGCAAGGCGCTCCGCAACCGGTCGCCGGACCGAGCGGCTCCGCGAACTTCGCCGACTTCGATCCGCACGGCAAGCTCGATGACGAAATCGATGCGCTCGACAAGCAAACCACTGGACACATCGACGACCAGCTCGCGCAGCAACAACAAAGCTTGCGCGACGACGTCATCGAAAAGCTCGCGAAGACGAATCCCGACGTGCAGCAACTCGAATTACAGGACGCGACAAACGATCTCGCCCCTCAGTATTTCGAAATGCAGAACCTCGCGACAAAACTGAAAAGCTCGACCGCCGATGCGGCCAGCGACGCCCACGAGAATATCAAGACCATCGACGCCAACGCACGGGACGTCATCGCCCAACTCAAGAGCCAGGGCTTCGATACGGCAGACGCCGCACGCCAGTCGGGCAAGCCGGAGGCGCTCGAACTCGGCAAGCAGCTCGATCAGCTGGCGGGCCTGAAGCACGCGGCCTACGACCAGTTCAACAGCGCCATGCAGGAGCGGGAAAACGCGCTGAACGATTCGAGGACGGCTTTCGGCGACCTCGGCAAACTGCTGAGGGATACGCCCGCAAGCGAGCGTCCATCGAAGCTGAAGGAGTGGTCCGACAAATACACGGATTTCTTTGCGAAACGCCAGGCCAACATGCTCTCGAAAACCGACAACTGGCCCGACTGGATGAAGATATCGAAGCCGCTGCGTATGCAGATGGTGCCGGCGGCGATCAATACCGTTCTTGGTGGCGCATCGTTTGGCGTCGCGCTGGACACGTATCTGCAAAAGCAGAAGGCAGGCAAGCTGACGCCACAGGACCGGATGGACTTCGGCGCCTCCGTGATCAATCTGGCGAGCGGCATGATCGGATTCGTGCCGGTAGTCGGGCCGGCCCTGTCTTTCGCGCTTGCGACCACCGGGCTCATCCTCGGTGGAATCTCGGATCAGTACGACGCCCGCATGCGCGAAACCGACACGTACAACCTCAAGGAAAAGATACGCGAGGAATTCAACGCGAAGCACCCCGGCAATCAGATCGCCGAGCCCTACGACGGAGACTGAGCCGCGCCGGCTTGCGTGACTACGGCGTCACGCAAACTCGTCGCCGAGTTCGATCGTGACTTCACGCGGCACCGCCTCGCCGTTCGCATACTGTTCCTCCAGCGAACCCAGCGAGGCCTCGACATACGCGCGCAGCACCGCGAAACTGCGGCCACGCAGCCGCGCCGGCGAGGCGCGATAACGCGCCAGCGCCGCCGGCGTAATCACCACCGTCATGACGATACGGCGCGCCGTTGCGCCGAACCGCATCGCCACCCAGTGAATCGCCAGCGTCGGCGTGCCGTCTTCCGCGGCGCGCTGGATGAACTGCGTCTGCTCGGGAAACAGATCGCTGATGACCCGCGCCAGTTCCTCGAACTCGGGATTGGCGCAGTCGTATTGGTAAGCTTCCATGGGGAGTGCCAAAAGGATAGGCGTGAAGGGAGGCCGATTGTAGAGAACGGCCAATGGTTCAATGGCGCGCGCACCGAGCGCGCCAGCAAGCGGTCATCAAACGGCCATTAAGCGACTATCAAGCGGCCGGCGTGCGGCCATCAAACGCGGCCATCGAGCGCGGCCCTCATGCCGCCACCGCCGGGCGCCTGAACGCCCGCATCAGCAGCCCGGCGACGATCACCGCGCCGACCGCATACACGGCGTCCACTGCCGCGAGCGGCACGAGTTGCGCCTGGAACATCGCGGCAGGCACGTCCACCAGCGCATGCAATGCAATCGCGAGCGGCAGGATGCCGCGCCAGCCGGCCCGCAAGCCGCGCCACATCAACACCGACAAGCCGATCTGGAACACCAGCGCGGCAATGCGTTCGAGCGCGAAAATGCCGGCGGTCTGCGGCGTCAGGCTGGCGAGAATCAGATGGATGCGCATCACCGAGTCGGTAGGCAGATTGCTCAGATAGCCGTCCAGTTCACCGCGGTTTTCGAAGATCGCGAACAGAATCCATTGAATCTGCACCAGCACGCCGACGAGCCAGGCTTCGGCGCCGCCGTGGCCCAGGCCGTAGGTCAGCGCGGTGCCATCTGCGCCGCTATCGCCCTTGCCCGCCGTGAACGCCGTGGAGCCGGACTTCGCCGCCGCGCGTTTGAGCAGCAGCCGCATGCCGATGAACCGCCCCACTTCCTCGCAAACACCCGCGGCAAGCGCGCCGTACACGACGAAGGCGACCGGATTCGACAGAAAGGTCGCGGTCGCTTCGTTCCGATGCAGCACGAAGTCGTTCAGCGCGCGCTCGATCACCATGGCGAACAGCGCGAACACGGCCACGCCGGTGATGGCGTCACGCGGCTTGAGCGCGAGCGGCCGGCGCAGACGGCGGTAGATCAGGAAAGGTAAAGCGGCGACGAGCAGCGTCGCGAGGGCGAGACTCGAGAGGGTAAGCGGTGCAACAACCATGAGTTTCCTTGCGATGACCGGCGCGCACCCACTGCGCGCCGCAGCCCGAATGATCGCAGATCGGCGGGAATTCAGCGCAAAGTGGAGGCGCGGACGATCAGTTCGCCCGGCAGCAGGCAATCGCGCGCGGTCGTCTGAACGCCTTCGATGCGCTCATGCAGGAACTCGACCGCACGGTAGCCGATCTCGTAGGTAGGCTGGCGGATCGTCGTGACGCCAGTCAGTTCGGCCCAGTCGGGGTCGTCGATGGAAAGCAGCGCGGCACGGGCCTGCCAGTCGGCGCCGTAGCGCGCCTTCAGATGCAAGGCGAGACGCAGCGCAACGGGCGCATTGGCAGCAAACAACGCGACGCGCGCGGACTTGCCCGTGCCGCCGGCAGCCTCGCGCGCGCGGGCGGCCGCATCGATCGCACGGTCAAGTTCGGCAAGGCTGCGCTCGGCTTCGGCTGCGTCCGCGAGATTCAGCACGAGCGTGTGACCGCGCGCGGCGCCCTTCCCTTCGCGGTGTCCAGATTGCCCGCTCTGCGCGCTCATCGCCTCGCGAAACGCCGCTTCGCGCAGTTGCCGCGAGCTGACCTGTTCGAAAGGCTGAACGACGAACCAGATATCGTCGAAGCCATTGTCCAGCAGATGCCGCGTGCCGAGTTCGGCCGCCGCCTGGTTGTCGAGACCGACCATATCCGCGACGAGCCCGTCCACCAGACGGTCGACCAGCACCACCGGAATCCCGCCGCCGCCCACGGGCCGCAGGGTTTCCTCACGCACGCCGATTGCGTTGACGATCACGCCTTCCACCCGGTACGTGGTGAGCAGTTGCAGATAGCGCCGCTCCATCTCCACTTCGTTCGCCGCATGGCAAATCAGCGGCATCAGGCCGAGCGCGTGGCACGCCGCTTCCACGCCTTGCAGCACTTCGACTGTGTAGGGATTCGTCAGGTCGGCCACCAGCATGCCGATCAGACGGTTGCGGCCACGCTTGAGGCCGCGCGCCATCTGGTTCGGCTGATAGTTCAGGCGCGCGATCGCGGCCTCGATGCGCGCGCGCAGTTCAGGCGACAGCACGCTCATCTCGCCGTTCAGATAGCGCGAAATGCTGGTCTTGCCGGTGCCGGCTTCGCGCGCGACGTCGGTGATCGTCGCGCGGCGCGGCGCGGCCTGCGGGGTCGTGCTCATCGGTGTCTCGTGGCTTGGCGCGTGGTTCGGCTCATTGAGCAAGCACTTCGCGATTGACGATGTTGCTGGTCAGTGTGCCGTCGAGCGCGGCGACGAGGTTTTCCGCCGCGTTCAACGCCATCGCGTGACGGGTCTCGTGCGTCGCCGAACCGATATGCGGCAGCGCGACCACGTTCGCGAGCTTCAGGAGCGGCGAGTCGGCCGGCAGCGGTTCGGTGTCGAACACGTCGAGACCGGCGCCGTGGATCGTGCCGTTTTGCAGCGCCTCGATCAGCGCCGTTTCGTCGACGGTCGCGCCGCGCGAGGCGTTGATCAGGATCGCGCTCTTCTTCATCGATTTCAGTTCAGCCGCGCCGATCAGATGCTTCGTCTCCGGCGTCAAAGGCACTTGCAGGCAGACAAAATCGGAAGTGGCGAGCAGTTCGGCCAACTCGACGCGGCGCGCGCCGTAAGCCGCTTCAGCTTGCGGGTTCGGCGAGCGGTTGGTGTACAGCACCTTCATGTTGAAGCCGAGCGCCGCGCGCCGCGCCACCGCGCCGCCAATCCGCCCGAGCCCGACGATGCCGAGCGTCTTGCCCTGCACGTCCACGCCGAACTGCGCCGCTCCGATGCTGTGCTGCCAGTGCCCGGCCTTCACCCACTCGGCGAGTTCGACCACCCGCCGCGCCGACGCGAGAATCAGCGAGAACACCGTGTCCGCGGTGGATTCGGTCAACACGTCCGGCGTGTGCGCGAGCACGATGCCGCGGCGCGTGAGATCGGCCACGTCGAACTGATCGAAGCCCACCGAGATGGTCGACAGCGCCTTGAGCCGCGTCGCGCCTTCGAGCATGGCCGGCGTGATCTTCACGCTCGAACCGATGCCGCCGTCCGCGTCTTTCAGCGCGGCCACGAATGTGTCGTGCTGCGCGGCATCGACCTGCACCACTTGCGCATGCTGTTGCAGATAGGCGAGCACATCTTCGGGCAACGACTTCCAGGCGACGATCTTCTTCATCAGCTTATTTTCCTTGCAACAGGGTGGCGAGCCGCGGACACGTTGTTCTGTTCCTGCGCCTGCGGTTTGACGATCAGCGTCAGAATCACGGCGGCGACGAGCGCCACGCTCATGAATGCATACGACGCGGCGGGCGACCCGGTCGCGCCGTTCAGATAGCCGACCACATACGAGCCGACGAACGAACCGAGCGCGCCCATGCTGTTGATCAGCGCCATCGCGCCGCCCGCGACGTTCTTCGGCAGCAGTTCCGGCACGATCGCGAAGAACGGGCCATAGGGCGCGTACATCGCGGCGCCGGCGACCACCAGCAGCGCATACGAGAGCCAGAAATGCGTGGAGCCGAGCGCGTAAGAAGCCGCGAACGCCACCGCGCCGACCAGCAGAAACGGCCACACGAATACCTTGCGGCGGTTGAGTTTATCCGAAGCCCACGAAGCTGCAAGCATCGCGATGGTCGCGGCGAGGTACGGCAGCGCCGAAAGCCAGCCGGTTTCGACCATACCGAGCGTCGAACTGTTCTTCAGGATCGACGGCAGCCACAGCACGAAACCGTACACGCCGATGCTCCAGCAGAAATATTGCGCGCACAGCTTGATCACTGCGGGCGTTTTGAACGCGTCGCTATAGTTGCGCACCGGCTTGATCGCGGCCTGCTCGGCGCGCAGCGTTTCGGCGAGGTCGTCCTTCTGCTGCTGCGTGAGCCACGACACCTGCTGCGGCTTGTCCTGCACGATGAACCACCAGATCACCGCCCACAGGATCGCGGGCGCGCCTTCGGCGATGAACATGTGGCGCCAGCCGAACGAATGCACCAGATAGCCCGACACGACCGACATCCACAGCACCGTCACCGGATTGCCGAGAATCAGGAAGGTGTTGGCGCGCGAACGCTCGCTTTTGGTGAACCAGTTGCTGATGAAAATCAGCATGGCCGGCATCACGGCGGCTTCGACCACGCCGAGCACGAAGCGGATCACCATCAACGACGGAATATTGCTGACCATGCCGGTGAGCGCCGCGCAGCCGCCCCACAGCACCAGGCTCCAGAACACGAGCTTTTTGACGCTGCGGCGTTCCGCGTAGATCGCGCCGGGAATCTGGAAGAAGAAATAACCGAGGAAGAACAGCGCGCCGATCAGCGACGACAGCCCCTTGCTGATGCCGAGATCCTGGTTGATGCCGGCGGCCGACGCGAAACCGTAGTTCGCGCGATCCAGATAAGCGAGGCTGTAGGTGATGAATACGATCGGCATGATCGTCCACCAACGGCGAATCGCAAGCGATGAGGTCATGGGGTGTCTCCTTGGACGGCTTCCCGAAACAATGATGGACGGTCGTGGGGCGCTCTGTTCGAGCGCTCTTGCTGTTATCGAAGCAGCCCGGCGCGACGCGCCGGATTGCGAAACTTGCGCCTCTTCAGGCTGCGGCGGCAATGGACGGCGCGTCGGCCGATTCCAGCGCGTCGAGTTCGGCCCGGCTCGGCAGCCCTTCCGAATCGCCGATCACCTGAATCGCCAGCGCGCCGATGCGGTTGCCGCGCGCCACGGCGTGCGGCAGCGACTTGCCTTCGAGCAACGCGCTGACCACGCCGACCGCAAAACCATCGCCCGCGCCGACCGTGTCGACCACCTTCGCGACCGGCTGGCCGGCGATCACGGCGGCATCGTCCGCGGTGCGGAAATACGCGCCCTGCGCGCCGAGCTTGATGATCACGCCGCGCGCGCCGTGGTCCAGATAGAACTTCGCGATGTCGTCCGGTTGCGTGTAGCCGGTCAGAATCTCGCCCTCGCCGATGCCGGGCAGCACCCAGTCGGCCAGCGCGGCAAGCGCGTTCAGCCCTTCGACCATCGCGGCGCGCGACGGCCACAGCGTCGGACGCAGATTCGGGTCGAAGGACACCGTCCTGCCGGCGGCACGCATTTCACGCGCCAGATGGAACGCGAGTTCGCGCGAGCTCGCCGAAATCGCGGGCGCCACGCCGGTCAGATGCAGATGACGCGCCGGCAGCACGTAATCCGCCGCGTAGTCAGCCAGCGACAGGTGGCTCGCGGCCGACCCTTTGCGGAAATACTCGACCGCCGGGTCGCTGCCGTCGTCGTTTTTCGACTTCAGCTGGAAGCCGGTCGGATAGCGCTCGTCGGTGCTCACGCAGCGCTGATCGATGCCTTCTTTCGTCAACGTGTCGCGCACGTACTGGCCGAACGAATCGTTGCCGACGCGGCTCATCCAGCCCACCTTGAAGCCCAGGCGCGACAGACCGATCGCCACGTTCAGGTCGGCGCCGGCGATGCGCTTCGTGAACTGGCCGACGCCCGCGAGCGGGCCGGTTTCGGCGGCCACGAACATGGCCATCGCTTCGCCGTAGGTGATGACATCGAATGGTGTGCTGGTGTTGCTCATGCTTTGCTCCTGCTTGTTCCGCGTTGCTGCGTGTTTTGCTGCGTGTTTTGCTGCTCTCTCAGGTCCTACCTGCCGCTCACGCGGCGGCCAGCCACGCGACGTAATGCGCCGCGTCCGTTTCGATCCGGCTCGCCTCGAACGGAAACTCGATGCCGCGCGGCACATGGCGCGGCAGATGGTCGAGCACCGCGGCGAATTGGGCGTCGTGGGCAGCCGGAGCCGCCGGAAAACGCCTTGCCCCTTCGCCCACCGCCGTCTTGCAGTGGATGTATTCCACATGCGCGGCCAACGGCAACGCGGCGTCGAGCGGCGCGACATCGCACCACGCCCAGTTACCCATGTCGAAGGTCATGCCGAGCACATCGGCGTGTCCTTCGCGCGTCAGCGCGTCGAACAGGCCGGTGAATTGCGCGAGCGAGCCGCCCTGCGCCAATTGCCCGTTTTCGACGACGAGCCGCAGCTCCGCACAGCGCATGTGATCGGCGATCACGGCGGCATTGGCGTCGGTGGCGAAACCGCCCAGCTGCAACTTGACAAAACGCGCGCCGAGCGCGAGCGCTTCTTCGACCGAGAGGCGCAACGCGTCGGCGTCGAGCTTGCCGTGCGCCGTGTACAGCGAAGCCGGCGTGGAGTAGACCGACCACAAACCGAGTTCCGCAATCTGCTTGCCCAGCGCGCGCAGGTTGTGCGGCGTGGCGTCGGCTTGGTCGGCGAACAGTTCGCGGCGCACTTCGAAACCCGCCGCCCCTGCCTGCCTACTCACGCGCGCCCACTTCAGATGGCCGGCCGTGCGGACCGCATCCATTCCGAATGCGCTTGCGACAATCACCACGTCCGGTGCATCAACCATGTCGAATTTACTCAATCTGTTGCTGTCATCAGCATTTGGAACCGGTTCCAAATGCACTTCGAAAAAAAACGCCGAGGCGCTTGCGATGCCCGAATAGTGCGCCGAGGTCGGCGTCATGCACCATAGTGGAAATCCCCAGGCGTGCCGGGCATGGGCAACGTCGGTCTCGCTTCACGGGCCGTTGTCCAGACACAGCGCGAGAAATCGCTCGACCACCCGCGATGGCGCGCTCGCATGGGGCACCAGAATCGACAGCCGCCGCGTGAGCGGCTCAGGGCTGAGCGAAAGCAGGCAGAGCGCGCGGTCCTCGTGCCGCATCGACATCGCCGAGACGAAGCCGATGCCCATGCCCGCCCGCACCGCCTCCTTCACGCCTTCCACGCCGGCAATCTCGAGCGCCACGCGCATCGGCACGCCGGCCCGCGCGAAGGCCCGCTCGACGATTTGCCGCACGCCCGAACCTGCCTCGCGCAGCACCAGCGGATGCTCGCCGAAGGCCGCCAGGTCGGCCGGGCCGCCGTCGCCCAACTGCGCCAACGGATGCGAGCGCGGCATGATCGCGACGATTTCGTCCTCGCGCCATGCATGCACCGCGGTGTCCGGCGGCAGGTCTTCGCCGACCGGTCCCTCGATCATTGCAATGTCCACCGAACCGAGCGCGGCGACGATTTCGGTGGTGTTGCCGTCGGCGGTATGCAGCGTCACATCCGGATAACGGCGATGGAAATCGGCGATCAGATACGGCAGCAGATAACTCGCCGGCGTGGTGCTCGCGCCGATCCGCAAGAAGCCCTGCTCGAGACCGCGTAACGCGTCGCGGTACGCGTGGGCTTGCCGCCAGGTGTCGCGCAGCCGGGTGGCGTAGCTGGCGAGTTGCTCGCCCGCGGGCGTGAGGCGCACGCCGCGGCCGTCACGCTGATACAGCGGCTCGCCGAACTCGTCCTGCAACTGCCGCAGCTGGCCAGACACGGCCGGCTGCGACAAATGGAGCGCCATCGCCGCCCGGCTGATATTGCGATGCTCGGCGACGGCTGCAAACGTTATAAGTTGGTCCGGGGTCATGATGGTCCAAGTATCGGCTCAAGCGATACTTTACATTCTAAATCATGATTTTTCATATCGATATATCTACTTTAGGATTAGCCCCATCGAATCTTCGTCAGTCACAGAAAAGGGCTGCACCATGTCCACCGCTCAACTCACCGCCGCCAGTACGTCGCCCGCCGGGTTGTCCACCCGCGGCCAGCTCAACGGCATTCTCTTCGTCGCGCTGTTCGCCGCCGCCGTGACGCGGATCGCCGCGATTCCGGCCGTCGCCGGACTGGGCCTGAGCCCGCTGATCGTCGGCATCGTGGCCGGCGCCATTTACGGCAATGCGCTGCGCGACGGCATGCCCGCCAGCTGGGCGGCCGGCGTCAACTTTTCGGCGCGCAAGCTGTTGCGCATTGCCGTGGCGTTCTTCGGGCTGCGCGTGAGCCTGCAGGAAATCGCTCAGGTCGGCGTGCCCGGCCTCGCGGAATCCGTCCTGATCGTGGTCAGCACGCTCGTGATCGGCACGTGGGCCGGCATGAAAATCATGAAACTCGACCGCGACACCGCCTTGCTGACCGCGGCGGGCAGCGCGATCTGCGGCGCGGCTGCCGTGCTCGCCTTCGAATCGACGCTGCAATCGAAGCCGCACAAGAGCGCCATGGCCGTGGGCAGCGTAGTGTTGTTCGGCACGCTTTCGATGTTCATGTACCCGGTGCTGTTCAATGCAGGCTGGCTGCATCTGGATACGGTTGGCGCGGGCCTCTTTTTCGGCGGCACGATCCATGAAGTGGCGCAGGTGGTCGGCGCGGCCAGCAACGTGAGCCCGGAAGCAACGCACATTGCCACCATCGTCAAGATGACGCGCGTGATGTTGCTGGTGCCGGTGCTGCTGGTGGTCGGCATGTGGGTGAACCGCTCCGCGCGCCGCAACGCCGCTTCGGCCGGCTCGGCAGACGGTGCCCACGCACCCCGCAAGCTGGCGATTCCATGGTTCGCGCTCGGCTTTCTCGCCTTCGTCGTGATCAACTCGCTGCACGTGCTGCCCGAAGCCGCGACCAGCACGCTCAACATGCTGGACACCTTCGCGCTGACCATGGCCATGACCGCGCTCGGCATCGAAACACGCATCTCGCAGATCCGGCAGGCCGGCCCCCGCGCACTGACCACCGGCTTCATTCTGTATGTGTGGCTGATTGCCGGCGGACTGGGTATCACATGGACTGTCCAGCACCTGTTCGGCTAAGCCGCCCTCGCCTTCACACTTACCCCGCCGCGTGCGGGGTTTTGCGCATTCTGGAGACCCATGCGGCGCGCTCGCGCGGCATACTGGTTGCTGACGTCGTCAGCTCATGCAGTCCGCTTATGCGCGCTGTCAATGCAACCGGAATGAGGATCGATCGATGAGTCTGGAACTCTACTATTGGGACGGCCTGCAGGGCCGCGGCGAATTCGTGCGGCTCGCGCTGGAAGAAGCCGGCGCCGACTACGTGGAAGTGGCGCGCGGCGAACCGTCGGAAGGCCTGGGCACGAAGGCGATGATGTCGGTGATGAAGAGCAGGGACGAGCCGTATCCGCCGTTCGCGCCGCCGTTCCTGAAAGACGGCGAGCTGGTGATCGCGCAGACCGCCAACATCCTGTTCTATCTCGGCCCGCGGCTGAATCTCGCACCCACGGTGGAAAGCCTGCGTTACGTGGCCAACGGCCTGCAACTGACGATCGCCGACATGGTCACCGAAGCGCACGACACGCACCACCCGCTCGCCAGTTCGCTTTACTACGAAGACCAGAAAGACGCCGCCAAAGTGCGCGCGCACGACTTCATCGACAACCGCATTCCGAAGTTCATGTCGTACTTCGAGCGTGTGCTGAAACAGAATCCGGCCGGCGACCGCTTCATGGTGGGCGACGCGCTCACTTACGTCGACCTGTCCATGTTCCAGTTGATCGACGGCTTGCTGTACGCGTTTCCGCGCGCGCTCAAACGCTTCGGCGAACACTATCCGCGGCTCGCCGCGTTGCACGACGCGGTGATCGAGCGGCCGAACATCGCCGCATACCTGCAGTCCGACCGGCGTATCGAACACAACGAGGCCTGCATCTTCCGGCACTATCCGGAACTCGACAAGGCGGCCGCTTGAGCCGCGCCATTTCCCTTCGCTCACTGACCGTAGCGCGCCCGCCATCCGAAGCGGGCGCGCTGTTGTTGCCGTGCGCGCTATTCAACCCACTCTCACGCCCCGTACCGTCGACGTGCTTTCATTCCTGCTGAAGCTGCGCACCCGCGCACAAGATCTGTTCCGCCTCTCCGACGCCCACACGATGCTGGTCTGGTCGGTGGTGGTCGGCGTCGCGGGCGCCTTCGCCACGATCGCCTTTCGCGAGGCCATCGCGCTGCTGCAATTCGCGGTGGTCGGCAAGGCCGGCAGTTTCGTCGAAATGGCGCGCAGCCTGCCGTGGACCGTGCGGATCTGGATGCCCGCCGCCGGCGGCCTGATCGCCGGCTTCTTTCTGCTGATCGCGCAGCGGCATGCGGACAAATGCAACCACATCGATTACATGGAAGCGGTCGCGATCGGCGACGGCGTGGTGCCGGTGAAGCTGAGCTTGTGGCGCAGCGTGTCGTCGCTGTTCACGATTTCGAGCGGTGGGTCCATCGGCCGCGAAGGTCCGATGGTGCAACTGGCGGCGCTGGCCGCCTCGCTGATCGGACGCTGGGTGCATTTCGATCCGTCGCGACTGCGTCTGCTGGTGGCATGCGGCGCGGCCGCCGGGATCACCTCCGCATATAGCGCGCCGATTGCGGGCGCGTTTTTCGTCACCGAAATCGTGCTCGGCTCGATTGCGATGGAAAGCTTTGGGCCCGTGGTGGTCTCGGCCGTGGTGGCCAACATCACGATGCGTGAATTCGCCGGCTACAAGCCGCCGTACGAAATGCCGGTGTTTCCGCCGGTAGCCGGTCTCGAAGTGCTGTTGTTCGTCGCGCTCGGCTTGTTGTGCGGCGCGGCGGCTCCACAATTTCTGCGCCTGCTCGACGTGTCGAAGAAAAGCTTTCGCAAGCTGCCGGTGCCGCTGCCCGTGAGACTCGCGCTCGGCGGCCTCGTGGTCGGCATTCTGTCGGTGTGGACGCCCGAGGTGTGGGGCAACGGCTACAGCGTCGTCAACTCGATCCTGCATTCGCCGTGGACATGGACCGCGCTCGTTCTCGTGCTGGTGTTCAAGCTCGTCGCCACGGCGGCCACGGCGGGCTCCGGCGCGATCGGCGGGGTGTTCACGCCGACGCTGTTCGTCGGCGCGGTGGTCGGCTCGCTGTTCGGCCAGGGCATGCATGCGCTGTGGCCGCACGGCACGTCGGCCCCGTTCGCGTATGCGATGGTCGGCATGGGCGCGTTTCTGGCGGGCGCAACCCAGGCGCCGCTGATGGCGATCCTGATGATCTTCGAGATGACGCTCAGCTACCAGGTGGTGCTGCCGCTCATGCTCTCGTGCGTGGTCGCCTATTTCGTGTCGCGCGCGATCGGCAAGACATCCATGTACGAAATCACCTTGCGGCGCCACAACGAGGAACAGGAGCGCTCGCGCCTGCGCGCCACGCAAATGCGCGAGCTGATCCGCCCAGCCGAAACCGTCGTGCCGCCCAACGCGACCGTGCAGGACATGACGCGCGTGTTTCTCGAATATCCGGTGAAATATCTTTACGTGGCCAACGAGTCGGGCGCGTTTCTCGGCGTGGTCGCGCTCAAGGACATCACCTCCGACCTGCTCGACGGGCGCGACACCACCGCGAAGACCGCGGCGGATTATCTGCAGCCGCATTTCGACGTGCTCACGCCCGATATGCCGCTCGGCGTCGCGTTGCAGCACTTTCTCGCGTTTCAGGGCGAGCGCCTGCCGGTAATCGAAAGCGCCGCGCATCCCACGCTGGCCGGGGTGGTCTATAAAACCTCGCTGCTCGATGCGTACTTCCGCATGAATCCGACGCGTTAGCGGACGCGTTAGGGGCCGCGCGCAAAGCCATCCAGGATTGCGCCCGCGGTCGCTTTGCGTGCCGTGCAAAGCGCGGCAAATTCTCTACAATGGACAGACTGCTGCGGCGAATGCCCGCAGCGCGCGTTACGCCAGAACGGGCGCACCGAGACGCCCGCCCTTCGATCGGAGCGAAGATGAGCGAACCGTCCCTCGATGCCGTGCGCCGCGACCAGGCGGGCTGGATTTTCGTGCATATCGAAGGCGAGCCCTACGACCGCGGCGAGCAGCACGGCCAGTTGCTCGCCACGGAAATCCGCAACGCGATCCACACCGCCCGCTACCTCGCGAAGTGGGACACCGGCGAAGACTTCGACACGTTCGTCGACGCCGCGGTCTCGCAGTTCGCCAACAAACTCGACACCGAATTCGCCGACGAAATCCAGGGTATCGCCGACGGCGCCAAGCTGCCATTCGCCGAAGTACTGGCGTGGAACGGCTACATGGATCTGCTGCAAAGCTGGTGGCCGGCCCACGCGGCGCAGCAGCAGCCGAACCTCGGCATGAAACCGTGGCGCGGACGGCGCGGGCACCACTGCAGCGCGTTCATCGCCACCGGCCGCGCGACCCGCGACGGCCGCATCGTGATGGCGCACAACTCGTGGGACCGCTACGCGGCCGGCGACGCGTTCAATGTCGTATTCGACATCGTGCCCGATCAGGGCCACCGCATCCTCATGCAAGGCTTGCCCGGCTGCATCTCCAGCCTCACGGATTTCTGGGTGACCGCGGCCGGCCTGATGGTGACGGAAACCACCATCTCCAACTTCGCCGGCTACAACGCGGCGGGCGCGCCCGAGTTCTACCGCTCGCGGCGCGCGTCGCAGTACGCGAACAGCATCGGCGAATGGTGTGAAATGTTCGCGATCGCCAATAACGGCGGCTATGCGAATAGCTGGCTGCTGGGCGACACCAAGACCGGCGAGATCGCGCGTTACGAACTGGGTTTGCACTTCTCCGGCTTCGAGAGCACGAGAGACGGCTTCTACAGCGGCTACAACACCGCAACCGATCTGAAGATCCGCAATCAGGAATGCCTGGGCGAAGGCGAAGACTATACGGATGTGCGCAAGAACGGCGCGCGGCGCCTGCGTTTCATGCAACTGGAAGAGATGCATCGCGGCAAGATCGACGTGGAACTGGCCAAGGAAATGATCGCCGATCATCACGACGTCTATCTCGACCGCAACGACAACCCGTGCTCGCGCACCATCTGCGGACATCTGGAACTGGACGACGCGCGCTTCGGCGGCACCGATCACGGACCGTTCAACCCATGGGGCGCCAACGACGGCAAAGTGGCCGACAGCGAAATGGCGCGCGAGATGGCGTTCAGCGCGCGCTGGGGCCATCCGTGCGGGCGGCCGTTCGACGCGCAGGCGTTCATGAAGCGGCATCCGCAGTGGAACTGGCTGAACGGCTACATGCGCGACCGGCCGTCGTGGCCGTGGACGCGCTTCGAAGCGTTGCGTTAGGGGCCGAGCTTGCGGCAGCGCAACATAAGCAGCGTATGACCGTTCGCGACGGCGCTGCTGCGAAGTCGCCGCGTTTCTGCCATCATCTGGAATCGGCAATACCGCTTTGTCGTGAACGTGCGTGCGCTGCAAAATCCGCCATTCAGCATGGATTAGCGCGCAAGGTCACGTTTAGCATGGGCCGTCCTTTCGACGCGGGGACGGCACAGCGCTTGCTCCATTGTCAGCGCCGCATGAGCTTAGGAGGTCGGGTGATGAAAACCTCGACGCTGTTGACCATGGTGACGCTGTCAGCCTCTTGTTTTGCCGCGCCGGTTCATACCGCGCCGGACAGCATGACCGCCAATAGTCTTGCCGAACGCGCCAACGCCGCACCCGTTGCCCCCGCGGCGCCGGATGTCGCCGCCGCGGACAGCAATCGTCCGCAACACTGGGAACATATCGCGCTGCCCAAATCGCGACATCTCGACCGGAGCTTTACTGGGCAGAACGAGCACTTGCAGACCTGACGCGACCTGTCACATAGAGGCGTGCGCGCGGCGCTGCATGCTTTACACTGCCTGGCGTTCACGGCCGCAATGCGGTCGAGGGCGCGCATGTGCTACAGCACCGGCATGCGCGGGCCGGCATCCATTGCGTTACGTCAGCCGCGCGCTTTCAACCAGCGGCAAGCGCCACGCCCAACCGTCTTACGAGGAGCGTTTGCATGACCGCATCGGCTATTCCCGGCGAATCGATTGACCTCCAGATCACCGATATTCTGGGCGCCGTCCAGTTTCCAACCAACAAAGACGCACTCGTGGACGCCGCGCGCGAAGCTGGCGCGAGCAACGAGGTGCTCTCGATGCTCGACGGCTTGCCGGAGCAGGACTATGTCGACGTGAACTCGGTCACGCGCCTGATCAGCGGCAATTACAGCCCGGGACTCGGGGCATGAGCGAGGAGTCGGGTTCGTCGCAGCCTCGTTCCCGCCCGCCGTCCCTCTCGCTCGCGCCTGGCCTGAAACGCGAATCCGACTGGATCTACCGCTCGCCGCAGACGGCCGGTGCAAACGGCATCGAACGGATCGAGGCTTTCTTTCATCAGGCCGGCTACGCGATGCACCGGCACGATACTTATGCGATCGGCCGCACGCTGGCCGGCGTTCAGAGTTTTCGCTATCGCGGCAGCATCCGTAACAGCCTGCCGGGCGGCACGATGGTGCTGCATCCCGACGAACCGCACGACGGCCAGGCCGGCACCGGCGACGGCTTCCACTACCGCATGGTCTATGTCGATCCGGCGTTGTTCCAGCAGGCGCTCGGCGGCAGGCCGCTGCCGTTTCTGGAAGGTGGCCTGTCGAACGATCCGCGCCTCTTTGCCGCCACCGAGAGCCTGTTGCAGGCGATGGATAGCGCCATCGACCCGCTCGAACAGGACAGCGCGCTCCACGATCTGGCCGTCGCCCTCGCCGCAGTGGCCGGCGCGCCGGACGCGCCCCGGTCGGTGGATTACCGCGCGGCAACCCTGGCACGCGATTATCTGCTTGCGTCGCTCGATCGCGCGGTCACGCTCGACGAACTTGCCGCCGCGGCGGGTCGAGACCGCTGGAGTCTATCGCGGGATTTTCGCGCGCTGTTCGGCACCAGTCCGCATCGCTATCTGACCATGCGGCGTCTCGATCTCGTGCGGCAACTGGTGCTCAAAGGCGTGTCGCTGGCCGACGCCTCCGCCGCAAGCGGCTTTGCCGATCAGAGTCACATGACGCGGCATTTCAAGCACGCATGGGGCGTCGCGCCCGCGCAATGGCTGAAGATGGTCGGCTCGCCGGGGCTCGCCGGGGCGCGCTGAGTCGCTGAGTCGTTGAGTCGTTGAGTCGTTGAGTCGTTGAGTCGTTGAGTCGCTGAGCCGTTGAGCCGTCGAGCGGCTACATACCTGATCGCGCGGCGCCGAACGGCCGCGCGCACAAACGTTCAAGACCCGCCTGCCCGTTGCGCCGTACCCTTCCAGCCTGACATAACCGCTCAGGAGGAGCACGACGATGTCCGACGCTCAAGTCATTCAACGGCCGTATCAATCCATCAATTTCGCGGAAAAACTGGCGCTTTTCAACGACCAGTGGCAAGCACGCGTGGTCGCCGAAATGAACGACTATCAGTTCAAGCTGGTGCGAATCGAAGGGGATTTCATCTGGCACGAGCATGCTGACACCGATGAGACCTTCATCGTGCTCGACGGGCAACTGCGCATCGACATGCGCGATGGTTTCGTGCTGATTTCCGCCGGGGAAATGTTCGTGGTGCCGAAGGGCACCGAGCACAAGCCGTACGCCGAGCGCGAAGTCAAGCTGCTGCTAATCGAGCCGCGCGGCGTAAAGAATACTGGCGAGGAAGTCAGCGAACGGACCGCGGCGAACGACGTGTGGATTTAGGCAATCTCGTCGTTCGCCATGGCTCTGGCGGCCAGGTGGCTCAACCACGATGAACCATCTGCCCGGCAAACGCACGGCTGGCCGGAAACCTTCGGCCCCTTTCAAACGCCCACGCCCCTCGCACGCGACATCAGAACGGCGATGACGCCGCAATCCGCGAGCGCGCGGCCTTGGGCATAGGATGCGCTGCATCGGCGGACGATTCCGGCTCCAGAAAATCGCCCATGTCCGTCATCACCTCCGCGGCCTCCGCCACCGAACGCGCCGGCGTCACGGTGCGCGGATCGCGCGCGTGCTGGCCCTGCTGCTGGAAATGCTCGACGAGATGGTCGATGAAAGTCCGCACCTTCGCCGGCAAATGCAGGCGGCTCGGATAGGCGATCGTGATTTCGATCTGCGGCAAACGGTAGTTGGCGAGCAGCGGCACGAGCCGCCCGGACGCCAGATCGCGGCCGATCAGATAGCTCGGCAGGATCGCCACGCCCATCCCCAGCAGCGCGAACTGCCGGAGCATTTCCGTATTGTTCGCAACGATCGCATTCGTGGGGCGCACGCGGACTTCGCCGTCCGGCCCGGTAAAGACGCGCTCTTCCCCGCCCTGCTCGGACGGCCGGCTCAAACACGGATGCGTGAGCAGATGCTCGGGCCGCGTCGGCGTGCCGTGCTGCGCCAGATACGCGGGCGTCGCGCAGACGGTCATATAGCCGGTGGTCAGACGCCGCGTGACGATACTCGCGCTGCGCATGTACCGCGTGACGAGAATGCCGACATCGAAGCCCTCCTCCACCAGATCGACGTGACGATCCGCGAGCGTGACATCGGGCACGACGTCGGGATAGCGCGCGGCATAGGACTGGACCACCGGTGCGAGGCTATGCAGCCCGAACACCACCGGCGCGACGATGCGCAAAGTGCCGACCGGCTCGTGATTGCGCGCCACCACCATCTGCTCCACGCCTTCGAGGTCGTCGAGAATGTGCCGCACGCGCTCGAGGTAAGTCGTGCCGGATTCGGTCAGCGAGAGGCGGCGCGTGGTGCGATTGAGCAGGCGGGTGCCGAGGCGCGCTTCCAGATCGGCGACGTGACGCGTGACAACCGCCGTGGAAAGATCCAGCGCGCCAGCCGCACGGACGAAACTACCGAGGTCGGCCACTCTGACGAAAACGCGCATCGACTGCAATTGGTTCATGGGACGACTCCTGCCGCGGTAAAGCCGGGCCGGCGCAACCCTCACGCCTGTATCGACCCGCGCGGCAAGGCGCGCGCGGGTTTGCCCAACGATCCGATTGTATCGACCCGATCATGTCCCAACCCTGACCTGAACATGACATTCCGGACAGGTTTGCCAGTGCGCTCGCGTCAACTCCGTGCGGTTTTTTGCAAGGTTTATTGCGGATTTGGAGTAGGTATAAACCCTAGGATGCTGGTATCATAGCCCCCGAAAGGGAAATCAATCGTTAATTGCTATGACACATCGTTTTCAGCTGTTCGAAAAAATCGCGTTCTCGCTGGTCTGCTGGTCCGCTGCGGCGTGTTCGGCTTTCATCGCGTACGAACGTTGCCCGGACATCAAGGTGGTGCTGCATGTGGGCGAAGAGGTTCTGCGCTATAGCGGGCAGTATTCGTTCGTCTGCGCAACGCCGGTTGCCGACGCTTGCGCGCAGTTGCCGGCTGACTGAAGCCGCGCTTTACGTCTTACGGTTCGCGCCCGAACACCACGCGCGCAAAAAACCCCGCCAGCACCGTTTCAGCCATCTCCGCCGGCACGTTCTGCGGGTCGACCGTGTAGAAAAACTGCACACCGTCGCACAAACCCATCAAGCCGATCGCCAGCGTCTCCGGCGGCATCAGCATCGGCGTGCCCACACGCGCCGAAAACTCCCGGATATACGCGCTCAACTGCTCGAGCTTCTCGTGCATGAAAGCGTTAAAGCGAATCCGGAAACGGCCGTCTCGCACCGCGAGCAACTTCGCCTCGACCCACAGCAGGAAACACTTGTTCTCGCGATGCAGATTGCTGTAGTAGCGCAGCACGCGTGCTTCCATTTCTTCACGCGATGCCGCATCCGCGAAGATAGCCTGCAACCCGGCCTGCATGACTTCGTGGTCGCGCCGCAGTAGTTCGAGAAACAACTCGCTCTTGCTGCGGAAGTTCGAATAGAACGCCCCGCGCGTATAACCCGCCGCCGCCGCGATGTCTTCGACACTCGCCGCAACGAAACCCTTCTTCATAAAAATGGCTTGCGCAGCATCGAGCAAACGCTCGCGCGTCTGGTCTTTGCTCTGCTCGCGTGTCAGTCGTTGCCGTTTCATGGCCGCCAGTCTAGCACTGAAAAGAATCCGAATTCACTCCAACATTCAAATACAGGTGTGTATTAGAATGCAAATCGTCATTCGAAGTCAGATGCGTATGCCAGTTGCATAATGGCCTACGCGTCTTCGCTGGCGGGCCGCTGCGGCTTGCCGTGTTCGTTCGCTGTCTCCAGTTGGGGTAATTGTGAAGCGTCCCGGTTTTCCCGCATCGCCCGCGATGCGCCCGCAGTCGCGTCGGCGTGGCCGTCCCGTAAGCCCGCGCCACGCAGCATTCGCTCTGGTTCTTGCCGGCGTCGTCACGCTGGCCGCGTGTTCGAAGAAAGAAGCCGCCGCGCCCGAGCCGCGTCCGGTGGTCGCTGTCGCCGTGCATGCGGACGGCAGCGAGACGCAGGCAGCCTCGTTACCCGGCGAAGTGCAGGCCCGTTACTCGACGCCGCTGTCGTTTCGCGTCGGCGGGAAGATCGTCGAGCGGCGCGTGCGCCTCGGCGATGTGGTGAAGAACGGGCAGATCGTCGCCCGGCTCGATCCGGCAGACCAGCAAAAGAACGCCGCGAGCGCGCAGGCTCAGCTTGCCGCCGCAGAGCACAGTCTTGTGTATGCGAAGCAGCAACTCGATCGCGATCAGGCGCAGGCGAAAGAGAATCTGATCGCGCCCGCGCAACTCGAACAGACCACGAACGCATACGCATCCGCCGTCGCGCAGCGCGATCAGGCCGCGCAGCAGGCGGCGTTGTCGAAAGACCAGTTGCAATACACCACGCTCGCCGCCGATCACGCCGGCGTGATTACCGCCGAGCAGGCCGACACCGGTCAGAACGTCTCGGCGGGCCAGGCCGTCTACAACCTCGCCTGGAGCGGCGACATCGACGTGGTGTGCGACGTGCCGGAAAGCGCGCTCGCCGCGCTCTCCGTCGGGCAAACCGCCAATGTCACGCTTGCCGCGCTGCCGGGGCGCAAGTTCGCCGCGCGCGTGCGCGAACTCTCGCCCGCCGCCGATCCGCAAAGCCGCACCTATCGCGCCAAACTCACGCTCGAGAACCCCGGCCCGGACGTGCGTCTGGGCATGACCGCGGATATCGAACTCGCCGCGCCGGCGAACACTTCGGCCAATCAGAACGCGGCGTTTACCGTGCCCGCCACCGCGTTGTTCCACGACGGCACGCAGCCCGCCGTGTGGATCGTGCGCGCCGCCGACAACGCGCTGGAACTGCGCCGAGTAACGGTCACGCGCTACAACGAGCGCACCGTGGTGATTAGCCAGGGCATCAAGGAGGGCGAGCGCGTCGTGCTGCAAGGCGTGCATACGGTGACCGCCGGCGAGAAAGTCCGTGCGATCGCGCCGCTGCATCCCGAGGACTTCGCTTCATGAGCACCACGCCTGAAGAGGGACGCTTCAACCTGTCCGCGTGGGCGCTGCGCCACCAGGCGCTGGTCGTTTTCCTGATCGCGCTCGCCACCGCTTTCGGTATCCTCGCCTATACGCGGCTCGCGCAATCCGAAGACCCGCCCTTCACGTTCCGCGTGATGGTGATCCGCACCTTCTGGCCCGGCGCGACCGCGCGCCAGGTGCAGGAACAGGTCACGGACCGCATCGGCCGAAAATTGCAGGAGACGCCCGCGATCGACTTCGTGCGCAGCTACTCGCGCCCCGGCGAATCGCTGATGTTCTTCTCGATGAAAGACTCGGCGCCAGTCAAGGACGTGCACGAAACCTGGTATCAGGTGCGCAAGAAAGTCGGCGACATTGCGGCCACGCTGCCGCAAGGCATTCAAGGCCCGTTCTTCAACGACGAATTCGGCGACGTCTATACCAACATCTACACCCTCGAAGGCGACGGCTTTTCGGCCGCGCAACTGCACGACTACGCGGACCAGTTGCGCACGGTGCTGCTGCGCGTGCCGGGCGTCGGCAAGGTCGATTATTTCGGCGATCCCGATCAGCACATCTACATCGAGATCGCCAATA
This sequence comes from Paraburkholderia sp. BGA-UO-ETr-F21, assembly GCF_059567925.1. Lineage (NCBI taxonomy): Bacteria > Pseudomonadati > Pseudomonadota > Betaproteobacteria > Burkholderiales > Burkholderiaceae > Paraburkholderia > Paraburkholderia sp. BGA-UO-ETr-F21. The sequence goes on along the minus strand of NZ_JCAQOY010000040.1, from coordinate 1,458,618 downwards.
CGCAGCTCACACGTCTGGGCATCTCGCCGCAGCAACTCGGCCAGGCCATCAATTCGCAGAACAGCGTCTCGCAAGCCGGCACGCTGACCACCACCGATGACCGCGTATTCGTGCGTCCCACCGGCCAGTTCAAGGACGTCAACGCCCTCGCCGACACGCTGATCCGCATCAACAACCGCTCGTTCCGTCTCGGCGATATCGCCACGATCAAACGCGGCTACGACGATCCCGTCGTCACGCAAATGCGCTCCGGCGGCAAGGCTGTGCTCGGCATCGGTGTGACCATGCAGCCGGGCGGCGACGTGATCCGCCTCGGCAAGGCGCTCGATCAGCAGATGGTCCAGTTGCGCCGCGCGCTGCCCGCCGGCTTGCAACTGGTCGAAGTGTCGAGCATGCCGAACGCGGTCGCGCATTCGGTCGACGACTTTCTCGAAGCCGTCGCCGAAGCCGTGGCGATCGTGCTGGTGGTGAGCCTGGTGTCGCTCGGCGTGCGCACCGGCATGGTGGTCGTGATCTCGATTCCCGTGGTGCTCGCCGTCACCGCGCTGTGCATGTACCTGTTCGACATCGGCCTGCACAAGGTGTCGCTCGGCACGCTCGTGCTTGCGTTGGGACTACTCGTCGACGACGCGATCATCGCAGTCGAAATGATGTCGGTGAAGCTGGAGCAAGGCTGGAACCGCACGCGCGCGGCAGCCTATGCGTACACGAGCACCGCGTTTCCGATGCTCACCGGCACCCTCGTCACCGTCTCCGGTTTTTTGCCGATCGCATTGGCCAAGTCGAGCACCGGCGAATACACGCGTTCGATCTTCGAAGTGTCGGCGATCGCGCTGATCGCCTCGTGGCTTGCGGCGGTGGTACTGATTCCGCTGCTCGGCTATCACCTGTTGCCCGAGCGCAAACGCGAGGCGCACGAGACACATCTGCCCGACGATCACGAGCACGACATCTACGACACGCGTTTCTACCGGCGCCTGCGCGGCTGGATCGGCTGGTGCATCGAGCGGCGCTTCGTCGTGCTGGCGATCACAGTCGTACTCTTCGTGTTGGCCATGGCGGGTTTCACGCTGGTGCCGCAGCAGTTCTTCCCGAGCTCGGACCGCCCCGAGTTGCTGGTGGATGTGCGCCTGCCCGAAGGCGCCTCATTCGAAGCCACATTGCGTGAGGCCACGCGGCTCGAAAAAACACTAGTGGGCCGTCCGGAAATCGATCATACGGTCGACTTCGTCGGCACCGGCGCGCCGCGTTTCTATTTGCCGCTCGATCAGCAATTGCCGCAACCCAATTTCGCGCAGTTCGTGATCACGGCGAAGTCGGTAAAGGATCGCGAAAAGCTCGCGCAGTGGCTCGAACCGCAATTGCGCGACCACTTTCCGGCGATCCGCACGCGCCTGTCGCGCCTCGAGAACGGACCGCCCGTCGGCTATCCCGTGCAGTTCCGTGTAAGCGGCGACGACATCGCCACCGTGCGCTCGATCGCTGAGCGCGTCGCCGCGACGCTGCGTGCGGACCACGGCACCCGCAACGTGCAGTTCGATTGGGACGAACCCGCCGAGCGCTCGGTGCGCTTCGAGGTCGATCAGAAAAAAGCGCGCGAACTCGGCGTGAGCTCAGAAGACATTTCGAGCTTCCTTGCGATGACGCTCTCCGGCTACACCGTCACGCAATACCGCGAACGCGACAAGCTGATCAGCGTCGATCTGCGCGCGCCCAAGGCGGAGCGCGTCGATCCCGCGCAACTCGTCACGCTGGCCATGCCTACGCCGAACGGTCCCGTGCCGCTCGGCACGCTCGGCCATTTGCGCAACGACCTCGAATACGGCGTGATCTGGGAGCGCGACCGTCAGCCGACCATCACCGTGCAATCCGACGTCGCGCCCGGCGCGCAAGGTATCGACGTCACGCATGCCGTCGACAAAGCGCTGGGCCAGATTCGCGGCAGCCTGCCGGTGGGCTACCGGATCGAAATCGGCGGCTCGGTCGAGGAAAGCGGCAAGGGCCAGACGTCGATCAATGCGCAGATGCCGATCATGATCATCGCCGTGCTCACGCTGCTGATGATCCAGTTGCAAAGCTTCGCGCGCGTGCTGATGGTCGTGCTGACCGCGCCGCTCGGGCTGATCGGCGTGGTGCTCACGCTGCTGCTGTTCGGCCAGCCGTTCGGCTTTGTCGCCATGCTCGGCGTGATCGCGATGTTCGGCATCATCATGCGCAACTCGGTGATTCTGGTCGATCAGATCGAGCAGGACATCGCCTCCGGGCATAAGCGGTTCGATGCGATCGTCGGCGCGACCGTGCGGCGTTTCCGTCCGATCACGCTGACAGCCGCCGCCGCCGTGCTCGCGTTGATTCCATTGTTGCGCTCGAACTTCTTCGGCCCGATGGCGACTGCGCTGATGGGCGGCATTACGAGCGCAACCATCCTCACGCTGTTCTATCTGCCCGCGCTGTACGCCACGTCGTTCCGCGTGCGTGCCGATGAACGCGAGCCGCAGACGCCCTCCGCGTCCGGCACGACGCATACGGGGAATTGAGTATGACCACGCCCACGTTCTTCCGATATTCGCGCCTCGCCGCGCTCACTGGCGTGGCATGCGCGCTCGCCGCCTGCTCGTTCGGACCGAGCGGCGAGCCGCCCGCGATGCCGCAGCCGGCGCACTACGGCGCCGCAGCGCAGCCGACGCAAACCGTGCCCGCGCAAGGCGTCACGCAGCAGTTCGTGGTCGGCGCAAAGCCGGTGCCCGAATGGTGGAAGCTTTATCAATCGGACACGCTGAACGCTTTGGTCGACGAAGGTCTGCGCAACAGTCCGACGCTCGCCGCGACCGACAAAAGCCTCGCCGCCGCGCGCGAGCAGTTGCGCGCGCAGATCGGCAGCTCGATGCTGCCGACCATCGACGCCGGCGGCCAGGCGACCCGCAATCGCGCGCTGGCGATCCCCGAGATCGGACCCAACACGTTTCTGTACAACGTCTTCGTCGGTCAATTGCAGGCGCATTACACCTTCGACCTGTTCGGCGCCGCGCGTCTCGCCGATGCCGCGCTCGCCGCGCGCGTCGACGTTCAGGCCTATCAGTTCGACGCCGCGCGCCGCGCGCTGGCCGCCAATATCGTGACGGCCGCGATCACCAGCGCCGCGCTGCATGCTCAGATCGAGACGACCGAACGGCTCGTGACCATCGCCAACGATCAGGCGCGCGACACGCAGCGGCGGTACGTGCTGGGCGCGGTCTCGCATGCCGATCAGTTGAGCGCGCAACAGAGCGCGGCGAGTCTGTCGGCGAGCTTGCCGGGTTTGAAGCAACAATGGCTGAGCACGCGCCACGCGTTGGCGGTGCTGCTCGGACGAACACCTGATGCGGCGCCGGACGATCTCGAGCTTGCGCAATTGCATGTGCCTGAGCAGGTACCGGTGGTGGTGCCTTCGGAGCTGCTGCGTTCCCGGCCCGACATTCAGGCCGCCGACGCCGCGCTGAAGGCCGCGGCGGCCGACGTCGGGGTCGCCACGGCGCAGATGTTCCCGAGTCTGTCGTTGAGCGCGTCGATGGGACAAGGCGGGTTTAGCTGGCCGGTCGCGCTCTCGGGCGCGGGCGCGATCTGGAGCATCGGAGCGTCGCTGTCGCAGCCGCTGTTTCATGGCGGCGCCCTGTTCGCGCAACGGCGTGCGGCGGTCGATACCTACGACGCCACGGTCTCGCAGTACAAACAAACGGTGCTGGCCGCGTTCCAGAACGTCGCCGACACGTTGGCCGCGCTCGAACACGACTCGCAAGCGCTGGACGCCGCGAATATTGCGGCGCGCTCGGCGCAAGGCGTCTTCGATGAAACCTCCGGACGCTACCGGCTGGGCGCGCTGCCTGTTGCGTCGACCCGCTCGAGCGAGCAGCAGTTTCGCAACGCGCAGCTCGACGAGATCCGCTATACGAGCGCGCGGCTGACGGACACCGCGGCGTTGTTCCAGGCCATGGGGAATCCGCCGGTTGAGACGGGGGTGGGTGGGGCTTCGGCGGCGGCTTCGGCTTCGGCGGCGAGCGCGTCAGTCGCTAAGTAGCTAAACCTGGGATTCCGTACGGACGGTTAGGAAGTTATCCCCGTTTTCTGTTCGCAAGTCCGTGGATAAGTCTTCGCCAATCACGCGAAAATCCCAACCCACAAAGGTTCGCGGGCCACCTGAGGGGAATTTAGGCATTCCACACGGCCCGACAAACACCGTTGTATGCGATGCCTGTTAATAGTACGTGCAGTTCATCGCTTAACACGGACTTGTGCTCGGGACGAAGAACCAGTTCCACAGGTCCCGCGCCCCGGTGCTCTTTCAGATACCGGTAAAGCCCATCCGTGATAAAGGCGCACGCGCTCATGCCAGGCCGGAAACTCAACGTCATAAATCACACCCCCATGATTTTTTTAGGGTCACGCCGCCGCTTCTGCGGGTGCGCCGTGAAGAAAACACCGCTTGGAGGCTGACCTGGACTCATAGGACCAGCGGGCTACCCGGCGCTGCGATCAGAATTGCGATGGTCGCAGCGCCGGGCACTTGGCCAGTTACTCCTCTGGTGACGCGTCAAGGGGGTGTTGCGTGACGTTTAAACGCTTTTTGACTTCAGGCCGCCCCTCCGCGATCACGTTAAGCATTGCTACGCCGAGCTGCCGCGCTAACTCGTCGTCAAATTCGAATTCGTCGTCGTCCACAAAGAATGGTACTTCCATACACTCGGCCAGAAGCGGAGCCACCCTAGCTGACTCAACCATTTGCATGATCAACTGTTGTGGATTCTCGACGTAGGTCACAACCATTGAATACGGCGGACGTTTAGGCATTAATACCCCCTGCATTGTTGATATCTGTCAAAAGCGTTCGCCAAGCATAGGGCCCAGTTTCGCTTCCCTCTTGGTCCGGCCAAAAGACGGCATTCGTCTCTGTCGTTTTCATACTGAGCATAGCATTCGGCTTCATGAGTTTCCCTACCGCCGCATTTAACGAATCCACCATTACCCCCTTTGAACAGGCTGCTGTAAAGCGTTGACCGCTTCGCAGAACTCGTCAAATCGGGCACGAGCGAAGGATAGGGAACCTGCGCCTGATCGCTCAGCATCAACTCGGTGGTTTCGCGCCATGCCGGCAGTGTTTCGCCCAGTTCCTGGCCGAATAGCTTACCTGTCGGCAACGCCTTCCAGGCCATGTAGCATTCGACGCACATATCAGGCACAAATGCTGGAGCGTCCGACTGGAGTCCTGTCAGGTTCGCAGGTGGCGCAACCGGGTCGTTCCCGAGTTCCCAGTTCGTCAGCCAGACACCCAGTTCGGCATCACTGATCGGTTTCCACCAGCCGCCATTTGGTGACACCTGTGCCGTGCGCGAGGACACCGTACCATCTGGACCGTACCGGTAATCGACTGCAAGTACACGGGCAAGTCCACCATTTAACGAACTTGCCGGTTCGTTATACTGAAAGGACTTGACGCGACCGCGCTCGTCGTACCCGATGCTCGCCTGACCGCTATTACCCGCTATCTGCGTTGCACGATTCTCAGCATTGCGAGAGAGCGTTCGCATCGACCAGCCAGATACGGCATCCTGCACTGACTCGACATTGCCCCGTACATCGTATGTGTAGGTCCAGTCTTCACGCTTCGAGCCATTCCGTGTGATGGCAGCCGACAGAAGGCGGCTCGCCGAATCGTAGCGTGCACCAACTGTCCACTGGTTACCGGTCCCAGTGGCTTGCATCCCCTGTTCGCCCGTCAGATCGGTCGTCTCCGTCTCGGCGTAGCCAGTGACGTTACCGCCCTGGTCATAGACAAACGCGCGGATCTTGCCCGGCGTGGCAACCAGATGCGGACGCAACGAGGTGCTGTCGCTATACTCAATCGTCGTTACCGTCCTGTTGCCAGAGACTGTTGCAACTGCTTTCGTCGGCCGGTTGGCGCCGTCCCATGTGTACTGTGTATTCCCATCCGGCGTAACGGCCTGCTTCAGGTTGCCTGACATATCCCACGTGCGTGAGACCGCGCCACGAGGCGTAACAATTGAACCAGGGCGGGACGTTTCTCCAACGTTAAAGGAGTACGTGGTGGTGCCGGATACATCGCTGAGGCTGGTCGCTCCGGAGCCATAGCTTAGTGACACATTACGCGTCGTGTCCGGATGGGTGACTGAGATTGCGCGTCCGCTGGAGTCGTAGGTCCATGTTGCTATCCGTGAACCGGATTCGTCCTTTATCCCGGTCATTGCATTCGGGAAGCGCACATCCTCATAAAGGTACTGACGAACGTATCCAATCGGCGCGGTTACGGAAACAAGATTGCCTTTCGCATCGTACGCATAATGTGTCGCGTTGCCCGACGGCGGCACTACACTCAGAATGCGACCATTACTGTCATAGGTCAGACTAAGCGTGAGCCGCGATGCCGCCTGCCCGATCCGATCAACGGGCCACTGAGCGATCCAATCCATCCGTTGTCCGACGTATCCAACTTCACGGTACATACCCGTGCGTGTTGTCTCGGAGTGAAACAGACCTGTACCGACCGAGTACGTTTCCGTCGTACCGAGTCGTTCGTCTTTCAGGTAGAAGTAACCATCGCCAGCATTCGTCAGGGCGAGACCCGACGTTCCTGGCACCGCCCACGCTCCATTAACCCATTTGAATATCAGAGGCTGCCCGTTACTCCGGTAAGCGGAGATCTTTGGGGTGCTCGCATTGGCTGCGGTCAGATCAAGCCTTCGCTGCCAGTTGCTGACCCAATAGCCCCCCATCGCCGTCTGGGTTTTGTCGAACGGCTTCGACAGGTAGCTACGACTGAACACAAGCGGCGACGTATCGCCGCTTGCAAAGTCAGTTTCAGAGAGAGTAACGATCCCGTTCGCGGGAAACACCGGGTCCGCCACCGGGCAGGTATCGTCAGGCGGGGTTTCGGTTGAGTTGCACCACTGATCAATTAGTGCGAGGTCGTTAATACACGCATAGTTGCCCATTCCGCCAGGCGTGTTGCTCGTAACGTCGAGCTTGCATGTCCTGGAACCCGGTGTGGCGCCGGATTTCGCGTACAGCGAGAAGCAGTCGTCTGCATTTGCGCTGAACGCAAGAACCAACAACGTGAAGGCAACCACCAGCCGGTCTAAAAATCCGGCCGCCTCTCCGTACAGTCTTTGTCTTTTCATTTTTATCCCTATTGGCTTGCTTTGTATTTGTTTGACGCACAAGCAACCTATAGGGACCAAGATGACCCGAAAATCCGACAACTCTTAAAACTACGCGCGACTTGCGTTCACACAAACCCGGACTGGGGAATTCCGAAGCAAGCTGTAGGAACCCATAACAAAAATTGTCAGATATCGTTGAGCCAAAGCTTAATAAATGGCGAACCCAACGCATCCGATTGAGCCATATTCCCCGAGGCAACCAAGAAATAATTTTTGGAGCACCGAGGACGATTACGACGTTTTGATAGATGCAAAACTGGCGCCCCGCCTTCACTTCAGAAAACAAGCTCGGCATTCTCGCCGTAGAGATCAAGCGCAGATATCAGACTCTAGTGCTGCGCCCGCAGAAAGCGGGCTATAGGAGTGTGTTCGTGCTGTGGTCGAGCGTTCCCGCTGCAAGGGCCGTGCACGGCTCGGTTGATCTTGCGACGAGCGCCACGCGCGACCATGCACCAAGTGGCATTTCGCGCGACTCGCCATCGAAACGGTAGCGGGGGTGAACACTGGCTCCCTTCGCCCCAGTACTCACCCGGCGGGGGAAGCGGGTGCCCTCGTCCGAGGGCGGCCATGATCGGAGACCTTGTGCATCGTAGGACACTTTATCCACAGTTTGTGTTGACAGACCTGTTGATAACATCCGGAGATATCAGCTAAGTCCTTGGCCGCGCACGAGATTCGTCCACCGATGCGTTTAACTACGTCGCCTGCTCACGCTTGGCCTGGCGCCGCGCCCCGCATTGCAGCAGCCCGTCACAGGTCTGCATCAATAAACACTCGCCTCACCCGCCGGCCGGTTCTTGAACCGCTTATGCACCCAATAATATTGATCAGGGATCCGTCTAACCTGCGTCTCGAGAAACGCGGTGAGACGCCGCGCGTCGACTGATGCATCGTCGGACGGAAAATCGCTCAGCGCTTCGAAGATATTCAGCTTGTATCCGCGATAGTCCGGCAGCACCTCCGTGACGAACGGCACCACCCGCGCATTCGCCGCACGCGCCATCCGCGAGACGGAGGTCAGCGTGCAGGCCGGCACGCCGAAGAACGGCACGAACACCGAATCGCGCAAGCCGAAATCCATATCGGCGGCCAGCATCACCGGCTTGCCTTCGCGCAGCGTGCGCAACGCCCGCCGCACGCTATCGCTGCGCGGAATCATCTCCGTGCCGAAGCGACCGCGCTGACGCTTGGCCATCGCGTCGAAAAGAAGGTTCGACATCGGCGTATAGAGCGAGGCGACCGGATGCCGCGTCGAATACATCATGCAGCCCGCCTCGATGCCGACGAAATGGAAGCCGACGAAAATCGTCGGCTGACCCGTCATATCCGAGAGATCGATTGCGCTCTCCACCTCGACGAGGCGTGCGAGCGCCTGCGCATTACCGAACCACTGCGGCCCACGCTCGACATAGCTGCGGATAACGTGACAAAAGTGCGCACGCGCCAGACGTTCGCGCGCCTCGTCGCTCATGTCCGGAAAACACAGCTTCAGGTTGGTATGTACGACGCGCCGGCGCGTGCTCGGAATGCGGTAGAGCAACGCGCCGATACCCGTGCCGATTCGTGCGACCACGCTATACGGCAGAAACGCAAACGCGCGCAGCAGACCTGTCATCAGACAGATCAGGATTCGATTTTTCACGAGGCGGGACCCGGTGGATGCTGGATGGCAAACACGCCGCCCGCCGCAACCTCAACATTGCCGACGGACGAAGTGACAGGCGCGCGCGTCATACCGGGTCTCGCGCGGCGCGGAGTTCGAGAATGGACGTCCCGCTCGCGGCGAGACGCAGTGGTGCCGGAGGCCGAAACCGTCTAGGGAATAGGCGTCCTTTAGGACCCTTGATAAATGCACCGCAGCCGTGATTAAAACACACTGCGCGTGCCGCGCACACAATCCGCCGGGTGGGCTACCGGGCAATCGGAGCGAAAGCGACGCCAGGCGCCGCTTCCCCGCACTTTCAGAATCTTGCGTGCGCGGACTGCGCCGTGCTCATGCGGCCCGCACACGCCTGCTGCGCCCCACTGAACGTCCCCTTGCGGGACATCAGGGCTTGTTGGACTCGAACAAATCCATGATCTGCTTCTTCTCGTTCGACGAAACGCTAGGCGGTGGCACGACCGGCGGTGTCATGCCCGCGGGTCCCACGCCGCCGACCGCGTCGCTCACGCCCGCGGTCGGATTCGCCGAATCGAGACCGATGCTGGCCACGAAGCCATTGCCCGGCGTCATGTCCGTATAGAACAGCTCTCCGTCGACCGAAGTCACGCCGTCCGGCTGCGCCGGCTCGCTCTGCGGCACGCCGCGCAACGCGCGCTGCATGTACTCCACCCAGATCGGCAAGGCCAGTTGCGCACCGAATTCACGGCTGCCGAGCGTCTTCGGCTGGTCATAACCCATCCACGCTACCGCCACGAGCGATTGCTGATAGCCGGCGAACCAGCCGTCTTTCGCGTCGTTGGTCGTCCCGGTCTTGCCCTGCAAGTCCGAACGATGCAGCGCGTTGGTGCCGGCACCCGTGCCCGCCGTCGCCACCGAATGCAGCAGGCTGTTCATGATGAACGCGTTACGCGGCTCGAGCGTACGCGGCGCATCGCGACCGGCTGTGAGCGGTTGCGCTTTGGAGAGCGGCTCGCCGCGCGCGTCCGTCACCTCGTTGATCAGATACGGATTGATCCGGTAGCCACCGTTCGCGAACACCGAATACGCACCCGCCGACTGCAACGGCGTGACGAGGCCCGCACCGAGCGCCATTGGCAGATACGGCGGGGTCTTGTCGGCGTCGAAGCCGAACCGCTGCGTAACGAAGTCTTGCGCGTACTTGGTGCCGATGAACGACAGAATGCGGATCGACACCAGGTTCTTCGACTTCTGCAACGCGAGACGCATCGGCATCGGACCGTCAGGCTGGTCGTCGTCCTTCGGCTCCCACGCGTCGCCGCCCGGCGTGCTCGACGGGAAATAGAGCGGCGCGTCGTTGATGATCGTGGCCGGTCCAAGACCCTTGTCGAGCGCCGCCGAATAGATGAACGGCTTGAAGCTCGAACCCGGCTGACGCCACGCCTGCGTAACGTGGTTGAACTTGTTCTTGTTGAAGTCGAAGCCGCCCACCAGCGCGCGAATCGCGCCGTCCTGCGGCGTGAGCGACACCAGCGCGCCCTCCACCTGCGGCAGTTGCGTGATCTGCCAGTTGCCCTTGTCGTCGGCAAGCACGCGTACGATCGAGCCGACCTTGATCTTCGTGGCGGCCGTGGCGCGCGCGCTCAATGCGCCGGCGACGAACCGCAGACCGTCGCCGCTGATCGCGAGCTGCGTGCCGTCCACCAGTTGCGCCTTGACCTGCTTCGGATTCACGTCCGTCACCACGGCGGCGATGATCTCGCCGTTATCGGGGTGATCGGTGAGCGCGTCGTCGATCGTCTGATCGCGGTCGTCACCCGGCGCGGGCAGTTGGACGAAGCCTTCCGGCCCGCGATAGCCATGGCGCCGCTCGTAATCCATCACGCCCTTGCGCACCGCGCGATAGGCGGCGTCCTGGTCGGCGGAGTCGATCGTGGTGGTGACGTTCAGGCCACGCGTATAGGTTTCGTCCTTGTACTGCGCGTACATCATCTGCCGGACCATTTCGGCGATGTACTCGGCATGCACGCTATATTCGTTGCCCGGATTCTTGGTGTGGATCTCTTCCTTCACCGCCTGGTCGTATTGCTCCTGGCTGATGTATTTCAGCTCGAGCATGCGCCGCAGAATGTACTCCTGACGGATCTTCGCGCGCTTCGGATTCACCACCGGGTTATACGCGGATGGCGCCTTCGGCAAACCGGCCAGCATCGCCGATTCCGCGAGCGTGATGTCTTTCAGATCCTTACCGAAGTACACGCGCGCGGCAGCGGCAAAACCGTATGCGCGCTCGCCCAGATAAATCTGGTTCATGTACAGCTCGAGAATCTGATCCTTGGTCAGCGCGCGTTCGATCTTGTACGCGAGCAGCATTTCGTAGATCTTGCGCGTGTAGGTCTTCTCGCTGGAGAGGAAGAAGTTGCGCGCCACCTGCATGGTGATCGTGCTCGCGCCCTGTGAGGCGCCGCCGTGCGAAAGGTCGGACACACCCGCCCGCAGAATGCCGATGAAGTCGACGCCGCCGTGTTCGTAGAAGCGGTAGTCTTCGATCGCGAGCACCGCTTTCTTCATCTGATCGGGAATGTCCTGGAAGCGCACGAGACTGCGCCGCTCCTCGCCGAATTCGCCGATCAGCACATGGTCCGCGGTGTAGACGCGCAGCGGCACCTTCGGTCGATAGTCGGTCAGCGCGTCGAGCGACGGCAGTTGCGGCCCCATCACCACCAGCGCATAGCCGATGATCAGCGCGCCCACCACCGCGATAGTCGCGATCAGGCCGGCGAACCAGATGGCGAGGGTTGCGCCGATTGAACGGCGGCCGGCCTCGGCGTCGCGCGAAGCGGCATTGCGACCTGGCGTGCGTTGGTAGGAATCCCGGTCTTCACCAGACGGAGAATTGGATGAATGCGGTCGTTTGATGATTGGCATGACTGGAATAGTGGGCGCATGACTGAACGCCTTTCTGCACGCGCTCATGGCGCGCACATGGTTCGTGATCGAGCAGCGTAGCCTGAGGCGCAAACCACCGCGCGGCCCTTTGCCCCCGGCCGGCCGCACGGCATGCCCGGACCCTGTCCGGCGCAACGTAACAGCGCATTTTAAAAGAAATCGCGCGCGCTCCAAGTTAGTTTTTTTGTAAGAATTCCCTTCGCGCGAAAGGAGTCTGTAGTTCCGGGCAGTGATATGAGCGCTTTTGCGCCCCGCTGGAGTTATTCACAGAAAATGTTGAAAGGCCTGTGGACAAGCCGCCCGCAAACGCTACAACTCGTTGATGTCACGGGATTTTCACGTCGCGCCCGTTCCGCATCGGAGCAACTCGTCATATGATGGACTCCGCGCGCGCTAACACGTGCGCGCGCCGCGGCGTCCGCCAAATGCCCGCTTTGAACCGCCCATGCCAACAAGTATGCGAGCCGACCATGAACAAGCCCAGCGAACGCATCGTCGTATTCGTCACCACCGCGCAGAAACGCGCGATCACCTCCACCGCGGAGAATCTGGGCATCAGCGTCAGCGAGCTGATGCGGCGCGCGGTGCTGAGCTTCGGCGCGACTAGCGAACAGGTGAAGGCGGCGAGCATCGTCGACCGGCTGCGCGCGCCACGCGCGCCAGACGCGCTCGACGCCGCTCTGCAACGGGTCGCGCGCGGCACGCGGCATGCACGCGCCGCGCTGCCGCCGGCCCTGCAAACGCGTGTCGATGGCGCAACCGGCGGGTCCGCGCATGGCGACGCGGGCTCCGCTGCGGCAAGGCCGGCCGCGAGTGAGTTGCCGCCCGCGTCAGTCGAAGGCGAACCCGTGCCTTTGCTCCCGGCGGGCGTCGCCGCCGCCCTCGCCGCAGAAATCGACGAGGAAACCGCGGCAACCGCGGAAGCAGTCGCGCGCGTGGCAGCGGCCAAGGCGGCTTCGGTGCAAGGCTCCGCGCCTGAATCGGCCGACCCGGAAGCGCAATTGCGCAGCGTGCTCAAACGCCCTCGCCTCGACAGCGCGCACGAAGACGACGATCCACTCGGTGATCCGAGCACGAAGGGCGGCCGCTTCGCCTGATCATCTGGTGCGATGCCTGTCGCGCCATGCCAGTCGGCACGTTACCGTCGCATATCGTTACATGTCCGTTCATTCGAATGCGCGAGCTTTCGGCAAATCCTTTCAGCAAGCCCTTTCCGCAATACACATGTGCCGAGGTTGGCGAATCTGTCATCGCTCCCTTTAAGGCGGTTTTAAGAGAGCACGTGGTGTAATATCCGCGAGCGTCGGATTGACGCGCCGCGCGATTTAACGATTGAACAACTCGCCGCTCGATATTCGAATCGGACAATCGAATGGGACAATTTACGCCGCCGCTATTGCAATCGGTGCGGGTGCCCCGAACTCCGGTCCGAACGTTGCGCAGCTTCGCGCGCAGCGGCGTAAAGTAGCAGTTGAATGCAGTTGGGCGCGCGGGGTTATTCAGCGCCGTTTACATTCTTTGGAGGTTTTCATGTCGCTTTTTGACAGCATTTCGCGCACGCTCAAAGGTCTCCTGAACGACGCAGCCGATTCCGTGCAGGATCCGTCGCGCGACTCGCGCCAGATCGTGCGCGAACTCGACGAGAGCATCGCCAAAGCCGAGAACTCGCTGATCGAGATTCAGGCGCAAGTGGCCACGCAGCAAAGCAAGCGCGATGTTGCAGCGGACAAGGCGAAGAAGTACGAAGACGGCGCCAAACGCGCGCTGCAATCAGGCGACGAAGCGCTCGCGCGTGAAGCCCTCGGCGCGCAAGCCACGGCCGAAGCCGAACGCGATGCGCTGGCGAAAGAGTTGACCACGCTGGAGCCGTCGGTGGCACAGCTGAAGAGTCAGATCGAAGACATGCGTACCCGTCGCAACGACCTGAACGCACGCTCGAACATTCTGCAAGCCAAGCAGCAGATCGCTCAGGCGAAAGATGTCGCGGCTACGGCGTTGGGCGGCATCGGCGGCAAGAATCTGTCCGAGGACTTCCAGAAGCTGGAAGACAAGGTTGCGCTGTCGAATGCGCGTTCGGACGCGCGCCTGAATTCGGCCGACGTGAAGAGTGGCAAGGCCCTCGACGACAAACTCGCGGATCTGAACCGCGGTCCGTCCGTCGAAGATCGTCTCGAAGCGTTGAAGAAGCAGATCAACACGCCGGCCCAGTAATTGCGTCGGCAGCAGTACATACCGGCGGCCCTTGTGTGAGCCGCCGGAAACGACTGAAGGAGACGGGCGCAGCGCGCCCGGTCCGTAAATGAAAAAATTCCTCGCAACCGCGTTTGCCTCACTGCTGTTCGTGTCGGCTGCGGCGTTCGCCGTGCCGACGGTTCAGCAGATCGAATCGGCCATGTCGCAAGGCAACTGGCAGCAAGCCGACGCCGGCCTGAGCGAAGTGCTGCAGGCGCATCCGAACAATGCGCGCGCGCATTATCTGTACGCCCAGGTGCTCGACCGTGAAGGCCGTTCCGCCGACGCCCTCGCGCAGGTGCAACAGGCCAAGACCCTCGACCCGCAAATCCGCTTCACCGACCCGACCCGTTTCGCGCAAACCGAAGCACGCATTCGCAAGGACGCGGAACGCGCGGGCGCGGCGGCCGGCAACACCACGAGCCACGCGGCCAACCCGTTCGTGCAGCAGACCGCGCCCGCCGTGCAGCAGCAGTCGGCCATGATGTCGCAAGCGCCGCAACGGCATGGTCCAGGCATGGGCATGTGGATCGGCATCCTTGTCCTCGTCGGCGTGATCGCGCTCGTGCTGCGCTGGACCTTGCGTCGCGCCCGTACGCAGGGCGATACGCGCGCCGACGACGATCGTCGCGTGCAACTCAAGCGCGCCACTGAAATGCTCAACACCGTGCGTTCGCTCAAGCTCGACGTGAAGCTCTCCACGGTGCAAGGGCATGAGGCGCTGGAAAAGGAAGTCGAGGCGACCGAAGACCAGTTGCGCGGCCTCGTCGAATCCCTTTCGAACAGCAAGAGTCCAGTGCCGCCGTATCAGCTCGACGAACTCGAACAACGCCTCGGCAGTCTGCGCGCACGGGTGGATGGCAAGCCCGATCCGTATGCCGCGCCGGCCACCGGCACGCAACAGTCGCCGTATGCGCAGGAAGCCGAACGTTTCGGCAATCCGCCGCAAGCGCCCTATCCGCAGCAAGGACCGTATCAGCAACAACCGCAGGTCATCGTGCAGCAAGGCGGCGGCGGTTTTGGCGGCGGCATGGGCGGCCTGCTGACTGGCGTGCTGCTCGGTGAAGCGCTGAATTCCGGGCGTGAGCGCGTGGTGGAGCGTGACGTGGTCGTCGACGACGAAGCGCGCCGCCGTGGCAATGACGGCGGCAATGGCGGTGGCCTCGACTTTGGCCAGGGCTCGAACGACTGGAGCGACAACAGCGGCGGCGTCGATATGGGCAGCAACGACGACTCCGGCGGCTGGAACGACACCTGAGCGCAGTCGCCGCTGAGATTCAATCAGTCGCGCAGGCATGCGTGGATGAAAACAGGCTCCTTCATGGAGCCTGTTTCCGTTATGGCGCTACGGTTCGGATTTCAGGCTTCGGGCTTCAAACCTCCGCCTTCATGCGCGCATCGAAAAAGGCGCCCTGCCCGCCTCATGCTGCGCCAGCAACACCGAACCCGCGAACAACCTCACGATAAAACGCTCCGCATACGCGACCAGCGCATCGCGGCGTGCGCTGTCCGCATGAATGTACTCCGCCGACAAGTGGAACAGTTGCAGCACGGTCTGCGTGCAGACCTCGTCGACGGTTTCGCGCGAGAGCGTCGGCATCAGGTCCAGTTGCACGACGTCGTCGGCCATTTCCGCCGACACCTCGTGCAGGTTCGCACGCACGGCCTCGCGCAACGCCCTCGACGTGCCATGATATTCGGCCAGCGCGCTTAGAAACGCCTCGCGGTTCTCCAGCGCGAACGCAAAGAACGCGACGCAGGCACGGCGCGGCACGCTATGCGGCTCGTCGTGCGCAGCGAGCCAGCGCTCGCGACGCAGCATCGGCCGCAAGCGGCGGCTCACCGATTCGACGGCTTCGCGCGCCAGATCGTCGAGCGTGTTGAAATGACGATAGAACGTGTTGGGGTTGAGCCCGGCCTCGCGCGCCAGTTCGCGCAAACCCAAGCTCGCAAAACCGCGGCCGCCCGCGGTCAGGCGCAATGCGGCTTCGATCAGTTTGCGCTTGCCTGGCGGCAATTCCTGCCCCGCGGCAATGCCATGCTCGGCGGTGGACGCCGCTTCGGGTACGGATGTCATGTGGATTCAATCGAGGCGCGTCACGCGCGTTTAATAGCAACACTCTAAACGATCTTGACGCGAAGTGTACAGTTGTCTACCCTGCGCGTTATGCTGAAGTAGACATCTGTATACGCATGCAATTCGCCCCATGCCGGAGACCGCCGTGACGCCTGCCTCATCCGCCCCGCCTGCCGCCCCACCTGCCGCGCCACGCATCGCGATTGTCGGAAGCGGCTTTGCCGGCATCGGCATGGCGATTCGCCTGCAACGCATGGGCATCACCTCGTTCACGATCTACGAGGCTGCCGGCGATATCGGTGGCACGTGGCGGGACAACACCTACCCCGGCGCGGCCTGCGACGTGCCCTCGCATCTCTATTCGTTTTCGTTCGAGCCGAATCCGGCGTGGTCGCGTGCGTTCGGCGGCCAGGCCGAGATCTTCGCTTATCTGAAGCATTGCGCCCGCAAATATGGTGTGGACCGCTACGTGCGCTACAACACGCGCGTGAGCGCGGCGCGTTTCGACGAAGCGCGCCAGGTCTGGTGCGTCGAGCTCGATGTGAATGGCGTGCGTGAAAGCATCGAAGCCGACGTCGTGATCGCCGCGAGCGGCCCGCTGTCGCGCCCGGCCATGCCGCGAATCGCGGGGCTCGAACGCTTCGAAGGCAAGCTGTTTCATTCGGCGCGCTGGGACCACGCGTATCCGCTCGAAGGCAAACGCGTCGCGGTAATCGGCACCGGCGCAAGCGCGATCCAGTTCGTGCCGCAAATCCAGCCGCGCGTCGCGCACCTCGATCTGTTCCAGCGCACCGCGCCATGGGTCATGCCCAAACCCGACAAGCCGATCGACGCGCGCGCCCAGTGGCTGTTCCGGCATCTGCCGTTCACGCAGCGCTTCGTGCGCAGCGCGATCTACTGGCAACTCGAATCGCGCGCTATCGCGTTCGTGGTCAATCCGAAACTGATGAAAGTGCCGATGAAGTTCGGCTTGAGCTATCTCGAACGGCGCGTCAAGGACCCCGCACTGCGCGCCAGGCTGACGCCGAACTACCGGCTCGGCTGCAAGCGCGTGCTGCTTTCGAGCGACTACTATCCCGCGCTCAGCCAGCCGAACGTGGACGTGGTGACGAGCGGCATTCGCGAGATCGTCGCCGACGGTATCGTGACCGAAGATGGCGCGCATCATCGCGCCGACGCGATCATCTGCGGCACGGGCTTTCAGGTCAACGACGTCGGCGCGCCCTTCGACGTGACCGGCCTCGACGGTGCGGATCTCGGCGCCCTATGGCTGCGCGACGGACCGGAGGCCTACCTCGGCGTCAGCATTGCGAACTTCCCGAACTTCTTCATGATCGTCGGCCCGAATACCGGGCTCGGCCACAACTCGATGATCTACATGATCGAGTCGCAAGTGCAGTACATCGCCGATTGCCTGCGCGTACTGCGGCGCCGCAAGGCACGCACGATGACTCTGCGGCCCGACGTGCAGCGCGAGTTCAACGCGCGTTTGCAGAAGGACATGCAGCACTCCGTATGGGTGAGCGGCTGTCACAGCTGGTATCAGACCCGAAGCGGCAAGGTCACCGCGTTGTGGCCCGGCTTCACTTTCAGCTTTCGCAAACGCACCCGGCGCGTGCGTCCGCACGACTATCGCTTCGCGCCCTGACGACATGAGCGGTGGCTGATGGACTGGGAGAGTGAGACGCCGCCGATGCAATCCGATTCGAAGCCAATCGAACCAAAAGGGAGACAACAACCATGGCAAGCATCGACTCCAGCACGTCCGCCTCCAACCCGTTGCCGTCGCGCTCGCTCGCCGCGCGCCTCGGCATCACCAGCGTGCCGCGCGAAGAACTGCGGCGGCGCTACACGCAAAGCGGCTCCAGATTCGTGAAGATCATGGGCGCCGACGTGCATTACGTCGACGAAGGCAGCGGCGACATCATCGTGATGATCCACGGCTTCGCGTCTTCGCTGCATACATGGAATCGGGTCGCCGACGAACTCAAGCGCGAGTATCGCGTGATCCGCCTCGATCTGCCGCCGTTCGGCGTGACAGGACCGTTGCGTTCCAGCAGCGGCGCAATCGAAACGATGAATCTGCCGACCTATCGTCGTTTCATCGACACGTTCTTGCAGGCACTCGGCGTCTCGCGCGCGACCTTCATTGGCAATTCACTCGGCGGGCTGATCTCGTGGGATTACGCGGTTCGACATCGCGAAGCCGTTGAACGTCTCGTGCTGATCGACTCGGCCGGCTTCCCGATGAAGCTGCCGATTTACATCGGCCTGTTCAATAGCGCGCTGGTGCGGGTCAGTTCGCCGTGGTGGCTGCCCGAGGCCATCATCAAAAGCGCGGTGCGCAATGTCTATGGCGATCCGCACAAGATCGACGCGGTGACGCTGCGCCGCTACGTCGAGTTCTTCCACGGCGAAGGCACGCGCGAAGCAATCGGCAAGATGGTGCCCACGCTCGACTTCAAGGAAGTCGACACGGACGTGCTGAAGACCTTGGACGTGCCGGCGCTGGTGCTATGGGGTGCGAAGGATCGCTGGATTCCGACGGCGCATGCGGCTGAATTCGCGAGCCGCATTCCGCGCGCGAAATCGGTCATGTATGCGGGGCTCGGCCACATTCCCATGGAAGAAGCGCCGGAGCGCGTCATGGCCGATCTGCGCGCGTTTCTCGGCACGCCTCGCGCGGGTCTTCCGGTTGACGAAGGCACGTATCGCGCGCCGGTATGATCCGGCGCTTTTTCAGTCCCGCAGTTTTTCCCTGCTGACTCCTTCAATCGATAATTCGCGCGCGGCCGTGGCGCGCGAATTTCGCACGCCTTTTTTTGCACGCCCTTCTCTTGTACCGCGCCGGCGCGCTCAGCCACCGCCGAGCAGAAGCAACAGCCCCCACAGAAATTTGCAGAGCATGACGATCAGCTCCCACAGATGATAGAGCTGTTGCCAAGCCGAAACGCGCGCGAAGGAGTCGATCATGGTTGCTGGTAAGAGAAAGAAAGGTCTGCGGTGAAGCTGCGGATCGCGATTTGACCGCACATGATAGCGACTGCGGGATACCCCGTATCAAGTCGACTGTAAGTCTGCCGTAGATGCATGAGGAAGACGCTGCATCCGTATTGGATGATTGTGTCGATTGAATGCGCCAAGCACACCATCCAGGAGACGACCATGACGCGTTTCAGCTTTCGCCGGCCGGCCCGTTCGCAGACGGTCGTCGGCGATATTGCCGCGCAAGCCGGCAAGCTGGGCATCGAGATCTGCGACGTATCGGGCCACGTCGACGAAGTGGCCGCGCGCGTGCAGCGCCAGGCGCACGTATGCCGCGCGCTGCGCGAGTCGGCAGCGCAGACGCTCGCGGGCAATCACCGCATTGCCGAAGCCGCGCGGAAAATGAGCCATGTATCCGCCGAAGCCGCAACCGGCGTGCAGGATTCGCAGCAGACGCTCGAAGCGTCACTGGCCGACATCCATGGACTCGTGGAAGGCGTGACGGTGATCGAAAGCCAGATCGGCGCGTTGCGCAG
This sequence comes from Paraburkholderia sp. BGA-UO-ETr-F21, assembly GCF_059567925.1. NCBI lineage: Bacteria > Pseudomonadati > Pseudomonadota > Betaproteobacteria > Burkholderiales > Burkholderiaceae > Paraburkholderia > Paraburkholderia sp. BGA-UO-ETr-F21. Next base: position 1,439,007 of record NZ_JCAQOY010000040.1, on the reverse strand, counting down.
CGCGCTGGCGCATGTGAGCCGCGTATCCGAGGAGATTTCGCTGATCGCCCGCCAGACGCATCTGCTCGCGCTGAATGCCGCGATCGAAGCCGCGCGCGCCGGCGATTCCGGCAAGAGCTTCGCGGTGGTGGCGGCCGAGGTGAAAAACCTCTCGGCGAAAACCGCGCAGGCCACGGGGCAGATCGAGACGACGCTCGCCCAACTCACGCAGCAGACCGAGCAGTTGATCACGGAGGGTTCCGCCAACACCGAGCGAGCACATCGCGTGCGGGAAGGCACGCGGAAGATCGGCGACGTCGTGCATGCAACCGGCGATGCAATCGCGCATCTGAACACGGAAGCGGGACAGATCGCCGTGTTGACCGGCGAGATTGAAACGCAATGCGACGGGCTCGAGGCGCAGGTGTTGGAAATCGCGAGCGGCGTGGAGGATTCGAGCGAAAACTTCGTGCAGGCGAAGGACCGTTTGGGGAATCTGCTCGGCGTATCCGAAACCTTGATCGAACTGACTGCCGCGACGGGTGTGGAAACGGCGGATACGCGGTTTATCGAAGCCGTGCAGAAGGCGGCGGCCGCCGTGAGCAAGGCATTCGAAACAGCCGTCGCGCGCGGTGAAGTGTCGATCGAGGATCTGTTCGATCAGCGCTATGTGCCGGTGGCCGGGAGCAATCCGCCGCAGTTTTTAACGCGGTTTACCGCATTCACCGACCGTGTGCTGCCGGCTATTCAGGAGCCTTTGCTCGATCTCGATCCGCGAGTGGCGTTTTGTGCGGCGATCGATTTGCGCGGTTATCTGCCAACGCACAATCTCAAGTTCTCTTTGCCGCAGCGTGATGACGTGGTCTGGAATATGGCGAATTGCCGTAACCGGCGCATGTTCGATGATCGTACCGGGATCGCCGCCGCCTCGCATACGAAGCCGTTCTTGCTGCAAACCTATCGGCGCGATATGGGCGGCGGGGAGTTCGTGCTGATGAAGGACGCCTCCGCGCCGGTTTTTGTCGGAGGCCGGCATTGGGGCGGCGTTCGGATCGGCTACAAGGTTTGAGGTTACCGGTTGGGTGGCCGGTCCGTTGCGGACACACCCAACCTCCACCCTAAGCTCTAAACCGCCATGACTGCCCGCTTCCTCTCGGCCCGCTGCATGAAATAGTTGGCGAGCACCACCCCAACTGTCACCACCGCAATAAACAGCGTAGCCAACGCATTCATCTCCGGATTCAGCCCCAACCGGACGCGCGAGAAAACGACCAGGGGCAAGGTCGTCGAACCAGGCCCGGACAGGAACGCCGACAGCACCAGATCGTCGATCGACAAAGTGAACGACAACAACCAACCGGACACAAGCGCCTGGGAAATCAACGGCAGCGTGATGAAGAAAAACACCCGCAACGGTGTAGCCCCAAGGTCTAACGCCGCCTCTTCCAGCGAAGGATGCAACTCCTTCACCCTCGACTGCACGATGATCGCCACATAGGAAATACACAGCATGACATGCCCGATCCAGATCGTGAAAATGCCACGTCCGGCCGGCCATCCCAACCACTTGGCCATTTCGATAAAGAGGAGCAGCAACGAAATCCCCTGAATCACCTCGGGAATCACCAACGGCGCGTTGATCATGCCCGTATACAGCGTGAAGCCGCGAAAGCGCCCCATGCGCGCAAGCACGAACCCCGCCCACGTACCGATGATCACCGAAGCAAACGCCGTCAACAACGCCACCCGCAGCGACAGCCACGCGGCCGCGATCAGTTCGTCATCCTGCAGCAACGCCGCATACCAGCGCGTCGAAAAGCGCGTCCATACCGTGACCAGTTGCGATTCGTTGAACGAATACACAATCAGACTGACGATCGGTATGTAAAGAAACAGAAACCCAATCCCCAGGGCAACGAACTGCAAAATCCGGTTCGGCTTCATCAGCGCCTTTCCTCCATCGCCTTCGCCTGCGCGTACTGGAAAAACGCCATCGGCACCAACAGCAACAACACCATCGCGCACGTCACGGCTGACGCCATCGGCCAATCGGCATTGTCGAAGAACTCATTCCACATCACGCGGCCGATCATCAGCGTATTCGCGCCGCCCAGCAATTCGGGAATCACGTACTCGCCCACCGCCGGAATGAACACCAGCAAACAACCGGCGATAATGCCGTTCTTCGAGAGCGGCAAGGTGATCTGCCAGAACGCCTTCCACGGCCTCGCGCCGAGGTCATAGGCGGCCTCCAGCAGCGTCATGTCCATCTTCACCAGATGCGCATACAGCGGCATGACGAGAAACGGCAGATACGAATAGACCATGCCGATATAAACGGCAGTGTTCGTGTGATACAGCTCGATCGGCGAATGAATCAACCCGACCGACATCAGGAAGTTGTTCAGCAAGCCGTTATTCTTCAGGATGCCGATCCACGCATACACGCGAATCAGGAAGGAAGTCCAGAACGGCAGCATCACGGCCATCATCAGCAGATTGCGGCTGGCCGGATTCGAACGCGCGATGTAATACGCCATCGGATAGCCGATCAGCAGACACAGCAGCGTCGAGATCGCGGCCACCACCACGGAATTCACGTAGGTCGCGAAATAGAGGCTGTCGGTCAGCAAAAACGCGTAATGCGACAGGTCGAGCGTGATGTGAACCGCGCCGTCCGCGAATTTGGTCAACTCCGTATACGGCGGAATGCCGAGCTGCAAATCGGCGAAGCTGATCTTGACGACCAGCAGGAACGGCACGAGGAAAAACAGCAGCAGCCAGATGAACGGCCCGGCCACCACCGCCGTGCGGCCGGTCAGGTTGAAGCGCCGCACCGGCCAGGTGGCGAAGGAATTGAACGAGCGCTTCATGACGTCAACACCACACCGGCCGAGGCGCTCCAGCGCACGTACACTTCGTCGCCCCAGGTGGGCGGATCGATCTCGGTCAGCGCGAGGCTCGTCACATTCGCGATTACCGTTTTGCCGGCGTCGAGCTTCACGTGATAGAGCGAATAGCCCCCCATGTAAGCGATATTCGTGACGACACCCTTGCCCCAGTTGTACGCACCCTCCGGCGGTTTGCGCGTGAGCGCGATGCGCTCGGGGCGCACCGAAATCGTCACCGGCATGCCGAGCGGACCGGTGATGCCGTGGCTCACGTACAGGCGGCACGGCAGATCGGGCGTTTCGATGAACACGTGATCGGGCTCGTCTTCGACCGTATGGCCTTCGAACAGATTCGTCGAGCCGATGAATTCCGCCGAAAAGCGGCTATTCGGATACTCGTAGACTTCGTGCGGCGTGCCGAGCTGAATGATCTCGCCTTCGCTCATCACCGCGAGGCGGCCCGCCATGGTCATCGCCTCTTCCTGATCGTGCGTGACCATCACGCAAGTCACGCCGACCTTGTCGAGAATGTTCACCAGCTCGATCTGGGTGCGCTGACGGATCTGCTTGTCGAGCGCGGACATCGGCTCGTCGAGCAGCAACAGCTTGGGCCGCTTGACCAGCGAACGCGCCAGCGCCACGCGCTGCTGCTGGCCGCCGGAAAGCTGATTCGGCTTGCGCTTCGCGAAGCGGCCCATCTGCACGAGTTCGAGCGCGGTCTGCACGCGCTCCTTCAGTTCGGCCTTGGGCACGCCTTCCTGCTTCAGACCGAAGGCGACGTTGCCCTCCACGGTCATGTGCGGAAACAGCGCATACGACTGGAACATCATGTTGACCGGCCGGCGGTACGGCGGCAATTGCGCGAGGTCTTCACCGTCGATCAGGATCTTGCCCGAGGTCACGCTTTCGAGCCCGGCCATCATGCGCAACAAGGTCGACTTGCCGCAGCCGGAGCTGCCGAGCAGCGCGAACAGTTCGCCCTTCTTTACCGACAGGTTGACGCCCTTGACCGCCACGGTCTCACCGAACTTCTTCACGACGTCGACGATCTGGACGAAGTTGTCCGTGGCGTCGCCCGTAACGGCGTTCAGGCTCGGGGACGGCGCGGCGGCCCCTGCCAGCGCGCCCGACTGGTCACTACTCATCACAATGCTTTACTCCGGCGTTTGACGAACAAAGCCCCCGGTGAACACCGAGGGCTTCATGATGATGCTTACCCGTTCACACTGGCCGCGGGTCAGCGGCCGGACTTGAATTCAGTCCACAGCCGCGTTTGCAGCCGCTGGATTTCCGGCGGCAATGGCTTGAGCAGGAACAGGGTCTTGATGACTTCAGGCGACGGATAGACAGCCGGGTCGTTCGCCACGTCCTTGTCCACGTACTTGCGCGCTTCGAGGTTGGCGCTCGGATAGTAGACGGCGTTGGTAATCGCGGCGTGAACCTGCGGCGTTTCGATGTAGTTGATCCACTCGAGCGCGGCGTCCTTGTTCTTGGCGTCTTTCGGAATCGCCATCACGTCGAACCACACCGGCGCGCCGCCCTTCGGAATGTAATACTCGACCTTATAGGGCTTCTTCGCCTCGACCGCGCGATGCTTGGCGATCACGACGTCGCCCGACCAGCCGTACGCAAAGCACACGTCGCCACCCACCAGGTCGTTGATGTAGCCCGACGAGTTGAACTGCGTGATATACGGGCGGATCTTCTTCATCATGTCGAGCGCGGCGCGATAGTCGGCCGGGTTCGTGCTCATCGGATCCTTGCCAATATAGTGCAGCGCGGCCGCGAACATCTGGTCCGGCGCGTCGAGCACGGACACGCCACAGGCCTTCAGCTTCGAAATGTTTTCCGGCTTGAAGAGCACGTCCCAGCTGTCGAGCGGCACGCTCTTGCCGAGGATCTGCTGCGCTTTGGTGACGTTGTAGCCGAGGCCGGTCGTGCCGTAAGCCCAGGGCACGGTGAATTTGTTGCCGGGATCGGCGCCGGCGACGAGCGCCATCAGCGACGGATCGAGGTACTTCAGGTTCGGCAGTTTGGATTTGTCGAGCGGTGCGAAGACGCCGGCGGCGATCTGCTTGCCGGCGTAATTGCTGGTCGGCACGACGATGTCATAGCCGGAATTGCCGGTGAGGAGCTTGGCTTGCAGCGTGTCGTCGCTGTCGTAGTTGTCGTATTTGACCTGGACACCAGACTGCTTGGTGAAGTTGGGAATGGTGTCCTTGGCGATGTAATCGGACCAGTTATACACGTTCAGCTGCGTGTCTTTCGCAGCGGCCGTCAACCAGGGCGTCGCGCACAAGACCAGCGCCGCCACCTGCCCCACTACCCGTCTTTTCATCCCGTTCTCCGATCCTGACCGGTTCAGCCGGCCGTCTTCACCTACGCCGCGGCACAGCGCGCGGCTCCCCTGAAAAACCCGAAAAGTACCATCAATTATTGCGCGCTTCAAAAAAAATACCGGGCTGTCGCGCAAACGGTACAGCGCAAGCCGCACCGCTCTAAAATTGGCCGCAATTTTAGCGGGTTATGAGCGCGTGTCTACCCGAAAAAAACACCTGTATCGGCTGCGCTCTGATCGCGTTGCCATTCCGCTGTCATCCCGCCATCGATTCGCCGCCGTGAAGGCGCGCCGCGCCCGCGCAACGGGGCGCGGCTGAAGGCGGCCTGGCGCGGCCCGGATACGCGTCGCCCAAACTGCGGCAAGCGCGAGCCGATTGGCGTTCGACGGAGCACAATAGTCCTCAATGGCCGGTGACAGCGCGCCGCCAATCGCGCGGCGATGTCACCACCCCACGCCCGCCGGGCACGCGGCTTGCAAGAGGATGCAGTCTTGAACCTCAGGCATCGATGAACACCAATCCGTCCGCATTGCGACCCCACCGCCGCCGGCGTCTGCCTGGCAGTGGACCTGCGCGTCCGGCGCACTGGTTTTCATTCGTCGGCGCGGGGGCGCTCATCGCAGTCGGCTATATCGATCCGGGCAACTGGGCGACCGCGCTCGGCGCCGGCGCGGGCTACGGCTACCGTCTGCTCGGCATCGTGCTGCTCGCAAGCCTGATGGCGATGTTGCTCCAATGGCTGTCGTCGCGCCTAGGCGTGGTGACGGGGCGCGACCTCGCGCAGATCTGCCGCGAACGCACGGGCCGCCGCGGCACCCTCTTCCTTTGGCTGACAAGCGAGGTCGCGATCATCGCGTGCGACGTCGCCGAGGTGGTCGGCAGCGCCGTCGCATTGCAATTGCTACTCGGCGTGTCGCTCACGGTAGGCGTGTTGATGTCGGCGGTGTGCACCTTCGCGCTGCTCGCGCTCCAACACAAAGGCGGGCGCAGGCTCGAAGCGGTGATCGCCGCGCTGATCGGCTTCGTCGGCCTATGCTTCGTGGTTCAGCTGGCGCTGGCGCGGCCGGACTGGCACGCGGCGCTCGCCGGCACCGTGCCGAGCGTCGAATTGCTGCGCAATGCGGGCATGGTGTGGCTCGCGGCGGGCATCGTGGGCGCGACGGTCATGCCGCACAACCTCTATCTGCACTCGGCGCTCGTCAAGCACCACGCACCGGACGGCAGCGACGCGCAGATCAAGGCCGCTCTGCACGTCGTCAATCTCGACACCTTCGGCTCGCTTTCGTTTGCGTTCGTGATCAACGCGGCCCTGCTGATCGTGGCCGCGGCGGTGTTCTATGTGAGCGGCCATCGCGACGTGACCGATCTCGCCGACGCCCACCGGCTGATCGCGCCGCTCGTCGGCACGCACTGGGCCGGCATTCTGTTCGCGGCGGCGCTGCTAGCCTGCGGACTGAGTGCGACCGTGACCGGCACACTGGCCGGCCAGGCGGTCATGGAGGGCTTTCTGCGCATCCGCCTGCCGCGCTGGCAGCGCGCCCTGCTGACCCGCGCACTGGCGATCGGCCCCGCGCTCTTCGCGGTCGCGCTGTTCGGGCAGCACGGTTCCAATCAATTGCTGGTGGCAAGCCAGGTGGTGCTGAGCCTGCAATTGCCGCTCGCCGTCGTGCCGCTGATCCGCTACACGTCGGACGCCGGGCTGATGCGCGGCTGGCACGTGCGCGGCTTGCCGCTCGCACTCGCGTGGCTGTCCGCCGCGTTCATTGTCCTGCTCAACGGCGCCTTGTTGTGGCAACTGGCGTTCGGGGGCTGAAAAACGTTTTCTCGACCAGGCGGAAGGTGAAGTGATTTTGTAAGTATTTTTCTGAGCATCTCAACATGACCGGCGACGCCGCCCGTTAGTACGGCGCGCCGGCCGTGCGGCCCGTTTCACCTCGGCTGCCGGGTTTCTTGCGGCGGCCGTTTTTTTGCCCTTTTTTGCGCCGCTTTGGCGCTTCCGCGCGATCGACCGGATGCGCGTTGCATGTGTCGCCGTCAGACGCCTGCCGCATCCGATTCGCTCGTTGCGCTGCTCCTGGACGACAGCCTATGCGCTTTGACGCTTCAATCGACCGCGTTGCCCGCAATGCCCTCTCTCGCACGCGCCAACCCATCGCGCGCCTTTCCCGCACGGCGCTAGTCGCTGCGTTCCTCACCGGCGCTGTCGTGTCCGGCGAAGCCAGCGCGACGGTCGCGATGCTGCAGCCGCCTCGAGTGGCCGCGGCCAACGAGCCGCTGCAGATCACGATGCTCTACTCCGCCGACGACGCCAAGTCCTTGACCCTCACCGTCCCGCCGACCATTCGCGTGAGTTTGAGTGCAGGCGAGCAGTCGCCGCAGCCACTCGATTTACAGCGCGAGCCAGGCGTGCCCAACACGCTGCATCTGCGGCCAGGCCAATTCCGCAAGGTGCGTTTCTCGGCGCCCTGGCCGGAGTCGGCGCGCGGCGAGGTACGCATCGACCCGGTGGGATTCGACGCCTCGCCCGCGCTCGTCGTGATCAATCGCGGGCCGCAGCAGGACGCGATCGCGCAGGCGGAACGCGCGGAAAGCCAGGCGACCACGCCCGCTCAGGCCGCGGCGACGGCGGCCGTAGTCGGCGGCCCGACCGGCGACGCCATCTCGCCGCCCGGCGACTCGCTCGCGACGACGGGGCGCGGCGTGTTCTCTCACCTCTCCTTTTACGAACCGATGTACATCGCCGCCGGCCACAACGGCGACACGAACGCCCGCCTGCAGTTGAGCTTTAAATACCGCATCCGGATACCGGACGATCTGCGCTCGAAGGCTTTTGTCGACAACCTGTACTTCGCGTATACGCAGACCTCTATCTGGGATCTGTCCGCCGATTCACGCCCGTTCCGCGACACGACCTACTCGCCGCAACTGTTCTACTACGTACCGGACACCGGCTGGACAAGCCCATTCTTCACCCGCATGGGTTTTGCGGCGGGTATCGCGCACGAATCGAACGGCAGAGCCGGCGACGCGTCGCGCAGCATCAACATGCCGTTTATCCGGCCGACCTGGGAGTTCGGCGATCTGACGGCTAACCATCTGACCGTGTCGCCGAAAATCTATTACTACGTCGGCACGAGCAGCAACCCCGATATCGCCGACTATCGCGGCTACGTCGATCTGCTGGTCAAATACGGCAGCCCGGACGGCTGGCAACTGGCGACCACGCTGCGCAAAGGCACCAAGCACTGGTACGGCAGCGTGGATACGCAATTCACCTACCCGCTCGCCAAAGTGCTGGGCAGCGCGTGGGGCGGCTATATCTGGGTGGGCTACTTCAACGGCTATGGCGAGGACCTGCTCGACTACAACAACCGTCAACACTGGATGGCGCGGATCGGCTACAGCATCGCGCGCTGACACGAGCGAGCCGTATCGCTGCGGAACATGCGGCGAAACATGCCGCGCAAGCGGCCAACCGTGCGGGAATGGCGGCCACGCCGTTCGCGCACGGCGCGGCCTAGGTCGCGCATCGGTTAACATAGCGGAACTTCGCTTCTTCGCCCCAAGGTTTCCGATGGCTTCGAATCTCCACGATCTTCCCGACAGCCCGTGCATCGGCGTCTGTTCCACGCTGTTCGACGAGGTATGCAAAGGCTGCGGCCGCACCGCCACTGAAGTGTCGAACTGGGTTTTCCTGAGCGACGAGGAAAAGCGCGCCGTGTGGGTCCGCATCGAGCAGGAAGGCACGGCCATGCGGTTCGCGAACGACAAGCTATAGACTGGTCGAACGCTTCCCGCCGCCAGCCTGCGGCAAAGTCGCGTCCAGCTCGAAACCCCAATGAAAACGCCGGGATATCCCGGCGTTTTTTTGCATGGCGCTTGCGCTCGACGCTTCGCGGACGGGCCGCGAGCGCGCGTCAGAACCGCATCCCGACACCCAGGCCGACCACCACCGGATCGATGCTCAAGCGGCCGAGCGCCTGACCGCCGAGCGTCGCATCCGTGTGCATCCAGATCTTCTTGATGTCCGCGTTGACGAACAGCGACTTGGTCACCTGGACATCGACGCCGGCTTGCAACGCCGGGCCCCAACTGTGGTTGGTGACGCCGATCGACTGACCGCCCGCGTTCAGGCCGTTGTTATAGAACAGCGTGTAGTTCACACCCGCGCCGACATACGGACGAATGCGTCCCGCGTGATTGAAGTGATACTGCAGCAGCAGCGTGGGCGGCAACACGTTCACGCCACCGAGATTGCCTAGGCTCGAGGTCAGTTGATGCCGCGACGTGGCAAGAATCAGCTCGACGCCGAGGTAATCGCGAATCATGTACGTAAAGTCCAACTCGGGCACGATGGCATTGTTCACACCCACGTTGAGCGCCGACAGCGTTCCGGTCGTGCTCGAGTTCGGCATGATGCTGATGGCGCGCAGACGCACCAGTACGTCGCCGGCGTGAATGCCGCTCATGGTGTCGTCGCCCGCGGCATGCACCTGCGGCGCGAAAGCGCTTGCACATAGCAGGCTCGAAGCGATCGCGGCGGCCTTGAGTCGGTTCCTCAACGAGTGGTTCATGTGTTTCCCCAAGTAATTGTTTGCGTGTGGGGATTGTCGAAGCTCTCGGCGCGCGACATGTTGACTCGTATCAAGTCAGCGAGAATGCCAATCGCCCTGCGACAGCCGGTCGCGCCGCGCCCGTGAGCAGCAGTTCGAGCAGATCGTGCACGCTGCGAATGGCCGTGCCGAACGGCAATGCTTCGCGGCCGCGGAAGAACAGACCGTTGGCCACGTCGCCACGCAAAGCCGCCGCGAGCCGTGTATCGATACAGAAGTGGCCGAACTTCTCGATACCGTCGCGCCAGCCGCACGCGCTGAGACATTCGAGCGCGGTTGGGCAAGCGTGTTTGAGCGCGCCGACTTTCTCGCGGATTTTCGTTTCGTGGCGCAGATAACGCGCCAGCCACGGCGTCTTTACGGCGCGCGCCGGCAGTCCCGTCACGCTGACGAATTCGACGATATCCTCGGGCGTCGCGTCGGCCAGCACGCGCTTGAAATTCGGATGCGCGTCGCCTTCTTCGGTGACGGCGAACGGCGTACCGAGTTGCACGCCGCTTGCGCCCGCGTTCAGCAGCGCGCGCACTGCTTCGTGACTATTGATGCCACCGGCGACAATCACCGGTACAGCCTGGCGCTTCAGGCCGAGCGAAGTGAAGACCGTGTCGAGTTCTTCGAGAATGCGGAAGAAATCGAAGCGTTGATCGTGTTGATCGGCCAGGTTGTTGACGCCGAGATGACCCCCAGCGTGCGCCGGATGTTCGATCACGACGGCGTCGGGCAGCCGGCCTTTTTTCATCCACTTCTTCAACACGAGCGCGACGCCGCGGCTGTCCGACAGAATCGGAATCAGCGCGATGTCGTGACCTTGAGTCATGTCCGGCAAATCGAGCGGCAGCCCAGCGCCCATGACGATCGCATCGGCACCGTTCTCGCATGCGACGCGCACGTAGTCGGCTTGCGCGCTGACCGCTTTCATCACGTTCACGGCAATCATGCCGCGGCCTTCGCTCAATGCCCTCGCTGAATGGATCTCGCGGGCCAGCGCGGTGAGGTTGGCCTGTTCGAGCGTGGCGCGCTCGGGCGACTCGCGGCAGCGTTCGACTAGGTCGCGATGATGATGCCGCAGGTCGATGCTGGCGATCGTGCCCACTGCGCCTTCGCGGGCGACGCTGCCGGCCAGCCGGTGCGCCGAGATGCCGACGCCCATGCCGCCTTGCACGATCGGCAGTAACGAGCGGCCGCGGATGACCAGCGGCGGGAAAGAATGAGAGTTGAGCATGACTGGCCCAATGACGGATTATCGAAGCGGTGATAATCGTCGGTCGGGCGCAGCCTGCGTTGTTTCAGGTCAATGAGTCGGCACAAGACCGAATCGTATGTGCCGCTCAGTTGATGCCGGTCATCTGAATTGAATCACGCCTTGAATTGCATGGACTTGAGTTCGAGATACTCTTCGAGTCCATAGACCCCGTTTTCGCGCCCGAATCCCGATTGCTTGAAACCGCCGAACGGCGCGGCCATATTCCATGTTCCGCCATTGATATCCACCTGGCCGGTTCGAATCCGCCGCGCAATGCCGGCGGCACGCTCGTCGCTGCCGGCCCAGACCGCGCCGCCGAGACCGTATGGCGAATCGTTGGCAATCCGAACGGCTTCCTCTTCGTCCTTAAAGGTCAGAATCGACAGGACCGGGCCGAAGATCTCCTCCTGAGCGATCGTCGCCTTGGGGTGCACGCGGCCAAACACGGTAGGCTTGACGAAGAAGCCCGTCGACACCCCGTCAGGCAAGCCCGCACCGCCTGTCACCAGCTCGGCGCCCTCCTCGATCCCCTTCGCGATGTATTGCTGCACGCGTGCCTGCTGCGCCGCCGACGCCAGCGGGCCCAGGCGGGTCGTCTCGTTGCGCGGATCACCGGCGACATACTTCTCGGCGGCCTGCTTCGCCAGCGTGCGCGCTTCGTCGTAGCGGGCCTCGGGCACCAGCATGCGCGTGTGCGCGGAGCATGTTTGTCCGGAATTCAGAAAGCACGCGCTGACCGTGCCCTTGACCGCCGCGGCGAAATCCGCGTCGTCGAGAATGATCGAGGCCGACTTGCCGCCGAGTTCGAGCGCCACGCGCTTGACCGTCGCCGAGGCCAGCTCGGACACCCGCTTGCCGGCGCGGGTCGAGCCGGTAAACGACACCATGTCGACCGACGGATGGCTCGCCAGCACCTCGCCCACCACCGGCCCATAACCGCTCACCAGGTTGAACACGCCGGCCGGCAGCCCGGCCTCGTGAATCGCCTCGGCAAGCACGAACGCGTTCAGCGGCGCGATCTCCGAGGGCTTCAGCACGACTGTGCAACCGGCGGCGAGCGCGGCCGCGACCTTCAGCGTGACCTGATTGAGCGGATAGTTCCACGGCGTGATCGCGGCCACCACGCCGACCGGCTCGCGCACCACGAGCGAATTGCCGACACGCTCTTCATATTGGAACTCGCTCGCGAGCTTCGCATACGCGCCCCAGTTGTAGACGGGGCCGCCCACCTGAATCGCGCGAGCCAGCTTTATCGGCATGCCGACTTCGCCGGCGATCAGTCCGGCCAGTTCGTCGGTGCGCCCTTTCAGGTTCGCCGCGATCTCGTACAGATACTCGCCGCGCTCGGCGGCAGGCGTCGCGGCCCAGGCGTCGAAGGCCACGCGCGCGGCGGCGATCGCGCTTTCGGCATCGGCCTCGATGCCTTCAGGGATGCGGCCCATGATCTCTTCCGTGCCCGAGTCGATCACGTCGATCGTGCCGGTGCCGCACGGCGCGATCCACTTGCCGCCGATATAGAGTTGGTTGTAGGTCTTCACGGTGGTCGGTCCCTGTCTTTGTCTCCGGAATGGTCTTGTATTCTAACCAGCAGGGCGGAGCGGGCCGATGCGTGGGGCGCGCGCCATAAAAAAGCCCGCTTCTTCGAAGAAGCGGGCTTTTTACGGTGCAACGAGATTCCGCGGGCGGTTCAGGCGCGCTTACTGCACGCCTTGGCTCAACAAAAAGTCTTCGTAATTACCGCCAAAGTCGTTCAGCGTGCCATCCGTCTTCACCTCGATGATCCGGTTCGCGAGGCCGCTCACGAACTCACGGTCGTGCGAGACGACGCCCATTCATGTTCAAAGTCAACCACTTGGAGAACATGAATGGCCTCAATCAGCTTACGTGGGACAAAATGGCAGGTCAAGATTCGTCGCAAGGGACAACCGCAACTGTCCGCGACGTTCGCAACCGAGAAAGACGCAATCAAATGGGCAGCGGAACAAGAGCGTGCCGACACCGGGCCAACGGTCGGTGATCTGTTCAAGAAGTACATCGCGCTGGTAGCCCCGCACCGCAAATCAGGGGAGTGGGAGCGGCGCGTTCTGCAACGCATGCTCCGCAGAGAGAAAGGGCTATGCGCCGTGCCGATTACTGAATTCGGAAAGCCGCACCTCGCCGAATGGCGGGACCGACGTGTCACAGAGGTACTTGGAAGTACTGTGGGGCGCGAACTGGACGCCATCTCGCTCGTGTACAGAGTGGCAATAGACGAATGGAACATGGGCCTGACAGTCAACCCCGTGATCGGCTTCCGCAGACCCAAGCTGCCGTTGCCGCGCGATGTGCGATTGGCGGCAGGCGATGACGAACGGCTGATCGGGGCAGCTATCGAATTCAACCGCGAGATCGCCCCGGCCATAATCCTTGCCATCGAAACGGCGATGCGTCAGGGTGAGATAGCGAAGTTGCGCTGGGAGCACATCGACCTAGAAGCTCGCACCGCATTCTTGCCCATGACGAAAAACGGGACGGCGCGCAAGGTGCCACTATCCACGCGGGCGGTAGAGGCGCTGACATGGTGTCCACCGCCTCATAAAGGCCGCGTGTTCAAGTTGACTCAGCACGCCATGAAACATGCATTCAGGCGAGTAAGAGAGCAATGCGGACTAGGGACGCTGCGATTCCACGATCTGCGTCACGAAGCCGCCAGCCGCCTTTTCGAGAAAGGACTGAACGTCATAGAGGTCGCAACCATAACCGGGCATCAAAACCTGAAGCACCTCCAACGCTACACGCATCTACGCGCTGAGGATCTAGCCAAGAGGCTCGGCTGACAGCCCGGTTAGCGTTGATTACGGGACGCTCCGCACCTTGGAGCGTCTCGCTCAATACTAGGCATCTCACGCGCCCCACCCTGCCCGGCAAAGCACGTAGTTAGCTTGACCACTGCAGAAACAGCTTGGCGAACTGTACACAAACAGAAGCAAGCCCAGCGCCGAGCGCCAGCACTGCGGATACGGCCACGAGCGGCGTCAACCAGCGTTGCTCAAACCGATTGGTCTTCTGCACGTCTGCAAACACCCGCTTCGTCTCGGCTTGGAGTGCTGCGAGCTCTGCCTGCATCTTGAGGATGTCCATAGTTACACCGTGGGCGAAGTGCATCGTACCCGCATTCTACGCCGTGGGAGATAGCCAGCCCAGCGTCGGATTGCGCTCCTCGCCTACCTTTGGTGGCTCGCCTAACGGGAGCGCGCAACAGATGGGAGCACCACGGTATGACATACTGTCGGCGCTGAGAAACGGCGGCATGACCGCCCGCACCTGCATCCACCAAGGAGATACAGGTATGGGCACTATCCAGAAGCGACCAAACGGGTCGTACACCGCCAAGGTCAGACGCATGGGCCACCCAGCCCAATCACGCACGTTCTTCGGCAAGCGGGACGCACGGAGATGGATTACCGAGACTGAGGCCGCTATGTCGCGGGCCTGCTTCGTAGATACCACTACGGCGCACCGGACGCTGCTACGGGACGCGTTCATTCGCTACGCTGCCGAAGAGTCCCTAAAGAAGAAGGGAGCCGCAGAGGAGCGCATACGCCTCCGGGCCATGCAACGCGATCCGATAGCCGCGTACTCTCTAGCCAACCTTAAGTCTGAAGTTGTCGCTGAGTGGCGCGACAGGCGACTGTTAAGCGTCTCCGGTTCAACCGTAAACCGCGAACTCAACCTCCTGCACCACGTTCTCGAAGTGGCGCGCAAGGACTGGGGTATTGCGATGGTTGCGAACCCTGTATCGGATGTACATCGCCCACGGTCGAATCCGGGGCGACAGCGCCGCCTGTCAATCGCAGAACAGTCCCTATTGTTGCATGCATGCCGACAGGCTCGCTCATGGTGGCTCGCTCCTATTGTGGAATTAGCGATCCATACCGGCATGCGACAGGGCGAGGTCCGCACGCTTCTTTGGGAGAACATCGACCTCGGGCGGCGTGTCATCGTACTAGACGCCGCTGCCACAAAGACCATGACCATGCGAAGCACGCCGCTCGACAGCCGCTGCTTGGTCGTGCTCGAATCGCTGCCCGGTGACAGGTCCGGGCCGGTGTTTCCCGGCGTGACCCGCAACGCGGTAAAACTCGCCTTCGACCGTGCACGGCGGCGCGCCGGACTCACCGACTTCCGCTTCCATGACACGCGACATGAGGCTACGTCACGATTTTTCGAGCACGGACTCAATCCTGTTGAGGTAGCGTCCATCACAGGCCACAAGACGCCAGCCATGCTCGCCAGGTACACCCATTTGACGATGGGCGACTTGGCGCGCCGCCTAGACAGCCCTCCTCCTGCCAGCGCATCGGAGGTCGCAAGTTTGCTTGATGAACTGAAGCGCCTCATCGCCAGTGCGCAGCAGCCTCCGCCGCCCGTGGGAGTTGGCGACTGAAATCAAACGCGAATGGCACAACCGGCTCGTGAGAACCGGCTGTACCTACGCGCTTAGAAAGACCATCCCCATGCGTTCTTGCTGGAGAGACCGAGGTCTTGCTGCTGAGCATCCGGCTTGTGGCCGAACGTTTCGAGACAGCGCTTGCCGACTGCATCGGCTGTGATGTTGATGTGCTTCATGGCCCCGCTTGGTCCGGTCATGAACAGGGTCATGTATCCGTTGCCAAGGTTCTCGCCGCTCTGCACCTGCCATGCCTTCGGATCGCCGCCTGCCTTGGTGATCTCGCCATCGATAACATACTGCACTGCGTTTTGGTAGTTCGACGTGTGCTGCGCGCCCATGCCCGGATACATCGCGCCTACCGCTGCCTCGAAGGACCGCTGCCCGAGCGCAGCGTTGTGAAGGATGAACGCACCCGGCACGAAGTCCGCGTTCTTCATCACCTGCGAGAATGCCGCCTTGGATGCGTCCTCATCGGTGAGGTGATACGCCGTCTTGTACTGCGCGATGATCGGCGCGACGTGTGTAGCTAACTGCTCCTTGTTTCCGTCGTTCAGGTTGTACGGTGTGAGTTGTCCCGAGCCACCGACGAATGGCATCACTTTCTTGAACCAGCCCGGATCGGATTGCGTCACGATGTCCTTCGCGGCCTTCACATCAGCCGGTGTTGCCGTCGCCGCGCCTCCGCGAGCGATCAGTTCCCGCTGCTGCTTCAACTGCTCAGGGTCGTTGATGTCGATGCCGGAGTTAAGCAGTGCGATCACCTTCGGCGCGTCGCTGCCCACGTACGATGCCACTGCACCCGCACCGCCAGCCCCCTTGTAGAGCTTGCCTGCGTACGTGAGGGCCGTCTGCATCTGCGGCGTGGCTGGGCCATTACCGGAGATCAGACCCGGCAGGTTCTGTGTGAGCGCCTGCTTGAGTTGCGGGGACTGGAACTGCTCCTCGTGCGCCACAGCACTGAGCTTGTCGAACACGTTGTCCTGCACCTCGGCGTCTTGCGACTGCACACCCTTGGCAAACGCAGCGTCTGCCGCCTGCCCTGCTGCACCACCGGCCAGCGGAATACCCGCGAGGCCAGCCGTGTTCGATGAGTTAAGAGCCTGCGTAGCGAGCGCTACCGACTGATCGTAATTCAACTGATCCTTCGCCGCCGCCTGAATCTGCGCGAGCCGTCGCGCGTTGCCCCAGTCCAGCAGCTTGTGCATCTGTGCCCGCTGCTTGTTGTCGTACACCTGCGTGGCGTCACCGTTCAGCTTGCGGTTCGAGTCCTCCATACCATCCATGATCTTGTCGAGCATGGCGTGGCCCTGCGGTGACGAGTCGGGGTTGGCTTGGCCTGATTGCAGGCTGTACTGGAGATCGGCACGCGAGGTGAACAGGTTGCGTGCTGCCGGGTTCTTCAGCGCCCATTGCTCCTCAAGCTTTGGAATCTGCGTCTCAAGGCTGTCCTTCATCTGAGTGTTCATTTCAGCGTACTCAGGCATCGCCTTGATCGCGCGTACCGCCGCCCAGTTACCCGTCTGCGCGTTCGAAAGAACCACATCGCGCAGCCCGCGCTGGTACGCCTCGGCTGTCATGTTGTCAGGCCGCGCAAGCGTGTTCGTGTAGTCCGCGTTGGCCCGCGCCACATCATCCTCGGACAGGTTGTTGCTCGCCTTCAGTGTCGCCTGTAGCGCACCGCCGCCCTGTGTCCCGAGATTGGTGAAGCCGTTATAGTTCTGCTCCTGCGTGTACTGCATGTACTGCGACAGGTGTGTGTCGAGCATCTTTGGAAGCTGCTCAGCCAGCCCCTGCTGCACCATCGAATCGAAGCGTGGATCACCCGTGCTCTGTACTTCGCCCATCTTCTGCACGAGATACTTGCGCACCTGATCGGGTGACTTCTCCCGAAGCTGGGGCATCGCCTGCATGAACTGCGACTGTGCCTCCTGCATGGACGCCGCGACGTTGAACGCCTGCGCGCCCTGCACCGAAGCGTCCGGTCCATACAGCTTCGTGTACCACGGCTGATCGTTTTCGATCTGGATCAGGCTGCGACCTTGCGCCGCCTGCGCCATACCTTCGGCGTACTGCTCCTTCTTCGTGCGGTCGATGTAGCCTTGAATCATGCCGCCCGTGACCTTGTTCAGCGCGTCGATGTTAACGCCAAGGCCGAGCGGCCCTTGCTGCTTGTACGCGTTCGCGAGCGCTGCGTAGTCGGTGCCACCACCGGCCACGCTACCACTGGACTGCCCACTCGCGCCGCTGCCGCCTGAGAAGCTGTTCGAGCTTCCGCCGCTCAGCGTGCTTTGCTGCGTTACTACACCGCCGTCCGAGTTGAGGCTGAAATTGATTGCCATAGATTGCTCCTATTCTGTTCGTTAGATAGACCATCCAGCCTGCCGCAGCAGGGTAAGGAGGTCGGGGTGCTGCTCGCACAATTGAAAGACGCGTGGGCCGGGGACCGTGCGAAAGTCCGCGTTATCGATGTGATGGCCAAGACACCGCACGCTGAGGCGGCCTGTCGGGTACTGCCGCGCCATCCACTCGCCGCTGCGATACTCGACGTATTCGCCAGCTTTCTCTCGGCGGCGTTCAACGTTGCGCGCCAGCCAACCATCTCGTGATTGCTTCGCTGGTGGGAGCGCGGTACATTGGCCTCTCGCATCGGTCTGGAACCCGCGCCCTAACTGCTGACACTCGTAGCAGCCCACGTTGTAGACTCGCCGCCGCGTACCGCCGCACTTCGCACACTCTCGTCCTTCAAACCACGTGCGGCCAGCGATAAGCGCATCGACGCGCGCAGGGTAAGCCGTCTGCGCACGCAGGTGGTTCGCGTATGCCGCATCCATTCGGGCAAAATCGCGATGACGCCGAGTGAGCTTGGCTGCGTAGGGCGGTACCTGATAATGTCGAAGCGCCGCAGGAATACTGTTGCGACTACCGGGCGGCTTCATCTCGCAACCTCATTTCGATACCCTGCGAGCGCCGAGTTCCGCGCTGAAGTAATCCGCAAACTGCCTCTTTGTGTATGCCATCGCTGATTCAGCAGACATGCTCCGCTTCGAGACGGCCCGACTGATCCGGGCCAATTCTGCGTTGACGCCACGCCGGATGCTGCGGATTAGACGTGCCTCCGCAAGAAGATCTGCCTTAAGTTCCGGGTCAAAATGAGACTCCGCGCTCACTTCGCTTTCCCATTCGAGTTGCTGACAACCATAAATCGACTCCTCTTCAATGTCGCACTCGAAGGCGTGCGACGTGCCTAAACTGTTCTGTCGAGACACTGCCATTCGCAACCTTCGTTCACGACGTTTAACGGCGATACAAAGCTAGCCTCCGCCTCTCGCGCTTCGCGCAGACGCTCGGCATGCTGCTGGTCACAGACCATTGCTGGCGTGAGACACCGGCCATGCTGCTCGCGGTCCTTCACCCACTGCTGCCACTGATAAGGCGTCCTAGGCCTATTTCCCATACCTTATTATTCCTTTAATAAAAAGTAATACTAAATTGTGACTCAACGACTAATCTGAACTAGCGAGCGACCGTCCCGTGCCCATTCGCTTCCAATCAAAGCAATGTCAACGGCTTCAGAGACGGTGCGCGGATTCAGCTTCGTTAGCTCCGGCAGAGCCTTCCTGATGCGCGAGAGTGACACCTTACTGATCGTCAGCCCGTCAAGATGAACCCTAATCTGCCCCGCTGCCTTGTCGGCTTTTGTTCCCGCGCGTCTTGGCTTCTCCGCATCGGGCCAAACGACACCGGGAAGCGACGCCGCTAGGATGCTGCGTAATTCGTCTGCTTTCGCCACGAGGATCGTGCATGTCATTTCGTTTGCCTCGCCATTTACGTCAGTCAAGCGACATGCACCACGGTTCATGCCTTGCATCGCGCAATGCGCCATTTCCGACAGCGTTACATCGCGTAACGCCTTGGCGGTGTTGCGGCGCGTCATGTCACCTTGTTGCGCCAACAGTGAAGCAGATAGCTCTAACGGATTTCGACGAAGCACGCCAACCATAATGACGTGTCGGCAATGCACCCATTCGTTCCGGCTCGTCTCTTGCCCCCACGTTGCGAACTCGATACGGTCCAGCCTGACACCTTCGGCGCACAGATTCCTGCGCAGATAGTCGAGCGCATCCTTGAACGTAAAGATCAGCACTTTGCCCTCGGGCAACGACTCGATCACGTGCGCCACTTGCCGCGCCACTGACCGTGAGGCGGCCTCATTGCGGATGAGGTGGTGCTTGCCGGTAGCCATGTCGATCTGCCTTACGGAGACGCGGCTGTAACGCTTGTAGTCCGGGAGCTTCACATTCACGATACTCGCGTCTGCTTGCACCAAAAGCCGGATTGTGTGAGACGCGTCCAGAATCGCGACGTTCGATAGTGCCGGATCCACCGTCACCTCGTAGCGGATGACACCATCTGCTGCACGTCCGTTGCCATTCGCCACGACAGACACCGGCATCGCAAGCAGCCGCAGCAGAGATTCAACGGTCAAAGCCAGCGCCTTTCCGAACGGATCACGCCGGTTCACTGTCCCCAGTGAGTCGCGAATGGCCTGCAACTCGTCCGCATTCAGAATGCCCTCCAAGACTCTTGGCTTGCGCTTGGGGTCATCCTGCAACGCAGCAAGCTCGTTGCCGACGATGACCACGACCTTCGCGAGGTGTGGCGTCATAGCAGGTGCGAAAGTCGATGCCGTAACGTTCGCTGCATTCAGACTCGATACCGCCAGTGATTGCGCCTCCGTTGCGATGAGCGATTCGTCCCATACCAACAGGGAGCGGCGCATCATCCGCTCACGCAAGCGGCGCACTTTCTCCTGAGAAAGTAGCAGGATGCGCGGCGTGCAGCCTTCCGGCGTGGGCGGTTCCGACGCGTATCCCGTACCGGCACCTGCCAGCCGCTTGTCCACTTTCAGCGAGTGCCACAGGCCGATGTCAGCCGAAGACATACCAGCGCCGACTAACTGCCGCCTCAACCGACATAACGCCTCGACTTGAGATGTAGCCACCGCGAAGGTCAGCCCCGGCTCAATCTCCGCCGCCGCCAGAATCAATGCCGCCACTCCCTGCGTCTTGCCGCCGCCACATGGCAGACCGTACGCGAAGCGCCCCGGATCGATGCCGAGTGCCTGATTCGCCATGCCACCCAGCATGAGAAGGGTCGCCTCGCGATGTGCTGGCGACAGGTCGTTCCCGGCATCCTCCAACCGACGAACCAGCTTACTATGCGCCAGTTCTGCCAGAGCAACGGCGCGCTGCTGCAATTCCTTCATACACCTCCGAATTAATGGTAGTCCTCCCAAGAAGGGAAGTCTTTATTAGGGAACACTGCAACTAAATTTCCCTTTCCCGAATGCCCTGCACTCGGCAGGACACTCCAGAAAGGGCCGGGTGTGTTGTCTGTATCCCGGCTTCGCATTGGTTGCCCTCCGCGACTCCCTTGCATCGGCTTTAACGTCGCCCGGACCAAGGTGTCCTCGCCGCCGCCCCTTCCATCCTCCCGACACCAGCCAGTCGGCTGTCGCGAGAATCCAGCGCGGTAAACGCAAAAAGGCGGCTACCTTGGGTTCGCCCGGCGTAAAAGCCGAAAGCCAATCCCAGATAGCCGCCCTTATCGCGTGTTCAGGAGTTGTACGTCCTGAGCAGCCGTTGTAGCGCTTGCGGTACATCTCCGGTTATTACCCAGATCCGCTACAACGACGTTCACTATACCGAACATAATTTCGGCATGCAAGACTTTAAATTGGAGGAGTTACAGGAACGGAATCATCTAATGCGCTTAATGACCTGCGGGTAGGGTGCGTCTGCGTCGCGGCCTCAGCCACGTAGCCCGGTGTTCTTCCGCAATCGCCTGCCGTCTCTGCTCGTCGCAGCGCTTCCTCGGCACGGTATCTGTCGCCTCGCTCGCCGCTCGCATCCGCCAATGCTTGCCACCGCGCCGCACCGGCCCACGCCCCCCGAATCGCGCGAAGCGCCTTATCGCGCGTGCTCGCCTTCGCCGTCCACGGCTCGCACTGGAGCACCCATCCCTCAGTGTCAGCTAGCGTTCCCGCCTCGGCAAACACCTCGTATCCGGCCTCGCCAGCGTCCGCAAGCTCGGTGGCGCGGTCTTCATAGCCGACGAAGAACGAAAGACGCGCGAACTCGTCATTCCACTCGGGGCGTACGGTCCCTGAGATGAACGCCCAAGCGGTTGCGCGGTGCTCTGCCATGCTCGACGGGCGGGCAGCTTCGTCTTCCTTAAGCGCCCACTGCCAATCAGTCTCCGCGAAGAATGCGCCCTCGTCGTACGCCTCGTCGTGGAGGTCCGTGCCGATGTTGAGCGCGGCGTGGCGGCCTTCGGTGTTCAGTGCAATGTTCGGCTTCATGTTGGTCTGCGATAATGTGCGGGCGCGCTGGCCCGCGTGTGAGATGGTTGTCCGGTCGGTCCCTGCCAAGAGTCAACCGGGCTGCTACGGTGTGCGGTGCCAGCGCCTACTCTGCCGCGTCCTCCTTCACCACCTTCAAGATAGTGTTCGGCGCTACGCCGTATTGCTTCGCCAGCGCTCTAGCGCTCGTGTCGCCCACCTTTAGCGCTTCTCGAATCTCAGCTTTCTGCGCGTCCGTCAGCGCATCTGGCCTGCCGCCCGTGCGCCCCTCTGCTCGCGCTCTTGCCAGCCCCGCATGCGTTCGCTCAATCAACAGATCGCGCTCGAACTGTGCGACAGCAGCGAGCACTGTCATGTGAAGCTTCCCCGCTGCGCTGGTCAGGTCAACGCCCTCTAGCGCCAAGCAATGCAGGCGCACACCCATCGCCGCCAGCCGCTCAACGGTAGCCAGCACGTCGCTCGTATTGCGGCCCAGTCGGTCCAGCTTGGTGACGATCAGCGTGTCTCCTTCGTCCAGCTTGTGCTCGACCAATGCCCGGAACTTCGGGCGCTCCATCGCGGCTACGCTGCCGCTGATCGTCTCCTCGACTGTACGCTTCGCATCAACTGTGAAGCCCTTGGCTTTCGCCTCGTGTATCTGATTGGTCGTGGTCTGCTCACCCGTCGAGACTCGGGCATAAAGGAAGGTACGGCTCATGCTGACATCCTGTGTTCAACAAAGGCGTTCACATACTGCACGTGTGCAACAACCCTGTCAATGGACTTTTTGCACACTCCGGCGGCAATGTTGCGCGCGTGCATCATTCGGTCGTTTGTTGAACAGTACGGCTGCGAGCGCCGCAGAGGCTCTAGCGTATGTCGTAGCTTGTTTGAGGTAGTGCGGAGCGCTGCGGACGCTCTGCGCGAGCAAGGCCATCGACCGGGCACCGTGGCACCCTCCGCTGGCTGGAAAGATGCGCGCAGGCGCGCCTACGGGGGAGCGCGGGCGCGTGTGGGCGGCGTAAGTGCCCGCGAATAGCTATGACAAATTTGGGTTCGATCAGCTACAGTCTCGCTGCGTACCGCAATCGTCTAAATCATCCCGGGGGGACTGAATGCCCGATGCGTCCACAATTGCAAGCGCCGTTTCCACAATCCCTCTTTACCGGGACTGGTCATTTTGGAGTTCAGCCATTGCTTTCGCGGCGCTCGCCTTCTCGGTCTGCCCGCTTCTGTGGAAATGGCTAAGGCGACCCAAGCTAGAACTTGAGTTATTCGAGCGGATCGCCATCACCCACAAAGTAGGCAATCCGAATCTGCAAGCGCACCTCATCGTAAGCAACGTTGGGGGCCGAGAAGTGCGCATCGCATCTGTGACGGCCGCCGTTAGCAGAGACGGTGGAACGCCCTACGCGCTACCGGCACGGACTTATCTAGTATCTGGTCAAGCTGTGATGTTCACGCCCTTCACGCTACGATCAGGTGATCAATGGGCGTATGCTGTCAATTTCATAGCACCGTGGGGTCGAGAAAACGAGCAGCGATACCGGGCACTGCAACACGCACTCAGGGACGACATCAATCAACAAATAGCAGAACGCGCACCGGGTGGCGGCAATCAGCCGGCGATTGCAGATGACCGCTTAGTGGCCCCGCTGATTGCCATGTATGAAAATAGCAATACCCGCTGGCAACCGGGGCAGTATGAGCTAACAGTAAAAGTTGTCACCACTTCAAAGCGTGTACACATCGAACGGCGTTACCGATTCACTCTCTTTGAAACCGATGCCGAAGAACTTCGAAAGTTGACGGATGAATACAAGATGGGGTTCGGCATTTACCTCAATCATCCGCACCGTGATCCGTGGGTCTATCCCGATGTGACACGTGCGTAGCTGCTACGGACTGCAGCGTGTATTCAAACGAGATGAGAGCTAATGTGGGTATGTTGAGTAAGGACGGTATCACTAAGGGCGTGATCAAAGGAACACTCGGCAGCGCGGGCAGTGCCGGGCTAGTTGCGCTCTCAAACTACCTTGGTCTTACGCCACCCACATTTGTGGCATGGCTTAAACGTGGAGCGTCTTTCTGGAAAGCCCAAGAGACACTGGCTCGTTGGGAGTTTTGGCTGTGGACACTTGCGACGCTAGTGCTTATCTTGGCGGGTATCAGCGCGCTCGCTGTTCTTAAAGCGCCACGATCACCTCGGCAAAGCTATCGCAGCGACGTTATCCCGGGGCTCCGGTGGCGTTGGGATGTAACCCCGAGAAACGACGTGCTGAATCTGAAAATGTACTGCCCAACGTGCGACCATCAACTTCATGACGCGACCTTCGCGTTTGCGCAACCGACTCCGAGCGGGCCGCGCTTCAGCGGCGCTTGTGAAAATTCCGGCTACACAACATCTGTGCCCGGCCTCCATGCTCTGTATCGGCAAGTCAAGCTGGAGGCCGAGCGAAGGATGCGAACGGGCGAATGGAAACGAGCCAAATAAGATACAGACACAATACGGCTGCTTAACTAATCGGGGAGGATCATGGCGGACGGGAATGCTGCATTAATCGCGTTCATCGGCGTGCTCGCTGGAGGCTACGTCAACAACTTTCTGGCCGAGGACTATCGACGGTTCAGAGACGGGACCGCATTAGCTGGCGCGTTGGCGGGTGAGTTGGCTTCGCACATGCTGGCGTTCCCGCTCTTGAAGGCTATGCTGATGGCTCAGATTACTGCCATAAAGAACGAAGAAAACCCGGCATTCCGCCACTTCGATCCACCCAATGACCCGATTTATGAGAGTGGTGTATGCAAACTCGGGTTACTAGGAAGCGGTCTCGCCGAGGACGTGGCATTCGCGTACCAGCAGATTCGCGCGTTTCGACTGAATTATGCTCTGGTACTTTCGCAGCATGAGAAGATGGGCGGTCCCGAGATCATGGCGCGGCTAGAAGGTTGCCTCGCCACTATCGTCCGGGGCGAACAACGAGCGAACAACCTGCTGTCGGGTCTGCGGACTTTGGCGGCCCAGCGGTATCTCGAAACAAGAACTAGATGGGTTAGATCGAAGGTCACGAGCATCAATTAATTACCGCGCCTTTCCGATCTGCACGCTCTGGAATCTCGGCACTCAAGCACCTACTATCGCGACGATGGACATCACCACATCAGATAAGCTACTTCTAGTCGTGCTATTTGTTATTCCGGGCTTCGTTGCAATGAAGACCTATGCAATTCTCAGTTCAGCTCCACGACTGGACGCATCGAAGGCCGTGATCGATGCCATCGCATTTAGCTGCTGCAACTACGCCGTATTTGCCTTCCCGATCTACTGGATGCGTTACGCAGGGTTAGCTGCGCGCCAACCCGTGATCTATGCCTTCGCTTGGGTCGGCATTATTCTGGTCGGCCCACTGTTATTGGCGGTCGGAGTCTTTGCGTTGCGCAGGGCAAAGTGGATGGGCCGCTGGTTGCCGCATCCGGTAGATCGAGCGTGGGACTATGTGTTCGGCAAGCGCGAGCCGTTTTATCTGATAATCACCTTGACTTCGGGTAAGCGCATAGGAGCGACATACGGTTCGAATTCGTTCGCTTCCAGTTACCCTGCCGACCCAGAGATTTATGTAGAAGAAGCTTGGGATGTAGACGACGCAGAAGGTTTTGTTAGGCGGCACACCAAAACACGCGGCCTGCTAATCACAGGTAGCGCCATTGAATCAATTGAGTTTATTGGACCGTACGATGACGACGAACAAGGGAACGACGAGGCCAAGGACACCCACGAACGACGGGTTCCAGCCGATGCAAAAGGGCTATCAGCCGACCAGCAAACCGAGTCCGGGGGCAGGATACCAGCCACCGACGGGGCATTTGCCGCCGCCGCCCCCGCCGAAGAACAAGAAGTAAGCCGCGACTAACGCTACAAGGGAGACCATGATGATGCCGTTACCTCAAACACTCGAGACACTGGCCCGACTCGGTGTACACCTCGACCTATCCGAGCACAGTTATTTACCACCTACGTTGGAGAATTTGGTTCGGCTAGCAAGGGGTAGTGGCGGTCATGTGACGATCAACGCGTCTAAGTGTTTGCCACCCACCTTAGAAAATCTCGCTCGAATTGGGGGCTCCCACGTCACCTTCAAGTTCTGACCGATGGAGCGGCCCGCTTGCGTCAGCGGTTTCAGCGCAAGCTGCGCTAGGACTAGCGGGTCGAGCACTGTACCAATTCTGCACCAACGCCGGTCGAAAGCAGCGCGCTTCATGTCCCGCAAAAGCTTGCTGTACAATGCCCACACCGGTTGCAGCCGCCTTGAAGCGGCGATGACAGGTTCGTCAAAATGGGCTTTTGCCCACCGGAGAGTGCGACGTAGGACGGCCCAAACGGGAGCCTACTTCCTCGTGAATTTTTTGAGTTCTGCGCTGACTTGGGTATCGCTCATAGCCTCGACTTCCCTCTGAGCTTCCAGCGCACTGATCTGAGCCGTCAAAGTCGCTTTTCGGCCAACCATGTCTGCCAGTTCTGCCGTCAACGCGTCTTTCCGATCACGTAATGCGCTGATTTCTGTAAGGCTGCACTGAGGCTTCGCAGCAACAGCAAATGAATACCCAGCCCCGGCGCATGCGCTAGCCAGTCCGAGCAAAGCCAGCCAATAGGCTATCGGAACATAACGTACCAGCCACGCGATTGTGATCTTTTCATCGACGGGAAAGCCTTCGTCCATCAAACCTCCACAAGCAACGAAAGAACTGACGGCAGCGATCAACATTGCCGCACCTGCTACGCCTCAGCCAGAAAGGCCGCCACCGATTGGCCCAGCGGGACAAATCCGTGGGACAATCGGGTCACATGAATGGGCGTCTTGGGACACTTACTGCACGCCCTGGCTCAACAAAAAGTCTTCGTAATTACCGCCAAAGTCGTTGAGCGTGCCATCCGTCTTCACCTCGATGATCCGGTTCGCGAGGCCGCTCACGAACTCACGGTCGTGCGAGACGAAAATCAGCGTGCCTTCGAACTTGTCGAGCGCGATCTGCAGCGACTCGATCGACTCCATGTCCATGTGGTTGGTCGGCTCGTCCATCAGCAGCACGTTGTGGCGGCCCAGCATGAGCTTGCCCCAGATCATGCGGCCCTTCTCACCACCGGAGAGCACCTTGACCGACTTGCGGATGTCGTCGGCATTGAACAGCAGCCGGCCGAGCGTGCCGCGCACCATCTGTTCGTCGTCGCCTTCCTGGCGATAGCCGTCGATCCACTCCATCAACGTGATGTCGTCCGGAAATTCTTCGTACGTGTCCTGCGGCATGTAGCCGATGTTCGCATTCTCCGCCCACTTCACCGTGCCGTGATCGAGTTGCAGTTTGCCGAGCAGCGAACGCAGCAGCGTGGTCTTGCCCGCGCCGTTCTCGCCGATGATCGCGATACGCTCGCCCGGCTGCACGCTGATGCTGAAGTCGTTGAAGATGGTACGCTCGTACTTCTTCGAGATCTTCTCGGCCACCACCGCGATGTTATGCAGCTTCTTCTCGTACTCGAAGCGGATGAACGGATTCTGCCGCGACGACGGCTTGAATTCCTCGATCTTGATCTTGTCGATCATCTTCAAACGGCTGGTGGCCTGACGCGCCTTCGACTTGTTCGCCGAGAAGCGGCGCACGAAGTCCTGCAGGTCGGCGACACGTTCCTTCGCCTTCGCGTTGGCGTTCTGCTGACGCTCGCGCGCCTGCGTGCTCGCCAGCATGTAGTCGTCGTAATTGCCCGGATAAACCTTCAGCGTGCCGAAGTCCATGTCGGCCATGTGTGTGCAGACCTGGTTCAGGAAGTGGCGATCGTGCGAGATGATGATCATCGTCGAGTTGTACTGGTTGAGCACATCTTCCAGCCAACGGATCGAGTTGATGTCCAGGTTGTTGGTCGGCTCGTCCAGCAGCAGCACATCCGGCTTCGAGAACAGCGCCTGCGCGAGCAGCACGCGCAGCTTCCAGCCTGGAGCGACGTTGCTCATCGGGCCGTTGTGGTCTTCGATCGCGATGCCGATGCCAAGCAGCAGTTCGCCCGCGCGTGCTTCGGCCGTGTAGCCGTCGTATTCGGCGAACTTCGCTTCGAGTTCGGCGGCGTGCATGTAATCGTCGTCCGTCGCGTCGGGGTTCGCGTAGATCGCGTCACGCTCGGTCATGGCGGCCCACATTTCGGCGTGACCCATCATCACGACGTCGAGCACGCGCACGTCTTCGTACGCGAACTGATCCTGGCGCAGCTTACCGAGGCGGATGTTCGGCTCGAGCATGACGTTGCCCGAACTCGGCTCCAGGTCGCTGCCCAGAATCTTCATGAAGGTGGACTTACCGCAGCCGTTCGCACCGATCAGGCCATAGCGATTCCCTCCCCCGAATTTGACCGAGATATTCTCGAAGAGGGGCTTTGGCCCGAATTGCATGGTGATATTGGCGGTAGACAGCACGGCGCGTCCCTTTGAATGTGATATCGGCGAAAAACCCAATATTTTAGCAGGTTATCGTGATTTCAACCCGCGCGCCCGTCGCGCTACGGGTTTTGGACACCGCGCGGCGTCTGCAAAACGTCGATGAAGGCCGACAGGTCGGCCTCGCCGAGACCCATCGCCGCCCCCAGCCGCAGTAATTGCTGGACCGTCGACGAGACCGGCATCGGCGTGCCGGTCTCGTACGCGGTCGCCGCCACCGTGTCGATGTCCTTTTGAAAGGTCCGGAACGCGCCGACCGGTGCGAGGCCGCTTTGCGTCATGCGCGGCACGAAAATCTGCAGCAGCACCGAATCGGCCCAGCCGCCGGCGAGACCTTCGGTCAGCCGGGAGGCGTCGAGCCCGCTGCGCTGCGCGAGGCTGACCGCCTCGGCGATCGCCGCCAGAGTCGCCGTGACGATGGTCTGATTGCACAGTTTGGCGGTCTGGCCCGCGCCGACTTCGCCCATGTGCGTGACACGCGACGCGTAGGCGCCGAGCAGCGGTTTGACGGCCTCGACGTCCGCCGCAGCGCCGCCTGCCATGACGGCCAGCGTCCCGGCAGTAGCGCCGGCCACGCCGCCTGAAACCGGGGCGTCAATCCAGCTCACGCCGCCGACCGACTCGGCCGCGCCTGCGTTCGTGCCTTCATTCGCGCGAATTGCCGTCAGCGCCGCCGCACGCTGCGCGAGAGCGCGCGTCGCGGCTGGCGGAATGCTGGAGTGATCGACGATCCAGCGCAAACGGCCGGCTATGGGCGCATCCCCGCTCAAAAGGCCCGACGCGCCGAAAACGGTTTCTTCGACCGCGGCCGCGTCGGCGACGCACAGCAGCACCGCCTCAGACCGTACCGCGAGTTCGCGCGGCGTGTCGACCACCTGAGCGCCGTCCGCCAGCAGCGCTTCAGCCTTGGCACGCGTGCGATTCCAGACATGCACGGTATGCCCCGCGCGCAGCAGATGCCGGATCATCGGCGCGCCCATCAAACCGGGACCGCAAAAACCAATTTCCACTTTCGAACCTCGTCGGATTTCAGATTGAGTTGCGCGGACATGATAACGGCCGCGTCTGGCCGCGGTATAGCGGGCACGGCATGTGCGGAATGACTTGCTCGAGCGAGGGCCGTTCGCGGCGCTGGCGTTGCCTATACTTTTTGAACACCAACGAAGATCAAAGGAGGAAGTTCATGTCAGAACACGTCTACAAACAGATCGAACTGACCGGCTCGTCGACCAAATCGATCGACGACGCCATCAGCACAGCCATTGCCAAAGCGTCGAAAACGCTGCGCAATCTGCACTGGTTCGAAGTGACGGAGACTCGGGGCCAGATCGAAAACGACAAGGTGGCTTACTGGCAGGTGACGATCAAGGTCGGCTTGCGCATCGACTGACGTAAGGCCGGCGAGAGCCGGCAATGTCCGGCGGGAAAAATCCGAAGTAAAAAAAAGCTGCGTCCGAACCGGACGCAGCGCTCTAGAGCAGCGGTTGCTGAGACCGCCGCCTGGTCGACCTTCTGGCGCCGCTTCCTGACGCGGCACGCCACGGACGCAGTTACTTCGGCAGCGACCCGTCCACGCCTTCGACGTACCAGTTCAGGCGTTGCAGTTCCGGATCGCTCAGCGTCTTGCCGGCCGGCACCTTCACCGCGCCGGACTGGTCCTTGATCGGGCCGGTGAACACGTCCCACTTGCCGCCCGCCAGTTCGTCGCGCTTGGCCGAAACCTGCTTCTGCGCGTCAGCCGGAATCGCGGACGTGTTCAGATCTTCGAGGTTGACGGCCTTCTGCGGAATGCCCCACCACACCGGATCGTTCTTCCACTTGCCGTCCAGCACCTGCTGGATCGCCGCGTTGTAGTACACGCCCCAGTGCGCGACCACCGAACCGAGGTGCGCGTCGGGACCGAACTTCTTCATATCCGAATCCCAGCCGAACGCGTGCACGTGCTTGGCCGACGCCGTGGCGAGCGTGGCGCTCGAATCGGTGTTTTGCAGCAGCACGTCCGCACCCTGGCCGATCAGCGTTTCAGCCGCCTGCTTTTCCTTGCCCGGATCGAACCAGCTGTTGATCCAGATGACCTTGGTATGCACCTTCGGGTTCACCGAACGCGCGCCGAGCGTGTACGCGTTGATGTTGCGGATCACTTCCGGAATCGGCACGGAAGCCACGAAGCCGAGCGTGTTGGTCTTCGTCACGTAACCCGCGGCGACGCCCGCGAGGTAAGCGCCCTGGTACATGCGCACGTCATAGGTGCCGAAGTTCGGCGCCTTCTTGTAGCCGGTTGCGTGCAGGAAAACGGTGTCCGGAAAGTCCTTCGCGACCTTCAGTTCAAAGTCCTGATAGCCGAAGCTCGAACCGATGATGATCTTGTTGCCCTTATTCGCCAGATCGCGGAACACGCGCTCGGAGTCGGCCGACTCAGGCACGTTTTCAATGCGCGTGATCTTGACCTTGCTGCCGAACTTCGCTTCCGCTTCCTTCGAGCCCTGGTCGTGCGCGAAGGTCCAGCCGGCATCGCCCGGATTGCCGAGATAGACGAACGCGACGCCCGGCGCATCGGCGGCCTGCGCGCTTTGCGCGAGCGGCGCGGCGAGCGCGAGCGAGGCCGCGCCCCATGCGAAAGCGGTCAGCAGATTTCTTCTCTTCATGTTTTCTCCTGTCGTGTTTATCGAATGATGTGAAACGTCGGGTCGATGGTCGGTCAGCCCGCCGAGAAAAACGGCTTGCCCAGCGATGCGGGCGCATTCAGACGGATCGTGTTCGGATTGCGCGAGATCAGCACCAGCACGACGACCGTCGCGACGTAAGGCAGCATCGCGAGGAATTGCGTCGGCACCGGCACGCCGATCGCCTGGGCGTAGAACTGCAGGCCGGTCACGGCGCCGAACAGCAGCGCACCGATCAGCAGGCGCCCCGGGCGCCACGTCGCGAACACGACCAGCGCGAGCGCGATCCAGCCGCGGCCCGACGTGAGCTGCTCCTGCCACAGGTGCAGATTGACGATCGAATAATAGCCGCCCGCGAGCCCGGCCATGCCGCCGCCGAAAGCCACCGCGCCGTAGCGCACGCCGACCACTGGAAAGCCCACCGAGTGCGCGACTTGCGGCGACTCGCCGACCGAGCGCAGCACGAGACCCGCGCGGGTACGGTACAGGAACCAGCCGATCACCGCGAACATCAGGAACGCGAGGTAATCGAGCGGCGTGAGGCTGAAGAACGCGGGCCCGAGCACCGGAATCTTCGAGAGGCCGGGAATGGTCCACGTGTCGATGGTCGCGCGCACCGCGGCCGACGTGTAGGGCTTACCGACATACGCCGAAAGACCAATGCCGAAGATGGTCAGCGAGAGGCCGGTGGCGACCTGGTTGGCGAGCATGGTGAGCGTGAGAAAGGCGAACAGCAGCGACATCGCGAGACCGGCGCCGATCGCGGCGAGCACGCCGAGCCACGGGTTGCCGGTGATCGCGGTGACCGCGTAGCCGGTCACCGCGCCCATCAGCATCATGCCTTCGACGCCGAGGTTGAGGACGCCCGATTTTTCGGTGACGAGTTCGCCGGCGCCCGCGAACATCAGCGGAATCGCGGCGGTGACGGCGCTCGAAGTGAGCGAGCTGGCTTGTTGAATGTCCATGGAGATCCGGCGCAAAAATCAGTGAGCAATGAGCGAATGTCGGCGAACCGGTCAGTGAACCTGGGCGGCCAGGGAGCGGCGGCGCACACGGTAGTTCACGAACAGGTCGGCACCCAGCAGGCAGAACAGCAACAGCCCCTGGAACACGCCGGAGAGCGCCTGCGGCAGTTGCATCGAGGTCTGCACCGCTTCGCCGCCGAGATACAGCAACGCCATCAGCAGGCTCGCGAGCACGATGCCGAGCGGATGCAACCGTCCCACGAACACGACGATGATCGCCGTGAAGCCGTAACCCGGCGACCACGTGGCCTGCAATTGTCCGATCGGGCCGGCGATCTCCCCCATGCCGGCGAGGCCCGCGAGGCCACCGCTGATCAGCAGCGAGGTCCAGATGGTTTTCTTGTCGGAGAAGCCGGCGTAGCGCGCGGCGAGCGGCGCGAGACCGCCGACGTTCATGCGATAGCCCGCGAAGCTCTTGCGCATGAAGACCCACACGAGCGGAATTGCGATCAGCGTGACGAATACCGAAGCGTTCAGGCGCGTGCCGCGCAGCCATTTGATGTGCCAGTCGCCGGAGAAAGTCGGATAGAGCGCGTCGCCGCTGAACATTTCCGAGAGCGGGAAGTTCATGCCTTGCGGGTCGCGCCACGGGCCGCTCACCAGATAGATCAGCAGTTGCGTGGCCACATACGTGAGCATCAGGCTGACGAGAATCTCGTTGGTGTTGAAGCGGCTCTTGAGCAGCGCCGGAATCGCCGCCCACGCCATGCCGCCGAGCACGCCGGCGATCATCATGGTCGGCAAAATCCACCAGCCGGTGGCCTGATCGAAATAGATCGCGACGCCGCTCGCGGCGATGCCGCCGAGCAGCATCTGCCCTTCGGCGCCGATGTTCCACACATTGGCGCGATAGCCGATGGCAAGCCCGAGGCCGATCAGGCATAGCGGCGACGCCTTCAGCAGCAGCTCGGACCAGCCGTTCACGCTGGAGAGCGGCTCGATGAAAAACGCGTGCATGGCCTGTAACGGATCACGGCCGACGAGGCTGAAGATCAGAAAGCCGATCGCGAGCGTGAGCAACGCGGCGATCAACGGCACGGCGAGCTGCATGGTGCGCGAGGGCGTCGTGCGTGCTTCGAGTCGATACGGAAGGATCATGGGTAGCGTGTGCTTATCTGGGTTCTGCTTCTGGTTCTGGTTCTAATGCCAGGCGACCCGCCGCGCGTGCGCGGCAGACGTCGGATCAGGCGTGCGCCGGCTGTTCCGCGGATGGCGCCGCGCCTTCGCGGTCGCCGAACAGGCCCGCCATCCAGCGGCCGATTTCCTCGGCATTGGTCGCCCCCGTGGCGCGCACCGGCGAGAGTCTGCCGCCTGCGAGCACCGCGATGCGATCGCAGATGTCGAACAACTCTTCCAACTCCTCCGAGATCACCAGGATCGCCACGCCGCGCGCCGACAGGTCGAGCAGTTGCTGGCGAATGAACGCCGCCGCGCCGACGTCGACGCCCCACGTCGGTTGCGCGACCACTAGCACCTTGGGCGCCTGCAGAATCTCACGGCCCATGATGTACTTCTGCAGGTTGCCGCCAGAAAGACTTTGCGCGAGCGCTTCGGAGCCGCCGCAGCGCACGTCGAACGCCTCGATGCAGCGTTTCGCAAACGCCCGCATCGCGCCCGCCTTGATCCAGCCCGAGCTCACCATCTGCTGACGATGCGCGGTAAGCAGCGCGTTTTCCGACAGCGTCATGGCCGGCACCGCGCCGCGGCCGAGGCGCTCTTCCGGCACGAAGCCGAAACCGAGCGCGCGCCGGCCGCCCGCGCCGAGGCGCCCTGCCGCCTTGCCGCAAATCGTGACGGCGTCGGCGCGCACGCCCCGCTTTTCGCCCGACAGGGCCGATAGCAATTCCGCCTGTCCGTTGCCCGAGACGCCGGCGATGCCGAATATTTCGCCGGCATGCACGCCGAACGACACATCACGCAGCGAGGTGCCGAACGGGTCGTCGCTTTCCACCGAGAGCTGCTTCACGTCGAGCAGCACCGCGCCCGGATTGTGCTCGCGACGCGTGTAATCCGGCAGTGAATGACCGACCATCAATTGCGCGAGCGACGCGTGGGTTTCGCCCTTCGGCTTCACATGACCGGTCACGCGCCCGCCGCGCATCACCGTCGCGGTGTCGCACAGTTCCTGGATTTCGTCGAGCTTGTGGCTGATGTACAGGATGCTGCAGCCTTCGGCGGCGAGGCGTCGCAGCGTCTCGAACAGCTTGCGGACCGCTTGCGGTGTCAGCACCGAAGTCGGTTCGTCCATGATCAGCAGACGCGGGTTCTGCAGCAGGCAGCGCACGATCTCGACGCGTTGCCGCTCGCCCACGGTCAGGCTATGCACGTGACGCTGCGGGTCGATATCGAGGCCGTAGTCGGCGGAGACTTCGCGGATACGCTTCGAGAGCGTCTTCAGATCGAAGGGTTCGTCGAGTGCAAGCGCGATGTTTTCGCCGACCGTGAGCGTCTCGAACAGCGAAAAGTGCTGGAACACCATGCCGACACCCAGCTTGCGCGCCGCTGCCGGACTGCCAATCTCGACCACCTCGCCTTCCCAGCGAATCTCGCCGGCGTCGGGCCGCACCGCGCCGTAGATGATTTTCATCAGCGTGCTTTTGCCGGCGCCATTCTCGCCGAGCACGGCATGGATTTCGCCCGGCGCGACGATCAACGTGACGTCGTCGTTGGCTCGCACGGCCGGATATTGTTTGGTGATGCCCTGGAGCACCAGCCGGGGCGCCGTCTGTTCCGGCCTGTGTGCCGGCTGCGCGGCGGCGCCGTCGCTATAAGAAGAGTCGCTCATGTGATTCCGTAGTACGTCAGTGACTGCCGGTTTCAGCGCGTCCGCCCACCTTGCCGGCAGACGATCCGTCACCACAACCGGATGACAATACCTAATTCGACCCAGTCAGTCGAGCCATCAAAATTCCCGCAAACCCGCGCCGCAGCGTGCTCTGCGGGTATCCCACTCTTGACGCGGCTTTGTGTTCATATTAAAAGTCATATACACCCACGCCCGCTCGATCAGCCAGAACATATATTTCGGAGAAGTCATGAGTCAGCAACGCGAGGCGATCGATACGTACCTATTACGCGTCTTGCATACCCTGTTGATGGAACGCAGCGTCACGCGCGCGGCCGTCAAACTGAATCAATCGCAGCCCGCCATCAGCGCGGCGCTGCGCCGTTTGCGCGACATCACCGGCGACCCGCTGCTGGTACGCGGCAAATCCGGCATGGTGCCGACGGAATACGGTCTGCGCCTGCTCGAACCGGTGCAGAACGCGCTGCGCGAGATCGAACGCATCAAGTTCCAGCAGCACAACTTCGATCCGGCCACTTCCATCCGGTGCTACCGGATCGGCTGCCCGGACTATCTGAACGTGCTGTTCGTGCCGACGGTGGTCGAACGCTTTCGCCAGGCCGCGCCGAACGCGACGCTCGAGTTTCATTCGCTCGGGCCGGCCTTCGACTACGAACTCGCGCTCGAAGACGGCAAGCTCGACATCGTGGTCGGCAACTGGCCTGAGCCGCCCGAGCAGTTGCACCTGTCGAACCTGTTCGTCGATCAGATCGTCTGCCTGATGAGCAACACGCATCCCTTCGCCAAACGCGGCGGGCTGACGCTCGACCAGTACCTGAACGCTCCGCATCTCGCGCCTACTCCTTATTCGGTGGGCCAGCGCGGCGCGATCGACGTGCACCTCGCGCGCGAGCGGTTAAAGCGTCACGTGGTCGTGACCTTGCCGTACTTCAATCTGGCGCCATACGTGCTGATCAAGTCAGACCTGATCTTTACGACGACGCGCCTCTTTGCCGATTACTACGCCAAGTTCCTGCCGCTCACCGTCGTGCCCGCACCGCTCGATTTCCCGCCGATGCAGTACTACCAGCTGTGGCACGAGCGCGTACATTACTCCGACGAAGTGCGCTGGCTGCGCAGTCTGGTCGCCGAAGCGACCAAGACGTTGATCGACAAGCCTTAATCAGTTGTTTTGCCGGTTACCGGCGGCCGCGTGTGTCGCCGCCGGCAGCCTTGCCTTCATGGTGCTTGCTTCTTCGTTCTCTCTTCTTGTTACGCCGCCGCTTGGTAAAGCGTCTTCGCCAACCGGTTGTGCTGCTCTATGACCGGTGCGAGTTCCAGCGTCGTCAACTGCCCTTCCTTCACGACCACCTTGCCGCCGATCACGCTGTAGCTCACCTGCGAAGGCGCGCAGAACACCAGCGCCGCGACCGGGTCATGCAACGCGCCCGCAAAAAGCGGCTGGCGCAGGTCGAACGACACGAAGTCCGCCGCCATGCCAGGCGCCAGCGCACCGATATCGTCGCGGTTGAGCACTTTCGCGCCGCCGAGCGTCGCAATCTCCAAGGCTTCACGCGCGGTCATCGCATCGGGACCGAAGCCGACCCGCTGCAGCAGCAGCGCCTGACGCACTTCGGCGACCATCTGCGCACCGTCGTTCGATGCTGAACCGTCGACACCCAGGCCCACCGGCACGCCCGCCAAACGCATGCGCTTGACCGGCGCGATGCCCGACGCGAGCCGCATGTTCGAACACGGACAATGCGCGACGCCAGTGCCGGTGCGCGCGAACAGTTCGATGCCCGCGTCGTCGAGTTGCACGCAGTGCGCGTGCCACACATCGTGACCGACCCAGCCGAGGTCTTCCGCATACTCCGCCGGCGTCATGCCGAACTTCTCGCGGCTATACGCGATGTCATTGACGTTCTCCGCCAGGTGCGTATGCATCGACACACCGTACTGCCGCGCCATGACTGCCGATTCGCGCATCAGATCGCGGCTCACCGAGAACGGCGAGCACGGCGCAACCACCACGCGCAACATCGCGTAACGCCCTTCGTCGTGGTACGTCTCGATCAGACGCTGCGTATCCTTCAGAATGTCCGCTTCACGTTCCACCACCGAATCGGGCGGCAGTCCGCCGTCTTTCTGCCCCACGCTCATGCTGCCGCGCGCCGCGTGAAAACGCATACCGATCCGGCGCGCCGCGGCGATGCTGTCGTCGAGCCGGCTGCCGTTCGGATAGATATACAAATGGTCGCTCGAAGTCGTGCAACCGGACAGCAACAGCTCGGCCATGGCCGTGAGCGTCGAGACTTCGATCATCTCCGGCGTGAGGTTCGCCCACACCTTGTAGAGGTTGGTCAGCCAGCCGAACAACTCGGCGTTCTGCGCGGCAGGAATCGCGCGCGTAAGGCTCTGATACATGTGGTGGTGCGTGTTCACGAGACCCGGAATCACCAGGTGCCCACGCATGTCCAGCACTTCGCTAGCGGATTGCGGCAGTTCCGCCGTCGGGCCGACCGCGACGATGCGGTTGTCTTCGATGTACAGACCGCCGTCGCGCAGTTCGCGCCGGGCGCCGTCCATCGTGACCAGCACGTCTGCGTGCTTCACCAGCATCGTTTTCTTCGGCTTATTCGTTTGATTGGCCGTTTGTTCCATCGTCATTCGTTTCTCCGCTTCATTGCTTCCGTGCAAAGCCGTTCGAACGCGATGTGACGGCACGCCACCGTGCCGCCGCGTCCCGTCGAACGCCGTTGGCCCGGTTACCCAGCGTGTTTCCGCCGTCTTCGGGGTGCGTTGCGGCTGGTTCGTCATCGATTCCTGTTTGCTGCAACGCACAGACGCAACCTTCGACGGCCAAAATAATGCTGACAACTCGCGCCAATGCGATACCCAACCTCACGCTGCCGATATAGTGGGCCTTTTTTGGCGCCGGTACGATCCGCCGGTAAGACAAATGCAGCGTAAAGGTCGGGAAAACCCGCTCGTTATGGCTTTCAGCAGGCTGTCTGTCATGCGCCAGCTATTATCTTTCCTATCTCGCGCGCGCTGAACGGAACAACCTTTTTACAATGGCTGCCACGGCGCTCGCTTCAATTCGCCGACGGGTATGTAGCCACTGACGTGGAGCCTCGATCCGCCGCAAACGTATCTGGATCGGGCTGCCGCCGAAACCTCGCATTCACATAAGGAAAATTGCGAATGGGAAAGCTCACTACCCATGTGCTCGACACCGCGAACGGCCGTCCCGGCGCGGGCATCAAGGTCGAACTCTTCGCGCTCTCAGGCGATACGCGCCGTGCGCTCAAAACCACCACCACCAATGACGACGGTCGTTGCGACCAGCCGCTGCTCGAAGGCGACGCGCTAGTCGCGGGCGAATACGAACTCGTGTTCGGCGCCGGCGACTACTTCGCGTCGATCGGCACGAAGGTGCCGGAGCCGCGTTTCGTCGATCGTGTCGTGCTGCGCTTCGGCGTGGCCGATGCCGAAGCGCACTATCACGTGCCGTTGCTGGTGTCGCCGTGGTCGTACAGCACCTATCGCGGCAGCTAAGGAGATATCTGCCACGAGGTGTTGGGAAATCGAGGTCGAGTTCGCGCCACCTGCCGATCGCGCTCGATTGCATTGCGCAGATGCTCACGCAGACTCTCGCGAGTACCCG
This sequence comes from Paraburkholderia sp. BGA-UO-ETr-F21, assembly GCF_059567925.1. Taxonomy (NCBI): domain Bacteria; kingdom Pseudomonadati; phylum Pseudomonadota; class Betaproteobacteria; order Burkholderiales; family Burkholderiaceae; genus Paraburkholderia; species Paraburkholderia sp. BGA-UO-ETr-F21. The sequence continues at coordinate 1,400,548 of NZ_JCAQOY010000040.1, read as the reverse complement.
CGAAACGCAATCGAACACATGCGGTTCCAGCGAACCCGATTCGACCCGACAAGCCAATAAAAAACGGCGCGTGCGAACTGAGCGCACCGCGTCTTTCGTCCTCAGGGGCCTGGCACCGAAAGATGGCCCCTTGTGGGCACCCCGCAGTCTGCGCAGCGACGTTTTGTCTGCCGACAACCCGCTCGCCGGGTTCAGAAAGGCACCCAACGTCGTTGCGTGTACAACGAATCAGAAGTGGAGGAGTTTCATGGAAGGCTTTATCACAGACTGGTTGAATCTGGCGATTCGCTGGTTCCACGTCATCGCCGCGATTGCATGGATCGGCGAATCGTTCTATTTCGTCGCGCTCGACAACAGCCTGAAACCGCCAACGGACCCAAACCAGCGCAAGCGCGGCGTGTTCGGCGAGTTGTGGCACGTGCATGGCGGCGGCTTCTACAACATGCAGAAGTACACCGTCGCGCCGCCGGAAATGCCGGAAGATCTGCACTGGTCGAAGTGGCCCTCGTACACGACGTGGCTGTCGGGCTTTGGTCTTTTCACCGTGCTGTATCTGTTCTCGCCGAGCACTTACCTGATCGACAAGAACGTGCTGGATATGGGGCCGGTGGTCGCTGTGGCCGCGGCGCTCGGCTTCCTCGCCGCCGGCTGGATCGTGTACGACTCGCTGTGCCGCATCCTCGGTAACAAGGATAAGGTGCTGGGCATCTGCGTCGGCGTGTATGTGCTGATCGCGGCGTGGCTCGCGTGCCATATTTTCGCGGGCCGCGCGGCTTACCTGATCATGGGCGCAATGCTGGCGACCATCATGTCGGCGAACGTGTTCTTCGTGATCATTCCGGGCCAGCGCAAGATGGTCGACGCCATGCTCAAGGGCGACACGCCGAACCCGATCTACGGCAAGCGCGGCAAGCAGCGCTCGGTGCACAACACGTATTTCACGTTGCCGGTGGTGTTCGCGATGCTGTCGAACCACTACGCGATGACCTACACGCATCCGTACAACTGGGCTGTGCTGCTGGTCATCATGCTGGCCGGCGCGCTGATTCGTCAGTTCTTCGTGATGCGCCACCGTGGCCAGGTGCTGTGGTATCTGCCGCTGGTGGGTATCGCGTTGATGTTCGGCGCGCTCTTCTGGACCATGCCGAAGCCGATCGTGCCGCAAGCGCAAGCCGCCAACGCACCGACGGTGAAGGTGGCCGATATCGCACCGGTTCTGCAACAGCGCTGCGTGGCTTGCCACTCCGCGCATCCGACGATGATGGGGAGTGCGCCGGCCGGCGTGCTGCTGGATACGTCGGATGAGATCTCGCAGAACGCGCAACGGATCTATCAGCAAGCCGTGACGTTGAAGGCCATGCCGCTTGGCAACGTGACGCATATGACCGACGACGAGCGGATGAAGATCGCCGCGTGGTTTGAAGGTGGTGCGGCGAAGTAACCACTAGCCGGGCATGCCGCCCGGCGTCGCGAAGAATCGAGCGACTTTGAAGCGGGCTTTTCGCGTGAGCGGAAAGCCCGCTTTTCATTGGCCGGCTGGTGTCGGTTTCTCCGTGACGAGCCGCATCGTCACGGGCTCGGACGACAACACGCCGGTTCGCGGCTTCAACGAGTTCTATTCCATGCGCGTGCTGGAGCGGCTCGGCGTCGCGCATCGAACGCTTCGACATCGACGCACTGGGAGTGCCGGCGTACGGCGTCGAGGAGATATGTTGTTTATTGGGTTGCAATGGCACACCGCCGGGAAGCGGAAGCTTCACGCCTGAGTCGATGGCATGGCGTCCTTGCGCTCGCCGAAGAAGAGCCTGCAATTCGAGGGGCCTAAACCGGCTATAGACGCCGCGGAGTTTTGCGCGCCTGCCCCGGCGCAATGCGTGCGCCAAGTAATCGGGTATTCGCCGCTTCTCGCCAAACGTAGCTAAACGCGCAACGACGGCGTCGCGCTAGTTTTGTGGTTCGCCACCAAAACAAAAAACCCACAGCACTGGTAATGCTGTGGGTTCTTTCAAATCAACCTGCTCGCTACGCCGTAGCGGCAAACCTCAAACCGCCACCGCGCTCAACGCATCTTCCGTGAGCCACAACGACTCCGCGAGGTCCTGCTCATTGAGATTGAGTCCATCCCCGCCGCGATCGACGACGATAAAGTCGCTCACCTCACCCAACGCGATCAGCGGATGATGCCACACGCCCTTCGCATAGTTCACGCCCTGCCAGCCGCTCGTCACGAACGCGCGAATCTTCGACACGTTCAGCTCACCTGCCGGCGCCACGACCACCAGATACGCCTTGTTGTTCAGCGGGACGAACGCCTGGCTGCCGAGCGGGTGCCGCTCGAGCATCTTTACTTCGAACGGCAGCGTGCGCGGTTGCCCGCGAAACAGGTTCACGAGCGTACGGCCGTTCTCGTCGGTGACATCCACTTTCGCGAGATCGTGATAGCGGATCGTCGTGCCGAGGTTGATTGGGATCTGCTTCGCGCCTTCGAGTTCGATCACGTCGCCGAATGCGGCGAACGCTTCTTTCGTCAACGGTTCGATCGCGAGCGTTTTCATGATGCGAGCGTACCCCACAGACGCAGACGCGACACGCCGCCGTCCGGAATGATATTGAAGCGCACGTGCGTCACCGGACCCAGTGCCGCGATTTCGCTTTCGAAATAGTGCTGGTTGTCCATCTTCAGTTTCTGTTCGCCGAGCAGCACCGGCCAGAACATGGCTTGCGTGATCAGCGAGCTGTCCGTACCACCCGTGACATACGCGGCCTGAATTGAGCAGCGGTCCGGAAAGTTGCCCTTGAAGTGCGCCGTATCGACTTCGATTTTCCTGATCACGCCCGGTTGCGCCAGCGCGACGATCGCCCAGTCGTTGCCCGGCTCACGACGACGGCGCGTTTCCCAGCCGTCACCCATGTTCACGCCACGGCCCGGCATCAGGATCGTCGACGCTGCGCCGAAGTGCTGGTTGTTCGCCGCGACGAGATAGGCGCCGTTCTCCATCGCTGCCAGATCGAACTGCTCCGTGCGGCTCGCGCCGGCCCAGTCGACTTGCGGCTGACCATACACACGCAGACGCGCAATGCCGCCGTCCGGATAAATGTTCACGCGCAGGTGGGTGTAAGCGTTCGTGTCGCTGACTTCGTGATAGTGATGGCTATTGCCTTGCAACGTGGTCGACGGCACGATTTCGGTCCATTGCGTCGACTGGTTCGGCGCGCCGTCCACCACGCGCGCGGCTTCCACCGACGCCGCCGGCGGGAAATTACCCGTGAAGTGGCTGGTGTCGAGATCCAGCCCCTTGATCACGCCCGGACGAGCCAGCTTCACGACGCACCAGTCATAGCCGTTGGCGCGCTTGCGGCGGGTTTCCCAGCCGTCCATCCACTTGCCGTTGTCGTCGTATTTGCCCGGAATGAAAACGGCCGGCTCCGGATTCAGCATGCGCTCCTTCGGTGCGAAGAAATCGTCGCTGGCCTCGAGCGCCTGCGCGCCCAGACGCGGGTCCGCCAGGTTCACATAGCGGCGCGTGAATTCCGGTGCGTTGGGGTCGAGAATCGGGAGTGCCATTTTTGTCTTCCTTGATATTTGCCAGTGCTGAAAAAACGTTTCGGTTCGAGGTCCGCGACGCGTGGTTAAGCCTTATGCGTCGATCAGGTCGTCGAGCCTGAAACGTGCGATGCGGTAGATCTGATCGAGGCTCGCGCGCAATTCTTCGGCGCGGCTATTGTTCACGCGCGCTTCGAAGTTCGCGATGATGCCGTGACGGTCGTAGCCGCGCACGGCGAGGATGAATGGAAAACCGAACTTCTCGCGATAGGCGGCGTTCAGCGCGAGCAGCTTGTCGAACTCTTCCTGCGTGCATTGCGCGAGGCCGGCGCCGCTCTGCTCGCGCGTGGATTCGGCGGTCAGTTCGCCGCGCACCGCGGCCTTGCCGGCGAGTTCCGGGTGAGCGTTGATCAGCGCCAGTTGCTTCTCTTCACCGGCTGTTTCGACGATGTTCGACATCTTGCGATGCAACTCGTCGACGCTGACGAAAGGCCGTTGCTGCGCGGCGATTTCCGCGACCCACGGCGAGTGCTCGAAAATACCCGACAGCGTTGCCACGAACGCTTCGGTCGAGATGCTGTTGAGTTGGTCCAGAGTGTATTGCATCGCCTTCATGCCGCTGCCCCGCGGTTGACTTGTTGGTAAGGGTGATGTTCGCGCCAGTGGCGCGCAATATCGACGCGCCGCGTCACCCACACGCGATCGTGCTGTTCGATATGGTCGAGAAAACGTTGCAGCGCGCGAAAACGACCAGGGCGCCCGAGCAGACGGCAATGCATGCCGATGGAAAGCATCTTCGGCGCTTCGTCGCCCTCTTCGTAGAGCACGTCGAATGCATCGCGCAGGTACGTGAAGAAGTGGTCTGCCGTGTTGAAGCCTTGCGGGCTTGCAAAGCGCATGTCGTTGGTGTCGAGCGTGTACGGCACGATCAATTGCGGTACTGTCGTGCCGCCGGTGACGTCCACGTCCATCCAGAACGGCAGGTCGTCGCCATAGTAATCGGAGTCGTACAGGAATCCGCCGTATTCGGCGACCAGACGATGCGTATTGGGACTGTCACGGCCGGTGTACCAGCCAAGCGGACGCTCGCCTGTCACGCGTTCGATCGCTTCCATGCCGAGACGCATGTGCTCAGCTTCTTTCTCCGGCGACACGTCCTGATAGTGAATCCAGCGATAGCCGTGGCAGGCAATCTCATGACCGAGTTCCACGAACGCGCGCGCCAGTTCCGGATGCCGTTCGATCGCCATGCCGACGCCGAACACCGTGAGCGGCAGGCCACGCTTTTCGAATTCGCGCAGAATGCGCCAGACGCCCGCGCGTGAGCCGTATTCGTAGATCGACTCCATGCTCATATGGCGAGCCGGATAAGCCGCGGCGCCGACGATTTCCGACAGGAACTGCTCCGAGCCAGGATCGCCGTGCAGCACGCAGTTTTCACCGCCCTCTTCGTAATTCAGAACGAATTGCACCGCGACACGCGCTCGCCCCGGCCAGTTGGCCTGCACCGGGTGGCGGCCGTAGCCGATCAGATCGCGTGGGTAGTTCGGGTCGAGTGGCATGGTTTGACGAATGCGTGGTGACGTTACGTAAAATTCGCGTGGAACTCACGTGGATGCACGTGGGGTGGGCGCAGCCGAATAAACACCGGAAACAGCGCCTGAAGCAACACAAAAAACCTTTCAGGCACCCCGCGCCGAGTTGGACCAGTGTAGCGAAAACGCTCCGGTGCGCCCATACACCGGGGCAGATAGTGCGTGTCACGCTGAATGTATGTGCCGGCCCGGTTCCGTAGTGTTTACCCGCACCAAATCGGACGTTCCTGCATTTTCCGGCGCATTTGCCAAGGAAACTTCGGTAGATCCGCGCGGCGCACGCGGGTTCGGATCGGCGTCGACCGGACTGAACGATGCCAGCGCGCCGTCGTAGCGCTTGGCCAGCGGCCGCGCGTAGTCGCCGCGTTTGGCGGTCGAAAGACGAAGCGAGACCAGCGCCTCGGTCCATTTCACCGCTGCGGTCACGCCTTCGATCACCGGCGCGCCGAGCGCGTCCTCGATCTCCGCGCACAGTTCGGCCATACCCGCGCAGCCGAGCACGATCGCGTCCGAGCCGTCCTCGGCAAGCGCGCGCCGGCATTCGTCGAGGATGATGCGGCGCGCCGCCGAGCCGGGCTGGTCGAGGTCGAGGACGGCCACGTCGGTGGCGCGAACGTTGCGGCAAAAACGCTTCATGCCGTAGCGCTCGGCGAGGTGCCACGCCATGCCGCAGGTGCGCGCCAGCGTGGTCACCACGGAGAAGCCCGGCGCCAGCACGCTGGCCGCGTGCATCGCCGCCTCGGCGATGCCGATCACCGGACCCCGCGCCAGCTCGCGTGCCGCGTAGAGACCAGGATCGCCGAAGCAGGCAATCACGTAACCGTCGCAGCCTTCGCGCTCGCCGGCGGCAACCTCGGCCAGCAAGCCTGGTGTGGCCAGCGCCTCGTCGTAATAGCCTTCGATCGACGGCGGCCCCATGGTCGGATTCACCGCGATGACTTCAGTGCCCGGCGCGGCGACTTCGCGCGCGCAGCGGCCCATTGCTTCCGTCATGCGCTGGGTCGTATTCGGGTTGATCAGTTTGATGCGCATATCCACTCCTGTTGCATCTGCACAATTCAGCGTGCGATTCAGCGTGCAATCACGCGATAGAACAGCGCGGCGAGGCCGGCGCCAATGAACCACGAGAAATTCGCCATGCCGTCGAGCGCGGGCACCATCACACAGATCACGGCGATCACGGCAGCCGGCAGCAACGCGGCGACTGCCCGATAGTTCACGCCGTTGCGATACCAGTACGAACCAGTGGGCGCAACCGTGTACAGATCGTCGAGCACGATTTTCTGACGCTTCACGAGATAGTAATCAACGATCAGGACACCGTACAAAGGCCCTATGAAGCTGCCGAGAACATCGAGGGTGTAGTGGATCACGGCGGGGTTGTTGAACAGATTCCACGGCGTAATGAAAATCGACGCCACCGCCGCGAGCATGCCGCCCGCGCGCCAGCTGATCAAGCGCGGCGCGACGTTCGAGAAGTCGAATGCCGGCGAGACGAAATTGGCGACGATGTTGATGCCGATCGTCGCGATCGTGAAGGTCAGCGCGCCGAGAATCACCGCAGTCGGGTAATCGATACGGCCCACGGTTTCAACCGGGTCCGTAATCAGCTGGCCGAAGACCGGCAGCGTGGCAGCGGTCGTGATCACCGTCACCAGCGAGAAGGCCAGAAAGTTGACCGGCAGCCCCCAGAAGTTGCCACGCTGCACGCTGCGAAAGCTCTTGCCGTAGCGCGAAAAGTCGCCGAAGTTGAGCATCGGTCCGGAGAAGTACGACACCACCAGCGAAGTCGCCGTGATCATCACCGGCACGACTTCCATGCCGTGATATTTGACGCCGCCCAGGTTGATGCCGATGTTGCGCCATCCCGCGCGATACACCATGTAGCCCGCGAGAATGAACATCACCACGTAGACGGCCGGGCCGGCGAAGTCGATGAACTTCTTGATGGTCTCCATGCCGTGCCAGAACACGAGTGCCTGCAGGACCCACAGCAGCATGAAACCGGCCCAGCCGAGCGTCGACAGACCCATGAAGCCGTGATGATGGACATCGGCATACGGCAGCAGTTGGGGAACGAACTTCAACACTACGATCACCAGCGCGCTCGACGCCAGATAAGTCTGAATGCCGTACCATGCGACCGCGATCAGGCCGCGAATCACCGCGGGAATATTCGCGCCGAGCACGCCGAAGGTCGCACGGCACGCGACCGGATAAGGCACCCCGTTCGCCTGGCTCGGCTTGGCGATCAGGTTGCACAACAGGTTGACGATCGTAATGCCGACCAGCAGCGCGATCAGCACCTGCCAGCTCGTCAGCCCGAGCGCGAACAGGCTGCCCGCGAACACATAGCCGCCGACGCTGTGCACGTCGGACATCCAGAACGCAAAGATGTTGTATGCGCCCCAGGTTTGGTGGCGCAACGGCGCGAGGTCTTCGTTATAGAGCCGTTCGCTGTAGCCTGCGGGCATTGACGGATCGCCGGTTGCGCCGCCGTCTGCGTAAGTGGGAATTGCGGGATTGCCGGGCGCTGCACTGAACTGAGCCATGATTCCTCCTTGGGATAGGGACCATCGATAGCGAATCGAAGGACGATGCATCGGCCATGCCAGTCGCGCCCGCTTTGCCCGTTCGGGACAAAGGACAGGCGAGCCGCCTGGTTTGCCGTGCCGCGGATATCTCCGTACTGAAGTACTTGTGGTTATCGCACCGTCCGCAGCCGCGGAGCGCCGGCGATGCGTTGCTGCTACTCGATGTCCGTCGCCCGGCGGCGGACACGCGTGCGCGAGCCGGCAGCGCTCACGTCGAGCCGCCTTGCAACACTTGATTCGTTCAGTTCAGTTCAGTTCAATTCAGTGCGGCGCGCACCAGTCAGGCGCGCACGCCGGCCGCCTGCCTCAGCATGGCGCGGACATTGTCGCGGGTCATTCTCTGGGCGCACCGTTGAGGGCGCCGAACACTTCCCGCAGATCGGCCGCACCACGCGCCGGGCGGTCCAGCATCTTCAGTTCGACGCTTTGCAAATGGCGCGACATGAGTGCCGCCGCCTCTTTTGCATCGCCGGCGTCGAGCGCGGCGAGTATGGCTTCGTGGTCCTCGAACGAGCATGGGCTGCGTCCAAGCGACTCGTACAGCGCGGAAATCAGCGTGGAGCGCGCCACCAGCCCGTTCAGGCAATCGCACAACACCGTGTTGCCGGTCAGTCCCGCCAATTCGGTGTGAAACTCGCCCGACAGGCGAATCCACGCCGGAAAATCACGTGTTTCGAACGCTTTGCGTTCCCGGCCGATCATGCTGCCAATGCTCTTCAAGCGCCGCATGCCGTGACCGCTGCAAATCTTTTCAACCACCGCCAGTTCGATGATGCGGCGCATCTCGAACACCTCATGCACTTCCTGTAGCGAGGGGCTCGCCACGAACGCGCCGCGATTCGGCTCGAGATCGACGAGGTGATCCGTCGCGAGTTGCGTCAGCGCCTGCCGGATCGGGCCGCGCTTCACGCCGAATACTTCGCACAACTGCGCTTCGGTCAGCTTGGCGCCCGGCGCAAGCCGATGCTCGAGGATCGCGGCGCGGATGCGCTCGGCGATCACTTCAGGTTTCGAACTATTGGCGGCGGTAGGGTCTGCGTCGGACATGATGTGCGTCTCGGTATGTTGGTCATCTTAGGATGGACATAAAGATTGTCAACAATTTTTGTCTTTAATTTTGACAATTTTCACGGTGAACGAAGGCTGACGGGTTTATGGATCGGTCCCAAAGCCTTGATACAGGCTATGTATAAGTTTAATTAGACTGGAAGGACGCCGTCTATTGAGGGCGGATTTTGTCAACAAAACCGATGGACCTTCATAGGACGTTCTGTTCGAGGTCAATCCCAAAACACAGGCCGTTAGTTGCATTTTTGAAGTAAAAAGAAAGCGGGCCGTTGCCCGCTTCCCTCGCGCGTCCGCTCACGCGAGATACGGATAGCCCGATAAGCTCAATTCGAATCCCTGTGCGTTGGCGACGAGATGCGCGTCCGCGCCCACCGGCAGCGTCAGCATGTTGCGAACATGACCGAATTGCAGCCCTGTCACGATCGGAATGCCGATCACCGACCTCGCCTGCTCGATCACCGAGTGCAAGTCGTAACCATTGTCGTAGTCGTAGGATTTGGCCCCAGAGAAATCGCCCAGCACGAGTGCCTGCTGCTGCGCGAGGATGCCGGACAGATGCAGCTGATAAATCATCCGCTCGACCCGGAACGGTTGTTCGTTGACGTCTTCGATAAACAGGATTCCGCCACTCACCGGCGGCATGTACGGCGTGCCGATCAGCGACACCAGCACCGCCAGGTTGCCGCCCCACAACATGCCCGAGACATCTACGGGCTGTGCCTGCGGCGTGTTGCTTGAGACCGTCATGGTCGGTTTCGTCAACGCGGACCAGAAGTGCTGCATGGTGAACTCGCTGAGTTCCTCCGCCCCGAAATCACTCATCACCATCGGACCGCCGAAGGTTTTCACCCCGGCTCGCGCCAACAACGCAAGCTGGATCGCGGTGAAATCGCTATGCCCCACGAGGGCAACCGGCTGATCGGTCAGGCGCCGTTGCAGCCCTTCGTAGTCGAGTCCGTGCAGAATGCGCACCGCGCCATAGCCGCCGCGCACGGCCAGCACGATGTCCGGCAACTCACGCGACGGGTCGGCGAGCCGGTTCAGATCGGCAGCGCGCTGGCCGTCGGTGCCGGCGAAGCGCAGGTAGCGACGCCGCGCCGCTTCCGCGCCCTCGATGCGATGGCCCTGGGCATGAAAACGCTGCAGCGCGCGATGCAGCACCTCCGGATCATGCGGATACCCGGACGGCGCGATCAGTTCGATGGTGCGATGGACGCTCATGAGCAAGACCTTATTTGACGTTGTAGTTTCAGAGCGCCTCGGCCGGGCCCGCTTCGTTGCCCGATTCGTTGCCCGCTTCGCCACGTGCCGAAGCGCGCGCTTCGCGGCTGGCGCGCCGCCGCTCGGCAAAGAACGATTTGAGCGCGGCGCCGCATTCGCTTTCGAGCACGCCGCCGGTCACCGTGGTGTGATGATTCAACTGCGGATTAGCGAAGGCGTCCACGACACTGCCGCACGCGCCGGTTTTCGGATCGCGCGCGCCGAAGACGACACGAGCGATGCGCGCGTGCATGATCGCGCCGGCGCACATCAGGCAAGGTTCGAGCGTCACGTAAAGCTCGCAGCCCGGCAGACGGTAGTTTTCGACGGCCTGCGCCGCAGCACGCAACGCGGCCATTTCCGCATGCGCCGACGGGTCGTGCGCACCGATTGGATGATTGAAACCTTTGGCGATGACTTCGTCGCCTCGTACGAGCACTGCGCCGACGGGCACCTCACCGGCAGCGCGCGCCTCTTCGGCGGCAGCCTGTGCGAGCGCCATGAAGCGGCGATCGCGTTCGGAGACAACGGGAGTTGCGGGTGAATCGCCGGGCGAGAGCTCCGTCTCCGGCAATACCGCGCCAGAGCCAGAATCCGTCGCGGCCGATCCGGCTACACCACCCGCCAAGGCTTGAGAACTCATCGTATTCGGCACTTCGTGAGAATGGAAAGAATCCGCATCCGGCACGATGGACTGAGCCAGCGGCTCGCTCACGGCGAACCCGCATCTGCCGCATTCAGGCTGCCGACGCGTTCGGACAGCCGTTCGGCAATACGCCGGCAGTATTCGCGCGGCAAAACCAGCGGGCCGCCGCGCAGCGATTCAAGCGCCATGTCGAGTGCAAGCATGCGCGCCTGCAGACGGCAGCGGGTAGCCTGGTCGCTCACGGCATTCAATTCCGCCTGCAGGTCGCGCAACGCGCGCAACTGCTCGACAGCGGGCGGCACAAAGCCCGCATTCTTCAAAATCCGGTTGGCGACGCGTACCTCTTCAGGAACCAGAGCGTCGTCGCCCAAGGATAGCGGCGCACCCGCGCCGGGTAACTCGTCGAACTCCCCGCGCGCGGCGGCGGCGGCAATACGCTGTTCGACTAATGCATCAAGCAATCTCATCTGCGATCCACTACGTTGCGGCCCAAGCATTCTATCAGGCAGCGCACGCTCGTTCCGGCTCCGCAACCGACGAAACCCCCTACGTTTTCAGATTTTTCGTCATTCGAGAGCACGCGGCCGGACGCTAGGCTCAAGGGTTCGCCGCCACGCCGCGTGCCGCCCGCTCCCGCGCTAAAACCTGACAGAAAACTTTCAACGGACCGCGCCGTTCGCGCCTTTGCTCGTGGCTTCTCAAAATGACCGCCGATATGCAATCCGGAATGACTCACCCAAACCGAAACCACGCCGCCATTACGTTCGAGACTGCCATAGCCGCACACCCTCTCCACCTGCGCAAACGCATATCCCGGGTAACCCTGCGGGCGGCGCTGGCCGCCGTGACGATATCGCTCGTGCTATCCGGCTGCGGCGTGTTCTGCGGTGGCGCAGGCGGTAGCGGTGGCGGCTTCGCCGGAGGCTGCGCGACCGGCATGCGGTTCTGAGCCATCGCGCCCGGACACGACGGCATCAACCGCGGCGCCGTGCGCTATGAGCCGGCATCCGCCAAAGGCCACCGAGCCAGCATGACGTGCCGCGTACGCCCGAGCAAACTGTGCATCAACGCAAATTCGCGCACGTTCCAGCACAGCGGTTCAACAGGACGCGCAGCGGCCCAAGGCATGCCATACGCCAGTGTGACGTGCGGCGTATAGTCCACCGCGGCTGACATGGCGTGCTCCCCGCACCCTGCGTCTTGCAACGCGCGGCATAAAGCGTCGTGCAGCCGATGCAGACCATTCACGCCCTCGCCCCCGCCCAACACTAACGGCCCCGGTCGTGGCTTGGATGCAAAGCTCACCACCGTATCGAATTCGACGCTGAACGGTTCCATCCTGACCGACGCGGCTGCTTTCATGGCCGCCTCGACTCGCGCCTGAGGCAAACCGCCCGCGAAATTTCCGAGGTGCTGCAAGGTAACGTGTAGACGGGCCGCCGCGAGCGGTTTGCTGCGCGCGCGACTCTCCCCGCAAAGCTGTTGTGCGAGCTTCGAAATATTCGCCGCCGTATTGGCGTCAGGAAAGACAGCGAAAAACAGACCGTCTGTCGGCGTTGGCGGCGCCTCGAGGCCAGGCAGCCAGAGTTGTTCAGGCATGGAATTTCTGACCAGATAAAGCCGGCATGTAGATGAATCTCCGTTCATTGTGCGGGCTTGCCTGAGCGCCTGATCGACTCAGACCACTCGACTATGCGAGGTCGCACGATCGCCTTGCTAAGGCAAACCCCGGAACTCGCAGGGTATGGATGGGCCGCAGGCGAAAGCGTCGGCAGCCTGCACGCACACCATTGCCGTTGAAGCGCGTTCGCTTTCCACTCAAGAATTGCTCGCCGTCACCGGCCCACGCACAAGACTGTACATCCATACAGTATGAACGGCAACGGCGACTGGACAAAAAGTGGAAGTATTCGTCGGCGCGGCGGAGTGTGAGACGGCGTGCGTCGGCGTCAGCGGGGCTCCCGCGGAGATCGGCGCGGAGGTGGCAAGGATGCCGCGCCGACAGCACCTGACGCGATCGGCGCAATGCATCAACCGTGCCGTGGAGCGGCAAACCAGCCGCGACCTGGCCCCTACCGGGTTCCAACTTGACTTGAGTCAATTGGCCGGAGCGATAGCGGCTCTATCTTCAGCAGACGCACCATACACAGGCTGGCGATCTCCGGTTTTACATCTCCTCATCCGGAAGCGTTTGAACCGAACCAAAAAACATGGCCATATCGAAACACCGGATGCAGGCGCTGCTCGCGCTAGTCGCTCTTGCCGCGGCCGGCGTGGTGGTGTGGCGTTGGCCGGTGCTGTTCGGCTCTCATCATGATTCAACTCATATCGTCGTGTCCGGCAACATCGAGGCTCACGAGAGTGTCCTGAGCTTCACGCAGGTCCAGGCGCCGATTGTCTACCTGCCATTCGACGAAGGCGCTTACGTGAAGCGCGGCACCGTGCTCGCGCGCGTGGACGATCGCCTGTATCGGCGGCAGACGGAAATCGACCAGACCAACCTGCAAGTTGCCACGGCGCAGATCAGCGCCAATGAGAGCACCTTGGCGGCGGCACGTCACAACGTCGTCAGCGATCAATTCGATCTCAGCGAAAAACAGCTCGACCTGGGGCGAGCGGAAATCCTGGTGAAAGGCAACGCGATTCCGCGTCAGGCGCGTGACCTCGCCTTCACCGCCGAACGGCAATCCGCCGCGGCCCTCGCGCACGACAAGGCGCTGGTGGAAGTCGCCGGCAACAACATCACGCTCGCGCGCGCCAATCAGGCCGCCGCCGCGGCGAAGCTCAAGCTCGACGAAGTGATGCTCTCCTACGCCGAACTGAGCGCGCCGTTCGACGGCGTCATCGCAGTACGCGAAGCGGAACTCGGGCAGCTCGCGGGATCGGGCGTCGCGATCGTTACGCTCGATGAACTCGATCACGTCTGGCTGCGCGCGTATGTGAACGAGCCCGATATCGGCAAAGTTCGCCTCAACGAAGCCGCGACCGTGACGACCGACACCTACCCTGGCAAGCGCTACCAAGGGCGCATCAGTTTCATTTCCCCGCAGGCCGAGTTCACGCCCAAAACCGTCGAGACGCACGCCGAGCGCGTGACGCTCGTCTACCGGATCCGTATCGACATCGACAACCCGACGCACGAACTGCTGCCGGGCATGCCGGCCGATGCCTCCATCGCTTTGCTGGCAGCGGGCAAATGAGCACCGACCCGGCAGCGGCGGCCATTCGCGCGCACGACCTGGCGCGCAGTTTCGGCGCCGTGCAGGCGGTGCGGGGTGTCAGCTTCGACATCGAACGCGGGGAAATCTTCGGTCTGGTCGGGCCGGACGGTGCGGGCAAGACCACCATCATGCGCATGCTGGCTGGCGTGCTGCGGCCCGACGCCGGCCAGATCTCGCTGGAAAATATCGACGTGATAGCGGCGCCGGAACGCGCAAAGGCTGCACTCAGCTATATGCCCCAGCGTTTCGGCCTGTACGAAGACCTGACCGTCGCCGAGAACATTTTCTTCTACGGCGAACTCTTCGGGGTGTCGCGCAAAGCCAATCGGACCCGCAGCGGCGAACTTCTCGAGGCCGCCGGCCTCGTGCCATTCCGCGATCGTCTCGCCGGTCAACTGTCGGGCGGCATGAAGCAGAAGCTCGGTCTGGTGTGCGCGTTGATTCACACGCCCCGCGTGCTGCTGCTGGATGAGCCGACCACGGGCGTAGACCCGGTGTCGCGGCGCGATTTCTGGGCGATCCTGTATAACCTGCGCGAAAGCGGTGTCACGATCGTACTGTCCACCGCGTATATGGACGAAGCCGAACGCTGCTCGCGGCTCGCGCTGCTGCATACCGGGCAGATCCGCCAGTGCGACACGCCGGCGCGGCTGAAGCAGGCCATGCCGGGTGCCCTGTTCGCTATCGCCGCGGCAGACCCGCGCGCGGTTCACGACGCCCTCGTGGATGCGCCCGGCGTGCTGAGCGCGTTGCTGATGGGCGACCGCGTGCACGTGCGCGTTGACGACGCCGCGCGCCGTCTGCCGGAATTGCAGGAGCGGCTTGCCACACGCGCCATTGCAAACGCAACCATCACTTCCATCGAGCCGGGCATCGAAGACGTGTTCGTCGCGCTCGTCGGGTCGGGAAGCCCGACATGAGCGCCGAGGCTCCCGTCGTCGAGGCAATCGGCCTGACCAAGCGCTTTGGCAAGTTCACGGCGGTCGACCGGCTCGACCTGTCCATCGCCAGGGGCGAAGTCGTCGGCTTCATCGGGCCGAACGGCGCGGGCAAGTCGACCACCCTCCGCATGCTGTGCGGGCTGCTTTCGCCCAGTGCGGGGCGCGCTTCGGTTGCGGGCTACGACATCGGCACCCAGGCCGAGGCGCTGCGCTCGCATATCGGCTATATGTCGCAGAAGTTCTCGCTGTACGCCGACCTGACCTGCTACGAGAACCTGCGCTTTTTCTGTGGCATCTACCGGGTTCCGCGACACGACATCGCCGAGCGTATCCGGCTCGCCATTTCGACCGCGGGGCTCGAGGGGCGTGAAAATATTCTCGTGCGAACGCTCGCTGGCGGCTGGAAGCAGCGGCTCGCACTCGGCTGTGCGAATCTGCACCGTCCGCCCGTGCTGTTTCTCGACGAACCGACGTCCGGCGTCGAGCCCGAAGCGCGCCGCCGGTTCTGGGATCTGATTCACGGTCTCGCCGCGGGCGGCGTGACGGTGCTGGTCTCCACGCATTACATGGACGAGGCGGAATACTGCCACCGCATCGCGCTGATCGACGCGGGCCATCTGGTGGCGATCGGCAGCCCGAATGAGCTGCGCGAACACAATCTCGGCGGCAATCTGTTCGAGCTGGTTTGCGCGCCGCCTGGCGCGGCTCTCGCCGCGCTGCGCGAGGCGCCCGAAGTGATCGACGCCGCGATCTTTGGCGACCGGCTGCATGTGCTGATGCACCCGGGCGTGCCTGAAACCGTGCTTCAGACGTTTCTTGCAGGACGGCATATCGAGTTTATCGCCGTACGCGCCATCCGGGCCAGCCTCGAAGATGTGTTCGTCCAACTCGTCACGCACGCGGATAAGGGAGTGCACTCACCATGAGCCTGCGGCGGCTGCTGGCGATGGCCTTCAAGGAAACGCTGCAGATCTGGCGCGATCCGCGCAGTCTCGCCATTGCGCTGCTGATGCCGCTGTTGCAAATGGTGCTGCTCGGCTACGGCGTCAGCCTCGATATCCGGCAGGTGCCGCTATGTATCAACGACGAGGAACACAGCCAGTTGAGCCGTGAACTGGTGCAGGACTTCGTGTCGTCGCACTGGTTCCTCGCGGTTCGGAACGTGACCAACGAGCGGGTATTGCGCGACGCGATGGATCGCGGCACGTGTGCCGGCGTCGTCACGATCCCCGTCGATTTCTCGCGCGTGTTCACCACGACGGGTACCGCCTCGGTGCAAACCGTGTTCGACGCGACCGACGCCAATACGACCAACATTGCAATCGGCTACGCCCAGAACGTGATCGCGCGCATGACGGCCGAATTCCAGTTGCGCTGGCGGCAAAGCCACGGCATTCGGCCGCAAACCGTCGGTCTGGTCGATCTCGAACCGCGAGTCTGGTTCAACGAGACGCTCGACAGCCGCAACTTCATTATCCCGGGCGTCGTCGCGGTCATTCTGGCGCTGGTCGGCGCACAACTTACGTCGTTGACCACCTCGCGCGAGTGGGAGCGCGGCACGATGGAGCAACTCATCTCCACGCCGGTCACCGCGCTCGAAGTCATGCTCGGCAAACTGCTTCCGTACTTCGTGATCGGACTCGTTAATGCCGCATTCTGTCTGCTCAGCACGGTTTACTGGTTTCACGTGCCGTTGCGCGGGAGCGTAGGCACCCTGATCGTCACGACCGCGCTGTTTACCCTGGTCGTGCTTGGCATCGGCTATCTGGTGTCGGTTCACATTCGCAGCCAGCTCGGCGCAAGCCAGGTCGCGCTGCTGCTGACGATGCTGCCGACCAGCATGCTGTCAGGCTACACCTTCGCCATCGACCAGATGCCCGCGCCCATCCGGCTCGCCACGCTGCTTGTCTACGCCCGCTATTACATCACCATCCTGCGGGCCGTATTCCTCAAAGGCAGCACCCTTTCCGATCTCGCCGTGCCGATTCTCGCTCTAGCCGTGTATGCGCTGGCCATTATCTGGATCGCCGCCCGGGCGTTCCGCAAACATCTGGACTAGCCCATCATGTTCGACCGTCTGCAGGTCATGTTGATGAAGGAGTTCCTCGAACTCAAGCGCGACCGGTGGGCGATGTTCCGGCTGGTCGTGCCGCTGTTGCTGCAGGTGATCATCTACGGCTATGCCGCGACTTTCACCGTCAATCATGTGAGCCTTGCCGTGCTCGACCTGGACCGCAGCCAGGCGAGCCGCAACCTCGTCTCGCACTTCGTCGCCACCGGCAAATTCGACGTGGTCGATAACGCCAGCACGCAGCGCGATATCACGCATGACATCGATAGCGACAAGGCGACGATGGCGCTCGTCATCCATGCCGGATTCGCGCAGCATCTCGGCAACGGCCAGAGCGCGCCGCTGCAGGTCGTCGTGGACGGCACCAACTCCAACACCGCGCTCATCGCGCTGGGCTACGTCAGCCAGATCGTCACGCAGTTCCAGAACGATCAGATGAGCAACCAATGGTCGGACCATTCGGGCCCCGCCCGCACCGAGGTCGCCGTGACGCTGCGTGAGCGCCCCTGGTACAACGACACGATCGACGATCGCTGGTTCTTCATTCCAGGCGTGGTCGGCACGCTCACGCTGATGCAGGTGGTCAGCCTCACGGCGTTTGCCGTGGTTCGCGAACGCGAGATCGGCACGTTGGAGCAGATCATGGTCAGCCCGATCAGGCCGGTCGAGTTCATCCTGGGAAAAACCGTGCCCTTCTTCCTGATCGGTCTTGTCGACGTTGCCCTCGTGACGGCGGTAGGCATAGGGTGGTTTAGGGTTCCGTTCGTCGGCAACCCGCTCGTCATGCTGGTCGGCGCATCGCTATTTCTGCTCGCCGCATTGGGTCTCGGTTTGCTGCTGTCCACCTTCTCGCGCACGCAGCAACAGGCGTTCGCGCTCAATTTCTTTCTGATCAATCCGCTTTTCATTCTGTCGGGGTTTGCGTTTCCTATTGCCGCAATGCCCAAAGTCCTGCAATGGATTACGTTGATCAACCCATTGCGTTACTTTCTCGTCGTGCTGCGCTCGGTTTTTCTGAAAGGCACTGGATTCGCCGTGCTATGGCCGCAGTTCGCGGCAATGGCAGCGCTCGGTGCAGTCATGCTGACGCTAAGCGTATTGCGCTTTCGCAAATCGCTCGATTGAATTGCGGTGTTTTCGGCTCGCGGGGGTTGCTCATTTGGCGAATTGGCGAATTGGCCCCGGCGGTTACCTGCTGCATTCAGTAAGCCAGCACTTCTCCCAGCAAACCGACACCCACGCCCGCACAAATAGCCGAGTAGCCGCGATTGCAGGTCAGAATTTCTTTTTCAAACTGCATGGCGAATCTCAATTCGGGACATCTCTCGTAAGCGATAAATACCAAGCAGACCAAGGCCGACAATACAACCATTGAAAAGGCAATCTTCTCCAGAATTCGATAATGATGCGACATGCCCATGCTCCCAAATCTTCATTCGCCCGGTCATCGCTTTGGAAGCGATGAAGGGATCATGCAGCGAACCGCTGTCCGCGAGGCCCGACGGATTGCAATACCTGACATGTGCCTAGTGCACTTGTCGCCCGAGGCCTCAAGGTCGGTGCGTTCCCAGTGTCGAGACTACGCACATTTTCCCCAGCCCACTTGACGTGTCACAACAAATCGCGAACGTTGAAAAACAACCACAGCCGACAGACACAATAAACGCAAGATCGGCGATCTATCGCCATCGCTGCGTTCCAGCGCTGAGTTTGTTGACTTCGCTCAAACGCCAGCCACCCTTCTTTCGTGAAGATGTGAGTTACCGCGACCGATGACATGGGACCAGACCCGTCCATTCATCGACTGTGCTGTCTGCGTCATGCGCTTGCCGATTTGCGCACGCGTTTTGAACAGACTGAATAAATTCAACCGAAGTCGTCCATCGACCGATCATGACCATCACGCTGAACGACAGGAATCCGCCTCGCCCCGTCCTGCGCGCGCGACTCGCCGGCTGGGTGTCGAGGCCAACTTTCAGGCGGGACATCGCCATTGTGCTTGTCGTCAAACTGGCACTGCTGATGGCGCTCAAATACGCTTTCTTCAACCATCCACAGGCAGAGCACATGTCGCTCCCGCCTGAGCAAGTCGCGCAGGCGCTGCTGTCCGTGCCTGCCTCGCATCCGTCCCAAGGTGATCAACATGCCCGTTAGCGAAGTCGTAGAACTGTCGCGCCTCCAGTTCGCCATCACGGCGCTCTATCACTTCCTGTTCGTGCCGCTCACGCTCGGCCTGTCCTGGCTGCTCGTCATCATGGAATCCGTCTACGTGATGACCGGCAAGCAGATCTACAAGGACATGACCCAGTTCTGGGGCAAGCTGTTCGGCATCAACTTTGCCATGGGCGTCACCACCGGCCTCACGCTCGAATTCCAGTTCGGCACCAACTGGTCGTACTACTCGCATTACGTGGGCGACATTTTCGGCGTGCCGCTCGCCGTCGAAGGCCTGATGGCGTTCTTCCTCGAGTCCACCTTCGTCGGCCTGTTCTTCTTTGGCTGGAAGCGTCTCTCGAAGGTCCAGCACGTGGGCGTCACGTTCCTCGTCGCGCTCGGCTCGAACCTCTCGGCGCTGTGGATTCTGGTGGCCAACGGCTGGATGAACAATCCGGTCGGCGCCACCTTCAACTACCAGACCATGCGCATGGAGCTCGACAGCATCTTCTCCGTGCTGTTCAATCCGGTCGCTCAGGTCAAGTTCGTGCACACCGTCTCGGCGGGCTATGTGACGGCCTCGATGTTCGTGCTCGGCGTGTCGTCGTGGTATCTGCTCAAGCGCCGCGACACCGAATTCGCGCTGCGCTCGTTCGCGATCGCCGCCGGTTTCGGCCTCGCCTCCACGCTGTGCGTGATCGTGCTCGGCGACGAATCCGGCTACCGCACCGGCGAAGTCCAGCAGGTCAAACTGGCCGCGATCGAATCCGAATGGGAAACCGCGCCCGCTCCGGCACCGTTTACGATCATCGGGATTCCGAACCAGAAGGAAGAACGCACCGACTACGCGATCCGGGTTCCCTACGCACTCGGCCTCATCGCCACGCGCTCACTCGACGAACCCGTGGTCGGCCTGAAGGACCTGATGGTGCGCAACGAGGCGCGCATCAGGAACGGCATGCTCGCCTACGCCGCGCTGCAGAAGCTGAAACAGGGCGACGTCACCGACGAAGCCAAAGCCGCCTTCGACGCGCACAAGCAGGACCTCGGCTACGGCCTGATGCTCAAGCAGTTCACCGCGAACGTCACCGACGCCACGCCCGACCAGATCACCCAGGCCGCAAAGAAAACGATCCCTCCGGTGGCGCCCGTGTTCTTCTCGTTCCGCCTGATGGTGGGCCTCGGCATCCTGTTCCTCGCGACCTTCGTGCTGGCGTTCTGGTTCTGCGCGCAGCGCTCGCTGCTGCTGGAGAAGCGCCGCTGGTTCCTGCGCTGGGCCGTGTGGGCGATTCCGCTGCCGTGGCTCGCGGCGGAATTCGGCTGGATTGTCGCGGAAGTGGGCCGCCAGCCGTGGACCATCGCGGGCATTCTGCCCACCAGCCTGTCGGCCTCGAGCCTGACGGCAGGCGACCTGTATCTGAGTATCGGGGGCTTCGTGGTGTTCTACACGGTGCTGTTCATCATCGAGATCATGCTGATGTTCAAGTATGCGCGGCTCGGTCCCTCGTCGCTGCATACGGGCCGTTACCACCATGAACAACAGCCGCCGAATCAGCCGCTGAACCAGCCGTTGCCGACCAACACGGTCGCCTGATTCGCCGCCACCGAGTTTCAAGGGAAAAGAACATCATGGATTATGCAAGCCTCAAACTCATCTGGTGGGTGCTGATCGGCGTGCTGCTGATCGGCTTTGCGCTCACCGACGGCTTCGACATGGGCGCGGCGATCCTGCTGCCCTTCATCGGCAGGACCGACGCCGAGCGGCGCATTGTCGTCAATACGGTGGGCGCGACCTGGGAAGGCAATCAGGTGTGGCTCATCACCGCCGGGGGTGCGATGTTCGCCGCGTGGCCGCTGGTGTACGCGGCCTCGTTCTCCGGGTTCTACTTCGCGATGCTGCTGGTGCTGTTCTCGCTGTTCTTCCGGCCGGTCGGCTTCGACTACCGCAGCAAGCGTGAAGATCCGCGCTGGCGCAGTGCGTGGGACTGGGCGCTGTTCGTCGGCGGCTTCGTGCCGGCGCTGGTGTTCGGCGTCGCGTTCGGCAACCTGCTGCAAGGCGTGCCGTTCTCGTTCGACACCGACCTGCGCGTCACCTATCACGGCGGCTTCTTCGCGCTGCTCAATCCGTTCGCGGTGCTGTGCGGGCTCGTCAGCGTGTCGATGCTGGCCGCGCACGGCGCCGCCTTCGTGAAGATGAAGGCGGACGATATTGTGGCCGAACGCGCGTCGCTTGCGCTGCGCATCGCGTCGCTGGCGGCCGTGGTGCTGTTCCTGATTGCCGGCGCGCTGATCGCAACGATGATCGGCGGCTACCAGCTGGTCGACGCGGCGCCGCTCGATACGGTTGCCAATCCGCTGCTAAAGAGCGTGATCGGCGCACCGGGCCTGTGGCTCACCAACTACGCCACCTATCCGTGGATGGTGGCCGCTCCCGTCGCCGGCCTGGCGGGCGGCTTGCTGGCCGTGTTGCTCGCGCGTTCGCGCTTTGAAAAGAGCGCGTTCCTGTCGACCTCGCTGATGATCATCGGCGTAATCCTCACAGCGGGCTTCTCGATGTTTCCGTTCATCATGCCCTCCTCGCTCGACGGCCGCAGCAGTCTCACCGTGTGGGATTCGACCTCGAGCCGCATGACGTTGCAGATCATGCTGATCGCCGTGATCGTGTTCCTGCCGATCATCCTGATCTATACGAGCTGGGTGTATCGCGTGATGCGCGGCAAGGTGACTGCGGCAGCGCTCGAAGAAAATCACCATTCGATGTATTGATCGCCAATACGCGAATTTTTTCGTAAATCACTGGACCTGAACAACCGGGAGCACACAATGTGGTATTTCAGCTGGATTCTTGGTATTGGCGTGGCGCTTTCGTTCGGCATAGTCAACGCGCTCTGGCTTGAGTCACGCCAACCGGTTCAGGAAGCGAAGCGCCCTGAACAGAGAAGGACCTGAGCAGAGAGGTCATGAGTCGGCACGGCATTCAAGGCCCGTGCGCACGCGCGGCTCGACTGAGATAACCGCGAGACTGACGCGCTCACCGTCCTGACTAAAAACGGATGATCCGATAAGGATAGGTGCACGCTCAAGATCGTCGAAGCGCAACCGCTCATGGCGGGCAGGAAGGAACATCGAATGAGCACCGCCACGCCGCTAGCGCAGACAACAGACCCATCATTCCCTCTGGAGCGCGGCTATCTGTTTTCAGCCGACGGCGTGGGCCGCAAGATAGACGCAAACTCGGCGGCCCGGTGGTTAGCCAATCGCAACGACAACAGCGGCGAATTCATCTGGCTGCACTTTCATGATATTCCCGCCGTGCTGGAGAGTTTGCCGTTGCAACACAGCGTGGCCATGCCCGAGGCTTTCGCCGAAGCCCTCAGGGAAGGCTCCCGTTCAACCCGTATGACGCACGTACACGACGACGTCATTGCCGTACTCAACGACGTCGAATACGACTTCGGAAGGCAAAAGCCTCTCCAGGTGGCAACGCTATGGCTCAATGTCAGCGATCGCTGTCTGCTAAGCGCGCACGCCCGGCCGCTGCGTTCGGTCAATCAATTGAGACTGGCTGTCGAAGCCGGGCAACCCTTTCGCAGCCCGCTGTCGCTCCTGATCAACCTGCTGGAAGAGCAGGCCGATGTGCTGATCGGGATTGTGCGGTTGGCGGCGAGATCGGCCGATAAGGTGGATGAAACGCTGCTCGCCGGTAAATTGCCGAAGCGTTCGGGCCTCGGCATCATTCGCCGCGATCTGGTCAGCCTGCGCCGCCTGTTGGTTCCGGAGCCCGCCGCGCTCTTTCGCCTCGTCAACCGGCCGCCCAAATGGGCACGTGACGAAGACATGCAGTCGCTGCGGCAATCCGCCGAGGAGTTCTCGCTAAGATTGCGCGACATGAGCAGCCTTGAGGAGCGCATCAAGTTGCTGGAAGCGGAGATTGCCGACCGCGTTGCCGAGCATACCAACAGGAGCGTATTGATCCTGACCGCCGTCACCGTGATCGCGTTGCCGATCAACCTGATCTCAGGTTTGCTCGGGATGAACGTGGGTGGCCTTCCCTTCAAATACGACACGCACGGATTCTGGATCATCGCCACGATCGCAGTGCTGTTCACCAGCCTCGCAGCGTGGCTGATATTCCGCCCAAGGCGCGATTGATGTTCGATGTCCCGTCATCGCTCATGGCCTCGCCCAACACCGAGCGGGCTCGCAAACCAACGGGAGCAGCCCCTCTTGCGCGGAAGCGCAAAAAAAAGCCCGGACGAACCGGGCTCAACACGCTACTCCTTGGGGGTCCCCACCCCCAATACGAACCTTATCGCGGCCCCGCCCGATCATCTTTGTGCTGAATCAAGGCACACACTGAACATCATTTGATCAGACCAGTCACACTCCCGATTTCCAGGGCCACGACGGATACAAGCGCTCGTCATTTTCCACGCTCTCACGCGAAGCCGATAACGGGTCGCCACTTTCCCGTTCGACATCGCCGGCACCCGGCCGCGCCATCTGCGCGTCGCGAGCCAGAGGCTCCGGCTGTTCCGCATCACTGCTCGTGGCGGCCTCGGCTGCCTCGCTCGCTTCGATCGGTTCCTGACCCAAGCCAAACCACGCGACCGACTCGCGCAGCGTCGCGACGTAGTCCTGCCAGCCTTGCGCGTTGCCGGCAAACAGCGCCTGCCGCACCGTACGCGCGAGTTGCTCGCGATCCAGTTCCAATTCAAGCAACGCTTTCGGCCACGAAACAAAACCAGCGGCGACATGCTCGATGAAATCCCGTGAGTTCATCGAGGGCAATACGTGCGTGAGCAACGGTAAGCCCTTGAGCGAATCATTCGCGGCCACCGCCTCGTTCACGGTTTGCCTGTCGGCGCCACAAGCCATGAGACGATTGACCGTCTCCAGCACGTCGCCCAGATGAAGCAGCAATGCACGCCGCTCGTACGCATCTTTCACGTTTTCAACTCCCTGCACACAACGTCTATTCGAACCTCGCGCATGTCGGCCCGGTGTGCAAACGAAACAGTCCGGATCACACCACTGGCCACTCGCTCGAGGAACCCTTGTCTGCCCTGCGCACACGGGCGCATGGTCAAAGAATAGCCGGCTTACTCGGCAGTTCCTCGAACGTCCCGGTTTCCGCGGGGAAATGCTTCTTGAGCAACTCCGTTACCTGCGCGACGCCACTCAGCACGCCAGCCTCGTAGTTACCCCGTCTGAATTCCGCCTCCATTTGCTGGCAGATGGCTTCCCACTCGCCCGGCTTGACCCTCGCATGCACGCCACGGTCGGCAACGATCTCCACATCATGGTCGGCGAGCAGCAGATAGATCAGTATCCCATTGTTGTGCTCTGTATCCCAGACTCGCAATTGGGAAAACACGTCGATCGCACGCTCTCTCGCCGACATGCCTTCCCATAGCGCCGCGATGTGGAGCGTACCTTCGACAGCAAACCGGATCTGCCCCATGTGCGCGCGATGGCTGTCGCGGACGGCTTTTTCGATGGCGCGCAGCACGGGGACCGGAAAGGCCCGGTTCACATGCCAGCGAGTCAGGAACAAATGTCTGACGATGCGTTCGAGGTTCATGGCTACCACCTGCCCGACGCGCCACCGCCGCCAAATCCGCCGCCACCGCCCCGGAAGATCGTGCGACCCGAATCGCCGCCGAACCTGCCGGGCTGCCCGCCGATCACGCGAGCGCCGGCGACCGCGCCAAGACCGCTGCCGAGCAGCGTAAACGCGAGCGCAATCACACCTGCAACGGCGGCAATGAACAGCGCGCCCGACAACATCCAGGCCACGAGCGCAACCGCGCCCCCTGTCACGACCGCGCCGGGCAGCCGCCCCAGCAAGACGCGCAGCACACCGCCCGCGACGAGCGTCAGCACGAAAAGAACCGGCAGATAGTGAGCAAGCTGCGCCGGGCCGCTTGCGCGCTGGTCCGGCGGCGGCAACGGTTCACCATCGACCACACGCATGATGCTGTCGACGCCGGCGGCGACGCCGCCGTAGTAATCGCCCTGTTTGAACCGCGGAACGATCGTCTCGTTGATGATGCGACTGCTCGTCGCGTCGGTGAGCGCGCCTTCGAGGCCATAGCCGACTTCGATGCGAAGCGTCCGGTCCTCCTTCGCGATGATCAGCAGCACGCCGTCATCGATATTCTTGCGGCCCAGCTTCCATTGCTCGACAACGCGAAGCGAATATTGCTCGATGGTTTCCGGCGCGGTGGTCGGCACCATGAGCACCGAGATCTGGCTGCCCTTTTTCGCCTCGAACGCCTGCAAGGTCTGTTCGAGCGATGCGCGTTGAGCGTCGGCGAGCGTGCCCGTCACGTCCGTCACATGCGTGGTAAGGGCCGGAATCGGCGCTTGCGCGCCGGCGCCGGACGACAAAAATGCTGAGAGCACAAATAACCATGTGCCGGCGAGTTTGAGGAGGTTCAATTCGCTGCTCCGCTTGCCGGCGCGGGTGCCGTATTGAAATCGACCTGCGGAGGCCGAGCGATCTCCGCTTCGTTCGTGACCGAGAAATTGGGCTTTTCCTTATAGCCGAACACACTGGCCGTCAGATTGGAAGGGAACGACCGAACCGTCGTGTTGTAGTCCTGCACTGCCTTGATGTAGCGGTTTCGGGCCACCGCAATGCGGTTTTCGGTGCCTTCCAGTTGCGCCTGCAGGTCGCGAAAGTTGGCGTCCGACTTCAACTGCGGATACGCCTCGGATACGACGAGCAGCTTCGAGAGCGAACTCGACAGTTGCGCCTGAGCCGATTCGAATCGGGCGAACGCCTGCGGGTCGTTCAGCAGTTCAGGCGTAGCCTGCACGGATCCGACTCGCGCGCGAGCCTCGGTGACGCCGATCAGCACGGACCGCTCCTGACTAGCAAAACCCTTTACCGTATTCACGAGGTTCGGCACCAGGTCGGCGCGGCGCTGATATTGGTTGACCACCTCCGACCAGTCTGCCTTTACCTGCTCGTCCTGCCTCTGAATGGCGTTGTAACCGCATCCGGAAACCGCCATGACTATGACAGCCAGCAAACCAAGACATAGGATGCGCATTGAGCCTTCTCCCTGTTTTAATGACCCCGTGGACTGGGCTGATGAATGCAGGCATCGGCGCACGCTACTCGGCGCAAACTGGTGTATCCCTGCAAACCTACAGTATTCGCTGTGAACCTGGGTTCGTTGATCACGGTCAAGCTCACGAGAACTGGCCGGCGCAACGTTATCCTCGGCTATGCAGAGAATTCTCCGGATCGCTCGCCCCGGCAGGTATGAAATCGCGCAAGACCGCGAACAGGCAAAAACAGCACACGAACAATGCCCGCGTGGCTTCGCAGGCGCGGCAAGCGATCGGCGCCGGTATCGACTGACAGGTCCAATAGAACCTTGAGGAGGCAGCATGTGGTATGCATGGCTGGAAACACAGCGCAACCTGATGCGCATGCTTGGCGCGTGGAGTCTGCCTGCCGGCGACGGCAGCATGCAAGCGCCCGAGACGCGAGCCGCCGCGGCGGGTTACGACTGGCTCTACCGCCTGATTCAGCCGCCGGCCGAAGCGCCCCGTTTCGACATCCCGACAGTACGCATCGGCGGACGGGACATTGCGGTCGTCGAGCAGGTGATCGAGCGCACGCCGTTTTGCGCGCTGCGCAAGTTCAGCCGCGCGCCGGACGTCGGGGCGTTCCTGCCGGAGCCGGGCAGCGACGCGCCGGCGGTATTCCTCTGCGCACCGCTCGCGGGCCACCACGCGGTGATGTTGCGCGAAGCCGTTGAAACGCTGCTGCAGGTCGGTGACGTGTACGTCACCGACTGGGCGAACGCGCGCGACGTGCCGTTGGACGCCGGGTCGTTCGGACTCGACGACTACATCCTCGTCATCCAGCAGTTCTTGCGCGCGACGGGAAGCGCAGCGCTGCACATCGTCGCCGTTTGTCAGGCAACGAGCCCCGCGCTAGCGGCCGCCGCACTGGCGGCAAGCGCCGGCGAGCTGCCCGCGCGCAGCATCACGCTCATGGGCGGTCCGATCGACGCGCGTATCGCTCCAACGCAGATCGGCAAGTTTGCTGGAACCCATTCGCTGGACTGGTTTCGCAACACGGCAATCGACACGGTCCCGCCGCCCCACCCCGGCGCCGGCCGGCGCGTCTACCCCGGGTTCGTCCAGCACGCGACGTTCGTCGCCGCCAACCCCGACCGGCAATGGGCGCTCGAATCGGGCTACTGGGCAGCCCAGTGTTCGGGCGATGAGCGGGCGAGCGCGAGTGCTTTGCGGCGCCTGAACGAATATGCGGCTGTCCTCGACATGACCGAGGACTACTTTCTCGATTCGATCCGTGTGTCTTTTCAGGAATACTCGCTGGCTCGCGGGACCTGGCAGATCGGCACGCATCCGGTGCGGCCTCAGGACATCGTTTCGACGGCGCTCTGCACGGTCGAAGGCGCACGCGACGACATTACCGGAGCCGGCCAGACACATGCCGCCCAGTCGCTTTGCAGCGGTATTGCGCCGGCCATGCGGCAGATGCTGACCGTTGAGAATTGCGACCACTACGACCTGTTCACCGGACCGAAATGGCGAGATGTCATTTACCCTGCGCTGACTGCGTTCTGGCGCTCCATCGATTAGCGGCGGTTGGCGGCGGTTGGCGGCGGTTGGCGGCGGTTGGCTGCGGTTGGCGGCGGTTAGTTGCGGCGGTTCGTTTTATCGCCGGGTGCTGCCGTGCCGCTCGGGCGCGGGCAGTCCGGCGCGTGGATCGCTAACCGCTATCCGGGTCAACCGTGTTGCTCGACTGGAGACGGACTGCCTGCCACGTGCGCCTCAGGCGCCGCACGGCCGGAAGCGCCCGGTGCGACACCTGGTATCTCCGCCTCCGGCGTGCCTGGTTGCCGCCCTGCGGCCGGCGCCGCGTCGCCAGCCATCACCTTCAGCAAGGTGGCCTGGTCGAGCACTTCGCACTCCAGGAGCCGCCTCGCGATGCGGTCCAACTGCTCGCGGCGATCAGCGAGCGTGCGCGTGACACGTTCATGCGCCTCGGCAAGTGTGCGCCGAACCTCGTCGTCGACCAGCTTCGCCGTGCTCTCGCTGAAGCGCTCGCCGCGCCCGCCCGCCGACGGATAACCCAAGCCGGGATCGCTGCTGTCGAACGTGAAAAGCCCCAATGGTTCGCTCATTCCATAGCGGGTCACCATATGCCGCACCAACGCCGTGGCCCGATCCAGATCGTTCTCGGCGCCGGTCGAGACGTCGCCGAAGACGATCTCCTCCGCCACTCGGCCGCCGAGATACGCGTCGAGCCGGTCCAGCAGTTCGCTTTTGCGCAGCACGTAGCGGTCTTCGGTCGGCACCTGCTGCGTATAGCCGAGCGCAGCGACGCCACGCGGAATGATCGATACCTTCTTCACGGGGTCGCAATGCGGCCGGCTCAGCGCGACCAGCGCGTGTCCCGCTTCGTGGTAGGCAATGGTGATCTTTTCCTGTTCGTTCATCACGCGGCTTCGGCGTTCCATGCCCGTCATCGCACGGTCGATCGCTTCGTCGAAGTCCGCCATGCCTACCGCCGGCTTGTCGAGTTCGGCAGCATGCAAGGCCGCCTCGTTGACCACGTTGGCGAGATCGGCCCCGGCGAAACCGGGCGTGCGTGATGCAATCTCGGCCAGATCGACGTCGGCGGCCAAGGTCACTTTCTTCACGTGGACCTGCAGAATCTGGTGGCGTCCGTTGAGGTCCGGGCGGTCGATCGCGATGTGCCGGTCGAAGCGTCCAGGACGCAGCAATGCCGGGTCGAGAATCTCCGGGCGATTGGTCGCCGCCAGAATGATCACGCCGGAATTCGGCTGAAATCCGTCCATCTCGACCAACAGTTGATTCAGCGTTTGCTCGCGTTCGTCGTTGCCGGATGTGACCCCAGCGCCGCGCACTTTGCCCAGCGCATCCAGTTCGTCGATAAAGACAATGCACGGCGCCTTCTTTTGCGCCTGTTCGAACAGGTCGCGCACGCGCGCAGCCCCCACGCCCACGAACATCTCGACGAACGCCGACCCGCTTATCGAAAAGAACGGCACACCCGCCTCTCCCGCCACGGCTTTTGCGAGCAAGGTCTTACCGGTACCCGGCGCACCGACGATCAGCACACCCTTCGGAATCTTGCCGCCGAGGCGGCGATAGCGCTCGGCGTTACGCAGAAATTCGACGATCTGTTTCAGTTCGGCTTTCGCTTCGTCAATGCCGGCGATGTCGTCGAACGTAACGTCGGTATCCTGCGCCACGTAGATTCTGGGCTTGCTTTTGCCGATCCCGCTGAAATCGCGCAAACCACCGCCACCGCGCCGCATGAAAACACTCCAGACGGCCGCAAACATCAGGACCGGAAAGATCCAGCCCAGCAATGCCGCCAAGCCCATCTTGTCGGCCACACCGGTATAGCGGACGCCCGAGCCGGCCAGATCCTCGATCAGATGCTCGTCGCTCACCCGCACGGTCGAAAAGCGCCACGGCGCGCCATTGGCGGCGATTCCGCTTGCGGCGGAGGCCGGCAACAGCGCAGCCGCGCCGGGCATCCGGACGCTGCCGGTGATCTGCTCCGTGCCGATTTCCAGATTGTCGAGTTGCCGGGCGACCAGCAGCCGGTGAAAGTCGCTGTACGCGATCGATTCGATCGGCTGCCGGTACAGGAAGATCTGCGCCAGCAGCAGGAGTACGACGCCGATCGGTATCAGGAAGCCAGTGAAATTGGATTTTTCATTCATCGCCGTTTGCGTCGATCGTCGGTCAGTTGGGGAAAACCGGCCGCGCCTGTCACTTCGGCGATGAACGGGCCCAATGGGCACGCAGTAGCCCTTCGTTGTCCCGGTAGCTGATCTCCAGCGTTCCCTGATGCGCATGCAACATGGCCGCGCCGAGCCGGCGAACCAGATGCGGCCCCGTCGTCTGCACGACGATACGCTCCGGGTTTTGCTGGATATCCATGATCCGTTCGAGCGGATGTTCCTTGCTCTCGCCATCCGCCTGGTGATGAAGCAGCGCCAGAACCTCGTCCGCGCGGCTCAGCAAATAGTCACCGTCGAACGTGATTTCTCCAGCCGGCGCCTGCTCGTGGATCCGCTTGCACGCCGGGCATTGCAACTGATGCATCTGCTCGGCCGACATGTGCCACGTCCAGCGGCCGTCGTCATAGATCGCGCCGCAGTCAGGGCAACGCGATGCGCCGGCACTCCGTCCGCGCGGCCGGTAACTGTCGTAGATATGGGCCTGAGGCTGTTTGTCGCGGCGCATCTGTTTGCGCTTCAATCGTGCTTGTATCGCGGTCATTTCGGAACCCCTCGTCATAGAAGTCGCAGTAGTTGCGAACAGGGTAGGAAGGCGCGTAGCGCCCACCGTGTTTCAGATCAAGCGCAGACGTTCCGGCGCGCGCATGCTGCGCCGATGCCATTCATGCGACGACCAGTTGGTCGACCACCCACCGGACGCCCTTGGTGCCCCAGGCGACGCCGCAGGCCACCCGCTTGTCGAGCAGCGAATCGACCACGCCGGTCAAGCGGACGACACCATCGTGCACGTCGACCGAGATACCGCCCGACTCATGCCGCGAACGCCGTTGCAATGCTTCGGCCACCTGTTTGCTGACGTCGGCGGCGACCGGATCGATTCGTACCTCGATCTGATTGGCCACGCCTACGACCCCTCGCATCCGGCTCACGAGTACTTCGGCCATCTGCCGCTGGAAGCCGTAATCCACCTCGCCGGTCAGCGTGACGCAACCGTGTTCCACCAACACCTGTATCGCGTCTTCCGGAAGTCCTTCCTGCCATCGCAACGCCGAGACGATCGCGTCAGCCAGTTCCTCGTCCGTGTGCTTCAGCGGGGACGGCGCGCGAACCACCAGGTCGAGCACCACCGCACGACTGCCGGCCACCCGCTGCACGGCTTTCTGCACGGCGAGTTTCTGGGCGCAACTGTTCACGGAACCTTCGAGCGTGACGATGCGGTTGAGCACCGTGGCGGTGATGGTTCTGGCATCGAGCGCAGGATCCCAAAGCAACTCCTGATCCACGTCATGCTTGAGTTCCAGATCTGATTTCATCGATATCTCCTGCCGCTATGCGCCCTTCGCCGCGCGCGATGCGCGCCGTGAATGCGAAAGAATCCGGGACCGGATGCGTGAACCATAGTCCCGCGCCGGCGACTCCCGATTGACTCAAGTCAAGCACGCCCGGACCACGTCACGCTCATGCGCCGCGTCGCGCTGTTCTCGTTCGGCAGTGACTTCAGGGTTGATGCACATCAACGGTGTCCAAGGTCGCGCGCATATGCTGAAAGAGTCACGGTGAAGCGATGCAGACCGTTTGGTTTGGTGCGCGGCTCGATGCGCGGCTCAGTGCGCGGTTCGGTGCGCGGCGAGATCCGCGCCTGCATCACGTCGTGAACACCCGACGCTGTTAGAACCGGCATGGAACGACGACGTCCCCATGCCCATAGGAGGAGACGACATGAACTGGCTGGCAGAATATTTCGCTCAGCGGACTAGCCCGCTGACGCTCGCCCTGTGGGCCTATCCGCCCCTTCTTGTCGGGCCGGAAGGGCCTGTTGCGCCGCCGGCTTACGCTTTGTGCTATCCCGGCGTCCAACTGACTTTCACACCGCCAGAGACCGTCACACACGGGAAGTTTCGCTTCGAGTTACCCGCGCACTACGACACGGCGGAGCCGTTGAGCGCCGCGACACCCGACGCACTGCTCGATGAGCCATCGCTCAAGTTCTTCAAGAACGTTTCGATCTACGCGCCTTCCCGGTTCAATCCCGACTTTCTGGTCACGATCAACGACGTCTATTCATTCGTGCCGGCGTTTTCATCCGATGGCAGTCCTGGCTTCTCCGGCTCCTGCACCGGCCCGTTCGATGAGCCGACCCACGCTTCCCGTTTGAAGCTTCCCTGGATTTTCCAGGGTTTCCTTACGATTTGACCCCGGACCAGGGCCGACAAGCCCGGCCCATGTTGCCGGCCGCGACCGATGTTCGCGCCTGGCTCGCGCCTGGTTCACGGTTGGTTCACGTCTGCCGGCATATCGGTATCTGGCCGCCGCAAAGGAGTAGCACATGGACGATCAGCACGTTGTCTGGTTCGAGGAACTGCGGCGCACCGATGTGCCTCGCGTCGGCGGAAAGAATGCTTCGCTCGGTGAAATGGTGGCCAATCTCGGGGCGCGCGGCATTAAAGTGCCACCAGGCTTTGCCGTGACAGCCGACGCGTACCGGCACTTCATCGAAGCGAATGGCCTGACGAACATGCTGTCGTCCGTGCTTGCGGAACTGGCTGACGGCAAGATCCCTTTGGCCGAAGCCGGGCAGACTATCCGCCGGGCCATCCTGCGCGGTGAATGGCCCGATGACACGGCTCAAGCCATCCGCCGCGGCTACGCGGAACTGAACCGCCGCGCCGGATCGACCGAGATGGACGTAGCCGTGCGTTCGAGCGCGACCGCCGAGGATTTGCCGGACGCCAGCTTCGCCGGACAGCAGGAAACGTTTCTGAACGTGAGGGGCGAGCGCGCGTTGCTGGAAGCCTGCAGACGCTGCTATGCATCGCTCTTCACGGACCGCGCGATCAGCTATCGGCAGGCGAAAGGATTCGACCACCTGAAGGTTGCTCTCTCGGTCGGCGTACAACGCATGGTGCGCTCCGACCAGGGTGGAGCTGGCGTGATGTTCTCCATCGACACCGAAACCGGATTCGAGAAGATTGTCCTGATCAACGCGGCCTGGGGCCTCGGCGAAAATGTCGTGCAAGGCACGGTCGATCCCGACGAGTATGAAGTGTTCAAACCGCTTCTGTCCGACCCCAAACTGTCGCCCATCATCGAAAAGAAACGCGGCGGCAAGGGCCTCAAGATGATCTACACGAACGAGAGCGAGCGGCCCACCAAAAACGTGCCGACCTCGAAGGCGGAGCGCGCAGCGTTCGTACTGAACGACGAGGAAATTCTCACCCTGGCGCGCTGGGCGTGCACGATCGAAAAGCATTACGGCCAGCCGATGGATATCGAATGGGCCAAAGACGGCAGTACCGACGAAATCTTCATCGTTCAGGCCCGGCCGGAAACTGTCGAGTCGCGCAGGGAGGCCAGTGCCGTCAAGACTTATCACGTCAGGAAGGCGGGCCGCAAGCTCGTATCCGGCGTGAGCATCGGCGAAGCGGTGGCAGCCGGAGCGGTCTGCGTGATCGACAGTCCGCGCGAAGCGGACCGCTTCGTCGACGGATCGATTCTCGTCACACGAACGACGGACCCCGACTGGGTGCCTCTCATGAGACGTGCTGCCGCGATCGTCACCGATTTCGGCGGGCGTACCTCGCACGCCGCGATCGTGAGCCGGGAACTCGGTCTTCCGGCTATCGTCGGTGCGAGCAATGCGACCCATGTGCTGCACGATGAGCAGAACGTCACCGTTTCATGCGCCGAAGGCCGCGAAGGATTCGTGTACGAAGGCACCGCCGACTATGAGGTCGAGGAAATCAATTTCGACAACATCCCCGCAACGCGCACGAGGATCATGCTGAACCTCGCCAATCCGGCTGCCGCGTTCCGCTGGTGGCGAATCCCCGCCGACGGCGTCGGGTTGGCGCGCATGGAATTCGTGGTCAGCAACCATATCAAGATTCATCCAATGGCCCTTGTCCGCTATGACACGTTAAAAGACGAGGACGCAAAAAAGACCATCGCCGAACTGACCGCCGGCTATGAACCCCGAACCGAGTATTTCGTGGACCGGCTCGCGCGGGGTCTGGGCCGGATTGCCGCCGTTCAATACCCGCACCCCGTGATTGTTCGCATGAGTGACTTCAAAACGAACGAGTACGCCAACCTGATCGGCGGCTCCGAGTTCGAGCCGAAGGAAGAAAACCCGATGCTCGGTTTCCGAGGCGCGTCGCGCTACTACTCGGCGCGCTACCGCGAAGGTTTTGCGCTGGAGTGCCAGGCTATTCGCCGCCTGCGCAACGAAATGGGCTTTGACAACGTGGTTGTCATGATTCCGTTCTGCCGCTCGACGAAAGAAGCCGACCGCGTGCTCGAAGTCATGGCGGAAAACGGGCTGAAACGCGGGGAAGCAGATCTCCAGGTGTATGTGATGTGCGAGATACCGTCCAACGTGATTCTGGCCAAGGCTTTCGCGCAACGCTTCGATGGCTTCTCCATAGGCAGCAACGATCTGACGCAGTTGACCCTGGGCGTGGACCGGGACTCCGTCGAACTCGCCGAACTGTTCGACGAACAGGATGACGCCGTCAGATGGATGATCGAGCGTGTCGTGGCCGAGGCGCACAAGGCGGGCGTGCATATCGGTCTGTGCGGCCAGGCGCCGAGCGACCATCCCGAGTTCGCCGGGTTTCTCGTCGAATGCGGCATTGATTCGATGTCGGTGAGCCCCGATAGCTTCATCGCGGTCAAGCAACGCGTTGCCGCCGCCGAGCAGGCCGCGTTGGCGGCATCGGAAGCATCGGCGGTACCGGTGATTTCGGCGGCCTAGCCGCTCGCTGCGCCGAATCGAAGGAGACTGGCCGACCATGCCGGACATCGTGACGATCACACTCAACCCCGCCGTCGATGTCGCGACATCGATCGAACGGGTGGTCGATACTCGCAAGCTCAGATGCAGCGCCGCGCGGCGTGATCCGGGCGGCGGCGGGATCAACGTCGCCCGCGTCATCCAGCGTCTTGGCGGAGACTGCTCGGCCTTCTATCTCGCGGGCGGCGCAACCGGCCAGATGCTAAGACGTCTGCTGGACGCCGAAGCGTTCACCGGCGTGTGCATCGAGATCGCCGGGGAAACGCGCGAGAATTTCTCCGTCCACGAGCAATCCACCGGTCTGGAATACCGCTTCGTGTTGCCGGGGCCGACGCTCGCCGCGCTCGAATGGCAGCGCTGCATCAACGAGGTCCGCGCACTGAGCGCGCCGCCGCGCTATCTGGTGCTGAGCGGCAGCCTGCCTCCCGGTGCGCCGGACGACATTTACGCGCGCTTCGCGAACCTCGCGTCGGCACAGGACACGCGGGTCGTGCTCGACACGTCGGGCCCGGCACTGACCGCGGCGCTCGACGCAGGCGTCTGGCTCGTCAAGCCGAGTCTGAACGAGTTGCGGGATCTCACGGGCCGGCCACTACGCGAAGAACCTGATTGGATCGACGCCGCGCAGGAGATCGTGCGCGCCGGTCGCGCCCGGATCGTCGCGCTGACACTCGGAGAGCGAGGCGCGTTGGTGGTCACCGCCGAGCGGTGCTTGCGGGCGGCGGGACTGCCGATGAAAGTGACCAGTTCAATCGGCGCCGGTGACAGCTTTGTCGGCGCGCTGATCTGGGCGCTGAATCGAAATGCGGGTATCGATGAAGCGTTTCGCTACGGCATGGCTGCGGCATCGGCGACTTTACTCGGTGCGGGCACGACGCTCTGTGAGCGCGGGGAAATCGAGCGGCTCTATCGCGAGATATCGATCAGGTAAGCGACGAGCGCCGCAGTATCGCGTATTCGGAGGGAGACGAGACATGACAATCTATCCTCGCAAGATGGGCCGATTGTGGATCGAAGCGGTGATGCCATGATCTGGAACCGGATAGAGACAGAGCCGCCGTTCCGCGATCGCGCCGGCGCAGGGCGTATGCTCGCGCAGCGACTGGGCGACTACGCAGGGCGCGCCGATGTAATCGTACTGGCATTGCCGCGTGGCGGCGTGCCGGTCGGCTACGAGGTCGCGCGTGCGCTGGCCGTCCCGCTCGACGTGCTGATCGTGCGCAAGCTGGGTGTGCCGCAAGATCCGGAAATGGCCATGGGCGCGATCGCCTCGGGCGGCGCGCTTTATCTCGACGAGCAGACGATCCGGATGGCAGGCGTCAGCCAGTCGGAAGTCGTCACCGTACTCAATGATGAACGCCGCGAGCTGGCACGGCGAGAAGCGCTCTATCGCGGACAGGGTCCACCTCTGAATCTCGAGGGGCGGACAGTGATCATTGTCGACGACGGCGTCGCGACCGGCTCATCGGTACGTGTCGCCATTGCGGCGTTGCGCAGCGGCAAGCCGGCTCGAATCGTGGTTGCCGTACCGGTCGCACCGGAAAGCACGGCCGGGCGGCTCGCCGCCCTCGCCGATGAATTCGTCTGTCTCCATCGCGCGCGTCATTTCGGCGGCGTTGGCCAGTTCTATCAGGAGTTCGAGCAGACCAACGACGCTGAAGTACGCACGCTCCTCGCCCGTCCATCTCAGGACATGCAGTAATGCACGCGGCATCACTTCGTGGCTGGCCGCACCGCCTGAGCAGAAAGTGTCTGAGCCTGAGACGCATCAGCGAACGCTCGTCCAAACGCGACGGCAAATTCCCTCAGCCGGTCATGCGGAAGCCGGCCGATACCCGCCGCAGCTTCGCGCCCTCCTCCACCTGTGAATTGCCTGCACAGTTCGACGGCACCATAAGGATTCGCCAGCGGCGCGCGCACGCTGACGACGTATTCCCCCTGAACGCTCTGGCTCAGCACGGCATGAGCACGATCAGGAGAGCTCGTCGCCAGAAAATTGCCGAAAGCGCCGCGCACTCGTTGTGCCCACGGTTCATTAGGCAGCACATAGATGGTTCCGCCCGCTAACGCGGTATCGGGCGGCAAACTCAGCGCCAGTGCCATGTCCCGGCGTAGCGATTCACAGAGCGTCCGCGCGATCGGCTCGTTCGCCAGAAAGTCGAATGGATCGGCATACGGGCGCAAAAGTTCGTAAAGCCTGACAGGCGGGATCAGCAAATCCGCCTCACTCTCTCCGTAGGCGTTGTAGTTGATCGACTCGCCCAGTTCACGCAACTGGTCGAGTTGCGCGGGCTCGAGCGTACAACTCGCGGCAAGCGTGCGCGCCGCGTGCAGGAGGTTGTCGCCGTAAGCGCCCACGATAGCCCACAACCGCTGTCGCCCGCCCACATGGCGATCCACGAGCAGGCTCGTACACGTGTCGGGCGCGGTGTCGATGTGTGCCTTCAGGTTGGGATGCTCAGGAATGGCTCCGCAAAAGTGATGATCGAAGTACTCCACTTCGGCGCCCTGTCGAAGCAATTCGAGCAACGCGGCCCGATTGGAGTCCAGCGAGATGTCCAGCACGGTCACGGATATGCCGGACCTGGCTGGAACGCGGGCAAGCAGTTCCACGTCGCGTTTGACGCCGGTGATCAGCAAAGACTTCAACGGCTTCGTCAATCGCAATTGATGCAGCGCGCAGATTCCGTCGGCGTCACCATTGAACACATCGAAATGTTTCATGCCTTGTCACCGTACGAGGATGGAGCGTCGTCAAAAAGCAGATCCGCGAGTTCAGTGAATGCGCCCCCCATGTCCGCATTGTGGCCCGCATGGCGCTCTCCTGGGGCGTATTACTGTCACTTTCGCGGGGCTCGTCGCAGCCTTGACACACGTCAATCTGCCATGAGCCGCGAACCGTATGCTCGATCAATAGAGAAACCAATCGGGGTCCGGAGGCGATATGTTGAGAAGCACAGTACTCGTTGGCCTTTTAATGCTGCCGGGCGCGTTCCTCGTCCTCGGCCTCGCCTGCATTCATCCGCGCC
The DNA here is from genome assembly GCF_059567925.1 of Paraburkholderia sp. BGA-UO-ETr-F21. Taxonomy (NCBI): domain Bacteria; kingdom Pseudomonadati; phylum Pseudomonadota; class Betaproteobacteria; order Burkholderiales; family Burkholderiaceae; genus Paraburkholderia; species Paraburkholderia sp. BGA-UO-ETr-F21. The sequence goes on along the minus strand of NZ_JCAQOY010000040.1, from coordinate 1,362,861 downwards.
TTCGCCGCGAGATCGTGAACTTCAGCGGCCTGTCCAGTCCATTGACGAAGGCCGGGCGCTCATGTGCGGGGATCCGGGCAAGGTTGCTTCATCGCTAACCCATCGGATAAACCCTATGCGCAAGTCAATCGCGTGCATCGCCTCGCTTGCCATGCTCCTTGCGGGGTGCGCGCATGATCCGGCGGTCACGCCGCAAGCGCAAGCATCCCGGTCCGCCTGCGTGGCAGGACCGCCAATCGATCTGCAGCGGTACATGGGCCGCTGGTACGTGATCGCGGACACCCCGTTTCTCAGCGAATCCGATTATGTCGGCAGTTATGACGAGTGGACCTTGCGCGACGACGGAAGCATCGATGACAAGTACCTCGGCCGGCGTCACGGTTTCGATCAGCCGCCGACGGGAAGCCAGTTCGTCGCGAAGGTGATGCCCGGAACCGGCAACACGAAATGGCGAGTGGGACTGATCTGGCCGTTCGAAGTGGTGGTCGTCACCGCGTATGTGGACCCCGATTATCGCTACACGATTCGCTGCATGGCAGACGGCAACATGGTGTGGGTACTCGCACGCGCGCCGGCGATGGACGATGCCACCTACGCCGGCATGCTCGCCCGGCTAGCCGCGATGGGCTTCAACACGGACCGGCTACGGCGGGTTGCGCAAAGCGCCGGGCAAATCGGTCAGCCGGGCTTTCAATGAAAGTTTTGCGGCAACGAAGCGGGCGGGAGCGCACATGACAAGCATCCATAAAAACGAGGTGACGCGGCTCGACACGGCGGTCGAGCATCGTGCGGACCCCACGTGCGCACAGTGTCGGGACGCGCCCGCCGTGGCCGAATCCGTGCGAAGAGCGCGGCGGCTCCACGCGGACGCCCCTTCCGAACGTTCGGCGCGCGTGCGCCATATGATCGAAAGCCCAACCTACCTGGAAGCGGACGAAGACCTCGCCTTTCTGCGGCGCCCGGAAATGTGCGGCATCCGTCTGCAACTCGACTACTGGAAGACTGAGGAGACGTTGCAGCGCCATGCGATACAGCACACGATCGTGGTGTACGGCAGCACACGGATCATCGCGCCGGCCGCCGCCCGCCGCCGGGTCGAGGAAGCGCGGCGGACGCTCGAAAGCCGGCCCGGCGACCCCGAGAGCGAGAGCGCCTTGCAAGTCGCGAAGCAACTGCTCAAGCGCAGTCGCTACTACGGGATCGCGCGCGAATTCGGCCGTATTGTCGGCAGCGCGCGGTGCACGGGAGCGCTGTCGTCGCTCGCCGTCGTCACCGGCGGCGGCCCCGGCATCATGGAAGCAGCGAATCGGGGTGCGTACGAACTCAAGGCGCCGAGCATCGGCTTGAATATCGCGTTGCCGCGTGAGCAGGAACCCAATCCCTACCTCACACCTGAACTCTGCTTCAAGCTCCACTATTTCGCCATTCGCAAGCTCCACCTGCTGGAACGTGCGCAAGCCGCCGTGTTTTTTCCCGGCGGCTTTGGAACCTGTGACGAGTTGTTCGAAGTGCTGACCCTGTTGCAAACGAACAAGATCCGGCGGCTGCCCGTCGTGCTGGTCGGCGAATCGTTCTGGCGCCGCGCGATCAATTTCGAGTTTCTGATCAGCGAAGGCATGATCGCGCCACAGGACACCGCACTATTCATTTTCTGCGAGACGGCGGCGGATATCTGGTCGGCCATCGTCCGTTGGCATGAAGCACGCGCCGCGCTCGACAACCGGTCACGACAGCCATGAGCGCGGCGGCAGCGGTCTGCCTCGTCAACCGACCACCAGACGGTCGACAACAGCCTTCACACCCGGCGTCGAGCGCGCGGCGCCCGTCACGATGGAGCGTTCGACGCCCGAGCTGAGACGCCCCGACAAGGTCACCTTGCCGTCGTCGACTTCGACGCCCACATGCTTCAACTCGCGATCGGTATGGCGTTGAATGGCTTTGCGGATGCTGTACTCAATGTCGAGCGGAGAGGCCGAACCACGGATCCTGATCTCATTCGTCACGCCCGTCACACCACGCATATGGACGACATTTTTCTCGGCAATGTGGCTGCGGTAACCGTCCTCGACTTCGCCGCTCAATGTCACCCAGCCTTTCTCCACCTTGATCCTGATCGCATGCTCTTCGAGGCCGGCGATCCAGTCCAGAGCCGCGCGCACGCTCAAGGCGATCTCCTCGTCGGTACGCCGCTCGGATTCGCGCAGTTTCACGTCGATACCGACTACCACCGCGACGACACCGGCGATTCTCATCGCGCATTTTTCGGCCGCGACTTTCGCCGCATAGTTTGGAACGTGTCCGGTGATCGTGACCACGCGGTCGACCACGGCAACACCTATCCCGTTTGCGTCGACGGCCGGACTGCTCATCAGTTCGTCCTCGACTTCCTGCTTCAATTGACTGTCCGACTTCATGGAATTTCTCCTCCGGCATGACCTGGCAGCGCGATTGCGCGCGGCTGCGAACTGATTCGACGCGGCAAGCATTCCCGCAGATAGGTTGCACCCCACCGGCAATGCGCCACCTCCTCAGACTATGGCGCTGCGGCACGATGCGATTGATCGAGGTCAAACCTGCCGTGATGGCTTCGCCGCATGGACAGACTCACAGCCACACGGCGAGAACAGGACGCAGAGCGAACAGCCGGGCAAGCGCCGGCCAGGTCATCAACACGCCCGCAGCGAGCGTCGTAAGCAACACGACGGCCCACCCATAAAAGTTCGTCTGTCGTGCGCGGCGCGCCGACGGCCGGTGCGGCAGCGCGCGCACGGCGAACATCAGCCCGACGTTGCATGCCACGAGCAGCAGGAAGCCGGCCGTGCGAGCGTCGAGCGGATCGAATCCGCGCCCGAGCAGTGCCGCATACACGCCTACGACGATCATGGCGGCTACGCACCCGAGCGCAATGCTCAGCCCCAGGATGCGGTTGGACATGAGCCGCTCGCCGATTCGCCGCGGCGGATCACGCATGAGCGAGCGGCTCTCCCGTTCGTTTTCAAAGACAATCGAGCAAACGGGTGTGATGATCATTTCGAGGAACACGATGTGCACCGGCGCTAGCATGAGCGGCCAACCCGCCACCACGGGAAGGGTCGCGGCGGCGATCATCGGAATATGAACCGCGATCGTGTACGCCACCGCCATCTTCAGATTCTCGTAGATGCGCCGGCCGAGCCGCAGGGCCGACACGATCGGCGTCAGGTCGTCACGCAGCAACACCAGCGACGCCACCTCGCGCGCAACCTCCGCGCCCCGCGTGCCCATCGCGATGCCGATATGCGCGGCTTTCAGCGCGGGCGCATCATTGACGCCGTCGCCCGTCATCGCGACGACCTCGCCCGCATGCCTGAACGCGTCGATGAGCCTCAGCTTCTGCTCCGGCCTGACTCGTGCGAACACGCTTGCGTCGACGATCGCGCGTTGCAGCGCGGCATCGTCCATGCCCGCGAGGTCGGCGCCGCTCACGACGCGGGCGCTGTCGATGCCGACTTCCGCCGCGACCGCCCGCGCCGTTGACGGATAGTCGCCGGTAATCATCACGACCCGCACGCCCGCGACCTTCAACTGCGCAACCGCGCCTGCCACCTCCGGGCGCACCGGGTCGAGCAGTCCGACGAGCCCCACCAGCGAGAACGCGAAGTCGTGCTGCTGATCGGGCCACGTTTCGCCGCTATGCCGCGCCCGCGCCACGCCGAGCACGCGCAACCCGCTTTGCGCCATATGCGTGGCGCGCTCCATCAGCACTCGCGCCTCACCGGCTTCGAGGTGGCACAGCGAACAGATCGCCTCAGGCGCACCCTTGCACGCCACCAGCCGATTATCGAGTTCGGGGCTCTCCCATCCATGCGACATGGCGGGCAGTTCAGGCGTCAATGCGTATTCCTGCACGAGCGACCATTGTTCATGCAGCCGGTCCGTGCCGGCCAGACAGGAGCGGCCCGTCTCGTGGAACGCGCGCTCCATGGGATCGAGCGGCTCGATTTCGCTCGCGAGCACGAGGTACTCCAGCAGTTCATGAAACTGCGGGCCGATCTTGACCGCGCCATCCTTCAGCCATAGCTCGTCGCCGCGTGCATACAGCACGCGCACGGACATGCGGTTCTGGGTCAGCGTGCCCGTCTTGTCGACGCATAGCACCGAGGTTTGCCCGAGCGTCTGGATGGCACTCAGACGCCGTGTCAGCACGCCCTCCCTCGCGATCCGGCGCGCGCCCAGCGCCATGAAGACGGTGAATATCACCGGCAGCTCTTCGGGCAAGATGCCCATCGCGAGCGTAATGCCGGCCAGCAGGCCCGGTATCCAGCCGCCCATGCGCCAGCGATAGGCGAAGACGAGCAGCACGCAAATGATCACCGCGAGCGTCGCAAACCGCCTGACGAAGCCGCGCATCTCGACCTGCAAGGGTGAAGGTGGCTCGTTCACTTCGGCAAGGCTCGCGCCGAGCCGGCCAAGCTCGGTCTGTGCGCCCGTCGCCGTGACGTACATGCGGCCCTGACCCCGCACCACCATCGACCCTGAAAACAGACAGCTCCGCGACGGGTTTGCCGGTGATTCGCCGGATGAACCGGCAAACTTCTCGACGGCGACGGACTCGCCGGTGAGCAGCGATTCGTCGACACTCAGTTCGTGGGCTTCCGTCACCGCACCGTCGGCCGGCACCTTCGCCCCTTCCTCGATAATGACGACATCGCCGGGCACCAATTCCGCCGCCGATACGAATTCCCGCTTGCCGTCGCGCAACACCTGCGCTCGCGGCGCCGACAGATCACGCAGCGCTTCCAGCACGCTCGCCGTCCGATGGCTCTGGACAATGGTCAGTACCAGCACGGCAACGACCAGGGCGAGCAGCGTCGATGCCTCCGTCATGTCGCCGATCAGGCCATACAGGCCGCTCGCGCTGAGCAGCAGCAGGAACATCGGCTCGGTGAACGCATCGCGCACGGTGCTCCACCAGAGATGGCGATTGCCCCGCGCGATCACATTGCGGCCGTGCCGCGCCTGCAATGCCAGGACCTCCGCGTGCGTCAGTCCACCCGCCGCATGCCGCGCAGGCACGGCGGACGCCGGCACGTCGGATGTCGCGCCCTGCGTCGCCATGATTACGGTTCGCTCTGGCCGCGCATGGGTGCATGGCAATGCGCACAGCTGGTCCGCGCATTGCCAGTGGCGCGTTCCTGCAAGACGATGTGCAGATCCGCCCCGCCGCGGCGCGGCACGTCGACTGTCTTGCCGATCTCCGTGCTCCCGGCATGCGCGACGATACGATAGCGTCCGGCCGGCAGCATGACGAACAGGAACGGCCCTTCGGTGCGGGTGTCGAGGACAGCGCGCCCCGACGCACTTGCGATCGTCACATCCACATCGGAGAGATAGTTGCCCGCAGCCGTGGTAAACATCATGCGCAGGCTGTAGCGAGGCGCGAGTGCGCGAAAGGCTTTCGCGTCGTCCTCGCCGATGCCGCCCGTCATGTAGAGAACGCCGTCACGGCTGACCGCCTCGGGCAGTGATTGCCCGACAACGGCGGCACTCAGGACAAGAAACCCGAATGCAACGGCGGTGCGCAGCGCGTGTGAGTTAAAGATCGACATGTCGGAAAGATCCCCAGGTTCGTGAGCGCCCGGAGGTGTGTCAGCCGGCGTTTCGCGCCGGCGTTTCGGCCACTCCCCGCGCTCCCATGGCGCGACCGGCGCGCAGTATGTTCAGCCGATGTCCGTCGCCCGTTTCACGTTTCGTGGCCCGGTCGCGCCAGCAGTAAAGGCGTGCCGGTGAGACGCGCGGTGCGCGCGGCCACGCTGCCGAGAAACCAGCGCGCGACGCCGCGCCGCCCATGGGTGCCGACGACGACCAGGTCCGCGTTCCACTGTTGCGCGTCGCGGATGATCGCGTGCGCGACGTCGTCACGTGCGGGGGCCGTTTCGAGCGCCGCGGTCTCGGCCTGATTCGGCAATTCGGCAAAGTCCTTCGCTGCGGCGGCCAGAATCACTTTTCCTTCTTCGACGAACGCCTCCTCGAGCATGCGGATCGGCACGATATCGGTTAGCCGGACGGCGCGATCTATCACATAGATGGCGCGAAGGCGGGCCTCGGGTGTGGCGAGCTGCAGCCCGAAATGCAACGCGTCGCGCGACGCGGCGCTTCCATCCAGCGCGAACAGGATCCGGCGCGGCGACGACTGGATCTCCGTTTCGTAACTGGCCGGCACAACGAGAATCGAACAGGGTGCCTGGGTGGTGACGAATTCGGAAACCGTACCTTCGATCCAGCGCAACATACCGTGATGCTGACGCGCGCCCACGACGAGCAGATCCGCCTGCCATTGCGCCGCGGCGTCGATCAACGCGTTCGCGGTATAGCCGCCTTGCCGCGAAATTTCCACGACGTCCGACTCGACATCGATGCCGGCATCCGCGAATATACTTTTTGCGCGCGCCACGGCGTCACCCGCGTCGCGGGCAAGTTCGGCGCGCGCAAGCTGCAGTTCGCCATCCGTCATCGACCCGAGCGGCAACAGGGTGCGGGGATTCTCGGCGACACTCACCACGCGGACCCGGGCGCCGGGCAGCTTCAGGTGACACACATACGCCGCTGTGCGCGCTGACTCCGGTGAAGTGTCCACAGCCACGAGGATGCGTCGGATTGAGTGAATGGCATGACCGCCAAGGTGCGTTGTGCTCATGATCGGGTCCCCAAAGAGGGCGTGCGTTCGCCCAGCTGACGTCGATATCCGATTCTCTGCGCCCTGCCTGGTCACTCATTGATACACGTCAAGCCACTATCACCGCCGCCCGGACGACCGGCGCCAAATGCAGATTGGAGTTCCGGCCCGCCTATGCACAGGAATGGACAGCGGTCGCGAGCGGAAACCACTCGTTCTATACACCACAGTGAGCATGCGGAGACAAGTGCGGTCCACACAAGCTCACACGGCAAATTGAATTAAACAGGCGTTTTCGCGTGATCTACGTCACGCGCCCTTGACGGCGATCAATCAAACCATCTGGGCGCACCTCTATGCTGGTCGATACAGTGGGACTGAGTCGCGCGTTGCGGCGCATTCACATGGCCCCGTCATGGACTTGTCTCGCCGGATAGCAACACGTCCTGTCATCACGAAATGGGGCCCGTCACGCACATGGCTCGAATCGATTCCAATGAACGAGACCTTGCCCATATCGGTTCGATGATCGGGCAACTCGAGCGGCTACTCCAGTGTGAAGCGCCGCGCTCCGCTCACTTTGTTTTCCAGCCGGCCTACTGGCGAGCGCGTATCGAGTCCGCGGCGGCCCAAACCGACGCGCAGAGCCCGATAGGCGCGCGGGCGTCAGCGCTGCTCGCCAAACTGGACGCCCTCGACGGCGCATCGGCGCAACCGAGCGCCACGCGCGAGCAATCGATCGACGAAACGACCCACGGCCTTTAAATGCCGTGATGACGCATTCGCTCGTGCGCTTGCGTGCGCGATGCTGGCGCGCGCTGCCCATTGAACTGCGCGGAATCGCGTTCATGTTCGTCCAGCGCAGCATGGCGATGCGCTGCTCGACGCAGCAGGACTCGACCGGATCGACGCGATCCGTGTCGCGTCTTTGCACAACAGGCATGGGCGTTATTGCCCGCGAGCGTCTCTGCAAGCAGGGACCCGCTTCGCCTGATCTGTATCAATCGGCAGCGGGGATTTCGGACTAACGTGGAATGACACTTGTCGTGGGCAGCGTGGCGGTGCCACGGCCACCCTCGGCGCAATTCAACGGAGTCCGATATGACCGACATGCCACTCCTTGCGTACCAGGCCGCGCCTCTCCTGCGGCCGCCGCTCGCCACCGGCGAAACTCCCGCTGTCATTACGCTGCCCAAGCCCGAATTGCACACCGGCGTGCCGCTGATGACCGCCTTCGCGCAGCGCGCGAGTTGCCGGTCGTTCGCGCCGACAGCATTGCCGCCCACGGTGCTGGGCGAGTTGCTCTGGGCCGCCGACGGCATCAACCGGCCCGCAACAGGCGGCCGCACCGCGCCCTCACCGCACGCGTTCAATGAAATCGACATCTACGCCGCACTGCAAAACGGCGTGTACCGGTACGACGCGCCGAACCATCAACTGGTTCTCAAACATGCCATCGACGCGCGCGGGCAGACCGGCTACCAGGATTTCGTCGGTGAGGCGCCGCTCGACCTCGTCTACGTAGTTCGCACGTCACGCTTACTGGACATGCCCGCGCAGCAGCGCGAGCGGTTTTCCGCCGTGACGGCCGGAGCGATCGCGCAGAACGTCTCGCTGTATTGTGCGTCGGCGGGGCTGGCCTGCGTGATCCGCGGCTGGATCAATGCGCAGCTGCTCGCGAACGCGCTGTCGCTCAACGAAGACGAACTGCCGATTCTCGCGCAGACAGTCGGCTTCAGTCCGATCCAGCACTAGTGGCATTGAGAGCTTGGGCGTGGCGGCGACGGCCGCTGACGCCCGGCCGCCGGCGTCCTTTTTACAGCCCCGACGGTATCTCGTCCTGATCGCGTGGAGTCCTGACCAGCAGCACCGGAACGTGAGCGCTCCGCAAGAACGTTTCCGCAACGCTGCCCTGCAGCAACCTTCCTATGCCGTGCCGCCCTTGCGTGCCCATCACCACCAGGCCGGCGCCCTGGCGCTGCACGCAACGGGCGAGGCAATGCGGGATATCGTCCGCTGCATTCTCTGTCTCCTCGATCTCGGTGTCGCCGGGCACGCCGCGCTCGGCCATGGCCCGGCGCGCTTCGTCGAGCGCGAGACGACCGTCTTCGCGCAGCACGTTACGAAGCTGTTCGGCATTGAAATAGCCCGCGTAGCGCGACACGCACCAAGGATTGACGACGTACACCGCGTGAAGCCGCGCGTGCGTCAGCTGAGCAAATTCGAGCGCTTCATACAGCGCCCATCTGGACGACTCGCTGCCATCCAGAGCCACGACAATCTTCTGATACATGACCGGCTCCTCGTAGACGTTGCAGAACCCCCGCTCGACGTCTTGATACTGTCCATCGCTGCAGATTAGATGGATGATCGACGCGAATGGCTCTGTCGGCCTGACCTGCGTCAAGCAATCGCGCTGCAAGCCGGGAGCGTCACTCTGGCCTCCGGATAACGGTGAGCGCCGCCTGGATAAAGACGAGCGGCGTCGGGACGACGACCCGGCGCTCCGCTAGATCGGCTGCGTGGCGGTCGCCGCCAGTTCCGCGATATCGGCGGTGATTTCGTCCTGACGGACCCGGCGATAGCTTTGCGTCAGTTCGTCGAGCGTGTCTCTCACATTGGTGCGGGCGGCCAGCATCGCCCTCACCCGCGCTTCGTTTTCCGCGGCGAACGAGAGCATCAACGCTTCGCATATCTCGACAAACACATATTCCTCGACCAGCCCAGGCAGCAGACGTTCGACCGGCAAGGTGAGCAACGGTGGCACGGCGCGCGCCGCCACCGGAAACCGCGAAAAATCGAACGGAATCAACCGGTGTTCGACCATCTCGCTGGCAGCAGCGACGCCAGGCAGCGCATGGATGATCGAGACGTGGTCCACCGCGCGAGCGCCAAGACGCACATAGAGCGCATCCGTGACACGGTTGGCCAGCGACGGCACGTCATCGGCATGGGACGCCGCCGGCGAGCTCCATGCGACCGGAAGGTGGCGTTCGTTCGCCGCCATCTCTCCGCGCGTGCCGACGAGCAGGAGTTCACACCGCGCGTTATCCAGACGAGGCCGCACATAGTCCAGAACCTGCTCGTTGAACGAGCCGACGAAGCCCTGTTCAGAACACAGCGCGATCACGATCCGCGCGCCATGATCCGGCTCCGACAGGGCGGCTTGCGCCGCTCTTCCATGAGCAAGGACGGCGCCGATCGCAGCCCCCACGGTCGCGGCCGAAGAGCGGATACCCGGCAGCCGCCGCTGCGCTTCACGCGAACGCGCCGCAGCGATGCCACGCATTGCGCCGATCACGGCGTCCAGTTGTTGCGCGGTCGCCGTGCGCGTTTCGATTTCCGCGAGTCGGCCGCTCATTTCACGCTCCCGGCCGGGGCGGCGCCGTTTGGCGTTTGCAGCGTCGCTTGCAACGTCAGGCGCTGCACCAGTTCGCGAACCGCCGTGACGAGCCCCGCTTGAGTCGAGGCGTCCAGCGGCGCATCCGCCCATCCGGCTGCCATGCTGCCGCCCGGCAATTGTTCGGCGAGCTGGCTCCGCACTTCGGCGGCGATGGCCGGTGGCACGCCGTCGAACACGCCTTCGGACAACGCGGCCAGCAACGCGATTTCATCGAGCGTGCGCAGCGGCTTGAAGCGTGGCTGCGCGATCAATGCCCGGATGCGCTCCCCGCGTGCGATCTTGCCGGCCACATGAGCATCCGTCAGACCGCCGAAGCGGGAGAACATCTCTAGCTCCAGGAACTGCGCGTAATCGAGCCGCAAGCGGCCTGACACGTCGCGCAAGGCGGGATGCTGCGCCTTGCCGCCGACACGGCTCACGCTCAACCCGACATCGACGGCCGGACGCTGGTTGGCGGCGAACAGCGCGGTGTCCAGCACGATCTGGCCGTCCGTGATCGAAATCAGATTGGTCGGGATATAGGCAGACAGGTTGCCGGCGTCGGTTTCCGCAATCGGCAATGCCGTCAACGACCCACCGCCGAGCGCCGCCGACAGTTTCGCCGCGCGCTCGAGCAATCGCGCATGCACGTAGAAGATGTCGCCGGGATAGGCCTCGCGTCCTGGCGGCTCGCGTGTCAGCAGCGCCAACTCCCGGTGCGTCGCCGCGTGTTTGGTGAGGTCGTCGATCACGACCAGCGCATGCTGTCCGCGGTCGCGAAAGTATTCGGCGATCGTGACGCCCGCAAACGGTGCGATCCATTGCAATCCGGCCGCCGAAGCCGCCGCCGCGACCACGAACACGCAGCGCTCGGGCGCGCCGTACCGCCGCACGGATTCGATCACTTGCTGCACCGCTGTCGAGCGTTGGCCGACCGCCACGTAGACACAGATCATGTCCGAGTGCTTCTGGTTGACGATGGCGTCGAGCGCCAACGCGGTCTTGCCCGTTGCACGATCGCCTATGATCAGCTCCCGCTGTCCGCGTCCGACCGCGAAGAGCGCGTCGACGATCAGCACGCCGGTTTCGACAGGCTCGCTGACCAGATCGCGATCGATGATCGCCGGCGCGGGCCGCTCGATCGGCATGCGCTTCGCCGCGGACACCGGTTCGTCGCGATCGAGTGGCCGGCCAAGCGGATCGATCACACGACCGAGCAAACCTTCGCCCACGGGCACTTCGATCACCGCGCCGGTGCGCGTCACGCGCGCGCCGGCTTCGACGGTGGCGCCGTCGTCGAGTAACACGACGCTCATGAGATCGGCCTCCAGCGAGTGCACGAAGCCGCTCGCGCCGCTTTCGAATCGCAGCAGTTCGTCGAGCGCCGCATCGGCCAGTCCCGAGACAAACGCGATCCCGTCACCGATCCGCTCGACACGGCCGAGCGTATCGGCATAGGGCGCGCATGCCGTGCGGGCCAGCGCCCCGCGCTGCGCCGCAAGCCAGGCGTCGTCGCTCGATTCAGCGGGAAGCATGACTGTCATCGAGCAGCGCCTCCTTGATCCGGACGAGTTCCGCGCCGAAGCTGTTGCGTACCACGGCATGCGGCGAGCGCAGTTCGAGGCCGGCGATCAAATGCGGATCCACTTCGAAGTTGACCGGCACATCACGTTTCAGGCAGGTTGCGAGCATCGTGCGGCACTGCTGCTGTTCCTGCTCGCTCAACACACGCGGCGCGGCGAGTGTCGGCACCGCGCCGTCGCCCCAAAGCGCCGCGCGGGCGGTTTCCGGAAGTTGTGCGACCCCCTCGGCGAGACCGTCGATAAAGCCGCTCACGCGCACGCTCTCGGGCAATCTGTCGAGCAGCTTTGCCGCGATATCGACGGCAAGCCGGCTGGCCCGTTCGGAAGCGAGCTTGTCCTGCTCGGCGCGCGCCCCTGCGGCCTCGCCTTTCGCCGCCGAGCGCAAGGCGTCCGCGTCGGCTTGCGCGGCGCTCAGAAGCGCCTGCTTTTGCGCCGCGGCCTCCACGGCGACCGCCTTCATCGCTTCGCCGTGCGCTGCCGCCAGCTGTTGCGTTTCGTGGGCCGCCTTGTCGCGCTCCTGAATGGCCGCGAGCTTCGCCGCCTCGGCATCGGCGATCAGCGCGCGCGCCGCCTTCTGACGTTCGGCGATGATCCCGGCGACCGGGCGGAACAGAAAACGCGCGAGCAGCCATATCAACACCAGTGCATTGACGGTCTGGAGCGCAAGCGTCCACCAGTCGATTCGCATGGGGCCCGCCTATTTCGCAAACGGGTTGGCGAACAGCAGCAGCAAGGCGATCACGAGGCAATAGATCGCCATCGTCTCGATCATGGCCAGCCCGACGAACAGCGTGCGCGATACGGTGCCCGCCGAATCCGGCTGCCGAGCGATCGCATCCATCGCCGCGGCGACCGCGCGGCCTTCCGCGAGCGCCGGCCCGATCGCGCCAAACGAAACGGCAAGCGCTGCCGCGGCGATACTGACCACTTCGATAAGGTTATTCATGAGACTTCGCCCTTTTTGACACTGACATGGTGCGGATCGCCGATCGCGGCACCGATGAAAACCATCGAGAGAACAGCAAAAATGTAGGCCTGCACCGCGCCCGTGAGCAGATCGAGCGCCATGAGCGGAATCGGCACCAGCAGGCCGGCGAGCGACAGCAGAATGCCGATCACGAACACGCCGCTCATGACGTTGCCGAACAGGCGCACGACGAGTGAAAACGTCCGCGTGATCTGCTCGACGACGTTTAGCGGAATCATTACCCAGCTCGGTTCCGCGAACGACGCGAGATAGCCCGTGGCACCCCGGCTGCGAATGCCATAGACGACCGTCGCGCCAAGCACGATCAACGCGAGCGCGGCATCCGTTTCGAGGTGCGCGGTGGGCGGCGTGACGCCCGGCAGCAGCGCGCACCAGTTGGCAACCAGCACGAAGATGAACAGCGTGCCGATCAGCGCGCGATAGGTTGCGGCCTCGGTTTGCATGGTGTCGCGAATCTGCTGGTCGATGGTTTCGACCAGCAGCTCGACTGCGGTTTGCGTCTTGCCGGGCGCAAGCGAAAGTCTTCGGCTCAGCACGACAGCCGCCAGCGTGACGACGGCCATGATCGCCCAGGTGATCAACACGGGCGAGGTAAGCGGCACGGGTCCAATCCGCAGAAGCGGTGCGATCGTGAGCGGTGATTCGGTCATGACAGGCCTCCGTAGCGCCGTAGCGCGAACCTGCGTGCGAGCAGCACGCCTGCCATGCCGGCGAGCAGCGCGAGCGCACCGATGCGTGCGAGCACCAGCAGCACTGCACAGGTCAACGCAATGCGCGCGAGTTGCAGCGCGAGCGCCGCAACCGTTTTACCCGTTGCGAACAACGGCCAGTTCCAGCGCAACGAAAGGAAATGCCACGCGCCGGCCAACATGCCGAGCGTGAGTCCGATCACGAGTTGGGCGGCGAGCGGCGGTAGCGGCCATGCCAGCGCGCTATTCACGGTGTGTTCCCTGTTGACGATGCATCCATTTCCACGCGGACCAGAAACCGAGCGCCGCCCCTAACATCAGAAGCGGCGCCGAGAAAAATACCCGCGTGCCGAATGTGCGGTCGAGCCAGTGCCCCAACGCGAGCCCGAGCAAAGTCGGCACGACGATGGCCCAGCCAAGAATGCCGATCTGGCCGAGCCGGCTGCCGAGCGACGGCTCCGGCTCTTCGCGCCCGCGCGCCGCGCGCTCCGCGGCCTGTTGCGCCGCGCCGGCCAGCCTGTCGGCATCGGTATTGCGCTTGTCGTGCCGTGGCGTGCTCATTGCGGTGTCGCTCCCGAGCCGGCCGGGTTGGCACTGTCGGTTCCGGGCCGCGGCCGCAAGTAGCGCAGCATCTGACGCACCGCGCGCGCATGCAGCCGCAACTGGTCGACCCGGGCACGGCGCGCCGCGTCGTCTTCGTCGGCGTGGCGGCTGCGCACCAGCACCTCGAGGCCTTCCAGCGAATCGCCCGGAATCGCTTCGCGGCAAGCGATGGACACGGTGGCGCCGCCCAATACCAGCAGCACGCCGCCGTTCACCGCACAGTAGTGCGACACGTTGTCGGCACCCGTCCAGCGAACCACCGACGAGGTCAGTTGCGTGACGAAATCGGCATGACCAATACGGATACCGAACGAACCGCTTGCGTCTTCCGCGCGCAACGAAACGACGTCGACGCCGTCGAACCACACCCGCGACGGCGTGGCGATGGTCAGCTTCAATGCGCTGTTGCTCATGCCACGGGCTCCTTTTCCGCAGCGGCGGGTCGGTGCGCGGCGGCCTCTTCCCTGCTGCGCCCTTCGTCGAGCGAACCGATCATGTACAGCGAACTCTCCTGCCATGTATCGCACTCGCCCGCGAGAATCGCCTTGCAACCGGCAATCGTGTCGGCGAGCGCCACCGAGCGGCCGGCTTCGCCCGTAAACGCCTCGGTGACCGCGAACGGCTGGGTCAGAAAGCGTTGCAGGCGACGGGCGCGGCCGACCAGCGCGCGATCCTCGGCGCCCAGCTCTTCCACGCCGAGCAACGAGATCACGTCCTGCAACTCGCGGTAATGCTCGATGATTCTGCGCACCTCGGTTGCCACCGCCGCATGCTCTTCGCCCACCACCAGCGGATCGAGCAGGATCGACGACGACGCGATCGGATCGACGGCGGGATACATGCCTTCGGCGGCCATCGCGCGGGACAGCACGACCATGCTGTCGAGGTGTGCCGCAATCGCGGTCACGGCGGGGTCGGTGAAATCGTCGGCCGGCACGTACACGGCCTCGATCGCCGTCACCGATACACCACCCACGGACACGATGCGCTCCTGCAAGCCCGCGACTTCGCTGGCCAGCGTGGGCTGATAGCCGACTCTCGAGGGCATGCGCCCGAGCAGACCCGACACTTCAGCGCCCGCCTGGACGAAGCGAAACACGTTATCCATGAGCAGCAGGACGTTCTGCCGGCGTTCGTCGCGGAAGTATTCGGCAATCGTCAATGCCGTGAAGGGCACGCGCCAGCGCGCCCCCGGCGGCTCGTTCATCTGCCCGTACACCAGCACCGTGCGCGGCAACACGCCGGAGGTGCGCATGTCGAGCAGCATCTCGTGGCCTTCGCGCGAGCGTTCGCCGACGCCGGCAAACACCGAGATACCTTCATAGCGCTCGACCATCGCGTGAATCAGTTCCATCACGAGCACGGTCTTGCCGACACCGGCGCCGCCGAACATGGCCGCCTTGCCGCCCTGCGCGAGCGGCGCGAGCAGATCGATCACCTTGATGCCGGTCGAGAACAGCGTGCTGGTGCCTTTCAGCGACGCGAGCGGCGGCGCCGCGCGATGAATCGGACGACGCTCGATCTGCGCGGGAAGCGCCGGGCCGTCGTCGCGAGTGGCGCCGGTCACGTCGAGCAGCCTGCCCAGCACGGCTTCGCCGACCGGCGCTTCAATGGGGCCGCCGCTGGCTCGCACGCGCGTGCCGCGCCGCAACCCGGCGGTCGTCTGCAAGGCCAGCGCGCGCACCATGGTTTCGCTCAGATGCGCCTGCACCTCGGCGAGCACCGGCGCGAGATCGTCCGGCATGACAACGAGCGCATCGCCGACGGCGGGAAGCGAATCACCGTCGAACCGGACATCGACGATCGCGCCGCGCACGGCAACGATGCAGCCATCCCGTGCAGTCGACGGGCTGGCTGAAAACGCTGCTGCTGGACGAGTGGGCATGGTCGGGATTTGCGGGTTTGCGCGGCGGTGATTGACCAATCAAAAGATATTCCTGGAATGCGCCGCGAATCTGACTTTCATCAAATGTCTGAGAGATAAGAGCAAGAAATACGTAGGCCGCGAACAAACCCGCGCAAACCGTTCGCCCAATCGCCTGACATGCCCCCGCTAAGGCGCGACCTTGCGCGGACTGATCCAGATCAACGGCCAAGCCTTCACGAAGTGACCTAATCCAGCTATCTGAAGAACGGTGAGGTCCGTCATGAAGAACCTGGCAGATTCATTTGCGGCACCCGCCACTCCCGCCCCGGCCGGCCGGAGTGGCAATGCCGTGGCAAAACCATTGCGGCTCGGCCTGCTCACCGCGCTGGTGATCGGTTCGATGATCGGCAGCGGCGTGTTTTCCCTGCCGCAGAACATGGCTTCCGGCGCGGGCGCCGCGGCTGTCCTGATCGGCTGGCTGATCACCGGCGTCGGCATGTTGATGCTCGCCTTCGTCTACCAGACGCTCACGACCCGCAAGCCCGAACTCGACAACGGCATCTACGCTTACGCGCGGGCCGGTGCCGGCGACTTCGTCGGCTTCAATTCGGCTTGGGGTTACTGGGTCAGCGCGTGGATCGGCAACGTCGGCTATCTCGTCATCGTGTTCGGCACGCTCGGCTACTTTTTCCCCGTCTTCGGCGAGGGCAATACGCCCGCGGCCGTGCTGGGCGCCTCCATCGCGCTATGGATCATGCATGCGGTGATCCTGCGCGGCGTACGCAGCGCGGCGGTGCTCAACGCGATCACCACCGTTGCCAAGGTGATTCCGCTCGTGCTGTTCATCGTGCTTGCGGCCATTGCATTCAGAAGCCATGTGATTGCGCAGGACTTCTGGGGCAATGCGAAGCTCGGCAGCGTCTTCACGCAGGTCAAAAGCACCATGCTGATTACCGTCTGGGTGTTCATCGGCATCGAAGGCGCCAGCGTGTTCTCAGCCCGCGCGCAGCGGCGCGAGGATATCGGGCGCGCCACCCTGCTCGGCTTCGCGGTCGTACTGGTCCTGCTGATGGCGGTCTCCCTGCTGTCGCTCGGGATCGTCCCGCAGGGCGAACTCGCCGCGATGAAGAATCCGTCAATGGCCGGCGTGCTCGACAAGGCCGTCGGCGCCTGGGGCGCGGTGCTCATCAGTCTCGGCCTGCTGGTATCGGTCGGCGGCGCGTTACTGGCGTGGACCCTGCTGGCGGCGGAAACGCTCTTCACGCCGGCGAGCGGCGGCGTCATGCCGAAGTTTCTGGCGCGCGAAAACAGTCACGGCGTCCCTGCCAATGCACTCTGGGTCACGAACGGACTCGTGCAACTGTTTCTCATCATCACGCTCGTCTCCAACGCGACTTATCTGGCGCTGATCTCGCTCGCGACTTCGATGATCCTGATCCCGTACCTGTTCTCCGCCGTCTACGCGACTCGCATCGCCATACGCGGCGAGGGCTACGCGGCGGCGGAAGGCACCCGAACCCGCGACATGCTGATCGGTGCGGCCGCAACCGTTTATTGCTGCTGGCTGCTCTACGCCGCCGGGCCCAAGTATCTGCTGCTCTCCGCCCTGCTCTATGCGCCTGGCGTGCTTCTGTACGGCTGGGCAAAGCGCGAACGCAGCGCACGTCTGTTCAAGCCGTTCGAAGCGGTGATCCTCGCGGGCCTGCTCGTTCTGGCGGCCGTGGCGGCATGGCTGCTGTCCACCGGCGCGCTCGGCTTGTAATCCGGCGACTTCAGGAGAAAAACCCGATGACATTCGGCGTCTATTCCGAAACAGGCACGCTGCGCAAGGTCATGGTCTGCCGCCCGGGACTTGCGCAGGCACGCCTGACACCCGCCAATTGCCGCGACTTGCTGTTCGACGACGTGCTGTGGGTATCGCAGGCGAAGAACGACCATTACGCGTTTGTCAGCACGATGCAGGAGCACGGCGTCGATGTGCTCGAAATGCACGATCTGCTGGCCGACATCCTGCGAGGCCGTGAGGCGCGCGACTGGATCCTGGAACACAAGCTCGCGCCCGGCACCGTGGATGCGGAACTGGCGGCACAACTGCGGCCGTGGCTCCAGGAGATGGAGTCGAGTGAACTGGCGACTCGCCTGATCGGCGGAATCGTTCGGGCGGAATTGCCGTTCAAGGCAGACGGGTTGCTCGCGCAATGCACGCCGCCCGCGGGATTTATTCTCCCGCCGCTACCCAACACGCTCTTTACGCGCGACAGCAGTTGCTGGATCAACGACGGCCTCGTGCTCGGATCGATGTACTGGCCGGCGCGGCAACAGGAAACGCTGCTCGCCGCCGCGATTTACCGCTTTCATCCGCTCTTCAGCAGCGGGACGCGCATCTGGTGGGGCGGCCCGGAGGCGGAGCACGGTGGCGCGACGCTCGAGGGCGGCGATGTCATGCCGCTGTCGCGCGACCTCGTGCTGATCGGCATGGGCGAGCGGACCTCGCCGCAAGGTGTCGCGCAACTCGCACGCGCGCTGTTCGCTCGCGAATCGGTCAAGCAGGTGATCGCCGCACAACTGCCGCGCTCGCGCGGCGCGATGCACCTCGACACCGTATTCACCTTCTGCGATCGCGATCTGGTCACGATCTTTCCAGAAGTGGTCGATGCCATCCGTTGCACGAGTCTGCGCCCCGGCAAGCTGCCGGGCCAGCTCGACGTGCGCCCCGAAAGCGCACCGTTTCTGCAAGTGGTCGGGCAGGCGCTGGGCATCGGCACGCTGCGCACCGTCGCCACCGGCGGCGACACGTGGGAATCCGAGCGCGAGCAATGGGACGACGGCAACAACGTGATCGCGCTCGCGCCGGGCATCGTCGTCGCCTACAACCGCAATGTGTACACCAACACGCTCCTGCGCAAGGCGGGAGTGGAAGTCATCACGATCCCGAGCGGCGAGTTGGGCCGCGGACGCGGCGGCGGCCATTGCATGACCTGCCCGATCGAACGCGCCCCCCTCTGACCCTCTGACGCGAAACACGCGCCGCACCCTTTGGAGAATTCGCCTATGGCATTCAATCTACGCAATCGCAGTCTGCTGAACATGCAGGACTTCGCGCCGCGCGATATTCGCTTCCTGCTCGATCTCGCCGCCGAACTGAAGCGCGCCAAATACGCGGGCAACGAAGTCCCGCGGCTCAACGGCAAGAACATCGCGTTGATTTTCGAAAAGACCTCGACGCGCACGCGCTGCGCATTCGAAGTTGCCGTGCACGACCAGGGCGGCCACGTCACCTATATCGACTCCGCAAGTTCGCAACTCGGCCGCAAGGAGTCGCTCAAGGACACGGCACGGGTACTCGGACGGCTCTACGACGGTATCGAATACCGAGGCTTCCATCAGAGCGTGGTCGAAGATCTTGCGACCTATTCGCATGTTCCGGTCTGGAACGGCCTCACCGACGAGTTCCATCCGACCCAGGTGCTCGCCGACCTGCTCACCATGCAGGAATTCGGCGAGAAGCCGTTGCATGAGCTGTCGTTCTGCTACCTCGGCGACGCTCGCTTCAACATGGGCAACTCGCTGCTGATCGGCGGCGTGCAGATGGGCATGGACGTGCGCATCGCGGCGCCACGCGAATTGTGGCCGCATGACGAACTGGTCGCGCAAATGCGCCTGCTCGCCGAGCGCACCGGCGCCGGCGTGACGATCGTCGAGGACCCGCATGAGGCGGTGAGCGGCGTCGATTTCGTCTACACGGACGTCTGGGTGTCGATGGGCGAACCTGTGGACGCGTGGGGTCCGAGGATCGAACTCCTGCAACCCTATCAGGTCAACGCCGCGCTGATGAAAGCGACCGGCAACCCGCGCACCCGCTTCATGCATTGCCTGCCGGCCTATCACAATCTGGACACCGAAACCGGCCGGATGGTCCACGAGCATTTCGGCGTGACCGAACTCGAAGTCAGCGACGAGGTGTTCGAATCGGATGCGTCGATCGTCTTTACCCAAGCCGAGAACCGCATGCACACCATCAAGGCCGTGCTTGTGGCGACCCTCGCTTAAAGTCGGCGCACGATGCGCAGCTTCGACACCGACTCGACACTGACCTAACCTCCAACCGAAGTCCGCTATTCCGTGTGCATCGGTTGGATGGGCTTTTTGTGCCCGGACGTTTTCTCATTTTCAGTAGCGTCCGCCCCTGCGACGGCGGGCGCGGCAGACGTCTGCGGCTCGCCCACCACCTCGGCAGGCACGAGCGACTGGGTGGCGAGGCCGCCCACCAGGCTGTCGGCCGGATGCCGTTGCCGACCCGCGCCAACGGCGGGCGGCGCGGCGTCCCGCTGCAGGTCAGACAGGATCTCGAAGAACTGCCGGCTGTACGAGAGCGCCTGGGCCACGCCCACAGGCGCCAGCAACGTGGGAAGACACAGCATCTCCGGCAGATTGTCTGCCGCGCATGTCCGTGCCATCGCCTCCTGCGTTTCGGCAAGTCCAAACCGGATCGCCTCCAGGTTCAACGCGGTGAGCCGCTCGAAAGCCTCGAAGCTGCGCGTCGTAACGCCGAACAGATTGTCGAAACCGGCGCTTTCCATGTTGAGCCATTGCCCGGGAATGATCTGAGCCATCATGCCTCCAAAAATTGATTGCCGAAACGCGCCGGCTCGCTGGTCCGCTAGATGCCCGGCATGACTGGATACGGCTCGGTGTGATCCTCCACACGTTTGACGCCGGGAATGTTCTGCGCCGCCACGCGAACTGCGTCGACGGCTTCCAGCGCATGAAATACGCCCCACAGATGCACCACGCCATCGGTAACGACGATATTGCGGCCGGCGAAGCTCCATTTGCGGCCCGCCAGTTCGCCCATCAGCATCGCGCGGATCTCGGCGTCCGAGAGCGTCACATCCGATGTCGGTTCGTCCGGCACGCTTGCGAGCGCCTGCACGAGATTGGCGCGGCTCACGAGACCCACGAGCCGTCCCGCTTGCGTCACGGGTACACGTTTGATGCGCCGCGTCTCGAGAATGCCGGCCACTTCGCCAAGTGGCGTGTCGGGTTGCACGGTCACCACGTCGGCGGTCATGACGTCGCGCACCTTCACCGCATGGGTCTTGATGTAATCCCGCGCTTCATGGTTCGCGGACCAGACGTCGAGCCAGGAAGCGCGCTTGCGCTCGTCGGTGCCGATTTCGGTGCGGCGAAGCAGATCGCCCTCGCTGATCATGCCCGTGATACGACCCTCCGGATCCAGCACCGGCGCACCGCTGATGCCGTTGTCGACGAAAATTCTGGCGACGTCCCGCACAGTCATGTCGGGGGTGACAGAGATGACGTTGGTGGTCATGACATCGGATGCGCGCATAGTGAGCCTCCTGAACAGTTAGGATCATTGAATTCGCGGGATCGACCCGCCTCGATCGTCAATATCTCGAAGCCGGTGAGCCCTCGGGTGACTTCAGATTAGGCCGCCACGGCATCCTCCCGTTTGACGTGGATCATCTCCAAGGTGGTACAGCGCGAGCGTGATCCGAATAGCGCCGCGTAGCCATTGGATGACCCAAGTCAATTGCACCGTATGCATGACAGAGATACTGGTCGCCACGCGTTCAACGTCTGGAGAAAGGTTATGGCCCAAGTGATGAAAGCTGCTGTGGTTCACGAGTTCGGCGCTCCGCTGCGCATCGAAGAGGTCCCCGTCCCGAAGCCCGGTCGCGGTCAGATTCTCGTCAACATCAAGGCGTCCGGCGTATGTCACACGGATCTGCACGCGGCTGACGGCGACTGGCCGGTCAAGCCCACGCTGCCCTTCATTCCCGGCCATGAAGGAGTCGGCTATGTCGCTGCCGTGGGCGAGGGCGTCAAACACGTGAAGGAAGGCGATCGAGTCGGCGTGCCGTGGCTTTATACCGCCTGCGGTCATTGCGAGCACTGCCTTGGCGGCTGGGAAACCTTGTGCCATGAGCAGCAGAATACGGGCTATTCGGTGAACGGCGCCTACGCGGAGTACGTGCTGGCCGATCCGGACTATGTCGGCCATCTGCCAGCGGAAGTCACGTTCGAAGATATCGCGCCGATCCTCTGCGCGGGCGTGACCGTCTACAAAGGCATCCGCATGACGGACACGCGGCCGGGTCAATGGATCACGATTTCGGGGATCGGCGGGCTCGGCCACGTCGCGGTTCAATACGCGATTGCCATGGGCCTGCGCGTGGTAGCGGTCGACATCTCAGCGGATAAGCTCGCTCTCGCCCGCGAACTCGGCGCTACGCTCACGTTCAATGCTTCCGAATGCGACGCCGCGGCGGCGATCCAGAAGGAAATCGGCGGAACGCACGGGGTACTCGTCACCGCCGTATCGCGCGGCGCCTTCGCTCAGGCACTGGGCATGGTGCGGCGCGGCGGCACCATTGCGCTGAATGGTCTGCCGCCGGGCGAATTCCCGCTGCCGATTTTTTCGACCGTGCTCAACGGCATTACCGTGCGCGGCTCCATTGTCGGCACGCGCAAGGACTTGCAGGAATCGCTCGAATTTGCGGCGCAAGGCCGTGTGCGCGCTCGAATCCATCTCGATCGGCTGGACAATATCAATCAGGTTTTCGCCGATTTGAAGAGCGGCAAGGTAGATGGACGTATTGTCCTGAAGCTCGACTGAAACTCGACTGAGCGAGTGACGGGATGGCGATATAAGCGAACTAAAAAAAGCGAACTAAACCGAACGCGCGACAGAAGTCAGTAAATCACTTAGGTTCGGTCGGACATCCCCCCGGCAGAACCGATAGCGTATTCGACATCTTGAGGCGGACCCAGTCCATGCCTTCGCGCAAACCCGCCAGAACCGCTTCGCGCTCGGTGGGAAAAACACTGCTGTGTCTGAACTCGTGTTTGAAGATGCCCTCTGGGGTGTGGTGGCTGAGCTGGATCGAGCAATCGAAGCCGCCCGCTGTGCGATGTGTGGTTGCGGCGACCGACCAGTCGCCGTCACCCACACTACCCGAGATCGTCATGTGTCGCTCCTTGATAATGTGCGCCGCCCATGGACTGCCGTCCATGCTGCACCGTTCATGCACCCGCGCACGGCTTACGCCACCTGCGCGGCGCCCGTCCCGTCCGCAGCCAGGCGGCGCATGGCGCCTGTCTATCCCACGGTCAGATTGTCGATAACCGCATGGACACCCGGCGCCGACCACGCCGCACCTCGCACGGCGGAGCGCTCCGCCATCGAATCGACCGAGCCCGTCAGCGTGACGGTTCCGTCATCCACCTTCACGGCAATGTGCTTCGCCTCGCGTTCGGCGTGACGTTGCAGCGCCTTGCCGATCTGTTCGCCGATATCGAGCGCGGCCACGTTGCCGCCGATCCGCACGAGGTTCGACACCCCTGTCACGCCGCGCATGTGCGACACGGTACGCATCGCGACATGGCTCTGATACGCCCAGTCGACCTCGCCGCTCAACGTCACCCAACCTTTCTCGACCTGCACCTTGACCGACTCTTCGCTCAAACCGACCGTCCAGCGCAAGATGGAACGAACGGCGTTGGCGATTTCTTCGTCGGTGCGCACATCGGAATGCGGCAGGCGAACGTTCAGTTCCACTACGACCGCCTTCACGCCGGCCACACGTTGCGCGGCCTTTTCCGCCGCGAGCTTCTCCGCATAGCTCACTGGATGCCCGGACAACGTCACGACCCGGTCATGCACTTCAACGCCGATGTCCGTGACGGTCACCGCAGGATCCCAAGCCAGTTCGTCTTCGACCTGCTGCTTCAATTCCATGTCCGACTTCATTGCGTGCTCCTTGTTGGCATACGGCTAAAAGCCCGCGCGGCCCACGAAACCGCGGTGCTCCGCGCGGCCCCGGATCAATTGATCTGCAGGCGCTTGCGTTCGGAAGCCGCCTTCTTCGGCAGCGTGAGCGAGAGCACGCCATCTTTGTACTCCGCTGCCGCCGCGCTCTCGTCGACTTCGCTCGCCAATGAAAAGGCGCGGCTGACAGCGCCTGCATAGCGTTCCCGGCGAATCACCCGTTCGCCCTCTTTCATTTCCTGATTCCGCTCGACTTTCGCGCTGATCGAAACAAGGTTGCCGTCGATTTTTACGTCGATGTCCTTTTTCTCGACGCCCGGCAGTTCGGCCTTCACGGTGTACGCGTTATCGCTTTCCGTCACGTCGACCTTGATATCGGCAAGCGGCGCTTCGCCGCCCGCGCCGCGCAGCGGCCGGAACAAACCTTGAAAGAGTTCGGACATGGGTTCGAGGGGAAACGGATCAAATCGGCTCAAGTTGCTCATCGTACTGCTCCTGATTTAGTCAATCACATCATGGATTTGCATTCGCGTCGCACGCCTCATACCGCCTCTTTCACGCTAGATCTTCAGGACGGGAGCGGTGCACTGCAGCGCGCCTCGATGCACGGTGTTCACCGTCGCGACGAGCAGGCTGTACCGGTAACTCTATGCTCGCCTTCGACTCGCGAATTGACGTGTGTCAAGCGGCCCACAACGCAGTCCGACACCTCGAAAAGCATGACGTCGGTCAACCCCGCACGATGGGCCGCATCTATTCTGAAAGAACCATGATCGTGCGACGGAGAGTTCCATGCCCGCTGACTTTTCACCGGCACATCAGCGTCCGGTTCACCTAGGGCAGCGCGAGCGGCTCGCGCAACGAGGCTGGCGTGCGCTCGACCGCGCCATGCAGAGGTCGTCTACCTACGGCCATCCGGCGGGACGCATTCGCCGTATCGAGACACATATTTCGGTCGTGTACCTGGCCGGGCGTTACGCATACAAAGTGAAGAAGCGCGTCGATCCTGGCTTCGTGGACTTCACGCAGGGGCAAGCGCGCGAGCGCTCGTGCGCCGACGAGTTCAGACTGAACCGGCGGCTCGCACGTGAACTCTATTGCGGCGTCGTATCGATTACGCGCCGCGGACGCGCGTATCGCATCGCAGGGACAGGCGGAACCGCCGAGCACGCGGTCCGGATGCGACGCTTCGACGAACACGACGTGTTCAAGGCGTTGCAGGCGCGCGGCGAACTCGGCTTTGCCGAAATAGACGCCTTGGCCGCGCAACTCGCCACGGTCCACCGGCAGTCACCACGCAAGCCGACTCGCGCGGTCTTCGGGTCGGCGCCGTTTGTTCAGCAGCAGATGCGTACCGTGCTGGAGGCGCTCGAACGTGAGACCGGGGCGCGCTTGCCTGCGCGCCTCTCTGCCTGGTGCGAGAGCGAAGGCAAACGCCTTGCCGGGCACTTCGACGCGCGCCGTAGAGGCGGCTTTGTGCGCGAGTGTCATGGAGACCTGCACCTCGACAACATCGTGCGCCGCGGCAAGCGCGTGCTCATGTTCGATTGCATCGAGTTCGACGACGCCTTGCGCTGGATCGACGTCGCCAGCGACCTGAGCTTTCCCTTGATGGATCTGCAGGCATGCGGACGGCAGGATCTGGCAGCACGGCTGTTGAACGGCTGGCTGCAACGCACGGGAGATTTCGCGGCGTTGCCTGCGCTGCGTTACTACATGGTCTATCGCGCGCTGGTGCGTGCCCTCGTCGCCTTGTTGAAAACACGAAATCAACCGCACGATGAGCACTTCGCGCGAGCCGCTGCCTACCTGAATCTGGCGGAGCGCCTGAGCGCGCCACAGCGGCACTACTTGCTGCTATGTCACGGCTATTGCGGATCGGGCAAATCGGTGGCGAGCGAAGCGTTAGTGAACCTGCTCGGCGCCGTGCGACTGTCGAGCGATATCGAGCGCAAACGCGGTCGTCCGTTCACCCCCGTCGATCCCCGGCCTCTGCCAGCAAACGCGTACACGCCGCACTCGATCGATCAGCATTACGACCTGCTGCAAGGGCTGGCGCAACAGGTGCTGCTGGCGGGCTACCCCGCGCTGGTCGACGCGACTTTTCTCAAGCGAGCGCATCGTGCCCGCTTCGTCGCGCTCGCGCGCTCGCTCGGCGTGCCCGTTTTCCTGCTCGATTTTCATGCGCGAGCGCGTCAACTCGAACAACGTGTGCAGGCGCGCGCCGCCGCTTCGAACACTGCGTCGGATGCCGGCCCGGTCGTGCTGATTCGCCAGATGGCCAACGAGGAACCGCTATCCGCCGAAGAAATGCAGCGAACGGTGAGCTTCGATACGGAGGTCCCGCTCGCTGATTTCGGCCGTCTGGATTACTGGCGAAAACTGCTGCGGCGGCTGTGCGAACCCGAAGCGGCCGCGTCGACGGAAGCGGCGCGTGGCTAGCGCGGACGCACACGCCCGCCAAAACGGTAATCCTTCAACGTTTCAGCGCATGTACATGTCGCCGTTGATGGACGCAACGCCTTCAGCCGACAGGATGCCCTCGCTCCTGCGGCTGGCCCACCGGCGGTCGGCGCCGGGGCCGAACTCGCCGATTAGCGTTCATGGAGGACATCGCCGCCGAGTGCTCGCCCGCGAGGCATGCCCGCCGCGCTTTCCACGCGCTGTAGCCACTCCTGCCAAGGCTGCATGACGGGATTCATCGCGGCCTGCGTGGGCCATTGGTCAGTCGAAACCGCCTGCCAGGTCGCAAACGCTTCACGCATGCCTTCGAAGGATCCGGTTTGCAGCCGCACCGCCGCGCCGAGGCCTTGCTGCCAGAGATTGGTGGTGGTCGCCATGTAGTCGCGCAACACCGTTTGCCACGATACGGCGAGCGCGCTCCAGTCCTTTGCCGCCGAAGCGGCATTGCCAATTGCGCGTGCCGCCTCCAGATCACGCCGTATACGCTGCATCTCGAACTCGCATGCCTGCTGCCTGGCCTGGTGGCCGAAGCTCAGCGCCTGCAGCACGAACGAGAGATTGGCGCGGAACAGCTCGAAGGGCGTGACGGATTTGCCGGTCATAATGGACCTCCTGACGTGATGAAGCGATCCGCCTGCGCGCTGTGGGACGCAGCGACGAGCACGCGCACGGCAGTAGTCAGTCCAATGTAGGCGTGCCCCCTGGAAGCCGGTTGACATGCATCAATCATCGAATGGCTTGCTGCGCGCGTGAATGGCACGCGCAGTTGCGCTGGCTATCGTCGGCGAAAAGGAATTATTCGGCGTAACCTCGGTGGATATCGCTATCATTGCAGTGGACCGGTCGTTCGCCATTGACCAACTTTTCGGAGATGCCAGTGGTATTCAACTGGAAAGATGCAAACCGTAAATCCGCCTCAGCCAACGACTCCGACGTACCGGTGGAGGACCGCTATCATCTGCTGATTGACGCGGTGCAGGATTACGCGATCTTCATGCTCGATCAGGACGGCCGCGTGGCGAGCTGGAACGGCGGCGCGCACAAGATCAAGGGGTATGCGCCCGACGAAATCATCGGCCGCCATTTTTCGGTCTTCTATACACCCGAAGACGTCGCCGCCGCGAAGCCGGAACGCGAACTGGCGCTCGCTATCGCGCAGGGCCGGGTGGCGGATCAGGGCTGGCGCGTTCGGCGCGACGGCTCGCGGTTCTGGGCGGACGTGACGATCACGGCAGTTTATGATGCGGCCGGTGCATTGCTCGGTTTCGCCAAGGTTACGCGCGACATGACCGAACGTATGCGCCTCGCCGAACTCGAGCATGCGAGCGAACTGGCCGCGCAGATCCAGCACACGCGCGAAGACGAGCAAAGACGAATTGCCCGCGAACTGCATGACGACCTCGGCCAGCAGCTCACGGCGCTCAAGATGGGCGTCGTCGCGCTGGAACGGCGCATGGGCGAGAACGCGAGTGATCCGGAAGGACTCACCGCCGCGAGCGAACTGCAACGTCAGATCGACGCTATGGTGGCGTCTCTACGGCGTATCGCCGCTGACTTGCGCCCGCCATTGCTGGACGACCTCGGCCTCGTCGCGGCGCTGGAATGGCTGACGGACGATTTCACGCAACGCTTCAACGTGATTGCCACGCTTCACAATACCGTCGACGATACGGGCTTCACGCCCTCCGCGTCTTCCGCGCTTTTTCGCATCGTGCAGGAAGCGCTGACGAATGTGGCCCGGCATGCGCAGGCTAGCCGGGTGGTGGTCGAAATATCGAGCGACGCAAACACCTGCTCGCTTCATATCGAGGACAACGGCCGCGGTGCGCTGCTCGAAGACACCGGCAGGCGCGGCTCGTTCGGTCTGCTCGGCATGGGCGAACGCGTACGCCAACTGCATGGCCACCTGGCGATCAACACCGCGCGAGGCCACGGCTTCCGAATCACCGCGAGGATTCCGCTGAGCGCGATTCGCCCGGATGAGACACAGCCGGGCTGACCGGCTCGCTTGCAACCGCGGCAACGCGTGTTTCGCCGCCTGCGGACTGCACATCCTTTCTCAGCTCGGCAATCTCGTCGCGCAATGCCTTGATATCGCGATGCATTTCGCGCCGCAGAATCCGCTCTTCCTGTTCGACGAAAATCGCGGCAATGCTGGCAAAAACCAGCGACAACAGACCGTAGCCGAGCAACACCACGAAGGCCGCGAGAATACGTGACGCGGGCGTGGTCGGCGCCATGTCCCCATAGCCGACTGTCGCACTGCTTTCGAATGCGAGCCAGACGCCTTCAGCGTACGTATGCACGCCCGGTTCGAGCCAGTAAAACCCCGCACCCGCGGACGCGAGCAGCAACACGGCTGTCACCAGCAGCAATCCCAGGCGCCCAGGCGAGAAAAACCCTCGTAACGACAACACGATGCGCGCCGCCACCAGCCCCACGAAAACAATGCGCAACACCCATTCGGCAGACGACCACGTCGACACGCCCCACGCCACGCTGATCGCCGAGCTGGCCGCGATCAGGACATCGTAACCGTTGCGCATGAGGAAACGCTTGGGCTTGCGGCTCAAACAGGCCATTCGCGCCAGCACCACCACGTATCCGGCGGACATGCAGGCGTAGAGCGCACGGCCGGCCAGATGAAACGGGGAGGCGGCGGCCAGTTCGAAATAGAACGCGGGAATGGCAAGCAGGCTCAAAGCGAACAGCGCCCACTGCATCCAGCGCCATGCCCGCACAGCTCGCGGGTCGTCGTGAGGGTCGACGCCGGCGAGACCGGCAATGTACCAACTCTCCTTCATATCGCCACCGTCGTCATGACGCCGCGCCGACGAACGCGCGGAAATCCGTTTCGACCGAGCGGATCTGTTTAGCACACGTTCCGTACAACCATCCGGGGTTGCCGTCCGCGCGGTACATACCCCGGCACATGCCTTTGACCTCGATGGTCGACACGCCGCTGGCGTTGCTTGTCCGCATTGCCCACACATAGACGGCGCCGAACATGTGCGGCTCTGCCGTTTCGATCGTCGTGTCGTCCGCGCGCCGGATCGGCGTCACTGAGCGTTGTGCCACGTACAGTCTCGTGCGGCTCCATATCCGGTCGCATTCGGCAGAAGAAGAACAGTCCACGTGCGCCTGATCGCGCGCCGTTTCCAACGCGATCTCGGTGTCGCGGTGCGCAGCGACACTCGCTTCGGTGCTGCAGCCAGCAAGGATGATTATCGGCAGCGCAAAAGCTGCCAGCCGCCCGTATTTCATATCAGCCTGCCCATTGTTACGTTCAACCGCGCAATGCGCCGTTGCACACCACTGGCCTGTTTTTAGAAAGCTACCCATTTACAAAAGTATGGGCAGGACGCCCGAAGACATTTGACCTGGATCATCGTCCAGCGTGGGAACAGCATCGCGCTACGCCGCGTTTTCCCTAACATCCATCGTGGCCGGCCGTGTAGGGAAAGGCTGACATTGACGCAGCAACACCTACCCTAGTCTCAGCGACACCTGATTTATCCCGCCTGCTCGATGACCAATACTGAATTCATCCGAAACACCAATCGATACGTTCACACGGCAGGAAACGCAGTCTTGTCATACCTGCCCTGTCATCAGGAGACCATCATGCCGACCACCTCTTTGCACGCCCACACGATGTCGCCTGACGGCACGCTGCGCGAAGCACTCGACGCCACCGACGATATCAACCGGATTCTCACGCTGGCCCGCGAGGCGGGCATGCTGGTCACGCTCGACGGCCAGATCGGCGGCGAAAAATACCAGAGCATTGCCGGCTCGCTCAACGCCTTCCGGCGCTTCGCTCGAGCGCTTTGCAACGGCTCCACGCAAGCCGCGGCGCGTTGAACGCGCGTTGAACATCCCTCACGGCCATGTGCGGCCATTTCTGACGGAAGGTGCGACATGAAGCTGACCTTTCTTGGTGCGGCGGAAACCGTCACCGGCTCGAAGTATTTACTGGAAGGCGCGGGGCTGCGGATTCTGATCGACTGTGGCCTGTTTCAGGGCACGAAGAATCAGCGTCTGCGCAACTGGAATCCCTTGCCAATCGACGTCGCAAAACTGGACGCCGTTATCCTGACCCACGCGCATCTGGATCACAGCGGCTACCTGCCGGTGCTCAGGCGCATGGGCTATCGCGGGCCGGTCTATTGCACTCGCGGCACCCGTGACCTGTGCCAGGTGATGCTGCGCGACAGCGCCAGACTGCAGGAAGAAGAAGCCGCTTACGCCAACCGCCACGGTTTGTCGAAACATCATCCGGCGCTGCCGCTGTATACGCTGGAAGATGCCGAGAATGCGCTTGAGCTGCTCAAGCCGCGCGAGTTCGACGTGCCGAAACAATTGAACGACCATGCGTGTTTCCGCCTGCTGCCGGCCGGCCACATTCTCGGCGCCGCGAGCGTCGTGCTGTGCGTCGAGGGCAAGGTCATCGCCTTCTCCGGCGACCTCGGCCGCCCAGACGACCCGATCATGCGCGCGCCTATGCCGCTCGCCCGTGCCGACTACCTGGTCGTCGAATCCACTTACGGCGACCGCCTGCACGACAGGACCGATCCCGCCACCGAACTGGCGGAAGTCTTCGCGAGCACTTTCCGGCGCGGAGGTGTCGTCGT
This sequence comes from Paraburkholderia sp. BGA-UO-ETr-F21, assembly GCF_059567925.1. Classification (NCBI taxonomy): domain Bacteria; kingdom Pseudomonadati; phylum Pseudomonadota; class Betaproteobacteria; order Burkholderiales; family Burkholderiaceae; genus Paraburkholderia; species Paraburkholderia sp. BGA-UO-ETr-F21. The sequence goes on along the minus strand of NZ_JCAQOY010000040.1, from coordinate 1,332,205 downwards.
GATTCCCTGTTTCGCGGTCGGGCGCGCGCAATCGATCCTTCATTACATCGTGCAACTGAAAGCCACCGGCCGCATGGCGAACGTGCCGGTTTTTCTCGACAGTCCGATGGCGACGAGCGTCACGCAGCTGTACCGGCATCACGTCGGCGAACACCGGCTGAGTTCGACAGAAGCCAACGCAATCAGCAACGCCGCGCACATGGTGCACACCGTCGAGGAATCCAAAGCAATTCTGGGTCTGAATGGTCCACGAGTCATCATCGCGGGCAGCGGCATGGCGACGGGCGGCCGGGTCGTGCATCACCTGAAAGCCTTCGCCCCCGATCCTCGCAACACGATCGCGCTGGTCGGCTACCAGGCGGCCGGCACGCGCGGCGCGGCGCTCGCCGCCGGCGCGCCGACGATCAAGATTCACGGCGACTACGTGCGTGTGCGCGCTTCGGTGGTGAGCCTGTCGTCGTTGTCGGCTCATGCCGATTACGCCGAGACACTGTCGTGGCTACGCTCGATTCCGCAGCCGCCGCAGCGCACCTTCGTCACGCACGGTGAACCCGCCGCCGCCGACGCGATGCGCCGTCACATCGAGGAAACCTTTCACTGGCGCTGCGAGGTGCCGCTTTACCTCGAGAGCGTCGAATTGCCCGGATCGGCGGGAACGGTGGGCGTCGATCCGTGTGCCGCCATCGCGAATGCAGCGCCGGACCACAGCGTGCCGACGTCGACTGGCGCAAGCGACCGGTCCAACGAATAGAAGCCGTCGCTCTCCGTTCAATTCGAACTGATCCAGATCAATCCGCGCGCGGCGCGCACCTGACACAGTGGCAGAATGGAATCGTGCAGGAGACCATGACATGAGCGCACTGCCGCAGACGGGCGCCTGGGCCGTCGACGAACATCAGCTTGCCCCCACCGCCAGCGTCGAAGCAAAACTGCGATTTGCGCTGCGCTATGCGGTGCTGGCGCCGTCCAACCACAACACGCAGCCGTGGCACTTCATCCTGGATGGCGACAGCGTGACCGTGTGCGCGGATCGTTTGCGCGCACTGCCCGTGGTCGATCCCTTCGATCGCGAACTGATCATGAGTTGCGGCGCGGCGCTGTTCAATCTGCGCGTGGCGCTGAGTTACTTCGGGCTCGCCTACGCCATCACGCTGTTTCCATCGCGCGCCGATCCCGACGTGCTGGCGCATTTGCGAATCGTTTACGACGGTCATTGCGACGCCAGTCTTGCGCCGCTCTTCCAGGCAATTTCTCGCCGCGTCACGACCCGCGAAATTTTTGCGGATGAGCCGCTGCCCTCGCTGATCCAGCAACAACTCGCGGATGCCGCCGAGGCGGAAGGCGCGGATGTGGTCTGCATCTCCAGCGCGCCGCTGCGCGAGAGTCTTGCCGAGCTGGTCGCCGAGGCCGATCGGGTCCAGTTCAAGGACCCGCGTTTTCGCCGCGAACTGGCTAGCTGGATTCATCCGCGGCGCCGTGAAGACGGCATGCCCGCGCTGTCCGCCGGGATGACCGTGCTGCTCGATCTGGCCGCGCCGTTGCTCACGTCGGTAATCCGGACCTTCGACCTCGGCGGCGGACTCGCCGCGGCCCATCATGCGCTGGCTGCGGGGTCGCCGCTACTCATCTGCATATCGACATCGACGGACGACGCCTCCGCGTGGCTGGCAGCCGGCCAGGCGCTCGAACGACTGTTGCTGGTCGCCGCAAACGCCGGGATCACGGCCTCGTATCTGAACCAGCCGATCGAACTGACCCTTCTGCGTGAGCGGCTGGGCGCCACGCTGGCCATGGACGCCGTACCGCAACTGCTGCTGCGCGTCGGCCGCGGCAAGCCGGCGCCTCATTCGCCGCGCCGTCCGCTTGCCGAAGTTGTGTCCTGAGGACCGACGCCTGCCCAACGCCTTTTCGATGAGGCTGCGATGAAACACTTCTTCAGACTCGGCACCGCCACGCGCGATCCCGCTCGCGCGCGCCCGGTCGTTGGCCAGCCGGTCTCGCATATCACGCTGCCACCGCCTGTGCGCAGCGGCGGCCGACCGATCATGGACGCCTTCTCGGAGCGGCGCACCACGCGCCGCTTCGCGACGACCCAACTCGACGAAGCAACGCTTGGCCAGTTGCTCTGGGCCGCCAACGGTGTCAACCGCAGCGGGGCCGATGACAGTGGTGGACGCACGGCGCCATCAGTCCTCGCCCTGCACGAAATCGACATCTATGCGGCGCTGGCTGGCGGCATGTATCGCTACGACCCGTCGGAACACTGCCTCGAACTGGTGAGCGCTGCCGACTTGCGCGCACTGACGGGCTACCAGGACTTCGTCGGCGAAGCGCCACTCGAACTGGTCTACGTGGCTGACCTCGCACGCATGCACGACATCGCCCCGTCGCAACGTGAGCCGTTCGCGTATGCAAGCGCTGGCACGATCGTGCAGAACGTCTACCTGTTTTGCGCCGCCGCGGGGCTCGCGGTTGCCGCGCGAAGCTGGCTCAACCGCAGCGCATTGGGCGCCGAAATGCGTCTCTCGCGCGACAGCTTGCCCGTGCTGGCACAAACCGTCGGCCACTTCGATCTTGGCGATCCAGCCTCCTGAACGATCCTGATCAGATGCGGCGCCTGTGCGCGGCATCCACTGCCTCACGTCTGCGCATTTGACGTCCGCGGCTCGTGTCGCGCGCGGAAAATCCCACGGCGACCTTGGCGGCGCGGCGCGTTCCAGTTGATGTGTATCAATGGCGCCGGCCGCCGCGCCTTCATAGTGAGCCCATACGCACGCTGATCTGACGCCGGCCCGTCTACGCTGCAATGCGAGTTCGGATGCCGGCGCCGCATGGCCGACAAGAGCCATCCCGCATCGGTAAAGCACTAACATGCTTTATCCCTTCATGACTCATGTGAGGAGACTATGTCTACCATCGATACCGCCTCGTCCGACTCCACCGCATTGCAAATACCCCTTACCCGGGATGCCAGCATCGACGGCATGGAAGCCTATCGCGCCCTCGTTGCCGAAGCGAGCCAGGATCACGAAGCTTTCTGGGCGCGTCTTGCCCGGGAACACCTGGACTGGCGCCGCCCATTCACGAAAGTGCTGAACGATACGGACGCGCCGTTCTATCGCTGGTTTGAAGACGGCGAACTGAACGCGTCGTACAACTGCCTCGATCGCAATCTGATCAACGGACTGGCGGAGAAGACCGCGATCGTGTTCGAATCGGACGACGGCAAGATCACTCATGTCACCTATCAGGCCCTGTATCACCGCGTATGCCGGCTCGCCAATGCGCTGCGAGCGCGTGGCGTGAAAAAAGGCGACCGCGTGGCGATCTATATGCCGATGTCGGTGGAAGGCGTGGTCGCGATGCTCGCGTGCGCGCGCATCGGCGCACCGCACTCGGTGGTGTTTGGCGGCTTCTCCGCCAAGTCGCTGCATGAACGCATCGTCGATATCGGCGCGTGCGCCATCATTACCGCCGACGAGCAGGTTCGCGCCGGCAAGACGCTGCCCCTCAAAGCGATCGTCGACGAAGCGCTTGCGATGGGCGGCACCGCCGGCATCAAGACGGTGGCGATCTATCGGCGCACGGGCGGCCAGATTCCGTGGATTGCCGAGCGCGACAAATGGCTTCACGAACTCGAAGCGGCCCAGCCGGACACCTGCGAACCCGAGTGGGTCGGCGCGGAACATCCGCTGTTCGTGCTCTATACCTCCGGTTCAACGGGCACGCCCAAAGGCGTCCAGCACAGCACCGGCGGCTATTTGCTGTGGGCTGCCGTGACGATGAAGTGGACCTTCGACATCAAGCCGGCGGATGTGTTCTGGTGTACGGCTGACATCGGCTGGATCACCGGTCACACCTATATCTGCTATGGCCCGACCGCGGTCGGCGCGACGCAGGTCATTTTCGAAGGCGTGCCCACCTACCCGAACGCGGGACGGTTCTGGGAGATGATCCAGCGCCACAAGGTCAGCATCTTCTATACGGCGCCGACGGCTATCCGCTCGCTCATCAAATCCGCCGAGGCGAATCATGCGGTGCATCCGGACAGCTTCGACCTGAGCAGTCTGCGTCTGCTCGGCACGGTCGGCGAGCCGATCAACCCGAGCGCCTGGACGTGGTACGCGCGGCACGTGGGCGGTGGCCGTTGCCCTGTGCTCGACACTTTCTGGCAGACGGAAACGGGCGGACACATGATCTCCCCGCTGCCGGGCGTGACGCCGCTCGTGCCGGGTTCATGCACCTTGCCGATGCCCGGTATCGACGCGGCAATCGTCGATGACACCGGGCAGGAAGTGCCAAATGGAAACGGCGGCGTGCTCGTCATCCGCAAACCGTGGCCTTCCATGATCCGGACTATCTGGGGCAATCCGGAGCGCTTTCGCAACGGCTATTTTCCCGACGAACTCGGCGGCAAGCTCTATCTCGCGGGCGATGGCGCGATCCGCGACCGCGACACCGGCTACTTCACCATCACTGGCCGTATCGACGACGTGCTGAACGTGTCAGGGCACCGGCTCGGGACGATGGAAATCGAGTCGGCGCTGGCCGCGCATCCGTTGGTGGCTGAAGCCGCGGTGGTCGGGCGTCCCGATGAAACAGCCGGCGAGGCGATCGTCGCGTTCGTGGTGCTGAAGGCCGAGCGCCCGTCCGGAGCCGACGCGAAGCGCGTGGCCGACGAATTGCGGGCGTGGATCGGCAAGGAGATCGGCCCGATCGCCAAGCCCAAAGACATCCGCTTCGGCGACGCGATGCCGAAAACGCGCTCCGGCAAGGTGGTACGCAGGCTGTTGCGTTCGGTGGCCAAAGGAGAGGTCATCGTGCAGGACACGTCGACGGTGGAAAACCCCGCGGTGATTTCGCAGTTCGCCGACGCCGCCTGACCTTGCCGGGACCTGCCGCCTGACCGATGAGCGACTAGCCCTCGCTCATCTCTTCCGAAGCAATCCCAATCCCCGCAGCAATCCCATGCCGCGCGTGCACGGTGAGTGCACGCGCGCAACCCTCATTTTCAGCGTTCCTGTAAGGGACCCGTGGTTCAGGAAAAGCTGCGCAACGCGCAACCTGGGCCTTCTGCTCACGGTGCCTGCTGCCACAGCGTCGCGGTTGCGCCACCCTGAACTGAGCGGCGCTGCGGCGGATCGAATCGACTTCCTCGCCAGCATCCTGGCTCCCGGCTGTGCCGACCCGACACCGCCGCTACGACATTTCGATGATGACCTTCAACGCATGGGAATCCGCCGCGGAGCCGAAAGTCTCGTAGGCGTTCAACACGTCTTCGAGATGGAAGCGGTGGGTGATCAGCCTGGCAGGATCGAGCTTGCCGGAACCTACCGTCTTCAGCAACATCGGCGTACTGACGGTATCGACAAGGCGTGTGGTGATGGAGATGTTGCGGTCCCAGAGCGTTTCCAGATGCAGATCCGCCTTGACCCCATGCACGCCGATATTGGCGATCACGCCGCCAGGGGCGACCAGCGCCTCGCACAACTCGAAAGTTTCAGGCACGCCCACCGCCTCGATCGCGCAATCCACGCCGACATGGCCGGTCAGTTTCATCACCTCGGCTATGGGTTCGGCCACTCTGCTGTCGATGCACGCTGTCGCCCCGAAACGGCTCGCCACCTCCAGGCGGCTTGCATCGCGATCGATCATGATGATCTGGGCCGGCGAATAGAACTGCGCGGTCAGCAGCGACGCCAGTCCGATCGGGCCCGCGCCGACAATTGCGACAGTGCTGCCAGGCTGGACCTTGCCATTGAGGACGCCGCATTCGAAGCCGGTCGGCAGGATGTCGGAGAGCATCACGAGCGCTTCTTCGTCGGCACCGGCGGGAATCGGATAAAGACTCGTCTCCGCATGCGGAATGCGCACGTACTCTGCTTGTGTGCCGTCGATGCGGTTGCCGAGAATCCAGCCCCCGGTCGTGCAATGCGAATACATACCGCGCCGGCAATACTCGCACTTGCCGCACGAGGAGATGCACGAGATCAGCACGTGATCGCCCTCTTTCAACGAACTCACCGCTGCGCCGACCTGCTGCACGATGCCCACCCCTTCGTGACCGAGAATGCGGCCGGGTTGGCACGTCGGAACGTCGCCCTTCAGGATGTGAAGATCGGTGCCGCAGATCGTCGTGCGCGTCACCTTGACGATGGCGTCGGTGGCGCAGGCGAGTTGCGGCATGGGTCGCTCGTCGAGCGATTTCTTTCCAGGGCCGTGATACACCAATGCTTTCATGATTTTCCTCGTTGATCAGTCAGGGCCGCCGCGAGATGAGCATCACGCCGGTGTGGCATGCTCCGTGTCCACCTCTTCGCGAACCAGCAGCACCGGACACGTCGCAAAGCGCGCGAACCGCTCGGCCACGCTCCCGAGCACCATGCGCCGCAAACCGCGGCGCCCGTGCGTGCCCATCACGACCAGGTCCGCGCCACGGCGTTCCGCACAGCGCAGCAACGCGCTGGCAATGTCCTCGGCAATGCCTTGCGTCTCGACGATTTCCGTATCGCCCGCGACATCGAGTTCGCGCATCTGGTCGAGCGCGCTGGTCAGGAAGCTTTGCCCCACCTGCCGCGCCGCGTCTGTCAGCAGATGCGGATCGCAGGCGCCCGCGTACGTAAAGGCCGCCGACTGATCCAGCACGAAAACCGCCGTCAATTTGCCGCGCGCGAGCCTGGCGAGCTGGATCGCTTCGGACAGCGCCCGCTTTGAGGCTTCACTGCCGTCGAGCGCCACTACGATGTTGGTGTACATGACTCACTCCTGAAGAAGACGCTGAAACATCCGTTGCCAATCAGTGGCGCGCGGCACCCTGTTCGAGAAGCCGTTCGGCCGCATCGAAGGCCTCCCGTATCGCGCCATCGGGATCGTGACCCTGGCGATGTTCGAGCGGCACCAGTTCACCCGTGCGCAGCACCAGATCGAGACGTGCGTCGAACAGGGTGTGGTTCGGCGCCGCGCCTGGCGCGGCGCCTCGCGCGCCGGGCATGTCGTCGAGCGACCGCTCGTGAATGGCCTCGATCGCCAGATGGCAACCGGAGATGAATCTGCCGAACCGCTCGAGCCGCACCAGTTGCGCCGCTGCCTCGGACTCGATTTGCGCGGATCCCGCAAATCCGAAGTAGACGATCTGCATATCAATTCCCATACTGCCTCCGCGCGTGCTGTCCCGCCGGTCGACCGTTGCTGCAGCGAAGCCACATAGGCAACGAGCCGATTAAGAGATCATCGGCACTATTGGCGCGTTGCGATTGACCTGCATCAATGGCTGGGCAGAGCCGCGCAGCCTGCATGAGCGCGTGTTCGAACGCGGCCGCGTTGGCGAGACGCAGCACCCCGGGGACGGGCGGCGTGTGCTATTTTCTGGAGCCCAACGCGGTACAACCGGTGTATGAACTTTCCCATGCATGACGCGAATACAGAGACGCCCTTCGACCTGCCGTCCCATAGCTCGCCGTGGACGCTGTTCTGCATTTTTCTGAGGCTCGGCCTGACTTCGTTCGGTGGCCCGGCGGCTCACCTTGGCTATTTCCGCGATGAATTCGTCAGCCGCCGCCGCTGGCTCGATGAACACACGTTCAGCGACGTGGTCGCGCTGTGCCAGTTTTTGCCGGGGCCGGGCAGCAGCCAGGTCGGCATCGCAATCGGCCGTCTGCGTGGCGGCATTGCCGGCGCGCTCGCAGCCTGGCTCGGCTTCACGCTGCCATCGGTGCTCCTGCTCGTGGTCTTCGCATACGGCTTCACGCTGCTGTCGGATGCGACCTCGCTTCATCTGCTGCGAGGGCTGAAAATCGCGGCGGTCGCGGTGGTCGTCCAGGCGGTCTGGTCGATGGGACGCATGCTCTGTCCCGACCGCCTACGCGCGACAATCGCGGCGGCTTCCGCAATCACTGTGATCCTGCTCGGCGCGGGCCTCGGGCAGATCGCGTCGATCGTCACCGCGGGGGTGGCCGGCGCGGCGCTGCTGACTACTTCGACCGAGGTGCCGAGCGCGCCACCCGGCATGCCCGGGTCCAGAACCGGTGCGCTCGCCTGCCTCGCGGCCTTCGCACTGCTACTGTTCGGCCTGCCTGCGGCAGCAGCCTATCTGCAAAGCTATCCGCTCGATCTGTTTGCGGCGTTCTACCGGGTGGGCTCGCTGGTATTCGGCGGCGGCCATGTGGTGTTGCCGCTGCTGGAAGCGGTCGTCGTGCCGCGCGGCTGGGTTCCCGCGAACACCTTCATGGCAGGCTACGGCGCGGCGCAGGCGGTCCCCGGCCCGCTCTTTTCGTTTGCCGCATTTCTCGGCGCCACCAGCAGCGGTCATCCGGCAGGCTTCGCGGGCGCACTGATCGCTACGGTGGCGATCTTCCTGCCCTCGTTCCTGCTGGTCGGCGCGGCCTTGCCGCTTTGGGGCAGGCTGCGCGCGTTCGCGTCGATGCGCCGCGCCATGGCCGGCATCAACGCCGCCGTAGTCGGCATCCTGCTTGCCGCGCTGTACGACCCCGTGTGGACCAGCGCCGTGCACACCGGCCGCGATTTCGCGCTGGTCGTCGCCGCGCTCGTGCTGCTCGGGTGGTGGCGAGTGCCGTCGTGGGCGGTCGTGCTGATAACGGTCGTGCTCGCGTGGTGGTTCGTGTGAGGCCGATAGCGGGCCGCTAGCGCTCGCTTGCCGAACAGGCACGCGGATCACTCGCGCCGCCCTGTCAGGCCCCGTCGCACCGCGTTGATCCAACTCAACGAGATTCCCCCGCCGCGCGAGTATGGTTTAGCAATACGTCCACGGCCATCATCCCTCGGGGGATCATCACATGAAAAATTCCGATTACCTGGCCACGCAAGCGGCCGCGGATCCGGCCCGCGACAAAGCGAACGCAGCGGGCCATTTCTATCTCGTCGGCGGCGGCATCGCGTCACTCGCGGCCGCCGCCTTTCTGATTCGCGACGCCGATATGCCCGGCGCCCGCATCACGATCCTCGAGGCGCTCGACAAGCCCGGCGGCAGCCTGGACGGCGCCGGCTCGCCACAGGAAGGCTATGTCGTGCGCGGCGGCAGGATGCTCGAAAGCAAGTATCTATGCACCTACGATCTGTTCGACTCGATTCCCACGCTGGACGGCCACAGTAGCGTCACGAAGGAAATCTTCGACTGGAACGAAACGATCCGCACGTCGTCGAAAGCACGCTTCGTGCGCGACGGGCAGCGCGAGGACGCGCCCTCTTACGGTCTCGCCGAAACGCATCTGCTGACGCTCGGCCGCCTCTCGATCGAACCGGAAGCCATGCTCGGCGACAGCCGCATTTCCGATCACTTCGAGCCGGACTTTTTCGAAACCAACTTCTGGTACATGTGGTGCACGACGTTCGCCTTCCAACCCTGGCACAGCGCCGCCGAATTCCGGCGCTACCTGCTGCGTTTCGCGCATATGACGTCGGGCTTCAACCAGTTGCACGGCATCATGCGCACGGTCTACAACCAGTACGATTCAATGGTGCGGCCGCTGCGCAAATGGCTCGACGAACGCGGAGTGAGATTTCGAACCAACACGCGGGTCGTCGATCTGCGTTATGACGAAAGCGGCCAACTGAACCGGGTGGCAGGCATTGTCTGCGAACAGGATGACCGGCGTATCGAGATCCCCGTCGCCGCACAGGACAAGGTCATCGTCACGCTCGGCTCAATGACGGCAAGTTCGAGCCTCGGCGGAACGGACCGCGCCGCCGTGCTCGACCATGACGACAGCAGCGGCGCGTGGGCGCTGTGGAAAACCATCGCTGCGGGGCGTGCCGAATTCGGCCATCCATCGGTCTTCGCCGATCACATCGACGAATCGACCTGGCTTTCCTTTACCGCGACGCTGCACGACCGCACGCTGTTCCGCCTGATCCGCGATCTGAGCGGCAACGTGCCCGGCGAAGGCGGCCTGATTACCTTCCCGCACTCGAACTGGCTCGCCTCGATCGTGCTGCCTCATCAGCCGCATTTCATGGGTCAGCCGAAGGGCGTCGAGGTGTTCTGGGGTTATGGATTATACGTTGACCGGCCGGGCAATTTCGTCAACAAGCCGATGGCCGAGTGCACCGGCCGCGAAATCATGACGGAGCTGCTCGGTCATCTGCACATTCAGGCGGAAGCGCCGCGCATTCTCGACGACGCCGTCTGCATTCCATGTCTGATGCCGTTCATTACCAGCCAGTTCCTGCGACGCAGGCGCGGCGATCGCCCGCAGGTGGTGCCCGAGGGCTGGGCGAACCTCGCGTTCATCGGACAGTTTTGCGAGTTGCCGAACGACGTCGTGTTCACGGTCGAATACTCGGTACGTTCCGCGCAAACGGCTGTGTACACGCTGCTCGGCCTGAACAGATCCGCGCCGGCAGTGTACAAGGGCCAGCACGATCCGCGTGTGGTGTATGGCGCGGTTTCCGCATTGCACAGCCACTGACCGGTTAAGCCTGTTGCGAAGCGACCGATGAGCGTCCGATGACGGGCGCTTTCGCGCTTTCACTTTTACGGCGACTCGTAGGCGAGTCGTCAGCGACTCGGCGGCTTCTTGCCCTTACACCGGTCGCGGCGAAGGTGCCGCGCGCGGCAGCGCTGATGATCGTGCTGCCGACCTGAACGGCGCGTCGCTCAGCTAGTCCATGCAAGCGCGTCATAGTTGGCGAGATGGCGTTTCAGCACGCTCACGAACAGCACCAATGAAGCGGCCACCGCGCCGCGCTGCACTTCGGCTGCGCGCACCTTGCATTGCGCGACGGGCGCCTTGCCGGCCAGCGCGCGCATTTCGTCGAAGGCGGCCTGACTGCCGAGGCCGCCCAGGCTGCAAAAAAACGCGACATGTCTGAACTTCCACCGGTTTTCGAGCAGATAGGCGCGAACCGGTGCGGAGACGGCGCCACCCCAAACGGGCGTGCCCACCACCACGAGATCGTATTGCCCGGTGTCCCGCCCGGCCGGGACGATCTCGGCGGGCCGCTTGAGCCACGAGTCGATCAGGCAGCGCATATAGCCCAAGCCACCGCGCCGATCGGTGCAATCGCAGATCTCTTCGAGATCGGCAGACAGCATCTTTGCCAGCGCAAACGCGAGCGTGCGCGTGGTGCCGGTACGCGAAAAGAAGACGACTAGAACACGGGCTTCAGACATGACTCGCTCCTTCCGGGGAAAACGCACGAGCGCGCATGACGCCATGCATGTCCGGAGCATAGGTGGGAGCAGGCGCGGCTTCATGACGCAAGTCAAAAAACGTTTTCACGCGGCGCGCTGGAAGCACCATTGATCTGCGTCAATGAGACCGGCGCCGCCGTTCTTAGACTCAAGCTCACTGATTCGCGCGTCAAGCCTGCGCGTCACCCCTCTCGCGGAGCGACTGTCATGAGCTACAAAACTATCGTTGTTCATCTGGACACCAGCCAGCACGCCCATCCGCGGCTCGAGATCGCGCTGCGTCTGGCCAATCAGTTCGGCGCGCATCTGACCGGCGCATTCGCCGTGTTCTCGCCGGACCCGCGTTCGCTCTATGTGATGGCCGGAACCGCGGAGTATTACCGAACGCATCAGGAAATGCGCGCGGAGCGCAGTGCGGCGCTCGAACGGCTGTTCCACGCCGAACTCCGGCGCGCCGGCGTCTCGGGGGAATGGGTCGCCATCGACGAGCCCGCCAGTGTCGCCATCCCGCGCGTGGGTCGCTGCGCCGACCTCATCGTGGCCGGTCAGGACAATCCGGCGGATCCGGAGTCGTATGTCGGCGACTTCTTCCCGGAGAACCTCGTTCTGTCGAGCGGCCGCCCGGTATTGCTCGTGCCGTATGCCAGCAATGAAAGATCGACGGGCGGCCGCGTATTAGTCGCGTGGGACGGCAGCCGCGAAGCCACGCGCGCCGTGCACGACGCACTGCCGTTCATGCAGTCGGCGAGCGCCACCACGATTCTCACGATCAATGGCGAGCACAACGGCGAAGGCGTCCGCATTCCCGGCGCGGATATCGCCGCCGTGATCGCGCGGCATGGCGTGCGGGTCGAGGTCACCGACATCGAAACGGGACCCGGCGGACTGGTCGGCGAGGTACTGCTCTCGCAGGTCGCCGACAGCGGCGCCGATCTGCTGGTGATGGGCGCTTATGGCCATGCCCGCTGGCGCGAACTTGTAATGGGCGGCGCTACGCGCACGATTCTGCGCTCGATGACCGTGCCGGTACTGATGTCGCACTGATCGCGGCACCCGTCCTTCTGATTCTGGAGAGTTCGCCATGTATAAACAGATTCTGGTTGCCGTCGACGGCAGCGAAACCTCGTCGCGCGCGCTGGCCGCCGCGATCGAACTGGCGCGCGACTCGGGCGCGCGGCTTCAGCCGCTTTACGTGGTGGACGTGCCGTTGATGTCCTACGACGTGCCCGGCTACGACCCGTCCTATGTGCGCGATGCCCTTGTCGAGGAAGGCAAGCACGTGCTCGCCGACGCCACCGCGCTGATGTCCGCGGCAGGCGTGAACGGACCCTCGCGCATGGTCGAAACCGACCTGACGGGCGACGACACCGCGCACCGCATCCTGCTCGCCGCGCAGGAATTCAACGCCGACGTCGTCGTGATGGGCACGCACGGCCGCCGCGGTGTGCAACGGCTGGTGCTTGGCAGCGTGGCTGAACATTTTCTGCGCATCGCCACCTGTCCGGTATTGCTGATCTCCGCGCATTGCCCGGCGCCGGCCGCAAGCCCCGCACAGGCCGAGAGCGAGCCTGTCAAGGATCCGTCATGAACTGCAAAACCCTGCTGGTGCATCTCGACGACAGCGCTCACAGCGCCGCCCGGCTCGACTATGCGCTCGACCTGGCCGCACGCCACGACGCCCATCTGATCGGCCTCTACCTGGTTTGCGACGAGCCCGAGGGACCGCTCTTTCTGCACGGAGAGGACATCTGGACCGCCAGCCGTCAGGTGCAACGGGACAAGAATCTCAAGAGCGCGCACGCGGTTTTCCTTGCCGCGGCGGAGCGCGCCGGGCGCAGCGTCGAATGGCGCGCGCCAGGCGGAGCACCGACCGGCACGGCGATCCTGCATGCGCGCCACGCGGATCTGCTGATCCTCGGCTAGGACGATCCGGAAGACAGGAGCGCATTTATCGCGCGCGATTTCGTCGAGGACGTGATCATTGCTTCCGGGCGGCCGGCGATCGTACTGCCGTATGCGGGACCGGTACGGCCTCAGATAGAGAATGTGATGATCTCGTGGGACGGCGGCCGGGAATGCGCACGGGCGGTGACCGATGCGCTGCCGCTCATCCGCGGCGCCGGGTTCGTCACGATCATGAAGGTCGAGCGCCATCCGCAGTATGGCGCGCCGAGCGGCATCGACGTGGCGGCCTGGCTCGCGCGGCACGGCATCGAGGCGGGTTTCACGGCCATGCCGAAAGTGTCCGGCGTCCACACCGGCGCGATGCTGCTCAATGCGCTGGCCGACCGTCACATCGATCTGCTGGTCATGGGTGCGTACGGCCACGCGCGGGCGCAGGAGCGGCTGCTCGGCGGCGTCACGCGCACCATGCTGCAGTCCATGACCGTGCCGGTGCTGATGTCCCATTGAGCACCGCGTCGATAGTGAGGGCGCGCGCGAGCGCCCGTCTTGATGGAATGAGCCGGACGCCCACGGCCTGCGACACCCGGCGGGACTGGCATGAACCCGGCGTTTCACGGACAATGAGCGCAAACACAAATTCTCCGCGCGGTGTTTCGCCGGCCTGCGGCCACCCGAACCACGGAATCGCCCGGAATAGACGTGCTTGCCGTGCACGCCGCCGTACAGACGCCCTCGGGCGGCGCGCGCTATCCTTGTCCGCAGTCATTCCAAAGAGATGCACATGTCCGTCAGCGGTAAGACGCCCACATCGCGCCCTGCGAATTTGCGTGAGCGATTGGGTTCGTTTGCGGGTTCGTTTGCGGGTTCGTTTGCGGCGCGGCCCGCGCTCGCGGCCGTTGCCTCGTTCGTCGTCACGCTGGCCGCCATGCTGACAGCGCGGCACTGGTTCGACCCGGCATTGCTGATTTGCGTCGCCGCCGCCCTGCTGCTGGCCACGAGCGCGTTTTTGCTCGCGCGCGCGCGGCGCGAAAGCGTATCCGCACGCGGCGAGGCCAGCACCCGGCACGATCAGTCCGCCGTGAATGAAGCCCGCATGATGGCGATCATCCGTTCGTCGATGGAAGCGATCATCACCATCGACGACCAGCACCGGGTCGTCATCTTCAATCCGATGGCGGAACAGGTGTTCGGCTGCTCCGCCATGGATGCGATCGGTTCGCCGCTTGCCCGTTTCATCCCGGAGCGGTTTCGGGCGGCGCACGCGCAGCACGTCGCGCAGTTCGGCGTGACGGGCGTATCCGACCGCCAGATGGGCAAACAACGCGTGCTGGCGGGCCTACGCGCCAACGGCGAGGAATTCCCGCTCGAGGCGTCCATTTCGCAGATCCGCGATGGCGACATCCGCCTCTATACGGTGATGCTGCGCGATATCACGGAACGCGTCAAAGCAGAGCGCGCGCAACGGCAGGCGCGCGAGGAGTTGCGCGAGCTGTCGGCCAATTTGCAGAATATCCGTGAAGACGAGAAAACGCGTATTGCGCGCGAACTGCACGACGACCTTGGCCAGCAACTCACCGCGCTGAAAATGGACATTTCGTCGGTTGAACAGGCGCTCGACGGGTCGGCAAGCGAGCCGGTGCGTGGACAGTTGCAAGGCATGCGCCGACTGATCGACGTGACCGTGGCCTCGGTCCGCCGCATCGCGGCCGATCTGCGTCCGGTCATGCTCGACGACCTCGGATTGATTCCCGCGATCGAGTGGCTCGCCACCGACTTCACCAACCGCTACGGCATCGACGTGGAGCGTGACATCGAAACCGGCGACGCGCGTTTCAGCCCGGCAGGCGCCACCGCGCTGTTCCGGATCGTGCAGGAAGCGCTGACGAACGTGGCGCGCCATGCCGACGCCACGCTGGTCACGCTAAGCCTGCAGGCGGGCGATCAGACCTTCGTGCTGCGCATCGCCGATAATGGCCACGGCGCGCACCGCACGGCCGAGCCGGCAGCCAAATCCTTCGGCCTGCTCGGTGTTCGCGAACGCGCGCACATGCTCGGTGGCGCCGTCGACATTCAAACCGCCCACGGCCAGGGCTTTGTGCTCACCGTCACCATTCCGGCTGAAAACGTGCAGATGCAGGAGATGCAACTATGACCCGCGTTCTGATCGCCGACGACCACGCGCTGGTGCGCGACGGTCTGCGCCACATCCTGAAGAACGCAAGCGGCTTCGAAGTGATCGGCGAAGCAGACGACAGCGCCAGCACCGTTGCGCTGATCCGCGAGCGGGCTGCCGACGTCCTCGTGCTCGATCTGTCCATGCCGGGGCGCAACGGCGTCGAGTTGATCAAGCAGATCAAGGAGGAAAAGCCGGCGCTGCGCATCCTCGTGCTGACCATGCACGCCGAACAGCAATATGCGGTGCGGGCGTTCAAGGCCGGCGCGTCCGGTTATCTGACCAAAGAAAGCGCGAGCGCCGAACTGGTGGCCGCCGTGACCAAAGTCGCTGCCGGCGGCGTCTACGTCAGCCTTGCCATGGCCGAGCGGTTCGCGCAGAGCCTGAACGAACCGGCCGATCTGCTGCCGCATCAGCGTCTGTCGGATCGGGAATTCGATGTCCTGAAACGTATTGCCGCAGGCCAGACGATCACGGAAATCGCGGTCGAACTGTGTGTGAGCAGCAAGACCGTCAGCACGTACAAGACGCGCATCCTGGAGAAGATGCAGATGCCGCACGAGGCCGCCCTGGTGCGCTACGCGATGCGCCACAAACTGGTCGCCGACGACGACGCCGACATCTAAACGGCTTCGCGGCGCCTCCGCTCGCGGGCGGCGCCGCATGTTCCCTATCCGGCCCGAACCACAAAGCCTGCTCCTTTCGCACCCAGGGACTCTCCTGGTGCGCCCCGCCTCCATGTAGGAAACTCCCTACAAAGCTTCACGCTCACCTACTCGAAGTTCATTCGGCGCCGATTTTATTTTGAGACAGCGCAGCCGATACTTCGAGCCATGAACTCAAGCCCCGAGAACCTTACCCTCCGCGTCTTTCTGGTCGACGACGCAGTATCGGTCCGGCGCCGCATGGCCGCGCTGCTTGGCGCGCTGGACGGCGTGGAAATCGTCGGTGAAGCCGAGGAATCCGGCGCCGCGCTTGCAGGCGTCGAGACTGGCGCAGCCGATCTGGTCGTGACGGAGTTGCATCTGAGCGGAGGCACGGGCATGGAGTTGCTCGCATCGCTTGCCAAAAGAATGCCTCACGTAATCGCCATCGTGCTGACGAACCACTCGGGTGCATGGTTTCGGCGCGCATGCCTGATGAGCGGTGCCCACTACTTTTTCGACAAGACCAGCGAATTCGATCTCGCACGAAGCACGATCCAGCGGATCGCCAGCGAACATCGCACGCGCGCCTTTCTACAATCCGGAGCACATCATGTCTGACGTCCTCGCCTATTCCGTCCCCGCGCCTGTTGCCGTCTTCCCGCCGATGTCGCCCGTTGCCCGGGAAGTGCCGGTGCCCGTGCAAGTGCCGCGCAAGGACGCGCTGGGCTGCACGACCTGCTCGATGCGCTCGATCTGCATGCCGCAAGGTCTGACGGCGGCAGAGATCAAGCAGGTCGAATCATTGATCTGCCCGTCGCGCACGATCAAGCAAGGCGAGACCATTTATCGCGCGAACGATTCGTTCCAGAGTATCTACGTGGTGCGCGTCGGCTCGTTCAAGACCGTCGTCATGCATCGCGACGGCCGCGAACAGGTGACAGGCTTTCACCTCGCCGGCGATTCGCTTGGGCTGGACGGCGTGTGCTCCGGTCATCACAACTGCGACGCCATCGCGCTCGAGGACAGCAAGATGTGCATTATCCCGTTCCATCTACTCGAAGCGATGTGTCGCGAGGTCAAGGCGGTCCAGCAACACGTGCACCGCATGATGGGCAGCGAGATCGTGCGCGAATCCTCGCAGATGATGCTGCTCGGCACGATGTCCGCCGAACAGCGCGTCGCGACGTTCCTTCTGAATCTGTCGGACCGCTTGAGAATGCGCGGCTATTCGCCGGCCGAGTTTTACCTGCGCATGACCCGTGAGGAAATCGGCAGCTATCTCGGCATCAAGCTCGAAACGGTGAGCCGGATGCTCTCCAAATTCCAGCGTGATGGATTGCTCGACGCACACGGCAAGAATATCCGGATTCTCGACCATGAGGGTCTCGTGCGGGTTTGATTCGCGCTCGGAGTTCGCTCGGAAATCAGGATCTGCCGCCAGCGCGAAACAGGCGTCAAAGCACGCCAATGAGCGAGTATCCGCGCACGCTACCCGACGGCGAGCACTGCGGCACCTGTCAACTTGCCCTCCCGCAGATCGCTGAGCGCCCGGTTCGCCTCCGTCAGCGCATAAGTTGTCGTGTCGATCTCGAGACGATGCTCGGTAGCAATTCGCATGAAAGCGAGTCCGTCCTCGCGCGTCAGATTGGCGACGGATACCACGTGCCGCTCGCCCCATAGAAATGCGTACGGGAACGACGGAATGTCGCTCATGTGGATCCCGCCGCAGACAACCGTCCCCCCTTTCGCGACAGCGCGCAATGCTTGCGGAACGAGCGCGCCGACCGGCGCAAAAATCAGGGCTGCATCCAACTCGGCCGGAGGCGTTTCGTCGCTGCCGCCCGCCCACGCTGCCCCGAGACGCAGCGCGAGTTGCTGGGCCGCGTGATCGCCGGGGCGCGTGAACGCATACACCGTGCGCCCTTGATGACGCGCGACCTGCGCGACGATATGCGCCGCTGCGCCGAAACCGTAAATACCGATCCGTTGGGCGTCGCCCGCCATGCTCAGCGTGCGATATCCGATGAGTCCCGCGCACAGTAACGGCGCCGCTTCGATATCCGAGTACTGCGCGGGCAGATGGAAGCAGTAGCGACTGTCGGCGACGGTGCGTTCGGCGTAACCACCGTCGATCGTGTAGCCCGTGAAGCCCGGTGCGTCGCAGAGATTTTCCCGCGCCGACAGGCAGTAGCGGCAATGCCCGCAGGTATGGCCGACCCATGGCACGCCCACCCGGTCGCCGAGCGCGAAGCCCGTCACACCTGCACCGAGCCCCGCCACGGTGCCGACGATCTCGTGGCCTGGGATCACAGGCTGCTTGGGATGCTCGAGTTCATGATCGACCAGATGGAGATCGGTGCGGCACACGCCGCATGCGTGAATCTGAATGAGAATCTGCCCGGGACCGGGCGTCGGATCCGGCACCTCCTGCTCACGCAGCAGCGCTGCGCTACCGTCGAACACCATCGCACGCATAGGGTTCTCCTCAAACCGGGTAAGCCGGCGTACACATCGAGTGCTGCCGCGGCGGCATGGCAATAAGGACACTGCAGTGACCGACGGCTGCCTCGCACGGGCTCACTCGCAAAAGCGGAAGTAACCGCTATGCATCAGCACCGGTTTGCCGCCGATCTCGTGGAGCAATTGTCGTGCAGCGTGTTCGATGGGATGCCGGTTCGAGTTGAACGCGGCAATCAGATCGTCTTCGCGCAGCGACGCAGCACCGAAATGATCTTCGAGCGCCTCAGCGGTGATCGCGCACTGCACGCGCTCGCCGTCCACTTCGGCCGGAAACGCGATGACGAGATCGCGCGCACAATACTCCGGAAGCTCTTCAGGAAAATGAATCTTCATGACCGTCACCTGGTTCACTGCGCAGGTCGCAAGACTGGAACGGTCGTATTCGCGCACCTACGCGTCGCGCGCCACGCACCGGGGCGAATGCGACCTATGCGTCGCCCGCCTGTCAGCAGCATAGGACCTCTACACAGTACGTCAAATTCAGGCATTGCGTCCTGATTGACGAAAGTCAACGGCACCCAATCTGGCCTCCGTACACTGGACTCATCCTTTGCACAGGAGCGCGTGCCGTGATCGCCCTAGTCCGAAACTGTCTGTCCGCATGTGCCGTGTTAGTGCTGGCCGTCGGCTCCGCTCATGCCGAACCGGAACCGACCGCCCTGGTCGACCAGCAGCACTGCATGTTTTGCCACACACACGATGCGCCATTCCTCGCCCCGTCGTTCCAGCAGATCGCCGAGCGTTATCGCAACGTGCCAAACGCGCAGTTCATGCTCGAGCACAAGTTGCGCCTTGGCGGCAAAGCGCATTGGGGCGATATGCCGATGCCGCCGCCGAGCGAACGCGGCGGCCCGCTGTCGGCTGAAGACGCGCATACGCTGGTGCAATGGGTATTGAGTCAATAAGGAGTCGATGCGTAGTCGATAAGCCCGCCCATCGAGGCCGCGTTATCCGCGGCCCGCCTGGATTGAACGACGACCGTACGTTTCGGAGAAATTTCATGCGTCTCACTGTCCACCTCGACACGTTCGATCGTGTCCATCCGATGGCTTTTGCAATCCTGTGGCTCGACAAGGATGCGCGGCAGTGGTCGCGTGAAGGCCACCTCGGTCTCGAACTGCCCGATTGGGGCACGCTGCATATGGATTGCGGCAACACGCTCGTGTGCGGCCCGCACGACACGACGCCCGTCTGTGTGCTCGAAGGGCTCGATCTGAACGAACTCGACGGACCCTTCGAAGGCGAGACCGGACGCGCCCAGTGGTGCGCGGAACGCGGCCGCACCCTGATGACCGGCCATTGGCATGTGCAATGTATCGACAACGAACGGGTGCAGCCCGAACACGGCCTGTTCGCTTCCGACAGCGACGTGTAAAGCGCTGATTTCATCCACATTGCCGAGGCCATCGCCATGGGACTGAGCACCGATCTGGACGGCGTGCGTCACGCGTATGGGCTTTGCTTCGTGCGCGTACCGTGGGCTTATTTCACGCGCTTGCCGCTCAACGAGCAATGGGGCGACGGCTGGGAACGCGCGCCCTACGAGCGGCACGCCGGCCTGCCTTACGAGGACGCGGCGCAGCAGATCCTGACCGTTGCGTTCGACGGGCCGCTGTTGCCGCCCGACGCCGGATACGACGGTCGCGCGCGCAGCGTCAACGAAATCAACAGCGGCGACGCACCATGGCTGCGTACTCAGGATTTCGTCAACAATGCGCCGGTTCAGATCGTCGCGGGGGTGTCGCTCGAAAGGTTCGTCGAACTCGTGGAACTGGCTGGCGGCCGCGTGTTTGCGCCGCTCGGTTGGGGCGCGCTGCGGCTGTCGCCCGCGGATCCGGCCGAGACGCCGGAAGCTGCGAAGTGCGAGCACCGCGAGGATCCTGCATAAGCACTGCCGCGCAATACCCTGCACTTACCTCTGCCGATCGCTGTCGGCCGTCGAATTGAGCAACATGACAAAGCACGCGACGCCGACGATCAGGGCCGCGACGCCGTAGCGAAACACCGGCGGCTGGTCGAAGAGCAAACCGCGGATGGACGCCCCAATACCTGCCAGTGCAACGAATACGGCGATTGCCGCAAAAATGATTCTGCTTTCTGAGCGGATCATGATGTGCTCCATGGAGTCCAGGCGGAGTAGTGAAGACATCATCGGTCCAGCGGGCTGATTGGGTTTGACGAACATCAATCGCAGGCGTGCGGCGGCAAGAAATCGACAAAGCAGCGGCGAGCCGTGGTTCGTCATGACTTCTTTGTACGCGGCAACGCCGCATTCAGGAAGGGATTGAAGCTATTCGAGCGGGCCGGCGGGCTCGCTTTTTTTGTGCGCCGGCGTTTGTCCGGTTGCGCGCTGCCGGACAATTGCACGAGTAATTCTTCCGTGGCGTTGTCGTCGTCCGTATCGGCCTGTTTTCTGTTTTTTGCGTGGGCAGGCCGAGCTTCGTCGGCGCTTGCACTTGCAGTTTGGCTTGTGGTGCGAGTCGGCAGCGTCTCTCCGGCAATGTGTTCGACCACGGTCATGAACGAAGCTGAAGCCGATTTCAAGGCATCGCCCGGTAGCATTGTCAGCACGACGATTTCATGCAGCGAGCGGCTATCTACGGACCTCGCACCCAAGGCGCTGCGCCAGTCGGTACCCGCTTGCGCAAATGCCCCAATGACACGTTCAAGTACCGCTGGCGACAGGACGCCACCGTCATAGAGGCTGATGACCACACGCTCGAAAACACGAAACGGAGTCGATGCAGAAGCTTTTGGCATGCGTTCTTGCTCCCCGAAGTGACGCCGCGAATCACAACCGCGCGATGTACGGCCGATTGCGCCGCATCTATAGCAAACGCAGCGTGTCGGGATCGGCCTCGCCATCGAAATATTTGCGCAGCGCCTCGACGAACACTTCGTTGTCGCTCGTTGCGCGCGCGAACAGCGTCATCGACGAGCGGAACTTCAGATAATCCGGATAGCCGAAAATGTCCTCGATCGAGCGGTCCGGCACCAGATTGACGAGCCGCGCCGTTTCCCGAAGACGCTGGCCGAGCACCGGATGCCGCATATAGGCCTCGGCCTCCGGCAACGACGAAATCGCAAAACGGCGCGCCATCGCGCTCGAGCCGAGGCCGCTGATTTGTGGAAATACGAACCACATCCAGTGGCTGCGCTTCCGCCCTGCGCCGAGTTCTTCGCGAACGTCGGCATAGACCGGGTTCTGCGCATCGACAAAGCGCTGAAGATCGTACGGATCGTCCATCATGAGCTCCTTTGTCAGGCATTGGATGCGAAGCGGTTTCAATGTGTTAAATGGTAAGCCCACAAAGCATCTTTTCACTACGACTGAGTGGCCGGATGCTTGGGAATCGCGCAGACGCGCATTTCCCTGCCTCAGCATTCCCCGTTCCTGTCCATGCGGATCGCGCGGCACCAACGCGTATCGCAAGCACGATCGACAGGCTGCGGGCCGCGCCCGGTCCATGTCCTGGCGGCGCGCGGCCGCCAGCGCATTTCGCGCCGATTTGTTAATCTCACTGCGAAAACACCTGTCC
This sequence comes from Paraburkholderia sp. BGA-UO-ETr-F21, assembly GCF_059567925.1. Taxonomy (NCBI): domain Bacteria; kingdom Pseudomonadati; phylum Pseudomonadota; class Betaproteobacteria; order Burkholderiales; family Burkholderiaceae; genus Paraburkholderia; species Paraburkholderia sp. BGA-UO-ETr-F21. Next base: position 1,310,272 of record NZ_JCAQOY010000040.1, on the reverse strand, counting down.
CCGTGACACAAGGAGCTTGAGCATGAGTGACCGCGCCGATTACGTGCCGCCGAAAGTCTGGACCTGGAACAAGGAGAACGGTGGCCGCTTCGCGAACATCAACCGCCCTATCGCGGGCGCCACGCACGAGAAGGAACTGCCGGTTGGCCGCCATCCTCTTCAGCTGTACTCGCTGGCAACGCCCAACGGCGTGAAGGTCACGATACTGCTCGAGGAACTGCTGGCGAGCGGTCATAGCGGCGCGGAGTATGACGCGTGGCTGATCAGGATCGGCGACGGCGATCAGTTCGGCAGCGGCTTCGCGGAGGTGAATCCGAACTCCAAGATCCCCGCGCTGATGGATCGCAGCGGCCCCAAGCCGATCCGCGTTTTCGAGTCCGGCTCGATTCTGCTCTATCTCGCCGAAAAGTTCGGCGCGTTTTTGCCGACCGAGCCCGGCGCTCGCGCCGAATGCCTGTCGTGGTTGTTCTGGCAGATGGGAAGCGCGCCGTATCTGGGCGGCGGCCTCGGCCACTTCTACGCATACGCGCCGACAAAAATCGAATATGCGATCGACCGCTTCGCCATGGAAGTCAAACGTCAGCTCGACGTGCTCGACCAGCGGCTCGCGAATAACGAATACGTGGCGGGCGGTGAGTACACGATCGCCGACATGGCGATCTGGCCTTGGTACGGCGGGCTCGTCAAAGGGTGGCTCTACGATGCGGCCGAATTCCTGTCGGTGCAGGACTATCGGCACGTTCAGCGCTGGGCCAATGCGATCGGCGAACGCCCGGCCGTGCGTCGCGGACGGATGGTCAACCGTGTCTTTGGCGAGTTGTCGGATCAATTACACGAGCGCCACGACGCCTCCGACTTCGAGACGGGCACGCAGGCCGTATTGGCCGCACAGAAGTAGCGGGAGCAGCGAAGTAGCGGGAGTTGGGCGGACATCGCGGAGCGTTCAACGGTCACGAGCTCCTGATCGAAACCTGCGCGGCCCGCACCGCCGTGCGGATCGTTGTTGACAATAAACAAGGCGTCACGCTATGTTCGGAAAGCCAACCCTACGCACTCCCAACCCTCACTTCCAACCGCTCATCAATGACCACGCCAACCCCATCCAGCGCGATTGAATTGCTGCAGCGGCACTCGCTTGCCACGTTAGTCCAGGAAACGCTTGAACGCGGTATCGCCTCGGGCGAATTCGCCCCCGGCGAAAAGTTGAACGAAGTCGAAGTTTCCGCGCGGCTGAACGTGTCGCGCGGACCCTTGCGCGAAGCGTTTCGAGCGCTGGAACAGGCGGGTTTGCTGAAAACCGAAAAGAACCGTGGCGTCACGGTGCGCGCGTTGTCGCTGCGCGAAGCGGAAGAGATCTACGAAGTGCGGGCAATGCTGGACGAATCCGTGGCCCGCGCACTAGCCGAGCGAATGACGCCTGAAACGCTGGCCACCCTCAAGGGCATCATCGCCGCGATGAAATCGGCGAAGAAAGACCACGACCTCGCCCGGTACACAACACTGAATGTCCAGTTGCACGACGCCATGGTCTCGGGCGTGGGCAACCAGCATTTGCTCGAAACGTATCGCCATCTCGTGCGTCAGCTAGGGTTACTGCGTCAAGCGGCCATCGAAACGGAAAAGAGCGCGCTGACAACGTCGGTCACGGAGCACGAAAAAATCGTCAACGCACTCGCGAAAGGCGACGCCGAGCGCGCCGTCGCGCTCGTGCGGGAACACGTGGCGCACGGCCTCGCCAGAATGCGGCGCGCCCACGAGCGCTGGGTTGCTTCAGCGCCGCTGCCCACCGCGAACCAGACCGGCTGAGCGGCGCCGCTACCCTTTATCCGACTTGCCGGCGGCGCTAGCCAGTTTGCTGAGAAGGCGATCGACGAGCCACGGCTGGCGGTCCTCGTCTTCCGCACGTTCCTTGCGCCGGATTGCATCACGCACCGTTATCGAGCCCACGAAGCGGATCGGTTCGGGCGGAAAATACCCTAACGGGCCATTCGTCAAAGGACTACGCGTCCACTCGTTGTCGAGTTCGAGCAGCAGCGAGGACAGGATCTGTCCGCCCATATACGTCGGTCCAACGCCATTGCCGGAATAGCCAAAGCCATAGAGCACGTTTGGCGCGCCGTCGAGCCGGCCGAAAAAAGGAAAGCCGGTGACAGACCGATCCGATGGGCCGTTCCAGCTCGCAGTGACCGGCACGTCGCGCAGCGCCGGAAAGAACTCGTGCAGACCGCGCGTCAAATCGGCTTCATAAGGCGAGCGCTGATCGAACACCGGGGCGATCCGGCCTCGCCACGCAAACGTGTTGCCGCCCTTGCCCAGCATCAAGCGCCCGTCCGGCGTGCTGCGGTAGTAGTAGACGAAAATCCGCGAGTCGAGCACCGACACACCGTCTTTCAAACCGATTTGCTGCAGCAACTCCGGGCATCGCTCGGTGACGATCATGTCGCTTGAAACGACCGCCAGCGTCCGCTCGAACTGCCGGAAGCGGCTCGCCATCCACGCATTGATCGCGAGCACCAGTTTTGACGCAGTGACGCTGCCGGCGGGTGTGCGCACCGTCACGCGTTCGCCGGCAGCGAAGTCGAGCATCGGCGTGCGCTCGTAAAGACGAATACCCATCGCCATCGCGACGCGCCGCAGCCCGCGCACGAGCTTGCCCGGATGGACCGTTGCGGCGACCGGCGAATACACGCCGCCGAGATTGCGCGCGGAGCCGGATCGGCTCGCCACTTCTTGTGGCGAAAGATGCTGATACGAATTGATGCCGTGTTCGCTCAGCGCGGCAATGACCGGGTCGAGCAGGCCGATTTGCGCGCGTGAAGTCGCCGTGTAGAGCGTGCCGTCGAGCCGCAGTTCGGCGTCGATAGCGTTGTCGGCGCAGAAGTCGCGAATCCGCCCGACGGCCGCTTCGGACGCTTTCACGAGCCGGATCGCCTCCGCCTCGCCAAACAGTCGCCGCAACGTGAAGAACTTGGTCGACCACGTCAGCAGACAGCCACCGTTGCGGCCACTCGCACCCGCGCCGCACAGATCGCTCTCGATGATCACAATGTCGAGGTCGGGCTTTTTCTGTTTGGCCTGAATGGCCGTCCACAAACCGGTGAAGCCACCGCCGACGATGCAGACATCCGCAGTCGTCGCGCCTTGCAAGGCGGGCGCCAACGAACCGTCGGCAAAGAGTGCTTGTTCAATCCAGAACGGACGCATAAATGGCTCGCATTGACCCAACGGTTGTATTCCATTCGGAGAAAGCGAGGCTTGCTCGCGCTTCAAGCAAGAACAAGCCTCCGCGCCGGCCGCTTCAGGCCAGCGCTTTCGCCGAAACCCGCTCGATTCCCATGACTCTGAGCGTGTCGGCAATCGCCGCGACCGCACCCGGAATGCCCGATTCGCCGAAGTGCCCGATACAGCCGACACGGAACGTCTCCAACTGGGTCAGCTTGCCGGGGTACAGGATGTAGCCGCGCTTTTTCACTTCCGTGTAGAAGGTCTTGAAGTCATAGCGAGGATCGTCGGGGGCATGAAACGTGACGATGATCGGCGCCTGAATCGACGGATCGAGAAAGGGTCGAAAACCGAGTGCCGCCATGCCTTCGATCAGCGCGCGGCAATTGCCTGCATAGCGTGCGCCGCGCGCTTCGAGACCACCCTCTTCCACGTATTGCGCAATGGCCTCGTCGAGTGCCGCGACGACATGGGTAGGCGGCGTGAAGCGCCATTGCGTGGTGCGGTTCATATAGACCCACTGATCGTACAGATCCATCGCGAGCGATGGGCTATTGCCCTCGCAGCGCTCCAGCGTGCTGCGGCGAATGATCACGAACCCCATGCCGGGCACACCTTCGAGACACTTCCCGGAGGCCGCCACCACTGCGTCGAACGGCGTTCGGCGTGCATCGATATCAATGGCGCCGAACGAACTCATCGCGTCGATGATCAGACTGCGCCCGTGCTTCGCGACCACCTCGGCAATCTCGTGGAGCGGGTTGAGCACGCCTGCCCCGGTTTCGCAGTGCACGAGCGCCACATGCGTGATGTCGGGGTCGGCCGCCAGCGCGCGATCGACATCCGCCGCTTTGACCTGCGTGTCTTCCGGGTAGTCGATGGTCTGATGGCGCCGGCCGAGTGCGCGGCAAATCTTCGCGATACGCTGGCAGTACGCGCCATTGTTCGGCACCAGCACCCGTCCGTCGCGTGGCACCAGCGTGCCGATCGCGGCTTCCACGGAGAAGGTGCCGCTGCCTTGCAACGGCACGCACTCATGCGTGTCTTCGCCATGCACGATGCGCAGCGTCTGCTGGCGGACGCGCGCGGTGATCTGATTGAAATCGCCGTCCCATGATCCCCAATCGCGCAGCATCGCCTGACGCGTGCGCTCGGAGGTCGTGAGCGGACCAGGAGTAAGCAGAATGGGTGCGGAGGACAGATTCACGGTAGCTCCTTGTAGATCCAGATGAAGTTTCTGTTTCAGCCACGACGCGATGTGCGCCATGCCTGGGTTCTGCGCAATACGCCATGCGACACGCCGGCAAACAGCAGACAGGCGAGCGCCGCTGTCACGAGAACCAGCGTGGCCATCGCCGCGGCCGGTCCGATCTGTCCGGCGTCGTCGAGATTGAGAATGGCGACCGAGGCCGGTTGCGTGTCGGGTGAATAAAGAAACGCGACGGCGGACACGGTCGTCATGCCATTGACGAAGAGATAGCGAGCAATCTGCAGGATGGACGGCAGGCAGACCGGCACGGTGACGCGGAAAAACGTCCTGTAGAAAGGCACTTTTAAGGACGCGGAGACGGCCTCGAACTCATTGTCGATCTGACGCAGCGCGGTCACGGCGGTCAGATGACTCGACGAGTAGTAATGCACCACGGTCACGATCGCGAGTATCGCGAGCGTGCCGTAAAGGCCGTTGAGCGGGTTGGCGGGCGAGTTGAAAAGAAAGATGTAGCTGATGCCCAGCACGAGTCCCGGCACACCCATCGGCAGAATCGCGCACAGATTGATAAAGCCGCGTAACCAGCGCGGTCCGCGCGTCTTCTCGACGAGATACGCGCCGCCGAACACGATGATGGTGCCGCCGATCGCCACGCATGCCGCCATCTTCAGGCTGTTCTTGTAGGCGTCGAAAATCCCGGCGCCGATCAGGCCCATCTTGTAGTGCTGCAAGCCGAGACTCATCTGATACGGCCAGAACTTCACGAACGAGGCAAACACGGAAATGCCGACCACTGCCAGCACCAGAGCGCACACGAGGCCGCAGTAGCCGAGCATCGCCATGTCGAAGCCGCGCGCGGGTTTCGGCTGATAAGGCGTGGAACGCGCGCCGAGTTGCGACTGCTGCTTGCGGCGAATGAAAAAATCGATCGCGAATGCAACCAGCGCGGGACACAGCAGAAGCAGACTGACAACCGCGCTCCGGTTGAAATCCTGCAAGCCGATGATCAGCTTATAAATGTCAGTGGAGAGCACCGAATAAGGCCCGCCGATAACGACCGGCACACCGAAATCGTTGATGCAGATCGTAAACGACACCATCGTCGCGCTGATCAGGCCGTACTTCGCGCCCGGCAGCGTGATCGTGAAGAACTTGCGCACGCGGCGCGTGCCCATTGCGTCCGCGGCTTCGTACAGGCGCCCGTCGGACAGTGAGAGCGCCGTCACGAGAATCATCAGCACATGCGGAAACGCGGCATAGACCAGACTGCATACGATGCCCGGCAGCCCGTAGATCGAATGTCCGTGAAGCAACGGTTTCAGGATGCCCGAGTTGCCGAACCAGTAGATGAACGACACAGCGGAGAGCAACGTCGGTGCGAGCAGCGGCAACAACGCGACCGTGCGCGCGGCGTTTTTCATCGGCATGCACGAACGGGTCAGCGCGTAGGCAAACGTGAATGCCATCGGAATCACGATGGCCGTCACCAGGCAGGCCACCGTGACCGAATGCAGCGTCGAGGTCCACACGCCCGAGTCCGCCAGATAGCCTTTGAAATTGACCAATCCGACAAAATGACCGTCCGCGTCGACGAAGCATTTACCGACCACCAGAGCCAGCGGCAACAGCAAAAACACGCCGAGAAACGCGGACATCAGCACGAGCGCCAACTGCGCGACCCGGTCGTGCCAATGGCTCTTCTGACGCACTTCGGCGTGCGCCTCGTCGCCGCTGCGACGCTCCAACAGAACGGCACTCATTGAAGTCGCTCCTTCGCGGCCGAAAACACGCACACGTGCTCGCGGCTAATGGCCAGATCGAAGCGCGCCCCCTGCTGCAGACTCGTCCGATGCATCTCGTGAAACGACAGGTCAGCGACGATTTCCTGCTCCCCGAGACCGTCCACCTTGAAACTGACCCGGCAGAACGCGCCGAGGAACTCCAGTTTCTCCACCGAAGCCGGCAGCAGATTGTCCGCGGCGCTACCCGGCGCGCTGATATGGATGTCTTCCGGGCGAACGAAGGCCGACACCCTGGAGCCCGGCACCGCGCGCTGCGTTCCGCACCCGTAGCGCAGTGCCAGCGAGCCCGCCTTGAGGTTGCCGTCGCGTGTCACTTCGGCGGGAATCAGGTTGACCTTGCCGATGAAATCGGCAACGAACGGCGACGCCGGCTCGCGATAGATTTCGTGCGGTGTGCCGATCTGCTCGATCACGCCCTGATTCATCACCACGATCCGGTCGGCCATGGAAAGCGCTTCTTCCTGGTCGTGCGTGACCATGATCGTGGTCACGCCGAGCCGCTGCTGCAACTGACGTATCTCCTGACGCAGCCGCACTCGCACACGCGCATCCAGCGCTGACAACGGCTCGTCGAGCAACAGCAGCCCCGGCGAGGTGGCAAGCGCCCGCGCCAGGGCGATACGCTGCTGCTGCCCGCCCGACAGCTGATTCGGATGCTTGCGCTGCGCGTCCGGCAGGCCCACGAGCGTGAGCAGTTCGTTGACGCGATCGGCGATCGCCGCGCGCTTCATCTTGCGATTCACGAGACCGTAGGCCACGTTGTCGAAGATGGTCAGATTGGGGAACAACGCATACGACTGAAAGACGATGCCGTAATCGCGAAGCTGAGGCGGCAGCCGCGAAATATCGCGGCCGTCCTGCGTGATCTGGCCGGCACTCTGCGTTTCGAGGCCGGCGATGATACGCAGCAAAGTCGTCTTGCCGCATCCCGATGGACCGAGGAAACAGATCATCTCTCCCTGCTTCACGCCAAGATTGATGTCCTCCAGAACCGGCGTGTCATTGAACCGCTTGTAGACGTTCTGCACGCTCAAATACGCTGTCATAAACTCCTCCGATGCCAAGCCTGCATGGCGGCGACGCACCGCCGCGCGCTGCTTCACCGTTTGTTCGGGGCGTGCGTACCGCACGCCCGGCGCTCCTCAAGACCCTGTCGAAGCCGGCCCTACTTCTGCTCCTTGCTGCCGTAGCGCTTCTGCCAGTCGCCGAGAATCGCGTCGCGGTTTTTCGCCGACCAGGTGAAATCGTTTTTCACCAGCAGTTCCGAATAGTTGTCGGGAATGCCGGAGAGCTTCTTCGCGACACCGGGATACGCAACGATCGCCCACCATTGCGCGGTGATTTCATTGGCCTCCTTGCTGGCCATGAAATCCGCGAGTTTCTTGGCCGCTTCGGGCTGTTTGGTGGTCTTCATGATCCCCGTGGCTTCCATATCCCACCCCAGTCCCTCTTTCGGGAAGATGAGATCGATCGGGGCGCCCTGGGCCTGCAACTCGTGCCCGCGAAATTCGAATGAGATGCCGATCGGAAACTCGCCGGTGCCGGCCAGCGTGCAGGGCTTCGAACCCGAGTGCACGTATTGCGCGACGTTCTTGTCGAGCGCGTCCATGTACTTCCAGCCCTTGTCGTCGCCGAACGTTTGCAGCCACGAGGTCACGTCCAGATAGCCCGTACCGGAGGACACCGGGCTCGGCATCACGATCATCCCCTTGTAGACGGGCTTGGTCAGGTCTTCCCATGAGGTCGGCTTAGGCAGGTGGCGCTTCTCTGCCTCGACGCGGTTGTAGCAGACCGTCGCGCCCCATACGTCCATGCCGACCCAGTGCGGCGGCGTATTGGCGTCGCTGTACTTGCGCGTCAGGCTGTCGAAGCCTTTCGGCGCGTAGGGCATCAGCATTCCCTGCAGATCGAGCAGCGTCAGACTGGATGCCGCGAGTCCGAGCACGACGTCGGCGCGCGGATTGCTTTTTTCAGCGAGCAGCTTGGCGGTCACCGCGCCCGTCGAATCGCGCACCCAGCGGATTTCGATGTCGGGGTTGGCTTTTTCGAAAGCGTCCTTGTACGGCTTCATGGCTTCGTCTTCGAGCGCGGTATAGACGAGCAACTGCGTTTTCGCCTGCGCGAACTGGACCGCGCCGAATGCGACGGCGGCGGCAACGAGACCACGCGACGCCACATTCCAGCGACTGCTGCGACCCTTTGACCCCTGCTTATCCTTCATTTCCAGACCCCTTGAGAAAGTGGCGTCGCGGCCAGCGACGAAAACGACCGGTGCTACGGGACTGCTGCTTACGAGCTTCGTGACGACTGCTTTTTTTGGATTCGAGAATTTTGTCTGTTGTTGACAATCTACAAAGCATCAATTTTAATGTCAAGTATTGCCACACTTTGCCACATAACGCCTCATCCTCAACACCCGACTTACCCTAGCCAAAGGACACGTCATGAGCGCAACACCGGTTTCCATCGAAGTGAACGGCCGTAGCTACAACTGGATGCATCGACCCGTCGTTGTGGTCTGTGTGGACGGCTGTGCCTATGAATATCTGGAGATGGCGGCAGCGGCAGGCGTTGCGCCCTTTCTCGGCAAGCTGCTGCATCCCGGCACGGCGCTCAAGGGGGAATGCGTGGTGCCGAGTTTCACGAATCCGAACAACCTGTCGATCGTGACGGGCGTACCACCTTCCGTTCACGGCATCAGCGGCAACTATTTTTTCGATCGCGACAGCGGCACCGAGGTGCTGATGAACGATCCGAAGTACCTCGTCGCGCCCACCGTGCTGGCCGGTTTCGCCGAAAAGGGTGCGCATGTGGCGGTCGTCACCGCGAAAGACAAATTGCGCCGCCTGTTAGGCAAAGATCTGGCGGGCGTGTGCTTCTCCGCGGAGAAAGCCGACGAGGCGACGATCGAGGAGAACGGTATCGACAACCTGCTGGAGTTGGTCGGCAAGCCGGTGCCGAGCGTGTACAGCGCCGACCTGTCGGAATTCGTATTCGCGGCGGGCGTGCGCCTGCTCGAAACCCGCGCGATCGACCTGATGTATCTGTCGACCACGGACTACGTCCAGCACAAATGCGCGCCCGGCACGCCCGGCGCGAACGCGTTTTACCAGATGATGGACGGCTACCTGCGGCGGCTCGACGAACTCGGTGCGATTGTCGCCATCACGGCTGATCACGGCATGAATGCGAAGCACAACGAAGACGGCGAACCCAACGTGATCTATCTTCAGGAGCGCTTTGACGAGTGGCTCGGCCATGACGCCGCTCGCGTGATTCTGCCGATCACCGACCCTTACGTCGTGCATCACGGCGCGCTGGGATCGTTCGCCACGGTCTACCTTCCGCCTTCGGCCGATGTCGAGGCGATGCGCCGTCGGCTCTCGGCGGAACCCGGCATCGAAGTCGTGCTGACGGGCGCCGAAGGCTGCGCGCGCTTCGAACTTCCGCCCGCGCGCATGGGCGACCTGATCGTGATCTCGACGCGCGATGTCGTGCTCGGCACACGGCGCATCAAACACGACCTGTCCGGCCTCGATGTACCGCTGCGCTCGCACGGCGGCATCGCCGAACAGATCGTGCCGCTGCTGTTCAATCAACCGGTCGCGAAATCCGTTGTCGAGCGGGCACGGCTGCGCAATTTCGACATCATCGATATCGCACTCAATCACCTTCAATGACCGGGGACCGGATATGAACGCTATTGCGGAAACGAAAGCTCAGTGGCAGGTGCGTCATGAAGCGTTGCGTATTGGTGGAGAGAAAGTCCATCGCGACGAAGTGATCGAAGTGCGCAATCCCTACGACGGCACGCTGGTCGGCACCGTGCCGAAAGCGACGCTGGAAGACGTGCGTCACGCGTTCGAATTTGCGCGCGCGTATCGCCCCGCCCTCACCCGCTATGAGCGGGCGGCGATCCTGCGGCGCGCAGCCGACGCGGTGCGGGCTCGCACGCACGAAATCGCCGCGCTCATCACGGCGGAGGCCGGCTTGTGCTGGAAGGACTCGACCTACGAAGCCGGCCGCGTCGCCGACGTGCTGGTTTTCGGCGCGGGCGAGGTGCTGAAAGACGACGGCCAGATTTTCTCGTGCGATCTCACGCCTCACGGAAAAAAACGCCGCGTCTATACGCAACGCGATCCGTTACTCGGCGTGATTTCCGCGATTACGCCGTTCAACCATCCAATGAATCAGGTGGCGCACAAGATCGTGCCGGCTATCGCCACGAACAATCGTATCGTCGTCAAACCGTCGGAGAAGGTGCCGCTGTCGTGCTATCTGCTGGCGGACATTCTCTATGAAGCCGGTCTGCCCGTGCAGATGCTGCAAGTGTTGACCGGCAACCCTGCCGTCATTGCCGATGAGCTGATCACGAACCCCGCGATCGATCTCATTACGTTTACGGGTGGCGTGTCGATCGGCAAATCGATTGCCGCCCGGATGGGCTACCGCCGCGCGGTGCTCGAACTCGGCGGCAACGACCCGATCATCGTGATGGAAGATGCCGATCTGGACGAAGCCAGCTCACTCGCCGTGTCGGGCTCTTACAAGAATTCCGGCCAGCGATGCACGGCAATCAAGCGCATGCTGGTGCATGAGTCGGTTGCCGATCGCTTTACCGAACTCGTCGTGGACAAGACGCGCGCGTGGAAATACGGGAATCCCGCGGATAGCTCGGTCGACATGGGCACGGTCATCGACGAGGCGGCCGCGCGGTTCTGCGAGCAGCAGGTCAACGACGCGTTGTCGCGCGGCGCGCGGCTGCTGGCGGGTAACTGCCGGGATGGCGCGCTCTACTCGCCGACCGTCGTGGATCGAGTTACGCCCGACATGCCGCTCGTCAAACACGAGACGTTCGGGCCGGTGTCGCCGATCATGCGCTTCTCCAATATCGACGAAGCGATCCGCATGTCCAACTGCACCGACTACGCGTTGTCATCGTCGGTCTGCACGAACCGACTCGACTACATCACGCGGTTCGTCACCGAACTGGAAGTGGGCAGCGTGAATGTACGCGAAGTACCGGGTTATCGACTCGAACTGACGCCGTTCGGCGGCGTGAAGGATTCGGGACTCGGCTATAAGGAAGGCGTGCAGGAGGCTATGAAGAGTTTCACCAATACCAAGACCTACTCGCTGCCATGGTGAGGGCGATATGTTGAGGCGCCTTTTATGCTGAGTTGACACTGACCGCGTGGGACCGTGTGCAGGCGTTCCGGCGGTCAGCAACATTGCTCGTCTCGTGGTTGGTGATAGATGTTTATCTTTCACCAACCACGAAGCTGAAAGAATTCCGTTGGGCCGCTTTTTCCGCTCCGCACTGCCTCGTCCGGACAGCGACGAGCGCTGCGAAGACATCGCGAATGAAGCGCTGCGACTGGCGAACAGCAAAACCGCACCGAGACTTTCGGGCCATCCCGGCCCGACGTATTAATCAATCGGCACGCCGCCCGCAAAGCGCTGAAAAGTTGGGCCACTCGCTCAGTGTCGACCTTGCCCCGCCAAGCGCTCTGGACAGACCATCAGCGCTTCATCGCGCCAACAGCACTAAAGTCCGGAAGCACGATTCGGCGTCGCGCTCTTGCCGCTAACGGGCACGTGATCCCATGCCTGCTCGATTGCCTGTAGCGCGCTCAACACGATCGACCGGTTCAGCGCTGCGGCAAGCACCCCGTCGCGCTCCGAATACGCCTCGCACAGTCGCTGATGATCCGCGCATGAGCGCTGCAAACGTCCTGGCAACGACGTACTCAGACGACGCAAGCGGTTGGTGCGCATGCGCATCGAATCCAGAACTTCCTTGAAAATGCCGTTGCCGCACACCCTGAGTTCCTCGTCGCGAAACGCGACATTCGCCCAGAAGTAGCCATCAACATCGCCTAGCGCGGCAACTTCGGCGAGACGGCGATGCGCGTCCCAGAGCGATTGGATATCGGTGTCGGACGCTTGCTCGACGATCGCGGACGACACCTGAGCGTAAAGAATCGCGCGCAATTGGTAGATCTCGCGCACGTCCTTCAGTTTGACCGCCGACACGCGCGGGCGATGACGCGGAGACCAGTCCACCAGTCCTTCGCGGCTCAACAAGAACAGTGCTTCACGCACCGGCGTGCGACTCACCTTGAAACGTTTCGCGAGATCGACAGAGTTCAGATCGTCACCGGGCAACAAACGACCCTCAATGATTCCGCGCGCCACCCAGTCGACGATCTCCCCCACGGCTGACGACTCGGCGCCCCCTTCGATCCCGTTACTGTCGACATTCTGGCTCATCATACTTCCTCGCTCGAACAATATGGCTGGCGCAGCAGGCGAACCCTCGCTTGCGAGCGGCGCTAGCAATTCCTTACACATCAACGCCACATGGCCATTCCCAAGCACTATCAAAGTGACCACAGCTGGCGGACAGGTTGTCAAATTTCAGCGAAATATTTGACTAGGCCGCTAAAAGTGTCGACACTAAGGTTTCGACACAATGCCATAAAAAACCACGGAGACACCATGTCGATGGATGGAGACTTCATGTCGGCGCGCCGCCGGCTGCTGCGATCGGCGGGCGCGCTGGCGGCGCTGTCGATCTTGCCAGTGCGCGTCGCCAGCGCGGCAACCGAAGACGGCAATGAAGCCGCCAAAGGAGCCGACATCACCGGCCAGCTCGCGCGTTACATGGTGTCAGCGCGCAATACGCCGCTGCCCGAGGCTGCCATGGTCGCGTGCAAGCATCGTATCCTCGATACGTTCGGCGCCATGGTTTCGGGCGCGCGGATGCGACCGGGCATGATGGCTGTGAACTACGTGCACGGACTGGGCGGCGAGCCGCAGGCAACGGTGATCGGGTCGTCGTTTCGCACGACGACCGTCAACGCGGCGTTAGCCAATGCCATGTGCGCGCACTCCGACGAAACCGACGACTTCGAGCCGGTGACAAAGGCGCATCCCGGCAGTTCGGTGGTGCCGGCGGCGCTTGCGGTCGGCGAACATCAGGCACAAAGCGGCGAGGCAATGATCCGGGCCGTGGCGCTCGGCTACGACCTCGCTTGCCGGCTTTTGATGGCGCTCGGTCCGGACCTTGTGCGCGGCTCGCATCGAAGCGCTGAAGGCACCGCTTCGACGTTCGGCTCGCTCGGCGCGGCGGCATCGCTCGCGAGGCTCGACGAAACGCAGATGCGCTATGCACTTTCCTACGCGGCGCAACAGGTGTCCGGACTCTGGAGTTGGGTCAAGGACAAGGACCACATCGAAAAGGCCTTCGATTTTGCCGGCATGGGTGCGCGCAACGGCGTGACGGCCGTCGGCATGGTGCAGTCGGGTATGACCGGCGTCTACGATGTGCTCGACGGAACGCACAACCTGTTCATCGCGCTTTCGACGAAGCCGACCCCGCAAGCGATGCTCGACGGACTCGGCAGCCGCTTCTACGTGACCGAAACGGCCATCAAGACTTACTCGGTCGGGTATCCGATCCAGTCGCCCCTCGACGCGTTGCTGAGCCTGCGCAAGCAGTACGGCCTGACGCCGGATAACGTGCGCAGCATCGTCGTCCGGATTCCGTCGGATGCCGAAGGCATTGTCGGCGACAGCGCGATGCCCGACGTCAACTGTCAGCACCTCGTGGCGCTCGCATTGGTCAAAGGCGCAGTGTCGTTTCGCGACAGTCACGATGTTGCGTTGATGCACGATCCGGCGATCGCCGCGCAGCGGGCAAAAGTCAGTGTGCAACCGGACCCCTCGCTGATGGACCCAGCCGCGCCGCGCGGCGCCAAAGTGGAAGTCACGCTCACGGACGGCCGCACCATCGACCACTTCACTCGCTTTCCGCCCGGCACGAAGGAGAATCCGCTGTCCACCGAGGCCGTCAACGCGAAAGCTCGCGATCTGATGGCGCCCGTACTCGGTGCGACGAAAACCGCCAGGCTGATCGAAACGATCAACCACCTCGAGACACTCAAGGACATTCGCGAACTCAGGCCGTTGATCACGGCATGACGCGTCGTTCCGCGAGCTTCCCGCACCCAATTCGCCTTGAAGGTGATCTCCACCGTACAGGCCATCCGCTATCGAACCTGAAGGAGACAATTTCATGTCCACGATCGATCGCCGTCTATTTCTGAAAACGAGTGCCGCGGGTGCTTTGGCATCGGCGGCCGCCAGCAAGGCGGTATTCGCTCAGGCGCCTGACACGGCCAGCGCGGCCTCCGTAACTGCGCCCACCGGCGGCGAGGCCGCACGGCCGCCAAAAGTCACGCGCATCCTCGCGGAGTTCATTGTCAAAACGGGTTATCAGGACTTGCCCGCGCAGGTCCGCAAGGAGGGAGTACGGACCTTGATGAACTGGGTCGGGGTCGCTGTGGGTGGTTCGCATGACGAAACAGTGGACCGGGCGGTCGCGGCGCTCACCCCGTTTTCCGGGCCGCCGCAGGCAAACCTGCTTGGCCGTACCGAGCGCTTCGACATCATGAACGCAGCATTTATCAACGGCGTCAGCAGTCACATTTTCGACTACGACGATACCCATCTGAAGACGATCATTCATCCGGCCGGTCCAGTCGTCTCCGCCATTCTGGCGTATTCACAGTACCGTTCAGTGTCCGGCAAGGACTTTTTGAATGCGCTCGTACTCGGCGTGGAAACGGAATTGCGTATCGGCAATGCCGTGTATCCGAACCACTACGATGTCGGCTGGCATATCACGGGCACCTGCGGCGTATTCGGTGCGGCCGCGGCGACCGGCAAACTCATGGGGTTGAGCGTTCAGCAAATGGTCTGGGCATTGGGCCTCGCCGCGTCGCAACCGGTCGGGCTGCGGGAATCGTTCGGCTCGATGAACAAGAGCTTCAACCCAGGACGCGCGGCCGCAAACGGTATTTTCGCCGCGCTGCTGGCAGGCCAGGATTACACCAGTTCGGACGGCATGATCGAAGCGAAACGGGGTTGGGCGAACACCATCAGCACCAAACAGGACTACCGCGAAATCACCGAGGGCCTCGGCTCCCATTACGAGTCGACGCTGAACACTTACAAGCCTTTTGCGTGCGGCATCGTGATCCACCCGGCGATCGACGCGGCAATCCAGCTGCGCAATCAATATCATCTGAAAGCCGACCAGATCGACCGTATCGATTTGCGCGTGCACCCTCTCGTTATCGAACTGACCGGCAAGAAGACCCCGCAGATCGGACTCGAGGGCAAGTTCAGCATCTATCACGCGGTGGCGATTGCCGTGATCGACGGCGCGGCGGGTGAGAAGCAGTTCAGCGACGCGAAGGTGCGTGACCCGATGACGGTGGCACTGCGCCAGAAGGTGAATACCATCGTCGACCCGGCCATCAAGCCGGAGCAGGTCGACATGACGATCACACTGAAGGACGGGCGCAAGCTGCATAAATTCATCCAGCACGCGATCGGCAGCACCGAAGTGCCGATGACCGATCAGCAACTCGAGAAGAAATTCTCGGACCTGGCCGAAGGAATTCTATCGCCGGATAGGACCCGCAAACTGATCGACACATGCTGGCACGTCGAACAACTGGACAGCGCCGGAGAAATCGCCTTGTCCGCGCTGCCGCAGTAGCTGAAAAGCAGCCGGAAGTGGCGTCTCACCGGCTCGTGAAGGAGACTGAAGGTTTGGCGAGGCCGCGCTCACCGCCTGAACGAACGACCCGTTTCGAACGCGACGGCATCGCCGCAAATTCACCGCCACATGAGTACTCCCCTGCCGCAATCCGACATTGAGTCGACGATAGGTATCGCCTCCTTACATTTCGCGCGGCAGAGGAGTATGAACCGACGAGAAAGAGACCGGCGTCGTTTCTAGAACCCAAAACTGCTGAGTCCCGGATGATCCTCCGGGCGAGGGCCCAGCGCCCAGAAAAACTTGCGATCGGCTTCTTTGATCGGCACATCGTTGATGGATGCATGGCGCACAGCCATCAGACCGTTTTCGGCGAACTGCCAGTTTTCGTTACCGAATGAACGGTACCAGTTGCCCGCATCGTCGTGCCACTCGTAAGCGAATCGAACTGCAATATGATTTTCCGTGAACGCCCAAATTTCCTTGATCAAGCGGTATTCGTGCTCGCGCTCCCACTTGCGGCGCAGAAAGGGCACGATCTGTTCGCGGCCGGTGATGAATTCGGAACGGTTGCGCCAACGGCTGTCAACCGTGTAGGCAAGAGACACTTTCTCCGGATTGCGAGAGTTCCAGCCATTTTCCCCGGCGCGCACCTTTTGCGTGGCTGTCTCCAGAGTGAACGGTGGGAACGGAGGGATGGGGGTATTTTCAGACATGACAGCTCCTTTGGTTGCGGGCGCCGCCGCATGCAGAGAAACACC
Source organism: Paraburkholderia sp. BGA-UO-ETr-F21 (assembly GCF_059567925.1). Taxonomy (NCBI): domain Bacteria; kingdom Pseudomonadati; phylum Pseudomonadota; class Betaproteobacteria; order Burkholderiales; family Burkholderiaceae; genus Paraburkholderia; species Paraburkholderia sp. BGA-UO-ETr-F21. Next base: position 1,293,706 of record NZ_JCAQOY010000040.1, on the reverse strand, counting down.
GGCGACGCTTTTGTGTTGAGACGCCGCCAGTCTGTCTGACTACCTCGACAGGGGCTTTACTCCGCGCCCAGCGATTTAGGATTCGCACGGAAACATTGTCCGCGCGAAGCGTGCCCCTCAAGTTTTAATCTGCCTCTGAGTCGCCATTCGTGCAGGAGCGATTTATGTGCCGCCAGATTGACCTGGCTAATCCAACAGTACTGCTACCCGTCAGCCAATGCGCTCGCGACGTGCTGCGCGAAGGCCTTCACTTTCGCTGAATTCCGTCGTTCGCGTGGATAGACCAGATGAATAGAGACCGGCGGAGGTCGCCAGTCGGCCAACAGTAGCTGGACCTCGCCGCTGGCGATTTCTTCATGGAAAAGCCAGGTCGGCGAACACCCGATGCCCATTCCCGCGAGGACCGATGCACGGATCACTTCACTGCTGTTACTTTGCAGATTACCCGCTACACGAACGACTCGCGTTGTCCCTTCTGGCTCCAGCGCACCGTTGCCGGCGGTAAAAGTCCAGTTGTTGCGCATGGGCAATTCCGTGTAGACAACGCAGTTGTGCGCAGCGAGATCCTCAGGCTTGACGGGCGCCATCAGTCCCTTCGGAAGCGACGACAAATAGCGGTTGTGTGCGACGATGTGCCGGGGAGAAGTGCCGACCTTACGCGCAATTAAAGTACTGTCCGGCATGTCGCCGATACGAACCGCCGCATCGATTCCCTCTTCAACCAGATCGACAACGCTGTCTTGCAGACGGATGTCGATCTTCACCGCGGGATGCGCAGCCAGGAAGGTCTGAATCATTGGCATGAGCTTGATTCGACCGAACCCAACCGACGCCGCGATTCGCAGCCATCCAACCAGTTGCTGCTCACCACGCCGCAACTCGCCCTCGGCCTCGTCCATCTCGGCCACCAGGCGTCGCACCCGGTTGAAATAGCGTTCACCTTCTTGCGTCAGGGCGAGCGAGCGGGTCGTACGCGTCAGCAGTTTGGTGCCGAGTTCGCGCTCCAACGCCGCCACCTGTTTGCTGACCGCGCTCTGCGTCGTGTTGGTTTGAAGTGCGACCGCCGAAAAACTGCCTGCCTCGACGACGCGGACAAAGACGGTGATGGCCTGCAGCTTATCCATTTTGAGCGACACCTATTCCCGGGTGGACTTAATGATATGAGCGCCCACCGTCTATATCAATGCCAAAAAAACCAGCAAAGTCCACCCATCGAAAGCGAGATCCACCCAGCACGCAATCCAACCCGTCCCACGGAGGTTTTATGAGCACCCATTCTTCAGGCAAAGGTACTGCAGTTATTACTGGCGCATCGGCCGGCATCGGCAAGGTCTATGCCAACCGTCTTGCAAAGCAGGGATATGACCTCCTGTTGATCGCCCGGCGTGCCGATAGTCTGAGCGAACTGGCCCAAAGCCTGTCGGCGCAGTTTGGCATTCGTGCGACGTTCCTCGCCGAAGACCTGACGACGCAATCCGGCGTCGAGACGGTGGTGACCGCCATTACCCGCGACGCAACCATCACGATGCTCGTCAACAATGCCGGCGCCGGCACGCTCGGCGGTTTCACGGACTCGAAGCTCAGCAACCTCGAAACGATGAACGCACTGAACGTGGATGCACTCGTCCACCTGTCGTACGCCATTCTTCCGTTGTTCAAGCAGCGGGACAAAGGGACGCTCGTCAATATCAGCTCCGTCCTCGCGCTTCATACACTTCCTGTCAGCACCGTGTACAGCGGCACCAAGGGTTATGTCCTGAGCTTCACTCGCGGGCTTCAGCAGGAAGTCGCGGGCACCAACGTAAAAGTCCAACTGGTCATGCCGGCGGCGACTCACACAGGTTTCTGGGACATCGCGGGCTTCCCTGTCTCCAACCTGGATAAGAGCGTTGTCATGAGCGCCGACCATCTCGTCGACGCCGCGTTGGCCGGTTTGGCACAAGGCGAATCGATCACCTTGCCGTCGGTTGAAGACTTGAGGTTGTGGGAAGAGTACGACCAGGCGCGCGAAAAGCTGTTCCTGGCGTCCCAATCGGGCAAGCCGGCTTCCCGTTACAACGTCGCGTAACCGCTTCTGCATGAATGAGGTTCGTTGGCGAACCGCCGACACAGCCGCCAAGTTTATCGGCATAACCGATTCGAGGCTTCGAATGAGCGAAAAGACTAACCTGTTTACTCCGTTTCACGGCGCGGGACTTGAATTGGCGAACCGGATCGTGATGGCGCCGATGACGCGGCGTAAGAGCCCGGGCGGCGTTCCTGGCGAGGACGTGGCTGCGTACTATCGACGCCGCGCCGAGGGAGGCGTCGGCCTGATCATCACGGAAGGCACGACGATCGGGCGGCCGGCGGCGTCGAGTGACGAAGCCATTCCGAACATCCATTCGCCCGAAAGCATCCTCGGGTGGAAGCATGTAGTCGACGGCGTCCATGCTGCCGGTGGCAAGATTGCGGTCCAGCTCTGGCATATGGGGCTGCGGCGCGAACCCGGCACAGGCCCCGAACCCAGCGCACCGTCTGAGGGTCCCTCCTCAGAGGGAGCCCACTCGCATGCAATGACCGACAGCGAGATCGCGGACGCGATAGAAGCTTTTGCGCAAGCCGCACAAACAGCGCGCGCGATCGGCTTCGACGCCGTCGAGATACATGGTGCGCACGGCTATCTTGTCGACCAGTTCTTCTGGGAGGCGACGAACCGCCGCACCGATTCGTACGCGGGCAGCATCGCTGGGCGCACTCGATTCGCCACTGAAATCGTCAAGGCAATCCGCAACCGGGTCGGCTATGACTTCACCGTGTCGCTGCGTTTTTCGCAGTGGAAAGTTCAGGATTACAGCAGCCGGCTAGCCCGCACGCCCGGCGAACTGGAACAACTGCTGATTCCTCTTGCGGACGCAGGTGTGAGCATTTTTCATGCTTCCACGCGCCGTTTTTGGGAACCTGAATTTACGGATTCCTCACTTAATCTTGCGGGCTGGGCAAAAAAGATTACCGGCTTGCCGGCTGTGACTGTCGGCTCCATCGGTCTCGAAGGGCCGGATTTTCTGCACACGCTCCACGCTCGAGACACCGATCGGCAATACGGCCAGCACCAGGCTGCCTCGCTGGACTCGCTGTTGCTCCGCCTCGGCGATGGAGAGTTCGACCTCGTTGCGGTTGGACGTGCGCTGGCGGCTGATCCGAATTGGGTGAGGAAAGTCAGGGACGGCGCTCAGGACTCGATCGTGACCTTCGAGCAGTCGACCTTGGCAGAACTGATCTGACTGGCTGCCGCCATGTCGAAGCTCAACATTGTGAAAGGACGGACACGCTATGGCATCGTTTCCCGCATCGAGCATTCCTAGCGAAGTGCACTGGCGCTGCGCCGACGCAGATCAGGTCGAGGCTCGTGCGAATCCTGGCGCAGTCGTCGTGACGCGATGGACTCACGCCGGTGATGCGCCACTCGAAGTGGCGAACCCGGGCAATGACGAATTGCATTGTATTGCGCTGAACCTGAAGTGGGCTAACTTCACGTTCAGCCATGCCGGCCGGCGCGTCGCGCAGGGTCGAATGACGCCGGGCATTGCGCAGGTCACTGCGCCGGGCGTATCGACCCGAACCATTTTCAACTCGTCCGCCGACCTGGCTCATCTGTTCGTTTCACAGCAGGTATTGGCGGAGTGCTATCAGGACCTTTTCGAGGGTGCCAGCGCAGGCGCCATTGTGCTCGACAGTCCCGACATGATCCGCGACCCGGTGCTTGAAAGTCTCATCCAGGCGCTCATTGCCGCACGGAGCAACGGCGCTCTCTTCGGCAAGATGTTCGTCGAGCAGGTGAGCCTCGCCGTCGTGTCGCGAATCGTCGCTCGCCACTATGCTCGCGTTGCTGTTCAGCGTGAGGCGGCACCGTTGCAACCATGGCGTCTGAATCGCGCGATGGATTTTATCGAGGATCACCTGTCTGAGCAGGTCAAGCTGGAAGACATTGCCGCGAGCGCGGGTCTCTCGCGTATGCACTTCGCCTCCCAGTTTCGGCGCGCCACCGGCGTGCGGCCTCATGAGTATCTGCTGAAACGACGTATCGACCGCGCGCAGCAACTGTTGCGATCGTCCCCGCAAAGAGTGCTCGACGTCGCGCTCGAGTGCGGCTTCCAGTCGCATGCGCATTTCGCGACCGTGTTCAAGAAAATAGTCGGCGAGACGCCCGCTTCCTGGCGGGCGATGGTGGATCACCCCGTGGCTGCCGTCTTGCCAACGCGTTGCTCAGAAGAGGCAGCAACATCATGAACATCGCTGCCATGAATCGCCCGGCGCCGTTCCGCGCATTCCCTGTACCAGGCACGCGCGAATACCGGCGCTCCTCCTTGCACTGGCGTCTACACCCGAGCCGTCGTCAAGGTCCAGAGATTGCGAGAATCTACACGCTATCGAAGCCTGGTCTTCCGGGCGAACACGGTCTCGCGAGCGTCTTTCGCCTAGCTGCGACCGTACGCCGCCAGAAACTCATCGGATGCGACGTGGTCAGCCAAAGCACGCAATGCGGAGGCGGAATCGCTCCCAAGGACCTGTTCGACGCGCTGATTTGCGGTGGCCCAGAGCACAAGAGCCTCGTGCAGCCGCGCCTCTCCAGCGGTGGTGAGCGCTCCGCGCTTCGCCCGTCTGTCGTGCTCGTCGGGCTGCAGTTCGACAAAACCATCTCGGACGAGGGGTCGGAGCGCATGTGTAACGGCAGAAATCTGGATCGCAAGTTTCGTCGCCAGATCCTGGAGCGTAGGGGCCTGGCCCCCGGACTCGGCAGTCATGCGCTCGATTTCCGCCAGCAATCCCACCTGAGTGGCCTTCAGCCCGAGCGGTGCGAGCGCATCGTCGTACAGCGTGCCCAACCGGCGCGCGGCGCGCCTGAGCGCAGTGTTTGTGCACACCAACGACTCGAAGATGCTCTTTTCTTCGTTCCGGGGCACGCGCGGGCTGCCAGCGCCCGCCATATCAGCAGATTTCTTCTTCATGGCGTAAGGATCGTTGAGTACTGCAGTATTGACAAGCCCCCGCAACATTTGTTTCCGCAGATCGGCGCGGTCGACGCCCGACGACCCTCTGCAATCGGGGCTGCCGCCTTCAGTTCGATCGCTGAAACTTTCTCCTGACGAAAAATAGTTGAGCACTTCACTATTGACACGAGCCCATAGCATGGCTTTATACTTGAGCCCTCAATCAATATGGTTGAAGGCTCAACCTAACCCACTGGAGTAGCAAAATGACTGCAAGCAACAAAACCGCCCTGGTCACCGGTGCCTCGTCAGGCATTGGCGCCGTCTATGCCGACCGTCTGGCTGCGCGCGGCTACGACCTGATCCTGGTTGCCCGGCGCGCGGATCGCCTGTCGGCACTGTCGCAGAAATTGTCGGAAACCTATGGCGTCAAGGTTCAGGTCCTGGTAGCGGACCTCGCCAAGGAAGCTGATCTCGCCAAGGTCGAGCACGTGCTGGCCAGCGATTCCAGCGTGACACTGCTGGTCAACAATGCTGGCCTGGCGCGCTTCACCCCGTTGGGGAAGACGCCCGTCAGCGACTCGATGGCACAGATCAATCTCAACATCGTGGCACTGACACGACTCACCCACGCTGTGCTGCCGCGTTTCCTCGAACGTAATGAAGGGGACATCATCAATGTTGCGTCGGTGCTGTCGGTCCACTCGTGGGAGGTCAGCTCCGTGTACAGCGGCACCAAGTCTTTCGTTCTGGCATTCAGCCGCGGTCTCCAGGATGAATTGAAGAACACGGGTGTGAGACTGCAGGTTGTTCTGCCGGCGACCACGGCAACCGAGATCTGGGACGAGTCGGGTATCCCTCTGTCGGCCTTGCGCCAGGAGAGTGTGATGAGCACCGAAAACATGGTCGATGCAGCCCTGATTGGTTTTGACCGAGGCGAGAAGTTGACGTGGCCGTCGGTCGCTGATGAAAGCCTGTGGGAAAAGTACGACGCCGCTCGCGCCGCTCTGTTCGCCGCTACCCAGACCGGCACGCCCGCGCCGCGCTATCAGAAGGCGTAACGCGCGCGAAGCTGCGGGCCGCCCACATCTCTGAGTGGCGGGACATTCGCCGTTGCCGGAATCTTGTTTCCGACAACGGCGGTATCGGCGCTCGACACGATTTGCCCCACGGCGGCGCCAATAGATCGAGTGTCACGGCGACGCCATGGCGGTTCGATATCGGAATCACACTGCCCGTGCGCTTGCACCTCCCCTTCGCTGTTGTCTCGATCAATCAGGGGACGACGGATAAGCAAGGCGAAATTGAACACGCAGCTATTGAGCACATGCAATTCAAAGAGCACGTTTAACCAGAAGGTAAGTGGGTAAATGAACATCGGAATTCCAACGGAGACGCGCGCGCACGAAACCCGCGTCGCCGCGACGCCCGAAACGGTCAGGAAGTATGTGAGCCAGGGCCACCGGGTCACGATCCAGAGCGGCGCCGGCACCGGCGCAAGCTTTCCAGACGATGCCTTTACGGCCGCCGGCGCGGAGATTGTCGACGCCGCGACCGCTTTCGGCGCCGATCTCGTCCTCAAGGTCCAGTCACCGACCGACGCCGAACTGCCGCTGCTGAAGCGCGGCGCGACGCTGGTCGGCATGCTCGATCCTTTTAATGCCGAAAACTCATCAAAGCTGGCGGCTGCGGGCATTACCGCGTTCGCTCTGGAGGCCGCGCCAAGAACCACGCGTGCGCAAAGCCTCGACGTATTGAGTTCACAGGCGAACATTGCCGGCTACAAGGCGGTGCTGCTGGCCGCCACGCTCTATCCGCGCTTCATGCCGATGCTGATGACTGCCGCGGGCACCGTCAAGGCGGCACGCGTGCTGATTCTCGGCGCGGGTGTGGCGGGTTTGCAGGCTATCGCAACGGCCAAGCGTCTGGGCGNGCACCGACGCTGATCTCGGTCGACACCGTGCAGGCGATGAAACCCGGCTCCGTGCTGGTCGACCTCGCCGCAGGACGCGGCGCGGAGTACGAAGGCCGGCGCGGCGGCAACTGTCCGCTCACCGAAGCGGATCAGGTAGTGATCAGGCATGGCGTGACGATCGTCGGCTATACGAATCTGGCCTCGATGGTCCCCGCCGATGCGTCCTCGCTCTACGCGCGCAACCTGCTCGACTTCCTCAAGCTGATCATCACGAAGGAAGGCGCCCTGAACATCGATCTCGCGGACGATATCGTCGCGGCCACGCTGCTGGCCCGTGATGGTGAAGTCACGCGCAAGTCTTAACGGAGAACGGCGATGGAAGTCATCAACCACACCGTCATCAACCTGATCATCTTCGTGCTGGCGATCTACGTCGGCTACCACGTGGTCTGGAACGTCACGCCCGCGCTGCACACGCCGCTGATGGCCGTGACCAACGCGATCTCGGCGATCGTGATCGTCGGCGCGATGCTCGCAGCGGGGCTGACTTTAGGCACGCCCGGCAAATTCTTCGGCACGCTGGCCGTCGCGCTCGCGGCCGTCAACGTGTTCGGCGGGTTTTTAGTGACGAGGCGAATGCTCGAGATGTTCCGCAAGAAAGAGCCGAAGAAGCTGATCGCTGACAAGACGGCCAAGGAGAACGCGTAATGAGTCTGAACGTCGTCACGCTGCTTTATCTGGTCGCGTCGGTCTGCTTCATCCAGGCGCTCAAGGGGCTGTCCAATCCTAAAACCGCGCGCATCGGCAACACCTTCGGCATGGTCGGGATGGCGATCGCGATCCTCACCACCATCGCGCTGATCGTCAAGCAGGCGAACGGGCTCGGCTCGAATCTCGGCCTGGGTCTCGGCCTGCTGCTGGTCGCGCTGGTGATCGGCGGCGCGGTCGGTGCGTTCGTCGCCGCGCGCGTCGAGATGACCAAGATGCCGGAACTGGTCGCGGCGATGCACTCGCTGATCGGTCTGGCCGCCGTGTGTATCGCGTATGCGGTGGTGTCGGAGCCGTCCGCGTTCGGTCTGGTCGATCCGGAGAACACCGCGCCCGGCTTCCTGCCGTATGGCAATCGCGTCGAACTGTTCATCGGCACGTTCGTTGGCGCGATCACGTTCTCGGGTTCGGTGATCGCGTTCGGCAAGCTGTCGGGCAAGTACAGGTTCCGGCTGTTCCAGGGCGCGCCGGTCGTGTATGCCGGTCAGCATCTGATCAACCTGCTGCTCGCGCTCGCGATGCTCGGCTTCGGCGTGATCTTCTTTCTCACGCAATCGTGGCTGCCGTTCATCATCATGACGCTAATCGCGTTCGTGCTCGGCGTGCTGATCATCATTCCGATCGGCGGCGCGGACATGCCGGTGGTCGTGTCGATGCTGAACTCGTATTCGGGCTGGGCGGCGGCGGGCATCGGCTTCTCGCTGAACAATCCGATGCTGATCATCGCGGGCTCGCTGGTCGGCTCGTCCGGTGCGATTCTGTCGTACATCATGTGCCGGGCGATGAACCGCTCGTTCTTCAACGTGATTCTCGGTGGCTTCGGCAACGAGCCGGGCGCGGCGGCGGCGGGCGGGTCGGCTGAGCAGCGTCCGGTGAAATCCGGTTCGGCCGATGATGCAGCGTTCATGCTCGGCAATGCCGAAACCGTGGTGATCGTGCCGGGTTATGGCCTCGCCGTCGCACGTGCGCAGCATGCGTTGAAGGAACTGACCGACAAGCTGGTGGAGAAAGGCATCGAGGTGAAGTACGCGATTCACCCGGTGGCCGGCCGCATGCCTGGGCACATGAATGTGCTGCTCGCCGAAGCCGAAGTCGCTTACGACATGGTCTATGAAATGGACGACATCAACGGCGAGTTCGGGCAGGTCGACGTGGTGCTGGTGCTCGGCGCGAACGACGTGGTGAACCCGGCGGCGAAGAACGATCCGAAATCGCCGATCGCGGGCATGCCGATTATCGAGGCGTACAAGGCGCGCACGGTGATCGTCAACAAGCGTTCGATGGCAGCAGGCTACGCCGGGCTCGACAACGACCTGTTCTACATGGACAAGACGATGATGGTGTTCGGCGACGCGAAGAAGGTGATCGAGGATATGGTGAAAGCGGTCGAGTGAGCGATGAGAACGTCAACGCTCACAAATGAAACGTGAGCGTTGGCAGTTCTGCTCGAAAACGGACTCACCGCAATACCGACTGGCCGGCAGACCCGCACGGAGACAGTCAGCCAGATCAGAGCGTCGAAGATAGGTAACTTTTAACCGAGAAGGTTGCCACGAATTTATTTCTTATCTAACTGCCACTTATCTTTATTTCGCATTACCAACTTTCATTTTTATCCTTAAGCGTTATCTTTCGTAGATTTTTTCTCTAACGGAGCTTCAATATGTCAGCCACCCTTTATCGACTTTCGTTGACACTCGTCGCGACCATCATCACGACGACTGCTTTTGCTCAAGGAGGCCAGGGAATCGGCCGATCGGGCAGCTATGAAGGCCCTCCCAACTATGGACCGGGCGTCAAGACTCGCGCGGAAGTTCGCGCAGAGCTTGAGTCTTCACGTACCGTGACACCCGCCGCTCAAGAAGAACACAATCGCGAAATCGTGCGTTCCGTTACCGGCGTCGTCAACGACTCCTCGAAGACAACTGTCAGGTAAAAAGGATCTTGAAGACCAGGACGAATTCGTCGGTAACAACTCTTCGTATTTCGACGGCTACCCGGCCGTTTGAGTGAATAAAATGCGCCGGGACCGGACCAAACTGTCAGAGCGGGTATTCGAGCGCCGACGATGTCAGTCGTGTCATCGGCAGAGACGCGTCATCACGACCAGTTGGATCCCGGCAAGCCCACTCAAAACCCGTGATTACGCTCACAGCCCATCGCGCAAGCGATCGTACCTATCGCTGCGATCGTTCCCATCCCGCTGCCCAACCCAACCCCTAATCCAAGGTTTTCCAGCGTAGTCGAGCAACCTCGCAATCCGCCTATTCCCGCCAGCAGTGTGGTCAAAAGAAGCCGCCGCACATTCGCTCCCGACAAAAGCACCTCGCATACGCGAGGATTCATGAATGGGCCTGCTTTCATGCTCCACTCGTGTTTTAAAATGACCAAGCAGTCTCGCCGCCTATGTTACAGATCAGGTCCCCGCTGATAAGACGCGATTAGATAGCCTTCTGGCGCAGCGCTTACGAAAGTTTTTCGGTCGGACCGATATCCGCCGCACGCCGCAGGCTGATGTGACCTTCTGCTTGCGCACAACATCCTGACGCTGGTCTCTCGACCGATAGCGCCGCAGGCAGCAACCGCGCAGCCTCTGCGCGGCTCAGGCCCGCAGCCTTGCGACTCGCTCAGAACGACGTGCCGATCTGAAACTGGAACTTCTGATATTTGTCAGTCGCGTGTTTGACGATCGGGAAGCCGAGCGAAAGCTTGAGCGGACCAATCGGTGAAATCCATTCGAGACCCGCACCATAGCTGTAACGCAATCCGTTGGCGCCGGTACTGTTGCCTTCGTCGCCCCAAACATTGCCGGCGTCGAGGAAGGTGAATACGCGCAGCGTCCGGTCCCAACCACTGCCTGGCAACGGGAACGTCATCTCGACGTTGGCCACTACCATGCGCGATCCGCCGATCGGGTCGCCGGTCGTCTTGTCGGTCGGACCAAGCGAACCGGACTCGTAGCCGCGCACCGAGCCGATCCCGCCCGCATAGTAGTTCTTGAAGATCGGATAGGCCTTACCCGCAAATCCATTGCCATAGCCGCCCTGCAGATTCAGGCCGAGAATGAAGCCGCGCGAGAACGAGTAGTAATACTGCGCCTGCACGTCCGCCTTGTAGTATTCTGTGCCGCCGGCCGGCGTGCCGACTTCGCCGTTACCCTGAATGAAGTAGCCGCGACTGGGCACCAGTGCGCTGTCTCGATTGTCGCGAGCCCACCCCGCCGTGAGGGGCACATTGTTGACCACGTGGCCGAATTCGGCGACGTAGTCCTTGTAACTTTGCGGCGTGGACGAATCCGTCGAGAGGCGGTTCTGTTCAAGTCCAACGCCGAAATAGACGGTATCCGCCTCGGAAAACGGAATGCCGAATTTCAGATCCGCGCCCACCGTAATGATGCGAAAGCTCGTGTCCGTGTAGTAGTAGAGTGGGTAGTTGGTGCGGTAGTACACGTCGGTGATCCGCTTGATGCCGTCCACGGTGAAATAGGGATCGGTTTGCGTCACGGTCAGCGTGCGGTAGGTCTTCGCGGTGTTCACGTTCACGGCGAGGCTCGTGCCCGAACCGAACACGTTGTCTTGCGAGATGCCGGCCGAGAGCACGACCTTGTCCGTCGACGAAAAGCCCGCGCCCAGCGTAATCGCGCCAGTGGGTTTCTCGCTGACCTTGACGTCCACGTCGACCTGATCGGGCGAGCCTTCCACCGGCACCGTGGTGACATCCACATCGGTGAAGTAGCCGAGCCGGTTGACCCGGTCTTTCGACAGCGTGAGACGGTTCGAATCGAACCAGGAGCTTTCGAGCTGACGCATTTCACGGCGCACCACTTCATCACGCGTACGCGTGTTGCCGATCACATTGATGTGGCGCACATACACGCGGCGGCTCGGGTCCACCTGCAATGTCAGATCGACCGTATGGTGTTCCTGATCGATCTTCGGCACCGCATTGACGGTGGCGAATGCATAGCCATACTCCCCCAGCCTGTCGACAATGGCCTTGGTGGTGGCCTGCAGCTTCTCGGCCGAGAAACGCTCACCGGCTTTTATATTGACGAGCTTTCTCAATTCCGCTTCGCGATCGAGCAGATTGCCCGCGAGTCCGATCGACGTAATCGTATACGGCTCGCCCTCGTGCAGCGTGACGGTGAGGTACATCTCCTTCTTGTCGGGTGTCAGCGATACCTGAGTCGACTCGATGTTGAACTCCAGATAGCCGCGATTCAGGTAATACGCGCGTACGTGTTCCAGATCGCCGGTGAGTTTGTCCTTCGCGTACAGGTCGTTCTTCGTGTACCACGAGAACCAGTTCGGCGTGGACAGTTGCATCTCGTCGCGCAACGTATCGGTACTGAATGCCTGGTTGCCGATGAAGTTGATCTGGCGGATCTTCGCGCTCGGCCCCTCGGCGACCGAGAACAGCACGGCCACCCGATTGCGGTCGATCGGCGTGATCGTGGTGACGACTTCGGCGGCGTAATAGCCGCGGGTCAGGTACTGGCGCTTGAGTTCCTGTTCGGCTTTGTCGACCAGCGCCTTGTCGTAATAGCGGCCCTGCGACAGTCCGACCGACCCGAGTGCCTTGGTGAGGTTTTCCTTGTCGAATTCATGGATACCCGCGAAGTCGATCGTACCGACGGCCGGACGTTCCTGCACGTACACGATCACAACATTGCCCTCGGTCGAGATCCGCACCTCGTTGAAGAAGCCGGTGGCATAGAGCGCGCGGATCGCTTCGGAAGCCTTATCGTCGCTGAACATGCTGCCCTGTTTGATCGGTAGATAGGCGAACAGCGTGCCGGCCTCGACACGTTTCAATCCCTCGATGCGGATGTCTTGCACCACGAAAGGCTGCGCGGCCTGGGCGGGCCCGCTTGTCAGCGTCATGCCGGCGAGCGAGAGCGCGCCGCCTAAACGGCTCGTTAATACTTGAAGTTTCATCTTGGGTTTCAGTCCTGATGCATCGCGCGACAGAGAAGAAAGCGTGCGGGCGCTGCATTCGAAACGACGTGCCTTGGCTCTGGAAAGCGCGAAGTATAGGGACGTGATTGCCCTGGATCGTTACTGAAAACTTTCCGTACATTAGGGTTGCTAACGTGCGTAGCCTGCTCGTTGGGCAGGCGCATTCGCTTTGCAGACCGCACGTCGAAATAAAGCGTTACAGAACCCAAGGAAGCGTAGGGCGCGTGTAACCCAGCGGCCGGCGTGCGCTGCTATCGTCAAATTGTCGATTCCGCTACCTGCGAAACGCGATTTGGAGAAGCGATCATGATTGAATATCTTTCACCCACCGTTCTGGCGGCGGTCCTGCGTGCCAGTTCAACGCCGATCTTCTCGATCCATCTGGCTCTGGCGTCGCTGCTCACTCCACGCGAGGCGCCCGGCAGCGCCGCGAACATCGCGAACACGGCGGATCGCCAAGCCGCGAGCCGGACAACGCCCCGACTGGAGGACACGAACCGTGTCTGATGCGTCGACCTTCATGCTCAATTCCATTACCGACATGCAATTGACGGCGGATGGTCAATACCTGCTCATTCACGGCAATCAGCCCACCGCAGCGTTGCATCGCTCGGTACTCAACGACTTGCTGGTTGCCCTGCCGAATGCCATCGAGCACGCCGACCGCGTGATTCATAACGATCAGGACATGGGCTTTGCGTTGCACTGCCAGGGCTGGGAAGTCGGTCGGCTCAACGGTATGGAGATGGTGGTGATCCGCTTCCGGCTATCCGGCAGCGCGGGGTTGTCCTTTTCGTTGCCGGCCGGGCAGATTCCCTATCTGCTGCAGGCGCTCGGCGGCGCAGCGGGTGTAAGCGAGCCCCGCTCGAACGACATGACGCTTCAGTAAAGCCCGGTCTATCCACCCGCGCATGACGCTGTTCGACCGGGCGCGTGCCCGGGCTCCTCTTCACCACGCCGAATCGCAGCGTCCCTCCTCCTTTCCGGGCATTACCTGTCTTGATACTACGCCGTGTATTTCAGCGTCTACGTTTGCGGCCGCTCGTTCCTCTCGTGCTATGCGCGGCAGGATGCGCGCCACTTGCCGGTTACGCGCAATTGGCCGGCACCGCAGCGGTGCCCGAATCGCTCGACGGCATCTGGGGCCTGCGCCTCGCGCCGCAATTGAGCGAACATCCCCTGCGGCCGGGCGACAAACCCGTCACCTCGGCGATAGCCGATTCGATGACCACCACGACCGGCACTGACGTGTCATTGAAAGGACACGCGCAATTGCGGCGCCCGGCATCGATTGTCGAGGCAGACGCGCTGCATTACGACGTCGACCGCGACAAGGTCGACGCCTACGGCCATGTGCGCCTCGCCGACAACGGCAACGTATTCGACGGGCCGGACGCGCATTTTTATGTGGATGCAAACCACGGCTATATCAGCGTGCCGAAGTACCGGTTCAATCTCAGCGGCGGATGGGGCAGCGCCGAGCGCGCGGATGTGGTCGATAACGAACGTACCATCGTTTATCGCGGCACATACAGCACCTGCCAATGCGAGTCCGCGCCGGCGTGGTATCTGAAGGCATCCGAATTCGATATCGACAATGGCAACGACGAAGGCATCGCGCACTACGGCGTGCTGTTTTTTCAGGGCATGCCGCTGCTGGCGAGCCCATGGCTGTCGTTTCCATTGTCCGGCGCCCGCCGCAGCGGCTTCCTGCCGCCGACGTTCTCGGTCAGTTCCACCAACGGCGTCGACGTCGCATTGCCGTACTACTTCAATCTCGCGCCGAATTACGACCTCACGCTCACGCCGCGCATCATGTCGCGTCGAGGCGAGATGCTGACCGCCGACTACCGCTATATGCAGCCGGGCGATTCGGGCACGATATCTCTCGCATGGCTGCCGCACGATGCGATTACCGGAACACAACGCTACTCGATTGCGTTGAATCAGAACTGGAATCTCGGTTCCGGTCTGAACGCCTACGTGAACTACAACCGCGTGTCGGACTCGACGGTGTCGACCGATCTGGCCTCGGGCGTGGCGTTTCCAACCGGCTCCACCACGCTCTACCAACAGGAGGCGGGCCTCACCTACAGCAACGGTCCGTGGAACGTGCTGGCCCGCGAACAGCGCTGGCAGACTTTCTCGAGCGAATCGACCTATAACCGCGAACCGCAGGTGAACGTGCACTATGCACGCTACGACGTGGGCGGATTCGACTTCGGCGCCGAAGCGGACGCGACGCGTTTCACGATCTCATCGTCGGATATGACGCAAGGCAACCGCTTCGTGTTCAATCCTTACGTCAGCTATCCGATCGAGCGCCCAGGCTGGTTCATCACGCCGAAGCTCGCGTGGCATTTCGCAGCCTACGACCTGACCTCGATCGGTACCGACGTGCCCGCCGGGGAGCCGAAGTCGTTCAGTGTGAACGTACCCACCTTCAGCCTCGACTCGGGCATGCGGTTCGAGCGCAGCGTGCGGCTTTTCGGGCAATCGTACATACAGACCCTCGAACCGCGGCTTTTCTATGTGTACACGCCGTATCGCGACCAATCGTTCGCGCCGCTGTTCGATACGGCAACGGCCGATTTCGGGCTCACGGAATTGTTCATGCCCAACAGCTTCGTCGGCAACGACCGGGTGTCCGACGCCAATCGCGTCACCGCCGCACTAACCACGCGTTTCATCGATCCCGCGAGCGGCGACGAGCGCGCCCGTTTCATCCTCGCGCAGCAGTACGACTTCCGCACCCCGCGCGTGACCCTGCAGACGGACGACGCGGCCAGTACGGTCGCTCGTACCGGCGTGATCGCGGGCGCTTCGTACAAGGTGGGGCCGGATTTCACGACCGAACAGGCGGTGGAGTACAGCCAGGCCAACCATTACCTGACTCATGCGGAGGCCGGCTTCGGCTGGGCGCCGGGCACGCGCGAGGTGTTGAACGTCGCGTATCGTTATACGCGGGCTAACAGTACGCTCGACTATCAACCGGTCAACCAGTTCATCGTGTCGGAGCAATGGCCACTCGCGCGCAATATGGTGAGTGTGGCCCGGGTGAATTACGACATGAGCACGCACCGCCTGATCGCAGGATTGCTGGGATTTCAGTACGACGCGGATTGCTGGTCATTGGGTGTCGCATTCGAAAAGTACACCAACGCCACCAGTTCGACCACGTCGCCGAGCACCGGTACGCGCGTGTTGATGCAACTTCAGCTCAAGGGTTTCTCGCAGGTGGATAACGGGCTGCTCGATCAGTTTCGCGCGAATGTGCCGGGCTATACACCGGCGTCGACGGTCAACGAACCGACCTCGCGGTTCAGTGACTATCCGTAAGAGAGGTGCGCCCGCTCCTGCCTGGGTTGCTTCTCTGACAATTCGTCATGCTGACCGTCGCCATGCTGCGACTATGCCGGAAACGTCATCGACACCACCAGCCCTCCGTCCGGCGCGTTATCCGCATGAAACTCGCCGCCGTTATACCGCACCAGACGCCGCACGATCGCGAGGCCCAAGCCGCAATGGGCATCGCCGCCGCGCGCTTCGTCGAGCCGCCCAAAGGGTTGCAGCGCGCGGTCGAGCTGGTTGCCAGGTATGCCGCTGCCGTGATCGCGCACCACGAGCGTGAAGCGGCCGTTTTCCCGTGACGTCGAGATTTCCACCGGCGGTTCGCCGTACGTGAGCGCGTTCTCGATCAGATTCGTCAGAATCCGGTCGAGGTCGACGAGCGGCAACTCGAAGCCGTCACCGGCGCGCAGATTCAGACGCACGAGTGCATCGTCAGCGAGACTGTCGCCGTAGTGGCGGCGGCAATGCGCATCGACGTGGGTACGCGGTGAAGTGTCGGCCGTCTCGCGTGCAAAGTCCAGAAACTGCGTGACGATCCGCGACAACGACTCTGCATCGCGCAAGAAGCCGCGACGGTTCGCTTCGTCGGGCAGCAGATCTGCGCGCACCTGCATACGCGTAATCGGCGCGCGCAGATCGTGCGCCACGCCGGCCAGCATCACCGCGCGCTCCTGCTCGGCTTGCGCGAGTTCGTGCACCATCTGGTTGAAGTCGCCGATCAACTCCTTCACTTCGCGCGGACCGCTCGCCTTCACAACCGGCGCGCGATGGCCCACGCGGAACTCGCGCGCCGCAAGCGCCAACCGATGCAACGGCCGCTGCAAATGCCACGCAGCAACCAACGCGACGATCACCGCGAAGATCAGCATCATCGCCGATGCACCGAGAAAGCGTCGCGCCGGCAACATCGAATTCTGCAGCTTGATCCAATCCGGATTGCCCGCGTAGTGCACCCACACCGTGCCATCGTCGGCGTCGGACACCACCTGGCTGCCGGGCGGCAACTTCGCCCGCAAGTCACGTTCGAACGGCCCCGAGGTGTTCTCACACGGCGCGGGACAGCCTGACGCAATCGCGTCGTTCGCTTTCACATACGACACGCCGAGTATCGCCGATACGTGCGAAGCGGCAAGCGTGCCGTCATGTTCGGCTTGAACTGCGAGAAGCAGAGCGCGCTGCGCATGAGCCGTGTCGATCTGGCCGCGCTCACGGTCCACGAGCAACAGGGCGGTAATGTGAACCAGCACGATCAGGCTCACCGTCATCAACGAGAGCCGGCCGAACAGCGTGTTAAAGGGATTGGTCATCGTCACTGCCGCCAGGCACGAACATGTAGCCGGTGCCACGTATCGTCTGAATCACGCGCGGATTGGCCGGATCGTCTTCGAGCAGACGGCGCAGGCGCCACACCGGCACGTCGATACCGCGCTCGGTCACTTCCGAATAGGGACCGTGCAGCAGGTCGACTAGCTTCGAGCGCGACAGCGTTTCCATCGGATGTTGGGCAAGCACCTCGAGCAACGCGTATTCGCCGCCGGTCAGCTTGAGCAGCTCGTCACCTCGAAATAGCGTGCGGCTCGCGAAATCGAGCCTGAAGCGGCCGAAGCGCAGTGCTTCACGCTTTTCGACCGGCGACGCCGCTGCGAGCGCAGGTTGGGCGTGCCGGCGCAGCACCGCATGAATACGCGCGAGCAGTTCCTGTGGCATGAACGGCTTGCCGAGATAGTCGTCGGCGCCGAGTTCGAGACCGACCACGCGATCCACGCCCTCGGCGCGTGCCGTCAGCATGATCACCGGAATCGCGTCGCCATTGGCGCGCAACTGCTTGAGCGCGCTGAGTCCGTCGATGCCCGGCATCATCAGATCCAGCACGATGATCGAGGGCCGCTCGCGTTCAAGCCGACGACTCAAATGATTGGCGTCGTGCAGCACGGACATCTCGATGCCGCGTTGCTGAAAGAACGTTCGGAGCAGGTCGCGAAGGTCGGCGTCGTCGTCAACCAGTAGAACCTGGATGGGCGTGTCTGGCATGGCTGGGCCCTGATCGATGAGGAGAGTTGACGGACGGCATTCCCGCGCGCCTGCCACGTGTCGAAATATATCGAATCGCGCGACGCCAAGGGTTGCGGGTTCTTAGCCACGCTTACAGTTTATTACGGCGGCGCGGCCAGTTCGAGTGTCTTGCGCACGGCATCACGTTCCCATCCCAGCCCCCCACCCCGCAAGCCGCGCTCCGTTACAAGTCGTAATCCCTGTCTAAGCCACCGTAAGACGTTGGTCTTTATGCTGGGCTCCATCTTGCCGCTGGCGCAGCGCCGCGCGGGCTCTTTCGCGAGCGAACGGCGCGCGCCAGACGGACCTTGTTCGAAATCCAGTCGAAGGATGCTCACAGCATGCCCACTCTCATCATCGCGGTTGAACCGTCACGGCGCGTGCCGGCGTTCACGCTGCTCGCGGCGGCCGTTGCCGCTGCCACATTCATGTTGTCCGGTTGCGGCGACGAAGCGTCTCATGGACCCGTGCAGACGGTCCCCGAAGTCAGCGTCCGGACCATCACGCCGCATACCGTCGTGTCGAGCACCGAATTGTCCGGACGGCTCTCGGCGATTCGCGTCGCCGAAGTCCGGCCGCAGGTCGAAGGCATCGTCAGAAAGCGCCTGTTTACCGAGGGCTCGCAGGTCGCGGCCGGCGCCGTGCTGTATCAGATCGACGCGTCCAGTTATCAGGCCGCCTATGACCAGGCGGTCGGCACGCTGGCCAAAGCAGTGGCGACGGCGAGCGCCGCGCAGACCAAGGCCACGCGCTACGCCGAGCTCTCGAAGATCCAGGGCGTGAGCCGCCAGGACTACGACGACGCCGTCGCCGCGCTGGACGAGGCAAAAGCCGACGTCGTCGCCGACCGCGCCGCGTTGAAGACCGCTGCGATCAATCTCGGCTACACAAAGGTGGTGGCACCGATTGCGGGCCGCATCGGCAAATCGAGCGTGACCGAAGGCGCGCTCGTGACCGCCGAGCAGACCACCGCGCTCGCAACGGTGCAGGCGACGAGCGAGATGTATCTCGACGTCACGCGCTCCTCCGCGGACTGGCTGCGTCTGCAGAAGGAATTCGCGAGCGGTCAATTGCAGCAGGCCGGCACGGACGGCGCCGTCGTTCACCTGGTGATGGAAGACGGCAGCACCTATGCGCAACCCGGCAAGCTGCTGTTCTCCGATATCACCGTCGACGCCACCACCGGGTCCGTGACCTTGCGCAGCGTGTTCCCGAATCCGGACGGCGTGTTATTGCCCGGCATGTTCGTGCGCGCGCGACTCGAAGAAGGCGTGAACCAGCAGGCAATCACGGTGCCGCAACTCGCGGTCTCGCGTGCGTCGGACGGCTCCGCCAGCGTGCTCACCGTCGGTGCCGACAACAAGGTCGTGCAGAGAGCCGTGACGGCCGACACTGCATCGGGCAGCGACTGGCTCGTCACGAGCGGCCTCAAAGCGGGCGATCGCGTGATCGTCGCGGGCTCGCAGAAAGCGCGCACCGGCTCGCTCGTCAAGCCCGTCGAAAGCCCCGGCACATCGGGCACTTCGGGCACCTCGGCAGCGCCCGCCACCGCGGACAACACGTCGGCAGCCCATAGTTAAAGCGAGATTCTCATGGCAGGATTTTTTATCAACCGACCGATCCTCGCGTGGGTCATCGCCATCGTCATCATGATGATCGGCGGTGCTTCCATCGGGACGCTTCCGGTCGAACAGTATCCGAGCGTGGCGCCGGTTTCCGTGCAAATTACGGCAACCTATCCGGGCGCCTCCGCCGAAACCATCGCCACGACCGTCACGCAGGTGATCGAACAGAAGCTGAGCGGCATCGACCATCTGCTCTATATGTCGTCCACCAGCAGTTCGTCAGGACAGGCGCGCATCACGCTCACGTTCCAGCAGGGCACCAATGCGGATATCGCGCAGGTGCAAGTGCAGAACAAGGTCGAGCAGGCCAGTTCGTCGCTGCCGGAGACGGTTCAGGAGCAAGGCGTGCAGGTCGCGAAAGCGGCCAACGCTTTCCTGATGATCGTGTCGCTGTCGTCGACCGACGGCAGCATGAATTCCATCGATCTGGGCAATATCATCGCGACGCAGATCGAGGACCCGCTCACACAGATCAACGGCGTGGGCGACGTCACGCTGTTCGGCGCGCAACACGCCATGCGCATCTGGCTGGATCCGGTGAAGTTGCAGGCAGTCGGGCTCACCACCGCCGACGTTACTACCGCGATCACGAATCAGAACGTGCAACTTTCAGTGGGCCAGATTGGCGGCTCGCCGTCCACGAAAACGCAGGCCATCAACGCGACGATTTCCGCGTCGAGCCTGCTCACCACGCCCGCGCAGTTCGGCGCGATCCTGCTGCGTGTGAATAGCGACGGCTCGAAAGTCATGCTCAAGGACGTCGCGCGCGTCGAGGTCGGCGGCGACGACTACAGTACGGACTCGCGCCTGAACGGCAAGCCGGCGGCCTCGCTCGCGGTCAAGCTCGCGAGCGGCGCGAATGCGATGAGCGTCGCGAAAGCCGTACGAGCCAAGCTCGACGAACTGAGCGGGCAATTGCCGCGCAACGTGGTGGTCGACTATCCGTACGACACCACGCCGTTTGTGAAGATCTCGATCGAAGAAGTGGTGAAGACGCTGATCGAAGCGGTCATGCTGGTCTTTGTCGTGATGTACGTGTTCTTGCAGAACCTGCGTGCGACGCTGATTCCGACCATTGTCGTGCCAGTCGCCCTGCTCGGCACGTTCGCGGTGATGTCGGTAGTCGGCTTTTCGATCAACGTACTGTCGATGTTCGGGCTGGTGCTGGCAATCGGCCTGCTGGTGGACGACGCCATCGTGGTCGT
Organism: Paraburkholderia sp. BGA-UO-ETr-F21; assembly: GCF_059567925.1. Lineage (NCBI taxonomy): Bacteria > Pseudomonadati > Pseudomonadota > Betaproteobacteria > Burkholderiales > Burkholderiaceae > Paraburkholderia > Paraburkholderia sp. BGA-UO-ETr-F21. The sequence continues at coordinate 1,272,862 of NZ_JCAQOY010000040.1, read as the reverse complement.
CGAAAACGTCGAGCGGTTGATCGCCGAAGAAGGACTGTCTCCGGTCGAAGCCACGCGCAAGGCGATGAAGCAGATCACGGGCGCACTGGTCGGCATCACGACGGTGCTGATCGCCGTGTTCATTCCAATGGCGTTCTTCTCGGGCTCGACGGGCGCGATTTACCGGCAGTTTTCCGTGACGATCGTCGCGGCGATGCTGCTTTCCGTGTTCCTCGCGCTGACGCTCACGCCGGCGTTGTGCGCCACTTTACTGCGGCGTAACGACGTCGAGCATCACGCGAAACGCGGCGTGTTCGGCTGGTTCAACCGCGTGCTCGCGCGCGGCACGGATCGCTATGACTCGGCGGTCTCGCGCGTGATCGGCAATCCGATACGCTACATAGTGATCTATGTGTTGATCGCGGGCGTGGTCGCCCTGCTCTTCATGAAGCTGCCTTCGTCTTACCTGCCCGACGAGGATCAGGGGATCATCATCACCTCGATTTCCGCGCCGGTCGGCACGCCCGCCGCGCAGACGCTGGAAACCGTGAAGAAGGTCGAAGCCTACTATCTCGGGCTTCCGCAGGTCGACAAGATCATTGCACTGACCGGGTTCAGCTTCAACGGTTCCGGACAGAACAACGCGTTGACCTTCGTGAAGCTCAAGGACTGGAGCACCCGGCGCGGCAAGGACGACTCGGCGGCGGCACTCATCCAGCACGCCAACATGCACTTCGCCGCCACGCGCGACGCGCAGATCTTCGCGCTCAATCCGCCGGCCATTCAGGAGCTCGGCACACAGAGCGGACTCGACTTCGAACTGGAAGACCGCGCGGGCCAAGGCCACGACAAGCTGATGGCCGCGCGCCAGCAACTGCTCGCGCTCGCGGCCAAAGACAGCGCGTTATCCGGCATGCGTCCCGGCGGTCTCGACGACACGCCGCAGTTCCATGTCGACATCGACCGTGAGAAGGCGAGCGCGCTCGGGCTCTCCATTGCCGATGTGAACGACACGTTGCAGACGGCGTTCGGCTCTTCCTACGTGAACAACTATGTCGATACGGGGCGCATTCAAAAGGTCTACGTCCAGTCCGACGCGCCATACCGGATGATGCCGTCGGACATCGGCCGATGGTATGTGCGCTCGAGCACCACGAGCAGTTCGAGCACCACGAGCAGTTCGGGCAGCACGACTTCGACGAGCACCAGCTCGACCAGCAGTTCAACGAGCAGTTCAACCACCAGCGGCTACGACGGCGAGATGGTGCCCTTCTCCGCCTTCGCCACGGGCAAATGGACCTTCGGGCCGCCGCAGATCGAGCGCTTTAATCGCACGCTGGCAATGGAAATGACCGCGCAAACCGGCGCGAACACCAGCACCGGCCAGGCGATGGACGCCGTCGATGCGCTCGTCAGGAAACTGCCCGCGGGCTACGGCATCGACTGGACCGGGCAATCGTACCAGGAGCGCATTGCCGGCTCGCAAGCGATCTATCTTTACGCGATTTCGCTGATCGTGGTGTTCCTCTGTCTTGCCGGCCTCTATGAAAGCTGGTCTATTCCGATCGCGGTGATTCTAGTGGTGCCGCTCGGCGTGCTCGGTGCGGTGTTGGGCGCGCATATCCGCGGACTCTCCGACGACATCTATTTCAAGGTCGGCCTTCTCGCGACCATTGGCTTGTCCACCAAGAACGCAATCCTGATCGTCGAATTCGCCAAGGATCTGCAGGCGCAGGGGCGCGGGCTGATCGAAGCCACCGTCGAGGCCGCGCGGTTGCGGTTGCGGCCGATTCTGATGACCTCGCTCGCCTTCATATTCGGCGTCCTGCCGCTCGTGATCAGCACGGGCGCCGGCTCGGCGAGCCGTCATGCAATCGGCACCGGCGTGATGGGCGGAATGATCGCCGCCACGTTCCTTGCGATCTTTTTCGTGCCGGTTTTCTTCGTCGTCGTGCGACGCCTGTTCGGCGAGCACGGCGACACCAAGCAACAGGAAGGTGTTGAATGATGAGACTCAAACTCGGTGCCTGTGCAGCGGCGCTCGCGCTCGCGCTGCTCGCAGGCTGCACGCTCGATCCGCACTATGAACGGCCCGCCGCGCCGGTTGCGGTGGCGTATCCGCACGGCGATGGCTACGAAAGCACGAGCGCCGCGGCGAGTTCGACGAGCGCGAGCAGCACAGGCGCCACGCCGCCGCTGGCCGCCGATACCGCATGGCAAAGCTTCTTTCGCGATGAACGTCTGCAGCGGTTGATCGGCATCGCGTTGGCGAACAATCGCGACCTGCGCGTGGCGGCGTTGAACGTCGCCGAGTACGAAGCGCAATACCGGATCACGCGCGCCGCGCTTGCGCCGTCGATCAGCGCGAGCGGCAGCCTGACCCGCGAGCGCACCCAAGGCGTGACGAGCAGTGTCAGCGATCTCAATGTCGGCACGACGTCGTGGGAAATCGATTTTTTTGGACGCCTGCGCAGCCTCAAGCGCCAGGCGCTGGAAAACTATCTCGCCACGGACGCGTCGCGCCAAAGCACGCAGATCAGTTTGATCGCGACGGTAGCAACCGACTACCTGACCTTGCTGTCCGATGAGCGCCTGCTGCAATTAACAGAAGACACTGTCAAGGCGGATCAGTCCACCTACGAGGTGACGAAGCGTGTTCAGGAGTTGGGCAACGCTTCCCTGCTCGACGTGCAACAAGCCGAGAATTCTTTGGCAAGCGCGAAGGCCAGCCTGGCGGCCTACCGTCGTGCCGTCGCGCAAGACCGCAACAATCTGGTCGCTGTGCTCGGCGCGCCGATTCCCGATGACCTGCCGCCTGCCCGCTCATTCGACGACGAGGCCATGTTCGCCGACATCGGCGCGGGCGTGCCGTCCCTGTTGCTCACCCGTCGTCCTGACATCGTGCAGGCCGAGCATGCGTTGAAAGCGGCGAACGCCAACATCGGCGCCGCGCGCGCGGCGTTCTTCCCGAAGATCGAGTTGACGGCGACGGCCGGCACGTCGAGTTCGACGCTCTCGGGTTTGTTCAAGGCCGGCACGGGAGCATGGGCATTCGCGCCGAGCGTGTCGATGCCGATCTTCGATTACGGAAGCAACAAGGCATCGCTCGATGTTGCGAAAATCGAGAAGCAGATCGAGGTCGCCGACTATGAAAACACGATCCAGACGGCCTTCAAGGAAGTATCGAATGCGCTCACCGCACGCGCCACCTACATCGACCAGGTGCAGGCGGATCGCGAATACGTCACGTCCTCGCAGCGTTACTACACGCTGGCCGAAGCGCGTTACAAGGCGGGTACGGACAGCTTTCTGACCTTCCTCGATGCGCAGCGCACGCTCTACACCGCGCAGCAGCAACTCGCGACCGATACGCTGTCCCGGCAGGCCAATCTCGTGACGTTGTACAAAGTTTTGGGCGGAGGTTGGGAGCAAGCTGAAAGCATTCGGTGAGAAGTGTTTCTCCGCCGACTTGCCAGACGTTAGTGACTCGGTCGTCTCGAACGTATACCGTCAACCGATACCGAGAGACTGGTTTGATGGTATCGAACAAGGCCGTCCCAAAAAAAATGCCGGCACCGTCACCGGTACCGGCATTTTCATCAGCCATTGCCCGGATCACAGAAGACCAAAACGGACAATAACCTCATGTTTTTTTAATGGAAAAACATGGAAAACCGGACCTCCCCGAACGACTGGGAACAGTCTGAATCATTCCCACTCGATCGTTGCCGGCGGCTTACCCGAGATGTCATACACCACCCGGTTGATGCCACGCACTTCATTGATGATCCGGTTGGACACATGGCCGAGCAGCTCATGCGGCAGATGCGCCCAATGCGCGGTCATGAAGTCGAGCGTCTGCACGGCGCGCAGCGCGACGACATACTCATAAGTCCGCCCGTCGCCCATCACGCCAACGCTCTTCACCGGCAGAAACACCGCGAACGCCTGGCTCGTCAAATCGTACCAGGACTTGCCGGTTTCCTTGTCGATGAACGTGCGCAGCGTCTCGATGAAAATCGCGTCCGCGCGGCGCAGCAGGTCCGCGAAGTCGCGCTTCACTTCGCCGAGAATCCGCACGCCCAGACCCGGGCCCGGGAACGGATGGCGGTACACCATGGCCGGCGGCAAACCGAGCTTGACGCCAAGTTCGCGCACTTCGTCCTTGAACAGTTCGCGCAGCGGCTCGAGCAGCTTCAGATTCAGCGTCTCAGGCAGGCCGCCCACGTTGTGGTGGCTCTTGATCGTCTGGGTGGCTTTCTTGCCCTTGCCGGCCGATTCGATCACGTCCGGATAGATCGTGCCTTGCGCCAGCCACTTCGCATCGGTCAGCTTGCCGGCTTCCGTCTGGAACACTTCGACGAATTCCGCGCCGATGATCTTGCGCTTCGCTTCCGGATCGGTCACACCGGCGAGCTTGCGCAGGAACACTTCGCTCGCGTCGACGTGAATCACCTTCACGCCCAGGTGGTCCGCGAAGGTCGCCATCACCTGCTCGGCTTCGTTCAGGCGCAGCAGGCCATGATCGACGAACACGCAGGTGAGCTGATCGCCGATCGCGCGATGCAGCAGCGCCGCCGCCACCGACGAATCCACGCCGCCCGACAGACCCAGAATCACGTGCTCACTACCGACCTGCTCGCGAATTTTGGCGACGGCTTCGTCGATATAGTGGCCCATTTCCCAATCGGGCTGCGCGCCGCAAATCTGCAGCACGAAGCGTTCGAGCATGGCGCGGCCCTGCACGGTGTGCGTGACTTCCGGGTGCCATTGCAGACCGTAGAAGCGGCGCTTTTCGTCGGCCATTGCCGCGATCGGGCACGATTCCGTCGACGCCATCAGCGCGAAGCCCGGCGGCATTTCCAGCACCTTGTCGCCGTGGCTCATCCACACCTTCAGCATGCCGTGACCTTCCGGCGTGGTGAAGTCGCTGATGCCTTCGAGCAGGCTCGTGTGATTGCGCGCACGCACTTCGGCGTAACCGAACTCACGCAGGTGGCCGATGTCGACCTTGCCGCCCAGCTGCTCGGCCATAGCCTGCATGCCGTAGCAGATGCCCAGCACCGGCACGCCGAGTTCGAACACGGCCTGCGGCACGCGCGGCGTATCCGTTTCGGTGACCGAGCTCGGGCCGCCGGAGAGGATCACGCCCTTCGGCGCGAAGTCGCGAATGAACGACGCATCGACGTCGTACGGATGAATTTCCGAATACACGTTGGCTTCGCGAACGCGACGTGCAATCAGTTGGGTGACTTGCGAACCGAAGTCGAGGATCAGAATCTTGTCGTGCATGGCAGCGGACGGAGTCAAAGAGTAAGCGGATACGGAATGCCGCGCACAGCGCGCGGCGTTGAATTCAAAGCGGTCCACGTGGGGACGATCGAGCGTGAAGCGTAACGATGCAGCGGTCTGGCGCGTGCAACGCCACAGCCAGTTGCCTGCGGCGAGCGCGAACGAAATCCGGTCACTGCGGCGGATGGCGTGGCGCGCGACGCCTCAACCATGAAACGGCGGCCGGGGCGCGTTGGCGGCGCCGTCGCGGGCTTCGTCACGCGCGGCAGCGGCTTCTGCCCGCGCTGCGCGTTCGGAGGCTGTCAGGCCGGCTTCGTCGGCCACCGGATGAAGCGGCGCTGCTGCGACAGGACTGGCGGGATTGACTGGACGCGTAACCGGCACCACGGGCTCGACGACCGGCTCGGCGTGATACACCGGAAAACCCGCTGTCACGCGGCCCGGCTCGCGCCGGTTGGCAGCGTCTTTCGCGGCGTCTTTGGCCGCCTGCTTTTCGGCGCGTTCAGCAGCGGCGGCTTCGACCAGCCGCACTTTCTCGCGCCGCCGCACCGCGCCCGACAACCGCACGCCGCCCAGACCGATCACCAGCAGCACCACACCCGTCAGCACCGCGACGATCTGCCCGAAACCGGTCAGCGCCGGCGTATGCAGACCGAGCAGCCAGACCAGCATCAGCACGCCGGTCAGCCAGTTCACATGGCCGACCGTCCGGGCGACCGAGGACGTCAGCGCGCCGTCGATCGACGCGTGCAAGGCCAGCCACGCAAGCCCGATCAGCGCCACGCCAAACCCCTGGCCGACCAGGGCCGGCTGGGTTTGCACCAGAAGCAGCGCGTTGTACAACGAAGTCCAAGGCGTCAGCAGAAACAGCAGGCCGAACGCAAGCAACAGCAAGGCATCGAGGATGAGTACACCGCGCAGCAATGGCTTCATTGGCGTTTAGTCCACGTGGTAGTTGGGTGCTTCCTTGGTGATTTGCACGTCATGAACATGCGACTCGCGCAAGCCCGCGCCCGTGATCTGCACGAACTCGGCCTTGTCGTTCATCTCGGCGATGGTGCGGCAACCGCAGTAGCCCATGCTGGCGCGCACGCCGCCGATCAGCTGGAACAGGATCGCGTTGACCGAGCCCTTGTAGGCGACGCGGCCTTCGATACCTTCCGGCACCAGCTTGTCGATGTTCGCGGAGTTGTCCTGGAAGTAGCGGTCAGCCGCGCCGTCCTTCATCGCACCGACCGAGCCCATGCCACGGTAAGACTTGTACTGGCGGCCCTGGAACAGGAACACGTCGCCCGGCGCTTCTTCCGTGCCGGCGAACATGCTGCCCATCATCACGGCGTTCGCGCCGGCGGCCAGCGCCTTGCTGACGTCGCCGGAGAAACGCACGCCGCCGTCGGCGATGACCGGCACGCCCGTGCCCTTCAGCGCTTCGGAAACGTTCGAGATCGCCGTGACCTGCGGCACGCCCACGCCCGCGACGATCCGCGTCGTGCAGATCGAGCCCGGGCCGATACCGACCTTCACGCCGTCCGCGCCATATTCGACGAGCGCCTTGGCAGCCGCCGCGGTGGCGATGTTGCCGCCGATCACTTCGACCTGCGGGAAGTTCTGCTTGACCCATTTGACGCGCTCGAGCACGCCTTTGCTGTGGCCGTGCGCCGTGTCCACCACGATCACGTCCACACCGGCCTGCACCAGCAGTTCCACGCGCTCTTCGTTGTCTTCGCCCACGCCGACTGCCGCGCCCGCGCGCAGCTTGCCGTGTTCGTCTTTACACGCGTCCGGGTGCTCGGTCTGCTTGGTGATGTCCTTGACGGTCATCAGGCCGCGCAGTTCGAATGCGTCGTTGATCACCAGCACGCGCTCGAGGCGGTGGCTGTGCATCAGCGCCTTGGCTTCGGCGAGCGGCGTGCCTTCCTTGACGGTGACGAGGCGCTCGCGCGGCGTCATGATGTTGCGCACCGGCTCGTCCAGACGCTCTTCGAAGCGCAGGTCGCGATTGGTGACGATACCCACCAGCTGCGCGCCTTCGACGACCGGGAAGCCCGAAATGCCATGCTGACGCGACAGCGCGATCACGTCGCGCACCTTCATTTGCGGCGGTACGGTGATCGGATCGCGGACCACGCCCGACTCGAAGCGCTTCACCTTGGCGACTTCACGCGCCTGCTCGGCAGCCGTGAGGTTCTTGTGGATGATGCCCACGCCACCCATTTGCGCCATGGCGATGGCGAGGCGGGCTTCGGTGACTGTGTCCATGGCGGCGGACACGAGCGGCATATTCAGGGAGATGTTGCGGGTCAGCCGGGTCTTGAGGCTGGTGTCGCGCGGCAGAACATCGGAGAAAGCCGGGACGAGGAGCACGTCATCGAACGTGAGTGCTGTTTGGATCAGACGCATGGCAAATCCTATAGGCGCAAAAGCGAATTATACGCGATACCTCCCTGGTTTTCACTGCACTAACAGCAGCTTAGCGAATTTCGGGCAGTTTTTTCGCATCATCGGCCCGGCGGGATTTCGCTTGTCTGTTCGCCTCGGGTTCGATCCGGTTTCGTTTGCGCGTTCGGGCGCAATGGGGCGCAAACGGGCGCCACCGCGTCCGAATGCAGAATCGAACAAGACACCGAAGCCGCCGACCGGCTATTCTGCCGACCATTCCAGTTTTTTCTTGCAGGAGCAGTCGATGCAGCGCGGTGTGGTTTATGGAGTCCTGGCCGGAGCCCTATGGGGCATGGTTTTTCTGGTGCCGCGCGTGCTGCCCGATTTTTCGCCGCTGCTGCTGAGCGCCGGCCGCTACACCATGTACGGCGTGGTCTCGCTGGCCGCCGCGCTGCCCATGGGGCGCTCGCTCGTCAAACGGCTGACCCGCGAGGATCTCGCCGCGCTGGTGAAGCTGGCGCTGGCCGGCAACCTGCTCTATTACCTTCTGCTGACGGCGGCCGTCCACCTGATCGGCATCGCGCCGGCTTCGCTGATCGTCGGCGTGCTGCCCGTCACGGTGACGCTGCTCGGCCGGCGCGATCATGGCGCGGTGCCGCTCGGCCGCCTCGCCTGGCCGCTCACGATGGTGATGGCGGGCATCGTCTGCATCAACATCGACGTGTTTACGGTCGCCGACAGCACGCCGGTAAGCGTCGCCACCAAGCTGCTCGGCCTCGCCTGCGCGGTCGGCGCGCTCGGCTGCTGGACGTGGTTCGCGGTCGAAAACGCCCGCTACCTGCAGCGTCAGACGCATTTCAGCGGCAATGAGTGGTCGGTTCTGTGGGGCGTGGTGACGGGCGCGCTCGGCGCGGCGCTGTGGCTCGTGGTTGCCGTACTGCCGTCGGGCGGCCCGCAAGGCGATCTGGCCGACGGTCGCTGGCACAGCTTCTGGATGCTCAATCTGGGCCTCGCGATCGGCGCGTCGTGGCTCGGCAACGGGCTGTGGAATGCCGCATCGAAGCGCCTCCCGCTGACGCTCTCCGGCCAGATGATCGTGTTCGAGACGTTGTTCGCGCTGCTTTATGCGTTCATTTATGACGAGCGCCTGCCGCGTCCGCTGGAACTGGCGGCGATTCTGCTGCTGGTGGCCGGCGTGTGCTGGTCGGTGCGCCAGCATGCGGACGACGCGCCCGACGTGACACGAATCAAGGATAAGCCGCAAGTGACGGCGCCTTGAGGCACCTTGAGGTGCCTCAAGGTGCGGCGAGGCGAAGCGCTGTGCGGAGCCGCGCGGCGAGATGCGGCGCCGTGAGGTGACGCGCGGTGAGCCGCGATACGGCGCCGTGACGTGCGGCGAGGCGAGCCCGAAGATGCCTGCCGGGGCTTACCGCCTTGCACCGCGGCGGCCGCAGCGGATCGAGGCGGCTTCCCGCCCCACCCGGTCGAATTCGCCTACCGCGAATCCTTGTTCTGCCAGCGGCGCCCTTCGATCGAGCCCGCCTTGCGGGTTTTCTCGACGCGGCGCTGACGCGACACCTTGGGATCGACCAGCAGCGGCCGGTAAATCTCCACCCGATCGTGGTCGGCCAGCACCGCGTCGAGCGGCTTGAGCTTGCCGAATATGCCCACCTTCTGCGTGGCGAGGTCGATCTGCGGGAAGCGCCGCAAGATGCCGCTCGCGTCCAGCGCCTGCTGCAGCGTGGCGCCTTCCGGCAGTTCGACGGCAATCAGCGCCTGCTCACCGGCTAACGCGTAGCAGACTTCGATCGACAAGCGCGCGCTCATGCCTTACCGTAGCGCTGATCGGCGCGCTTCACGAACGATTCGACAAACGTATTGGCGATGTGGTTGAACACCGGCCCAATGATCTTCTCGAGAATGATGTTGGTGAATTCGTAGTGCAGCGCGAATTCGATCTTGCAGGCATCGGCCCTCAACGGCGTGAAACGCCAGAAGCCGGTGAACTTGCGAAACGGGCCGTCCGCGAACTCCATGTCGATGCGCGTGGGCCGCTCCATGCTGTTGCGCGTGGCGAAGTGCTGCTTGATGCCCTTGAAGTTGATATCGATCCTCGCCTCCATGCCGGTTTCGTCCCGGCGGCGGATTTCGACTCCCCCGCACCAAGGCAGGAAGTTGGGGTAATCGGCGACGTCGGTGACGAGGTCGAACATCTGTTCCGCCGAATGGCGGATCAACACGGTTTTCTGGACATCTGCCATAAATTGAACAGCGCGTGGCAAGGGTGGACAAGCGCGGCGGGCTTTCCTTGCCCCGCTTTGCTAAAATCGTGATTTTAAACGAGTTGGGCACTTTCCATTCATGAGCATCATCGACAACAGAAAAGCCTTCTACGACTACTCGGTCGAAGAACGCTACGAAGCAGGGCTCGTGCTCGAAGGATGGGAGGTCAAGGCGCTGCGCGCCGGGCGCGGCCAGATCAAGGAAGGTTACGTGATCATCAAGAATAACGAACTGTTCCTGATCGGTACGCACATCAGCCCGTTGCCCGAAGCCTCGACCCATATCAACCCTGACCCGGTCCGCACACGCAAGCTGCTGCTGCATAGCGAAGAAATCAGCAAACTGATCGGCAAGGTCGAGCAGCGCGGCTACACGCTCGTGCCGCTGAACTTCCACTACAAGGGCGGCCGCGTCAAATGCGAGATCGGTCTGGCCAAGGGCAAGAAGCAGCACGACAAACGCGAGTCCGAGAAGAAGCGCGATTGGGAACGTGAAAAAGCGCGTTTGATGCGCTCGCCGAGCTGACCGGCGGTTCGAGCGGACGCTGCGCGGATATGCCGCGCTTCGTTCGCCGCCAGCGCGCGGCAACGAACCTGCAAGCACTCAAATGAAATTGGCCCGCACAGTCTGCGGGCCATTTCTTTTTTCAGCAGCTAAAGCACGCTCAGCGCATCTCCGTCGTGCCCTTCCCTTTGTTCACGATCGTGAGCGCCGAGGCGATCATCGAACTCATATCCGCCAGATTGCCCGGCACGATCAGCGTAGTGCCCTGCTTCGCCAGATTGCCGAACGCGTTCACGTATTGTTCGGCCACCTTGAGATTGACCGCTTCCATCCCACCGTTCGACTGAATGGCCGCTGCAATCTTCTGAATCGCCTGCGAATTCGCTTCAGCCACGGCCAGAATCGCCGACGCCTGACCCTGCGCCTGATTGATCGCCGCCTGGCGTTCGCCTTCCGACTTCTGGATCGCCGCCTCACGCCCGCCGGACGCAATGTTGATCTGCTCCTGCTTGCGCCCTTCCGACGCGGCAATCAGCGCGCGCTTTTCCCGCTCGGCGGTAATCTGCGCCTGCATGGCGTGGAGGATCTCCTTGGGTGGCGTCAGGTCCTTGATCTCGTAGCGCAGCACCTTCACGCCCCAGTTCGACGCCGCTTCGTCGAGCGACGAAACAATGCTGTGATTGATGAAGTCGCGCTCCTCGAAGGTCTTGTCGAGTTCGAGCTTGCCGATCACCGAGCGCAGCGTGGTTTGCGACAACTGTGTGATCGCGAACACGAAGTTGCTCGACCCGTACGACGCCTTCATCGGATCGGTGACCTGAAAGTACAGCACGCCGTCCACCTGCAACTGCGTATTGTCGCGCGTGATACAGACCTGGCTTGGCACCTCTAGCGGAATTTCCTTGAGGATGTGCTTATAAGCGATCCGATCGACAAACGGAAACGCGAAACTCAAACCCGGTGTCAGCGTGCGGTGATAGCGGCCGAGGCGCTCCAGCACCCACGCATGCTGTTGCGGCACGATCTTGATAGTCTGCGCCGCCAGTACGATCACGATGATCAGAAGCACCGCCCCGACGATGGTCGAATCCATGACTGCCCTCCGGTCCCTGGTTGGAATAGTTGTGTGTGCTGCGAGAAAGCTCAGGCCGTGGTGGCCCGTTTGGCTGAATGGCGGGCCGCCACGACGAGGAGGCAACTGCCACGCATTTCCGTGATTTCGTAGAGCTGCGCGTCTTCCGGTTCACCCGCGGCCAGTTCGACATCCCATGCCGCGCCACGATAATTGGCGCGCGCCCGGCGCTCGTGCCAGGCAGGCACGGTCAGCGTTTGACCAATGTCGAGATTGACGTCGGGGTTGCGCGACGCCTCCTTGCGCGTTTTGCGGCCAAACCGCGAACGCCTGAGCAGCAGCACCGCCGCCAGTGCGACCACGGCCGCGGCGGCGAACTGCACGTCGGCCGCGGCGCCCGCGAGGTGCGCGATGGCGGCCGCCACACAACCCAACGCGATCATCAGCAGATAGAACGTGCCGCTGAGCAACTCGAGCACGACCAGCACGCCCGCCCCGATCCACCAGAACAATCCACCTGGCGCCACGTCGACCTCCACAAAGCAAAACACCCCGGATCTACCGGGGTGTTTATAGCACGAAGCGAACCCATTTTAACGAGCGGTGCAGTACGGTTTAACGTGCAATGAGCGCACGTTTGAAATACCGCGTCGCGCGTTATGCATGCCGCTTAGAAAGCGGCATGCTGCTCGCTTCACTTCGCCGACTTTGCCAGTTGCTGCCACGTCTCGACGATCGTATCCGGGTTCAGCGAGATCGACTTGATGCCTTCGTCGGTCAGCCACTGCGCGAAGTCCGGATGATCCGACGGGCCCTGGCCGCAAATACCGACGTACTTGTCGAGTCGCAGGCAGGTGTCGATCGCGCGCTTCAGCAGGAACTTGACCGCCGGATCGCGTTCGTCGAAATCTACAGCCAGCAGTTCCATGCCGGAGTCGCGGTCGAGGCCGAGCGTGAGCTGCGTCAGGTCGTTCGAACCGATCGAGAAACCGTCGAAGAATTGCAGGAATTCTTCGGCAAGGATCGCGTTCGACGGCACTTCGCACATCATGATCAGGCGCAGACCCTTCTCGCCGCGCTTCAGGCCGTACTTCGCCAGCAGCCCGACCACGCGCTCCGCCTGCTTCAGCGTACGCACGAACGGCACCATGATCTCGACGTTGTCGAGGCCCATCTCTTCACGCACCTTCTTCAGCGCGATGCATTCCATCTGGAACGCTTCGGCGAAGTCTTCGGCGATATAGCGCGAAGCGCCACGGAAACCCAGCATCGGGTTTTCTTCATCCGGCTCGTAGCGCGAACCGCCGATCAGCTTCTTGTACTCGTTCGACTTGAAGTCCGACAGACGCACGATCACGGGCTTCGGATAGAACGCCGCCGCGATCGTGGCGATACCTTCGGTCAGCTTGTCCACGTAGAACGCGCGCGGCGATGCGTGACCGCGAGCGACGCTCTCCACCGCCTTCTTCAGGTCCTGATCGATATTCGGGTACTCGAGAATCGCCTTCGGGTGAACGCCGATGTTGTTGTTGATGATGAACTCGAGCCGCGCCAGACCCACGCCTGCGTTCGGCAGTTGCGAGAAGTCGAAAGCCAGTTGCGGGTTGCCGACGTTCATCATGATCTTCACCGGAATCGGCGGCAGTTCGCCGCGCTGCACTTCGGTGATTTCGGTTTCGAGCAGACCGTCGTAAATCTTGCCTTCGTCGCCTTCCGCGCACGACACCGTGACCAGCGCGCCTTCCTTCAGCACGTCGGTTGCGTCGCCGCAGCCGACCACGGCCGGCACGCCCAGCTCACGCGCGATGATCGCCGCGTGGCAGGTCCGTCCGCCGCGGTTCGTGACGATTGCCGAAGCACGCTTCATGACCGGTTCCCAGTTAGGGTCGGTCATGTCGGCGACCAGCACGTCGCCCGGCTGCACACGGTCCATTTCCGACGGATCGTGAATCACGCGCACTGGACCCGCGCCGATCTTCTGACCGATCGCGCGGCCCGTAGCGAGTACGTTCGATTGACCCTTCAGCTTGAAGCGCTGTTCGGCCTTGCCCACCGCCTGGCTCTTCACCGTTTCCGGGCGCGCCTGCAGAATAAAGATCTTGCCGTCGCGGCCGTCTTTGCCCCACTCGATGTCCATCGGACGCTCGTAGTGCTTTTCGATGATGACCGCGTATTTGGCCAGTTCGATCACGTCTTCGTCCGTGATCGAGAAGCGGTTGCGCTGCTCATGCGAGACGTCGACGGTCTTCACGCGGCCTTCTTCGCCCGCCTTGGTGAATTCCATCCTGATCAGCTTCGAGCCGATCGAGCGGCGGATGATCGGGTACTTGCCTTGGGCGAGCGTGGTCTTGTAGACGTAGAACTCGTCCGGATTCACCGCGCCTTGCACCACGGTTTCGCCGAGACCATAGCTCGACGTGATGAACACGGCGTCCTTGAAGCCCGATTCGGTGTCCAGCGTGAACATCACGCCGGCCGCGCCGACGTCCGAGCGCACCATGCGCTGCACACCAGCCGACAACGCGACTTCAGCGTGGGTGAAGCCCTTGTGGACGCGATACGAGATAGCGCGGTCGTTGTACAACGACGCGAACACGTGCTTCATGCGATCGAGCACGTCGTCGATACCGACCACGTTGAGGTAGCTTTCCTGCTGGCCCGCGAACGATGCGTCCGGCAGGTCTTCCGCCGTTGCCGAGGAACGCACGGCGAACGACAGCTCTTCAGGCGAGCTGTTTTGCAGGGTTTCGAAGCCCGCGCGGATATCAGCCTCGAGTTGCGGCTGCAGCGGCGCGTCGACGATCCATTGACGGATCTCCTTGCCCGCTTCGGCGAGCGACTTCACGTCGTCGACGTCGAGCGTTTCGAGACGTTTGGCGATGCGTTCGGTCAGATTGTTGTGCTGCAGGAAGTCGCGGAAAGCCAGCGCCGTGGTGGCGAAACCGGTCGGCACGCGCACGCCGGCTTCAGCGAGCTGACTGATCATCTCGCCAAGCGACGCGTTCTTGCCACCGACAATCTCCACATCGGTCATCCGCAACTGCTCGAACGGAACTACATACGCCTTATCCTTTGCGACGGTAACTGCGTTAGTCATACAAGCCCCTAAGTGTGAAAGAAATTCACGGCTGTGCAAGTGGGCTCGAACGCGAGACGCCCATTGGAAGCGTGACCTCGCGTCTTGCACAACCTGTTGGAGAAGCAATCGCTGCACATTGCCCGGAGCACCGGATGCGCGACGAAGAAGGCGAATGGACGAATTTACCGATCGATCCACCACGTTCGCCGCAACTTGGCGACTAAAATACCGGTTAAAAGCGAGGCGTTGAACGACCGTTCACGGTAAGTTAGACGCCAATCGCCTGCAATTGCTTATCCAACAGGTTGCCGCTATTCTACCGTGCCGACTTTGAAAATGTGACTGTCGGACGAGAATTGCGCCTCGAAACGCGCCCCGGACCGGCCAGCGGGCTTTTGCGAGGCCCCGCCACCATCCGGGCGCAGTTGCGGTGCCCACGGCGCGCTGGTTGAACGCCGCTGCAGCCTCCGGTTAGCCACCGGGCAGCGGCGTCGACACAGCGATGTTTCATTCGAGTGATTTTCCCCGCTCACGTTCCCCAGCCCCACTGATGCCGCCCACCGTATTCATCGTCTCCGACGGTACCGGGATCACTGCCGAAACCTTCGCGCATTCGATCCTCTCCCAGTTCGACCAGAAATTCCGCCTGGTTCGCGTGCCTTTCGTCGACTCGACGGAAAAGGCCTATGCCACGCTCGAAAAGATCAACGAAGCGATCCAGCAGGACGGCCGCCGCCCCATCGTGTTCACGACGCTGGTGGACAGCGCGTCGAACCAGATCGTCAAAGGCTCGAACGCGCTTGTGCTGGACATGTTTCAGACGTTCGTGGAGCCGCTCGAACAGGAACTGGAACTGAAGTCGAGCCACGCGATGGGCCGCGGCCACCAGAACGCGGACACCGAGGAGTACAAGAACCGGATCGAGGCGATCAATTTCTCGCTCGCTCACGACGACGGCCAATCGAACCGCAATCTGGCCGACGCCGACGTGATTCTGGTCGGCGTATCGCGCAGCGGCAAAACGCCGACCAGCCTCTATCTGGCCATGCAGTATGGTGTGAAAGCGGCCAACTATCCGCTGATTCCGGAAGATTTCGAGCGCGGCAAATTGCCTACGCCGCTACTCGCGCATCGGCAGAAAATGTTCGGATTGTCGATCGATCCACAGCGGCTTTCGGAGATTCGCAACGAGCGCCGTCCCGGCAGCAAGTATGCGGCGCCGGAGAATTGCCGCTATGAGATCAACGAGGCCGAAACGATGATGCGGCGGGAAGGGATCAAGTGGCTGTCGTCTACGCACAAGTCGATCGAAGAGATCGCAACAACCATCCTGCAGGAAATCAAGCTGGACCGGCCGGCTTATTGAACCGCCGCGTCAGCCCGGCAGCCTGAAGAGGAGACACGCGCGGCAGCGCGCGCGTGTCAAAACCGCGTCAAACGAAAGGCGTCGAGCGAACGGCGTCAAGCGCGCCCGCGCTGCTGGCGGCACTGCTCGAACACGCATACAGCCGCCGCAGCCGCCACATTCAACGACTCCATGCCACCCGGCTGGGGAATCGTCACCCGCAACGAGACCGCGTCGCGCCAGATCTGCGAAACGCCCGCCCCTTCGTTGCCGAACACCCACGCGAGCGCTCCGCTCAGATCGCAGTCGTAGATCGCCTCGGCGCCGTGCGAATCCGTAATGACGATCGGCACCGCGAGGCGCTCGATCAGCGCCTGCGCTTCCACGTCCTCGTGAATCTGCAGGAGGAAATGCGCGCCCATGCCGGAGCGCAAGACCTTCGAGGACCACGCGTACGCCGTCCCCGGCGCGCAGAACACCTGCTGAATGCCGGCGGCCGCCGCGCTGCGCAGAATCGAGCCGACGTTGCCCGCGTCCTGCACGCCGTCGAGTACGAGGCAG
The DNA here is from genome assembly GCF_059567925.1 of Paraburkholderia sp. BGA-UO-ETr-F21. NCBI lineage: Bacteria > Pseudomonadati > Pseudomonadota > Betaproteobacteria > Burkholderiales > Burkholderiaceae > Paraburkholderia > Paraburkholderia sp. BGA-UO-ETr-F21. The sequence continues at coordinate 1,256,368 of NZ_JCAQOY010000040.1, read as the reverse complement.
GTTTGCGCGACGTTGTCCGGCAGCGGCGTGTCGAGCTTTTCGACCAGCAACAGTATGCCCACACCGTGCACGACATTCGACAACTGCCCGAATAGCGCGTCCGGCAGCGTCACGACACGGTGATCTTCGATGCGTGAAACGATCGCCTGCGCTTCGTCATGGCGCAGCGCGCCGTCGGTGACGATGCACATTTCCGGTTGCCCGGCGACGTCGAGATACGCGCTCGCGAGATGAAACCCTTCGAGCAGCGCGTGGCCGCTCTTGCGCTGTTGATGCGTCGAGCCGGCCAATGCCTTCAGGCGTTTATAGAGCGGATTGTCCCGCGAGGTGATGGCTTTCACAGGCAGCGAAGACAGTGAGAATGAGGAAAGGGTTGTGACACGCGCCGCTAATGAAGCGCTCGCGCGACGTTCGCGTCAAGCTCAGACGGCGCTGCTGCGTTCGCCGAAGGCGTCGTCGTCGAACATCACTTCGGATACGACGATCACGTCGCGGGCCGGCAGCGGCACGCCGGTGCGCAACCGCAGATGCGCCTCACGCACCGGCGCGAACGAACGCCGATGATGCTCGCAAGGTCCATGTTCGCGCAACGCCGCGAGATGCTGCGGCGTGCCGTAACCGGCATGCGCATTGAAGCCGTAGACGGGATACGTCTGGTGCAATTCGAGCAGCATGCGGTCACGCGTGACCTTGGCAAGAATCGACGCCGCGGAGATGCTCTTCACGAGTGCGTCGCCGCCGATCACCGCTTCACTGCGAACGCTCAGTGTCGGACAGCGATTGCCGTCGACTTTCACGAGCGTCGGCACGACGGACAGGCCTTCCACGGCGCGCTTCATCGCCAGCATGGTGGCGTGCAGAATATTCAGCGAATCGATTTCTTCAACCGATGCCGAAGCGATGCAGTAAGCGAGCGCACGGTCGACGATCTTGTCATACAGCTCGTCGCGCTTCTTCGCGGTCAGCGCCTTGGAATCGTCGAGGCCGCGAATCATCGGCTTGGCCGGATCGAAAATCACCGCCGCTGCCACCACCGGGCCGGCTAGCGGTCCGCGCCCCGCTTCGTCCACGCCGCAGACAATGTCCTCCGGCGTCTCGAAGTTCAGGCCGACCTGCTGGGCCGCCGCTCCGGCAACGGTTTTGCGGCGCGGTGCGCGTGCGCCGGTCACGGCCGCCCCTTGCGCTTTTCGATGACGCTCGCCACGACTTCCGCCGCACGCTGCGCGGTGTTCTGCTTCAGCACGTGATGCATCTCCGTGAAGATTTCCGTCAGCGTGCGCCGGTTGGTCTCGTCGCGCAACTGTTTCAACGTGGCTTCGGCCAGCGCCTGCGGCGTGGCGAAGTGCTGCAGGATCTCCGGCACCACGAACCGCCCCGCCAGGATGTTCGGCAGACCGACATAGGGCAGATACCCTTGACGGCGCATGATCTGGCCGGTCAGCCAGGGCACCTTGTACGAGATCACCATCGGCTTTTTCAGCAGCGCGGCTTCCAGCGTCACGGTGCCGCTCTTCACGAGGATCGCGTCAGCCGCGGTCATGGCGAGCTGCGACTGACCGTCGGTAATCGTCAGCGCGAGGCCGGGGTGTGAATCCACCAGCGGCCGCAGCATCTCGCGCAGCGCCGGCGTGGCCGCCGGCATGACGAAGCGCAGACCGGGCTCCTGGTGCTGCATCATCTCCATCGCGGCGAAGAACGTTGGGCCGATCAGATCGATCTCGGAGCGCCGGCTACCCGGCAGCACCGCGATGATCGGGCCCTCTTCGGCCAGACCCAGCGCCCGGCGCGCGCCGAGCGTGTCCGGTACGAGCGGAATCTCGTCGGCAAGCGGATGCCCGACGTACGATGCCGCGACGCCCGCCTTTTCCAGCAGCGCCGTTTCGAACGGGAACACGCACAGCATATGGTCGACCGCCTTGGCGATCTTCTTGATGCGGCCGCCGCGCCACGCCCAGATGGACGGACACACGAAGTGAACGGTCGGAATGCCGGCGTCGCGCAACGGATGCTCGAGCCCGAAGTTGAAATCGGGCGCATCCACGCCGACGAACACCGAGGGCGGCTCGGCCAGCAACTGGCGCTTCAGTTCGTTGCGGATGCCGAGAATGCCGGGAATGTGCTTCAGTGCCTCGACATAGCCGCGCACCGACAGCTTTTCCATCGGAAAATGGGCGTCGAAGCCCGTGGCGATCATGCGCGGGCCGCCGATTCCATAGTACTGGGTGCCGGCCGGCAAACGGCTTGCGAGACCGTCGAGCAGCGACGCCGCCAGCAGGTCGCCAGACGGTTCGCCGGCCACCATCGCCACGCGCAGTGGACTGGGTTGCAAAGCCATCGGTTAGCGGATGATGCCGCGTTGCGACGCTTCGACGAACGCGAGCAGCGTCTGCACCGGTTCGTCACCGTCGCCGCCCGCGGACGCGAGTTCGCGCAGTTGCACCTTCGCCTCTTCCAGCGACAGGCCGTTCTTGTACAGCACGCGATAAGCCGCGCGCAGCGCCGAGATGGCGTCCGGCGAAAAACCGCGGCGGCGCAGGCCTTCGACGTTGATGCCGTGCGGCTCTGCCTTGTTGCCGGCGGCGATCACGAACGGCGGAATGTCCTGAACCAGCGCCGAGGCGCCGCCCAGCATGGAGTGCGCGCCGATGCGCACGAACTGGTGCACGCCCGACATGCCGCCGACGATCGCGTGGTCGCCAATCGTAACGTGTCCGGCCATCTGCGCATTGCTCGACAGAATGACGTTGCTGCCCACATGGCAATCGTGCCCGATGTGCACGTACGCCATGATCCAGTTGTCGTCACCGAGCGTGGTGACGCCCGCGTCCTGCACCGTCCCGGTGTGGATCGTGGTGAACTCGCGGATCGTGTTGCGGTTGCCGATAACGAGCCGGGTCGGCTCGTTGTTGTACTTCATGTCCTGCGGACGGCCGCCGACCGATGCGTAGTGGCCGATCCGGTTGTCTTCCCCGAGCGTGGTGTGACCTTCGATCACGCTATGCGAACCGATCGTGGTCCGCGCACCGATCGTCACATGTGCGCCGATCACGGCATACGGTCCGACTTCGACGGATTCGTCGAGTTGTGCGCCCGGTTCGACGATCGCAGTGGGATGAATCCTGCTCATGCGTCCTCGCTTCTGATTCTGTTGCGTTGTCTGGATGGGCATCTGGCGGAGCGGCCAGCGTGTATGTCACGTCGCCGACCGCCCGGACACTGGCGAGCGCGTCAAGCGTCCTTGTCCGTGTGCCGCACCGCGCACATCAGGTCCGCTTCCGCCGCTACCACGCCATCCACTTCGGCGCGCGCCTTGAACTTCCAGATGCCGCGCATATGACGCTCGAACGTGCAGTTCAGGATCAGCTGATCGCCCGGTTCCACCACGCGCTTGAAGCGCGCGTTGTCGATGCCGACGAACAGGTACAGCGTGTTCGACGGGTCGCTCGGCTCTTCAGAAAACGTCAGCAGAGCCGCCGTTTGCGCGAGCGCTTCGAGAATCAGCACACCCGGCATCACCGGACGCGTCGGGAAGTGACCCTGGAAATACGGTTCGTTGATCGACACGTTCTTCAACGCTTTGATGCTCTTGTGCGGCTCAAGTTCGAGCACCCGGTCGACCAGCAGGATCGGGTAACGATGTGGCAGCAGCGTGAGAATCTTATGAATGTCGAGATTGATTTTTTCGGTGCTCATGGTGTTTCTGCTCGCGCATTGACTGCGCGATGATGACTGCGGATGCTGGTGCAGGTGGGTTGATAACGCATGCTGCCGGCGCTCGCCATGACCCGGCGGCCGTGCCACCCGGTCACGGCAACCGACTTTGCTTCCTGATGCTCGCCCGCTATTTTACGCGGTGCCGGCAGGTTGCCCTGCGAAATGCATGGCGAATTGTCCCGCGAGTCGCCCTGAGAGTTACCCTGGTGCCGCTCAGGCCTGGTCGTCTGCGGAACGGCTTGCTGCATTGGCGGCCGGGCTGCCTTCTTTCTCAGCCGCGGCGTTTTCAAGCGCCTTGATACGATCGCGGAGTTTGTCGATGTTACGCAGCAATGCCGCGCTCTTGTTCCAGTCTGCATGGTTCACGGCCGGGAAGGCACTGGTGTACATACCAGGCTTCAACAGCGATTTCGAAACGCCCGACTTGGCCGTGACGATCACGTAATCGGCCAGCGTCACGTGCCCGGCGATCCCGACGGCGCCGCCAATCATGCAATGGCGGCCGATCGTGGTACTGCCCGCAATGCCCGCGCAGCCGGCGATCACCGTATAGGCCCCGACCTTGCAGTTGTGACCAATCTGCACGAGATTGTCGATCTTCACGCACTCTTCGATGATGGTGTCCGCCATTGCGCCGCGATCGATAGTGGTGTTCGCGCCGATTTCGACGTCTGCCGCAATCGACACGCCGCCCACCTGCGGAATCTTTACCCAGCTGCCGGTACGCGCGTCACCCTCGCCGATGAAATCCGGCGCGAAGCCAAAACCGTCCGAGCCAATCACCGCCCCCGCGTGCACGATCACGCGCTCGCCGAGCTTGCAACCGTAGTACACCGCGACATTGGGATAGAGATGTGAACCCGCGCCGATGCGCGTGCCACGCCCGATCACGACATTGGCGTCGAGCCGCACGTTTTCGCCGATCACGGCACCCGCCTCGACCGTGACGTGCGGACCGATCACCGCGCTCGCGGCAATCTGCGCCGACGGGTCGATGGTTGCGCTCGGATGCACGCCTGGCACCGCCTTGGGCGATGCGAGGTCGATGAAGGTTTGCGCGACGCGCGCAAAGTAAGCGTACGGATTCGGCGTGACGATGAAGTTACGATTCTCGCGGGAAGCGAGCTTGGCGAGGTCGCCGGCGTTGATCAACACCGCGCCCGCACGGGTCGTTTCGACCTGCGACAGGTACTTCGGATTGGCGAGGAACGCCAGCTGGTCCGGGCCTGCCTGGTCGAGCGGCGCGAGACTGCCGACGCGCTGCGAACCGTTTCCGACTACTTCACCGCCGAACCGTTGGACGATGTCCTCGAGCGTAAATGCCATGCCTATCCTGTCTCCTACCGTTCAGTCCAACTTGTCAGATCTTCTGTTGCCGGGCGACCTGCCCCGCTGCAGCACTCAGTTACCCGACGCCGCCAGCGCCTTGAGCACCTGATCGGTGATGTCGATGCGCGGGCTCACGTACACCGCTTCCTGGACGATCAGGTCGTAGTGCTGGGCCTCTGCGATCTGCTTGATCACCTTGTTGGCGCGGTCGAGCACCGCCGCCAGTTCTTCGTTGCGGCGTTGGTTCAGATCCTCGCGAAACTCACGTTGCTTGCGCTGGAAATCCGTGTCCAGTTGCGACAGATCGCGCTGCTTCTGCGCGCGATCGGCGGGCGACATGGACGCGCCGTTCTTGTCGAGGGAGTCGGACATCGACTTCAGCTTCTGCGCCATGTCGGCCAAGTCCTTGTCACGCTTGGCGAACTCTGCCTCGAGCTTGACCTGCGCGGCCTTCGCAGCAGCGGATTCGCGCAGGATCCGGTCGGAGTTCACCGCCGCGATCCTCGCCTCCTGCGCATGCGCCACCCCGACCCCCAAGGTCATTGCCAGCGCCAGCGCGCACGCCACACGTTTCGAAAACATACCGGTTAGCAAAGTCATCCTCTCGATACTGTAGTTTGGCCAGCCGCTTCTGGCCGAGCCGCCAGCCGCCCGATCAGAACGCCGTCCCGATCTGGAACTGGAATTTCTGATACTGGTCGCCCGTATGCTTCGTGAGCGGGAAGCCCAGGCTCAGCTTCAGCGGACCGATCGGCGAGATCCACGCCAGACCGACACCATAGCCGTAACGCAGACCGTTGGCGCCGATGCTGTTACCTTCCGTGCCCCACACGTTACCAGCGTCGAGGAACGTGAAGACACGCAGCGTGCGGTCGTAACCCGTGCCCGGCAGCGGGAACGTCAACTCGACGTTACCCACCAGCAGCTTCGAGCCGCCGATCGGGTCGTTCGTCTTGGCGTCGCGCGGACCCAGCGAGCTCGGCTCGTAGCCCCGCACCGAACCGATACCGCCCGCATAGTAGTTCTTGAAAATCGGATAAGGCTTGCCGCCGAGGCCGTTACCGTAACCGCCCTGGAAGTTGAAGCCCAGCACGAACCCGCGCGAGAACGAGTAATAGTACTGCGCGTTGATGTCGGCCTTGTAGTACTGCGTGCCACCGATCGGCGTGCCGTATTCGGCGTTCGCCTGCGTGAAGTAACCGCGGCTCGGCACCAGTGCGCTGTCACGCGCGTCGCGCGACCAGCCTACCGTGATCGGCACGTTGTTCGACACACGGCCGAATTCGTGCACGTAGTCGATATAGCTTTGCGGCGTGTTCGAGTCGATGTCGAGCTGGTTCTGCTCGAGGCCGGCGCCGAAGTAAACCGTGTCCACTTCGGAGAACGGAATACCGAACTTCAGGTCACCACCGATCGTGACGATCTTGAAGCTCGAATCCGTGGAGTAATACAGCGGCTGATACGTACGGTAATAAACGTCGGTAATCCGCTTGATACCGTCGACCGTAAAGTACGGATCGACTTGCGTGACCGTCAACGTGCGGTACGTCTTCGCGGTATTCACGTTCACCGCGAGACTCGTACCCGAGCCGAACACGTTGTCCTGCGAGACGCCTGCCGAGAGCACCACCTTGTCGGTCGACGAAAAGCCCGCACCCAGCGTGATCGCGCCAGTCGGCTTTTCCGCCACCTTGACGTCCACATCGACCTGGTCCGGCGTGCCTTCCACCGGCACCGTGGTCACGTCGACGTCCGTGAAGTAGCCAAGACGGTTGATCCGGTCTTTCGACAGCGCGAGGCGGTTCGAATCGAACCAGGAGCTTTCGAGCTGGCGCATTTCGCGGCGCACCACTTCGTCACGCGTGCGGGTGTTGCCCACCACGTTGATGCGGCGCACGTAGACGCGGCGGCTCGGGTCCACCTGCAGCGTCAGGTCGACCTTGTGGTTGGACTGATCGATCTGCGGCTGCGCGTTGACGGTGGCGAACGCATAGCCATATTCGCCCAGCTTGTCGACGATAGCCTTGGTGGTGGCTTGCAGCTTTTCAGCCGAGAAGCGGTCACCCGGTTTGATCTTGATGAGCTTGGCCAGCTCCGGCTCGCGGTCGAGCAGATTGCCTGCCAGCTTGATGCTCGAAATCGTGTACGGCTCGCCTTCATGCAGCGTGACCGTCAGATACATGTCCTTCTTGTCCGGCGAGATCGAGACCTGAGTCGAGTCGATGTTGAACTCGAGGTAGCCGCGATTCAGGTAATACGAGCGGACGTTTTCGAGGTCGCCGGTGAGCTTGTCTTTCGCGTACAGGTCGTTCTTCGTGTACCACGAGAACCAGTTCGGCGTGGACAGCTGCATTTCGTCGCGCAGCGTACCCGTGCTGAACGCCTTGTTGCCGATGAAGTTGATCTGGCGGATCTTCGCGCTCGGACCTTCGGCCACCGAGAACAGCACCGACACGCGGTTGCGGTCGATCGGCGTGATCGTGGTGGTGACCTCGGCGGCGTAATAACCGCGCGTGAGGTACTGACGCTTCAGTTCCTGCTCGGCCTTGTCGACGAGCGCCTTGTCGTAATAGCGGCCTTGCGACAAGCCGACCGCGCGCAGCGCCTTGGTCAGGTTTTCCTTGTCGAACTCATGAATGCCGGCGAAGTCGATCGTGCCGATAGCCGGACGCTCCAGCACCTGCACGATGACGACATTGCCTTCGGTCGCGATCTTGACGTCGTTGAAGAAGCCCGTGGCATACAGGGCGCGAATGGCCTCCGATGCCTTGTCGTCGCTGAAGGTGTCGCCCTGCTTGATGGGCAGGTAGGCGAACACGGTACCAGGTTCGACGCGTTGCAATCCCTCGATCCGGATGTCTTGCACCACGAAGGGCGTCGTTGCGTGAGCAACCAGCCCATGCGCGGCGAATGCCGCGGCTATAACCGTCTTTGGAACAAAGCGATGAGGTTTAAACAACGTGCTTCCCCAGTGTGTATAGCTGCATCAGGTCGGGCGGTCGCCATCGTGAACGCCGCCGAACACTTTAAAAATGGATTAAACGAGCCAGATCGTTGAACAGCGCGATCGCCGACAACGCGACGATGCAGGCGAGACCCGCCCTCTGAAAAACGAGTTGCCAGCGATCGGAGACAACTTTACCGGTAACAGCTTCAACCAAATAATATAACAGATGACCCCCGTCCAATACCGGAATTGGTAACAGGTTCAGTACGCCAAGACTAATACTGACAAGGGCCAGGAACGACAGGAATGCAGAAGGACCTAGACGTGCGCTCTTTCCTGCGTAATCGGCGATCGTCACCGGCCCGGAAAGATTCTTGAGCGATGCTTCGCCCACGATCATCCTGCCGAACATCCGCACCGAATACACCGCGAGATCCCACGTGCGGCGCGCGCCCAGTTGCAGGCTTTCAACCGGCCCATAGTGCACGTCGATCGACGGCACCTGGGTAGCCAGTTCCGCACCAATGCGACCGATCTGCTGGCCCGTCGCTTCGTCACGCTGCGCCTGCGGCACGATGGCGATGTCTTCGAGCTTGCCCGCCGCCTTACCTCCGCGCTCGACCTGCAACGTGACCGGTTTGCCGGCGTGCGATTTTACATAAGCGATAAAGGCCGTGGCATTTTCGGTCGGAATTCCGTCGACGGCACGCAGACGATCGCCGGCGACGAGCCCAGCCTTTTGCGCCGCGCTGCCCGGCTGCACACCGGCCACCGTCAGCTTGCCACCACCCGGCTCGAAACCGAGATGCGACATGAAGTCGTCGTCGACGTCTTTTTCGGTGAGGCCGCGCAGATCGAGTTGAAAGTCCGACGTGCCGTGCGCGTCTTTCGCGCTCAGAACGACGCGCTTGTGATCGAATGCCGCACCCAGCAGTTTCCAGCGCAGGTCCGACCATGAGCGCACCGGCTCGGATTGGCCGGCGTTCTCGGCACGCACGGCAACGATCGTCTCGCCGCCGTCGAAGCCGGCGAGCGCCGCGGGTGTATTCGGCGCGGGCGCCGCGACCACGGCCGCCGGCTCCGTCACGCCGGTGGCGAAGACGAGCGCGAACAGCACGATCGCCAGAAGGAAGTTCGCGACCGGACCGGCCGCGACAATCGCAAAACGGCGCCACACGGACTGCCGGTTGAACGCATGCGGCAATGCTTCTACGGGAATCGGCTCAGCGCTGTTTTCGCGCTCGTCGAGCATCTTCACGTAGCCGCCGAGCGGCAGCGCGGCAATGGTCCATTCGGTGCCCGTCTTCGGGCTCACCCACTGGAACAGCGGCTTGCCGAAGCCAATCGAAAAGCGCAGCACCTTGACGCCGCACAGGCGCGCCACGCTGTAATGCCCGTATTCGTGGACGACCACGAGTACGCCAATCGCGACCGCGAAGGCGAGCAGTTCGATCAGCAGGTTCATGAGCGCCTCACTGGACGGCGCGTTCCGTGCGACGGGCGCCGTCGGGCAGACGCGCGATGAATTCGGCAGCGGCGCGACGCGCGGCGGCATCCGCTTCGATCACGTCCTCGAGCGCGTGCGCGCTGCGGTTCGGCAGCGCGTTGAGCACCGCGTCGACCACTTGGGCAATCGCCATGAAACCGATCTGGCGCGCGAGGAACGCTTCCACCGCTATTTCGTTCGCGGCGTTCAGCGCCGCGCTCGCGAGGCCTCCCTCGGCGAGTGCCTTGACTGCAAGGGCGAGACACGGAAAGCGCGTGTAATCCGGCTTTTCGAACGACAACGACGCGACCTGCAGCAGATCGAGTTGCGCCACGCCCGAATCGACGCGATCCGGAAACGCCAGCGCATGGGCGATCGGCGTGCGCATGTCGGGATTGCCAAGCTGCGCGAGCACCGAACCGTCGGCGTACGAGACCATCGAGTGGATCACGCTTTGCGGGTGAATCAGCACGTCGATGCGCTCGCCCGGCAGATCGAACAGCCAGTGCGCCTCGATCACTTCGAGGCCCTTGTTCATCATGGTGGCCGAGTCGACCGAGATCTTGCGGCCCATGACCCAGTTCGGATGCTTACAGGCTTCTTCCGGCGTGACGTCGACGAGTGTGGCCGGTTCGCGCGTACGGAACGGGCCGCCCGAAGCGGTCAGAATGATCTTGGAGACGCCGCCGTGCAGCGCGGCTTCGCGCGGCAGGCATTGGAAAATCGCGTTGTGCTCGCTGTCCACCGGCAGCAGGACGGCGCCGTTGTCGCGCACCGCGTCCATGAAGATCGCGCCGGACATGACCAGCGCTTCCTTGTTGGCGAGCAGGATGCGTTTGCCGGCGCGCGCGGCGGCAAGGCTCGGCGCGAGGCCGGCCGCGCCGACGATCGCCGCCACCACCGTATCGCAGCCGTCGCTCTTCGACACGTCGACGAGCGCCTGCGGTCCGTACGTGACCTCGGTCTTGCAACCCGCCTCGCGCAATTTCGCGGCGACGCTGGCGGCCGTGTCGGCGTCGCCAACCACCGCGACTTCGGGCTGAAAGCGCAGGCATTGCTCGACGAGCTTGTCGCCGTTGCGATGCGCGCTCAGCGCATACACCGAAAAACGCTCGGGATGACGCGCGACGACGTCGAGCGTGCTGTCTCCAATCGAGCCCGTGGAACCGAGCAGTGTCAGACGTTTTTGCATATCTCTTTCTCTAGCCGAGCAGCAGCATGGCAAGCGGCAGCACCGGCAACAATGCGTCGATGCGGTCGAGCACGCCACCGTGCCCCGGCAACAGGCCGCTTGAATCTTTCACACCGGCCTGGCGTTTCATCATGGATTCGAACAGGTCGCCCACCACACTGAAAACGACCAGCAGGGTCAGGGCGAGCAACGTGCGCACGGCGCCCCAATGCGCCAGCAACGCAGAATACAGGGTCGGCTCGAACGCATGCAAAAAGACCGCCGCCGCCGCGACGATCATCACCACCAGCCAGCCGCCGATCGCGCCCTCCCAAGTCTTACCCGGACTGATGGCAGGTGCCAGCTTGTGTTTTCCGAATGCTTTTCCCGAGAAGTATGCGCCGATATCGGCCAGCCATACCAATAGCAGCAACGACAGCACGAACGGCACACCCTGCATGCGCGCGGCGACGAGAGCATGCCAGCACGCGACGAATACCACAATGCCGGCGAGAAACAGAAAGGAACGCCATGCGCCTTGGGCGAGCGTGGGCTTGCGCAACAGCACGAACGGGCCGGCGATCACCCAGAAAATCGCGGCCGCCTGAAAGAGCGGCCTCGCCTGCTCGATACCGGTGCCAAGGCGCGTGCTGGCGACGAGCGCCACTGCGGCCACCAGCGCATAAACGACCGGGCCCACGCCGCCCAGCTTGAGCAGGCGTGCCCACTCCCATGCGGCGAACACGACGACGAAGGCAATCAGCGCGCCGAACGCGCCCACAGGCGCGAACAACGTCACCGGCAGGAAGACCGCCAGCAGGATGATCGCCGTGATGACACGGGTTTTTAGCATGGAAGCGAATCGACGTTTTGCGATTGCGGCTCGAGCTGAGCACTGGTGCGGCCGAAGCGGCGTTCGCGCTCCGCGTACGAAGCGATGGCGTGGCCGAGCGCGTCGGCGTCGAAATCCGGCCAGAACGTGTCGGTGAAGTAGAACTCGGTGTAAGCGAGCTGCCACAGCAGGAAGTTGCTGACACGGCGCTCGCCGCCGGTGCGGATGAACAGATCCGGCTCCGGCGCATAAGCCATGGAGAGGTGCTCGGCGAACGATTCCTCGGTCACCTCGACCGCCTTGCCCGCCAGCGCAGACTGTTCGGCGAGCTTGCGGGTGGCCTGCATGATGTCCCAGCGGCCGCCGTAGTTCGCGGCGATCGTGAGTGTAAGCCGGGTATTGCGCGCGGTCTTGGTCTCCGCGCGCTTGATCAGGTCGCGGATGCGCGTATCGAAGCGCGACAGATCGCCCACTACCCGCAAACGGATGCCGTTGGCGTGCAGTTTGCCGATCTCGCGCTCCAGCGCGGTCACGAACAGGCGCATCAGGAACGACACTTCGTCGTTGGGACGACGCCAGTTTTCCGAGCTGAAAGCGAACAGCGTCAGATATTCGACACCCTGACGGGCGCACGCCTCGACGGCCGCACGCACCGCGTCGACGCCGCGCGTATGGCCCGCCACGCGCGGCAGGCGCCGCTGGGTGGCCCAACGGCCGTTGCCGTCCATGATGATCGCGATATGTCGCGGCACCGCGGCGACATCAGGCACGCGCACGGTTGAGCTGGTATAGGTCATGGCCGTCGGGACAGTGACTGCAAATAAAGAAGTGGAAACCCTGAAAGTACCGAGTGCCCCCAAACCTGGCGCTTCACGCCAGCCGCCCGAGGGGGCAATCCCCAAAGGGGATGTCCTGCGGGGCGGAAAACCTGGGGCGGCCCGGCGTTTTTCTGAGAGGCGACCGGCCTCAGACCGTCATGATCTCGGCTTCTTTCGTCACGACGAGTTTGTCGATTTCGGCAACGAATTTGTCCGTCAGCTTCTGAACGTCGTCACCGGCACGACGCTCGTCGTCTTCCGAAATTTCTTTGTCCTTCACGAGCTTTTTCAGTTGCTCGTTAGCATCACGACGCAAATTGCGCACGGCGACCTTGGCCGTTTCCGCTTCGCTCTTGACCACTTTGGTCAGTTCGCGGCGGCGCTCTTCGGTCAACGCGGGCATCGGCACGCGAATCACGTCGCCTTGCGTGGCCGGGTTCAGGCCGAGGTCCGACTCGCGGATCGCCTTTTCGACGACCTGAACCATCTTCTTTTCCCACGGCTGCACGCCAATCGTGCGGGCGTCGATCAGCGTCAGGTTCGCGACTTGTGAAATCGGCACCGGCGAACCGTAGTAATCGCACTGGATGTGATCCAGCAGGCCCGTATGCGCACGGCCCGTGCGGATCTTCGACAGGTCGTTCTTGAACGCGTCGATGGAGCGCTGCATCTTTTGTTCAGCGCCCTTTCGGATATCAGCCACAGACATTTTTAAACCTCCGAACCTTCAAAACGGTGCGAGCCGGCCAGCGCGCGCAAGATGCGGCGACCCGGGCTCGCGTCAAAGCCCACGTTATGTGAACGAGAGTTTACACGTGGACGAGAGTGCCTTCGTCCTCACCTTGTACGATGCGCTTGAGCGCGCCCGGCTTGACGATCGAAAACACGCGGATCGGCAGCTTCTGGTCGCGGCACAGTGCGAACGCCGTGGCGTCCATGACCTGCAGATTGCGGCCGATTGCCTCGTCGAAGCTGATCGTGGTGTAACGGGTCGCGCTCGGGTCTTTCTTCGGGTCGGCGGAGTAGACGCCGTCCACCTTCGTTGCTTTCAGCACGACTTCCGCGCCAATTTCCGAGCCGCGCAGCGCTGCGGCCGTGTCGGTCGTGAAGAACGGGTTGCCGGTGCCGGCCGCAAAAATCACGACTTTGCCTTCTTCGAGCTGGCGAATCGCGCGGGGCCGGATGTACGGCTCGACTACCTGGTCCATGCGCAGCGCCGATTGCACGCGCGCCTCGATACCGGCGTGGCGCATGGCGTCCTGCAACGCCAGGGCGTTCATCATGGTGGCCAGCATGCCCATGTAGTCGGCCGTGGCGCGATCCATACCCGCCGCGCCGCCCGCGACGCCGCGGAAAATATTGCCGCCGCCGATCACCACGGCCAGCTGCGTTCCGAGACGGACCACTTCGGCCACGTCCGCCACCATTCGTTCGATGGTCGCGCGGTTGATGCCAAAGGCATCGTCGCCCATCAGAGCTTCACCGGAGAGTTTGAGCAGGACGCGTTTATAGGCAGTGGGCATAGGGGTATCCAGATCGCGCAGAACAGGGCAACAACAAGGGACTAATGTAGGGGTGAAATGCTGATTCGGGCAAGCGTCGCCAAATTGACGAACCCTGGGGTTCGCCAGCGGCGGCTGCGCCACGAGGGTCAACCCGCGCGCAGCCTTGCGGCGCTGCCGACCGCGGCAAAGTCTTGCTCTGCCGCGGGTCCAACGATACAACAGTGATGCTTGGGTGAGACTTATTGTTGCTTTGCAGCAGCGACTTGAGCGGCCACTTCAGCTGCGAAGTCGTCCTGCTTCTTCTCGATGCCTTCGCCGACCACGAACAGCGCGAACTTCTGCACGCTCGCGTTGCCGGCCTTCAGCATCTGTTCGATCGTCTGCTTGTCGTTCTTAACGAACGTCTGGTTCAGCAGCGACACTTCCTTCAGGTACTTCTGCACGCTGCCGTCGACCATCTTGGCGACGATTTCAGCCGGCTTGCCCGATTCGGCGGCCTTCTGTTCAGCAATGCTGCGTTCCTTGGCGATCAGATCCGCCGGCACGTCGTCCGACGACAGCGAAACCGGCTTCATTGCGGCGATGTGCATTGCCACGTCCTTGCCGACCTGCTCGTCCGCGCCCGTGTACTCGACCAGCACGCCGATACGCGTGCCGTGCAGGTACGCTGCCAGCTTGTTGGCAGTGTCGAAACGCACGAAACGGCGGATCGACAGGTTTTCGCCGATCTTGCCGACCAGCGCGAGACGCACTGCGTCGACCGTCGAGCCGTCCAGCGGCAGTGCCGACAAAGCAGCGACGTCAGCCGGGTTTTGCGTAGCGACCAGCTCAGCGACCTTCTTCGAGAAAGCCAGGAAGTCGTCGTTCTTCGAAACGAAGTCGGTTTCGCAGTTCAGCTCGACCAGCGAACCTGCATTGCCGCCGATGAACGATGCGACCACGCCTTCAGCCGTCACGCGCGATGCTGCCTTGCTGGCCTTGTTGCCCAGCTTCACGCGCAGCAGCTCTTCAGCGCGCGCCATGTCGCCGTCGGCTTCCGTCAGCGCCTTCTTGCATTCCATCATCGGCGCGTCGGTCTTTGCGCGCAGTTCTGCAACCATGCTTGCGGTAATTGCCGCCATCATTTGCTCCTTGAGTTCCGTCTGTCACACGCCGCCCGCATTTCGATGCCGGCGGCAAGAATTCGTTTCAGCGTTGCGCGTACTTTTTTACGGACAACGTCTGGGCACCGCTCGGAAGACTGCCGGCCGCACCCTACTACAATATCGCGGCTTAAAAAAAGGGGGCCTGTAGAAAGCCCCCTTTTTTGCCGGACACGGGGCAGCTTTACGCTTCCGCGTTGACCTCGACGAACTCGTCGCCGTCGCCACCACGTGCAGCCTGCACCACTTCGTTGACTGCGTTCGCACGGCCTTCGACGATCGCGTCAGCCACGCCAGCCGTGTACAGAGCGACAGCCTTCGAGGCGTCGTCGTTACCCGGGATCACGTAGTCGATGCCTTCCGGCGAGTGGTTCGTGTCGACCACGGCGATGACCGGAATGCCGAGCTTGTTGGCTTCGGTCACGGCAATCTTGTGGTAGCCGACGTCGACCACGAAGATCGCGTCCGGAATGCCGCCCATGTCCTTCACGCCGCCGATCGACTTTTGCAGCTTGGCCATTTCGCGTTCGAACAGGAGCGCTTCCTTCTTGCTCATGCGTTCGGTTTCGCCTGCTTCCAGCGCCGCTTCCATGTCCTTCAGGCGCTTGATCGATACCTTCAGCGTCTTGAAGTTGGTCAGCATGCCGCCGAGCCAGCGAGCGTTGACGTACGGCATACCAGCGCGTTGTGCTTCTTCAGCGATGGTGTCGCGCGATTGACGCTTCGTGCCTACGAACAGGATCGTGCCGCGGTTCGCCGCCAGTTGACGCGCGTACTTCAGCGCGTCGTTGTACATCGGCAGCGTCTTTTCGAGGTTGATGATGTGAATCTTGTTGCGATGACCGAAAATGAACGGGGCCATCTTCGGGTTCCAGAAGCGCGTTTGGTGACCGAAGTGGACACCTGCTTCCAGCATTTGACGCATGGTAACTGCCATGAAAATCTCCGCGAGGGTTGGGTCTTAAGCCGGCTGCCGTATCGGCCGCGCCGCCATTTCATCTATCTGGCTGAACGCGACGGACACCCTGGGTGCGCCGGCTTGCGAGTCTGCTGCCTTGTCATGCTTTACTACCTCATAGCGCAGGCAACCAGCGCCATGAGAAGCCGCTCCTGCCAAACTTTTCGCTCACATGGAGACCATATGAAGCAATAAAGCAAGACAGAGATCGACTTAGCCAAAGATTATAGCACGCGACTGTTGCACGACTCAACCTGCTCCGGTAGCTCCTGCCTGACGCCGCCGGTTGCACCCGTGTACTCGCCGTCCGCCGGGATCGACCAGCCCGAGCCAGCCGACCCAAACCGCCCTGGCATGGTGCAATGCCGCTGCGGCGCGCCTTCGACACTCAGCGGTATTGCGCCACCGCGGCGAAAGCCGTCGGCTCAGCGGGCCACCTCAAAGGACTCGCGCACGAGCCCTCGACAGGCGTCACCCCCGTCGCAAAAGCCTGCGGCGGCAGGAATATGGTGCGATAATCTCGCAATAAATCGCATTTCAGGCCCGACTCATGGCTATTACGCTCAAAAACGAACACGATATCGCGCAGATGCGCGTCGCTTGCAAACTCGCGAGCGAAGTGCTCGACTACATCACGCCGTTCGTCACGGCGGGCATCACCACTGGCGAACTCGACCGCCTGTGCCACGAATACATGCTGAAAGAACAGGGCACGATACCAGCGCCGCTGAACTATCAGCCGCCCGGCTACCCGCCCTACCCGAAAGCCACCTGCATTTCCGTCAACGACGTGATTTGCCACGGCATTCCGGGCGACAAGACATTGAAGAACGGCGACGCGCTGAATATCGACGTCACCGTCATCAAGGAAGGCTATTTCGGCGACACCAGCCGCATGTTCATCGTTGGCGAAGGCTCGATCCTGGCGAAACGTCTGGTTCAGACCACCTTCGAATGCATGTGGCTCGGCATCGATCAGGTGCGTCCGGGTGCCCATCTCGGCGACATCGGCTATGCGATCCAGAAACATGCGGAAGGCCAGGGCTACAGCGTGGTGCGCGAATATTGCGGTCACGGTATCGGCACGGTGTTCCACGAAGACCCGCAGATCCTGCACTACGGCCGCCCCGGTACTGGGCTCGAACTGCAAACCGGCATGATCTTCACGATCGAGCCGATGATCAATGCCGGCCGCCGCGACATCCGCACCATGCCGGACCAGTGGACCGTCAAAACGAAAGACCGCAGCCTGTCGGCGCAGTGGGAGCATACCGTGCTCGTCACCGAAACCGGCTACGACGTGCTGACCGTTTCGGCCGGCACGCCCGCGCGTCCGCCGATCGTCGCGGCCACCGCCTGACTGACTTCCGAACCCACCGCCACCTGCCAATGAGTAGTGTTCCAGCCCTCGCCCAATCCCCTGCCAGGTCGCTCAAGGCGGAGTACAAAGTGGCCAAAGCCCAACTGCTGGAACGCTTCAGGACGGCCACCAACGTCGAGGCGCTGATGGCCTCGCTCGCGCGCGCCACCGACGACTCCCTGCGCGCCGTCTGGAACACCTGCGATCTGCCGCCCGAGTTGGCCTTGCTGGCGGTGGGCGGCTACGGGCGCGGCGAACTGGCGCCGCATTCCGACATCGACATTCTGGTGTTGCTGCCCGACGCGCCGATCGGACATCTGGAAGCCCGCATCGAACGCTTTATCAGTCTCGCCTGGGATTTGGGGCTCGAACTGGGAAGCAGCGTACGCAGCGTGTCGCAATGTCTCGATGAAGCCGCCAACGACGTCACGGTGCGCACCTCGCTGCTCGAAGCACGGCGCATAACCGGCAGCTCGGAATTGTTCGACGATTTCGCGAAGCGTTACCGCGACGCGCTCGACCCCAAAGCCTTCTTCCAGGCAAAAGTCCTGGAAATGCGCCAGCGCCACGCCAAATTCCAGGACACGCCTTACTCGCTCGAACCCAACATCAAGGAGAGCCCGGGCGGCCTGCGCGATCTGCAACTGATTCTGTGGATCACCCAGGCGGCCGGTTTCGGCAGCAGCTGGCGCGAACTCGAAGCGCGCGGCCTGATCACCGAGCGCGAGGCGCGCGAACTGCGTCGCAACGAGAGTTTCCTGAAAGCGCTGCGCGCGCGGCTGCATGTGATCGCCGGGCGTCGTCAGGACATCATGGTGTTCGACCTGCAAACGGCGGTGGCGGAGAGCTTCGGCTACAAGCCGACCGCCACCAAGCGCGCGAGCGAACAGCTCATGCGCCGCTACTACTGGTCTGCCAAGGCTGTCACGCAACTCGCCACGATCCTGATCCAGAACATCGAGGCGCAACTCTTTCCCAGCACGAGCGGCGTCACGCGTGTGCTGTCGGACCGCTTCGTCGAGAAGCAGGGCATGCTGGAAATCGCCAGCGACGACGTGTTCCAGCGCGAGCCGAACGCGATCCTCGAGGCTTTCCTGCTGTACGAACAGACGCCCGGCGTAAAAGGCCTGTCGGCGCGCACCCTGCGCGCGATCTACAACGCCCGCGACGTGATGGATCAGCATTGGCGGCGGGACCCGGAAAACCGGCGCCTCTTCATGGACATCCTGAAGCAGCCGGCCGGCATCACGCATGCACTGCGCCTGATGAACCAGACCAGCGTACTGGGGCGCTATCTGCTCAACTTCCGGCGCATTGTCGGGCAGATGCAGCACGATCTGTATCACGTCTACACCGTCGACCAGCACATTCTGATGGTGCTGCGCAATCTGCGGCGCTTCGCCGTGGCCGAGCACGCGCACGAATATCCGTTCTGCAGCCAGCTGATCGCCAACTTCGACCGGCCGTGGGTGCTGTACGTGGCGGCGCTGTTTCACGACATCGCCAAAGGCCGCGGCGGCGACCATTCCACGCTCGGCATGGCCGACGCGCGGCGCTTCTGCCGCAATCACGGCATTCTCGGCGACGACGGCGAACTCGTCGTGTGGCTGGTCCAGCAGCATCTGACCATGAGCCAGGTCGCTCAGAAGCAGGATACGAGCGACCCGGAAGTCATCAAGCGATTTGCCGAACTGGTCGGCACCGAGCGCCGCCTTACGGCGCTCTACCTGCTGACCGTGGCCGACATCCGCGGCACCAGTCCGAAAGTCTGGAACACGTGGAAAGGCAAGCTGCTCGAAGATCTGTATCGCGCCACCCTCTCCGTACTCGGCGGCGCACGCCCGGATGCGCATTCGGAACTGAAGTCCCGCCAGGAAGAAGCGCTTGCGCTGCTGCGCCTCGAAACCGTGCCGGAAGGTGCGCAGAGGGCGCTATGGGACAAGCTCGACATCGGCTATTTCCTGCGTCACGACGCGGCGGATATCGCGTGGCAAACACGTGTGCTGTATCGCCATGTCGAAACGCCGACGCCGATCGTGCGGGCCCGTCCATCGCCGATCGGCGAGGCGCTCCAGGTACTGGTCTATGTGAAGGATCAGCCCGATCTGTTCGCCGGCATTTGCGCGTATTTCGACCGCAATGGCTTGTCGGTGCTCGATGCGCGGGTCAGCACGACCCGTCACGGTTACGCGCTCGATAATTTCCTCGTCGCGCATACCGAAGAAGACGTGCATTATCGCGATATTGCCAATCTGGTCGAACAGGAACTGACCGCCCGCCTCACGGGTGACGGCACCCTGCTTCCGGGACCGTCGAAAGGCCGTCTTTCACGGCTGTCGCGGACCTTCCCTGTTACGCCGCGCGTCGATCTTCGGGCCGACGAGCGCGGCCAATATTACATCCTGTCCGTGTCGGCGAACGACCGGCCAGGCCTTCTTTATTCGATTGCGCGCGTGCTGGCCGAGCATCGGGTCGGCGTCGCTTCGGCGCGGATCAATACGCTCGGCGAACGCGTCGAAGACGTGTTCCTGCTTGATGGACGCGGCCTGTCTGACAGCCGCCTGCAAATTCAGGTCGAGACCGAACTGCTGCGCGCGATTGCAGTGTGAGATTTCATGCGAGTCAAATTAACAGCCAAGCACCCGCGGCCGGCTTCGTCCGAACGCGCCCCTGTCCGTACCGGAAGTCCATCGGCGCGTAAGCCGACGCGCCCGGCGGGGCCGAAGCCTTCTGAGTCGACCGCGGGTGTCGGCGGAGCCCGGAGCGAACGCGCTGGCGTGCCGGCTGGAAGCGGCAAGCGACCGGCCGGCGGCAAGCCGGCGGGCGCCGGCGCTCGTCCGGCAAAGGCCGAAGGGTCGTTTTCGCGCGAGCGGACGGCGGGTGGGACTCAGCGCGCCGCGTCGGATCGGCCACCGCGCCGCGAAGGCGCCGGCAATACGGGTGCGCCACGCCGGTTTGAAGGCAGCGGCGAGCGCGCTCCGCGTCGCGACGATGGTGAACGGGCACCGCGCCGGTTTGAGGGCAGCGGTGATCGTAGCGAACGTGGCCCGCGCAGGGCCGAGGGTGAGCGGGCACCGCGCCGCTTTGAAGGTGGCAGCGAACGTGCCCCGCGCCGCGCCGAGGGAGAGCGCGCGCCACGTCGGTTTGAAGGTGGTGCTGACCGCAGCGAACGCCCACTCCGTCGCACCGAAGGTGAACGTGCACCGCGTCGCTTTGAAGGTGGCGCTGACCGCAGTGATCGCGCACCCCGCCGCGCTGAGGGTGAACGCGCCCCACGTCGGTTTGAAGGCAGCAGCGAGCGCGCCCCGCGTCGCGACGATGGCGAACGTGCCCCGCGCCGGTTTGAAGGCAGTGGCGATCGTAGCGAACGCGCCCCGCGCCGCGCTGAGGGTGAACGCGCCCCACGTCGGTTTGAAGGTGCCGGCGACCGCGCCCCCCGTCGCACCGAAGGTGAGCGCCCGCCACGGCGGTTTGAAGGCAGCAGCGAACGCGCCCCGCGCCGCGACGATGGCGAACGCCGCCCGTTCAGCAGTGCGCGTCCTGGCACGGGCCGTCCGTCCGAAGGCTCGTCGCGCGGCGATCGTCCGGAACGTCGTGAGCGCGATGCGTCCGACCGTCCCCGCTTCGGCAGCGACCGTGGCGCTCCGCAAGAGCGCCGTGGCGGTGAGCGCGGGCCGCGCAACGACAGCGCGCCGCGTCGTTTCGAAGGCGAGCGCGGTTCGTCCGAACGCGGTGAACGCAGTTTTGCCAAGCCCGTCAAGAGCGGCTACGGCGAGCGCTCCGACCGTCCGGCACGCGCTCCGCGCGACGAGCGCGGCGATCGCGCGCCGGCCAAACGCGAATTCGGCGACCGTCCTGCGCGCGGCGCGGAGCGCACCGAACGCCCTGCCCGCAGCTTCGACAAGACCTTGCCCGCCGCCGGACGCCGCTTCGGCGACGAGCGTCCCGCGCGCGCCGACAAGCCGCGCGGCACAGCACGAAGCGAGCGCGATTCCGAAGTCGATGCCGCGCCGCGCACGCCGCGTCGCGATTACGAAGACGCGCCGGGCACTTTGCGCCTGTCCAAGCTGATGTCGGAACTCGGTATGTGTTCGCGCCGCGAAGCCGACGAATGGATCGAAAAAGGCTGGGTGATGGTGGACGGCGAGCGCATCGACACGCTCGGCACCAAGGTTCGCCCGGACCAGCGTATCGAGATCGACCCCGCCGCCGAAGCCGCGCAAGCAAGCCAGGTGACCGTGCTGATTCACAAGACGGTCGGCTTCGTCTCGGGTCAGGCGGAAGACGGTTATCAACCGGCCATCACGCTCGTTACGCCGGAGAACCGCTGGGAAGGCGACCGCTCGGACATTCGCTTTTCGGTCGCGCATTTGCGCCAGCTCGCACCGGCCGGCCGTCTGGATATCGACTCGACGGGCTTGCTGGTACTGACTCAGGACGGCCGTATCGCGAAGCAGCTGATCGGCGGTCATTCGGAAATCGACAAGGAGTATCTCGTGCGCGTGGCGTTCGGTGAGCACACCACCGACGTCGAAAGCCACTTCCCGCCGGAAAGTCTGGCGCTGCTGCGGCACGGCCTCTCGCTCGACGATGTGCCGCTCAAACCCGCGCAGGTCAGCTGGCAAAACGGCGAGCAATTGCGTTTTGTGCTGCGCGAAGGCAAGAAGCGCCAGATTCGCCGCATGTGCGAACTGGTCGGCCTCGAAGTGATCGGCCTGAAGCGCGTGCGCATGGGCCGTGTGATGCTGGGCGCGCTGCCGCCTGGGCAATGGCGCTACCTGTCAGCCGACGAATCGTTCTGAAACTATGGTCCGGTGCCGAGGGCGCGGTTAGATCCTCACCCGGTCGATAGCAAGGCGGCGGTACAAAACGACCCCACGTTTGTTCGAAAACGTGGGGTCGTTTGCTAATGGGCCGGCCCTTCCGACGCCCTGCCACCTGTCAGCGTGACGACGCTGGACGAGTCTCACGCTTCACCAGGTCCGAGAGACGCGCCAGTTTGCCGCTATCCGTCAATTCTGCTTCGACTTCAATGGTTCCGCTATAGGAACACCCGCGGTGGTCCATCACCCCGCGGCACATCACCCTAACAGCTTCAATCGTCGCTATTCGGATCCATATCCGGAAACAGCACTTCCGTGAAGCCGAACTTCGCGAAGTCGTTGATCCGCATCGGATAGAGCTTGCCGATCAGGTGATCGCACTCATGCTGCACGACGCGCGCGTGAAAACCCTCCGCGACGCGATCGATCGGTTTGCCGTATTGGTCGAAGCCGTGATACTTGATCATCGAAAACCGGCTGACTGCGCCGCGCAGTCCCGGCACAGACAGGCAGCCTTCCCAGCCCTCTTCCATGTCCTGCGAGACCGGCGTGATGGTCGGATTGATCAGCACCGTTTCCGGCACTGGCGGCGCGTCCGGATAGCGCTCGTTGTGGCCGAAGCCGAAGATCACCACCTGCAGATTGACGCCGATCTGCGGCGCGGCAAGGCCCGCGCCATTGGCGTCATGCATGGTCTCGAACATGTCCTTCACGAGTTCATGCAATTCGGGCGTGTCGAAGTGATCGACCGGATCGGCAATACGCAAAAGGCGCGGATCGCCCATCTTGAGAATTTCGCGGATCATAACTGCCCCTCCAGGAGCTTACGCATACCATCTTCGTCGAGTACGGGAATGCCGAGTTCCTCGGCCTTCGCCAACTTGCTGCCAGCTTCGGCTCCCGCCACCACATAGTCCGTTTTCTTCGACACGGAGCCAGCCACCTTCGCGCCGGCGGCCTCCAGCATTTCCTTCGCCTCTTCGCGCGCGAGGCTCGGCAAGGTGCCGGTCAACACGACCGTCTTGCCGGCCAGCACGCCCACAGGCGCTTTCGGCGCCGGCGGCCCTTCCGCCCACGTGACTTTACCCGGCGCGCGCAGTTGTTCGATCACCGTGCGGTTGTGCTCTTCGGCGAAGAACTGATGAATCGACTCGGCCACTACCGGCCCGACGTCGTTGACCTCCAGCAAGGCTTCCACCGACGCGTCCATGATCGGATCCAGCGAGCCGAAGTGCTTGGCCAGGTCTTTGGCCGTGGACTCGCCCACATGGCGAATACCGAGCGCGTAGATGAAGCGCGCCAACGTGGTGTGCTTGGCCTTTTCGAGCGAGTCGAGCAGATTCTGCGCGGACTTTTCCGCAAAACGGTCGAGTTCGGCGAGCGTCGCGAAGCCGACATTGAACAGATCGGCCGGCGTACGCACGAGATTCTGCTCGACCAGTTGATCGATGATCTTTTCGCCCAGTCCGTCGATATCCAGCGCGCGCCGCTGCGCGAAATGCCACAGCGCCTGCTTGCGCTGCGCCGGGCAGAACAGTCCGCCGGTACAGCGCGCAATCGCCTCGTCCGGCAAGCGCTCGATATTCGAGCCGCACACCGGGCAATGCGTGGGCATGACGAACTCGCGGGCATCCCCAGGACGCCGGTCGAGCAGCGCGCTCACCACTTCGGGAATCACGTCGCCGGCGCGCCGCACGATCACCGTGTCGCCGATGCGGATATCCTTGCGGCGCACTTCGTCTTCGTTATGCAGCGTGGCGTTCGTGACCGTCGCGCCGCCGACGAACACCGGCTCGAGCCGCGCCACCGGCGTAATCGCTCCGGTACGGCCCACCTGCACGTCGATCGCGACGAGTCTGGTGAGCGCCTCCTGCGCGGGGAATTTGTGCGCGAGCGCGAAACGCGGCGCGCGCGACACGAAACCGAGCGCCTCCTGCTCATCGCGCCGGTTGACCTTGTACACCACACCGTCGATGTCGTACGGCAGCTTCTCGCGCTTCTCACCAACGGCGTGGAAAAACCCCAGCAAGCCCTCTGCGCCCCGCACCACCGCGCGTTCGCCATTCACAGGCAAGCCGAGTTCCTTGTACCAGTCGAGCAGTTCGCTATGCGTGGCCGGCATGTCCATGCCTTCGAGCACGCCGATTCCGTAAGCGAAAAACGACAGCGGCCGCTGTGCGGTGATCTTCGAATCGAGCTGCCGCAAACTGCCCGCCGCCGCATTGCGCGGGTTGGCGAACTCCTTCTGTTCAGCAGCCCGCTGACGTTCGTTCAGACGCTCGAAATCGCGCTTGAACATCAGCACTTCGCCGCGCACGTCGAGCACGGCCGGCACACGTTTGCCCTTGAGCTTGAGCGGAATGGAGCGGATCGTGCGGACGTTTTCGGTAACGTTCTCGCCGGTCGTGCCGTCGCCGCGCGTGGACGCCTGAACGAACACGCCGTCGACGTAACGCAGCGAGATGGCAAGGCCGTCGAACTTCAGTTCGGCCGCGTAATCGACCGGCACCGGGGGCTCGCTCGCATTCTTGCCGAGCGCGTCGCCGATACGCTTGTCGAACGCAACGATGTCTTCGTCCGCGAAACCGTTGTTCAGCGACAGCATGGGCTGATCGTGCACGACCGGCTCGAAACCGCTGGCCGCCTCGCCGCCCACGCGTTGAGTGGGCGAATCCGGCACGATCAGGTCAGGATGTTCCGTCTCGATGCGCTCGAGTTCCTTGAACAGCCGGTCATATTCCGCGTCGGGCAGGTCCGGTTGGTCGAGCACGTAGTACGCGTAATTGGCGCGTTCGAGTTCCGCGCGCAGCCACGCGGCGCGCTCTGCCGGGGCACTGCTTGCGGAGGGTGAGACGGGGGTTCGGGCCATGCTGTCGGAAGGTTCTTCAGTGAAAATCAGACATTGGATTATCGCAGGAAGCGTGCCCCTTTACATCGGCCGAATGGCCAGTTTCGGCGCGGGGTGCATCCGGTCATCGGCCGCGCGCGAAACCGCCGCCTGAAACGACAACGGCCGCACATCGTGCGGCCGCTGCGGACACCGGTAAAAACGTGAAAGATTACTGGCTGAACAAGCGCCGCGTGGCCGGCGAACCCGCGGGAATCCCCGCCTGTTCGAGCTTCGCATAGAGCGTCATCAACTGCTTTTCGATCGCGAGCAATGCGGTCTCCGGCAACGGACGGCGGCCGTCGTCGACCACTCGCCCGCCAATACGCTCAGCCAACGATTTTGCGTAGTCGCACATCAGGCGGAACGGCAGGATGTCTTCGTCGGCCACCGGCACGTCGAGCACCAGCGTGATCATCTGGCCGCCCTTGTAGGTGAGGTCGTCGCGCAGGAAGTTGGTGTCGCCGAATTGCAGCATGAACACCGGGCTTTGCCGCGCGTCGAGCTTGACGAAACGCGTACCGTCGCGCGACAGCAGCAGCCCGTCTTGCGACGCGATCGCCTGCACGTAGTTGGCGGACCAGGGCGCGCCGTCGGAGAGCACGTTGATCGACAATTGCGCGTCGCACTGCGCGGCGAAACCGTCGAGTTCGCGCGCCATCGCCACCGTTTCGAGCATGTCGGGAAATTCCGGCGACGCATCCAGCGCGTCGGCAAATTGCTGCACGCCGGTGACGAACTCAGAGAACTCCAGTTCGTTGAGGGCGCCGCTGCGATTGGCCAACTGCGCGGCCGCGCGCAACTCTTCGTAGCGCGCGCCGTTTTGCAGCAGTTCCCACGCGCCGCCTTCGAGCTTGCCCTCGATATGTACCGGCTTGCTGCCCGCGCGGCGCAGACGTTGCGCAAGCGGGATCACCTTGTCGCCAGCGACCGGGCCATTCAAACGAATCGGCACGATACAGTCGATGCGGCGATCGACGATAGCCGGCGGCGCGGACGAAATCGTCGTGGCGGCTGGCAGAATCGGCTCGGCCGGTTCGTCGGTCTGGTGAGCGGCTTGCGCGGACCTGCCGGCCTCTGCGTGCTCGCCGCCTTCGGCTTCAGCCACGCCCTCGGCTTCCGGGTAGCCGTTCGGCGTGGTCGTCTCGGCCTGAATATCGGCCGGCGTATCGAGTGGCGCAGCCGCTGTAGCGGGGCCGCCGAAAGTCGGCTCGACGCGCGCCGCCGCGGTTTCTCCTGCCGCCTCGGTGCCCACCACCGGCTCGCGGCGCGTGGTCGGCCGGGCCGGCTCGATGAACGGGCTCTGTTCCTCCTGATCGTCCCGCGCGAAGTTCTCGGCGGTGTCGGCCGGCATTGGCCGCGGCATCTTGCGGCGCACCTTCGCGCCCTGCCATGCGTTGTACACGACCACGCCCCCGACCACCACGGCACCCGCGCCGATCAAACCGAGTGTCAACTCGTCCATGCATGCTCCATCAGCAATTCTTTTATCTGCGCGGCTTCTACGCCCGGCTCACGTGTCGCGCGGCCAACGGCCGCTGCGCTGAACGCGGACACCCGCGAATGTCGACTCAAAAGCAATTCAAGCGCAAATCAAGCGCAACTCAAACGATATTCTGGGCGAAACCCGCAGCCGTTTCCATGTCGACGGCAACGATCCGCGACACGCCCTGCTCCTGCATGGTCACGCCGATCAACTGCTGTGCCATTTCCATCGCGATCTTGTTGTGCGAGATGAAAAGGAACTGGGTTTTGTCCGACATTGCACGCACGAGGTTCGCGAAACGTTCCGTATTGGCGTCGTCGAGCGGCGCGTCCACTTCGTCGAGCAGACAGAACGGCGCGGGATTCAGCTGGAACATCGCGAACACGAGTGCCGTGGCGGTCAGCGCTTTTTCACCGCCCGACAGCAGGTGAATCGTCGAATTCTTCTTGCCCGGCGGCTGCGCCATGACCTGCACGCCGGCGTCGAGAATCTCGTCGCCGGTCATGATCAACCTCGCCTGGCCGCCGCCGAACAGACGCGGGAACAGTTCGCCGAAATGCTGGTTCACCTGATCGAAGGTGCCTTGCAACAGCGTGCGCGTTTCCGCGTCGATTTTGCGGATCGCGTCTTCGAGCGTTTCGATCGCGCTGTTCAGGTCGGCCGATTGCGAGTCGAGGAACGACTTGCGCTCGGTCGCCGCCTTCAGTTCGTCGAGCGCGGCCATGTTGACCGGACCGAGCGCGGTGATCGCGTTGTTGATGCGCGTGACTTCGCCCTGCAGATACGACGGCTTCATGTCCGGCGTGAGCTTGGCCTGCAATTGCGCCTCGTCGACACCAGCCGCGGCCAGTTGCTCGATGAACTGCTCGCCGTTCAGGCGCGCCGCCTGTTCCTTCAACTGCAATTCGTTGATCCGGTCGCGCAAAGGCTGCAGCGCGCGCTCGGCCGTGAGACGCGTTTCGTCGGCGGCACGCAGCTTGGCGGTGAGATCGTCGAGTTCGAGGCGCGCGGCGTGCAGCGCTTCTTCCTTGACCGCGCGAATGTCGAGCGCGTCCTGCAAGCCGGTGTGCGCGGTCTGCTCGTTGATCGTTTCCAGCTCGGCGCGCGCGTCTTCCAGCGACGCCGCGACACGCTCGCTCTGCTCGTGCGCGACCTGAATACTGCGCTTCAATTCGTCGATGCGGTTCGCCATGTTGCGCGCGGCAAAGCGCGCGTCGGTGGCGGCGCGGTCGAGATCGCGGGCCTGAGCGCGCGCGGCGGTGAGTTGTTCGTCGAGCGCCTCGAACGCCAGCTGATGATCTTCGAAACGCGCCTGCAATTCGGCCAGCTCACCATCGTGACGCTCGAAGTTCGCTTCCGACTCCGCACGCATGGCGCGCTGCTCTTCGATCTGCGCGGTGATCTCTTCGAGTTCCTCGCGAATCTGCGTGCTGCGCTGCGTGTAACGCTCGTGCGCCTGGGTGAGCTTGAGCACGTCCATCTGCAAGGCGTGCACGCGCTGCGTGGCGCGCTCCGCCTGCTGACGCACGTCGGTCAAGGCCTGGGCGGCTTGCGTGTGCGCGGCTTCGGCGCGAATCGCAGCGGCCTTCGCCTCGTCGGCGAGCAAGGCTTGTGCGCGAACCTGGCGCGCCAGATTTTCGATTTCCTGCTGACGGGCCAGCATGCCGGCCTGTTCGGAGTCGGCGGCATACAGTTGCACGCCCACGCGCGTCACCACATGGCCCGCCTTGACGACAAACGAGCCGCCTTCCGGCAACTGCGAGCGCATGGCGAGCGCCTGCTGCAGATCGTCGGCGACGAACGCGAGACCGAGCCAGTCGTTGAGCACCGCGCGGATGCCCGCGTCGTCGATCCGCACCAGCGACAGCAGCGGGCGCAGCGCGGGCGGCGTGACGGACGGCTGCCCGGCCACGGGCGGCGCGTAGAAGGCGAGCTTGGCGGGCGGCGCGTCAGTGGCGAATGCCTTGACCCAGTCGAGGTTCGACACTTCCAGCGCGGCGAGCCGCTCGCGCAGCACGGCCTCGAGCGCGGCTTCCCAACCAGCTTCGACATGCAGCTTTTTCCACAGACGCGGCAAGCCGCCCAGTTCATGCTTTTCGAGCCACGGCTGGATCTTGCCTTCGGTCTGGACGTTTTCCTGCAACTGCTTGAGCGCGGCGAGGCGCGCGTCGAGCTGATGAATCTGCGCGCTTTCCGCCTGCACGCGCTCCTGCGCGGCGCGGCGTTCGCCGTCCAGACGCGGCAGCGTTTCCTGCGCGTCGGCAAGACGCGTTTGCGCGTCGTGCAGGATTTCTTCGTGCTCGGCAAGCTGCATGCGCAAGTCTTCGAGCTGCGCTTCGTCGGGAGCGTCGAGACCGCCTGCTTCCGACTTCAAACGCTCGTGACGCGCCTGCAATTGCTGCAATTGCTGATCGGCATTGCGCTGATGCGCGGCTTCGAGCTTGAGCGCCTGTTCGGTTTGCGCGATCCCGCCGCGCTCGGCGTTCAACTCCGTTTGCGCATCGCGCCAGCGCGCTTCGAGCGCGGGCATCGCGTCGTGCTTGGCGGCGGCTTCGTCTTCGGCCAGCGCGGCTTTTTCTTCGGCAACGGCCAGTTGTTCTTCGGCGTCCGCGAGATCGTCTTGCGCCTTTTGCGCCTGCGACTGCCACTGCTCTCGCTGCGCATTCAGCGCGGCGATCTGCGCCTGCACGCGATTGCGCGATTCGACGATGAACTTGATCTCGGCTTCGAGCCGGCTGACTTCGGAATTCGCCTCGTAGAGCGCGCCTTGCGCGCCCTGCATCGCGTCGCTCGCGGAGTAATGCGCGACGCGCAGCGTTTCGAGTTGCGCTTCGACTTCGCGCAGCTTCGCGGTGTGCGCTTCGAGATCGATCTGGGCCTGTTCGATCGCACGCTGCTGGCGTTCCTGCTCGCTGCCGGCTTCGTTCTTGCGCAACAGCCACAAGAGCCGTTGCTTCTCTTCGCCGTCGGTCTGCAATTCCTTGTAGCGCGTGGCGACCACCGCCTGCGCTTCCAGCTTCTCGAGGTTCGCCCCCAGTTCGCGGACGATGTCCTCGACCCGCGTCAGATTCTCGCGCGTGTCGTGCAACCGGTTCTCGGTTTCGCGGCGGCGTTCCTTGTACTTCGACACACCTGCGGCTTCTTCGAGGAACACGCGCAACTCTTCCGGCTTCGCCTCGATCAGGCGCGCGATCATGCCCTGCCCGATGATCGCGTAGGCGCGCGGCCCGAGACCGGTGCCGAGGAAGATGTCCTGAATGTCCCGGCGACGCGCCGGCAGGTTGTTGATGTAGTAGCTCGAGGTGCCGTCGCGCGTGAGCACGCGCTTGACGGCGATTTCGGCATACTGCCCCCACTGGCCGGCGGCACGTCCGTCGGCATTGTCGAACACGAGTTCGACGCTGGCGCGGCTACCCGGCTTGCGCGCGGTCGAGCCATTGAAGATCACGTCCTGCATCGATTCGCCGCGCAACTCGGAGGCGCGCGATTCGCCGAGCACCCAGCGCACGGCGTCGATGATATTGGACTTGCCGCACCCGTTCGGTCCGACCACGCCGACTAGCTGGCCCGGAACCTGGAAATGCGTGGGATCGACGAATGACTTGAAGCCAGCGAGTTTGATCGAGGTCAGACGCACGGCGATTTCGCTGTTTGAAAAGGGAAAAAATGGGTGGCTCGTGAAGGCCGCGCCAGCCGTTCGCGGAAAGAGCGACACGGCCCGCGAAACCCAACGAACCCTCGGGACACGGGTGCCGGCTTCATGCGTTCAGACATGTGCCGGCTAATGAGGGGCAATCATACCATCGCGCGTGGAGGGTTCTTGCCGTCCTTGCGCTCGCCGAGGTCTGCATTGCGTTCATTCACGAGGCTTTCTTCCTGAATGGCCGGATCGGGCGGCATGGCCTTGGTCCGATGCACCCAACTGGACAGCGCCGAGGCCAGCACGATGCACACGCCGCCGGCCCATTCGCGCGGACCGGGCGTCTCGCCGGCGAACAGCCACGCCGACAACGCCGTGACTACGATCTCGAACAGCATGATGATCGAAGCCCGGTTGGCCGGCACGCGCGCAAGCCCGTACTGCACCAGCATATTGTTCGACGCGAGCAGAAAACCGAGGCCGAGCACCAGCAAGGCGGCCGTGCCGAGATGCGCGCCAGTGGGCGGCGCGGGCATCGCCTCGAATACCGAAGCACAGGCGCTGAAAATCGCCGCGCCGCCGAAGATCGTCGCGGTGCGCATTTCCGGCTTCATATCAGGCAACACGCGGCTCGTCTTGAGAATCAGCACGTTGCTCATGGCAAAGCCCATGCCGCCCGCGAGGCCCGCCCATTCGGCGAGATTGCCCGGCACGGGAATGCCCAGTTGCGGCGACCACAACATGGTCATCGCGCCGGCTAGCGACAGCGCGGCCAGCCCTGCCCCCGACCACGTGAGCCGCTCATGCAGGATGAAGTGCGCGAAGAGCGCGGTCCACGCCGGGGTGAGATAGAACAGCAGCAGCACACGCATCACCTCGCCATGAATCGAGCCCCACACGAAGCCGAGGTTGGTGATGCCCGCGGCCAGCGCGAGAGCGGGCAGCAGCCAGTGCCAGCGCACAGTCTTGAGCGCGCGATACCGCACCAGCAGCACGAACAGGCAGCCGGCGCCGCTCGTCAGCGCGCTGGCTGCCGTGCCGGTCACGCCGAGCGCATTCAGCATGCGCAATGGATACCAGATCATGCCCCACACCGACGCGCCCAGCATGATCGCGAGCGTGGGCCAACCGTTGCGAAGCCAGTTGGTCATGGTGCGGAACTCCTTGCGGAGGCGTTCGGGGTGTGTCTGTCGCGGACCGCGGCGCTCCTGCGCCTGTTGTGTCCGGATGTCTCCGGGGCTGCTGTGTACATTGCTGCTCCTGCTTCTTGCTTGCGCGAACCGTCGGCGGTTCGCGTCGTTCCCGCTGCAGCGCATTGCCTGCGCCGCCTGGCGGGTTGCGCCGGTGCTTGCTGGCGCGGGGTCCCTAATCTGCTTGCCCGTTCAACTGGCCGGGCCGGGCCTGGCGTGGCGCGGCGCCGCCGGCTCAGGCCCGCCCGCGAAACCCTGCGCCACGGTAGGCCCGCCACGCCAGGCTCACCACGCTATAATCATCCGCTCGCCGCTGCTGCCATCTTTCGAGCGTGTTTTTGCGCTTTACCGCCGCCAGCGCGTGCGCCGCTTCTTTCTGCATCCGTCAGCGCCCATCTTCGATCAGGCTCGATCCGCCCAGTGAACCCGCTACTCGACTCCCTTCAGCCCTACCCGTTCGAAAAGCTGCGCGCGCTTTTCGCGGACGTCACGCCGAACGCCGGCCTCGCGCATATCAGCTTCGGCATCGGCGAGCCGAAACACCCCACGCCGGCGCTGATCCGCGACGCCGTGGTGGCCTCGCTCGGCGGCTTGTCCGCGTATCCGGCCACGATCGGAACGCCTGCCCTGCGCGAGTCGATCGCGAAGTGGGTTACGCAGCGCTACAACCTGCCGCCGGTCGATCCGGCCACCCAGGTGCTGCCGGTATCGGGGTCGCGCGAGGCGTTGTTCGCCCTCGCCCAAACCGTGCTCGACCCGAAAAAGAATGCTGACGGCGAGCCTGCGATCGTACTCTGTCCGAACCCGTTCTACCAAATCTACGAAGGCGCGGCGATTCTGGGCGGCGCGCAGCCGTACTTCGTCAATAGCGACCCGGCGCGCAACTTTGCCTGCGACTATTCGGCGGTGCCGGCCGATATCTGGGCGCGCACGCAGCTGCTTTACGTCTGCTCGCCCGGCAATCCGACCGGCGCGGTGCTCACGCTCGACGACTGGCGCGAGCTGTTCGCGCTGTCGGACCGCTACGGTTTCGTGATCGCCTCGGACGAGTGCTACTCCGAAATCTATTTCGACGAAGCCAGCCCGCCGCTCGGCGGTCTGGAAGCGGCCCACAAGCTCGGCCGCGGGTTCGAGCGGCTCATCATGCTGTCGAGCCTGTCCAAGCGTTCGAACGTGCCGGGCATGCGCTCGGGATTCGTCGCGGGCGACGCGGCGATTCTCAAGAGCTTCCTGCTATACCGGACATACCACGGCGCGGCCTTGTCGACCGTGTTCCAGAATGCCAGCATCGCGGCCTGGAATGACGAAGCGCACGTGCGCGAGAACCGCGCGAAGTATGTGCAGAAGTTTTCCACGGTCACGCCAATGCTCGCCGAGGTGCTCGACGTGCGCCTGCCGGATGCCGCGTTCTACCTGTGGGCGGACGTCTCGCGCACCGGTCTCACGGACACCGAGTTCGCCCAGCGCCTCTACGCCGACTATAATGTGACGGTTCTGCCGGGCTCGTTCCTCGCGCGCACTGCGCATGGTGTGAACCCCGGCCGCAATTTCGTGCGCATGGCGCTCGTCGCCGACGTCGACGAATGCACGCAAGGCGCGCAGCGGATCGTCGACTTTTGCCGTGCGCTGGCGGGTTGAGTCTTCACTGATTGCAACCCTCGCGCACCGCACCCCTTCTTCAGACTTCAACTCTTCGATAAAGCACGCATATGTCGCAACAACTTCAGCAGATCATTGACACCGCCTGGGAAAACCGCGCCGAACTGTCGCCGAAGGCCGCTCCGGCCGACGTGCGCGAAGCCGTCGCCCACGCCATCGAGCAACTGGACAAGGGCGCACTGCGCGTCGCCGAGAAGAAAGACGGCGACTGGGTCGTCAATCAATGGCTGAAGAAAGCCGTGCTGCTGTCGTTCCGCCTGGAAGACAACGCGCCGATGCCGGCCGGCGGTTACTCGCAGTTCTACGACAAGGTGCCGTCCAAGTTCGCCAATTACACCGCTGAAGACTTCGCCGCCGGCGGCTTTCGCGTGGTGCCGCCCGCCATTGCGCGCCGCGGCTCGTTCATCGCGAAGAACGTCGTGCTGATGCCGTCGTACACCAACATCGGCGCGTACGTGGACGAAGGCACGATGGTCGACACGTGGGCCACCGTCGGTTCGTGCGCGCAGATCGGCAAGAACGTTCACCTGTCGGGTGGCGTGGGCATCGGCGGCGTGCTGGAGCCGCTGCAGGCGAACCCGGTCATCATTGAAGACAACTGTTTCATCGGCGCGCGTTCGGAAGTGGTGGAAGGCGTGATCGTCGAAGAGAATTCGGTGATCTCGATGGGTGTGTACCTCGGCCAGAGCACCAAAATTTACGACCGCGAAACCGGCGAAGTCACATACGGCCGCATTCCGGCGGGTTCGGTGGTGGTGGCGGGCAACCTGCCGTCGAAAGACGGTTCGCACAGCCTCTACTGCGCCGTGATCGTGAAGAAGGTCGACGCCAAGACGCGTGCGAAGGTCGGCCTGAACGAGCTGCTGCGAGGCGACTGATGGCGCGCGGCACCAAAACCGTCGTCTACGGCATCCCGAACTGCGACACCGTGAAGAAAGCCCGCGTGTGGCTGGAAGAGCACGGCGTCGAGTTCGAGTTCCACGACTTCAAGAAGCATGGCGTGACCGAACCGCTCGTGCAGGACTGGTTGAAAGACGTGAAGCTCGACGCGTTGCTGAACCGTCGCGGCACCACGTGGCGCGCCCTGTCCGACGACATGAAGGCGGCCGCGGACACGCAATCGGGCGCGATCGCGTTGATGATCCACAAGCCGTCGGTGATCAAGCGGCCGGTGCTGGTGGTCAACGGGCGCGTGAAGTCGCTCGGCTTTGCCGCGGAAGAGTACGAAGCGCTGTTTGCGTAAAAGCAGCATTGTTCGTCGGATCCGGCGCGCGGAGTTGAGCGCCGCCGAATTTGCCAGTCGTCTGGCGCGAGTCCATGCGCCGGCGCCGTGAACGCAAAACGAAGTAAAACGCGGCCCTGGCCGCGTGGCTCAAAAGCTGTTGCCGGCTGCGGTGCTCACCGCCAGCCGGCATTTTTTCATTTTAAAGTGGCTTGTATCGAATCCATGTCCGGCACCCTCGCCCTTACCGAACAACTGATCGCGCGCGCGTCCGTCACGCCCGACGACCAGCATTGCCAGCGCCTCCTGATCGAACGCCTGGCCGCGCTCGGCTTCGAGCACGAGACGATCGAATCGAACGGCGTGACCAACCTGTGGGCCGTCAAACGCGGCGTCGACGGCACTGCGGGCAAACTGCTCGCGTTCGCCGGCCATACCGACGTGGTGCCGACAGGCCCGCTCGAACAGTGGCACTCGGCGCCGTTCGAGCCGACCCAGCGTGACGGCAAGCTGTACGGCCGCGGCGCGGCGGACATGAAAGCGTCGATCGCGGGCTTCGTGGTGGCGAGCGAGGAGTTCGTCGCCGCGCACCCGGCGCACCGCGGCTCGATCGCTTTCCTGATCACGAGCGACGAAGAAGGCCCCGCCACCGACGGCACCATCAAGGTCGTCGAGGCGCTGCAGGCGCGCGGCGAACGCATGGACTACTGCATCGTCGGCGAACCCACTTCGAGCGCGCAGCTCGGCGATATGGTGAAAAACGGCCGGCGCGGTTCGATGTCCGGCAAGCTGATCGTCAAGGGCGTGCAAGGCCATATCGCCTATCCGCATCTGGCGAAAAATCCGGTGCATCTGCTTGCGCCCGCGCTCGCCGAACTGGTGGCGGAGCGCTGGGACGACGGCAACGAATATTTCCCGCCCACCACGTGGCAAGTGTCGAACATTCACAGCGGCACCGGCGCGACCAACGTGATCGCCGGCCACGCGGACGTGATGTTCAACTTCCGTTTTTCGACGGCGAGCACGGTGGAAGGTTTGCAGGCGCGCGTGCATGCGATCCTCGACAAACACGAGCTCGATTACGATCTGCAATGGACCGTGAGCGGGCTGCCGTTCCTCACGCCGCGCGGCGAACTGTCGAACGCGCTTGCCAAGGCGATCAAGGACGAAACCGGCGTGACCACCGAACTGTCGACGACCGGAGGCACCTCGGACGGCCGCTTCATCGCGCGCATCTGCCCGCAGGTGATCGAATTCGGCCCGCTGAACGCCAGCATCCACAAGATCGACGAACATATCGAAGTCGCACACATCGAGCCGCTGAAAAACGTGTACCGCCGCGTGCTCGAACAACTGATTGCGTGACCCAAGGACTATTGCGATGACGCTCCCGTTTTCCACCGTTCGCGACCTGCTGCGTTTCGCGGTTTCGCGCTTCAACCAGGCCGATCTGTCGTTCGGCCACGGTTCGGCCAATGCTTACGACGAAGCCGCCTATCTGATCCTGCACACGCTGCATCTGCCGCTCGATCTGCTGGAGCCGTTTCTCGACGCGCGTTTGAGCGCCGCTGAAATCGACGCCGTGCTGAACGTGATCGAGCGCCGCGCCACCGAGCGCGTGCCGGCCGCCTACATCACGCAGGAAGCGTGGATGCACGGCTTCCGCTTCTATGTGGACGAACGCGTGATCGTGCCGCGCTCGTTCATCGGCGAACTGCTGCAGGACGGTTTGCAGCCCTACGTGGAAGATCCCGAACAGGTCAGCGCCGTGCTGGAGTTGTGCACCGGCTCCGGCTGCCTCGCGATTCTCGCGGCCCATGCGTTCCCGAACGCGGATATCGACGCGGTGGATCTGTCCGCGCCCGCGCTGGAAGTCGCCACGCGCAACGTCACGGACTACAAGCTCGACGACCGCATCGCCCTGTTCGAAGGCGACCTGTATGCCCCGCTCGCCGAGCGCCGCTACGACGTGATCATCACCAACCCGCCGTACGTGAACGCGGCGTCCATGCAGGAACTGCCTGCCGAGTACAAGCACGAGCCGGATATGGCGCTGGCGGGTGGCGCCGATGGCATGGACATCGTGCGCCGGATCATCGCCGAAGCGCGCAACTGGCTGACCGATGAAGGCGTACTGGTGGTGGAAATCGGCAATGAGCGCGCGCACGTGGAAGCGGCGTTCGGCGGCCTCGATCTGGTCTGGCTGTCGACCAGCGCCGGCGACGACAACGTGTTCCTGATTCAGGCGGCTGATTTGCCGGTCTAAAGTTTTGCTGCGCTCGCGCAGCAAAACCACCCGCCTCGAGCCGCACGCGCCCCGAATGCACGCGCGTTCGGTAAGATGGGCGAGCTCAGCTACCCGGCGCTCATCGAGCCAGCCAGGACAGCCCCTCGCCAACCCTTCGTCCACCTATGCAATTCGACCTGCTTCACATCGGCACGCTGGTCGGCCTCTGCCATATTCTCGGCGTGGTCGCGGCGTGCCATGCGATTCTGAACACCCGCACATCGCAAGGCGCGATTGCGTGGGCCGTGTCGCTGGTCGCAATGCCCTATCTGACGCTGATCCCGTATCTGTTCCTCGGCCGCAGCAAGTTTGCCGGCTATGCGGACGCGCGCCGCGTCGAAAACGAACTGCTGCGCACACGCGCGCATCCGCCGGAATGGGACACGCGCGCTTCGTCGGCGAACCTGCCCACGCTGGAGCTGGGCGGCAGGCTCGTGCATTCGCTCACGCGCCTGGGCGGCATGCCGTTTCTGCCCGGCAACACGGTGCGCACGCTGGTCAACGGCGCGGCGACTTTCGAGGCCATCTTCGAAGCGATCGAGAACGCGCGCCGTTACGTGATCGTGCAGTTCTTCATCGTGCGCGACGACGCGCTCGGCGAGATGCTCAAAGATGCACTGATTGCGAAAGCAAAACAGGGCGTGCGCGTCTACTTCCTGTACGACAGCATCGGCAGCTTCGATCTGCCTCACCGCTATGTGGCGGCGCTACGCGCGGGCGGCGTGGAGACGCATCCGTTCGCCACCCATCGCCGTTTCGTCAACCGTCTGCAGGTGAACTTCCGCAATCACCGCAAGATCGTTTCGGTGGACGGCGAACGCGCGTTTGTCGGCGGACACAACGTGGGCGTGGAATATCTCGGCGGCAAGCCACCACTTTCGCCATGGCGCGATACGCATATCGAAGTGCGCGGCCCCGCGGTCGCCAGCATTCAGTTCGTCTTCACCGAAGACTGGCACTGGGCCACGCAGCAGTTGCCCGAATTCGACATGCCGCCCGCTCCGGCCATCCAGCCTGATGGCGGCCAGGGCATGCACTGCCTCGTCGTGCCGAGCGGCCCGGCGGACAAGCAGGAGACCTGCTCGCTCTTTTTCGTCGAAGCGATCAATGCGGCGCGCGAGCGGATCTGGATCACCTCGCCCTACCTGATTCCCGATGAAGCGGTCTTCTCGGCATTACGGCTCGCGGCGCTGCGCGGCGTAGACGTGCGCATTCTGATTCCGAGCCGGCGCGATCACCTCGTCGTGTTCGCGGCCTCGAAGCTGTATGCGTATGACTCGCTGCGCGCGGGCATCCGGATCTTCCGCTACCAGCCGGGCTTCCTGCATCAGAAGGTCGTGCTGATCGACAGCGTGGCCGCGGCAGTCGGCAGCGCAAACCTCGACAACCGCTCGTTCCGCCTGAACTTCGAGATCATGGTGCTGACCGTGGATCGCGGCTTTGCCGAAGAGGTCGAAACGATGCTGCTGGCCGACTTCGCCGAATCGCGCGAAATCGACCGTAACGAATACCGGCAGGCAAGCGCCTTGAAGCGCGTGCTCATGCACGTAGCGCGGCTCTTTTCGCCAATCCTTTGAGGCCGCGTGGCTGCAAACAGCGCTGATTCGCCGCAACGGCGTGAATCTGAAGTCGGCGCCCGCGCCCAGCCGGCCGGCCGGCTGCCGATTCTAAGCAGTCCAGCAAGGCAGCCGCGCTAAGGACTAACGCCCAAGACTAACCCAAGGCCGTAAGGGCGCTTGCGCTGCAGCCGCGTCGCACCAGTACCGGCCTTTAGCGACGACGCGAGTCCAACTCTTGTTTCCCACCGCGTCTCACAGCAGCTTTTCGATATCCTCGGTAATCGCCTCGGGCTTTGTCAGCGGCGCGTAACGCTTCACCACGTTGCCGTCACGGTCGATCAGGAATTTGGTGAAATTCCACTTGATGGCCTCCAGACCGAGCACGCCCGGCGCTTCACCGGTCAGGTAGCGGAACAGCGGATGCGCGTTCGCACCGTTCACGTCGACCTTGTCGAACATCGGGAAAGTCACGCCGTAATTCTTTTCGCAGAAGCTGCCGATCTGCGCGGCGTCGCCCGGCTCCTGCTTGCCGAACTGGTTGCAGGGAAAACCGAGTACCGTGAGCCCGCGCGCCGCGTAGGTGTCGTACAGCTTTTGCAAGCCGGCGTACTGCGGCGTGAACCCGCATTCGCTCGCCGTATTGACGATCAGCAAAACCTTGCCATCATACTGCCCAAGGCTCACTTCCTCGCCACCCAGCGTGCGCGCCGAAAACGAATAAATCGATGCCATGTGCTCCCCCCGTAAAAGCCGTCAGTCTATGCCAAAAGCTTCGCCGATACAGTCGGCCGAATGGCCGATGCCGGCTGAGCGCCCGGTGTCAGCCCCGGCAGTCTAAAATAGCGATTTTCTCCAGCCGGCCTCTTCGTGATCCGCTTTAACCAGTTCAGCCTAGCGCGCGGCACCAAGCCGCTCTTCGACAACACCACGTTCACCCTCAACCCCGGCGAAAAGGCCGGCCTGGTGGGGGCGAACGGCGCGGGCAAGTCAACGCTGTTCGCCGTGCTGCGCGGCGAGCTGCATGCGGACGGCGGCGATTTTTCGATCCCGCCGACCTGGCAGATCGCGCACGTCGCGCAGGAAACGCCGGCCGCGGACAAAACCGCCCTGGCCTACACGCTAGATGGCGACGCCGCCTTACGCACGATCGAAGCGCGCATTGCCGCCGCCTCCGCTGCCCATGACGGCGCGGCCGAAGGCGAAGCGCACGCCGCATTCGCCGACGCCGACGGCTACACCGCGCCCGCGCGCGCCGAAGCTTTGCTGCTAGGGCTCGGCTTCACGCTCGACCAGACACGCGAACCGGTCAGCAGCTTTTCGGGCGGCTGGCGCATGCGGCTGAATCTCGCGCAGGCGCTGATGTGCCGCTCCGACCTGCTGCTGCTCGACGAACCGACCAACCACCTGGACCTCGACGCGATCGTCTGGCTGGAAGACTGGCTGGCCCGTTATCCGGGCACGCTGATCGTGATCTCGCACGACCGTGAATTCCTCGATTCGGTCTGCAACGTCACGCTGCATCTGGAGCAGCAGCAGATCAAGCGCTACGGCGGCAATTACTCGCAATTCGAAGTGCTGCGCGCGCAGCAGATCGCGTTGCAGCAAAGCGCGTACGAGAAACAGCAGCGCACGGTCGAGCATTTGCAGAGCTACATCAACCGCTTCAAGGCGCAGGCCACCAAGGCGCGCCAGGCGCAAAGCCGCGTCAAGGCGTTGGAGAAGATGGAGCTGATCGCGCCGGCGCATGCGGCCTCGCCGTTCACGTTCGAGTTTCGCACGCCCGATTCCGCGCCGAATCCGATGATGGTGATGGAAGACGTGCGCTGCGGCTATCGCAGCGAAGACGAACCGGGCGTCGAGATTCCGATCGTCGATCACGTCATGCTGTCGATCCAGAACGGGCAGCGCATCGGCCTGCTTGGCGCGAACGGCCAGGGCAAGTCCACGCTGATCAAGACGCTCGCCGGCACGCTCGAGGCGCTCGGCGGCCACGTGCGGGAAGGCAAGGGGCTGCGCATCGGCTATTTCGCGCAGCATCAGCTCGAAACCCTGCGTCCGGACGACACGCCGTTGCAGCACCTCGCGCGCCTCGCCCCGGACACGCGCGAGCAGGAATTGCGCGACTTCCTCGGCAGCTTCAACTTTTCCGGCGAAATGGCGACCTCGAAGATCGCGCCCTTCTCAGGCGGCGAAAAGGCCCGCCTCGCGCTCGCGCTGATCATCTGGCAAAAGCCGAACCTGCTGCTGCTCGACGAGCCGACCAACCACCTGGATCTCGAAACGCGTCACGCGCTGACCATGGCGCTCGCCCAGTTCGAAGGCACACTGATTCTGGTGTCGCACGACCGGCACCTGCTGCGCGCCACCACGGA
This sequence comes from Paraburkholderia sp. BGA-UO-ETr-F21, assembly GCF_059567925.1. Taxonomy (NCBI): domain Bacteria; kingdom Pseudomonadati; phylum Pseudomonadota; class Betaproteobacteria; order Burkholderiales; family Burkholderiaceae; genus Paraburkholderia; species Paraburkholderia sp. BGA-UO-ETr-F21. The sequence goes on along the minus strand of NZ_JCAQOY010000040.1, from coordinate 1,215,981 downwards.
TCAGTTCATGCTGGTCGCGAAACATCGCCTGCAGGAGTTCGACGGCGACCTCGACGACTATCGCGACTGGCTGCTTCAGCATGCGGCCGAACAGCGCGCGGCGCTCAAGGCGGGCACGGCGTCGAACGGCGGCAATGGCGCTGACGGCGGTGCGGACAACGGCGTCAACCGCAAGGAACAGCGGCGCCTCGAAGCCGAAACGCGCCAGAAGCTCGCGCATCTGAAAAAACCGCTGCAAAGCCGGATCACCAAGATCGAAAAGGAAATGGACGCGCTCAACGCGGAGAAAGCGACGCTCGATGCGTTCGTCGCCGATCCGGCGAGTTACGAGCCCGCACAGAAAAGCAAACTGACGGAGGCGATCCGCCGTCAGGCAGACGTGAACGCGCGCCTCGAAGCGCTCGAAGCCGAATGGCTCGAGACTCACGAGGAACTCGAACAAATCGGTTAGCGGCACGCTGTTTCAGGTCCGCGCCGGCATCGACGAGAGGTTGGCTTTGTCTTCTGCGACATCATCCGTCTCAACGGCCGCAACAATGGCCGGGGCATCGGCCGGCTCATCGGCCGGCTCATCGGCCAAGTCATCGGCCAAGTCATCGACCAACTCATCGGCCAGGTCATCGGCCAGTCCCGCGCCGCCCGCGCTGCAAGGTCTGCGAGTGCTCGACCTGACTCGCCTGCTGCCTGGACCGGTGGCCGCCTTGCGGCTGGCCGAGCTGGGCGCCGACGTGCTGAAGATCGAAGCGCCCGGCGCCGGCGACCCCACCCGCACGATGATGCAATCGTCGAGCGATCGCGTGGCCGGGCGGCCCGGCGCGTTCTACCGGTTAGTGAATCGCGGCAAGCGCGAAACGCGCCTCGACCTCAAATCCGAGGCGGGCCGCAACGTGCTGTGCGCGCTCGCGGCCGAAGCGGATGTGCTGATCGAGAGTTTCCGGCCCGGCGTGATGGAGCGGCTCGGCATCGGCTACGACACGTTGCGCGCGGCCAATCCCCGGCTGGTCTATTGCGCGATCAGCGGCTACGGTGCGAGCGGTCCGTTCGTCGATCACGCCGGTCACGATCTGAACTACATCGGCTACGCGGGTGTGCTCGACCAACTGGCGGGCCGTGACGGCGCGCCGATCCTGCCGAATTTTCAGATCGCCGATCTGCTCGGCGGTGCCTTGAGCGCAGTCACGCAGATTCTCGCGGCGTTATGGCAGGTGTCGCGCGGCGGCACAGGCCGCTTCGTCGACGTATCCATGACGCACGTCACCTACGCGCACAACGTCGTGGCGCAGGTCGCGCTCGCCAATGAAGGCGCGGCGCCGGCCGCAGGCGCCGGTCTGCTGAATGGCGGCGTGCCCTGCTACAACCTCTACCGCACGCTCGATAACCGCTGGCTCGCGGTCGGCGCGCTCGAATTGAAGTTCTGGGAAACGCTCTGCATGGCGCTCGACCGGCCCGAATGGGCCACGCGCCACTGGAGTCTCGGCCAGGCCATCGGTGGCCCTGACGCCGCCGCGCTCACGCAGGAACTCGCCGAGGTGATCGGCAAGCGTCCGCTGGAAGAATGGGTGGTGATGCTGGAGGCGCTCGACTGCTGTGTCTCGCCAGTGCTGACAGCGGCCGAAGCCGCGCGCCATCCGCTGTTCAATCCGCAGGCTTACGATGCGGCAAACGTACGCGGCGAAGACGAGGAAGACCGGTTGGTCCGGTAACGCGCGGGAGAAGCCGCGCCTTACCGCCCTTACCGCCCTCAAAGCCCTCAACGCCCTCAACGCCGCGCGGCAGTCTGCCTCGGCAAAGTCTGACGCGGCGTCTTTTCATCGTCGTACAGCATGTGCTTGCGGCCTTCCACATGACGGTCGATCGTGGCGCGGACTTCGGCGGCCGTGGCGTGTTCGGCCACCACCCGCCGCGAAATCTGCCCCGCCGTATCGATCCACTCGACGATCCGGCAGGCGCCGCCCCATGGCTGGCGAATGGGCGCGGAGACGCGGCAACCGCGCACCTGTATCGGCCGCTCGGCTACGGTTTCATATGACTGTTTCAAGGCGCGATCCTTTTTCGGGCATCAGAAGGGATGCAAACCCTTGCAGCTTAGGAAAAAGGAATGTCCGGTAGGTTACAGCCAATATGGAGATATTTACCGGCCATTACGGAGCGGCGGGCGCCTGGAGGCGCACGAGCCCCGTCTATTCGAGCGTTCGGACCCGGTCGATGGCCTGTTCGATCCGCTCGACCGCAACCACCTGTAAGCCTTCTATCGGCTGCTTCGGCGCATTGGCCTTGGGAATCACCGCGACGGAGAAGCCCAGTTTGGCAGCCTCCTTCAGACGCTCCTGACCGCGCGGCGACGGCCGGATTTCACCGGCGAGACCCACTTCCCCGAACACCACCAGCCCCTTGGGCAACGGCTTGTTGCGCATGGACGAGTGGATCGCGAGCAGCACGGCCAGGTCGGCGGCGGGCTCGGTGATCTTCACACCGCCCACGGCGTTCAGGAACACATCCTGGTCGAAACACGCGATGCCCGCATGCCGGTGCAGCACCGCCAGCAGCATCGCGAGCCGGTTCTGCTCCAGGCCGACCGCCAGGCGCCGCGGGTTCGGCGCGTTGGCGGCGTCCACGAGCGCCTGCACTTCGACCAGCAGCGGCCGCGTGCCTTCCTGCGTCACCAGCACGCAGGAACCCGGCACCGACTGCTCATGCTGCGACAGAAATAGCGCCGACGGATTGGCCACGCCGCGCAAGCCGCGCTCGGTCATGGCGAACACGCCGAGCTCATTCACCGCGCCGAAACGGTTCTTGATCGCGCGCACGAGACGATACGACGAATGCGTGTCGCCTTCGAAGTACAACACCGTATCGACAATGTGTTCCAGCACGCGCGGCCCCGCCAGCGCGCCTTCCTTGGTCACGTGGCCGACCATGATGATGGTGGTGCCCGACTGCTTGGCGATGCGCGTGAGTTGCGCCGCGCACTCGCGCACCTGGGCGACCGAGCCCGGCGCGGAAGTCAGCGCGTCGGAATAGACCGTCTGGATCGAGTCGATCACCGCGACATCGGGTCGCTGCTCGGCGATCGTCGCCTGGATTTTTTCGAGCTGGATTTCGGCCAGCAGTTGCAGTTCGCTCGCCTTCGAGCCCGGCTCCAGCAGCGAAAGTCGTTGCGCACGCAACGCAATCTGCGCGGCGGATTCTTCGCCGCTGATATAGAGCGCGCGTTTGTCAGCGGCGATTTCCGCGAGCGATTGCAGCAACAGCGTCGATTTGCCGATGCCCGGATCGCCGCCGATCAGCACCACACCGCCCGGCACCAGACCACCGCCGAGCACGCGGTCGAACTCGCTCACGCCGGTGGAAAAGCGCGGCACGTCGGACGCTTCGATATCGGCGAGACGGCGCACCGGCGCGCTCTTCGCGAGCGACTGGAAGCGGTGCGTGGAAGGCGCTTCCGCCACCGACTCGACCAGCGTGTTCCATGCATTGCATGAGGGGCACTGGCCGGCCCATTTCGGCGATTGCCCGCCGCATTCACTACAGATGTACACCGTCTTGGGTTTAGCCACGCGCTTGTTGCCTGTGTTGCTGTTCTTTGGATTGGAACTTCCGCTGGGCGCGAGGCACCAGCCCGCGCCCATGTTCGACCTTTACTTCGCGACCTTTACTTCGCGACCTTTACTCCGCGCGCACCGGCACGCGCGGCGCCACCGCGCACATCAGCTCATAACCGATGGTGCCGCACGCCTGGGCGACGTCGTCGATCGGCAGCGCGTTACCCCACAGCTCGACGCGCGAGCCGACGTTGGCGGTCGGAATCGGCGTCAGGTCGACGGTGAGCATGTCCATCGACACGCGGCCGACGACCCGCGTGCGCACGCCGTCGACGATCACCGGCGTGCCTTCCGGCGCGACGCGCGGATAGCCGTCCGCGTAGCCGCAGGCCACCACGCCGATGCGCATCGGGCCGCGCGCCTTGAACGACGAACCGTAGCCGACCGTATGGCCTTCGCTGAGCATTTGCACGGCGATCAATTCCGAGGCGAGCGTCATGGCCGGCTGCAAGCCGGTGCCGTGGATCGCGGCGTGGACGCCGGAGGGCGACGCGCCGTACATGATGATGCCCGGACGCACCCAATCGAAGTGCGTGGCCGGATGCCACAGCGTGGCCGCCGAATTCGCCAGGCTGCGCGCGCCGGCAATGCCTTGCGCGCCGCGCTCGAACGCCTCCACCTGATAGTCGACGCCACGATCGCCGTCGGCGTCCGAGAAATGGGTCATCAGCGTGATCTGACCGACGCCCTGACAGGCGCGCGCGCGTTCCCACGCGGCGCGGAACTTCTCCGGCGTGTAACCGAGGCGGTTCATGCCAGTGTTCATCTTCAGCTGGATGTTGACCGGTTTGGACAGCCGCGCCATTTCGAGCATGCGCAACTGTTCGTCCGAATGGAGCGCGGTGGTCAGGCTGTAACGGTCGATCACGTCGATGTCGGTCGGGCGAAAGAAGCCTTCGAGCAGAAGAATTGGCCCGGCCCAACCCAATTCACGCAACTTCACGGCTTCTTCGAGGTCCAGCAACCCAAAGCCGTCGGTGGCGCGCAGGCCCGGGAAGACGCGCGCAAGGCCATGCCCGTAAGCATTGGCCTTGACGACAGCCCAGATTTTGGATTTCGGCGCGTGGCGCCGGGCGACGGCCAGGTTGTTGGCGAGAGCGGAGGTATGAATCGTGGCTGAAAGGGGGCGCGGCATGGGATATTTTCGTAAAGACGCTTGCGAATCAGCGGCTTACAGGGCGTTTTCAGCGCTCGGCAGCCCGCTGGGCGGTGCGATCAAGGATTTTGCTAGTCCGAATCCAGCTATTTTCATGATATAAAGCCGTGCGCACAACCCATTTCGAACGGCATAAGCCCGGACGCTCAACCAGCGGCCGGGGCGGACAGACCGCAGCGAGGACAGCATCGCATCAGATGAAAAAAGGTTTTTACACCATCATGGCCGCGCAGTTTTTTTCGTCGCTGGCCGACAATGCGCTTCTGATCGCCGCTATCGCACTGCTGAAAGATCTTCACGCCCCGAACTGGATGACGCCGCTGCTCAAGTTGTTCTTTGTGCTGTCGTACGTCGTTCTCGCCGCCTTCGTGGGTGCCTTCGCCGACTCCCGTCCGAAAGGACGCGTGATGTTCGTCACCAACACGATCAAGGTGGTCGGCTGCATCACGATGCTGGTCGGCGCGCATCCGTTGATTGCGTATGGCATCGTGGGTTTCGGCGCGGCGGCCTATTCGCCCGCCAAATACGGCATTCTCACCGAACTGCTGCCGCCTGACCGGCTGGTCGCCGCGAACGGCTGGATCGAAGGCACGACGGTCGGCTCGATCATTCTCGGCACCGTGCTCGGCGGAGCGCTCATCAGCCCGCATATTGCCGCGCCGATCCTGCGGCATCACATTCCCACCGTCAACACGCCCGCCGAGGCGGCGATGCTGGTGATCATGGTGATCTATGTGATCGCCGCCCTGTTCAATCTGCGCATTCCCGACACCGGCGCCCGCTATCCGAAACAGGAGCGCGGCCCGATCAAGCTCGTCACCGATTTCGCCGACTGTTTTCTCGTGCTGTGGCGCGACAAGCTCGGGCAGATTTCGCTCGCCGTCACCACCCTGTTCTGGGGCGCCGGCGCGACGCTGCAATTCATCGTCCTGAAGTGGGCCGAAGTGTCGCTCAGCATGTCGCTCTCCGAGGCGGCCATCCTGCAGGCGGTGGTCGCCGTGGGCGTGGCGGCCGGCGCGATTTTCGCGGCCTCGCGCGTGCCGTTGAAAAAGTCGCTCTCGGTGTTGCCGGTCGGCATCATGATGGGCATCGCCGTGATGCTGATGGCGTTTTACACGCGCGATCTGTTCCCCGCCCATTGGGGCCTCTATTTCGGCCGCATGCATGTGCCGGGCTATCTGATTGTCGCGTATGTGTTCCTGATGATCGTCGGCGGCCTGTCGGGCTTTTTCGTGGTGCCGATGAACGCGTTGCTCCAGCATCGCGGCCACGTGCTGCTGTCGGCGGGTCACTCGATCGCCGTGCAGAACTTCAACGAAAACCTTTCCGTGCTCGTGATGCTGTGTCTCTACGCCGTGCTGGTCTGGCTCGACGTGCCGGTCACGGCGGTGATCGTGCTGTTCGGCACCTTCGTGTGCGTGATGATGTGGTTCGTCATGCGGCGCCACCAGGCCAACCAGCGCGCATTCGACTCGGTCGCGCTGATCGGCGAAGCCAAGCACTGACCCGCGCCGGGTCGCCCGCTCACCTCGGGGCCCGCGCCTTCCTCCTTCCTCGCTTTGCCATGACTCAACCGATTCCCAATGTGCTGACGATCGCCGGTTCCGATTCCGGCGGCGGCGCCGGTATTCAGGCCGACCTGAAGGCTTTCTCGGCGCTCGGCGCGTATGGCGCGAGCGTGATCACCGCGCTCACCGCGCAGAACACGCGCGGCGTCACCGCGATTCACGCGCCGGACCCCGGTTTCATTACCGCGCAACTCGACGCGGTGTTCGACGACATCCGCATCGACGCCGTGAAAATCGGCATGCTGGCAAACGCGCCGATCGCGCGCGCCGTGGCGGACGCGCTGCGCCGGCACAAGCCGAAGCACATCGTGCTCGACACGGTGATGATTTCCAAGAGCAATCACGCGTTGCTGCTGCCCGACGCGGTCGCGGCGGTGCGCGACGAATTGCTGCCGCTCGCCGATCTGCTGACGCCGAATTTGCCGGAAGCCGCCGCGCTGCTCGGCGTGCCGGCCGCGACCGATGAAGCGGGCATGGTCGAGCAAGGCGAAGCGCTGCGCGCGCTCGGTGCGCGTGCGGTGCTGATGAAAGGCGGCCATCTGAGCGCGACGGATAGTCCGGACTGGCTGGTGCAGGAGAGCGGCACGCTGCGTCTGGGCGGCCCGCGCGTGCCGGTGAAGAATACGCACGGGACGGGCTGCACGCTGTCGTCGGCGATCGCGGCGCTGATTCCGCAACGCGGCGATCTGGCGAGCGCCGTCGCCGACGCGAAGCAGTATCTGACCGGCGCGCTGCAGGCGAGCGATCGACTCGATGTCGGCAGCGGCGTCGGGCCGGTGCATCATTTTTATCGGTGGTGGTGAGGGGGACGTGGGCGGGGCTGGCCGGTTGGGCTCGCCTCTGAGTTTGCCGCCTGAGTCGGCGGCCATATTACGCGCCGGTCTTTCCGTTTTTCCGCTGCTGCTCCCGCGCGTAGTTTTGTGCCTGCTCGGGCCACTCGTCCGGCACGATGAAGCCGCGCGAGCGCTCGATCATGTTGCCCGCGCCGTCCTCGGTGAACGCGGCGACCATCGCCGGTCCATGCTGATGCGAGGTTTGCCCGGCGAGAGTGTGCGCATCGACAAAAACCAATCCTGCGGCCTGCGCCTCGTCAGCTGAATGACGCCGCGGCGCAAGCCATTCCAGCCGCGGCAAAGGCCGCCACTTTTGCGTGTTGCCTGCAGCGAAGGCCGGCCAATCGCTGCGCGTCACCCACCAGCCACGGCCATGCGCCGGATCGAGTTCGACGGGATCGAGCGGAGTTTCGCCGTGCCGGTAAAACAGCCAGCCTTTGATGAACATCTGCGGCGTCCACGGCCCCGGATAGCCGACCGATGCGAACTCCTCACGCGCGCTCAACGGCAACTGGTGGTTCAGCACATGGGCGAGCTTGAGGTCGAAACGGTCTTTCAGATTCGGGCCAACGTAGTCGGATAGCCCGGTGGGTGACTGCCTTGGTAACCGCGCCGGTGACTGCGCGGGTAACGCCGCAGCCAACTCCCCGCGTGCTTCGCCAGCGTGCAGATAGCACTTCACGGCCAGTTCCCAATGCAGACGCGCGCCCCGCCGCGTCTGAATCAGAAAATCGCATTCACCGAGCGTGACGCCCGCGCGCCGCAAGGGCACGCCCGCAGCCACCAGTCGCGCCGCCGGCCCATGTTGCAGAAACCAGCCGAGCAGCCGTTCGGCATAGCGGCCGAGACGCGTGATGCGCGTCGCCGCGAGATCGTGATGCAAGGGTTCGGGCGCGGCGTCGAGCGCGCGCAGCCAGTCGACGCTCGCCTGCGCTTCCTGCGGCGTATCGAAGGGATTCGCCAGGATGCCCACCGGTGGTTGCGGGCGCAACAGATCGGCGCTCAGCAATAACCAGGCGAGATCGCGCACGGCGGGATCATGCAAAGTGTCGAGCAGCGCAGCGCGGCTCGCGGCATCAAAGACGGGCGCGCCGGTGGAACCGGCCGCCGGCCCCTCGGCAGCCGTCACTTCGACGCGTTCGACGGTGCACCGCCCGCCGCACGCCACGTGTCGCGCGCGAGGCACAGGTCGGCCCAGGCTTTCGCCTTGTCGGGCAGACTGCGCAGCAGATACGCGGGATGATAGGTGACGATCACGGGCACCCCTTCGTACTCGTGCACGCGGCCTCGCAGCGACGAAATGCTCGCGTCGGTTTTCAGCAGACTTTGCGCCGCAAAGCGGCCGAGCGCGACGATCAGCTTCGGCTTGACCAGCCCCACCTGACGTTGCAAATACGGCTCGCAACGCGCGACTTCGTCCGGTTCGGGATTGCGGTTGCCAGGCGGCCGGCATTTGATCACGTTCGCGATGTACACGTTGGTGTCGCGCGCGAGCGTCAGCGAACGCAGCATGTTGTCGAGCAGCTTGCCGGCCTGGCCGACGAACGGCTCGCCCAGACGGTCTTCGTTCTCACCCGGCGCTTCGCCGATCAGCATCCAGTCAGCACCGCGGTCGCCGACGCCGAACACCGTATTCGTGCGCTTCTCGCATAGACGGCAAAGGCGGCAGGCGGCGACGCGCTCGCTTAGCGCGTCCCAGTCGAGGGTATGGATTGCGGGAGCTGCGGGCGCCTCGCTGCGGGCGTCCGCGGGCGCGTGGGTCGGCAGGTCGTCGAACCACGCGAAATCGTCGTCCGGTGGCGCGTCGAAAACCGGCGGCTCGGGCATGCGTGATGGCGGCGGCTGGGGTATTGGGTGACGCGTTTCAGCGGGCATTTGCGACCGCTCTTGCGCCGCTTGCGCTGCGTCTTGGGCGGGCCGCATGTGGCGTTCGCCGTGCGCGGCATCGGCGCTTCGCGCCTCGCCCGCGCGTGGGACGGCCGAGGCGCTTGCCGGCGCCCGTAGCATGGACGGTGCGGGTTCAGGCGCAGGCGACGCGAACGAAGAGGTTTCCGGCGCTCCCGCTGCGGATGACGCGGATTGCTGCGGACGCACGGCAGACGGTGCTGTTTGTTGGAAGCGCACGGCGGATGGCGCGGTTTCCGGCGCACGCACAGTCTCCAGCGGGCGCGTGACGGGAGCCGCGGCGGGCGGCAACCCGTGCGCATCGTCACGACGCGCGCCCGAGCCGGCCACGTCGCCAGTGCCCTGCCCCGCCAAGCCTTCGGCTTGCGCTTTCACAACAGCCGGTTGCTCGGCCGCCGCCATTCCGCGACGCACCCATAGCGGCGCGAGTCCGAATTCTTCCAGTACCGATTCATGCAGCGCCATCTGCGCCCTCCGTGGCAAACGAGAAACGCATCACGATGGCGTCCTCCCGGCTGCGATGCCGCGCCGGATAATAATTTTTGCGCCGCCCAATCGAAGCAAACCCGAAGCGCTCATACAACCGGATCGCCCGATGATTCGACGGCCGCACTTCGAGCAGCAAGCCATCGAGCTTTTCGGCGCGGGTGATCCGCACCGCTTCGCGCAGCAGCGCGAGTCCGGCGCCGGCGCCTTGCGCCGCGGGCGTCACGCACAGATTGAGCAGATGCATTTCGTCGACCACCGGCATCAACACGCAATAGCCGATCAAGGTGCCCGTGACATGGCGCAGACAGACGCCGAAGTAACCGTTGCGCAGCGAGTCGCCGAAATTGCCCCGGCTCCACGGAAACTCATAAGCGATCTTTTCGATGGCGGCGACCTCGTCGAGGTCGCCCTCGGTCATCGGCGACATATAGCGGTCCGCGAGCAACACGCCACTCATTGCCGGCCCTCGCCATGAGCCGCGTCGTGCGCGAGTCTGGCCGCCTTTTCAGCTTTCTCGGCGACCCGCTCGGCCGTGGTCTGCGCAACCTTGTCGCGCACGTATTCCGGCGCGGCCTGATCGGCGGGCACCGTGCGGCCGGCGCGCAACGCGCGCAGCGCAGCGTGGGCGAGCGGCACGGCGTGCGGCAACGCTTCGCCGTCGACGCTGCGCGCCACCGCGAGCGCCGGCAGCCGCGCGCCGAAGGCCGCGGCGGCGTTGCCTGCCAGCGTGAACGGGACGTCGGGCAACACGAGCCGGTCCGGCGCGTCGAGCGAAGCGCTCTGTACGGTGCGCCATTCACCTTGCGCGTCGTCCCAGGCGTAGTCGGCCCAGTAGATCTCGTCCATGCGGGCGTCGAGCGCGGCGAGCACGCGCGCGGCCGACGGGTCGCGCAGGCGGGCGCTTTCAGCGCAGACAAGCAGCGTGCTGATCGGCACGACCGGCAGGTTCAGGCCGAATGCGAGACCTTGGGCGACGCCGGTCGCCGTACGCAAACCAGTGAACGAGCCCGGACCGGAGCCGAAAGCGATAGCGTCGCAGTCCGCCAGTTTCAGGCCGGCTTCGTCGAACAGTTCGCGAATGGCGGGGAGCAGGCGCGTGCTGGAAACCGCGCCGGTTTGCTCGTGGCGCACCCAGACGCGCGGTTCGGCGCGGGTCTCTCCAGTTGTGGCGCCGGCGGCATGGCCAGCGACAGACAGAAGCGCTACCGAGCAGAATTCGGTCGAGGTATCGAGGGCGAGGAGCACAGTTTGAGTCATGGACCGTATTGTAATCGGCACTGCGCGCGCAAATGTGGTTTGGCTTGCGCGCCGGATTGAACCGGCTCGCGTTCTGGATGGTCCGCGCTTCGCGCCAAGCCGGCGTCCTGTGTTTGGAATAAGCCCTCAGCCCCGCAGCGGCATGCAATTGTTATGATCGTCAGCCGACCTTCACCCCTGTCCCGCCCGGCGGGCAAAACGACCATGACCGACATCAATACGCAGTTCACCCAGGCTCAGGAAGATGTGAAACAACTGCCGGAGCGCCCGGGCAACCTCACGCTGCTGCGTCTGTACGCCCTCTTCAAACAGGCTAGCGAAGGCGATGTTCACGGCGACAAGCCGGGTTTCACCGACATTGTCGGCAAATACAAATATGACGCGTGGGCCGCGCTCAAAGGCACAGCGCAGGAAGCCGCGAAACAGCAATACGTCGAGCTGGTCGAATCGCTGAAGAGCGGCGCCTCGGCCTGAGCCGGCGCCGAAGGCGTACCAGCGGCCAGATTGGCGATGGCAGGTCATTCGTCTAGTCAGCCGCTGCAACTTTTCTGCCAGGAAGATTCCTAATAGTGGCGCAGTGCAGCAAAACCCTATACAATGCCGCCTGCGCTTCACTGCTTTGCCCGGCTTTCCTCTAGCGGCCTTTGCGGCGCAGCGCCTCGTAGCGTTTAGCTCCAATCCAGTTTAGAACCTGTCCCCTCCTGCCTAGCCCCCTACGGGCGATCATGTCCCAGGCTGGCGGCACGCCGTGTTGGCATGTCGCATCCGATACAGCTTCTAACGAAAAGCTCGCCTTCATTGCCGCGAGCTGCCCCCGTTTTTCGATTTGCTCGCTGCTTCTTTGCTCGCTGAATCCGACGACTTGGGTATGCCGATTGGCGCCGACGTTTTAATTCCGTGTGTACCAAGGATTTACCAAGGATTCTCATGACTTCGAGCAATACCCCCAGCAGCCCGTTGAACGCCATCGCCGACCAGGCCCTCGGTTTCGCCGACGCACCCGCTCAAGCCGCAGCCGTTGCTGCCGCTCCGGAAGCCGTCGTCGCTGAAGCCGCAGCACCGTCCGGCCCGACGTTCGCGTCGCTCGGTCTGTCCGCGGACGTCGTCTCCGCGCTGACCGCCGCTGGCTATCAGAACCCGACGCCGGTTCAGCAACGCGCGATCCCCGCCGGTATCGCCGGCCGCGACCTGCTGGTCTCCAGCCCGACCGGTTCGGGCAAGACCGCCGCGTTCATGCTGCCCGCCATCGAGCGTTTCTCGCAACTTCAAAAGGCGCAAGCCAGCCAGCCGCGTGAACCGCGTCCGGCCGACGGCGCCCGCACGCGCCGCCCGCAACCGGTTGCCCGTCCGACCATGCTGGTCCTGACGCCGACCCGCGAACTCGCGATGCAGGTCACGACCGCAGCCGCCACGTACGGCAAGCACCTGAAGCGCCTGCGCACCGTCAGCATTCTCGGCGGCGTCGCTTACGGCCAGCAATTGATGCTGCTCGCGAAGAACCCGGAAATCCTGGTTGCTACGCCGGGCCGTCTGATCGATCACCTGGAACGCGGCCGTATCGATCTGTCGCAACTGCAGATCCTCGTGCTCGACGAAGCTGACCGCATGCTCGACATGGGCTTCATCGAAGACATCGAAACGATCGTTGCCGCTACGCCGGCTACACGTCAAACCATGCTGTTCTCGGCCACGCTCGACGGCAAGATCGGTTCGCTGACCGGCCGCCTGCTGAAGGATCCGGAGCGTATCGAGATCGTTCAACGCATGGAGCAGCGCACCAACATCGCGCAAACCGTCCATTACGTCGACGACCGCGATCACAAGGATCGTCTGCTCGACCATCTGCTGCGTGACGAGGGCCTCGACCAGGCGATCGTCTTCACGGCAACCAAGATCGATGCCGACCAGCTGGCCGGCCGTCTGGCCGACGCCGGTTTCGAATCGGCCGCCCTGCACGGCGATCTGCCGCAAGGCGCGCGTAACCGCACGATCCGCGCATTGCGCGAGCGCCGTGTGCGCGTGCTGGTGGCAACGGACGTCGCCGCTCGCGGTATCGACATCCCGGGCATCACGCACGTGTTCAACTACGACCTGCCGAAGTTCGCCGAAGACTACGTGCACCGTATCGGCCGCACCGGCCGTGCCGGCCGCTCGGGTATCGCGGTGAGCCTCGTGCATCACGCGGAACAAGGCGCGTTGAAGCGCATCGAGCGCTTCGTGCGCACCCCGCTGCCGGTCAATGTCGTCGAAGGCTTCGAGCCGCGCAAGTCGGCTCCGTCGGGTAACGGCCGTCCTGGCTTTGGCGGCCGCGGCCGTCCGGGCGGTGGCAACGGCGGTGGCCGTCGCTTCGGTAGCGGTTCGGGCAAGCCGGCCGGTAACGGCGGCGGTGCGCGCAGCGGCAATGGCGGCGGTTGGGCCGGCAAGTCGGCTGGTGGCGGTTCGCGCGAAGGCGGCTTCGGCGGCGGTTCGCGTGAAGGCTACGGCGGTTCGCGCGACGGCGGCTACGGCGCACGCCGCAGCGACGGCCCGCGTACCGCGCGTCGCGGCAGCTAATTAACCGCGAGTTGGCCGCTCTGTACTGAACAGGAGCGCACTCCGCTTCAGGGCACACAGCCCTCACACAGCGCTTTGCGGCGCCCATGCGGTACGTTGCAGCCAGCTAAAAAGACCCGGACGGCTTTACGCTGTCCGTGGATCGGAAGAAACCGGTGCTTAGGCGCCGGTTTTTTTTCGCCTGTACGCCGCGCACCCAAATTTCACGATGTGGAAAATTTTTTTGCGTCGTAAAAAATCGTGCTGCAAGGCACAAGACGACCTATTGCAAGATGGAAAAAGTCTTTTCTCAATGTGAAACAAAGACAGTAAGCGACTGATTATAAATAACAATAAATATCAGAAAAACATGCTCCGACGGCTACTGCGCGACCTTGGACTTGCCTAGACTCTTATATAAGACTTCACCAAACGAAACGCCCGACCGGGCGGGCCGCTTTGGCGAAGATTGCAAGTTTCTTGTATCGGACCAGAACAAACGCTCACGCGGCGACGCTGGTCGACAGAGTCACTCAGCCATTACAGGCAACCAAGGAGCAAATCATGTCCCGTCAAGAACAAGCCAGGCAACTTCAACAGCAATGGGAAACCGATCCGCGCTGGAAAGGCGTGAAGCGCAGATACACGGCTGACGACGTGATCCGCCTGCGTGGCTCGGTGCAAGTCGAACACACGCTCGCCAAGCGCGGCGCGCAAAAGCTGTGGGAAAGCGTGAACAACGAGCCGTTCGTCAACTCGCTCGGCGCGCTGACCGGCAACCAGGCCATGCAACAGGTCAAGGCCGGCCTTAAGGCGATCTATCTGTCGGGCTGGCAGGTCGCGGGCGATGCGAACGTCGCCGGTGAAATGTACCCGGACCAGTCGCTGTACCCGGCGAACTCGGTGCCGCTCGTCGTGAAACGCATCAACAACACGCTCACGCGCGCTGACCAGATCCAGTGGTCGGAAGGCAAGAATCCGGGCGACGAAGGTTACGTGGACTACTTCCAGCCGATCGTGGCGGATGCGGAAGCCGGCTTCGGCGGCGTGCTGAACGCGTTCGAACTGATGAAGGCGATGATCGAAGCGGGCGCAGCGGGCGTGCACTTCGAAGACCAGTTGGCTTCGGTGAAGAAATGCGGCCACATGGGCGGCAAGGTGCTCGTGCCGACCCGCGAAAACATCGCCAAGCTGACGGCCGCGCGTCTGGCCGCCGACGTCTCCGGCACGCCAACCGTGCTGCTCGCTCGTACCGATGCGGAAGCCGCCGACCTGATTACGTCGGACATCGACGACAACGACAAGCCGTTCCTGACCGGCGAGCGCACGGTGGAAGGTTTCTACCGCACGAAGCCGGGTCTCGAACAGGCGATCTCGCGTGGCCTCGCCTACGCACCGTACGCCGACATGATCTGGTGCGAAACCGGCAAGCCGGACCTTGAGTTCGCGAAGAAATTCGCTGACGCGATCCACAAGGAATACCCGGATCAACTGCTGTCGTACAACTGCTCGCCGTCGTTCAACTGGAAGAAGAACCTCGACGACGCAACCATCGCCAAATTCCAGCGCGAGCTCGGTGCGATGGGCTACAAGTTCCAGTTCATCACGCTGGCCGGCTTCCACGCGCTGAACTACTCGATGTTCAACCTCGCGCACGGTTATGCACGCAACCAGATGACCGCCTTCGTCGAAATGCAGCAGGCTGAATTCGCTGCGGCCGAAAAGGGCTTCACCGCGGTCAAGCACCAGCGCGAAGTGGGCACGGGCTACTTCGATGCCGTCACGCAAACGGTCGAACGCGAAGCCTCGACGACCGCGCTGCACGGCTCGACGGAAGACGAACAGTTCTTCGACAAGCGGGTCGCGTAATTTACCCGCAGGCCGATCGCAGCAACAGGGCAACAGACGGACTACGGCTTTCGTCAGAGAGCCGCCGTCACAGGGAGAGCAAGGCCGCCGGGGCGCCGGGTCGTGAACGGTTAGCGCCGACGGCTTGAATCTGGGAGAGATCGCAGCAGTGCAGAGAAAGCCAGCGCAACAGATTGCGCGGCGAACACAGCGCGCGCCGGCCTCACCGCCGGCGCGTTTTTTGTGGGCTTCCGGTTTCGGCTCAGCGATACACGATGACTGGAATCTTGGTATGCGTGAGCACCCGCTGCGTTTCGCTGCCGATCAGCAGGCTGCCCAGACCACGGCGCCCATGCGACGCCATGAAGATCACGTCGCAGCCGCCCTGCTCCGCCGCTTCGATGATGCCGAGATACGGCGCCGGGTGCACGCTGGTCCGGCTGTCGACGGTCACGCCGACACGGCGCGCCGCCATTTCCACTTCTCGCAGATGCACCCGCGCTTCGCGCTCGCTGCGCTGCAGAAATTCGGAGGGCGGCTCGACCACCACGTCGGAGAACGGCGAGTAAGGATATTGCGGCAGACACGCGTAGGCGGTCACGCGCGCGTTGACGGCTTGGGCGAGATCGATGGCGCCGTCGATCGCCTTGCGTGACAGGTCTGAACCGTCGGTCGGAACCAGGATGTGCCTGAACATGATGCCCTCCGT
Source organism: Paraburkholderia sp. BGA-UO-ETr-F21 (assembly GCF_059567925.1). Classification (NCBI taxonomy): domain Bacteria; kingdom Pseudomonadati; phylum Pseudomonadota; class Betaproteobacteria; order Burkholderiales; family Burkholderiaceae; genus Paraburkholderia; species Paraburkholderia sp. BGA-UO-ETr-F21. The sequence goes on along the minus strand of NZ_JCAQOY010000040.1, from coordinate 1,200,082 downwards.
CGCCGGCTTCGCGCAGCGCGGCGTGAGCGTCCAACAAGGCGCGGCGTGAAAGCCGCTTCAATCGATTGTAGGTCGCGGAATTGAGCGTATGAATCTGCCAAGGGTCTGTCCGCATATCGGAAACCCCGTATTGCCGGCGACGCAATCGCCGGGCGCGCCCTCGCGAGCCCGGCCGGCGTCAGCCCCAGTAACCGGGATGCCCGTACGTATGCTTGAGAAAATCCAGGAACAGTCTCACCCGCAACGGCAAATGTCGGCGCTGCGGAAACACCGCATGAATGCCGATGGGCGGTGCGGCGAATTCGTCGAGCACGCTGACAAGCCGTCCGGCCGCGATATCCGTGCCGACCTCCCACCACGAGCGCCACGCGAGACCGTAGCCTTCGAGGCACCACTCGTGCAGCACCGCGCCGTCCGAGCATTCCATCGTGCCGGACACCTTGATCGACACCACCTTGTCGCCCTGCTGGAACATCCAGCCGCGCTGCTGGTTGGCGCTCGCGCCGAGCGCGAGACAGTTGTGATGCGCGAGGTCGGCGAGGCTGTGCGGCGCGCCACGCCGGCTCAGATACGACGGCGACGCCACGCAGACGCGGCGGTTCTCGCCGAGCTTGAGCGACACCAGCGACGAATCCGGCAATTCGCCGAGACGCACCGCGCAATCGAAACCCTCGTTGACCAGATCGACGAGGCGGTCGGACAGGTCGAGCGTGATCGACACGTCCGGATGGGCGACCGTGAACGACGGCACGAGCGGCGCGACGTGCCGGCGCCCGAAGCCCGCCGGCGCGGAGAGCCGCAGATGGCCGCTCGCCTTGACGCCGCCCGCCGACACGCTGGCTTCCGCGTTCTGCATGTCGTGAATGATGCGCTGGCAGTCTTCGAGAAAGGCCGAGCCTTCGAAGGTCAGCGTGAGCTTGCGCGTGGTGCGCACCAGCAATTTGACGCCGAGGCGCTCTTCGAGCGCGTCGATGCGGCGGCCGATGATAGCCGGCGCGACGCCTTCCGCCGTAGCCGCGGCAGACAGGCTGCCTTTGGCCGCGACGGTCACGAAAGTCTCGATCTGCTTGAAACGGTCCATAAGCGATTGAAGCCGCGCCGTCCCAGTACGGAAATTTCGTTGAGAAGCGACGCGCAATGGTGGTCGGTGCGCGTCAGATTAGGTGTATGAAAGTAAAAGATCAAGTGATGTTTAGCCTCTTTTTTAGCACAGAGCATCACTAATACAATCCATCCTGACCTCTGATAGGAGCGCACGGCAATGTCGGCCACAACGACACACTCCCCTAAAGCAGTGATTTTCGACGCCTACGGCACGCTCTTCGACGTGCATTCGGTGATCGCTGCCGCGGAGCAGATGTTTCCGGGCCACGGCGATGCGCTCTCGCAACTGTGGCGCCAGAAACAGATCGAATACACGCAGCTGCGCACGCTTGCCGCCCCGGCTGCCACACCCGGCGCGCACTACCGGCCGTTCTGGGACATCACGCTCGACGCACTGCGTTTCGCCGCGAAAAAACTTCAGCTCACGCTCGGCCGCACGGCCGAAAAACGTTTGATGGACGAGTATGCGTGCCTGTCCGCTTTCCCCGACGCCGTGCCCGCGTTGCGCCTCTTGCGCCTGTCGCGCGGCGAGTCTTTGACCTCGCAGGCATCCGCCAGTGGCGAATCCGCTTCCCGTGCGCGCCTCGCGATTCTCTCGAACGGCAATCCGCAAATGCTCGACGTCGCCGTGAAGAGCGCCGGCATGACGGGCCTGTTCGACCACGTGTTATCCGTCGACGCCGTGCGCGCCTACAAACCCTCGCCTGCCGCTTACGCGCTGGGCACGCAAACCTTCGACGCCGAACCGCGCGAGATCGTCTTCGTGTCGTCGAACGGTTGGGACGTGGCCGGCGCGGCGTGGTTCGGCTTCACGACTTTCTGGCTCAACCGGCAAAACGCACCAGCCGAAGAACTGGGCGTCACGCCGCATGGCGCGGGCGGAGGCATGACCGATCTGCTCGCTTTCCTGAAAACCCTCGCGTCGCCCGGCCGCACCAGCGGCTCCGGCGGCAGCCGCACACGCCACAGCCCTGGCGCGTAACGGCTACTACTGGACTACGCGACGCACACCAACCGCTTTTCAACATTTGCATCTTTGCAATCTGACCGACCAAGGAGAAAACATGGCGAACCCGCAGTCATCGCATTCATCGTTGCAGTTGCCGCAAGGCATGGAAATCAAGGCTGAGATCGAGCCGGGCTATGAAGCGATTCTCACGCGCGAAGCGCTCGAACTCGTCGCCGCGCTGCATCGCACTTTCGAGCCGCGCCGTCAGCAGTTGTTGCAGGCGCGCGCGGAACGCACCGAGCGCCTCGACGCCGGCGAGCGTCCCGACTTTCTCGCGGAAACGAAAAACGTGCGTGACGGCGACTGGAAAATCGCGCCGCTGCCGCAGGACCTGCAATGCCGCCGCGTGGAAATCACCGGGCCGGTCGAACGCAAGATGATCATCAACGCGCTGAATTCGGGCGCGGATTCCTACATGACCGACTTCGAAGATTCGAATGCGCCGAGCTGGGACAACCAGATCACCGGCCATATCAATCTGAAGGACGCGGTACGCCGCACGATTTCGCTGGAACAGAACGGCAAGTCGTACACGCTGAACGACGAGGTCGCCACGCTGATCGTGCGTCCGCGCGGCTGGCACCTCGACGAGAAGCACGTGAAGGTGGACGGCAAGCGCGTGTCGGGTGGCATCTTCGACTTCGCGCTCTTCATGGTGCACAACGCGAAGGAACTGGTCGCGCGCGGCTCCGGCCCGTACTTCTATTTGCCCAAGATGGAGAGCCATCTCGAAGCGCGTCTGTGGAACGACATTTTCGTCGCCGCGCAGGAAGCGGTCGGCGTGCCGCGCGGCACGATTCGCGCGACGGTGCTGATCGAAACGATCGTCGCCGCTTTCGAAATGGACGAGATCCTGTATGAACTGCGCGAACATAGCTCGGGCCTGAACGCCGGCCGTTGGGACTACATCTTCTCGGCGATCAAGAAGTTCAAGGCCGACCGTGACTTCTGCCTCGCCGACCGCTCGCAGATCACCATGACCTCGCCGTTCATGCGGGCCTACGCGCTGCTGCTGCTGAAGACCTGCCATCGCCGCAATGCGCCGGCAATTGGCGGCATGAGCGCGCTGATTCCGATCAAGAACGATCCGGCCGCGAACGAGAAGGCGATGGCCGGCGTGCGCTCGGACAAGGCGCGCGATGCCGGCGACGGCTACGACGGCGGCTGGGTCGCGCATCCGGGCCTCGTGCCGATCGCGATGGAAGAGTTCGTCAAGGTGCTCGGCGACAAGCCGAACCAGATCGGCAAGCAACGCGACGACGTGCTCGTCACGGCAACCGACCTGACGGACTTCCGTCCGGAAGCGCCGATCACCGAAGCCGGTCTGCGCAACAACATCAACGTCGGCATCCACTACCTGGGCGCATGGCTCACGGGCAATGGCTGCGTGCCGATTCACAACCTGATGGAAGATGCCGCCACGGCGGAAATCTCGCGTTCGCAGGTATGGCAATGGATTCGCTCGCCGAAGGGCAAGCTCGAAGACGGCCGCAAGGTCACGGCCGAGCTGGTGCGCGAGTTGTCGGCGCAGGAACTCGACAAGGTGAAGCAGGCCGTGGGCGGCGATACGAAGCCGTATGAGCGCGCGGCGCAGATCTTCGAGGAAATGTCGACCTCGGAACAGTTCACCGATTTCCTGACATTGCCGCTGTACGAAGAAATCTGAGGCCGGCAACAGGCCTCACGCAGCAGATGCATCGATAACGGACGACGCAGTAGCAAGCCCGCCTTCGCGCGTCACGGACAGCGCGCGAAAGCGGCTTGAGTCGCAAGGCTGACCGACCGGGCGGCCCGACAGGCGTATGCTTGCCGGGCCGCTTTTTTTATGTGCGCATGGACGGGTTCAGTCGGCGCTGCGGGCAGCACTGCAGGCAGCACTCAAGTCAGCGCGTGCTGCGGTACTCGACCCAGTCACCCGATCGGATTTCGGGCAAGCCTTTCACCGCACCCGGCGCAACGGGATAGAAGCGGCAGTTCACGACATTGCCGTCGACTTTCACCATCACTTCGCGAGCGAGGAAACGATCCTCGACACCCGGATAGACCGCTTCGATTTCGTCGAGCACGGCGACCAGCTGATCGTCGATCTCATACACGTCGCCGATCACGTCGACACCGGCTTCGTCGACCACGAGGCCCGGGTACAAGCCGAAATCGAAAAGATGGCCGCGGACCGTGGCCGTGCCGAGCAGATTGGGGGCGTCGATCTCGTTGCGCGCCGCCGCCTGGCTGATGTCGTTCACTTCACCGGCGCGCAATGTGCCGTATACAAAGACGGTCTGCATCGTCGTTTGTTCTCCTTGAATGGGGGTTCGGGTGGCCTGTGATTCCGTTCGAGCCTGAGTCCAGCCCGAGGTTCAGTTCAGCGCCGCGCTCGCCACGAGCACGCCGTCGATATCCGCGTAGATCCACTCACCGGGATGCACCAGCGCGCCGGGCAACTGTACCGCCACGTCACGCTCGCCGGTGCCGCGCTTCTGGCCACGCCGCGGGCAGGTTGCCAACGCCGCGATGCCGACGTTGACTTCATTCAGTTCCAACGTATCGCGCACACAGCCGTTCAGGACGATGCCCGCCCAGCCATTCCGTTGCGCAATCTGCGCAAGGTTGCCGCCCACCAGCGCGCACCGCAGGCTGCCGCCGCCGTCGACCACCAGCACACGGCCCGCGCCCTGCTCTTCGAGCGTGGCCCGCACGAGTGCATTGTCTTCGAAGACCTTCAACGTCACCGCCTCACCGCTGAAACACTCGGCGCGGCTGAACAGGTGAAAGACCGGCTCGAGCACGCGCAACGTGCCGAGCGCCAACTGATCCTCGTGCGCGTCGCACAAGTCCGCGATAGCAAAGCTCATGAAGTTCTCCTCGTGTCCGGGTAATCGGGACATTATGCAACGCCGGGTGCCACGCAACACCTACAATGAGAAGCCCGCGGCGGTTTGCCGTAGCGGGCTTCTCATTGCGGCGTCACCGGACTACTTTGCGGGTCCGCGCTTCTCGTGTTCCGTTTTCGGGATCGATCTTCATCATGACTTCGTCCGTCGACTCAGACCTGTCGAGCTTCGTGCGCTTCGCCGACATTCCGCCCGAGTTCCAGCCGACCGAAACGCATCCCATCCGCGTACGCTCCCGGCAAATGCCGTCGGGCTGGCGCATCGCGCGTCACACCCACGCGTGGGCACAGGTGGCCTACGCGTCGCGCGGCGTGCTGCGGGTCGCGACCACCGGCACGACGTGGATGGTGCCGCCATCGCGCGCAATCTGGGTGCCGCCGCACGTGACGCACGAAGTGGTCGCCGTCGAAGACGCCTTCCTGCGCACCCTCTACATCACCGAAAGCACGGTGCCGGCCGGGCTCGATACACCGCGCGTGGTCGAAGTCTCGGACCTGCTGCGCGAAGTGATCGCCGCGCTCGACACGCCCGGCATCTCGGCCACGCGCGAGCAGTTGCTCGGCGCGCTCGCACTCGACGAATTGACACGCTCGGAGCCGTTGCCGCTCTCCGTGCCGATGCCCAACGAAAAGCGGCTGCGCGCGTTGTGCGAAGCGGTCATTGCGGATCCGACGCATGGTGAATCGCTCGAGCAATGGGCGTCCAGCGTGGGCGCGAGTACACGCACCATTGCGCGGCTGTTTCGTCAGGAGTTGGGGGTGAGTTTTTCGCAGTGGCGCCAGCAAGCGATTCTGGCGCGTGCGATTCCGCTGTTGAGTCAGGGGCGCCCGCTCTCGCATGTCGCGTTGGAACTGGGCTATCAGAGTCAGAGCGCATTCTCCGCGATGTTCCGCCGCGCGTTCGGCGAAAGTCCGCGCGCATTCATCGAGCGTGGCTCGGAGCATCGGGTGGAGCATGGAGAGCATCGCGACGCGGAGACGGACAGCGAGACGGCGGCGCAGGACCGCGCGGATGCCTCGCATAATGCCGAACGCTGATTGAGTGAATAAAACGCGCGCATCGAATCCAAGCTTTGCCAACTGCCGCACCTGAGACCGTGCGCCTCACACGCGGCCACTAAACTCGTCGCGCCAGATGACGGATCGCGCCCAGTTGCGCAAGCCGCGGCCCGGTCAGCTTATAGCCTTTGCGTTGATAGAGCCGCGCGGCGGGGTTGTCGACGAACACGCGCAGTTGCAACTCGCGCAACCCACGCTCGCGCGCCCATTGATGCGAGACATCGAGCAGATAGGTGCCGGCGCCGAGCCGGCGATGGCCTTCGGCAATCTGCACGTCGCGGATATGCAGCGAATCGCCCTCTTGCGTGATGCGCAACACGCCGATCGGCGTGCCGTCCACTTCGAGAATGAAATTCTCCGATTCGCGCCAGCTACCGAGAAACAGATCGCCACGCCAGACCAGATGGTGTCGACGGTAATAGCCGCCCATGTTGTTGCGAGTCAGCGCCTCGGCGAACTCGAAATCGTCCATGCTGGCCTTGCGCAGATGAAACGGCAACGGAGCTTCGGTGGGATCGAACATGGCGGAGCGACGAAGATGAGTCGGGTCAACGGTAAAACAGGCCGTGCGCGCTGGCAATGGCTGTTTGTCCCGAGCATACCCAGGCGCAATGGAGAGCGGAATAAAAAAAGCCCACTTCTTTCGAAGTGGGCTTTCTCAAATCTGGCGGAGCGGACGGGACTCGAACCCGCGACCCCCGGCGTGACAGGCCGGTATTCTAACCAACTGAACTACCGCTCCAGATTTTTTGCACCGCGATCAATGAGACTGACTCACTGACCACTGCATCGCTCAAACTTCCAACCGAACGACGCCGATATACTGGCGTCCCCTAGGGGATTCGAACCCCTGTACTCACCGTGAAAGGGTGATGTCCTAGGCCTCTAGACGAAGGGGACAACGTACTGCTTACACCTTTAATGAAAAAGCCCGTTCAAGTTTGGATGAACGGGCTTTGTCTGGCGGAGTGGACGGGACTCGAACCCGCGACCCCCGGCGTGACAGGCCGGTATTCTAACCGACTGAACTACCACTCCAGTCTTTACACCCTAGCTTGCGAGCGTCGGTTATTTCTCTGCAAGCTGCGCTACCTTACTGCCAACCGAGTTGAACTCGGAACACTAAAGCGACGCTGATGTTTGGCGTCCCCTAGGGGATTCGAACCCCTGTACTCACCGTGAAAGGGTGATGTCCTAGGCCTCTAGACGAAGGGGACATAATCTTTTCAGATCTGTCTTTATCTTGCTGCTAATTCACGCTAACTTCTGTTTCGCCAGCAGCAAAGTCCGATATTCTAACTACGTTACAGCCGTTTGTGAAGTCTTTTTTGCTACAAGTTCCAGACTTCGGAACAACTTCACTCTGCTCTGATGGTGGAGGTAAGCGGGATCGAACCGCTGACCTCTTGCATGCCATGCAAGCGCTCTCCCAGCTGAGCTATACCCCCCTTGCAGAACAGAAACGAGATTCTAGAGGCCAATTTGCGCTTTGTAAATACCCTTTGAGCAATTGCATGCGACTTTTTTCACAAGTCGCATGCAAACCCGCTCAAGGCACGCGCGAACGCAGTTAGCCCAGCGCTTTTTCGATACGGCCGACAACGACAGCACGCCCAAACAGCATCAGGACGCTGTCGATCGACGGCGTATGCGTGGTGCCCGCCACCAGCAGACGCACCGGCATGGCCAACTGCGGCATCTTCAGCTTGTGCGCGCCGAGTGTTGCCTTCAATGCCGCAGCGATCGCTTCCTTGGTCCACTCCACGCTCTTCAGCGCGGTGGCCAGATCGGCGAGCGCCGGACGCACGGCGTCGGTGACGTGTTGCGCGACGGACTCGGCATCAGGCGCCGGTGCGCGATAGAACATCGCGGCATTCTCTGCGATCTCCTTCACCGTGGATGCACGATCCTTCAGCAAGCCCACGACGGCTGTCAGATCTGCGCCTTGGGCGAGCGCGGCTTCGTCGATACCCAACTCGACGAAGAACGGCTTGGCCAGCTCCGCGAGACGCGCGTTGTCCGCTTCCTTGATGTAGTGCGCGTTCAGCCAGTTCAGCTTGTCGTGGTCATACTGGGCCGGCGACTTGCCCAGATGCTCCAGATCGAACCACTCGATGAACTGTTCACGCGTGAAAATCTCCGCGTCGCCATGCGACCAGCCGAGGCGCGCCAGATAGTTGACCACCGCCTCCGGCAGGAAACCGGCGTCGCGATAACCCATCACGCTCATCGCGCCGTGGCGCTTGCTCATCTTCTCGCCCTGCTCGTTCAGCACGGTCGGCAAGTGCGCGTAGACCGGCGGCTCGCCACCGAGCGCGCGCAAAATATTGATCTGGCGCGGGGTGTTGTTGACGTGATCGTCGCCGCGAATCACGTGCGTGATGCGCATGTCCAGATCGTCCACCACCACGCAGAAGTTGTAGGTCGGCGTGCCGTCCGGACGCGCGATCACGAGGTCGTCGAGTTCTTCGTTCGAGATCTCGATGCGGCCCTTCACCGCGTCGTCCCACGCCACCACGCCGGTGAGCGGGTTACGGAAGCGCAGTACCGGCTGCACGCCCGCGGGCGGCTGCGGCAGCACCTTGCCCGGTTCCGGACGCCACGTGCCGTCATAGCGCGGCTTTTCGCCGGCTTCGCGCTGACGCTCACGCAACGCGTCGAGCTCTTCCGTCGACATGTAGCACGGGTACACCAGCCCGGCGTCCTGCATCTGCTTGAGCACTTCGCGGTAACGGTCCATGCGCTGCATCTGGTAGAACGGACCTTCGTCGAAATCGAGGCCGAGCCACCCCATGCCTTCGAGAATGGCGTCGACGGATTCGGAAGTGGAACGCTCCACGTCGGTGTCCTCGATTCGCAGCACGAAGGTCCCTTTCATCTTGCGCGCGAACGCCCACGGGTAGAGCGCGGAGCGAATGTTGCCGAGGTGGATGAAGCCGGTGGGACTCGGTGCGAAACGGGTACGAACGGAGGTGGTCATTAGCGGTTACTCGGAAGACAGGCGCCGGCGCCCGGGCGGACATCACCCGTGAAGCGCGGCAGCGGACCGCGCCCATGCGGCAGGCAGGCGCCGCGCATGGACACGAAGGAATTAAATGCGAGAGGCGAATTATACCTTCCGCCAGCGGGTTGCCTGCCCTCGTCCGAACGGCCAATACGCCCGGCATGCCGCGCCTTGCGGGACCCGAGGGCTTCCTCTGCAACGTTTCATTACCACGCCGCCGCATGCGTTGAGCTTTGATTTATGATGTGCGCGCGCTGCGGCCGGAGTTGGATCCACAGCGCATGGAATCGCCGCCGGCGATTCTGTCGTCTGACTATCAGCCTGATCGCGGCCAGGGTGACGTTTTTCGCGTTGCCCAAGCCGTTGCTGGAGAACTCGTTGAAGCCCTCATCGCCCCGCCTCGCCCGCCGCCATTTTTCACTGGCCGCCGCATCCGCCGTGCTGGCCGCCTGCACCACGACCGGCAGTAAAACCGATCTCGCGTCTGTCGCCGCCACCCCTGCCACGCCGACCACGAATACGCCGCCGCTCGACAAGCCGCAGCGGCCGCTGCGCGTCGCGCTCGCCCTCGGCGGCGGCGCCGCGCGCGGCTTCGCGCACATCGGCGTGATCAAGGGCCTCGAGGCGCGCAATATCCAGATCGATCTGGTGGCCGGCACGAGTGCCGGCTCGGTGGTCGGCGCGCTGTACGCGTCGGGCATGAACGGCTTTGCGCTGAACAAGCTCGCCTTGACCATGGACGAAGCGTCGATCAGCGACTGGGCCATGCCGTTTCGCACGCGCGGCTTCCTGCAAGGCGTCGCGCTGCAGAACTATCTGAACACGACGCTCAACAACCGTCCGATCGAGAAAATGGCCAAGCCGCTCGGCGTGGTCGCCACCGACCTGAAGAGCGGCCAGCCGATCCTGTTCCAGCGCGGCAACACCGGCGTCGCGGTACGCGCGTCATGCAGCGTGCCGTCGATTTTCGAGCCGGTGAAGATCGGCGGGCGAGAGTATGTGGACGGCGGCCTGGTGAGCCCGGTGCCGGCTTCCTTCGCGCGCAAGATGGGCGCGGATTTCGTGATCGCCGTGGATATCTCGCAGCGCCCGGAAAGCGGCCTGACGGCCAGCTCGTTCGACGTGCTGATGCAGACCTTCACGATCATGGGTCAGACGATCAAGGCCTACGAACTCGACAAATACGCGGACATCGTGATCCGGCCAAATCTGGCCGCCATGAGCGGCAGTGATTTCTCCCAGCGCAACGCCGCGATTCTGGCCGGCGAAGAAGCCGTGGCGAAGATGATGCCGGAACTACAACGCAAGTTGGCAGCGAGCCGCGCCGCGGTGTAAGCGGACCCGAACCGCGGACCTGCAACGGATTCCGACGCGGAAGCCACCCCGTCAGCCGCTTCGCTCAAATGCAAAAAAGCCTGCTTCATTCGAAGCAGGCTTTTTTACGCAGAACCACCGCGACGCAGGCCGCGTGATCCGCACAATCCGTTACTGATTGCCGCCGATTGCCGCGTTCACGCGCTTGCGCAGATCCTGACCGTCCTGATAGGACGTCTCGATCCGGCGCGCGCCGGTGAAGCGCTTTTCCCAATACCCGCTATCCATGTCGTCGACGCGGATCGTGCTGCCCGTGGAAGGCGAATGCACGAACTTGTTGTCGCCGATGTAGATGCCAACGTGCGAGAACGTACGGCGCATGGTGTTGAAGAACACCAGATCGCCCGGCTTCAGATCGCTCACGCGAACCTTCTCGCCGACACGACTCATTTCCTCGGCCCGGCGCGGCAGCGCCATACCGAGCGTGTCCTGGAACACGTAGCGGACGAAGCCGCTGCAATCGAGCCCGGAATCCGGCGTGTTACCGCCCCAGCGGTAACGCACACCGATCATATTCAACGCACCGACGACCACGTCGCCCGCTTTTCCGGCCATGCCGGAGAGGAACGATTTGGCGCCGCTATCGCTATCGGGAGCGGTGGCTTGCGAATTGGGAGTGGACAAAGAATTCGACCCGTTGAGGGTCGAATATGAGGCATTCTGATTGAAACTGCTTACTTCGTCGGCGAACGCGCCGGGAGCTGCTGCCATCAAGACGCCAATGAACATCCCGGCGACGACGCGCGTGCAAGCCTGGGTTAGGTTTCTATCCTGCATTGGTCGGTATTTTTTGCCTAAAAATCAGAGGGCTACGGAAAAAGTTTGGTCGATACTAGCCAGTAAGTATTCACGTGTCAAAACAAATAGAAAAATTCAATCGGGACACGCACCCAATTGGTGAAAGGGTGAAAAATCAATGGTCAAGGGCTGCTTTCAGTAGCTTTCGAGTGTAGGGGTGGGCGGGGGTCGCAAAAATCTTCTCAACCTCCCCCGTTTCCACGATCGAACCGTTTTGCATGACCGCGACACGGTGCGCCATTGCCCCGATCACAGCCAGATCGTGGCTGATGAAAACGAAGCCCAGGTTGTACTTGTGTTGCAACCCCGCGAGCAGTTTCAGCACTTGCTGCTGGATGGAAACATCGAGCGCGCTGGTCGGTTCGTCGAGGATCAGAATGCGCGGCTCCAGCACGAGCGCGCGCGCAATGGCGATTCTCTGCCGCTGGCCGCCGGAGAACTCGTGCGGATAGCGTTGCAGCACCGTGCGGTCGAGGCCGACTTCGCGCAACACCGCGATCACCTTGTCGCGCCGCGCTTGCGGCATCATGTCCGGCCGGTGCAGCGCGAGCCCTTCACCGACGATCCGCTCGATGGTCTGGCGTGGCGAAAGCGAACTGAACGGGTCCTGAAAGACGACCTGCATGTTCGAGCGCAAGGCGGTCTGTTCGGCGCCGCGGTAGCTGCCGAGCGGCCTGCCCTGAAACTCGATCTCGCCATGCGTGGTGCGTTGCAGACCGAGCAACGCCATCGCCAGCGTCGATTTGCCCGAACCCGATTCGCCGACGATTCCCAACGTCTCCCCCTGGCGCACGGACACATTCGCGTCCGCGACCGCGCGAAACCGCCCCGAGCGGAACCAGCCGCTAAAGCCTGGCAGCTTCGTTTTGAAATCGACCGAGATTTCGCGCGCTTCGAGCAGCACCGGCGAAATCGGCAGCACGGGCACGACCGTGCGTTCAGGGCGGCTCGCCAGCAAACGCTGCGTGTACGCATGCTGCGGCGCCCCGAACACCTGCTCGACCGGGCCGCTTTCCACCAGGACGCCCTTCTCCATCACCGCGATGCGTTGCGCGAAGTGGCGCACCAGATTCAGATCGTGCGTAATCAGCAGGACCGCCATGCCGCGTTTCTCCGCTTCATCGCGTTGCAACTCCAGCAGCAGTTCGACGATCTGCGCGCGAATCGTCACGTCGAGCGCCGTGGTCGGCTCGTCGGCCAGCAGTAGACGCGGGCGGCACGCCAGCGCCATGGCGATCATCGCGCGCTGGCGCTGGCCGCCGGAAAGCTGATGCGGATAGCTGTTCACGCGCTTGCCCGGCTCGGCGATGCCGGTGCGCCCCAGCAGCGCCACCGCGCGTTTGCGCGCCTCGTGTGCGCTCACGCCGTCGTGCACGACGATGGTTTCCGCGATCTGGTCGCCGACCGTATAGAGCGGATTGAGCGCGGTCATGGGCTCCTGGAAGATCATCGCGATGTCCGAGCCGCGCATGCCGCGCATTTCGCGCTCGCTTTTGGCAAGCAGGTCTTCGCCGTCGAAACGGATCGACCCGCTCACCTGCGCGTCGCTCAGGAGGCGCAGGATCGACAGCGCGGTCACGCTCTTGCCTGAACCTGATTCGCCAACCAGCGCGACCCGTTCGCCGCGCTGGATCGCGAGCGTGACGTCGCTCACCGCGACCGTATTGCCGAAGCTCACGTGCAGATGCTCCAGTTCGAGCAGCGGCGCGGTGGCCTGTGGTGCTTCGTTCTGCAAGGAGGCGCTCATTGATTGCCTCCGGCGCGCATGGCATCGGAGATGCGGGTATCGAGCGCGTTGCGCAGCGCATCGCCCATGAAGGTCAGCAGCAGCAGCATCGCCACCAGCACGCCGAAGGTGGACAGCGAGATCCACCAGGCGTCGAGATTCGCCTTGCCTTGCGCGAGCAGCTCACCGAGGCTCGGTGTCGGCGACGGGACGCCCAGGCCGAGAAAGTCGAGGCTCGTCAGCGCGAGAATCGCGCCACTCATGCGAAACGGCAGGAACGTGATCACGGGCGTCAGGCTATTGGGCAGCACATGCCGCCACATGATCTGCCAGTTCGACAGCCCCATGGCGCGCGCCGCGCGCACATAGTCCTGATGGCGATTGCGCAGAAACTCCGCGCGCACGTAATCGGACAGGCCGATCCAGCCGAATAGCGAAAGGAGCACGATCAACAGAATAAAGCCCGGCTCGAAGATCGACGAAAAGATGATCAGCAAATAAAGCTCGGGCATCGCGCTCCAGATTTCGATCAGGCGCTGCCCGATGATATCCGTACGTCCTCCGAAATAACCCTGCACGGCGCCTGCGGCGATACCGAGAATCGTACCGATCAGCGTGAGCACCAGCCCGAACTCCACCGAGACGCGAAAACCGTACAGAAGACGCGCGAACAGGTCGCGCCCGCGGTCGTCGGTGCCGAGCCAGTTGTCGCGCGATGGTGGCGCCGGATTGGGCGCCTTCGAAAAGTAATTCAACGTGTCGTAGTAGTAGCGATTCGGCGGATACAGCGCGAAGTTGCCTGGCGTGTCGAAACGCTGCTTGACATACGGATCGAGATAATCGGCCGGCGTCGGGAAATCACCGCCGAACGTGGTCTCTGCGTACGTCTTGAACATCGGGAAATACAGGTTGCCGTCATAGCGCACCACGAGCGGCTTGTCGTTCGACCACAGCGGACCCGCCAGGCTCGCCGCAAACGCCACGACGAACACGATCAGGCTCCAGTAGCCCAGACGCTGCTGGCGAAAGCGCTGCCACACACGGCGCGCGGGCGAAGGCGAGACGAACGCGCGCGCGGTCTCGGCGCGCGCCGACGCATCGGCGGAAAGACGGGCTCGATTCATCAGCGCTCCAGTTGTTCGAATTGGATGCGGGGATCGACCCACACATAGCAAAGATCGGAAATCAGCTTGGTCGCAAGACCGATCAGCGTGAACAGATACAGCGTGCCGAGCACGACCGGATAGTCGCGCCGCACCACCGATTCGTACGACAGCAACCCGAGGCCGTCGAGCGAAAACAGTGTTTCGATCAGCAGACTGCCGGTAAAGAACGCGCCGATAAACGCGGCCGGAAAACCGACGATCAGCGGCAACAGCGCATTGCGGAACACGTGCTTCCACAGCACACGCTTTTCGGACAGACCTTTGGCGCGCGCGGTCAGCACGTATTGCTTGCGGATCTCGTCGAGAAAGGCGTTTTTCGTCAGCATGGTGACCACCGCGAAACTGCCCACGACCGAGGCCGTGATCGGCAACGCGATATGCCACAGATAGTCGAGCACCTTGCCGGCGACACTCAACTGCGCCCAGTTGTCCGACGTGAGATTGCGCAGCGGAAAGAGTTGCAGGAACGTGCCGCCGCCGAACAGCACGAGCAGCAACACGCCCAGCACGAAGCCCGGAATCGCGTAGCCGATCAGCACCACGAGGCTCGTGGCGACGTCGAAGCGCGAGCCATTGCGGATCGCCTTCGCAATGCCGAGCGGCACCGAGATCAGATAGGTCAGAAAGAACGTCCATAAGCCGATACTGATCGAGACCGGCAGCTTGGAGACGATCAGCGACCACACGCTTTGGTGGCGGAAATAGCTCTGGCCGAGATCGAACGTCGAGAAGCGTTTGAGCATCAACACATAGCGCTCCAGCGGCGGTTTGTCGAAGCCGTAGAGCGCTTTGAGTTGCGCGATCTGCTGCGCGTCGACGCCGCTATGCGCGCGCAGCCCGAACGGCGCGCCGCTCTCCGCGCCTTTGCGCAACTCGTGCTGCATCTGCTCGACCGGGCCCCCGGGGACGAACTGGATCACGGCGAAGGTCAGCGTCAGCACGCCGAGCAAGGTCGGGATCATGAGCAGCAGACGCTTGAGGATGTAGCTCCACATGGCGGCGTTTCCGGTGCGAAGGCGATGAATGAATGATGCGTTAGCGCGGCTGGGCCTGGGCCTGGGCCTGGGCTTGCGGCTGCGGTTGCGGCTGCGCGAACCACCACATCGACGTGATCCAGCCTTCCGCTGAATAGTACAGGGGCAATGTTTTCGGCCACGCAAGCCCGCGCTTGAACGCCACCCGATGCGTCGCGCTGTACCAGTGCGGCACGACATAGTAGCCATGCATCAGCACGCGGTCGAGCGCGTGCGTGGCGTCGATCAGTTGCTCGCGCGTCTGCGCGTGCACGAGCGCGCTCAGGATGGCATCCACGGCGGGCGACTTCAGCCCGATCATGTTGTCAGAACCTGGCGTAGCCGCCGCCTTGCTGCCGAAGCGCTCGATCTGCTCCGAACCCGGCACCTGCACGTCCGGCATGCGAATGGTGGTGGTGTCGAAATCGAAGCTGTCCAGACGCTTCTGATAGACCGCGAAATCGGACACGCGGAACGTGGCCTCGATGCCGAGCTTCTGCAGATTGCGGATGAACGTCGCGACGATCGGCTCCATCTGCGCGGACGAGCCGGAGTCGTCGAGAATCTCGAAGCGGAACGGCTCGCCTTTGGCGTTGCGCAATGCGCCGTCGCGGTAGTTCCAGCCGGCCTGTTGCAACAATGCGCGCGCCTGCAGCAGATTGGCGCGCAGCGAGCCGGGCGGATCCGTGTCCGGCTGCTTCGGTGGCGGGCCGAACACCGCCGGGTCGAGCTTCGCGCGCCATGGTTCGAGCAACGCCAGCTCACCGGGCGTTGGCAGCCCCTTCGCCTGCAATTCCGTATTGGCGAAGAAACTGTCGATACGCGTGTACTGATTGAAGAACAACTGGCGATTGAGCCACTGAAAGTCGAGTGCGAGATCGAGCGCCTTGCGCACGCGAACGTCCTGAAACAACGGGCGCCGCGTGTTCAGCATGAAGCCCTGCATGCCGGTGCCGTTATGTTGCGGAAACACCTGCTTGATCAGCTCGCCGTTATCGAACTTCTTGCCGACGTCACGTCGCACCCAATTGCGCGCCACATACTCGACCAGCGCGTCGTATTCGCCGGCCTTGAAGGCCTCGAGGCGCGCGGTGCTGTCCGAATACAGCTTGTAGACGATGCGATCGAAGTTATTCATGCCGACACGCACCGGCAGCCCCGCGCCCCAGTAATTCGGGTCGCGACGGTACGTAATCGTGCGGCCGTTGTCGTACTGTTCGATCAGATAAGGGCCGCTGCCAATCGGCTTCTCGAACGCGAGTTGGTCGAACGGAATCCGGTTGCCGTCCGACTTCATCCCCCACTTACGCGAGAACACCGGCATGCCGCCCGCGAGTAGCGGCAGCTCGCGATTGCGCTGGTGAAACTCGAAGCGGATCGTGTGTGGGTCGACCACCACCGCGCGGGTGATCTCGCCGAAGATCGATGCGAACTGCGGCGCGGCCTGCGGGCTTTTCAACGTATCGAGCGAAAACTTGACGTCGTCGGCGGTGACCGCATCGCCGTTCGAAAAACGCGCGCGCGGATTGATGTGGAACGTGACGGACAAGCCGTCCGGCGCGATGTCGATGTCGTCGGCAAGCAGCCCGTAGGCGGACGCCACCTCGTCGCTGCTGCCAGTGGTGAGGCTTTCGAACATCAGGTCCACACCGGGCGCGGTATTGCCGCGCAGCGTGAACGGATTGAATTTATCGAAGCTAGTGAGGCGGCTCGGATTGGCCAGCACCAGCGTGCCGCCCTTCGGTGCGTCCGGGTTCACGTAGTCGAAGTGCTTGAAATCCGCCGGATATTTCGGGTCGCCGTATTGCGCGATCGCATAGACCGCGTGCGCGCGCGGCGCCACGAGCAAACCGGCCAAGGCCAGCACGGTGCACATCATGGCGGCGCAGGTGGAGCGCCAGGACCGCGGCACAATCGCGAGGCCGGCGCGCGAGGGTCTGTGAATCACGCGGCACCGAGGTGCGCGAGGCGTTGGAACCCGTCGCGAGCCAGTTGTCATAAGGGCCTTGTTGGTCAGTGGGACAAGTGCAGTGTGAGAGAATTCTACCCAATAAACCCGCGCGATCCGCACGTACCTTGCACACAGCGTCGAGGTGCGCGGCGCGCTGATCCGATCAGGAGATACCATGGGCTTCCTCGCTGGCAAACGCATCCTGCTAACCGGCCTGTTGTCGAACCGCTCGATCGCCTACGGCATCGCGCAGGCCTGCAAGCGCGAAGGCGCCGAACTGGCGTTCACCTATGTCGGTGAGCGCTTCAAGGAGCGCATCACAGAGTTCGCCGGCGAGTTCGGCAGCGACCTGGTGTTCCCCTGCGACGTCGCCGACGACGCGCAAATCGACGCCCTCTTCGCCTCGCTCAGGCAACATTGGGACGGCCTCGACGGTCTCGTTCATTCGATCGGCTTTGCGCCGCGCGAAGCGATCGCCGGCGATTTCCTCGACGGCATGACGCGCGAAAATTTCCGCATCGCGCACGACATTTCCGCGTACAGCTTCCCCGCGCTCGCCAAGGCCGCGCAGTCCATGTTCACGCCGGACGCGTCGTTGCTCACGCTCAGCTATCTCGGCGCCGAGCGCGCGATTCCGAATTACAACACCATGGGTCTCGCCAAGGCTTCGCTCGAAGCGAGCGTGCGCTATCTGGCGGTCTCGCTCGGCGCGAAAGGCGTGCGCGTCAACGGCATTTCGGCGGGTCCGATCAAGACGCTGGCCGCGAGCGGAATCAAAGGGTTCGGCAAGATTCTCGAGTTCGTCGAACAGAATGCGCCGCTCAAGCGCAACGTGACGATCGAACAGGTGGGCAATACAGCGGCTTTCCTGCTGTCGGATCTGGCGGCCGGTGTGACGGCGGAAATCGTGCACGTCGATAGCGGGTTTAGCGCGGTGGTGGGTGGTATGGCTGCTGTTGCGGAGTGAGCGCGTCTTTCGCGTGAGCGATGCGTGGCGTGGCGTGGCGCCGTTGTTCGTGCCGTCGCGTTTTTGAGCCTGTTGCAGAAGCCCAAAAAGAAAACCGCCCTCACGGGCGGTTTTCTTTGACTTTGCGCTTCGATCAATCGCGGTCTGAAAGCTTAGTGCCAGCCGCGGTGATTGTCGTAGTGGTCGCGGCCATAGTCGTAACGGCCCGGGGGATGATGGCGGTACCAGTCATCGCGCGCCCAGTAGCGGCGACCATCCCAATAGCGGTCGCCATGCCAGCCGATCACGATCGCCGGGCCACCGTAGTACACAGGGGCCGGTTGATAGACGACCGGCGGCGGAGGCGGCGGAGGCGGTGCATAAACCGGTGCCGGCGCAACATAAACCGGTGCGGGAATGCCGATGTTGACACCAATGTTGACGCCGCCGGCCATTGCTGCACCCGACGCGCCCAACGCGAAAACCCCGATCAGAAGCGGAACAAGACGAGCGGACTTCATCGATCACCCTTTAGAAGAATGTGTTGTTGGCGGAAATATAGCGCAAGGTGCCGTTCCGCGTATTTCAACTTTGTAATAACTGATGCATAAGATCGCGCTCACGACAGACCGGTTACGTCTCGTTACATTGGACGAGGTTTTGGTGAAGAAGTGGGGGTGTTGTAATCGGCGCGTGCGGCCGTAGCAGCGGACGGTCCGCCATGTGCGGCGCGATGCATGGAAACCTCGTTGCCTGCCCGTCCGGCCACCGGATATCCGGCCGACGGCAGTATGGACGGTCCGCAACGCATGGCACCAGACATCAACCATGCAGACTACGATACGCAGGATACCCAATCATTCTTTGGTTTCGATCCTGCTCTGTCAGCGCATGCAAATGCTCACGCTCGGACTGCGCTCTAACGAGATATCGGCAATAACGAAACCACCGGAAACCCATTCGACTTTGCCTGCCGGCGCAGCGAAAAACGCGCCAAAAAACAAAAACCCCGCAGAGCCTAAACTCTGCGGGGTTCTCTCTACCACTTCTGGCGGAGACGGAGGGATTCGAACCCTCGATCCAGGTTTTGGCCCAGATGCTCCCTTAGCAGGGGAGTGCCTTCGACCTCTCGGCCACGTCTCCCAAACTTTCGGTCGCGCAGGGAGTCAGCGCGACGAAGCCAAGATAATAGCGGGCCGAACCACGAAGGTCAATGTCTGGCGAACATTTTTTGTGCCAGTTTTGTCATTGACGACGCAATTTATTCACATCGACCACGCAAAACAAACGGAGCGCTCTTGTACGCCCCGTTGTTCAAAGCAAATTACGCTTGATCCAGTTCGAACGCTTTATGCAGCGCGCGCACGGCGAGCTCCATATACTTCTCGTCGATCAACACCGAGATCTTGATTTCGGAGGTCGAGATCATCTGGATATTGATGCCCTCTTCCGACAGCGTGCGGAACATCGTGCTTGCGATACCGACGTGCGAGCGCATACCCACGCCGACCACCGACACCTTCGACACCTTCGGATCGCCCAGCACCTGCTCGGCCTGCACGTGGCCCTTCACCTGGCCCGTGAGGATGTCCATGGCGCGTTGATAGTCGCCGCGGCCAACCGTGAACGTGAACGCCGTTTTGCCTTCCACGCTCTGGTTCTGGATGATCATGTCGACGTCGATATTCGCGTCCGCCACCGGGCCGAGAATCTGGTACGCAATGCCCGGCTTGTCGGGCACACCCATCACGGCGATGCGAGCTTCGTCGCGCTGAAACGCGATGCCCGAGATGACTGCTTTTTCCATGGTCTCGTCTTCTTCAAAAGTAATCAGGGTGCCCGACTTCATTTCAGCGTCGAGCGGTATCAGCGGATCGGTCAGGCTCGACAGCACACGCGTCTTCACCTGATATTTGCCGGCGAATTCCACCGAGCGGATCTGCAGCACCTTCGAACCCAGGCTTGCCATTTCCAGCATTTCTTCGAACGTCACGCGATCGAGCCGGCGCGCTTCTTCCACCACGCGCGGGTCGGTCGTGTACACGCCGTCGACGTCTGTGTAGATCAGGCACTCATCGGCTTTCAACGCAGCCGCGACCGCGACCGCCGACGTATCCGAACCGCCACGGCCGAGCGTGGTGATATTGCCGTCAGGGTCCACGCCCTGGAAGCCGGTGATCACCACCACTTTGCCCGCGTCGAGATCGCGCAGCACGCGCTCGCCGTCGATTTCGCTGATACGCGCCTTCGTGAATGCGCTATCCGTTTTGACCGGCACTTGCCAGCCGGCGTAGCTGACCGCGTCGACGCCGGCTTCCTGCAGCGCGATGGCGAGCAGTCCCGAGCTGACCTGCTCGCCCGTAGCGGCGATCATGTCGAGTTCGCGCGGGCTCGGTTGAGCCGCGATGTCTTTCGCGAGACCGAGCAAGCGGTTGGTTTCGCCGGACATCGCCGACGGCACGACGACCATCTTGTGGCCAGCCTTGTGCCATTTCGCGACGCGCTTGGCGACGTTCTTGATGCGCTCGACCGAGCCCATCGAGGTGCCGCCGTATTTGTGTACGATGAGTGCCATTGTCGTTCTGAACTGGAGGAGAAACCGCGCTGGCGCGCTGGAGACGACCGCACAAAAGCACAGGAGCGCAACGTCTTGTGAACGACGGCAAAATGTGTGGCGGCGTAAATGCAGCACGCGTGCAGCACGCGCGGATTTGCCCGGGAATGATCGCTGATGGCTTATCGGAAACGACGGATCACGATCGCAGACCGGTAAAAGCGACGGCAAAAGCGGGTCGGGCAAACAAGCTAAATTACCTGATCGAGCGTAAAAAGACAAGCCGCAAAGGCCATCGAAATGCGCTGAATAAGGGCCGCAAAGGCTTGTTTCAGGCCAATTTGCGCCCTGTTTGCGGAATCGCAGGTTAGCTAGCCCAAGTGTCCGACCGGCCGGTCAGGCGATCAGCAAATCGTCGCGCCATACGATCCTGACGTGGGATTCGCCCTCGCCGGCCTGCTCGGGCAACACCGAGCGATTCACCCCAAGCAAGGGCACGAACAGCAGATCTTCGCCGCTGTAGAGCAACGGCACGTCGCGTTTCCACGCGGGAATACCGCGTTCCTGGAACAGGTTTTTCAACGTGCGGCTCGGCGCATCGTGAGCCGCGCCCGTGCGCATCCGTTCGCCGCCGCTACGCGAGCGAGCGCTCAACACGGCGCGCCGCAGAACGCTGACGGGAATCGCGTCGGGGTCGCCCGCGGCTGCGTCGGCGAACACGAATGTGCCGCGCCATTGCGGCAAATGCCAGACCGGCTCGCCCTGCCATGCGAGTTCGCTGGGCGCGCGCGCGGCGAGCGCCGTTTCATCGGCGGGATCGCGGCTGTCGCCCTTTTCCCAGTACACGAGGCCGCGATAGCTGCGCAATGCATGACCCGCGTGATCGACGCGCAGAGCATGGCCCTCGCCCGCCGCGCCAATTTCGCGCAGTTGACGCAGCGCATCGCCAAGACGCGCGCTCGATGCGGCGACAAGGCCGAGCGTGCGCATCCAGTAGCGTATGAGGTTGAGCGCCCGGTCGTCGTCGAGCGCGAGCAACGCATCATGCGAGAGCGCTCGTCCTTCGTCGCGTGACGCAGCCTGCATATCCATGCGCGCGAGCGTGTCGAGTAGCCGTTGTGCGGACGCGGCGTGCGCCGCCGTGCGAGCCAGCGCGTCGCGAAAGCCGGGAAAATGGACAGCGAGCGCCGGCATCACGTCGTGGCGCAAAGCGTTGCGCGCATAACGCGTGTCCGCGTTCGATTCGTCGTCGATCCAGCGTAATACATGCTCGCTCGCATATTGTTCGAGTTGCGCACGCAGCAGATGAAGCAAAGGCCGCACGCGCGTGGCCGACGCGTTCGCGGGCAAATACTCCGGCGCCATCGCGGCGAGCCCGGCGAGGCCGGCGCCGCGCAGCAATTGCAGCAGCACGGTTTCCGCCTGATCGTCCGCATGTTGCGCGAGCCAGAGCGTGGCGATGCCGCGCGTCGCGCACATGTGGTCCAGCGCGCGATAACGCGCATCGCGCGCGGCGGCCTCGACGCTCACACCCGCGTCGCGCGAAACCTCGACGCGCTCCGCTGCGAACTCGACGCCACGCGCCTGCGCGAACGCCTCGCAATGCGCGAGCCAGGCATCCGCGTGAGGACTCAGGCCGTGATGCACATGCAGCGCCACGCAACGCGCCGCGCCCGCGACACGCACCGCGGCATCGAGCAGCACACTCGAATCCACCCCGCCACTGAACGCGATCGCGATACGCGCGTCAGTGGCGAGTGCGGACAGCGAAACGCCGACCGCCTCGATAACGAGGCGGTCGGCGGGCGTTTCGGCGGTGGAAGTCACGTCGCTAGCGCGTGAAGCGCTGAAGGACGAAAGAGAACGCGCGCGGGCTTAGGCACCCGGCGTCGTTTCCTTGAACTTGCCGTACGACATCAGCCGTTCAAAACGGCGTTGACGCAGGTCGTTGATGCTCATGCCCTGGAACTGGCGCAGCGAATCGGCAAGCGCACGGCGCAGCATGGCGGCCATGCCCTTCGGATCGCGATGCGCGCCGCCGAGCGGCTCATTCACGATCTTGTCGATCAGGCCAAGCGCCTTCAGACGATGCGCGGTCAGGCCAAGCGCTTCCGCGGCTTCCGGCGCTTTCGCGGCGCTCTTCCACAGAATCGATGCGCAGCCTTCCGGCGAAATCACCGAATAGGTCGAGAATTGCAGCATCAGCACGCTGTCGCCCACAGCAATCGCCAGCGCGCCGCCCGAACCGCCTTCACCGATGATCGTCGCGATCAGCGGCGTTTTCAGCTCGGCCATCACATACAGATTGCGGCCGATCGCTTCCGATTGACCACGCTCTTCCGCGCCGATGCCTGGATAGGCGCCCGGCGTGTCGATGAACGTGAAAATCGGCAAGCCGAATTTTTCGGCGAGACGCATCAGACGCTCGGCCTTACGATAGCCTTCCGGACGCGGCATGCCGAAGTTGCGCAGCGCGCGCTCCTTCGTGTCGCGACCCTTCTGATGGCCGATCACCATGCAGGCCTGGCCATTGAAACGCGCGAGGCCGCCGACAATCGACAGGTCGTCCGCATAGTTGCGGTCGCCGTGCAGTTCGTGGAAATCCGTGAACAGCTCGTTCACGTAGTCGAACGTGTACGGGCGTTGCGGATGACGGGCGATTTGCGAAACCTGCCACGGCGTGAGGTTCGCGTATAGATCTTTGGTGAGCTGTTGACTCTTCTTGGACAGCCGCTCGATCTCTTCCGAAATGTCGACGGCCGAATCGTCCTGCACGAAGCGCAATTCTTCGATCTTCGCTTCGAGTTCAGCGATCGGCTGTTCGAAATCCAGAAAGGTGGTCTTCATTGGTTGTAATCCTTGGACTTACCGGCAGCGCGTATTCTAACCGCGCTCGCCGATGTCAAAACCATCTCGCAACTATCAAACTTTAACAATCGATAGTTTTTGATCTGATCCCGTTTCTTGTTCTTCAGTAGTCGACCGGCAATGGGTCAAGACTACGCCACATATACCAGGTGGCGACGGTACGCCACGGCTCCCAGTTGGCGGCGACCTCGCGCGCTTCGCTTCGCGTGACAGGCTCGCCGCTGAAATAATTGACGCTGATCGCGCGGATCAGACCGAGGTCGTCGAGCGGCAAGACGTCCGGACGCGAAAGATTGAAGATCAGGAACATCTCCGCGGTCCAGCGGCCGATGCCGCGAATCTGCGTGAGCTCGGCGATCACCGCCTCGTCTTCCATCGACGTCCATTTGCCGACGTGCAGCGCACCCGAAACGAAATGCTGCGCGAGATCGAGCACGTATTCGGCCTTGCGTTTGGACAGGCCGCACGCGGTCAGTTTTTCCAGACCGAGCTTGATGAACTGCTGCGGCACGAGCTTTGGACAGGCGGCCTCGACTTTCGCCCAGACCGCTTGCGCGGACGCCACCGAAATCTGCTGCCCGACCACCGAGCGCGCGAGCGTGACGAACGGATCCCCGCGGCTCAGCAGATGCACCGGACCGAACTTCGGAATCAGTTTCTTCAGAATGCGATCGCGCTTGACGAGGTCGGCACATGCCTTGTCCCAATACGCGGGCCGCGTGACTTCAGGCGTGAGCCCGCCGATCTGCACCGGCGCCGCGGCTTCGTTCGCGCTCGACGCTTCGCCGCCCGCGGCGGTGGACGCGCGCGTCTTGCGCACGACTTCGCCTTCGTGGCCCTCGGCCGTGACGCGCGCGAGCTCCTGCACGTCGCCGGCCAGTTCAGCCGGCAAGGCGCCATTGCCCTTCGTACGCGTCGCCTTAGCGCGCTTCACAACAGGCGCATGTGCCGACGCACCGTTGAGCGCGCGTTTGACCGCGGTCTTTTTCGCTGCGCCCGCTGCGGTCTTGGCCACCACCCCGGCGGCTTTCGACGATGCTTTCTTTACCACGCTGCTGCTCGCGCGAGCCGACGTGCGTGTCGACTTTCCCGCGGCTGCCGCGTTTGTTTGAGACGCGGCTCGTTTAGCCGGCGTCTTCGTGGCCGTTGCCATCCTGCCTCCTGCCTGGCGAGTCGATCAAAGGGACGGTCGAGGTGCGCTCACACGCGCCGCCACTCAGTCAACCCACCGGGTTTGTCTTCAAGTGCAACGCCGGCCTCGAGCAATTCGGACCGGATCCGGTCTGCTGCCGCAAAGTCCTTCGCCTGCTTGGCGGCCGTGCGCGCGGCAATCTTCGCTTCGATCGCGTCGGCCTCGAGCGCGTGAGCGGCGGCTGCCCCCGCTGCCTGCTGCAGGAAGGCGCGCGGTTCGCGGCCGAGCAGTCCGATCACAGCGCCAAGCGAGCGCAATTGACGGGCCAGCGCAGGATCGCGCGTGCGGTTCACTTCAGTTGCCAACTCGAACAACACCGATACGGCAACCGGCGTGTTGAAGTCGTCGTTCATTGCTGCCTGGAAACGCTGCGCATACGCTTCGTTCCAGTCGAGTTCCGCGCCATCAGGCGTGACGTCTTTCAGCGCGGTGTACAAACGCGTGAGGGCGTTGCGCGCGTCGTCGATATGCACGTCGCTGTAATTCAGCGGCGAGCGGTAATGCGCGCGCGCGATGAAAAACCGCACGACCTCGGCATCGTACTGCGCCAATACTTCGCGAATCGTAAAGAAGTTGTTCAACGACTTCGACATCTTCTCATTGTCGATCTGCACGTAGCCGTTGTGCATCCAGAAATTGACGAAGGTTTGACCGGTAGCGGCTTCACTTTGCGCAATCTCGTTTTCGTGGTGCGGAAACTGCAGGTCCTGCCCGCCGCCGTGAATGTCGAAATGGTCGCCGAGCAACGTGCAGCCCATGGCGGAGCATTCGATATGCCAGCCCGGACGGCCACGCCCGTACTTCGAATCCCAGCCGGTATCGGCGGGCTCTTCCGGCTTGGCCTGCTTCCACAGCACGAAGTCGAGCGGATCCTGCTTGGCGTCGTTCGCCGCGACGCGTTCGCCCGCGCGCAGATCCTCGAGCGACTTGCCCGAAAGCTTGCCGTAGTTCGCGAACTTGCGTACCGCGTAGTTCACGTCGCCGTCGCTCGCCTGGTAGGCGTAGCCGTTCGCTTCGAGGCGCTCGATCATGCCGAGCATCTGCGGAATAAAATCGGTCGCGCGCGGCTCGACGTCGGGGCGCTGGATGCCGAGCGCGTCCGCGTCTTCATGCAGCGCGTTGATGAAGCGGTCGGTCAGCGATTTGATCGTTTCGCCATTCTCCACTGCGCGCCGGATGATCTTGTCGTCGATATCGGTGATGTTGCGCACGTAGGTCACGTCGTAGCCGAGCGTGCGCAACCAGCGCTGCACGATGTCGAACACAACCATCACCCGCGCATGACCGACGTGACAATAGTCGTACACGGTCATCCCGCAGACGTACATCCGCACGACACCGTCTTGCAGCGGCACGAAGGTTTGCTTGTCACGCGCGAGCGTGTTGTAGATGCGCAGTGATTCCATAGAGAACGGTGCGTGGGCCGAAAGAAATCCGCAATGTGTTTCAAGCGCGCCGCGCCCAGCGAACAGACGGCGGGAGCGTCGCGTACAGCAAAACCGGTGCAACGGGTGCGGCGGTCAGGCTGCGATCAAGGCGGAGACGACCACGAGTGGCGAAAAGACAGTTTGCGGTTCGACGGAACGCGCAGACCTTTTGTTAGAATGGGTCGGAGTATAACATCCAGACCTGAGCCTATGAAACCTTCAAGCGGCCGCGCGCGCAGCGCTGCGACCCTCGCCGCGACGGCCTTCGGCGGTGTCGTGCGTGGCATGACGCACGGCGTGATCCGCGGCGTCGCTCTCAACGCCACGCGCGCCCTCACGTTGCGCGCGGCCGTCGCGGTCGCGCTCGCAGCCGTACCTGCTGCGGCAGCGTTTGCGCAGAAAACCGCCACGCTGCCGCAAGGCCCGGCCGTGCGCGACAACACGCCGGAAATCGACGCGTCGATCGCGCAGAAAAACTGGGCGGCCTCATTGACGCAGCTCGACGCGCGCATCGCCTCGAATCCGCGCGACGCGCAAGCGAAATTCAAGCGCGGAACGGTGCTCGCGCACCTGGGCCGCGACGACGAAGCCATCACCGCGTTCACCGAACTCACGCAGACCTACCCCGAGTTGCCCGAACCGTATAACAACCTTGCCGCGCTCTATGCGAAGCAGGGTCGTTATGCCGAAGCGCGCGCCGCGCTCGAAACGGCAACCAAGGTCAATCCGGGCTACAGCCTTGCATACGAAAATCTCGGCGACCTGTATCTGCGCATGGCCAACGAAGCCTATCGCCGCGCGCAGAGCCTGGGCAAGGTGAGCCCCACGACTACCCAGCGCCTCGCGGACATCCAGAAAGTCATCTCGCCGACCACGGCCAAACCGCAAACGTCGGCGAGGCAAGCCGCCAGCGCGGAAGACGACTACACTGCCCGCGCCACGTCGAACATGACGCAGACGCCGAGCTTCCAGTACGGCGGCGCGAACGGCTCGCTCGCCATGCCGCCTTACATGGCGCCGTCGAAATAGCGCCGCGACGCGCGGTTACGCGCAGTCAGGTTTACGCGCAACACGTTTTTCCAACCCTGAGGATCTTCATGAAATGGTTGATGTTGGCGCTCGGCAGCGCCGCCCTGATCGCAAACGCCCCCGCCTTTGCCCAGTCCGGTTCGCAAGCCGCGCATCCGTCCGTCCTCTTCAAGACATCGGAAGGCGACATCCGCGTCGAGTTGTATCCTGAGAAAGCGCCGAAGACGGTCGCCAACTTCCTCGACTACGTGAAGGCCGGCCAGTACAGCGGCACGATTTTCCATCGCGTGATTCGCGGCTTCATGATTCAGGGCGGCGGTTACACGCAAAGCTTCGCGGAGAAACCGACGCGCGCGCCGATTCCGCTCGAAAGCCGTAACGGTCTGAAGAACACGACCGGCACGCTCGCCATGGCGCGCACCAGCGATCCGAACTCGGCCACCGCGCAGTTCTTCATCAACACGGTGGACAATGCCGGCCTCGACTATCCGAATCCGGACGGCAACGGCTATGCGGTATTCGGCAAGGTCACGAGCGGCATGGACGTCGTGAAGAAAATCGAAAGCACCCCCACCACCTCGCGCGGCCCGATGGGCGACGTGCCGCAAAAGCCGATCGTGATCGAGTCGGCAACGGTGGTCGGCAAGTAATTGCAGCAAACGAGGCGCGCGACACATAGCGCGCCCGAAAAGAAGCGTCAGCGCTCAATCACGCCCCGGCGCGGCCCGGCGTCAATTCACGACGACTCGCCGCGCCTTTTACCCACCCCGTTCATCAAAGGATTCCATCATGGTTGAACTGCATACGAACCACGGCGTCATCAAACTCGAACTGGACGCTGAAAAGGCGCCGAAGTCGGTTGAAAACTTCCTCAACTACGTGAAAGCCGGCCACTACGACAACACGGTGTTTCACCGCGTAATCGACGGCTTCATGATCCAGGGCGGCGGCTTTGAACCCGGCATGAAGCAGAAGCCGACGGCCGAGCCGATCACCAACGAAGCGAACAACGGCCTGAAGAATGTGAACGGCTCGATCGCCATGGCGCGTACGAACGACCCGCATTCGGCCACGGCGCAATTCTTCATCAACGTGAACGACAACGACTTCCTGAACCACTCGTCGCCGACGCCGCAGGGCTGGGGCTACGCCGTGTTCGGCAAGGTGGTCGAAGGCATGGACATCGTTGAGAAGATCAAGAAGGTCAAGACGGGTTCGAAGGGCTTCCATCAGGACGTGCCGGCGGACGACGTGGTGATCGAAAAGGCCGTGATCGTCGACTAAGCGCGAGCTAAAGGTCGACCCGTTCGAACTGATATCAGGCACCTTCAATGCTGCAAGAAACGCCGCTGCGAAGCGTCGCCGCGGGCGTGCCTGGCGAGGGCAAACGCCCGCACGCCGCACGCCCGTTTTTTTTCCTCTCCGATATTCACTTGAGCGAGGCGATCCCGCATACGGTCGCCGCGTTCGAGCATTTCATCCGCGTCACGGCCGAGCAGGCCGATTCGGTTTTCATTCTCGGCGATCTGTTCGAGTACTGGATCGGCGACGACATGCTCGTGGAGCCGTTCGTCGCACGCATGGCCGCGCTGCTGCACACCTTGTCCGAGCGCGGCATTGCGCTTTACATCATGCATGGCAACCGCGATTTTCTGCTGGGCAAGCGCTTCATGAAAGCGGCAGGCGCGATCTGGCTACCCGATCCGTTCGTGATCACGGCATTCGGCACGCGTATCGCGCTCGCTCACGGCGATGGCTTGTGCACCGCGGACCGCGGCTATCAGACGTTTCGAAGTTTTGCGCGCAGCCGTTTCGCGCAGATGCTGTTTCTCGCGTGGCCGTTGCGCTGGCGCCAGAAGCTGGCCGAGAACATGCGCTCGAAAAGCGACGAAGGCCGCTCGCGACCGGTTTCGCCGAAGTATGACGTGACGGCGGCGGCCGTGGCCGCGTTGTTCAAGTCGTCGAAGACAGCGACCATCATTCATGGGCACACGCACAGGCCGGCGCGGCATCGCGAGCCGGACGGCACGCGTTGGGTTCTGCCGGATTGGGATCTCGACCACGGCGAGCGCCGTGGCGGATATCTGCGTATCGATGCCGACGGAATACGGGCGCTGCCGTTGGGTTGAATGCGGCGTTAGCGTTGGATGACAGCGCTGCCGCCGGGCCTCGTTAAGGTCTTCGCGCCGTGTGCGGCGTTGGTGGGCCAGCCTTTCCTCGTGCCACGCAAAAGTGTCAGCGCAGGCGCTGACTGCGCGCGATCGGCTTCGGCTTCGGCTTCGGCTTCGGCTTCCGCAAAATACCTCAACGCTCCGCCACCGCCCCATCCACCTTGCCTGCGATCGCCGCCGACAAACGCCGCAGATCGAGCAACGCCGCATCCGCGCCTTGCAGACCTTCGAGACTCGTACCCAGCCGCTCCAGCGCGTCGACGATTTCGTCGATGCGCTTTGCCTGCGTGGCGGCGTGATCGATCAGGCCATGAATTGCCAGCGAGACGGGATCGTCCGCATTCGGCGTGATGCCGTACGCGCAAAATCCGCTGGTTACCGCAGATGCCGCAGAGCGTTTTGCATCGCGCGCGGCGCTGCCGGCACCGGAATTCGCCGCAACGGAAGCCTCTTCCGATGCCACAGCCGCCGCCGGCACGATGATCCGCGCCGGATTGCCCACCGCCGTGCCACGCGCCGGCACGGGCTTGGTCACCACGGCATTCGAGCCGATCTTCGCGTCCGCGCCGATCGTGAAACCGCCGAGCACCTTCGCCCCCGCGCCCACGATCACGCCGCGCTCGAGCGTGGGATGCCGTTTCGCCCCGCGCGTGAGCGACGTGCCACCGAGCGTCACGCCCTGGTAGATCGTGCAGTCGTCGCCGATCTGCGCGGTCTCGCCGATCACCACACCCATGCCGTGATCGATGAACACGCGCCGCCCGAGCGTCGCGCCCGGATGGATTTCGATGCCGGTCATGAAGCGCGCCATCTGCGAGACAAACCGCGCTAGCCAGCGGCGCCTTGCGCGCCAGCATGCATGCGCGAGCCGGTGCAGCACGAGCGCGTGCAGACCCGGATAGCACGTGAGCACTTCCCAGGCGCTGCGGGCGGCGGGGTCGCGCTCGCGGATCGTGGCGATGTCTTCGCGAAGTCTCGTGAACATGGCAGGGACTGTGTTGTGGGAGAAAGGGCCGCACGCATGAGCTGGCACGCATGACGGCGTGGCTTGCCGCTTAGCACGACGGCAGCTTTGCTTAGAACGTTTCGGGGATTGTAGGGCGATTGCGCGAAATCCGCCGGAAGCCCACGCTGCCCGCGGGGTCGTCGCGGGGCGCGTGGGCGGCGCGGGCGGCGCGGGCGGCGCGGGCGGCGCGGGCGGCGTGGGCTGCGTGGGCTGCGTGGGCTGCGTGGGCGGCGGAAACGCTCAGGACGCGTCGCCGCCCTTCGGACCGGTCTTCAGCAGAATGTGTTTGGCGATGCCGCGTACGATATTCACTTCCTCACGCTCGAGACCGGAGCGCGCGAACAGGCGGCGCAAACGCGACATCAGCTTCTTCGGGTTGGCTGGATCGAGAAAGTCCAGCGCGACCAGCGCGCTTTCCAGATGCGAGAACATGCTTTCGATTTCATCGCTCGCGGCGCGCGCGCCGGCCGGCTCGCCCTGCCCCGCTGCCGCTGGAGGCGCGGCGTGCGCCGTGGTCGTTGCACTGTCGGTCGAGAGATACATGGTGCGCAACTCATACGCCAGCACCTGCACGGCCTGCGCGAGATTGAGCGAACTGTAGGCCGGATTGGCCGGAATATGCGCAAGTGCGCTGCACCGCTCGACATCCTCGTTCGACAAACCCGTGCGCTCGTTGCCGAACACCAGCGCGATTTCACCGTGCGCCGCCTGCTCGCGCGCCACGCCCGCCGCGGCACGTGGCGTCCACTGCGGCGGTCCGTATTCGCGCAGCCGCGCGGTCAGCGCGATCGACCAATGCACGCCGCTCAGCGCATCGGCGAGCGTCGGCACGACGTGCGCGGAGGCCAGCACGTCGTCGGCGCCGCTCGCCATGGCAATGGCCTCCGGATCGGTTTGCACGTGCGGCACGCGTGGCGACACCAGCACGAGCCGCGAGAAACCCATGGTTTTCAGCGCCCGCGCCGCAGCGCCGACGTTGCCCGGATGGCTCGGCTCGACAAGAATGAAGCGGGTCGAGGTGAAGCCGCCGCGCAACTCGGCGACGGCGGGATCGGAGGAATGGTGGGTGTGGTCCACGATGAAATTCGGCAACTAAAGACGCGTATGGTAGCGCCAACGCCGCGACCGGTCAGAATTGCGCGCGAATGCTCACGCACATGTGAATGTAAACGCACGCACAAATGCACATGCAAGCACGCGTGCGAATACCGGACCAAGCCGCATAAATACGCGCAAATGCCCTGCACAGCCCGCGGACTCTGCCGCGCCGCCCGGACTCAGGTAAAATACCAGTATTCGCGCCCAGCTTTGCCGTCCAGCTTTGCATGAGCGCCTCGTTCTTATCCAATTCGTCTCCGTCGGCGGAATGCGCACCGGTCCTGTACCGGGCGGGCGTTCCGTGCTGTTTCCGCGCCTCGCAGAGGGCGCCCAATTAGCGCAGGTTAGCGCTCATTTACCGGCCAGCAGCCGTGCTGCCCCGGCACAAGGATCCAGTCTCATGCATCCCATGCTCAATATCGCTGTGAAGGCCGCGCGCCGCGCTTCACAGATCATCACCCGCGCATCGCTCGACCTCGATCTCGTCCAGGTCAGCAAGAAACAGCACAACGATTTCGTCACGGAGGTCGACAAAGCATCTGAAGCGGCGATTATCGACACGCTGAAGACCGCCTACCCCGATCACGCGATCCTCGCCGAAGAATCCGGCGAGTCGGATAACGAGTCCGAATATCAGTGGATCATCGATCCGCTCGATGGCACCACCAATTTCATCCACGGCTTTCCTTACTACTGTGTGTCGATCGCGCTCGCGCACAAGGGCATCGTGACGCAAGCCGTGGTCTACGACCCGACCCGCAACGACCTGTTCACCGCCTCGCGCGGCCGCGGCGCGTTCCTCAACGATCGCCGCATCCGCGTGGCCAAGCGCGACCGTCTGGCCGACGGCCTGATCGGCACCGGCTTCCCTTTCCGCGAAACGGACGGCCTCGAAGCCTATGGCCGCCAGTTCGCTGAAATGACCCAGGCCTGCGCCGGCCTGCGCCGTCCGGGCGCGGCCGCGCTGGATCTGGCCAACGTCGCCGCCGGCCGCATGGACGGCTTCTTCGAGCAAGGCCTGAATCCGTGGGACGTCGCCGCGGGCAGCCTGCTGATCACGGAAGCCGGCGGCCTCGTCGGCAACTACACAGGCGATTCGGATTTCCTGCACATCGGCGAAATCGTCGCGGGCAACCCGAAGGTCTACGCACAGATGATTCCGATCCTGTCGCGCTACAGCCGTACGCGCCAGCAATCGGCCTAAGCCCTGCGGTGTAGCGCTGGCCCCTGACCGGCATGCGGAATGTGAAAAAGCGGCTTCGGCCGCTTTTTCGTTGGCGCGCCTGCATGCCGCGGGCGTTCGTGCTACAAAGCGGGAAGCCGCGCCGGCGTGCTCGATGACCGGCTGCATTTCGCGCGTTATTCGCTGCGCCCTGCTTTGCGCCTGACTTCTCGCGCAGCTTCCGATCCGCTTCATGAAAAAAGGCTTCTACACAATCATCGCGGCGCAGTTTGTTTCGTCGCTTGCGGACAATGCACTGTTGATCGCGGCCATCGCGTTGCTCTCCGTGATTCGCTCGGCCGCCTGGGTCACGCCGCTGCTGCAGATTTTCTTCACGGTTTCCTACGTGCTGCTCGCGCCGTTCGTCGGCGCTTTCGCCGACTCGATGCAAAAGCGGCACGTCATGTTCGTCTCCAACGCGTTGAAAGCGAGCGGTTGCCTGATGATGATCGCGGGCGTTCATCCGATGATCGCCTACGGCGTGGTCGGCTTCGGCGCGGCCGCATATTCGCCGGCCAAGTACGGCATCCTCACTGAGCTGCTGCCCGCGGAAAAACTCGTCAAGGCGAACGCGTGGCTCGAATCGGCCACCGTGCTGTCGACCATTGTCGGCACGATGGTGGGCGGCGCGCTGATCAGCACCTTCGCGGACAAATTCGTCGCCCATGCGCATCTGCCACTGATCCGCTCCTCCGCCGACCTCGCCATGTTCGCGACGATGGTGACTTACGCGATTGCCGCCGCGATCAATATCTTCATCCCCGACACCGGCGCGCGTTATGAAAACCGCCTGAAAGAACCGAAGAAGCTGGTCGGCGATTTCTATCATTGCTTTAACGTACTCTGGGCCGACAAACTCGCGCAGATCGCGCTGTGGGTGACGACCTTGATGTGGGGCGGCGCGGTGACGTTGCAGTTGCTGGTGCTCAAATGGGCTAACGTGAACCTCGGCTTGTCGCTCTCGAAAGCGGCGGTCATGCAGGGCGTCACGGGGCTTGGCATCGCGGTGGGCGCGGCGGCCGCTGCCGCGCTGATTCCGTTGCGCAAGTCGCTGCGGGTGTTGCCGGTCGGCATCCTGACCGGTGCGGTGGCGATCGCCATGGCGTTCTACAACAAGGATCTGTTTCCGCCGGGCTCGGGCATTCGCATCGGCTCCTACGTGCTGCCGTTTTACATTCTGCTCGCCTATCCGCTGATGATCCTGCTCGGCGCGCTGTCGGGCTTCTTTATCGTGCCGATGAACGCGATTCTTCAGCATCGCGGCGCGACGCTACTCTCCGCGGGGCATTCGATCGCGGTGCAGAATTTCAACCAGAACCTCGCCGTGCTGCTCATGCTCGGCGCGTACGCGCTGCTGCTCACGGCGAAGATGCCGGCGCAATGGATCATCGTCGTATTCGGCACGTTCATCACCTTCATGATGTGGCTCGCGAAACGGCGCAGCGCGGTGAATGAGCGCACGGTGGACATGCGGGCGATGGTGGAAGAGTGAGGCCGTGATCGAGACCAAGCCGGCACTGCGCGGGCCGCCGGCGGTTCATCGCACCGGCTTGGGGTTCGCCGTACGGATTGACCATCCGGCCAGGGTCCGTTCGCCCTGACGACAGGTTAAACTCACGCCCTGAACAGCTAACGCAAGAAGACACCGAGGATGGGCATTCAAACCGCAGCGGCCAACGACGTCGCACAACACACGCCGATGATGCAGCAGTATCTCCGCATCAAGGCGGATCATCCCGGCACGCTGGTGTTCTACCGGATGGGCGACTTCTACGAGCTCTTTTTCGAAGACGCGGAAAAAGCCGCACGTCTGCTCGATCTGACACTCACGCAGCGTGGCGCGTCGGCGGGCAATCCGATCAAGATGGCCGGCGTGCCGCACCACGCGGTCGAACAATATCTGGCCAAGCTCGTGAAGCTCGGCGAATCCGTCGCGATTTGCGAACAGATCGGCGACCCGGCTACGTCGAAGGGCCCGGTCGAACGCAAAGTGGTGCGCGTGGTCACGCCGGGCACACTCACGGACGCCGCGCTCCTCTCGGATAAGAACGACGTCTACTTGCTGGCCATGTGCGTCGCGCACAATCGGCGTGGCGTCGCGACCAGCGTCGGCCTGGCATGGCTGAATCTGGCAAGCGGCGCGTTGCGCCTCGCCGAAGTCGCGCCCGACCAGGTAGCGGCCGCGCTGGAGCGCATTCGTCCGGCGGAAATTCTGGTGGCCGACACGCCCAGCGACTCGGCGAGCTGGACACCTCCGGTCAATGCGGGCGCCCTCACCCGCGTGCCGGTCTGGCACTTCGACATCACCTCGGGCACGCAGCGCTTGTGCGACCAACTGGAAGTGGCCGGCCTCGACGGCTTCGGCGCGCATTCGCTGACCTGCGCATGCGGCGCGGCCGGTGCGTTGCTTCTGTATGCCGCCGCCACGCAAGGCCAGCAATTGCGTCATGTGCGCAGCCTGAAGGTGGAGTATGAATCCGAATATATCGGCCTCGACCCCGCCACGCGCCGCAACCTCGAACTGACTGAAACGCTGCGCGGCACCGAGTCGCCCACGCTATGTTCCCTTCTCGATACCTGCTGCACGACCATGGGCAGCCGTCTGCTGCGTCATTGGCTGCATCATCCGCCGCGCGAATCGGCGGTGGCGCAGGCGCGTCAGCAGGCAATCGGCGCATTGCTCGACGCGCCGCCGGGCGCCGGCGTCGACGCGTTGCGCGGCGCGTTGCGGCAAATCTCGGATATCGAGCGGATCACCGGGCGTCTCGCGCTGCTCTCGGCGCGGCCTCGCGATCTGTCGAGTCTGCGCGATACGTTTATCGCGTTGCCCGAATTGCGCGCGCAGCTCGCCGCCGTTTCGCCGAATGCCGATTCGCTCGCGCGCATCGACGCCTCGCTCGAACCGCCGCAAGCCTGCGTCGAACTGCTCAAGCGCGCCGTCGCGCAGGAGCCCTCGGCCATGGTGCGCGACGGCGGCGTGATCGCGCGCGGCTACGATGCGGATCTGGACGAGTTGCGAGATATTTCGGAGAACTGCGGGCAGTTCCTGATCGACCTCGAAACTCGCGAGCGCGCACGCACGGGCATCGGCAATCTGCGCGTCGAGTACAACAAGGTGCACGGCTTCTATATCGAAGTCACGCGCGGCCAGACCGACAAGGTGCCGGACGACTATCGCCGCCGCCAGACGCTGAAGAACGCAGAGCGCTACATCACGCCGGAGCTGAAAACGTTCGAGGACAAAGCGCTGTCCGCACAGGAACGCGCGCTCGCCCGCGAACGCTCGCTCTATGACGCGTTGCTGCAGGCGCTGCTGCCTTTTATCCCCGACTGCCAGCGCGTCGCTTCGGCGCTCGCCGAACTCGATCTTCTGGCGGCCTTCGGCGAGCGCGCCCGCGCGCTCGATTGGGTCGCGCCCACGTTCTCGCCGGACGCGGGCATTGAAATCGAGCAGGGACGGCATCCGGTTGTCGAGGCGCAGGTCGAACAGTTCATTGCCAACGACTGCACGCTCACGCCCGAGCGCAAACTGCTGCTGATCACCGGCCCGAACATGGGCGGTAAATCCACCTTCATGCGGCAGACCGCGTTGATCGCGCTGCTCGCTTACGTGGGCAGCTATGTGCCGGCGCGGCGCGCCGCCTTCGGCCCGATCGACCGTATCTTCACGCGTATCGGCGCTGCGGACGACCTGGCCGGCGGCCGTTCCACCTTCATGGTCGAGATGACCGAAGCCGCCGCGATCCTGAACGACGCCACGCCGCAAAGTCTCGTGCTGATGGACGAGATCGGCCGCGGCACTTCAACGTTCGACGGGCTCGCGCTGGCGTGGGCCATCGCGCGGCATCTGCTTGCGCACAACGGCTGCCATACGCTCTTTGCCACCCACTACTTCGAACTGACGCAGCTGCCGGCCGAGTTTCCGCAGGCGGCCAACGTACACCTGTCGGCGGTCGAGCATGGGCACGGCATCGTGTTCCTGCACGCGGTCAGCGAAGGTCCGGCGAATCAGAGCTACGGTCTGCAGGTCGCGCAACTCGCAGGCGTGCCAAACGCGGTGATTCGCGCGGCGCGCAAGCATCTTGCGCATCTCGAACAGCAATCGGCCGCGCAACCCGCGCCGCAACTCGATCTGTTCGCCGCCCCCATGCCGATGCTGCTCGAAGACGCGGATGACGAGCGCGAATCGAACGCGGCACAGCCTGTATCGCCTGCCATGCAGGCGCTTGTGGAGCGTTTGCGCGGCATCGATCCGAACGATCTGCGGCCGCGCGAAGCACTCGATCTGCTGTACGAATTGCATGAACTGGCCGCCGCGCCGGATGCGGATCATTGACGCACACAGGCGCCCGCAGCGTCCGCGCAAACTTCGCGCGGCGCTGACTCTCGCCCTCACGCTCTCGGGCAGCGGCGTGCTGAACGCGGGACTCTTCGCGGGGCTGTCCGCAGTGATGTCAGTGGGATTAGCGGCGGGGTTATCAGCCTACGCGCCGGCGGCCTACGCCGACACGCCGCGCTACACGTTCGCGGTCATCGCCAACACGATGCAAAGCCCCGCCGACGAAGCGCCGACGCAGCGGCTGATCGACGCGATCAGCCACGAGCGCGACATGTCGTTCATCGTGTACGACGGCAATCTGAAGGGCGCCAAAGAGGCCTGCCGCGATGCGCTCTACGAACGTCGCCACGCGTTGCTGGAAGCGTCGCGACCCGCCCTCTTCTTCATTCCCGGCCAGCATGACTGGGCCGATTGCGGCACGGCCGAGGCCGGCGGCTTCGACCCGGTTGAACGGCTCGATCAGTTGCGTCAGACACTCTTCAGCGACGCCACGTCGATGGGCCAGAACCCGATCGCGTTGACGCGTGAAAGCGAAGTCTCGCGCTTTCGCCCCTATCGTGAGAACGTGCGCTGGCAAGTGGGCGATACGGTGTTCGTCGGCCTGAACGCGCCGAGTCCGAACAATCACTATCTCACTGCCGGCGGGCGCAACGGTGAATTCGAAGATCGCGTGATCGCCAATGCGTTCTGGCTGGAACACGCCGGCGAATATGCGAAACGCCGCGACGCGCGCGCAATTGTCGTGTTCATTCAAGGCGACCCGGATCCTGAACGTTACGAACGGCCCGACCGTTTCGCATGGCTGCGTTTTGCGCGCAATACCCGCCGCGACGGCTTCCTGGAATTCAAGCGCAGCCTCGTCAAGCTCGCGCAGATTTTCCGCGGGCCAGTGCTGGTGATTCATTGCGACGACGAACGTGCGAGCGCCGGCTTCGTCATCGATCAGCCGCTACGCAATGACAAGGGAATGCTCGTGACGAATCTCACGCGTGTCGCGCTCGCGCCGCATGATCGTCTCAATCAGTGGATTCAGGTGGAAGCGGATCTCGGCAGAAAACCGCCGTTCCGCGTGAGTGTGCGCGACGTGCCGAAGCAGATGCCGATGCCCACGGCGCAGCCTGTTATGCCACGCGACGAACCTGCCGCATCCATGCCGGCTGTACCCGCGCTCGGACCCGCATCGGAATTGCCGCCGCTGTTGCAATCGCCCGGGGACTCGCAACTGGATCAGCAGCCGCGCATACCGGCCGATCAGGGCGGCGGAGGATACGGGCCGGCCACCTCGACCCCGCCCGCCTCCGC
Source organism: Paraburkholderia sp. BGA-UO-ETr-F21 (assembly GCF_059567925.1). Lineage (NCBI taxonomy): Bacteria > Pseudomonadati > Pseudomonadota > Betaproteobacteria > Burkholderiales > Burkholderiaceae > Paraburkholderia > Paraburkholderia sp. BGA-UO-ETr-F21. Next base: position 1,161,834 of record NZ_JCAQOY010000040.1, on the reverse strand, counting down.
TACGCAGCCGCGCACGCCGGGCGCTTCTTCAAGCATGCCCGGCGTGCCCGCCAGTTCAGTGCAGCGTGGGCCCTGACTTGTCCTCTTCGTCGTCCTCGTCATCGTCGAGGACTTCGAGGCCGTCGGCACCGTGCGCGTGTTCGTGCTGGATTTCGTCCTCGGTAGCCGGGCGCACGTCTTTCACGGTCAACGCAAAACGCAGCGCCATGCCGGCAAGCGGATGGTTGCCGTCGAGCACGACTTTGTCTTCCGCGACGTCGGTCACCACGTAGACGAGCGAGTCGAGGTCCTCGTCGCCTTCTTCGGGTGTGCCTTCGAATTGCATGCCGACCTCGAGCGGTTCCGGGAAGCGATCGCGCGGCTCGATCTTCACGAGATCGGGGTCGTACTCGCCGAACGCGTCTTGCGGCTCGAGCTGGATCTGGGTCTCGAAGCCGGCCTCATGGCCGTCGAGCTCTTCCTCGATCTTGGGGAACGTGCCATCATAGCCGCCGTGCAGATAGACCATCGGCTCGTCGCTTTCCTCGATCAGATTGCCCTGCGCATCCGACAGCTTGTAAGCGACCGACACGACGGTGTTCTTTGCGATTTTCATTCGATTCTCCAGAATACAACTCACATTATACGATGCCCAAGCGGCCCACTGACCACCCGGCCGACGCTGCATCGGCACGGAATTCGTCGCCGGCTTCAAAGCCGGCTCTGTCCGCTCTTCCGGTTCTGCCGCCCGCGCCGGACACGCCTACACCGCTGCTCGGCAATCTGACGCCGTCGCAATTCATGCGCCGCTATTGGCAGAAGAAGCCGCTGCTGATTCGCCAGGCGATCCCGAATGTCGAGGCGCCGCTCTCGCGAGAAGAATTTTTCGAGCTGGCCGATCAGGACGAAGTCGAAGCACGTCTGATCACGCATTTCCGCAATAAATGGCAACTGGAACACGGTCCGTTCGCGCCTGACGAACTGCCTTCGCTGAAGCAGCGTGCATGGACGCTTCTCGTGCAAGGTGTGGATCTCTACGACGATCGGGCGCGCGCCCTGCTCGACCGCTTCCGCTTCGTGCCGGACGCACGTCTGGACGACCTGATGATCTCGTATGCAAGTGACGGCGGCGGCGTAGGCCCCCACTTCGATTCCTACGATGTGTTTCTTTTGCAAGTAAAAGGCAAGCGGCGTTGGCGCATTAGCGCGCAGAAAGATCTGACACTGCAAGCCGGCCTGCCTTTGAAAGTTTTACAGAATTTCCAGGCCGAAGAGGAATGGCTGCTCGAACCGGGCGACATGTTGTACCTGCCACCGCACATCGCGCACGACGGAGTCGCTGAAGGCGAATGCATGACCTGCTCGATCGGTTTTCGCGCCCCGTCCGCAAACGAATTGACCGCGCAGTTCCTCTATCATCTGGCCGAGCGCGGCGAGTCGTCGGGCAATGCGGGAGCGCTCTACCGTGATCCGCAGCAGCCCGCTGTGGAACGTCCGGCTGAATTGCCGGCGGCGCTCGTTGAAAGGGTTGGCGCAATCCTTGCTGGCATTAAGTGGAATGAGCAGGATATTGCGTCGTTCCTTGGCACGTATCTCAGCGAACCTAAGCCGAGTGTCGTCTTTGATCCGCCGCAAAGGCCGCTTAATGAAGCACGTTTCATCAGTCAGGCTTTGAAGTCCGGCATTCGGCTGGACCGCAAGACCAATTTGTTGTACAACCGCCGTTTTTTCTTCATAAATGGAGAGGAAACGTCATTCGATGGCGCAAAAAAGTGGTTGTTTGACCTCGCAGATCACCGCTGTATGAGTGCGAAACGCTTTGTAACACTCTCACACGATTCGTCGGTGACAGCACGGCTACACGAGTGGTATTGTGCGGGCTGGATACAAGTGGGCGAGCTTGCGTAACTCCGCCTACCTGCTATACCGTACAGTGAAATTTTGTATGAGAAAGACAACGTATTGACCCCGGATTTATGGATTGTCAGTACGAAAGTGCATATAATTTCCGCCCAAGCCGTAGGGAAGATTCCAGCTCGTCAAAAGAGCGTCTCCACCAGCGGCCCAGGTCGGTGTTGGAGCACATTACCGGTTTTATTTTGCGCTGTTGCTTACCTTTAAACCATAAAAGGACGTGATCATGAAGAAATCCCTCCTCGTAGCATCCCTGTTGGCAGCTGTGGCACTGGCTGCATGCAACAAGAGCAACGACCAAGCCGCTGCCCCGGCTAGCGACGCAGCTGCTGCTTCGGCACCGGCTGCTGCAGCTTCGGATTCGGCTGCTGCTGCTTCGGGTGCTGCTGCTGCTGCGAGCGACGCTGCTGCTTCGGCTACGACCGCTGCTTCGGACGCAAGCGCTGCTGCTTCGGACGCTGCTGCTTCGGCTGCTGCTCCGGCTTCGGGCGCAAGCCAGTAAGCTGCTGCATAGGGTTCGCCTCTGGGCGAAAACTGCATCGGGAAATCTTCGCGATTTCCCGGGCAGTAAAGCAAAACGCCACGGATTCACATCCGTGGCGTTTTGTCATTTAAGCGCCGCTTTTTACAACGGCGCTCATTGATTCCGATTGGCTTATTAACCCGCTGTTTGATTCTCTTCAAAGAACTCGCGCACGACTTCGATCTCACGTGTGCGTTTAAATGGCGGCAGGCTCTGCCAGATACGGCGTCCATACGGTTTATCGACGAGACGCGTGTCGCAGATCATCAGCACGCCTCGATCGGTCTCAGCGCGAATCAGGCGCCCTGCGCCCTGCTTCAGCGTAATCACGGCCTGCGGCAACTGATGCACGGCGAACGGGCTCAAGCCCTTCTTGGTCAGCGCGTCGAGACGCGCGGACAGAACCGGATCGTCGGGCGGCGCAAACGGCAGCTTGTCGATCACTACCAGCGACAATGCGTCGCCGCGCACGTCCACCCCTTCCCAGAAGCTCTGACTGCCCACCAGAATCGCGTTGCCGTAAGACCGGAAACGCTCCAGTAATTCGGTGCGGCTTGCATCGCCCTGCACGAGCAGCGGATAGTCCCAGCCACGCGCTTCGATCGTGTCGCGCAGCTTGGCCGAGATGCGGTCCACGGCGCGCAGCGTCGTGCACAACATGAAGACGCCGCCGCCCGATGCCTCGATCGCCGGCAACGCGGCGTCGAACACGGCGTCGGTGAACATCGGCGAGGACGGCTGCGGCAAATTGCGCGGCACGTACAGCAGCCCTTGCGTTGGGTAATCGAAGGGGCTCGGCAGCGTCATGGAGCGTTTCGCGTTCAGGCCCATTTGCGCGGCGTAGTGCGTGAAATCGCCACGCACCGACAGCGTGGCCGATGTGAAGATCCACGCGCGCGGCACGCCGGCGCGCTGCTTCGCAAAGATCGGCGCAACCGACAATGGCGTTTCGTGCAACTGCACGGTATGCGAGAAAACTTCGATCCAGCGCACCTTTTCATTCGGGTCGGCGCGCTCGGCTTTGCCGTCGGCTGACGTAGCGTCGGCGGCCTCGCGCTCGGTCTGCGTGGGCGGCGTGGTCCACCCGGCAAGTACACCCTGCAGTTCGCGCGCACGGCGCAGACACGCGCCGATCGATTCGGCGCGCTCGGCCTGACCCGCCAGCGCGGACGCGAGCGCGTCGAGTTCGGTTTCGAGCGTTTCGAGCGCGGGGAACAGCGGGTGGTCGTCCGGCAACTGGCCGATCGACAGACGCACCGAGTCTTCCTTGAACGCGAGCCGCACGTCGCGCGCTGCGCGTTCGAGCGTCGAGCCCAGCGTGACCCAGTCGACCGTTTCACGCGCATGGCCCAAACCTTCGGCCACCGAATCACGAGCAAGCTCGAGAAACTGCGTGGTCGAAAGCGTCTCGCCGAAAAAGAGCGTCGCCGTTTCGGGTAACTGGTGCGCTTCGTCGAAAATGATGGTGTTGGCGGTGGGCAGCAGTTCCGCCATACCCGTATCACGCAACATGATGTCGGCGAAAAAGAGATGGTGGTTGACCACCACGATATCCGCCTGCTGCGCCTCGCGGCGTGCCTGCATTACGAAGCAGTCCTTGTAATGCGGACACTCCTGGCCGAGACAGTTTTCGCGCGTCGATGTGACCATCGACCACACCGCCGCCGTTTCGGGCACGCTGGCGAGTTCAGCCTTGTCGCCGGTGCGCGTGATCTTCGCGAAACGCACGATATCCTGCAGATACGAGGTTTCCTGGCGCGACGGCAGACGGCCATTATCCGCGGTGCGCTGCAGATAGTAGTGGCACAGGTAATTCGCGCGGCCCTTGAGCATGGCGACCGATACCGGCACCGCGAGCGCATCGCGCACGGTCGGAATATCGCGCTGAAAGAGCTGGTCCTGCAAATGCTTCGTGCCGGTGGAGACGATCACCTTGCCGCCCCACAGCATGGCCGGCACGAGATACGCGTAGGTCTTGCCCGTGCCTGTACCCGCTTCGACGATCAGCGTGTTTTCGCTGCCGTCGAGCCCGCCCGATTCGGCGCTCTCCGCAGACTCGGCGGAGGCATCCGCGCCCGGTGCCTGTAGACGCCGTGCCGGCCGCTTCTGCGCCTCGAACATCGCGGGCTCGGGCATTGCGCGGCCCGACGCTTCCATGGCCGCGGCCACGGCGCGCGACATTTCGATCTGCGACGCCCGCGAGCGGTAGCCGTCGATCTGACGGGCCAGCAAGCCGTTGTCGGCGAAGATCTCGTCCAGTTCGGCGACGCGGCGCGGATTCAGCGACGCGCTCAGTGCGGACGCGACAGGACGCGGCGCCGGCGCATTGGCTCCGGCTGCGTCGTCGCCCGGCGTGGCACGGGATGAAGTTTCAAGCGGTGAATTCAAGGCAAGCGTTTCCTGCAAAGTCCGGCTCGCGCGGCGCGCGCCCGGCGCCTGCCAGGCCGCGAACTCAGGCGCGTGCGTCCGGTTCGAGCTGCAACTGCAGCAAGATGATGGTGTCCTTGACCTTGAGTTTGCGCTTTTTCAGGCGCTGCAACTCGAAGTCGTCGATGCCGGGCTCATCCGACATTCGGTCGATCAGGCGATCGAGCCCACTATGCTCCGATTCCAGTTGCAGAATACGGTCGCGAAGTGTGTCCGCGTTGATGACGTGATGTTGATCGCGCATACTCGCCTCCTCTCGTCTACGGAGCGGGCGGCGTGTGCAGCCCGATACCTGAGGTTGCTGTCCGGCTTAAAACGCGTTACGGCGACTACGGCCCTGCCACACACGCTCAGGGCCCATTCCAGCACGCTTACTGCTGTTGTTGCTGCTGCTTTTGCTGCTCTTCGAGCTGCTGCTGTTTCAACGCGTCCTGACGTTTCTGCTCGGCTTTCTCCGCCGCCTGCTTCTGACGCGCTTCCACATCGGCCTTGTGCTGCGCCGCGTCGGCCTGCTTCTTCTCGAAGCTCTGCTGCTTCTGCACGCGCTCCTGCGCCTTCTGCGCACCTTGAGCACGCGCCTCGTCGAGCTTGCGCTGGAAGTCGGCCTGCTTCTGATCGTACGCCTGCTGGTTGGCGGCGGCCTGCGACGGGCTGACGCCGCGCTGCGCCTGATCCAGCGCATGCTGACGCTGCTTCTGCTGATAGGCCTGCTCATTCGCGCTGCGCTGCGGCGCCTCGGCGGCGCGCTGCGCCTGATCGAGCTGATGCTGGCGCTGCTTGTCCTGGTATGCCTGCGCGTTGCGCGCGTCTTCGGCGGCGCGTTGCGGCGCGCCCGCTTCTTCCTGGGCACGCTTGAGCGCGGCCTGCTCGTCACGGTCGCGGGCACGCTGCGTGCGCTGCTCACCGTCGAGCGCAAGTTGTTCCTTGCGGATGTCGGCCTGCACCGAGCGCATGCTGTCGCGCGCCTTGTTCAGGCAGTAGTTGACGAAGAACTTGCTGTAGCAGTCGTGTTCCGCGACGCCATAGCGATAGTTGTTCTCCTCCGTGCGCTGATCCAGGACTTTCTGCCGGGCGTCGAAGCCACTGTTCGGCGAGGCCGCATTGCCGGCGCTGTCCGTACCGCCGGCGTTCGTCCCGCCCTGCGCATTCGTGGCGCTCATGGCCCCCACGCCCGACGCAGCGGCCGGGGCGAGCGCGCCCGCGGGCCGCGCAGCGCTGCTGCTTGCCGGCGGCACGGACTGCGCCACGGCCGGAATAGGCGCGGCCAGCGCGGCGGCGAGAACGCACGACGCACACGACGCGAGCAATACGCCATTAGAAAGGAACGCGGACCTGAACACCGGGCGCGAAGCCGCCGCGAGCGAGCCGAGCGGTGAGCGCAACGAACGCGCCGAAAAACGCGGCATGGAACGCAGCACGGAACGCGTCAGCGAGCGCGATAAGAAACGCGACGATAAAAACGGCGGCAATGGAGTCAAGCGCGATGCCAAGCGCGGTGTCAAGCGAGAGACCAAGCGGGAGCCCAGGCGGTTGAGGGACAAGGAGATCGGCAACGTCGTAGAGGGTCAGCGGAACATGCCCGAAATTCTATCACCCTGCGGTTGAGCCCTTTTGCATTTATGGCAAAATGCCCCGCTCCAGCAACCTGGTCGCAGCGCGCACGCCCGGCGTGCCCGGACGTGCCCCACGTGCCTCATTTGCCCTAACGTGCCCGCATGTGCGGTTAGCGCGCGGCCCCTGAACTGAGTCCGCAGGAACACCAAGACCTTATGACGGAAACCGTAGCACTCAAGATCGTACAGCGCATCGCCGCCGAACTGTCCGTCCAGCCGCGCCAGGTCGCGGCCGCGGTGCAACTTCTCGACGAAGGAGCGACTGTTCCGTTCATCGCCCGCTACCGTAAGGAAGTGACCGACAATCTCGACGACACGCAACTGCGTAACCTCGAGGAACGCCTGCTGTATCTGCGCGAGCTGGAAGACCGGCGCGCCGCGATCATCGCCAGCATCGACGAACAGGGCAAGCTCACCGACGAGCTGCGCGCGGCGATCGAAGGCGCCGACAGCAAGCAGGTGCTGGAAGACCTGTATCTCCCGTACAAGCCTAAGCGCCGCACACGCGCGCAGATCGCTCGTGAAGCCGGCCTGCAGCCGCTCGCCGACGCGCTCCTCGCCAATCCGCTGCTCGACCCGCAAACCGAAGCCGCCACCTACGTGGACGCCGAAAAAGGCGTCGCCGACGTCAAGGCCGCGCTCGACGGCGCACGCGACATTCTCTCCGAACAGTTCGGCGAAACGGCCGAGTTGCTCGGCAAGCTGCGCGATTACCTGTTCAATCAGGGCGTGGTGTCGTCGAAAGTGGTGGAAGGCAAGGAAAACGCCGAAGAAGAAAAATTCCGCGACTACTACGACTACGCGGAAACCATCCGCACCGTGCCGTCGCATCGCGCGCTGGCGCTGTTCCGCGGCCGCAATGCGGGCGTGCTGATGGTCAAGCTGGGCCTCGGTGAGGAACTCGACGCGCAGGTGCCGCATCCGGGCGAAGCGCTGATCGCGCGCCACTTCGGTATCGCCAATCAGAACCGTCCGGCCGACAAGTGGCTCTCCGACGTGTGCCGCTGGTGCTGGCGCGTGAAGGTGCAGCCGCACATCGAAAACGAACTGCTGACCAATCTGCGCGACGAAGCCGAGCATGAAGCGATTCGCGTGTTCGCGCGCAATCTGAAGGACCTGCTGCTGGCCGCGCCCGCCGGACCGAAGGCCGTGATCGGCCTCGACCCGGGCATGCGCACCGGCGTGAAGGTCGCCGTGGTCGATCGCACCGGCAAGGTGCTCGCCACCGACGTGATCTATCCGCACGAGCCGCGCCGCGACTGGGACGGCTCGATCGCGAAACTCGCGCGCATCTGCGCGCAGACGCAGGCCGAACTGATCAGCATCGGCAACGGCACGGCGTCGCGTGAAACGGACAAGCTCGCGAGCGAACTGATCGCGCGTCATCCGGAATTCAAGCTGCAGAAGATCGTGGTGTCCGAAGCCGGCGCGTCGGTGTACTCCGCCTCCGAACTCGCGGCGAAGGAATTCCCCGACATGGACGTGTCGCTGCGCGGCGCGGTGTCGATCGCGCGCCGTTTGCAGGATCCGCTCGCGGAACTCGTGAAAATCGAACCGAAGGCGATCGGCGTCGGCCAGTATCAGCACGACGTGAACCAGCGCGAGCTGGCCCGTTCGCTGGATGCCGTGGTCGAAGACTGCGTGAACGCCGTCGGCGTGGATGCGAACACGGCGTCCGTCGCCCTGCTCGCCCGCGTCTCGGGTCTGAATGCCACGCTGGCGCGCAACATCGTCGATTATCGCGATGCGAATGGTCCGTTCCCGTCGCGCGAACATTTGCGCAAGGTGCCGCGTCTGGGCGACAAGACGTTCGAGCAGGCAGCCGGGTTCCTGCGCATCAACAATGGCGAGAATCCGCTCGACCGCTCGTCGGTTCACCCGGAAGCGTATCCGGTCGTCGAACGCATGCTCGCGAAAATCAGCAAGCACGTCGGCGAAGTGCTGGGCAACCGCGACGCGTTGCGCGGGCTGTCGCCCGCGGAATTCGTCGACGATCGTTTCGGCCTGCCGACCGTGCGCGACATTCTGCTCGAACTCGAAAAGCCGGGCCGCGATCCGCGTCCCGAGTTCAAGACGGCGACCTTCCGCGAAGGTGTCGAGAAGGTCAGCGACCTGACGCCGGGCATGGTGCTCGAAGGCGTCGTGACGAACGTGGCTGCGTTCGGCGCGTTCATCGACATCGGCGTGCATCAGGACGGTCTGGTTCACGTATCGGCCATGTCGACCAAGTTCATCAAGGACCCGCACGAAGTCGTCAAGGCCGGCCAGATCGTCAAGGTGAAGGTGCTCGAAGTCGACGTGAAGCGCCAGCGCATTGCGCTGACCATGCGCATGGACGACGAAGTCGGTGCGGCTTCGGCGCGCAGCGGCGGCGGTGCCCAGCAGGATCGCGGCGCGGGTCGCTCAGGCGGCGGACGCGGCGCGCCGCAACAGCGTTCACGCGAACCGGAAGCAGGCGGCGCGATGGCGGCTGCATTCGCCAAGCTCAAGCAGAAGTAAGATCGCTGGTTAAGCGCGTGATTTTTTCATGCGCTTGTAGTGCACGTTGCGCTTGTCGAGCACGGTAAACCGAGGTGCAGAGCACTGCGCAATTTGACTCAGCCGAACATGCGGCACATAAAAAAACCCACGCATTCGCGTGGGTTTTTTTTCGCCCCGGCATCTGGGGCGTTCATGAATCAACGGCGACCGTCAGATCTCGATCTTCGTCCCCAACTCCACCACCCGGTTGGCCGGAATACTGAAGAAGTCCGTCGGCTTCGCGGCATTCTGGTGCATCCACGCGAACACGCGCTCTCGCCACACCGACATGCCCGGCAACTGAGTCGGCACAACCGTTTCGCGCGCGAGGAAGAACGACGTGTCCATCAATTCGAAGGTCATGTCATGCGTGCGGCCGACTTCGAGCAGCACCGCCTTCACGTCCGGCGTTTCGTTGAAGCCGTAGGCCGCCTTGACGAGATACAGGCCACCGTCGATATCCTTGACCGTCACACGTTCCGCGTCGTTCACGTACGGAATATCGCGCGTCACGAAGGTCAGGAAAATGGTGCGCTCGTGCAGCACCTTATTGTGCTTCAGGTTGTGCAGCAGACTCACCGGCACGAGCGAATCGCTGCCGGTCAGATAGATCGCCGTGCCCGATACGCGATGCGGCGGATGCGCGAGCAGCCCCTGCAGGAAAGGCATGAGCGGAATACCGTCGGCCGCCGTGCGTTCCTTGACGATCATGCGCCCCTTGTACCAGGTCATCAGCAAAAAGAACAGCAACGCGCCGATGCCGAGCGGCAGCCAGCCGCCCTCCTCGACCTTCAGCAGATTGGCGCCGAAAAAGCCCAGATCGACGGTCATGAATACGCCGATGATCAGCGCCACCAGCAGCTTGTTCCAGTTCCACACTTTCACCATCACGACGCAGGCGAGCACCGTGGTGATCACCATGGTGGCCGTCACCGCGATACCGTACGCGGCCGCGAGATTGTCCGAACTCTTGAACGCAATCACGATGCACAGAATGATGAACAGCAGCATCCAGTTCACCACCGGCACATAGATCTGGCCGATCGCCAGTTCAGACGTGTGCAGAATCTTCATGCGCGGCACGTAGCCGAGCTGGATCGCCTGGCTCGTGAGCGAATAGGCGCCGGAAATCACCGCCTGCGAGGCAATCACCGTCGCGACGGTGGACAGCACCACGAGCGGCAGCAACGCCCAGTCCGGCGCGAGCAGGAAGAACGGATTTTCGATCGCTTTCGGATCGTGCATGAGCAGCGCGCCCTGGCCGAAATAGTTCAGCACCAGCGACGGCATCACGAGCACGTACCACGCCATGCGAATCGGCTTCGCGCCGAAGTGGCCCATGTCGGCGTACAAAGCTTCGGCGCCGGTCAGCACCAGCACCACCGAGCCGAGCACCACGTAGGCCTGCAGCACGTGCGCGGCCATGAAGCTGTAAGCGTAGTACGGGTTCAGCGCGCGGATCACGTTCGGCGACTGCAGGATATGCCACAGGCCGAGCGCCGCGAGCACCACGAACCACAGCACCATGATCGGACCGAACAGGCGACCGACCATGGCCGTGCCGTGCCGCTGGATCCAGAACAGCAGGATGAGGATCACGATGGTCAGCGGCAACACCAGATGCGACAGATTTGGCGCCGCGATCTCCAGACCTTCGACCGCCGAAATCACCGAAATGGCCGGCGTGATCACCGCGTCGCCATAGAACATGCAGGCACCGAAGATGCCGAGCATCATCAGCAAGCCGGCCATTTTCGACTTCTCGTCGAGCGAGCGCAGCGCCAGCGCCATCAGCGCGAGAACACCGCCCTCGCCGTTATTGTCCGCGCGCATCACGAACAACACGTACTTGATGCCGACCACGATCACGATCGCCCAGAACAACAGCGAGATCACGCCCAGAATGGATTGCTCGGTCAGCGGAATGCCGTGGGATGGACTAAAGGCTTCCTTCAGCGAGTACAACGGGCTCGTGCCGATATCGCCGAATACCACTCCGATCGCAGCGATGGCGAGGGAAGGCAGAGGCTGTTTGTGCTCGTGATTGTTATCTGTCATAAACGCGAGGAAATCCGTTCCCTGGGCGAAAAAGCGACCGCTATTCTAAACTGCCCGCCTGGCGCCGCCCGGCTTGTTGTGGATACACCACGAGATGGTCCGCGAAGTGTAGCACCGCGATATGGGCGCGTCTGCTGGGCGGGCCGTATTAGCGGCATCGCCGATGCGCGGTTTGCGAAGCACGCGCGCACGGCGCGCACATAAAAAAACGGAGCCCAATGAGCTCCGTTTTGCGAGACAACGCGGGGGACGACGCAACGATTTCGGCGCCGACGTTCGCATCACTTCTCCGACGACTCCTGCGCTTGTGCCGTGCCACGCTTGATCCATGCGCCGAGGTTGTGCGGACGAACCGTGTCCCATTCCTCAAACGGCTGATGAATCCACGGATTGGTGGGCAGGTACTGCACGTGGTAGTCGGGCTTCACCTTCGAGCAGCCCTTGTACCAGAGCACCGCCGAACGCACCGCGGTGATCGCCGGATAACGCTCTTTCAGATGCTGCTGAACACGTGCGAGCGTCACGCCCGAATCCACCAGGTCATCGACCAGCAGCACGTTGCCGTGCAGTTCGCCACGCGTCATGGTGATGTATTGCGCGATATCGAGTTCGCCCTGCTCCGTGCCGGCCGCTTCACGATACGAACTCGTGGCAAGAATCGCCAGCGGCAGATCGTAAATGCGCGAGAGCTGATCGCCGACGCGCAAACCGCCGCGCGCGAGGCACAGGATCTTGTCGAATTTCCAGCCCGACTCGTGCACCTGCAACGCGAGCATTTCGATCAGCCGGTGATACTCGTCCCAGCCGACCCACAGGTTCTTGTCGTCGTTGCGCGGATCTTTCATCGCAATCATGGGTACACCTTGCACCATGGCTTAAACCTTGAATGGATGACGAAGCAGAATGGTTTCGTCGCGATCCGGACCGGTCGACACCATGTCGATCGGAATGCCCGCGACTTCCTGCACACGCGACAGATACGCACGCGCGTTCGCCGGCAGCTTGTCCCACTCCTTGATACCAACCGTGCTTTCCTTCCAGCCCGCGAACGTTTCGTATACCGGCACGCAGCGAGCGACTTCCGACGAACCACGCGGCAGCAGGTCGACATGCTGGCCGTCGACCGTGTAGCCGACGCACAGCTTCACTTCGTCCAGACCGTCGAGCACGTCGAGCTTGGTCATGCACAGACCCGACACGCCGTTGATCTGGATCGAGCGGCGCAGCGCGGCGACGTCGAGCCAGCCAGTGCGGCGCGGACGGCCGGTGACCGAGCCGAATTCCTTGCCGACGGTGGCCAGTTCGAGGCCGATCGCTTCCTGACGGGCGGCGTTGTCCGCGTCGTACAGTTCGCTCGGGAACGGGCCCGAGCCGACGCGCGTGCAATACGCCTTGGTGATGCCGAGAATGTAGTTCAGCTTTTGCGGACCGACGCCCGCGCCCGCCGTGGCTGCGCCGGCCACGCAGTTGCTCGACGTGACAAACGGATACGTGCCGTGGTCGATGTCGAGCAGCGTGCCTTGCGCGCCTTCGAACAGCAGGTTGCTGCCGTTAGCGTTCGCGTCGTACAGGCGGCGCGACACGTCCGTCACCATTGGCTTCAGACGGTCGGCATAGCTGAGCATCGTGTCGAGCGTTTGCTGGAAGTCGACAGCGGCGACACCCAGGTATTGCGTCAACACGAAGTTGTGATAGTCGAGGTTCTCACGCAGACGTTCGGCGAAGGTCTCCGGCTCGAACAGGTCCTGCACGCGCAAACCGCGGCGCGCCACCTTGTCTTCGTACGCCGGGCCGATGCCGCGGCCGGTCGTGCCGATCTTGCCCGCGCCACGGCGCGCTTCGCGGCCCTGGTCGATGGCGATGTGATACGGCAGGATCAGGGTGGTGGCTTCGGAAATGAAGAGTCGATTCTGAACATCGACCCCGGCGGCTTCGAGCTCGCCGATTTCCTTGAAGAGCGCTTCCGGCGACAACACGACGCCATTGCCGATGTAGCACGCGACGCCGGGATGCATGATGCCCGACGGAATCAGACGCAAGATGGTTTTCTTGCCGCCGATGATAAGCGTGTGACCGGCATTGTGACCGCCCTGGAAGCGAACGACGCCTTGAGCGTGGTCCGTCAGCCAGTCGACGATCTTGCCCTTGCCTTCATCACCCCACTGGGTCCCCACGACGACGACGTTACGCCCGGGGTTCACATTCACTGCGCTGGCAGACATGTTGTTTCGTAAGCTGGTTAAAAACGTATTCTACCTATGTTCGCGGAACCTTCCGAATTTTTCCGTTTCCGCTCAACGGTATGCACGTTATGTTGGGTATGGCGAAAGTAGCGCGGCCACTGGCCGCGCCCTGCTTCGGCGACACATTCGACGCCGTCTGACATGCCCTGAGGATCGCCCTCGGGCGGGTCTGCCGGAACGCGCTCAGGCGCGCGGTTCGACGACCCAATTACCGTTGCGCTCGACCAACACACGGTCGAACGCGAATTCGTCGAGATCGTGCTCATGGCCGGGCAGCGCCTGAATCACCACCTCGCCGGCATCTCGCAACGCGGCGACGCTCACGCGCAGCGCCTCGTCATGCTGCCACGGCGCGAGAATCGCGCTGCTGCGCGCTTCGACCGGTGAAATCCGCGCCACCTCGCGCAGATCGAGCGAAAAGCCCGTGGCCGCCCGTGCGCGGCCGTACGCTTGACCCACGTGGTCGTAACGGCCGCCGCGCGCTACTGCATTCGGCACGCCGTCCACATACGCCGAGAACATCACGCCGCTGTGATAAGCATAGCCGCGCAGATCGGCGAGATCGATCATCACTTCGGCGCCCTCCACCTGGCTCGCGAGGAACGCGAGATCGTCGAGCGCGCGGGCAATGGCCGGCATATTCGGCAAGCGCGCGCGGGCTTCGTCGAGCACGGACGCGTCGCCGTACAGCGTGGGCAGCGCGCGCAACGCGTCGCGAATCGCCGGCGTGAGGATCGCCGTGAGTTCGACGAGGCGCGGCACGTCTTTGCCCGCGAGCGCGTCGTAGAGCGACTGCCCGAGCTCGGCCGCGGCCGGTTCGGCTTCGATCAGCGCGGCGAGCACGCCGGCGTGGCACAGATCGAGGCGCACTTTCGCGAGGCCCGCCAGACGCAGTGCGTCGAGCATCAATTGCTGGATTTCCAGGTCCGCTTCGAGACCGGCGTGGCCGTAGATTTCCGCGCCGATCTGAATCTGCTCGCGCGTGGCGTGCAGGCCGCGCGGCCGCGTATGCGCGACGTTGCCCGCGTAGCAAAGGCGCGTCACGCCCTGGCGATTCAGCAGATGCGCGTCGATTCGCGCGACCTGCGGCGTAATGTCCGCGCGCAGACCAAGCGTGCGTCCCGACAGTTGATCGACGAGCTTGAAGGTGCGCAGATTCAGATCGTGACCGCCGCCCGTGAGCAGCGACTCGAGGTACTCGAGCAACGGCGGCATGACCATTTCGTAGCCGTACGAACGGAAACGGTCCAGCAAATGGCGCCGCAACTCTTCGATCTTGCGGGCTTCCGACGGCAGCACGTCGGCAATATTCTCGGGAAGTAACCAGGTCGACATCGATACAGTCCTACGACGTTGAACACGGCGTCTGGGTGCGCCGGTAAGTGAGTGTGAATGGCGGGCGGCGGCTCGATTTTGGCGGCTGTCGCGGGCGTTGCGCGGTCGTTGCGTGGTCGTTGCACGGTCTCTGCAATTACCTGCGGCGACCGCTTGCGGCTTTTGGCCGCTGGGCGCCGCACTACGCGGCGTTCAGAACTCTCAGGCACTGGCACGCAACGGCGCACATTTGCACTCGAGCGCGGGCAGCCTGCGCAGCCTGTCAGCCCGCCCGCAAAAGCAGGCGCCTTCAGGTCACGATAAACAGCAGGATCAGCCCGAGCACCATCACGATCAGGCCGCCCACACGAATCTGATGCGGCGGACGTTCCGCTATTTTACGGAACGTGTCGCTCCAGGCGCTCGGAAAAACGAAGGGAAACATGCCTTCGATAATCAGCATCAACGCGATCGCGAGCAGTAACGAGCCGGCTATATCCATGCGAATGAAGGTGCCGCGATGCGGATGCCGCGGCGCTCCGGTTATCAGTGTTTGCGCGGGACCGCGGGAGCGTCCGGGGCTGCGCCGCCGGTCGGGCTACGCATGAAGCGGAAGAACTCGCTGCTCGGGTCGACCACGATCACGTCGCCCGGCTTGAAGGTGTTCTTGTACGCCTGCATGCTTTGGTAGAACTGGTAGAACTGCGGGTCGGCGCCGTACGCTTCGGCGGCGATTTCCGCGGCCTTGGCATCGCCCTCGCCCTTGATGGTCTGCGCCTGACGATAACCGTCCGCGAGAACCGCCTGTTGCTGGCCGAGCGCGTCCTGCCGGATCTTGTCGGCCTCGGCCGTGCCCTTCGCACGTTCGTCGGCCGCGATCTGCTGGCGTGCGGCGATCATCCGTTTGTAGACGGAATCGGCCATCGACGCAGGGAAGTCGACACGCGTGAGTTGCACGTCGACCACCGACACGCCGAGCGACGCCGCGGCCTTGTCCATGGCGGCACGCGCTTCGTCGGCGACGGCCTGCTGACGGGCCAGCGCGTCGGACAGCGTGACCTTCGCGAACGCATCGCCGAGCGCGCTGCGCGACAGCAACGCGAGCCGGTCCGGCAGGCTCTGCGCATCTCCTCGCGTTTCGGCGAGCAGCTTGAGCGGATCGGTCACGCGGTATTTGACGACCGGGTTCGCCAGCAAATCGGTTTTATCGGACGTCACGTAGCGGTCTTCGTCCGGGGCGTCGAGCGACTGGATACGGTTATCGACCAGCGTGACCGTTTGCAACGGCGGCGGCAGTTTGACGTGCAAGCCGGGGCCGAGCAGGCTCGGCGCCTTGTCGCCATGCGACGACAGGACAGCCAGATGCCGCTGATCGACGACGAACACCATCGACGAAGCGGCAAACAGCACGATAACGATAGCGACGACGAGCGCAATGATCTTGTTCATGATGTGCGCTCCTTATTGAACGTCGTCTTCGCGCATACGGCTGCGGAAGGAGTCGCGTGAACGCAGCGCGTCGCTGCTGGCTGCGGCCTGGCTGGCGGGCGTGGCGACCGCCGCCGGCGCGGAGGCAGCGGTGCCGGTTGCTGAGGCAGACGGCGCGGCCGACGGCAACGCGGCAGCGCTCGCCGCTTGCGGCGCGGCAGCGGCCGCGGCGCCCGAAGCGGCAGCAGCCTCGGACACACGCTGGCGGGTCTGCTCGACCAGCTTGTCGAGCGGCAGATACAGCACGTTGCTGCCGCTCTTGCTATCCACAAACACCTTGGTCGTATTCGAATAGATCTGCTGCATGGTTTCCAGATACATGCGCTCGCGAATCACAGCAGGCGCTTTCGAGTACTGCGCGTAGACCTGCTTGAAGCGTTCGGCATCGCCTTGCGCCTGAGCCACCGTCTTGTCGCTGTACGTTTTCGCTTCGTCGATCTGGCGCGCCACGTCGGCTTGCGCGCGCGGCAACAGATCCGCGGCATAGGCCTCGGCATCGCGTTTCGCGCGCTCGTTTTCCTGACGGACTTTTGCGGCGTCGTCGAACGCGGCTTGCACCTGGCTGGGCGCCTGCACACCCTGGATCGTCACACCGGTCACGGCGAGTCCGGACTGATATTCATCCAGGGATTGCTGGATCGCCGCGACCAGTTGCTGGCGAATTGTTTCGCGATCCTGATAGAGAATGTCGTTGGTGCTGCGCGCGCCGACGATGCTGCGCACCGCCGCCTGAGCAGCCTGCATCACACCCTGATCGGGATCGACGCTGCGAAACAGGTAGTCGGTCGGCTTCTTCACCTGATACTGCACGGCGAAGCGCACGTCGACGATATCCGCGTCGTGCGTGAGCATCGACGCGTCTTTCACATTCGCGAGACGCACCACGTTGTTGCGGCCGATCTCAACCTGGCGGACCTGACCGATATTGACGAGCTCATGCGCTTCGAACGGATACGGCAGACGCCAGTGCACGCCCTGACCTGCCGTGTAGCGATACTTGCCGAACTGCATCACGACGCCGGCCTGGCCGTCCTGCACGACGAACACGCCGCTGCCGAGATAAATGGCCAGCAGCACGCCGATCACGATGCCCACGCCGATACGCGCGCCACGACCGTTGTCCGGCCGCCCGCCACCCGCGCCGCCACCCTTGCGACCGAACACGCGGCTCAAACGGCGGTTGAAATCGCGCCACATCTCGTCGAGATCGGGCGGGCCTTCACCGTCCTTGGTCGGTGGACGCTTGGGCTCGTTTGGACGTTGCCGCTCGCCATTGCCGTCCCCACGGCCCCAGCGCGGATCGTTCAGTGAAAGCATGGCGCGCATGCGCAGCCAGATACTCCGCTCGTTGTAATCGTTCACCTGTGTTCGTTCACCAGAGTAGACAGCGGGTCAGTGCAATTGGAACGGGTCAATGCCCGAGTTCTGGGACCTTGCGGTCGTCGCGTGGTGCTGCCGACCGGTCTTCTTCCGAGAGATCGACCAGCGTTTCGGGAAGAGGTTCGGCAGTAGCGATTTCAGCGATGGCAGCGCGCAGTGTGTCTAGCCCTTGCCCCGTGCGCGCGCTCAAAAAGACGCGCGAAATATTACCATACTCGTCCCTTTCAACCGCGTCCCCACGGGCCGCCAACTCCGGCACCGCGTCGATCTTGTTGAAGACGAGGACCTGCCGGATCGTGTCCGCACCGATTGCGTGCAACACCTCGTTGACCTGATCGATCTGGTCGAGCCGCACCGCGCTCGACGCGTCGACCACGTGCAGCAGCAGGTCGGCGTGAATCGTTTCTTCGAGCGTGGCGCGAAACGCCGCCACGAGCTGGTGGGGCAATTCGCGGATGAAACCGACCGTGTCGGACACCACCACCTGCCCCGCTTCGTCGCCGAGATAGACGCGCCGCGATGTCGTATCCAGCGTCGCGAACAACTGGTCGGCGGCGTACGCCTGAGCCTTGGTGAGCGCGTTGAAGAGCGTGGATTTGCCCGCGTTCGTGTAACCGACGAGCGACACGGACATGGTCTGATTGCGGCTGCGCGCGCGGCGCTGCGTGCCATGCTGACGGCGCAGTTTTTCGAGCCGCGTCTTGAGCGCCTTGATGCGCTCGCCGATCAAACGGCGGTCCGTTTCGAGCTGCGTTTCACCCGGGCCGCGCAAACCGATACCGCCTTTTTGCCGTTCCAGGTGAGTCCATGCGCGGATTAGCCGCGTGGACAGATACTGCAGTTGCGCGAGTTCCACCTGCAGCTTGCCTTCGTGGCTGCGGGCGCGTTGCGCAAAAATATCGAGGATCAGACTGGTGCGATCGATCACGCGCCGATTAAGCGCTTGCTCCAGATTGCGCTGCTGCGCAGGCGCCAAAGCGTGATTGAAAATGACGAGTTCGATGTCGTTCGCCTCACACGCAAGACGCAGCTCTTCGGCCTTGCCGCTGCCGACGAACATCTTCGCGTCGGGACTGGACCGGCGCCCGGTGAGGGTGACTAAGGGATTCGCGCCCGCGCTTTGCGCGAGCAGGCTGAGTTCTTCTAGGCTGGCTTCGAAATCGATCTTACCGAAGTCGATGCCGACAAGCGCTGCATTGATCAAATTGGAGGGTATCAAAATGAGGCGGCCGGAAGTAATCGCCAACGGGCGACGTTACGCCGGCCGCGACGGGGGTTAGGACTGTTCGGAATCCGGGTGGAAATTCACCGGGCGGGCTGGCACGACAGTCGAGATTGCGTGCTTGTAGACCATCTGGGTGACCGTATTCCGGAGCAACACGACGTACTGGTCGAACGATTCGATGTTCCCTTGAAGCTTGATGCCGTTGACCAGATAGATCGACACCGGCACATGCTCTTTACGCAGTGCGTTCAAAAACGGGTCTTGTAACAATTGCCCTTTGTTGCTCATAGCAAACTCCGTATTTTTTTGCAGGTTGACTTAATTGACGACGAAGAAAAAGAGATCCGCCGTCAACCGCTACACTATAGCCGATTTTCATTTTTGCGCGAGCGACCTGGCCAGGCGGCCAAAGCCAGCACACACGCGGGTTTCAGCCTGGATTTAGCCTTTATCCGCGTAAGGGTTCGTCGACGATCTGAACTCTATGCGCAATGGAGTCCCAGTCAGCTTGAAAGTTTCCCGGAAGCGGTTTTCGAGGTAGCGTTTGTACGTTTCGGTGATCGCGTCGAGCGCATTGCCGTGAATCACGATGATCGGCGGATTCTGTCCGCCCTGGTGCGCGTAACGAAGTTTCGGGCGCACCGGACCACGCCGGCGCGGCTGCTGGAATTCAACGGCATCGATCAGCGCGCGCGTGAGCTTCGGCGTCGGCAGCTTGGCCATGGCGGCTGCGTACGCGTCGTCCACCGAGCGCATCAATGGGCCGATTCCGGTTTTTTCCGCAGCGGAAATGAAATGGAATTTGGCGAAGTCGAGAAATTTTAGTTTGCGCTCGAGGTCGGCCTTGGTGCGCTCGCGCACATGCGGATCGAGCCCGTCCCACTTGTTCACGCCCACCACCAGCGCGCGGCCCTGCTCCACCACGAAGCCCGCAATGTGCGCGTCCTGCTCCGAGATGTCCTGGCGCGCGTCGAGCAACAGGATCACGACGTTCGCGTCGGAGATCGATTGCAGCGTCTTCACCACCGAGAATTTCTCGATCGCTTCGAACACTTTGCCGCGGCGGCGCAAGCCGGCGGTGTCGATCAGCGTGTACGGCTTGCCGCCGCGCTCGAAATCGACATAGATCGAATCGCGCGTGGTGCCGGGCATGTCGAACGCGATCACGCGCTCTTCGCCCACCAGCGCGTTGATCAAGGTCGACTTGCCGACATTGGGACGGCCGACGATCGCGATCTTCACGCCACGCGTTTCTTTCTCTTCGTCGCTTTCTTCCGGCTGACCGGCGTACGCGACTTCGAGTGCCTCGTTGATCATCTCCGTCACGCCGTCGCCGTGCGCCGCGGAAATCGCGCGCGGGTCGCCCAGACCGAGCTCGTAGAAGTCGGCGGCGACCGTGCTGTACTTCATGCCCTCGGCCTTGTTGACGACGAGGAAAATCGGCCGGCCGACCTTGCGCAGGTAGTCCGCAATCGACTTGTCCTGCGGCGCGAGGCCATTGCGACCGTCGACGATAAACACGACGATGTCCGATTCCTCGACCGCCTGGCGGGTTTGACGCGCCATTTCGTGCAGGATGCCGTCTTTCGCGACCGGCTCGAAACCGCCGGTATCGACGACCAGATACGGCCGGTCGCCGGCGCGCCCTTCGCCGTAATGGCGATCGCGAGTGAGACCGGGCAGGTCGGCAACCAGCGCATCACGCGTGCGCGTGAGACGGTTGAACAGCGTGGATTTCCCCACATTGGGGCGCCCGACGAGGGCAATAACGGGTTTCATCAGATGTTGTTCACGGTGAAACGCGGGATCGAAATCGACCGTCCGCGTAGCGACGCCATGCGGCCGCTACACGGCAGCGTTTGACGAAAATTATCACGAATTCGGCCAGCCCCGGATGTGCTGTCAATATGCGCACCCGGGCGGACGGGGGTTTGGCTGTATGGGGCGGCGCCAAGGGGCCGCCAGGTCTGGTCTTTCCTGCTCGACGGCTCGCACGCCAATTCGAATACGACGCTCCGCGATATTTGCGAAGATACCGCCGATGGTGGCGCCGCAAGCAGCCACCGATGGCCACGTGGGCCCGTGTGCCATGTCTGATCCGACTTGCCGGACCAGCCAGTCCGGCGCAATTCTTCTACTTACTCTGCCCTGCAACACATTCTTCTAAAACGCGTACGGCCGGCGAAGCCGGCCTGCACGCTCAACGGCGATTGCCTCCCCGCGCGATCAGCGCGGGCGGTAGCCGTACAGATCGCCGTCGTGCGTCAGCACCACCAGCGTCTCGCCGGCCAGCACCGGTGCAGCGGTAATCGGGCTGCCGTCGGTCTTCAGGCGGGCGACGAGGGTGCCGTCGTCGCGGGACAGGAAGTGCACGTACCCCTGGTAGTCGCCCAGCACCGCTGCGTGACCCAGAATGAACGGCACGCTCAGGTCGCGATTCTTCAGCTTGTCGTTCTTCCACAGCGGCGCGCCGCTGCTGACGTCGAACGCCGACACCACCGACCAGTCGTCCGCCGCCACCACGGCGCGGTCATCCTGCGCCAGACCGCTCGTGCTGGAAAACGCCTTTTCCCACACCGCGCGGCCCGAGTTCGCGTCGAAACAGCCAATCTGGCCCTGGAACGTTACGGCGCAGGTTTCCGAACCGACCAGCGTGGGCGGTCCGGTCACGTCGTTGATACGCTCCACTTCCGTCACGCCCTTCGGATAGGACACCGGCGTTTGCCAGTAGTTGTCGCCCGTCTGCAGGTTGATCGCGGCGAACGCACCACCCGGGAACCCGGCCAGCACGGCTGCGTCGCCCGCGAACGTCATGCCCGACGACACGCGCAGGTTGAGCGGCACCGCGCGGTTGCGGTAGTTCCACTTCTGCTCGCCGGTTTGCGCATTGAACGCGACGATCTGGCCGTCGACCGTACGCACCACCACGAGTCCGTTGCCGACGAGCGGCGGCGAAATGATTTCGCCCGGCGCCTTGGCGGTCCAGAGTTGCTTGCCGTCCGCCCCGAGCACGTACACGTCGCCCTTCAGGCCGCCGACAGCAGTGAGCGTGCCGTCGCTGCCGACACCTGCCGAGAGGTCGTCGTGCAGCTTGACACGCCACACGTCCTGCCCGGTTTGCGCGTCGATCTTCGCCACCGAACCGTTCGCGCCAGCCGCGTACACCGCATTGCCAACCGCCACCGGCGAGAACAGATAGCGGCCCGCCTTACCGACGCTCGCCTTCCAGGCCTGCTGCACGTCGAGCACGGGTTTGAACTCGGTGAGCGGCGTCGGCACGCGGCGCTCGTCTTTCGTGGATGAGCAAGCCGCCATGGTAAGGACGGTCATCGCACAGGCAACGGGCACAGCGTAACGTTTCAGCAGATTCATCGGTGGACGAAGCATTCAGGAAATTAGTTAAAGGAGACCGGTTGGTCGTTACACGCGGCGCCGATTATGGCGCTTACATGCGGCGATCAGCCGCCCAGCGCGTCCAGCTTGAACTGAATCAACTGGCGTGCCGAGCTATCGTTTTTCGACAGCGAGTCGAGCGCAAGCTTGTAGGCCGCCCGCGCATCGTCGCGCTTGCCTTGAGCGGCGAGCAGATCGCCGCGGCCATTCGCCACGATGCCTTTGAACGCGTCGGACTGAGGTTCGGCGAGCAGCGCCAGACCCTGGTCGTAGGCCTTGTCGTCGAGTAGCAGCGAAGCGAGGCGCAGTTTGGCGATCTGCTTGAACTCGTCGTCTTTCGCGTGATCGATGGTCCATTGCAACTGCGCCTTCGCTGCGGGTTCGTCGCCGGCGGCGTACAGCGCCTTGGCCGCGCCCAGCGCGGTCATCTGCGCATACGCAGTGCGGCTGAACCTGTCTTCCATGTCGGCGGCGACGCGAGTGATCTTCGCCTTGTCGCCCGATGCCACGGCTTGCTGCACCTGGTCATACAGCACGGCGGCTTCCGCCGCCTCGCGCCGTTGCCAGAAATTCCAGCCGTTCCAGCCGGCCGCCGCCACCAGTGCCACCAGCACGATCCATGTGGTTGCATTGCCCCACTGCGTCCACCATGCCTTCAGACTTTCAATCGATTCTTGTTCGTCGTGGTAACTCATTGCCCGGCGATTTCCTCTTTCTTGCTACGTGTGCGTGTCGAGCCTGATTGCAAACCAACCGGCTCGACGACATCGCGATCAGTCGTCGCCGTCTTCGGCGGTTGCAACCATCGCATTGATTAGAAATTCGGTCAAGTCTTCGGCGGGCACGTTATGTTGCTCGTTTTTACCGCCGTTAGCATTTGTATCGCGCAGCGGTTTCACGCCGACCGTGCCGTTGGCGATCTCATCTTCGCCGAGCACCACGGCGAAGGCCGCGCCGCTCGCGTCGGCACGCTTCATCTGCGATTTGAAGCTGGCCGTCTGACCGTCGGCGCTGCAATGCAGGATCACGTCGAGGCCCGTATCACGCAGACGCTCGGCGATGATGAAGGCCTGCTCACGCGCCGCGTCGCCCTGATGGACCACGTACACGTCACAACCTTCGTCTTCCGGCACGAGTTGCTCTTCTTTCAGCAGTTCGAGGATCCGCTCGACGCCCATTGCCCAGCCACATGCTCCCGTGGGCTTGCCGCCGAGTTGTTCGATCAACGGATCGTAACGGCCGCCGGCCGCAACCGTACCCTGAGCGCCGAGCTTGTCGGTCACCCATTCGAACACGGTCAGATTGTAGTAATCGAGACCGCGCACGAGGCGCGGATTGATCGTGAACGGAATGTTGTTCGCTTTCAGAATGCGCTGCAGACCTTCGAAGTGCGCGCGCGATTCTTCGCCGAGAAAATCGATCAGCTTAGGCGCGTTCTGCGCGACTTCCTGCATGGCCGGATTCTTCGTATCGAGCACGCGCAGCGGGTTCGTGTAGAGACGGCGCTTCGCCTCTTCGTCGAGCACGTCCATGTGCTTTTCGAGGTACGCGATCAGTTCGACGCGATGCGCCGCGCGTTCCTCGGCGAGGCCCAGCGAATTGAGTTCGAGCTTGATGCCCATCAACCCGAGATCGTCCCACAGCCGCTGGCACATCATGATGATTTCAGCGTCCGCGTCCGGACCGGCAAAGCCCAGCGCTTCCACGCCGACCTGATGGAACTGGCGATAGCGGCCGCGCTGCGGACGCTCGTGACGGAACATCGGGCCGATGTACCACAGGCGCTTCGGGCCGTCGTACAGCATGTTGTGTTCGATCGCCGCGCGCACCACCGCCGCCGTGTTCTCCGGGCGCATGGTCAGATTTTCACCGTTGAGCGCGTCGGTAAAGCTGTACATCTCTTTCTCGACGATGTCGGTCACTTCGCCGATGCCGCGCTTGAACAGCTGCGTATGCTCGATGATCGGCGTACGAATATTCTGGTATCCATACGAACGCAGCATCGACTTGACGGTCGTTTCGAAAAATTCCCACAGCCCGGCTTCCTGCGGAAGGATGTCGTTCATGCCCTTCACGCCGGACAGCTTGTCGAGCTTTTTCTTCTGTTCAGTCATCTGTATGTCGAGAGCCGATATTTAGTTGGCTACCGTGGCGCGGCCATAGCTGCGCTCAACGTAGTCACTCACGATTTGCTGGAATTCTTGCGCGATGTTATCGCCGCGCAACGTCTTCACTTTTTCGCCGTCGATGAACACCGGCGCGGCGGGATTTTCGCCCGAACCCGGCAGGCTGATACCGATGTTGGCCTGCTTCGACTCACCCGGACCGTTGACGATGCAGCCCATCACCGCGACGTGCATCTTCTCGACGCCAGGATATTGATCGCGCCACACCGGCATCTGCGTGCGCAAGTAGGTCTGGATTTGCGACGCCAGTTCCTGGAAAAGCGTGCTGGTGGTACGGCCGCAACCCGGGCACGCGATCACCATCGGCGTGAACGAGCGCAGACCCATGGTCTGCAGAATTTCCTGGCCGACGATCACCTCGCCGGTGCGCGATCCGCCCGGTTCCGGCGTCAGCGAAATACGGATCGTGTCGCCGATCCCCTGCTGCAACAGCACGGACAACGCCGCGGTCGATGCCACGATGCCTTTCGAGCCCATGCCCGCCTCGGTCAAGCCGAGATGCAGCGCGAAATCGCAACGGCGCGCCAGTTCACGGTACACGGCGATCAGATCCTGCACACCGCTGACCTTGCACGACAGAATGATCTGGTTGCGCGACAGGCCGAGTTCGACCGCCCGCTCCGCCGAGCCGATCGCCGACTGGATCAGCGCTTCGTACATCACGCTTTGTGCTTCCCACGGCGTGGAACGCGCCGCGTTCGCGTCCATCATCTTCGCGAGCAGATCCTGGTCGAGACTGCCCCAGTTGACACCGATACGGACCGGCTTGTCGTACTTCACCGCGGCTTCGATCATCTGCGCGAACTGCGTGTCGCGCTTCGCGCCGTGGCCCACGTTGCCCGGATTGATCCGGTACTTGGACAGCGCCTCTGCGCACGCGGGGTAATCGCGCAACAGCAAATGGCCGTTGTAGTGGAAGTCGCCGACGAGCGGCACCGACACGCCCATGCGGTCGAGCTGCTCGCGCACGGCCGGCACGGCCGCGGCCGCTTCCGGCGTGTTCACCGTGATACGCACCAGTTCCGAGCCGGCTTGCGCGAGCTCCTTGATCTGGATTGCGGTGCCGATGGCGTCCGCGGTATCCGTGTTGGTCATCGACTGGACGCGCACGGGCGCGTCGCCACCGATGGTGACGAGCTGGCCGCCCCAACGGACGTCGACCGCATGCGACTTGCGCCGCGCGGCCTGGCCGCCGAACACCGGCTCGTCGGAAATAATCTTGCTACCAGATTGGGATTGAGCTTCGGAATGCATCGAAAAACCCATTTACGCCGCATGCGCCACACAAAAGACGTGGCGCCTGAATTGAAAAAGCGCCGCGGACCGGTTGGCCGCGGCGCATACCGTATTTGTCAAGGCAGCGCGAAACGCGCCACGTTACCTTTGGCAGCCGAATATTTCGACGGATCGACCGGCTGGCCATCGAGCGTCAGCGATTCAAGACCGGCTTTATTACCAACCGTGATCTTGAACGGCGCCGCGCCCGTCACTTCCTTCGTATCGCCCGCGTGCACGAGGCCGGAGAACACCTCCTTGCCATCCTTGCTACGCACACTGAACCAGCTGTCCTGTGTCACACGCAATGCGACGACTGAGTCACCGGCAGCCGGCGCCACCGTTGCCGCCGACGCGCCCGCAACCACCGCCGCCGACGCACTCGCGCCCGGCGCTGCGGCCACCTGGGCCTGCGAGCCTGCCTTGGGCGCAGCCATTGTTGCCGTGACCGCCGGCGCCGATGACGGCGTCGTGCCAGTGGCAAGCGGCGCGGGCATCGGCGTAGCCGACGCTGCGTTCTCTGCTGCCTCCTGTGCCTCCGGCGCTGACGCAGACTCAGCCGCCGTTGCTTCGGAACCCGCTGATTGACCTTGCGCCACCGTACCCGAGGCGCCCGTCACACCACCAGCGGCACCGTTCGCGCTCGCTTTCAAACGCGCAAGCCATGCAGACGAATCGCCACCGTTGGTGTGCCACATGCCGAGCGCGATCACCGCGACGATCACCGCCGCCACGCCCCACAACCATGAGCGGCTTTTTTGTCCGCTGCCGCCCAGCGACAGCGACACCCGCCCGCGCGGCAAATCTTTTCCCGACGACGCCGGCATCGACAGATCCGGCGCGGCCACACCCTTCTCGCGGCGCAGCACCGCCGTGAACGGCGCGGGATCGGCGCCGAGCATCTTCGCGTAGCTACGCATTACACCCAGCGCGAAGGTCGTGTCCGGCAAGTGGCTGATGTCGCCCGATTCGAGCGCGCGCAACTTGATGACTGACACTTTCAAACGCGCCGACACGTCGTCGACCGTCCAGCCTTTCGATTCACGCAGCTGGGTCAAGCGCGCGCCCACCGCCGCCAACGAATCCATGCCCGGCTGCACGGCGGGCTGCACCACCGCCCGTGCGACCGGCGCCGGATGGCCTTCGTTCGTGTCTGTGTCCTGCGGCTGCGGGTGCTGCGGCTCACTCATCCCAAATCCTTTCGCGTCGATTCTTTTTTACTCGTGCAAGCCGGACGGGCTCAAGCCTCACGTCCGAATCGCAGACCGTTTATAACAAAATGTGCGGCCTTGTGTGCCGCTTCCGATCGATTCTGCAAACTTTCTTTTCAATCGACGCCGGCACCGCAGGTTTTCGCGCTTTCGGGGAGCTTTCCCGACCATCGGCGCCCTGCGGTCCCCGCGCGATTACACGGCGCGAACCTCGATGATCTTCGCTGCCTTCCCGGTGCGTTCAGCAAGGCGAGTGCGGTCTTTTACCGCACCGGCCAACTGACCGCAGGCAGCGTCGATATCATCGCCGCGTGTTTTGCGCACCGTGGTGACGACGCCTGCGTCCATCAACACTTGTGCAAACCGCTTGATCTGTTCCGGCTTCGAGCGGATGAGGCCCGATTCGGGGAACGGATTAAACGGAATCAGATTGAACTTGCACGGCACGTCGCGCGTAACGGCGAGCAACTCGCGCGCTTGCGCCTCGCTGTCGTTCACGCCGTCGAGCATGCAATATTCAAACGTAATGAAGTCGCGCGGCGCGACTTTCAGATAGCGCTGGCAAGCCGCCATCAGTTCGCGCAGCGGATATTTCTTGTTCAGCGGCACGAGCATGTCGCGCAGCGGATCGCTAGGCGCATGCAGGGAGACCGCGAGCGCCACCGGCAGATCGGCGCCGAGCCGGTCCATCATGGGCACGACACCCGAAGTGGACAGCGTGACGCGGCGGCGCGAGAGGCCGTAAGCGTTGTCGTCGAGCATCAGGCGCATGGCGGGCACGACCGCGTCGTAGTTGAGCAGCGGCTCGCCCATGCCCATCATCACGACATTCGTGACGACGCGCTCGCCCTTGCCGTCGCCGCCCGTGGCGCGACCGCCATCCACACCGCGCGACGCGCGCAGCGCGAACTCGGCCATGCGCAACTGGCCGATGATTTCGCCGGTGGTGAGATTGCGGGAAAAACCCTGTTTACCGGTCGAACAGAAACGGCAATTGACCGCACACCCGGCCTGCGACGACACGCACAGCGTGCCACGCGTTTCTTCGGGAATGTAGACGGTTTCAACCGCGTTGCTGTTACCGACGTCGATCAGCCACTTGCGCGTGCCGTCGGTCGAAATATGGTCGCTGACGATGCCGGGCATCGAGATCGTGGCGCGCCCTTTGAGCTTTTCGCGCAAGGACTTCGCCAGATCGGTCATGCCGTCGAAGTCGGCAGCGTTGTACTGGTGAATCCAGCGCTGCAATTGCTTGGCGCGAAACGGCTTCTCGCCCAGGCTGTCGCAGTAGGCGACGAGCCCTTGGGCGTCGAGGTCGAGAAGGTTGACGGTGGGACTGCTCGTCATATCGAATCCTGCCATTTCAGTGCGAGACTACGTTCATGCAACAAGCTGCATGAACGCAATGCCGTTCGCGCCCATTCCTGCTGCTTTTACCTTACTACTTTGCCGGGCGATTCGTGCGATAAATCCAATCGGCTGCACGAACCGCGCAGGGCAAGTCCTGCTTAACGCGAGTAGACGTTCACTTGCGGGAAGAAGAACGCGATTTCGACTGCTGCCGTTTCAGGCGCATCGGAACCGTGCACTGCGTTCGCGTCGATGCTGTCTGCGAAATCGGCGCGGATCGTGCCCTTTTCCGCCTTCTTCGGGTCCGTTGCACCCATCAGGTCACGGTGCTTAAGAATGGCGTTTTCGCCTTCCAGCGCTTGCACGACGACCGGGCCCGAGATCATGAAATCGACCAGGTCCTTGAAGAACGGACGCGCAGCGTGCACGGCGTAGAACTTCTCTGCGTCGGCGCGCGACAGGTGAACCATGCGCGAAGCCACGATCTTCAGACCAGCGTTCTCGAAACGGGTATAGATCTGGCCGATCACGTTCTTGGCCACTGCGTCCGGCTTGATAATCGACAGGGTGCGTTCGATCGCCATAAAAACTCCAAAAAATTAAGAGGTTACAGATTCAAATGAATCCGCTATTGTAGCATGTTCCCGTGTATGATTGCGATTGAACCCTTACAACACTGAAAGACTCCAAGCAGGAGTTTCCGAATACTGGTAGCGTTGGCCGTGTGGGTGCCAAGTCAGTATTTTCAGGGCATTGAAACTCCCTGCCTGCGCGCCAATCTTAGGGAAGAGAGCGCCGCGCCGGTGACAGGAATTCCACGGCTCGGCTCGCTACAACCCGCTTCACAACCATACGCAACTTGCTTCTGAGGTAAGGAGAGACCATGAACGATCATCCGTATAGCTTTGGCCGCAATGGCGCGGTCAGCACGGTCGAAACGCGTAACCGCGTGCTACGGAACACCTACTGGCTGCTCGCGCTGTCCATGATTCCGACAGTGCTCGGCGCGTGGGTGGGCCTCGCCACGGGTTTCTCGCTGTTCGCCGCCACGAGTCCCGCCATGAGCATGCTGGCGTTCTTCGCGATCGCCTTCGGCTTCATGTTCGCCATCCAGAAAACCAAAGACAGCGCGGCCGGCGTGTTCGTGCTACTCGGCTTCACGTTCTTCATGGGCCTGATGCTGTCGCGTATCCTGAGCTTCGTGCTCGGTTTTTCGAACGGCCCGTCGTTGATCATGCTCGCCTTCGGTGGCACTGGTGTGATCTTCGCGTCGATGGCAACCATCGCCACGGTCAGCAAGCGCGACTTTTCGGGTCTCGGCAAGTGGTTGTTCATGGGCGTGATCGTGCTGCTGCTCGCATCGGTCGCGAACGTGTTCCTGCATCTGCCGGCGCTGATGCTCACGGTGTCGGTTCTCGCCATCGTGATCTTCTCGGCCTACATGCTGTTCGACGTTCAGCGCGTCGTGAACGGCGGTGAAACGAATTACATCACCGCCACCCTCGCGATCTACCTTGACCTGTACAACGTGTTCGTCAACCTGCTCGCGCTGCTCGGAATTTTCGGCGGTAACCGCAACTAAGGGTGGCAACCAAGCCTGATTCAGGGCGTGGCATTCCAAATGTCCCGCCTTGAAGAAAAAGCCCATAACGAGTAATCGTTATGGGCTTTTTTCATGGAATCGCGGCGCCTGGCGCGCGGGGCAAGCATCAGGAATCAGGCGCGGATCAGACGCTCAGCCACGCAAACCCGTCGTCCTGCGAAGCCACCACCACTTCTGTAGGCGCCGCGCCCAGCACGCCGGCCATAGCGGCCTGCGCCAGTTCAGGCGAATTATTCTGCTGACTCAGGTGCGCGGCGACCAGGTGGCGCAATCTCGAACGATCGAGCGAAGCCAGAATTTCAGCCGCCGCGTCGTTGTTCAGATGCCCATGATTGCCGCCGATGCGCGCTTTCAACGATTGCGGATAGCGGCTGCCGGCCAGCATCCGTACATCGTGATTGCATTCGAGCACCAACGCGTCGCATCCGCTCAGCACCGAGCTGATATGAGGCGTGGACGTGCCGACGTCCGTCAGCACACCAAGCCGGCTCGCGCCGTTCGAGAGCACGTATTGCAGCGGCTCGCGGGCGTCGTGCGGGACGGTGTAGGGGAGAATGCTGAGGTCGCCGATCGCCACCGCTTCGTCGCCCCAGAGCACCTGCAGGTCCACGTCGGCTTCGTCGGCGCCTACCGCGCGAGCGGTGCCCCAGCTCATGTACAAGGGAATCGACCACTTGCGCGCCAGCGTCAGCGCACTGCCAATGTGGTCGCCATGCTCATGCGTGATCAGAATCGCGTCGAGACCTTCGACGCTCGCGCCAAGCCGCGTCAGCCGCCGCTCGACTTCCTTGGCCGAAAAACCGCAGTCGAGCAGCACACGCGTGGTGGTCGCGCCGCTTTGCGCTTCCACCAGCATGGCATTGCCTTCACTGCCGCTGCCGAGACTCGCGAACCTCACGGTCCGCTTAGTTCAGCTGTGCGTGCAGCAGCGTCACGATGCGCTGCGCGTCGGACGAATTGTCCACCTGTCCGTTCGCGTTCAGCACGGCCACCTGCGTCACTGCATCGCCCTTCGAGCGAACGTTGACGAGGAATTCCTGACCCGGCTTCTTCGCCGTATTGCCGCTGTAGAACAGCTTGCCGAACAGCCCTTCTTTCTTCAGCTCCTGCATCGAATCCGCGTAGCGCACGTAGTAGATGCCCTTCGCACGATCGCGGTTGTCGACGGTGAAGTTGGTGCGGTCGAGCGCGAGGCCCACGCGCAGCCATGCGCGGTCGAACGACTCCTGCAGATCGAGCGTGGACGCGCCCGCGCTCTGGTCGAGCGTGGTCGGCGCCACCGCCGGACGCGCGTCGGTCAGCAACTGCTTCGACTGCGCTTCGGTCAGACCGAACTTCTGCATCAGCTTGGTCAGGAACAGCGCTTCCAGGGCCGGATCGCGAGGACGCTCTTCCCAACGCGAGGACGTCTTGTCCTGCCCCGTCATCACTTCTTCCATCGCGCTGTGCGTGATGGAAATGTCCGTTGTTTCGCCCGGCGCGCGCGACACGAGCGTGCGGAAGCTGTCACGCGTACCCGACGAATACGCGAAATCGATGACCTTGCCGACCGTGCGGCGGAACCAGTCGTCCGGAATGTTGGCGCGGTTTTCAGCCCAGTCGGTCGTCATGATGCCGGTAGCCGGCGCGTCGGTCTTCAGCGCAAAGCCGTTCTCCTGCCAGAACTCCTGCAACTGCGACCAGAGTTGTTCCGGCGTGCGGCCGTCGACCACCAGCCAGCGGCGATCGCCGTCACGTTCGATATGCATGCCGAACGGATCCTGCGCGTTCGGCTGACCTTCGGTCGAATTGCCGGCGGCCGTGACCGCGCGCTGCTGCGCGCCGCCCAGCGCCAGATTGGCCGGCGGTGCGACATAGCGCTGATCGGTCGGCGTGGTGCTCAGATCGCCGGGAACGGCGAGCGCCGGCGCGCTGCCCGCGCCCTTGTAGTTGACGCGGTCGGAAGCAAACCAGTCGTTCAGCGTGTCACAGCCGGCGAGCGTCGTGAGGGCAAGCGCCAGCGCCGCCATGCGGGTTGCGTGGAGGGAAAGTGCGGAACGTTTCATGAGGTCCTTCGTGATGCTGGAACGCGGTGCCTTGGTTCTGTGTGCCGGGAACGTGGGCTGGATCGACGTCGGTTAAGGGAGTGCCGGTGGCAGGCTTTCGTTGGCGCTGGGGGTGCCGCGGACGCTGTCCGCCTAGCCCAGCAGGCCCGCTTCGCGCAGCGCGCCGCGCACCACTTCGTGGTATTGCGGATCGAGCGGCGTGAGCGGCAGGCGGATTCCGCCCTGCACACGACCCAATTGCTGCAGCGCCCATTTGGCCGGAATCGGATTCGATTCGATGAACAGGTTCTTATGCAGCGACAGGAGTTTCATATGAATCTCGCGCGCGGTCTTAGCGTCCGCGGCGAGCGCAGCCTTGCAGAGATCACTCATGGCGCGCGGCGCGACGTTGGCGGTGACCGAAATATTGCCGTGGCCGCCGAGCAGCATCAGCGCGATGGCGGTGGGATCATCGCCGCTGTAGATGCCGAAGTGCGACGGCGCGGACTTGATCAGATGCGCGGCGCGATCGATATTGCCGGTCGCTTCCTTCACACCGATGATGCCAGGCACCTGCGCGCAACGCAGAATGGTTTCGTTGCTCATGTCCGCAACGGTGCGGCCCGGCACGTTGTACAGGATCACCGGCAGATCGACGGTTTCGGCGATCTTCGCGAAATGGCGGTAAATGCCTTCCTGCGTCGGCTTGTTGTAGTAAGGCACGACCTGGAGCGTGGCGTCGGCGCCGACTTCCTTGGCCTGCTGGGTGAGTTCGATCGCCTCGGTCGTGGAATTGCCGCCCGAGCCCGCGATCACCGGAATCCGGCCCGCCGTATGCTCGACCGCGGTCTTGACCATCAGCACGTGTTCCTCGACCGACAGCGTGGCCGATTCGCCGCTCGTGCCGACCACGACGAGAGCGTTCGTGCCCTCTGCGATATGCCAGTCGATCAGTTTGCGAAACGCCGGCAGATCCAGGCTGCCGTCTTCGAGCATCGGGGTGATGATGGCAGGAATGCTGCCGCGAATCTGAACGCCGTCGTTGCTGCCTTGGTTGCTGCCTTGGTTGCCGTTAGTCATGAAACGCCATGAATTTGATCAGGTAAACCGCGATTGTAGCGGATTAGCCAGCCAACTCGTAACAAGGCGGAGCTGCCGCCTGCGCGGGGTCGACTGAGCGCTCCGCCTCCAGAATTGCGCAGATCCGCTGGACGTAGGCCGGGCGCGGCTGCGCGAGAAACCCATCTTGAAATGCGACCACCCGGAGCTGGCCGCGCACGCGCTCGAGCAGCTCGCCGGGCGCCAGTAGAAACGCCGGATTAGAGGGTTTGCCGACCCTTTCGTTTCCTTGCGCGAAGGTCTCGTAAACCAGCACGCCGCCGGGCGCGAGCGCGCGCAAAAGCTGCGCAAAGAGCGGGCGGTGCAGGTAATTCGTCACCACGACGGCGGCGAATTTCGACTCGGCGGGCAACGGCCACGCGGCGCCTTCGAGGTCGGCTTCGACTGGCGTGACGAGCGGCTCGCCACGCAGCATGCCGAGCGCCGCCGCGTCGCGGTCGATGGCGGTCACCGGATGCCCAAGCGACGCAAAGAACCGCGCATGCCGGCCCGCGCCGGATGCGACGTCGAGCACCGCGCCGCCCGGCGCGACCAGATGCGCCCAATCGCGCACCCAGGGGGACGGCTCGCCCAGTCCGTGCATGGCGGCAACGGGCGTGCTCATCGACTTGCCCGCCGTTCAGCACGGCTCACCGGTTGGGTCACTTGCGTCAGCTGCTTCACTTGCGTCAGCTGCTTCAGTTGTAAGACAGGCCCATGGCCTCGCGTACGTCGCGCATCGTTTCCGTGGCGAACTTGCGGGCCTTGTCGCAGCCGTCGGCGACGATCGCGCGCAACAGCGACGGGTCGTCCATGTACTTCTGCGCGCGCTCGAGCATGGGCTGCTGCTCGCGCAGAATGCCCTCGATCACCGGCTGCTTGCACTCGAGGCAGCCAATGCCGGCCGACCGGCAGCCCTTCTCCACCCAGTCGTGAGTGGCTTTGTCGGTGTAGACCTGGTGAAGCTGCCACACCGGGCACTTGTCGGGGTCGCCCGGATCGGTGCGGCGCACGCGAGCCGGATCGGTCGGCATGGTGCGGACTTTCTTCGTGATCGTCTCCGCGTCTTCACGCAGGCCGATCGTGTTGCCGTACGACTTCGACATTTTCTGACCGTCGAGACCCGGCATGCGCGACGCCTCGGTCAGCATGGCTTGCGGCTCGACCAGAATGATCTTGCGCGAACCTTCGAGGTAGCCGAACAGACGCTCGCGATCGCTCATCGACAGGCTCTGTGATTCCTGCAACATGGCGCGCGCCTGTTCGAGCGCTTCGTCGTCGCCTTCCTGCTGGTAGGCATTGCGCAGTTCGTGATAGAGCTTGGCGCGCTTGCCGCCGAGCTTTTTCGCCGCCTCGTTCGCCTTCTGCTCGAAACCCGGTTCACGGCCGTACAGATAGTTGAAGCGGCGCGCGATTTCGCGCGTCATTTCGACGTGTGGCACCTGGTCTTCACCAACCGGCACGAGCGAGCCGCGATACAACAGGATGTCCGCCGCCATCAACACCGGATAGCCGAGAAAGCCGTAAGTGGACAGATCCTTGTCCTTCAGCTTCTCCTGCTGCTCCTTGTAGGTCGGCACGCGCTCGAGCCAGCCCAGCGGCGTGCTCATGCCGAGCAGGAGCGCCAGTTCGGCATGCTCGGGCACCTTGCTCTGAATAAACAGCGTGGCCTGCGCCGGATCGATACCCGCTGCCAGCCAGTCGGTCAGCACATCCCAGACGTTCTTTTCGATCACTTCGGGCGTTTCGTAATGCGTGGTCAGCGCATGCCAGTCGACCACGCAGAAGAAACACGGGTACTCGGACTGCAGCCGCACCCAGTTTTTCAGCACGCCGTGATAGTGGCCGAGGTGCAACGACCCGGTGGGCCGCATGCCGGAGAAGATACGGTCTGGGAACATGATTATTTAGAAAAGCGAAACAAGAGGAGTCAGAATGGCGGTGATCGCGCTGTAGCCGATCGTGACAAGCGGATTCAGCCAGTAACGCGTCAGCGTGCCCGTCATGACGAGCGCCATTACGATGAAAAAACCGTACGGCTCGAGGCGCGACAGCGTGATGGATTGCCGCGGCGGCAGCAGCGCCATTAGCACACGGCCGCCGTCGAGCGGCGGCAGCGGAAACAGGTTCAGCACGCCGAGCACGAGATTCACGCCCACGCCGGCTCCCGCCATGCGCGTGAAGAACGGCTCGTCCACATTCATTACCGCGAGCGCGACACCGAACAGGCCCCAGATCAGCGCTTGCACGAAGTTGCAGGCCGGACCCGCGGCCGCGACCCACAGGCTGCCCCAGCGCGGATTGCGCAGGTTGCCGAAGGCGACCGGCACCGGCTTGGCGTAGCCGAACATGAACGCGCCGCTGGTGGCGAAGTACAGCAGCAAGGGAATCGCGATCGTGCCGAGCGGGTCGATGTGCCGCATCGGATTGACCGACACGCGGCCGAGTACGTAGGCCGTGTTGTCGCCGAGCCAGCGCGCCACATAGCCATGCGCGGCTTCATGCAGCGTGATGGCGAAAATCACGGGCAACGCGTATACCGCAATGGTCTGTATCAGGGAAGAATCCATAACTCGCTATTGTAACAACGCGATTGCGTGCGTCTGTCCGCTTTCACTCATGCCGTCTCTTCGAGGCCGAACGGCGCGAGAGAGCCGCGCCCTGCCCGCACCAGCACCGGTTCCGCGCCCGTCAGATCGATCACCGTGGACGGCTCGCACACGCAGGGGCCGCCGTCGATCACCAGATCCAGCTGCTTTTCCAGGCGCGCGCGGATTTCTTCCGGGTCGTTCATTGGCTGGGTTTCCCCCGGCATGATCAGCGTCGAGCCGAGCAGCGGCTGGCCGAGTTCTTCGAGAATCGCCAGCGTGATCGCATGATCCGGCACGCGCAGGCCGATGGTTTTGCGCGACGGGTGCGAGAGGCGCCGCGGCACCTCCTTGGTAGCCTGCAAGACGAATACATAGGGGCCGGGCGTCACCGATTTGATCAGCCGGTACTGCCGGTTGTCCACCATCGCGAAATTCGAGAGTTCGGACAGATCGCGCACCAGCAGAGACAGAAGCTGCTTCTCGTCCAGTCCGCGAATGCGGCGCAGACGCTCGACCGCGTCCTTGTCGTCCAGATGGCAAGCGAGCGCGTAGCTGGAATCCGTCGGCAGCGCGACCACGCCGCCATCGTTGATGATCTGCACGGCCTGCTTGACGAGGCGCGGCTGCGGGTTATCAGGATGAAGCCGGAAGTATTGGGACATGGCTAACGTTGGCTGACGAATGAACTGCGGCTGAACGGTAAATGAACTGCGGCTGAAGACCGGCCGGAAGATCGCGCCCAAGCCTGGAGCCAGGCGCGTGCCGCGCGCCGCGCCCCGCCGACTTTCGCGCTCGACGTGCCGCTACGGCACGGCGCGCTCACAGCCAGCGTTCCCAGACGGGCTTCAGATCGGAGGGCAGCGGCGGCAACGTGCCGAGGTCGACACGGCCTTCGCCGGGTGCGTGGAAGTCGGACCCGCGCGACGCCTCGAAGCCGAAACGGCGCGCGACATCCGCGTATTCGCGATACTGGTCGGGCGTATGGCTGCCCGTCACCACTTCGATCGCC
Source organism: Paraburkholderia sp. BGA-UO-ETr-F21 (assembly GCF_059567925.1). NCBI lineage: Bacteria > Pseudomonadati > Pseudomonadota > Betaproteobacteria > Burkholderiales > Burkholderiaceae > Paraburkholderia > Paraburkholderia sp. BGA-UO-ETr-F21. The sequence continues at coordinate 1,125,410 of NZ_JCAQOY010000040.1, read as the reverse complement.
TTGCCGCCGAGATCGATGAATTCGGCAAAAAACGCGTCGAATTCGACCGGCGAGTAAGCATACCGACCCGGATGCGCAATGACGGCTTCGCCGCCGGCAGCCTGGATCCAGCCGACCGCGTCGGCCAGTTTGGCCCACCGGTGCGACACGTAGCCGGGCTTGCCGTCGCCCAGATAGCGAGTGAACACGTCTTGCGTGGAAGTGGCGTAGCCGTTTTCAACCATGAACCGCGCGAAATGCGTGCGCGAAATCATGTCCGGGTTCGATACGTATTTGAGCGCGCCCTGATAGGCGTCGGGAATGCCGAGCGTGGCCAGTTGCTCGCCGATGGCTTCGGCGCGCGCGGCGCGGCCGTTGCGGGTGCGCGCGAGACCGTCGATCAGGATCGAACTGGTCGGATCGATGCCCAGCCCGACGATATGCACCGTGCGCGACGCCCACGTCACCGAAATTTCGACGCCGCTCAGATAGCCCATGCCGAGCGCTTCGGCGGTGTTTTTCGCTTCGTGCTGGCCGCCGAGTTCATCGTGATCGGTGAGCGCCCACAGCGTCACGCCGCCCGCGTGCGCGCGGCGCGCAACTTCGGCCGGCGCGAACTGGCCGTCGGAAACGGTGGAATGACAGTGGAGGTCGGCGTTCATCGTTGTCTTGAAAAGGATCTGCACTCATTTTACTGCAACGCAGTAAGTGGACGCAGAGCTATCTCGCGCAACCGCCGCCCGGAGGCAGTTCCCATGCGGGGCGTTCCGAAGGAAGCACCCTTTGCGATTCCTCCGCCTTTCGAGAACGCTACGCGCAGAACCCTTCGATCAGCGCGGCCACCTGCTCCGGCTGGTCGTGGTGAACCATGTGCCCTGCTTCGTCGATGATCTTCTCGCGCCAGTTCGGGAACGCCTGAAAGCGCGCCTTGAACTCGTCGAGCGGAATTTCGCCGGCGATCTGCGCAAGCGTCGGCGAGTTGGCGGCTTCCACGTGCAGCACCCTGGCGCTCACCTTGCGCCACGTCGCCATCACTTCGTCGAGACGGTACAGCGCGGGGCCGCGCAGTTTGTGCGCTGGGTCGGCGAGCAGCATGAAGCGCCCTTCGCCATCCGGCTTCGACCAATGCTGCGCGAGGAACTGCGCGCGCAGCGGATCGAGGCGCGGATTGGTCTTGATGAGACGCGCGGCGACGTCCTCGAGCGACGCGTAGCGCTTCAGTTGCGGCGGATCGCGCAATTCGTCGAGCCAGTTGCGCAGACGTTTGGGCGCCTGCGCCGCGTGCGAAGGCGCGAGGCCGAACCCTTCAAGGTCGACCACGCGCCGCACCCGCTCCGGCCGCACGCCCGCATAAACGCAGGCAATGTTGGCGCCCATGCTGTGGCCGACAAGATTCACTTCGCCGGTCGGCGCGTAGTGGTCGAGCAAGGCGTCGAGATCGGCCAGATAGTCCTGAATCCAGTAATTGCCGCCGCCGCGCTCCGCTACCGGCCAGTCCGACAGGCCGAAACCACGCATGTCCGGCGCCAGCACCTGCCACTCGCCGCCCAACGCGTCGACGACAAACTGGAACGACGCCGCCACGTCCATCCAGCCGTGCAGCATGAACAGCATCGGCGCATCCGGGTTGCCCCAGCGGCGCACATGCAGACGGATGCCGCGCACGGCGACGAATTCAGACTGGGAAGAGTTCATGAACGGCACGTCCAAAAAAGAATGGTCGTTCGATTATAACGAGATAGGCCGGCAACGCGCGGCGCCGGATTGCGAAGGAAACCTCAGTCGGCGGCGGACGGCGGCACCGCCTGCGGAGCGTCGAGGCCCGCGAGGGCTGTCAGCTCGGCCAGTTCTGCTTCGTCGAAGCCGGCTTCACGGCGCGCCTCGAAATTGAACGGCCCACGTAATTTCGGTGCGTGATACTGGTCGGCAAGACGCGTGTACGTGTCGTGAGGGTCGAATCCGCTGGCGTCGCACAGGTGCCGGAACCAGCGGTTGCCGATCAGCACGTGGCCGATTTCGTCGCGCAGGATCACGTCGAGAATTGCCGCCGATGCCTGATCGCCCGCCTGCAGCAGGCGCGCCCGAATCGGCGGCGAGGCGTCGAGGCCGCGCGCTTCGAGTGTGCGCGGCACCAGCGCCATGCGCGCCAGCACGTCGCCGCGCGTGCGCTCGCACATGTCCCACAAGCCGTCGTGGGCCGGGAAGTCGCCGTAGACGTGGCCGTACTGCGCGAGGCGCGCGGCCAGCAGCGAGAAGTGATAGGCCTCTTCGGCGGCGACTTTGAGCCAGTCCGTGTAGAACGCCGCGGGCATGCCAGCAAAGCGCCAGACCGCGTCCAGCGCGAGATTGATGGCGTTGAATTCGATGTGCGCGAGCGCATGCAGCAGAACCGCGCGCCCTTGCGGCGATTGCATGCTGCGCCGCTTCAACTGGCGCGGATCGACCAGTTCGGGCCGAGCGGGACGGCCCGGTAGACCGGCCGGTTCGACGAGTTCGAGGTCTGCGGCGCACACCATGCGGCCTTCGAGTACCGCCGCGTAGAGCCTTCGGGCCGCGGCGGCTTTGGCGGCCGGATCGGCTTCGCACAATGCGTGGAGCGCGGCGGCGCGCGCGCAATGCGCTTGCCGTCCGGAATCGGCGACGGATGGATCAGACGGAGCGGACGGAGCGGACGGAGCGGCAGACATCATGGCAAGCGGATCGACAAAGGAAGCAGCAAAAAGAGCCGAAGGCGCGGAGGCCAGGGAAACGGCAGGGCGAGCCGCGGCCGATACATCGACCCGCGGCCTTCAAAGCATGAGCCGCGGCACGACCACGCATCCGGCAGCCCCAGGAGCGAAGCGGCGTATCGCGCCGCCGTATCAAGCGGCTCAAGCACACAACCGTTTACAATACTCGATTCGACGACCATCCAACGTGACCAAAGCCTTGGCGTGGCGGCACAGCCCGGCGGCGCAAGACATGCCGGCCCGTTTCGCGCCCTATTCCGCGCACGTAGCGACCGATCAAGAGGAGACACTGTGACCATTTACAAGCTTGGCGATGCCGCCCCGACCATCCATGAAAGCGTGTTCGTAGCGGATTCAGCGAGCATCATCGGCAACGTCACGCTCGAAGAGAACGCCAGCGTCTGGTTCGGCGCGACGATTCGCGGCGACAACGAACCCATCACCATTGGCACGGGCAGCAACGTGCAGGAAAACGCCGTGCTGCACACCGACCCCGGTTTTCCGCTGACGATCGAGCCGAACGTCACGATCGGCCACCAGGTCATGCTGCACGGCTGCACGATCAAGGAAGGTTCGCTGATCGGAATTCAGGCCGTGGTCTTGAATGGTGCGGTGATCGGCCGCAACTGTCTGGTCGGAGCGGGCGCCATCGTCACCGAAGGCAAAGTGTTTCCCGACAATTCGCTGATTCTCGGCGCGCCCGCCAAGGTGGTGCGCGAACTGACCGAGACGGATATCGCCAACATGCAGCGCGGCGCGGCAACCTATGCCGAGCGCCGCGAATATTACAAGGCGCAGCTCGTGCGCATCGGCTAGCCAGCCGGTGCGCACGCCGCGCACGACGCGGCATCACGCTGCGTCATTTGACCGAGGAAAAGTTGTGAGCGACCAGTTGCAAAAATTCATGTTCAGCGCGGCGCCGGTGCGCGGCGAGATCGTTTCGCTGCGCAATACGTGGCAGGAAGTCCTGACACGCCGCGATTATCCGGCGCCGGTGCGCACGGTGCTGGGCGAAATGATGGCCGCGTGCGCGCTGCTGTCGGCGAACCTCAAGTTCGACGGCACGCTCATCATGCAGATTTTCGGCGACGGCCCGGTCAAGATGCTGGTGGTGCAGTGCGGCTCCGATCTGTCGATGCGCGCCACCGCCAAGCTGTCAGGCGAAGCGGCCAACGTGATCGGCGAGACGACCAGCATGGTCGACCTGTTGAACGCGAGCGGCCACGGCCGTTGCGTGATCACGCTCGATCCGGCCGACAAGCAGCCCGGTCAGCAACCGTATCAAAGTATCGTGCCGCTCTCGGGCGTGGACGGCCCGCTCAACTCGATGTCCGAGGTGCTCGAGCATTACATGCACCACTCGGAGCAGCTCGACACGCGCCTGTGGCTCGCGGCGAACACCGAACGCGCCGTCGGCATGCTGCTGCAAAAACTGCCGGGAGACGGCGGCATCGTCCCGCATCCGGGCGATCTGGACGCGGACACGTGGGAACGCGTCTGCACGCTCGGCGGCACGATGTCGCAAGACGAGTTGCTGAAGGAAGAACCGGAAACGATTTTCCGGCGCCTGTTCTGGCAGGAGAACGTTCAGCATTTCGAACCGGCAAAGACGCGCTTCGAGTGCACGTGTTCGCGCGAAAAGGTCGGCGGCATGCTGAAGATGCTGGGCCGCGAAGAGGTGGACGGCGTACTCGAAGAACGCGGTCACGTGGAGATTCATTGCGAGTTCTGCAACCAGCGTTACGAGTTCGATCCGGTCGATGTCGCGCAACTTTTTGTCGCCGAGGCGCTCTCACAAGGTGTGACGCCCGCGGCTGAACAGCGGCACTGAACGGGCCCGCCGGCGCGCGGGCTCCATGCGCGCCGAACGCCGGTCCATCACGCTTGTGTCACGGCAGACAATACCGTGTCGCCCGCTGCCTTTTCAGGGCTCGGGCGGCACAGCATCGTCGAACATTGCGTTGAATCATTGGCGGGCCGAGGCGGCGCATGATTTGCTTAGGCATCCGACCGATGGAGATCGAACATGAACCACCCTGCTTCGTTGATGCCGATGCTGCGTCACGCACGCACGGCCGCCGTGCTGGCTATCGTCGTCGGCAGTGGCATGCTGGCCGGCTGCATGATGGACCCGCCGGGGCCGTCGCCGATCTATAGCCGCCTGCCCGCCGACCAGTCGGGCATGGCCGGCACCGCCCAACCGCTGACACCCGCAGAGCGCCAGCGCTATGACGCGATCGACCAGCAGGTCATGGCCGAGCAGAATCAGGCGATTGCCGCCGAAAACGCGGCGCAAGCCTGGTCGCGTTACTACACGCCGCCAGTCAGTGTGTACGGCAGCTACTACGGTGGTGGTTGGGGGCACGGCTGGGGTACGGGAATTGGCGTCGGTTACGGGCCGTACTGGGGTTGGTGAGCGGCGGCAAGCCCACGCGCCGCGAGAATCCGACCGGACGAGCGAGCTTAAAGAAAAAGGCACGGTTCTCGCCGTGCCTTTTTTACGTCTTTCGTATTGAGCCCTTGAGCCCCAACGAAGCTCAGTGCGCAGGCTTCTTCTCGTTCGCAGCACCTTTGCCGCCGTGCTTGCGATCCGGCTTCGCGCGCGATTCCGGATTCGGCACCACATGCAGCGGCGCCGCCGACATCTCACCGCGCGTGGACGTGGTCACCGATGGCGTGTTCGCCGTCGGCAACGGCGCATTCGGCGATACGAACTGCACGAACACTTCGCCGTCCTTCACCATGCCCATTTCATAGCGCGCCCGCTCTTCGACCGCGGCCGTGCCGTTCTGCAAATCCTGTACTTCACCTTGAATGCGCTCGTTACGTAGCTTCGAGTCGGCATTCTTTTGTACCTGCTGCGCCAGTTGCTGCTGCAACTCGTGGACGCGCAGCCAGCCGCCATGCCCCCACCAGAGCGGGTACTGGATCAGCGCCAGTAGAACGATCAGGACAGCAGTGACAAGCCGCATGAAGTAAGCACAATAAATACACGCCGCCCTGCGCTATACGCAGGGCGGCGGGGTCAATCAGAAACGAAGGATGACCGGCTCATCGGTCAGCGCCAGCACAACAGCCATTAGCGCAGATTGTAGAACGCCGACTTGCCCGGATAGCTGGCGATATCACCGAGGTCTTCTTCGATGCGCAGCAACTGGTTGTACTTCGAGATGCGGTCCGAGCGCGACAGCGAACCCGTCTTGATCTGACCGGCGTTCAGGCCGACGGCGATATCCGCAATCGTCGAATCCTCGGTTTCGCCCGAGCGGTGCGAGATCACGGCCGTGTAGCCCGCGCGCTTGGCCATTTCGATCGCCGCGAAGGTTTCCGTCAGCGTGCCGATCTGGTTGATCTTGATCAGGATCGAGTTGGCGATGCCCTTCTCGATGCCTTCCTTCAGGATGCGCGTGTTGGTGACGAACAGGTCGTCGCCCACGAGCTGGACCTTCTTGCCGAGCTTGTCGGTCAGAATCTTCCAGCCGGCCCAGTCACTTTCGTGCATGCCGTCTTCGATCGAGACGATCGGGAATTTGTCGGCCAGGTTCGCGAGGTAATCCGCGAATTCCGTCGACGACAGTTGCAGGCCTTCGCCAGCCAGCTGGTACTTGCCGTCGTGGTAGAACTCGCTCGCTGCGCAGTCGAGCGCGAGCAGCACGTCTTCACCGGCGCGGTAGCCTGCTTTCTCGATGGCTTGCAGGATGGTCGACAGGCATTCGTCGTTGCTGCCGAAGTTCGGTGCGAAGCCGCCTTCGTCGCCCACTGCCGTGCTCATGCCGCGATCCGACAGGATCTTCTTCAGCGCGTGGAACACCTCGGCGCCGCAGCGCAGTGCTTCGCGGAAGGTCGGCTGGCTGACCGGCACGATCATGAATTCCTGGATGTCCAGGCTGTTGTTGGCGTGCGCGCCGCCGTTGACGATGTTCATCATCGGCACCGGCAGTTGCATCGCGCCCGAGCCGCCGAAGTAGCGGTACAGCGGCAGGCCGGCTTCTTCAGCAGCGGCTTTGGCGACGGCCATCGAGACAGCCAGCATTGCGTTCGCGCCGAGGCGCGACTTGTTGTCGGTGCCGTCGAGTTCCAGCAGCGTCTTGTCGAGGAACGCCTGCTCGGAAGCGTCCAGACCCATGATCGCTTCGGAGATTTCGGTGTTGATGTGCTCGACGGCCTTCAGCACGCCCTTGCCGCCGTAACGGCCGGCTTCGCCGTCGCGCAGTTCGATCGCTTCGCGCGAACCCGTCGACGCACCCGACGGCACCGCAGCGCGGCCCATCGTGCCCGACTCGAGCAGCACGTCGCATTCGACGGTGGGGTTGCCTCGCGAATCGAGAATCTCTCGACCGATGATATCTACGATAGCACTCATGGTTTCCTCAAGAAATGACGTTGAATTCTTTACTGTGACACTGTATCTGGCGCAGACCGGTCTCCCCGGCAAACTGCTTGCGCGCCGATACGTTCGACGACCATTGTGTGCATTCGCCGCGTGCCGATTGTGCAATCCGATCGTGACACGCGGTGAATGCCTGAATCAGTTGAAATCGCTTTCGAGGAACGGCGCGCGCTTGACGGCCTGATCGAGCGTAACCAGCGTCTCGAGCAGATCGGCCATGCGATGAAGCGGCACCGCGTTCGGACCGTCCGATTTGGCTTCGGCCGGATTCGGGTGAGTCTCCATGAAGAGTCCCGACACGCCCACCGCCACCGCAGCACGCGCCAGCACCGGCACGAACTCACGCTGGCCACCCGAGCTCGTGCCCTGCCCGCCCGGCAACTGCACCGAGTGGGTGGCGTCGAACACGACCGGCGCGTTGGTTTCGCGCATGATCGCGAGCGAGCGCATGTCCGACACGAGATTGTTATAGCCAAACGACACGCCGCGCTCACACGCCATGAAACGGTCTTCCGACAGACCCGCTTCACGCGCCGCATCACGCGCCTTGTCGATCACGTTCTTCATGTCGTGCGGTGCGAGAAACTGGCCCTTCTTGATGTTGACCGGTTTGCCCGAACGCGCGCAAGCGTGGATGAAGTCCGTTTGACGGCACAGGAAAGCCGGCGTTTGCAGCACGTCGACCACCGAGGCGACCTGCTCGATCTCGTGCTCGGCGTGAACATCGGTCAGCACGGGCAGACCGAGTTGACGCTTCACTTCGGACAGGATGCGCAAACCTTCGTCCATGCCCAGACCGCGGAACGACTTGCCGCTGCTGCGGTTGGCCTTGTCGTACGACGATTTGTAGATGAACGGAATATTCAGCTTCGCGCAGATTTCCTTCAGCCGGCCGGCTGTGTCGATCGTCATCTGTTCGGATTCGACGACACAGGTGCCTGCGATCAGGAAAAACGGCTTGTCGAGCCCGATTTCGAAATCGCCCAGTTTCATGCTTTCTCCCCGACTGCGGTCGCCGTGCTTGCCTCGTGGTGCGCGAGCGCTGCTTCGACGAACGACTTGAACAACGGATGGCCGTCACGCGGCGTGGACGTGAATTCCGGGTGGAACTGCACGCCGACGAACCACGGGTGCATGCTGCGCGGCAATTCCATCATTTCGGGCAGATCTTCACTCGGGGTACGGGCGCTGATGATAAGGCCGCCCGCTTCGAGTTGGGGCACGAAGCGGTTATTGACTTCATAACGGTGGCGATGGCGCTCGTTCACGTCCTTGCCATAAATCTCTTCGGCCATCGTGCCGGGTTTGATCGGGCAGCGTTGCGAGCCGAGGCGCATCGTGCCGCCCAGATCCGACTCTTCCGTGCGCTTCTCGACGCGGCCTTCGCGGTCGTACCATTCGGTGATCAGCGCGACCACGCGGTTCGGCGTTTCCTGATCGAACTCGGTGCTGTTCGCGTCTTTCAGACCCACCACGTCGCGGGCGAATTCGATCACGGCGAGCTGCATGCCGAGGCAGATGCCGAGATACGGCACCTTCGCTTCACGCGCATAACGGATCGCGGCGATCTTGCCTTCGGTGCCACGACGGCCGAAGCCGCCCGGCACGAGGACCGCGTCCAGATGCTTGAGGCTTTCGACGCCTTGCGTCTCGATTTCTTCCGAGTCGATGTATTCGATGTTGACCTTGGTCGACGTATGCATCGACGCATGGCGCAGCGCTTCGATCAGCGACTTGTACGACTCGGTCAGATCGACATACTTGCCGACCATGCCGATCGTGACTTCATTCTTCGGATGCTGCAGCTTCTCGACCAGATCGGACCACATGGACAGATCGGCCGGCTTCGGCGTGAGCTTGAGCTCTTCGCAGATGATCGCGTCGAGGCCCTGATCGTGCAGCATCTGCGGAATCTTGTAGATGCTGTCCGCGTCCCACACGGAGATCACGGCGTCTTCCGGCACGTTCGAGAACATGGAGATCTTCGCGCGCTCGTCGTCCGGAATGCGGCGGTCGGCACGGCACAGCAGCACGTGCGGCGAGATACCGATTTCGCGCAGCTTCTGCACGCTGTGCTGCGTGGGCTTGGTCTTCAGTTCGCCGGCCGTGGCAACCCAAGGCACCAGCGTGAGGTGCACGAAGCACGCGCTGTTGCGGCCCATGCGCAGGCTCATCTGACGCGCGGCCTCGAGGAACGGCAGCGATTCGATATCGCCCACGGTGCCGCCCACTTCGACGATGGCGACGTCCGGCTCACCGCACGTTGCGGAAGCCGCACCGCGTTCGATGAACGCCTGGATTTCGTTCGTGATGTGCGGGATGACCTGCACCGTCTTGCCGAGATAATCGCCGCGGCGTTCCTTGCGGATCACCGATTCGTAAATCTGGCCCGTGGTGAAGTTATTGGCCTTGCGCATCTTCGTGCTGATGAAGCGCTCATAGTGGCCGAGGTCGAGGTCGGTCTCCGCTCCGTCTTCCGTCACGAACACTTCGCCGTGTTGAAACGGGCTCATCGTGCCGGGGTCGACATTGATGTAGGGATCGAGCTTGAGGAGGGTGACTTTAAGACCGCGCGATTCGAGGATCGCGGCGAGGGAAGCGGCGGCAATACCCTTGCCGAGGGAAGATACTACGCCGCCGGTGACGAAAACATATTTGGTCATCGCTGGATGCTCGCGGGAAAAACGGATTATACCGTAAAGCAGGGTCTCAACCCAGCAAAATCCGAGCGATGTCTGCGCACGCATATGCCACCGCGGCGGCCGTCGCCGCAGGTCGATCATGCACCGTTTTTTGCGGCGCGGGCGCGGCGGCCATGCGCCGCACTCAACGCGGCGTCAGGCGCGCCGCTCCAGTTCATGCAACATGCGTTGCACCGCGCGCGCGGTTTCGAGCGGTTTTTCCATCGGGTACAGATGACTGCCCTCGATCCATTCCACATGACCGCCGGTCGCGCGGCGGGTGGCCGCGAGACCGGCCTGGCGAATTTCCTTCGAACGCGTGCCGGCGATGAAACCTACCGGCACCGGTGCGCCCCGGGCGAGCCGCGAGCCGAGCGTATGCGGCAAGGTTCTATAGATCTGATACTCGGTGCGGCGATCGAACGCCAGCGAACGCGAGCCGTCCGGCGAAGTTTGCGGAATCCCGAAGTCGATGTAGTCGGAGAGCATGCGCTCATCCCAGCGCGCGAATGCCGGCTTCGAATGGAAATGCCGCCACGCTTCGTCGCGGCTCGCCCACTGGGTGCGGCGCGTACGGGTGGCGGCCGCGGGCGAGAGACGCTCGTCGAGGCCGGTCCATTGCGACACCCGCAGCATGCTGCTGCGCCAGCCGGCGATCACCGGCGAATCGAGCATCACGACCCCTCTCACCCACTGCGGCTTTTTCAGCGCGGCCATCAGCGACAGATAGCCGCCGAGCGAATGTCCCACCAGCCACACCGGGTGTTCGTACGTTCTGCCGATGTCGTCGAGCAACTGCTCGACCAGATGCGGCCAGTCCTGCGTCACCGGAAAGCGCGCGTCGTGACCGATCCGCTCGATGGAGCGCAGTTCGTAGTCGTCGGCGAGTTCGGCGAAGATCGTCCGGTAGGTCGACGCCGGAAAGCCGTTCGCGTGCGAGAAGTGGATGATGTTTTTCAACTGCGGCTATCTCCGTTCTGTTTTTTGCGGGCGGGGGCTTCCGTGCGCGCTTGCGCGCAGGCACTCTGCCCAGCAGCGCGCTTCTTGTGCGGTCCTGCTGCGTTCATCCATCCATGCCGGCCGGCATTTCGCCGACAAGCCTGCTAGCGGTCCATCCAGTAGCGGCGCTGCGTGTCGCGATAACGCTCGAGCGTGAGCCCGGCACTTTCGCTCGTGGCGCGAGGATTCGACCCGGCGCCCGGGTTCACCTCGACCCGCACCGCACCGTCCGTATCGCTGCGGCCAAGTTCGATCTGCCGTGCCTTGTAGCGCTCGAACACACCCGCATGCGGATGATGAAAACGGTTGCGATAGCCTACCTGAAATAGCGCGACGAGCGGGTCGATAGAGTCGAGGAACGGCTCGGTCGACGAGGTCTTGCTGCCGTGATGCGGCACGACCAGCACCTGCGCCTGCAATGCGCCGCGGTCACGCGCGAGCAGAACACGTTCGACCGGCGCCTCGATGTCCGCTGTGAGCAGGGCGGTCATGACCGGCGGCGTTGCTTGAACGCTTTGAACGGTTTGAACGCCCGCGGTCGGCTGGCCGGTGGCGGGCGGCAATGTGCTGACCCGCAGCACGCAGCAATGCGCGTTCGGCTTGCCTTGCAGCGGACCGGCGTCGGGCCAGAGCATCGTGAACTCGACGCCGTCCCACTGCCAGCGCTGCCCCGCCGCGCAGGGCAGCGTGTCGGCGCCGTGCCGGCGCGCGTTCGACCACAGCGTATTCGACGGCGCCAACGCCGCCACCATTTGATGCACCTCGATCGCGTCGAGAACGGCGGGCGCGCCGCCCGAATGATCGGAATCGGCGTGGCTGACGATCAGCGTATCGAGTGCGTTCACACCGTGCGCCTGCAAGAACGGCACGACCACCCGCTCGCCCGCGTGAGTCGACTCCGGTCCCGGGCCCGTATCGAACAGCAACGTGTGACGCGCCGTTTCCACCAGCACGGACGTACCTTGACCGACGTCCAGCGCCGTGAGGCGGAAGCTGCCGTGCGGTGGCCCGGACGGCGCCGGCATGACGAGCGGCAGCCACGTCAGCGGTGCGGCCCAGCGCAACGGCCAGCCGCGCGGCGCGAGACACCAGAGCACGCCGAGCGCGGCGGCGGCCAGCGTCCACGCATCCGGTTGCGGCAGGCGCCAGAGCGCCCAGGCGGGACCCGACAGCCGCTGCAAGCCCGCAGCCAGGCATTCCAGCAAAGCATGCGCGACATGCCACGCGTAGACGTCGAGCGGTGCGGGCAGCGCGACGCCCGCCAGTACCGACGGCGTCACCAGCAGGCTCACCCACGGAATCGCGAATGCATTCGCGAGCGGACCGATCAGCGGAATCTGCGCGAACCAGTAAACGGTGAGCGGCGCGAGCGCGACTGTCACGGCGAACTGCACCTGCGCCGCACTGCGCAGTCTTTCGCCGGCGCCGCGCACGCGGCGCGGCAATCCGGCACGCAGCCTCGATAGCCAGGACGGTGCCTCACCGTTCTCGTTCGCATCGTCGTGGTGCTGTTCGTGGTCCTGCACTTGCGGGCGTCCCGACATGGCGAACAGGATCGCCGCGACCGCGCAGAAGGACAACCAGAATCCCGCCGACACGACCGCCCAGGGATCGATCAGCAGCACGAGCCCCAATGCCCATGCAAGCACCGCGGATCGCGCCACATTGCGCCCGCTGACGAACGCGAGCGCGACCACAGCCGCCATCCATAGCGCGCGCTGCGCCGGCACATTGAAGCCGGCCAACGCGGCGTGCAGCGCGGCGAACAGCGCACCGCCCGTCATCGCGACGACTTGTGCGGGCAGCCGCAAGGGCCAGTCGCGGCCGATCCAGCCGGTGCGCCGCCACAGCGCTCCCGCGAGCCAGCCCGCGAGGCCCGCGACGAAGCCAATGTGCAGTCCCGAAATCGCCACGAGATGACTCGTCCCCGTGCCGCGCATCAGCAGCCAGTCCGCGGCGCTGACTTCGTCCTGCGCGCCGATGGCGAGCGCCACGACGATCCCGCGGTGGGGCGCATCCCCGAGCACCGCGAGGATCCGCGCGCGCAGCGCCGCTCGCCAGCGGTCCACCGTCACGCCGATCCCGCGTGCGTGGCCACCCAATCGCACCGCGCGAGCCGGCGCGCTCACGTAGCCGGTGGCCCGCACGTTGCGGGCGAGCAGATTGGCCTCGGCATCCCGCACGCCGAAGTTGGCGTTGCCATGCGGACGTTTGAGCCGGACGGTCAACTGCCAGCGTGCGCCGGGTTCGAGGATCGGCGGCGGCGCATCTTCGGCAATCCACGATAGCTGGATCACACGCGGGAAATTGGCAATAGGCGCGTCGGCCGATTCGACGTCGAATAGAAAACGCGCGCCGTTTTCGTCGCGTGACGGCAAGCCTTTGATCGTGCCGGAGACTTCGATATCGCGGCCTTCCCATGCAGTCGGCAAGCTCACCGCGAGGCGCATCTCCGCGCGCAGGGCGGCGTAGCCGAAGCCCGCGCACAACGCGGCGCACCACAGGGCGCCCCAACCGGCGACTGAACGCAGGCGCGGGGTAAAGCGGACGCGAGTTATGAGTGAAGCGAGCTTCGCGGCGCGAGCGTACGCGCCAAACGTAGGCGCGGCGGTTGGCGGCGGCGACGACGCCGACGCCGACGCCGACGCCGGAGCTAAACACTCCTTCGCGCCAGCAGCCAAACCGGCTGCCGCACCCACCGCCCCATGCCCCTCCACCAACCCCTCAGCCCCGCCCAACCCCCACACCGCCACGACAACCGCAGCGCACACGACCATCACCAGCCCGCACATCGCCACCCAATCCGGCAGCGCCGCCTGCCGCTGCAGCCAGACCACTCCCAACGCAAACCCGCACCACCATGCCCGCATCCGCCCTCCGCCAGCAGACGCCGGACGACACAACGCCTACGCGCGGGCGTCAACGAACCCGCCGGACGTGGGTGTCGCCCGGCGCGAACCACTCAGACCATCGAGTTCAATTATGCAGAGGAAAGTGCGAGCCGCGGCAGCGCGGCGAGCGCGTTAGCCGTTGTGCCTAGGGCTGCTTCATCGGCTGTCATGCCGCGCAGTTCCGCGAGGCCCGCGCCGATCGCTGGAATCTGCTCCGGCGAGTTGCGCTGCTTGTAGATCCAGGCCGGCGCGATGTCCGGCGCATCGGTCTCGACGACCAGTGCGTCGAACGGCAACTGTTCGGCGAGGCGGCGGATTTGCCGCGCCCGCTCGAACGTCAGATTGCCGCCGAAACCGAGATGCATGCCCTGGTCGATATACGCCTGAGCCTGCTGAAAACTGCCGTTGAATGCATGCGCAATGCCGCGATGAATCTGATGCCGCCGGAGTCCCTTGATCACCTGATCCTGCGATTTGCGCACATGGCAGATCACCGGCAGATCGAATTCGCGTGCGAGTTGCAATTGAGCGTTGTAGAAGAACTGCTGGCGCGCGTCGTCGAGACCGTCGACGAAATAATCCAGCCCGATCTCACCGATACCGACAAACAGCGGATCGTCGAGACTCGCCTCGATTTCCATGCGCAACAAATCAAGATCGCTCTCTTGCGCCGACGGCGTGAACAACGGATGGATGCCGAGCGCATACGCGCCGCCGGCGACCCGGTGCGCCAGTTCGCGCACCCTGGCGAAATTCTCGCGTCCGATCGCCGGAATCACGATCCGCCCCACGCCCGCGCGCTGCGCCGCCGCCGCGACCTGCGCGCGGTCGGCGTCGAATTCCGAAGCATCGAGATGACAGTGCGTATCGATCCACATGGCGTGCCTCGCTAACGGCTCAGCCCAGGCTCCCGGTGTCCGGCAATCAGACCGGCACCACCGGCTCTTCGTGCAGCACGCCGTCGCGCAGCCGCATGATGCGGTCACAACGCCCCGCCAGTTCCGGATCGTGAGTGACGATCACGAAGCTCGTTTCAAGCGTTTGCGACAGTTCGAGCATCAGGTTGAACACGGTGTCGGCGGTGCCGCCGTCGAGATTGCCGGTCGGTTCGTCGGCCAGCACGCAGGCGGGCTTCGTCACCAACGCGCGCGCAATCGCGACACGCTGACGCTCGCCGCCCGACAACTCGCCCGGACGATGCTTCGCGCGATGCCCCATACCGACGCGCTCCAGCACCGCGAGCGCTTCGCGGCGCGACGCTTCGGTGGACATGCGGCGGATTCGCAGCGGCATCGCGACGTTATCGAGCGCGGAAAACTCGGGCAGCAGGTGATGGAACTGATACACGAATCCCAGCGCGCGGTTACGCAGGTCGTTGCGCTCGCGCTCGGAGAGCTTGGTGAACGGTTTGCCCATGACGGAGACATGCCCGGCGCTCGGGTCGTCGAGGCCGCCGAGCACATGCAGCAGCGTGCTCTTGCCGGACCCCGACGCGCCGACGATCGCCAGCTTCTCGCCGCGCCGCACGTTCAGTTCCGCGTTGTTGAGCACCGTCACGTTCAGACCGCCCTGCACGAACGACTTGGAAATGCCGGTCGCTTCCAGCACATAGGGATGCAGCACGGTATCTGAAGAAGCCATGGATAGAGTAGCGGAACGGTCATTCATAGCGCAGTGCCTCCGCGGGACGGACTTTCGCACCACGCCAGCTCGGGTACAAGGTTGCCAGCGCCGACATCACGAAGGCGATGATGCCGATCCGCGCGACGTCGGCCGGAATCAGTTCGGACGGCAATTCGCTGATGAAATACACCGACGGCGGCAGGAACTGCACGCCGAGCATGTGCTCGATCATGGGCACGAGCCACGGAATGCTCCACGCGATCAGGCAACCGAGCGCGACGCCGGTGGCCGTGCCGATAAAACCGATCGTTACGCCCTGCACCACGAAGATCTTCATGATCGAGCCTGGCTGCGCGCCGAGCGTGCGCAGAATCGCGATGTCGGCCTGCTTGTTGGTCACCGTCATGACGAGCGACGAGACCAGATTGAACGCCGCCACCGCGATGATCAGCGTGAGGATGATGAACATCATGCGTTTTTCGATCTGTACCGCCGAGAACCAGGTCTTGTTCTGCTGCGTCCAGTCGCGAATGTACAGATCACCGGACAGCGTGCGCGCGAGCTGATGCGCGACTTCCGGCGCTCGCTGCATGTCGGTCAGCCGCAGCCGCACGCCGGTCGGCGCGGGCAGCCGGAACAGCGCCTGCGCGTCCTTGATGTTGATCAGCGCGAGCGTGCTGTCGTATTCGTAATGCCCCGACTCGAAGATGCCGACCACCGTGAACTGCTTGAGCCGTGGCAGCATGCCGGCGGGCGTGATCGTGCCTTCCGGCGCGACCAGCGTGATCTTGTCGTTGACCGTGACGCCGAGACTGGTGGCGAGATCGGCGCCGAGCACGATGCCGAAATCGCCCGGCACCAGCGCGTTCAGACTGCCGCCTTTCATCTCCTTGCCGATATCGGACACCTGCGGCTCGAGCGACGGCTCGACGCCGCGCAGCGCCACCCCGCTCACCGCGTCCTGACGCGTGAGCAGCGCCTGCGCTTCGACATACGGCGCCGCGCCGATCACTTCCTTGTTCTGGCGGGCTTCCTGGGCGGTCAACTGCCAGTTGGGCATCGACCCGGTCGGCGAGAAAATTTCCACGTGCGCAAGCACCGACAACATCCGGTCGCGCACCTCTTTCTGAAAACCGTTCATCACGGACAACACGACGATCAGCGCCGCGACGCCGAGCGCGATGCCCGACATCGAGACGAGCGCGATGAAGGAAATGAAGCCGTTGCCGGTCGTGCGTTTGCCGGCGCGGGTGTAGCGCCAGCCAATCTGCCATTCGTAGGGAAATTTCAAGCGAATCCTTTTCTGCGTTTCTTCGGCTTTGTGCCGCGCACGAAGGCGTGAAGCGCCTGCCGTGCGGCCCGAGCGTCGTGATTATTGGTGTCGTTGCGCAGCGGATGGTTCCGGCATGACGCGCCATGCCCATAGCAATGGGCGCGCCACCCCGATCCGCGGCGGTCTGGAAGACGCCCGCCGCCGCTGGCACCGCGACTGCCACCACCAATCAAGCGCGAAGTTTGCCATACAATGCCGCCGACTCGCGCAAAGGCAGTCTGCAGCGGCGCGCAGGCGCAATGGCCGGCCGCGAAACGCACAACTATTCCACCTACCGCAGGTTGTAACGCCCGCGCAGTTCATTGATGATGTCCGCTGCGGCGCTGTTGGCCGCCTCGCGCACGTCGGCGTCCTTGCGGTCGCGGTGCAGATGGCTGATATCCCAGTTGCAGCCGGTCTCGTCGTCCACGGTTTCGTGAAAACCGGTTGGAATCCAGCCGGCCGTGGCCGGATTGGCATCGAGCGCCTTGACGACCAGCGCCAGCAGTTCCTGTTCGGTTTTGAGTTCACGCGACATGACGGTCTCCATCGTCGTCTGCGCGGTGCCGCCGCGCGCGGCTGTTGCTCCACGCTTCAGGCCCGGGTCTGACCAGGCCAGGCTGATACGGCGGCGAACGCATGGCCCGCCGCCGCGGCTTCAGCAAGCGGGAGCTGATGGACGGAATACTCGCACTCTTTGCCCTACAATGCGCAGCATCATGCTCGCCAACCGCCTCCATCTTCTCCTGCCCTTCGCGCTGCCCGCCGCAGCGGACGCCGCAACCGCCCTTCACGATATCCGCAGTCCCGCCCTCGACCGGCTGATTTCACGCGCGACGCTGGTGGAGCGCGTGATCGGCGAAGACTTTCAGCGCACGCTGCCGCACGAGCGCTGGGTAGCGCGCCAGTTCGGCGCGCTGCCGAGCGGCGCGGCCGCCGCCGACGAAGCGCCGCTCGCGCCCTACATGCTGCGCGCCGACGGCGGTGAACCCGGCAACGCGACATGGGCCTGCGTGCAGCCGGTGCATGTGCGCATCGCGCACGACCATCTGGTGCTCATCGATCCGGCCTCGCTCGATCTGTCCGATGCGGAAGCCGGCGCCCTGCTCGCGGTCGCGCGGCCGCTGATCGAGGAACTCGGCGTGCGTATCGAAGCGCCGCGGCCCGCGCGCTGGTATCTGTCGGGCGAAGGGTTCGGCACGTTGGCTGGCGCGTCGCCGTTGCGCGCGAGCGGGCGCAACATTGAAATCTGGCTGCCGCACGAGGCGCATTCCGGCGAGCGTTCGCGCGCCTGGATGAAGCTGCAGAACGAAGTGCAAATGGCATGGTTCGAACATCCGGTCAATGAAGCGCGCGAAGCGCGCGGCCTGCCGGCCGTCAACTCGATCTGGTTTCACGCGCAAGGCGCGGCGCAACCGGTGCGCAGCCCGTTTGCACGGGTGTTCTCCGACGCCGCCGCCACACGTGGCCTCGCGATGACCTCGGGCGTCGCGGCGGCTGCGCCGCCGGCGTCGTTTGCGGCGCTGCGGGCGGCGGGCGCGACGCGCGGCGCTGTGGATAACGCGCTGCGTGGCACGTCGGGCGGCGCGCCAGCGCTCAACGCCAACTCGAATGCAAACACGAACACGAGCGGCTCCACGCTGGTCGAACTCGATCCGTTCTCCGCGGCCTACATCGAGCAGGACTGGGCGCGCTGGAACGACGCCTTCGCCGCCTTGCAAACAGACTGGTTCGAACCGGCGCTCGCCGCGCTGCAATCCGGCGAGCTCGGCGAACTCGGCCTGACCCTGTGCGGCGACACCGGCTCGGTGACGCTCTCCGTTACGCGCGGCGATCTGCGCAAATTCTGGCGGCGGCGCGTGCTCGCCTCGCTGTTCATCGAATGAATGATCGAATGACCCAACGAATGATCCACGGCCTTTCCGAATGACTCGAATCGTTACGCGCGCCTGCTCTCCCGTCGACGCTGAAATTCTCACCCGCCACGGCCTGCATCCGGTGCTCGCGCGCCTCTACGCGGCGCGCGGTGTGTGCATGCCCGACGAGATCGAAACGGGCCTCGCCCGGCTCGTGCCGCCGGTCGCGCTCAAAGGCTGCGAAGACGCCGCCGCCTTGCTCGCCGACGCGATCCAGAACCAGCGTCGCATGCTGGTGGTCGCCGACTACGACTGCGACGGCGCTACCGCCTGCGCGGTCGCCGTGCGCGGCCTGCGCATGTTCGGCGGCCGGATCGACTACCTGGTGCCGAACCGTTTCGAATACGGCTACGGCCTGACGCCGGAGATCGTCGCGCTGGCGGCGCGCAATCCGTCGGGCAAACCGGACTTGCTGATCACGGTGGATAACGGCATCGCCAGCGTGGACGGCGTGGAAGCGGCCAACGCGCTCGGCATCGACGTGCTGGTCACGGATCACCACCTGCCCGGCGACGAACTGCCGCCCGCCCGCGCGATCGTCAATCCGAACCAGCCGGGCTGCACGTTTCCGAGCAAGTGCATTGCGGGCGTCGGCGTGATGTTTTATGTGCTGCTCGCGTTGCGCGCGGAATTGCGCCGCCGTGGCGCGTTCAACGATAACTTCCCCGAACCGCGCCTCGACGGTCTGCTCGATCTGGTCGCGCTCGGCACGGTCGCGGACGTGGTCAAGCTCGACGGCAATAACCGCGTGCTGGTCGCGCAAGGGTTACAGCGCATCCGCAAAGGCAAGATGCAGCCGGGCATCGCCGCGCTCTTTCGCGCGGCCGCGCGCGACGCCCGCAGCGCGTCGGGGTTCGACCTCGGCTTCGCGCTCGGGCCGCGCCTGAATGCGGCGGGCCGCCTGTCGGACATGTCGCTCGGAATCGAATGCCTGACGACCGACGACATCGGCCGCGCCTGGGACCTCGCGCAGCAACTCGACACGATGAACCGCGAGCGCCGCGAAATCGAAGCCGGCATGCAGCAACAGGCGCTCGACGACCTCTCGGCGATCGACCCGGACGGCAGGACCACCATCACGCTCTTCAATCCCGACTGGCACCAGGGCGTGATCGGCATCGTCGCAGGACGGCTGAAGGAGAAATTCCACCGGCCCTCTTTCACTTTCGCGCTCGCCGACGACAGCGGCCAGACCGTCAAAGGCTCGGGCCGCTCCATTGCGGGCTTCCATCTGCGCGACGCGCTCGACCTGATCTCGAAGCGCGAGCCGGGCCTGATCGTCAAATTCGGCGGCCACGCCATGGCCGCGGGCCTTACGCTCGCCGCCGCGGACGTGCCGCGCTTCACCACCGCGTTCGAAGCGGTCGGCCGCGAATGGCTGTCCGAAGAGGCGCTCTCGCGCACGGTGGAAACCGACGGCGAGCTCGAAGACGCGTACTTCACGCCGCAATTCGTCGAAATGCTCGACGCCGCCGTGTGGGGTCAAGGCTTTCCGGCGCCCGTGTTTTCGGGCGAATTCGATATCGCGTCCCAGGCGCTGGTGAAGGACAAGCACCTGAAACTGCAACTCGTGCGCGGCCGCCAGCGCTTCAACGCGATCTGGTTCAACCACACGGACACCCTGCCCGCCCGCACCACGGTCGCCTACCGTCTCGCGAGCGATACGTGGAACGGCGTATCGCGCGTGCAGTTGATCGTCGAGCACGCGGCGAGTTGAGGCTACGGACTGCAGGTGGCGCGGAAGAAAAGAGACCGAAGGCGAGGTGGCGACCTGACGCGGCGAGTTGAAGCTCGCGCAGCGCGCCGGTGTCCGGTGTCCGGCGTCCTGAAAACGTCGAAAATCTCCACAAAATCAATCCCAAACACGCGCCGGATCGCTCAAGAGCCTCCGGCGCGGCGCGCCGATCGGCTATAATTTCGTCTTTTTACGAAGCTATAAAAGATCGACATGGAAGCGGAACGTCTCAACGCGATCGAAGCCTCACTGGCGGACCTGCGCACTCGCGCGGACTCGCTACGGGGGTATCTTTGACTACGACGACAAAGCACTGCGTCTAATCGAAGTCAACCGGGAACTCGAAGACCCGGACGTCTGGAACGACTCGAAGCACGCCCAGGCCCTCGGCCGGGAAAAGAAGCTGCTCGACGACACGGTGGGCAAGCTCACGTCGCTCGATAACGACCTGCGCGACGCGCAGGACCTGTTCGACATGGCCCGCGAAGAAGACGACGAGGAAACCCTCCTCGCCTGCGAAGCCGACGCGCAAGGCATCGAACAGCGCGTGGCCGACATGGAATTCCGCCGCATGTTCGCGAACCCGGCCGATCCGAACAACGCGTTCCTGGACATCCAGGCCGGCGCCGGCGGCACCGAGGCGTGCGACTGGGCGTCCATGCTGCTGCGCCAGTATCTGCGCTACTGCGAGCGTAAGGGCTTCAAGACCGAAGTGCTGGAACAGACCGACGGCGACGTCGCAGGCATCAAGAACGCCACGATCAAGATCGAAGGCGAATACGCGTACGGCTTTCTGCGCACCGAAACCGGCGTGCACCGCCTCGTGCGCAAGTCGCCGTTCGACTCGTCGGGCGGCCGTCACACGTCGTTCTCCTCGGTGTTCGTGTACCCGGAAATCGACGACTCGATCGAAGTGGACATCAATCCGGCCGATCTGCGGATCGACACGTACCGCGCGTCCGGCGCGGGCGGTCAGCACATCAACAAGACCGACTCCGCGGTGCGTATTACGCACATGCCGTCGGGCATCGTCGTGCAGTGTCAGAACGACCGTTCGCAGCACCGCAACCGTGCCGAAGCCATGGCCATGCTGAAATCGCGCCTGTACGAAGCGGAAATCCGCAAGCGTCAGGAAGAGCAGGACAAGCTCGAAGCCGGCAAGACCGATGTGGGCTGGGGTCATCAGATCCGCTCGTACGTGCTGGACAACAGCCGTATCAAGGATCTGCGCACCAACGTCGAAATCAGCAACACGAAGAGTGTGCTCGACGGCGACCTCGATCCGTTCATCAGCGCCAGCCTGAAACAGGGCGTCTAAGCGCAATCGGCGCGGCCTGAAAAAGCCGCGCCGCATCTTCGCCGTCTTCTGCTGCTTCTTTCTGTTTCTTCGCTGTTTCTTTACACCGCCTGAGGTTTTTACTGACTGGCCACCCGCAAGCGCGCCACTCGCGTGCGGGCCACCGAATACCAAATCATCATGACCGAACCGACCCAGCCTAATGCGGCCCAGCAAAATGTCGTGCCCGAGGTGGACGACAACAAGATCATGACCGAGCGCCGCGAAAAGCTGCGCGAGTTGCGTGAGCAAGGCGTCGCCTATCCGAACGATTTCCGCCCCTCGCACCACGCCGAAGATCTGCAGTCGCAATACGAGCACGCCGACAAGGAAGCGCTCGAAGCGAATCCGCTCGAAGTCGCGATCGCCGGCCGCATGATGCTCAAACGCGTGATGGGCAAGGCAAGCTTTGCGACGGTGCGCGACGGTTCGGGTCAGATCCAGTTCTTCATTACGCCTGCCGACGTTGGCCAGGACACGTACGACGCCTTCAAGAAGTGGGACATGGGCGACATCGTCGCGGCGCGCGGCGTGCTGTTCCGCACCAACAAGGGCGAACTGTCGGTGCGCTGCACGGAACTGCGTCTGCTGTCGAAGTCGCTGCGTCCGCTGCCCGACAAGTTCCACGGTCTGGCCGACCAGGAAATGAAGTATCGCCAGCGCTATGTCGATCTGATCGTCACGCCGGAAACGCGCAAGACGTTCGTCGCGCGCACCAAGGCGATTTCGTCGATCCGCAAGTTCATGTCGGACGCCGACTTCATGGAAGTCGAAACGCCCATGCTGCACCCGATTCCGGGCGGCGCGGCGGCCAAGCCGTTCACCACGCACCACAACGCGCTCGACATGCAGATGTTCCTGCGTATCGCGCCGGAGCTGTATCTGAAGCGCCTCGTGGTCGGCGGCTTCGAGCGTGTGTTCGAGATCAACCGTAACTTCCGCAATGAGGGCGTGTCCGTGCGCCACAATCCGGAATTCACGATGATCGAGTTCTACGCCGCGTACACCGACTACAAGTGGCTGATGGATTTCACCGAGCAGCTGATCCGCCAGGCGGCGATCGACGCGCTGGGCACGGCTACCATCACGTATCAGGGCCGCGAACTCGATCTGGCGAAGCCGTTCCATCGCCTCACGATCACGCAAGCCATCCAGAAATACGCGCCGCAATACACGAACGAGCAACTCGCCGACAGCGCTTTCCTGCGCACCGAGCTGAAGAAGTTCGGCGTGGATGCGTCGCAGCCGCAGTTCCTGAACGCGGGCGTCGGTTCGCTGCAACTGGCGCTGTTCGAAGAAACCGCCGAGTCGCAATTGTGGGAGCCGACTTACATCATCGATTATCCGATCGAGGTGTCGCCGCTCGCGCGCGCGTCGGACAAGGTTGAAGGCATTACGGAGCGTTTCGAACTGTTTATCACCGGCCGTGAAATCGCCAATGGCTTCTCGGAACTGAACGATCCGGAAGACCAGGCAGCGCGCTTCAAGAAGCAGGTCGACCAGAAAGACGCCGGCGACGAAGAAGCGATGTTCTACGACGCGGACTATATTCGCGCGCTGGAATACGGCATGCCGCCGGCCGGCGGTTGCGGCATCGGCATCGACCGCCTTGTCATGATGCTGACCGACAGCCCGAGCATCCGCGATGTGATTCTGTTCCCGCATCTGCGCCGCGAAGACTGATCGCCGCGCGGTCGAAGTTGCGGTTGAACACACCCCAAGCGCCCGGCATGAGCCGGGCGTTTTTCTTGCTGCTCCGAAGACGTGTGGCGGCTCGCCGCAAGTTTGTAACCATCGGTAAAAACTGCCCACCCTGCCGGGCCAGGCTGTATGGGATCACCATTCGAGCACGTGCCTCCAACGCGGCGCCGTCAGGATGATTGCCCGGAAATCGTTACAAATTGAAACCCTTGCGGAATCGATTTGTCAGACACTTTGCCTTACTAAAAGTCGACTCTGCTAAAGACGGAGGCCAAAATGGACAATCCCAACACGCAACCCACCACGCAATCCCAACAGCCTGCGCAACAACGCCGGATACACCCGCTGGTCGCGACCGCTGCCGGTGCGGTGATCATCGCGAGCCTGGCCGCCACGGCGGCCGTTACGGGCCTGTTTCCGAAAGCGTCCAGCAACGGCACGCAAAACGATCAAACTCAGGCGGCGCAAGTCTCTACGCAAGGCACACAGCCGGGCGTAGTCGATTCGGCAGCGCCCGCCAACCCCACGGCGCAGCAGGCTGCCCAACAGCAGGCGGCTCAGCAACCGCAGCCGGCACCCACCCCCACGCCCGCCCAGCAGCAGCAATACGCGCAGCAGCAACAGGCTCGACCGGCACCTGATTACGCCCAGCAACAGCCCGCACAACCGGCCTACTGCTCGACATGCGGCACGGTCGAAGCCATCTCGGCGGTACGTCAGGAAGGTCATGGCACGGGTATCGGTGCAGTCGGCGGCGCGGTAGCCGGCGGCGTGGTCGGCAATCAGTTCGGCAGTGGCAACGGCCGCACCGCGATGACCGTTCTCGGCGCGCTCGGTGGCGGCCTTGCCGGCAACTCGGTCGAAAAACATATCCGCAGCACCACGTCGTACTCGGTGCGCGTGCGGATGGAAAGCGGCAAGACGCGTTACTTCACCTACCATGAAGCGCCGCCGTTCCAGCAGGGTCAGCGCGTTCGTGTTGAGAACGGCACACTCGTGGCAAGCTAGACACCCACTGAATACGTTTTCGATAGACGCAAAAAAGGCGATTCCAATGGAATCGCCTTTTTCTTTGCCGCAACCGGAGGCGCGAGCAGAAAGCCGGCCGGCGCCGGAAAACTCAGTGACGCTCAGTAATCCGCGTCTTCAATCCATGCAGCCTGAATCGCCTCGAGGATCTTTTCGTTCGAACGGTTAGGATCGTCGTCGAATCCTTCCAGTTCGGTAACCCAACGGTGCAAGTCGGTGAAGCGCACCTGTTGCGGATCGATGTCCTGGTGCTTGTCAGTCAGGGCCATCGCGATGTCTTGCGTATCGGTCCACTTCATGGCTGCATCCTCCTGTTAGTGGTTTTCCTTCGCGTGATTGATCGAGTAGCGAGGGATTTCGACAACCAGATCCTGCTCGGCCGGCACCATGGCCTGGCATGACAGGCGCGAGGTCGGTTCGAGCCCCCATGCCTTGTCCAACAGATCGTCCTCGTCTTCCTCGGATGGCGTCAAGGCGGCGAAACCCTCACGCACGATCACATGGCAGGTCGTGCAGGCGCACGACTTCTCGCACGCGTGCTCGATTTCAATGCCGTGCTCGAGCAGGCTGTCGCAAATGCTCTTGCCGGGCACGGCATCGATCACCGCGCCTTCCGGGCACAGTTCGACGTGAGGCAGCACAACGATTTGAGGCATACATTTTCCGTTTGGGTCTGAGGCACGGCGGCCTCAAACAGGCTCCGTACCATTTTACTGGCGACGCGAGGACTTTTTAAGTCCACGCGGCGCGATTCGAATTTTTGCAGCGGCGGACAAAGCAGGCCGCGTACCGCTGCAGCAAGGCTCAGCTCTCGCTCAGATCTCGTCGAGCTTGCGGCCGGCAAGCGCGCGGCGAATGCCCTTGTTCATGCGGCGGGCGGCGAATTCGTCGGTGCCTTCAGCGAGGGTTTTCGTGGCGGCTTCGATTGCATCCACGTCGTCGCTCTGCGCGACATTGCGCAATGCATCGAGCAGCGTGTCGAGTTCGGCGCGCTCGCTGTCGTCGAGGAGCTCCGCGTCGGCGGCGAGCGCCGCGTCGGTGGCTTCCACGAGACGCCGCGCTTCGACTTGCGCTTCGCGCAGCGCCCGTGCCCGCATGTCGACCTCGGCGGTCGAGAAGCTCTCTTCGAGCATTTTCGCGATGTCGTCGTCGGCGAGACCGTAGGACGGCTTGACTACCACCGACGCTTCCACCCCCGAGCCCTGCTCACGTGCGAACACGGACAGCAGGCCGTCGGCGTCCACCTGGTAGGTCACGCGAATGCGCGCGGCGCCCGCGGCCATCGGCGGAATGCCGCGCAGCTCGAAACGCGCGAGCGAGCGGCAGTCGCTGACGAGTTCGCGCTCGCCCTGCACGACGTGGATCGCCATGGCCGTCTGGCCGTCCTTGAAGGTCGTGAAGTCCTGCGCGCGGGCGACCGGAATCGTCGAATTGCGCGGGATGATCTTCTCGGTCAGCCCCCCCATCGTCTCGACGCCGAGCGACAGCGGAATCACGTCGAGCAGGAGCCACTCGTCGCCGTCCGCGCCGCGGTTGCCCGCGAGCAGGTCGGCCTGGATCGCCGCGCCGAGCGCGACGACCTGATCCGGATCGAGATTGATCAGCGGCGGCTGGCCGAAGAACGACTCGACCGCGCGGCGGATCACCGGCATGCGCGTCGCGCCGCCGACCAGCACCACGCCTTTGATGTCTTGCGTCGTGACCTTGGCGTCGCGCAGCGCCTTTTTCGTCGGGCCGAGCGTGCGCTGAACCAACGCCTGCGTGATGGCCTCGAAAGTGGCCTCGGCGATCGTCAGATCGACCCGGGTGCCGCTCGAGAGCGTGACCTGCAGCTTCGCATCCGGCGCGTCCGACAGCGCCTCCTTGGCCACACGCACGCTGTCCAGCAGCAGGCGGACGTCTTCGGGTGCGAGCGTTTGCGGCGCGATGCCCACCTGCTCCAACACATGGCGATACAGCGCGTGATCGAAATCGTCGCCGCCGAGCGCGGAATCGCCGCCCGCCGCGAGCACTTCGAACACGCCTTTGGTGAGCTTGAGAATCGACAGGTCGAAGGTGCCGCCGCCAAGGTCGTACACGGCGTACAGCCCCTCGGAACCGTTATCGAGGCCGTAGGCAATCGCGGCCGCCGTCGGTTCGTTCAGCAGGCGCAGCACATTCAGGCCGGCCAGACGCGCGGCGTCTTTGGTCGCCTGACGCTGGGCTTCGTCGAAGTAAGCCGGCACCGTAATGACCGCGCCGACGAGTTCATCGCCGAGCGTGTCCTCGGCGCGCTGGCGCAGCGTCGCGAGAATTTCGGCCGACACTTCGACGGGGCTCTTCACGCCGTCCACGGTGCGGATCTGCACCATGCCGGGTGCGTCGACGAAATCGTACGGCGCGTTTTCGGCGCCTTCCACTTCCGCCTTGCCACGGCCCATGAACCGCTTGACCGAAACGATGGTGTTGCGCGGATCGCTCGCCGCCTCGGCCTTGGCCGTACGGCCGATCCGGCGGCCGCCCTTTTCCAGGTAGCGCACCACCGACGGCAGCAGCGCATGGCCGTCTTCGTCGGGCAGCACGTCGGGCACGCCGCTGCGCACGGCGGCGACGAGGGAATTGGTGGTGCCGAGATCGATGCCGACCGCCAGACGCCGCTGGTGGGGTGCCGGCGCCATGCCGGGTTCGGAGATTTGCAGTAAGGCCATCTGGGTCTTCTCGGGGCCGCTCGGCCCCGTCCTGAATTTTCGCGTTGCTGGATATAAAGCTACGGCTCGGCTGGCGAACGTGGCCGCGCTCCCGCTGCTGCGCGCGGCGCGGGCTCGCTAGGAGTCGAGCCGCTCGATCTGCGTACCGATTTCCGACGCCACCCGCTCGATGAACATCAACTGCCGCACGGCCTCGCCTGCGGCCTGATTCGCGCCGCTGTCGAGCAACGCGCCTAGCTTGTCGAAACGCATGCGCTCTTCGTCGCGCAGTTCCGTGAGCAAGGCGTCGAGCGCGTCGACGTTCTTCGCCGCGGCCGCGTCTTCGATCCCTTCGCGCCATTCCATTTGCTGCATGAGGAACGCCGGCTCCATCGCCGTATTGTTCTCCGCGCCGACGTCGATACCACGCAGATGCAGCAGATAAGTGGCGCGCTTCAACGGATCGCGCAGCGTCTGATACGCCTCGTTGGTGCGCGTCGCCCACTGCATCGCAATGCGCTTTTGCGCGTCGCCGGCCGCCGCGAAGCGGTCCGGATGCACTTGTGCCTGGACCGTGCGGTAGGCGTGATCGAGCGCCGCCGCGTCGAGCGCGAATTGCGCCGGCAGGTCGAACAGGTCGAAGTGGCTGTCGTTCAGCGAGGCCATCGGATAGAAGAAGTCCGTTCAGGAAAGCGCACCGGAGTGCAGTCTAAAAACTCGGCTCGGTGGAGCGTGAAGGCGGCGTCGCGACGTCGCAGCGCAGGCGAATGCGCGGATCAAACTAAAAAGGCGGCCCGCGCCGCCTTTGATCCGCTGCACGCGGAAATGTCCGGAATTACACGCGGAACGATTCGCCGCAACCGCATTCGTCCTTCACGTTCGGGTTGTTGAACTTGAAGCCTTCGTTCAGCCCTTCACGTGCGAAGTCGAGCTCGGTGCCGTCGATATAGGCGAGGCTCTTCGGGTCGACAATGATCTTCACGCCGTTGCAATCGAAGACTTCGTCTTCGGGCGCGAGTTCATCCACGTACTCGAGCTTGTAGGCCAAGCCGGAGCAGCCGGTGGTGCGCACGCCGACGCGCAAGCCGACGCCTTTACCGCGCCGGGTCAGATACTTCTGGACGTGCTGTGCTGCCTTTTCGGTCAACGTAATTGCCATAGCGTTTCTCATTGCGCAGTGCGTGCCGGCCGTTCGTCTGCCTTCTCACGCGCTGCTACCCTGCCTGCATCAAATATCGCTCGTGTCGGACGGTTGCGTTGAATTCGCGCCGTCCGTTTCCATTCACCTGAAACCGCGCCGCAACCGCCGCTTAGGCGTGTTGCTTCTCGTCCGCGACGACCGCTTCACCGTGACGTTGCTTGTAGTCGGCGACCGCTGCCTTGATCGCGTCTTCCGCGAGGATCGAGCAGTGGATCTTCACCGGCGGCAGCGCCAGTTCTTCGGCGATCTGCGTGTTCTTGATCGACATGGCCTGATCGAGCGTCTTGCCCTTCACCCATTCGGTCACGAGCGAGCTCGACGCAATCGCCGAACCGCAGCCATACGTCTTGAACTTCGCGTCTTCGATAATGCCGTCCGCGCCCACGCGGATCTGCAGCTTCATGACGTCGCCGCATGCGGGCGCGCCGACCATGCCGGTACCGACCGCATCGTCGTCCTTCGCGAAGGAACCGACGTTGCGCGGATTTTCGTAATGGTCCAGAACCTTGTCGCTATAAGCCATGATGACACTCCTTGATTCGTTTCAACCTGCAATTCGTGCAATTCGCAATTCGATAGATTCGACGTAATCCAAACGGCGCATCAGTGCGCTGCCCATTGGATCGTCGAAATATCGATCCCGTCCTTGTGCATTTCCCACAGCGGCGACAAGTCGCGCAGCTTCGAAATCTTGGTCTTCAGCAGGTTGATCACGTAATCGACATCCTGCTCGGTCGTGAAGCGGCCCACCGTGAAGCGGATCGAGCTGTGCGCCAGTTCGTCGTTACGGCCCAACGCGCGCAGCACGTACGACGGTTCCAGCGAAGCCGACGTACACGCCGAGCCCGACGACACCGCCACGTCTTTCACCGCCATGATCAGCGACTCGCCTTCGACGAAATTGAAGCTGATGTTCAGGTTGTGCGGCACACGCTTTTCCATGTCGCCATTCACATATACCTCTTCCATTTCCGACAGGCCGCGCAGCAGACGGTCGCGCAACATGCGGATACGTTCGTTCTCCGTCGCCATTTCTTCACGCGCGATACGGAATGCCTCACCCATGCCGACGATCTGGTGCGTAGCCAGCGTGCCCGAGCGCATGCCGCGCTCGTGACCGCCGCCGTGCATCTGCGCTTCGATGCGGATGCGCGGCTTGCGGCGCACGTACAGCGCGCCGATGCCCTTCGGTCCGTACGTCTTGTGCGCCGAGAACGACATCAGGTCGACCTTCAGCTTTTGCAGGTCGATCGCGATCTTGCCGGTGGCTTGCGCGGCGTCGACGTGGAAAATAATGCCCTTTTCACGGGTGATCTCGCCGATCGCCTCGATGTCCTGAATCACGCCGATCTCGTTGTTGACGGACATGACCGACACCAGAATCGTGTCCGGACGCAGCGCGGCCTTGAACTTCTCGAGGTCGATCAGGCCGTCGTCCTTGACGTCCAGATACGTGACTTCGAAGCCTTCGCGTTCGAGTTCGCGGCAGGTGTCGAGCACGGCCTTGTGCTCGGTCTTCACCGTGACGATGTGCTTACCCTTGCTCTTGTAGAAGTGCGCGGCACCCTTGATCGCCAGGTTGTCCGACTCCGTGGCACCCGAGGTCCAGATGATTTCGCGCGGGTCGGCGTTCACCAGCGCGGCGACATTCTCACGCGCTTCTTCGACTGCGCGCTCCGCGTCCCAGCCATACGAGTGGCTGCGCGATGCGGGGTTGCCGAACTGCTCGCGCAGATACGGAATCATCTTGTCCACCACGCGCGGATCGATCGGCGTCGTCGCGCTGTAGTCCATGTAGATGGGCAGATGGAGAGTGTCGTTGTTCATCAATTGCTCCGGGGACGTCATGTGCTCTGGCTTCTGGGTTTCTGATCAGGCTGCGGTTTCTGCTCGATACCGCGCCTAGGAACCGGCCATGTTGAAAACGGAATTCGGCCCTTTCGGCGCCACGCGGACAGGTTCGACCGCTGGCGCCTCGTTGCGCCTGTCGCGCAATACGGCCGGCGCGCCTTCGCGCGAACGCTGCTGGTCGACCAGATCCTTCAGGGAGACCGAATCGAGGTACTCGACCATTTTCTGGTTCAGCGTGGACCACAGTTCATGCGTCATGCAGTGGCCGTCGTGCTGCTTGGTACCCTCGCAGGAGCCTTTGCCGCCGCACTGGGTGGCGTCGAGCGGCTCGTCGACCGCGATGATGATGTCGGCCACGGTCACGTCTTCAGAGCGACGGGCCAGATTGTAGCCACCGCCCGGTCCGCGCACGGACTCGACGATTTCATGACGACGCAGCTTGCCAAACAGCTGCTCGAGGTACGACAGGGAGATATGTTGGCGCTGGCTGATACCCGCAAGCGTCACCGGGCCCTGCTCCTGGCGCAGCGCCAGGTCAATCATCGCCGTGACGGCGAAACGGCCTTTCGTGGTGAGTCTCATATGTAGGGGAACCGCAATTCTCGACAAGTTTTGTCAAGTATAAATACATGAGCGATTTAGTCAAGTATCCCTATCGCGATTTGGGTCATTCGCTTAATTGCGAGATAGGCTCGGCGCACTAACGCCCTCGGCCGCCAAACGCTTAAGCCAGCAAGTGCGGGCGCAACGCCGCGATCAGGCCACGGCAGGCCGCTTCGCACTGATCCAGCACCTGCTCGAAACCTTCCGCGCCGCCGAAATACGGATCCACGACTTCGCGGGCGCCGCCCCAGCGGACGTCCGCCTCGGGCACGAACTCCATCAGCAGACGAATCTTGTCGTGCTGCTCTGGCGCGCAGACCTGACGCAGGGCGGCGACGTTTTTGTCGTCCATTGCGATCAGCAGATCGAAACGCTCGAAGTCCGCAGCGGCGATCTGGCGGCCGCGCAACGCGGCTAGTTCATACCCGCGCCGGCCGGCCGCGTGCTGCGCGCGCTCGTCAGGCGGCTCGCCGATGTGCCAGTCGCCCGTGCCTGCGGAATCGATCAGAATGCGCTCCGCGAGCTTCGCCTCGCTCACCAGATGGCGCATCACACCTTCCGCAGTCGGTGAACGGCAGATGTTGCCGAGGCAGACAAAGCAGATCGACACGGTTTTCATCAGAGGCTTTTCCGGCGCGCCAGCGCTTCGGCCGACGGTTAGCAAACAGGTGCCGCGATTATACAAAGCCGGCCGGAATTTCGCCGGAAGCCCGGCGCGCGGCAGTTTGGGATGGCGCGGCGCTACGCGGCGATCCCACTTGCGCCGCTGCGGTCGCGCGTACCTTGTGCTTACCTTCGGTGTTTACGACGCTTCCGCGAGCGGCATCGCGGTGACAGCTCGCATCGGTTTCGCCGGCAGCGCCGAGGCGGCATCGACCATGCCGTACGAGACTGCGCGAGCGAGTTCAGCCGTCAGTTGATCGGCAGCGAGCGGGGCTTGCGACGCGTGCGATGCGGTGTTTCCGCAAATGTGCAGATAGGCAGCCGCAGCGAGCGGCACAACGATGGCTAGTGGCCAGTACACCGATATTGTCTTTTTCATGATGTCGTTTCTTCCGATTGTGGGCGGATGAGCTTGTAGCCCACTATGCCCAGTCCAAATCCTATAGGAATACGCAATCGGGAAAAACCCAACGCCGCGAGACAGATCGTTGCTCTCAATGAAACAGTCGATCGGCTGTTTGCGGCGCGCGTCGCGGGCGCGCGGCTTGCGACCGGAAAAAGAAATCCTTACAAACGCATACAAAGCTCTTGTGACGGATGGCGATAATAGCGGTCTTAAATACATGCCCTCGTACTGGTCTATCTCACATGAAACGCTTCGCACCAATCGTCTGTCTCGCGGTCGCCGCCCTGCTCGGCGGCTGTGCGGTGTACCCGGACGGCACGCCGATGTACGGCAATGCCAATGGCGGATACAACGGCTATAACGCCTATGACGGGTACGACGGATACGCCACCGGCGTGCCGGTCGTGCCGCAAACCAACGTCTACATGGGCTACGGCAACTACTCGGGACCGGGCTACTACGGCGGCCCGGGACGTTATTACGGCCCCGGACCCGGCTATGGCGGCTATCCCGACCACGACCGGCCGCACAACGGCAACTATGGAAATAACGGCAACCACGGCGACAACGGCGGCTGGCATGGCCAGCCCGGTGGCGGTGGATCGCACGGCGGACCACCGCCACAAGGCGCGGCGGGCGGACCGCGGGGGCCGAGCGGATCGAATGCGCCGCGCCCGGGAGCCGGCGCGCCGCCACCTCCTCCGCCGCCGCAACAGGCAGGCAACGGCGGCCATGGCAACGGCAACAATGCGGCACCCGTGCGCGGGGTGCCGGGCCGACAGTCCGGTCAGATGACGGACCACTGAGTCAAGCGTTCGCGTTGGAGTTCCGACGCGGGCGTGCGAATCCGCCAGGCAACAGCGCTGCAATTGACGGCCACGGGAGCGCACGGGAGCCACTTCTGCGACTCTGGCTGAGTTCATTCGAAGCGCCAGCCAGAACGCGACATGAGCAATCAGACAGCGCGATGCCGGAATTTACGGCTCGCGCCCAATGCCGCGAGACTCCGGAACTACGACACCGCACCCTGCCTGCTGCGATCCGCTCAGCCGATATGACTGCGTTGCGCGGCGTACAACTCCCTGAACGTGCGTCCGACCGGCGCGGGCATATCCCGCGTATCGGTCCAGCCCGCGCCACCTAACGGCAGCCTGGCAATCGACCGGTTCGTGCCACCCATGCGCTCCAGCACCCGCACGGCCAGCTTCGTAAAGAGCGCATAAGCATCCGGATGCAGCGCCAGAAAACCCCACACGGCGAGCCCCACGCGTTCTTTCCAGGGGCGCAGCCGCCGCTCCACCTGCTTCTCGCGCAGCTTGCGCAACAGATCCGATAGCGGGATCCCCACCGGGCACACGCTATTGCACTCGCCGCACAAGGTCGCGGCCTGCGGCAAATCCAATGCCTTGTCGATACCGACATAGCTTGGGGTCAACACCGAACCCATCGGCCCTGGATACACCCAGCCGTACGCGTGGCCGCCGACCTTCTGGTACACCGGACAGTGGTTCATGCACGCGCCGCAGCGGATACACCTCAACATTTCCTGGAAGTCGCCGCCGATCAGCCCCGTGCGCCCGCCGTCGACGAGCACTACGTACATATGTTCGGGACCGTCCTGATCGCCCTCGCCGCGCGGCCCGGTCAACACGGAAAAATAGTTCGAGGTCGCTTGCCCGGTCGCCGAGCGCGGCAGCAGACGCATGGCCGTAGCCAGATCCTCGAGCGTGGGCAATACTTTCTCGATACCGGTCACGGCCACATGCACGCGTGGCATGACCGTGCACATGCCTTCATTGCCCTCGTTCGTGACCAGCACGACCGAGCCGGTTTCCGCCACCACGAAATTGCCGCCTGTCACACCCATGTCCGCCGTCATGAAATGCGGACGCAGAATCTCGCGCGCTTCGCGCGTCATGTCGGTGATTTCGGTCAGGCGCGGCCGGTTGTGAGTCTTTGCGAACAATTCGGCGATTTCGTCCTTATCTTTGTGGACGACCGGCGCGATGATGTGGCTCGGCGGCTCGTTGTCGTTGATCTGGAGGATGTACTCGCCCAGATCCGTTTCGATGGATTGCACGCCCATTTGCCCGAGCACTTCGTTCAGGCGCATTTCTTCGGTGACCATCGACTTGGTCTTGATCACCTTCTTTACCTCGTGACGACGGGCAATGTCGCCGACGAGCCGCGCTGCCTCCTGGGTCGTCTCGGCGAACAGGACGGTCACGCCACGCCGGGCCGCCTCGCGCTCGAAGGTTTCCAGCCACACGTCGAGATTGTCCAGCGCGCGATTGCGGCGCTCCTTCAGCGCGGCGCGCGTGGCCGGAAAGTCAATCTCGGTCATGGCCGAGGCGCGGGACGTGACGAATTTGGTCGACAGCTTGGTCAGGTTCTGCTGCAAGCGCTGATCGGCGAGCTTTTGACCAGCGCGCGCCTTGAATTGCATGGATTGGACTTGCATGGCGGCCTTATGCGGAATCGGGCAAAACGCGCCTGAAAGCTGAAGCGCGAATCTGAAACGGCGGGAATGCGGCGAGCAGCATTACACGTCGCCGGCCAGTACCTGGGCGATGTGCAGCACCCGCGTGGTGACGTCGCCGGTACGCCGCAAACGGCCTTCGATATTCAGCATGCAGCCCAGGTCGCCGAGCACCACCGTGCCGGTTTCGCTCGCCCGGATATTCGCGCATTTTTCGTCGACGATCGCCGTGGAAATTTCGCCGTACTTGAGCGCGAACGTGCCGCCGAAGCCACAGCAATGCTCGCAGTCCTTCATCTCGCTCACCGTCACGCCAACCTGCGCCAAAAGCGCGCGGGGCTGCGCTTTCACGCCTAATTCGCGCAACCCTGAGCAGGAATCGTGATACGTGACGCGACCCGCGAACTCACCCGGCTGCAACTGCACTTTGGCCACATTCACGAGGAAGTCGGTCAGTTCGAACACTTTGGCGCGCAGGCGGCCGAAGCGGTTCATCAGTTCGGGATCGTCGGCGAAAAGGTCGCCGTAATGCGTGCGGATCATGCCGCCGCACGAACCGGACGGCACCACGACGTAATCGAACTGTTCGAACTCGCGCAGCGTTTTCTCGGCCAGATCGCGCGCGATGCGCCGCTCCCCTGAGTTATAGGCCGGCTGCCCGCAACAGGTTTGGGCAGGTGGCACCATCACCTCGAAACCCGCGGCTTCGATCAGCTTGATGACCGAAAACCCGATCTCGGGACGCATCAGGTCGATCAGGCAGGTAACGAACAATCCGACTCGCATGAGCCCTCCTTCGGGAAAACGTCCCTGATTATCCGCTGTTTGGCGCACAATACCAACGGCCGGAAGGCATAGGACACAGATCAAATCTGATTGGAATAGCGCCTCCAACCGCTTTCTTTTTTTTCACAATACGGGATACAATCAATTTCCGCTGTTTGACGCGTCAACCGATTCCTCCCCATGAGCGATACGAACCCGGATCCCAAGACTTCGATCCAGGTGATCGAACGCATGATGCGCTTGCTCGATGCCCTTGCTGCGCATAGCGACCCGGTCAGCCTGAAAGAACTCGCCATCCGCACCGAGTTGCACCCTTCCACCGCCCACCGCATCCTGAACGACATGGTGATGTGCCGGCTGGTGGACCGGTCCGACCCCGGCACTTACCGTCTGGGCATGCGCCTGCTCGAGCTCGGCAATCTGGTGAAAGCCCGCCTGTCGGTACGCGACGCGGCGCTCACGCCGATGCGTGAATTGCATCGCCAGACCGGCCAGACGGTGAACCTGTCGGTACGTCAGGGTGATGAGATCGTCTATATCGAGCGTGCTTATTCCGAGCGTTCCGGCATGCAGGTGGTGCGCGCCATCGGCGGGCGGGCGCCGTTGCATCTGACGTCGGTCGGCAAGCTGTTCCTCGCCGCAGACGAATCCACGCGCGTGCGGGCGTACGCCACCCGCACCGGCCTGTCGGGCCACACGCAGAACAGCATCACCGACCTGACGAAACTGGAGCGCGAACTCTCGCACGTGCGTCAGCAGGCCTGCGCGCGTGATAACGAAGAACTGGAACTCGGCGTGCGCTGCATCGCCGCCGGCATTTACGACGACACCGGCAAGCTGGTCGCCGGTCTGTCGCTGTCCGCGCCGGCAGACCGTCTGCAGGACTCCTGGCTTGGCCAACTCAGCCAGACCGCGCTGATGATCTCCGAGTCGCTCGGCTACCGGCCGCAACCGGCGCAAGACCATTCGCATAGCCATCACGCGTAAGCCGGCGCCTGACTTTCAGCGCAATAAAAAAGCCTCGCATTTGCGAGGCTTTTTTGTACGGGCCGATCCGGAAACCGGCCGCTCACGAGCCGCTTCAGGTACCCGAACCGCCGGCGTCCGCGCTGGTAATGCGCGGCTGGTCGCCGCCGTTGTCCAGCCACGTGCGCAGACGCGTTGCGTCCGCGAACCGCGAGTACTTACCCGACGAGTCGAGCAGCACCATGATCATCGGACGGCCGTGAATGGTCGCCTGCATGACGAGGCACTCACCCGCTTCGTTGATGAAGCCGGTCTTTTGCAGACCGATGTCCCAGGTCGGGTTACGCACCAGCGCATTCGTGCTGTTGTACGCCAGCGAACGCTTGCCGGTGTACACCTCATAGCTGTGATCGGTCGAGAACTTGCGAATCACCGGATATTGATACGCGGCGTTGACCATCTTCACGAGGTCACGCGCGCTCGATACGTTCTGGCTCGTCAAACCCGTCGGGTTTTCAAAGTGCGTGTCGGTCATGCCGAGTTGCTTGGCCTTCGCGTTCATGGCCGCGAGAAAGGCGGGACGGCCGCCCGGGAAGTAACGCGACAGCGCTGCCGCCGCGCGATTTTCCGATGCCATCAGCGCGATATGCAGCATGTCTTCACGCGAGAGCACGGAGCCCACCGACAGACGCGAGCCGGTGTTCTTTTCGTAGTCGCGGTCTTCGTCGGTGACTTCGATCTGGTCGGTCATCGGCTCTTTCGAGTCGAGCACCACCATCGCCGTCATCAGCTTCGTGATCGACGCGATCGGCACCACGGCGCGCGAATTCTTGTCGAACAGCGGTTCCCCGGAGTTCTGATCGATCACGTAGGCGACGCTGGATCGCAGCATGAGCGCGTCCGGCGTTTCGTGCAGGCCGAAAGCCTGGCCGACGCTCGGCGAACGCGGTTCATACGCGACACGGCGCACCACCGAGTGGTGACGGCCATTCGACGTATAGGTTACGCGCTTGCGCTTGACGCCCGCGCGTGGCGCGTCGTCCTCAGCGGCGACCGACTTTGCAGCCGCCGCTTTCGATGCCTTCGACACCTTGGCGGGGGCGGCAGCCGGCTTTTTGGCTGCTTTCGCGTGTTTGGAGGTTTTTGCAGGTGCAGCGGGCGTGGCGGCAAAAGCGCTCACAGGCGTGGCGAACGCCGCTGCGATGACCATGGAGGCGGCCACCGACAGAGCGGTGCTGCGGGCCGCGCCGTGGATCACTTTTAGCGACGAAAACATGTCGGTTTTCATGGGTGTTCGGTAGGGAGCGGCGAGAGGTTTTCCGCAAGTGTAGTAAAACAACGAAAAATTAGCAATTTGAAGCACTTATACGCGCTCCTTAAACCGGCTTGTAAGCTCCGATCGCAAAAACACGAATAAGTGCCACGCCTCGATCGAAAAAAACGATCGCCCAGGCGTTTCGCCTCGCGGCTGCCGCCATACGCCAGAATCGAGGTGATTCTTCCAGCATAACGGCAATTTCGAGACAACCTTGATCAGGGGAAATACGGTCAGAGCACGGGCGGACGGACGCTGCCAGTGCAACAGTACGAAATTGGGATCGATCCACGGGCGTGTTAAACGTCCACTGGAAACCGCCAACGCGCATTCGACCGGATTCAGTCATTAACGTTCCGTGACACTTTCCGGTTTACATCGATTTGCATTTGCGGCGTTTTGTTAATTGTCGGATGTTACCGGCTTCCCTTGCTGGCGTGTGATGGGAGGTCGAAATGCCCGACAACGCGGCAATAAATACAGTATTTTGTTCGCACCAGCGCGGTGCAGCGCTCAATTTGACCTGCGTCACGCGAACGTCATGCCCAACGCATAACATCTTGTTTTATCAGTGGTTTCTTAATATGGTGCGACGCACAAAAAACACTTGACATTCGTCGTAGCCATCCTAAAATGGGAACCATTGCTGCGATGCACCATACATCGCGGTCCGGCGGGACGCACCAATGTGTCTCACCACCCACCAATGCGGTCCGCACAGACAGACCGCGATCCAGGAGCGTAAACCATGACTCTGCTGACCCCTGAGCAATTCGCCGCAGCCCAGAAAGCCAACTTTGAAACGCTGTTCGGCCTGACGACCAAAGCATTCGAGGGCGTCGAAAAGCTGGTTGAGCTGAACCTGCAGGTCGTGAAATCGACGCTCGCGGAAAGCCAGGAAAATGCTCAACGTGCGCTGTCGGTGAAAGACGCGCAGGAACTGCTGGCACTGCAGGCAAGCCTTGCACAGCCGGTAGCCGAAAAGGCGCTGTCGTATGGCCGTCACGTGTATGAGATCGTTTCGGCAACGCAAGGCGAATTCGCCCGCGTCGCTGAAGCGCAATTCGAAGAGCAAAACCGCAAGGTTCAATCGCTCGTCGAAAACGTTGCCAAGAATGCCCCGGCTGGTTCGGAAACCGCTGTCGCCGTGATGAAGTCGGCTATCACCGCCGCCAACACCACGTACGAAACGGTTCACAAGGCAACCAAGCAAGCGGTCGAAATCGCTGAAAGCAACTTCAATGCAGCCGCAACAGCTGCATCGAAGGCAGCTTCGCAAGCTGCAGCACAAGCGTCGCGCTCGGCCAAGAAGGCCGTCTAAGCTTCCGTCTCAAGCATCACCTCTGCAGGCAGCATTCAACGCCGGCACGGCTCACCGCTGTGCCGGCGTTACCGCAAGCAACAGCGTCGTGCCGTTGCCGCTCACACGGTGTTAATTGGCCGAACGCTCCGATACGTTAAACAGCGTATCGTTTGCCCGGCGCAAGGCCGGGATTTTTTTTCCCGCCGCGTCTGTTCCGGCGCCGGTGACGTTGAGCGGATTTGATACCGTCGTCGTTGCACGGTAATGGCCCTGCCCTGCTGTCCGAAAGAAAAACGGCGCGTCCTTTGCGGGACGCGCCGTTTTTTTATCCGGACCACCCGCATGAATGCGGGCGGCCCAGTGCGCATTACTTCTTTTTCTGCGGCGGCAAGTCGGTACACACGCCTTCATACAACTCGGCGGCCATACCGATCGATTCGCCCAGCGTCGGATGCGGGTGAATCGTCTTACCGATATCCGTTGCGTCCGCACCCATCTCGACCGCGAGACACACTTCGCTGATCAGGTCGCCCGCATTCAGACCGACGATCCCGCCGCCGATCACGCGATGCGTTTCCTCGTCGAACAGCAGCTTCGTGAAGCCTTCGTCGCGGCCGTTGGCGATCGCGCGGCCGGAAGCCGCCCACGGGAACACCGCTTTGCCGTACTTGATGCCGGCTGCCTTCAACTGGTCTTCCGTCTTGCCCGCCCATGCCACTTCCGGGTCGGTGTAGGCCACCGACGGAATCTGCAGCGCGTCGAAGTACGCTTTCTCGCCATGCGCGGCTTCGGCGGCAACGTGGCCTTCGTGCACGGCCTTGTGCGCGAGCATCGGTTGACCGACGATATCGCCGATCGCGAAGATGTGCGGCACATTGGTGCGCATCTGCTTGTCGACGTCGATGAAGCCGCGCTCCGTCACCGCGACGCCGGCCTTGTCCGCGCCGATCTTCTTGCCATTCGGCGTACGGCCGACGGCGACCAGCACGAGGTCGTAACGCTGCGCTTCGGCCGGGGCTTTTTCGCCTTCGAACGACACGTAGATGCCGTCGTCTTTGGCTTGCGCACCGGTAGTCTTGGTCTTCAGCATGACGTTGGCGAAACGCTTGCTGTTGTACTTCTCCCAGACCTTGACCAGATCGCGGTCCGCGCCGGCCATCAGGCCGTCGAGCATTTCGACCACATCGATCTTCGCGCCGAGCGTGGCGTACACCGTGGCCATTTCCAGACCGATGATGCCGCCGCCGATCACCAGCATGCGCTGCGGAATCTGACGCAGTTCGAGCGCACCGGTCGAATCGACCACACGCGGATCTTCCGGAATGAACGGCAGCTTCACCGCTTCCGAGCCCGCGGCGATGATCGCCTGCTTGAACTTGACGACCTTCTTGCCGCCCTCGGTCTGCACTTCCATGTGATACGGATCGACGAACGAGCCGTTACCCGTCACGACTTCGACCTTGCGCATCTTCGCCATGCCGGCGAGACCGCCGGTGAGCTTCTTGACGACGCCCGACTTGAAGTCGCGCAGCTTGTCGAGATCGATTTGCGGCTTGCCGAACGTGATGCCGTGCGCGCCGAGCGCTTCGGCTTCGTCGATCACGAGCGCGGTGTGCAACAGCGCCTTCGACGGAATACAGCCGACATTCAGACACACGCCGCCGAGCGTCGAGTAACGTTCGACGAGCACGGTCTTCATGCCAAGGTCGGCGGAACGGAACGCGGCGGAATAACCACCGGGGCCCGAACCGAGCACGAGCATGTCGCACTCGATATCCGCGGAGCCGGAATAGCTGCCGGCTTGCGGCGCGGGTGCTGCCGCCTTGGCCGGAGCCGCAGCAGCCTGGGCCGCCTGCGGTTTGGCTTCCGCTTGAGCGGGCGCTTTCTCGGGTTCTTTGGCCGGAGCCTTCGGTGCATCTTTCGCGGGCGCCGCGTCTGCCGATGTTTCGACGAGCGCGATCACCGTACCTTGCGAGACTTTGTCGCCGGCTTTGACGCGGACTTCCTTGACCGTGCCGGCGGTATCGCTCGGCACTTCGATGGAGGCCTTGTCGGACTCGAGCGTCATCAGCGCCTGTTCATTCTCGATGACGTCGCCCGGTTTGATATTGACTTCGATGACATCGACGTCTTTGAAGTCGCCGATATCCGGCACTTTTACTTCGACGAGACTCATTAGTGTCCCCTTCTCTTATTGATCGTGATGAAGGAAGAACCTCAAAAAAGCAGCCTACAAGCTGGCAGCGCGGCGAACAGAATCATCCTTTGCAGTCCGCCGAAGGACGCGCCTTTCTTTTGCCTACTTTTCTTTGGAAGACAAAGAAAAGTAGGTGCCGCCCCGCACAGGGGCGACACTAATAGACCGACAAGAAAGCAGGTTCTACAGAGAGACGCGGATCACAGAAACACAACCCGCGCCCCGCGCAACCATCACCACATCAAAGAATCACACGCCGGAAATCGGCAAGAAGCGCCCCAAGATACGCATTGAACCGGGCCGCCGCAGCACCATCAATCACCCGATGGTCATACGACAAAGAGAGCGGCAGGATCAAACGCGGCACGAACTGCTTACCATCCCAAACCGGCTTCATCGCACCGCGCGACAGACCAAGAATGGCGACTTCAGGCGCATTGATAATCGGCGTGAAGTTCGTGCCGCCAATGCCACCCAAAGACGAAATCGAGAAGCACCCGCCTTGCATCTGATCCGGCTTCAACTTACCGTCGCGAGCGGCCTTCGACAGCTCGGCCATTTCCTTGGCGATATCGATCAAGCCCTTCTTGTCCGCATCGCGAATGACAGGAACGACCAGACCATTCGGCGTGTCAGCCGCAAACCCGATATGGAAGTACTGCTTGAACACCAGGTTGTCGCCGTCGAGGCTGGCATTGAACGTCGGGAACTGCTTCAAGGCCGAAACAACAGCTTTGATCACGAAAGCCAGCATGGTGATCTTCACGCCTGCCTTTTCGTTCTCCTTGTTCAACTGCACGCGCAGCGCTTCGAGATCGGTGATGTCCGCTTCGTCGTTGTTCGTGACGTGCGGAATCATGACCCAGTTGCGATGCAGATTCGCGCCCGAAATTTTCTTGATGCGCGACAGCGGCTTCGGATCGACCGGACCGAATTTCGTGAAGTCGACCTTCGGCCACGGCAGCAGGTTCAGTTCGCCACCACCTGCCGCAGCCGGCGCAGCAGCACCGGCCGGCGCCGCACGCTGGCCGGTCATGACGCCCTTGATAAAGGCGGTCACGTCGGCTTGCGTGATGCGGCCCTTCGGACCCGTGCCCTGCACCTGTGTCACGTCGACGCCGAGTTCGCGCGCGAACTTGCGCACCGACGGCGACGCATGGCTCGCGTGACGCGCGCCACCTTCGCCGGCCGGAATGACCGGTGCCTGTGCGAGCGCCGACGGCGCCGCCGGAGCCGGCGACGGCGTGGCCGGTGCATCGGACGGCTTCTCGACGGCTTCCTGCTTCGGAGCCGGAGCCGGAGCCGGCGCAGCCGCGCCGCCTTCCGCTTCCACCACCACGATCACCGAGCCTTCCGAGACGGTATCGCCGACCTTGACCTTCAGTTCCTTGACAATACCGGCAGCCGAGCTCGGCACGTCCATGGTCGCCTTGTCGGATTCGAGCGTCACCAGCGACTGCTCTTTCTCGACGCGATCGCCGACCTTCACCGCGACTTCGATCACGGGAATGTCTTTGTAGTCGCCGATATCCGGTACTTTGACTTCCTGCAGACCGCCGCCCGCGGCAGCCGCGGGTGCGGCAGCTGGTGCCGGAGCCGCAGCCGCAGCCGGAGCCGGTGCAGCGGCAGGCGCCGGAGCAGGCGCAGCCGCGCCGCCTTCAGCGCCTTCCAGCACGACGATCAACGAACCTTCCGAGACGTTGTCGCCGACCTTGACCTTCACTTCCTTGACGACGCCGGCGGCCGAGCTCGGCACGTCCATGGTCGCCTTGTCGGATTCCAGCGTAACGAGCGATTGCTCTTTCTCGACGGTGTCACCCGCCTTCACCAGCACCTCGATCACAGGGATGTCCTTGTAATCGCCGATGTCCGGCACCTTGACTTCGATCGCTTGACTCATTGTTAGTGTCTCCTGGGCCGCGCACGCGCCCAACCCCTGTCGATCAGGGGACGGGCGCGCACGCCATGGCACACGGGGAAGGATGCCTTAGACGGTCATCGGGTTGGGTTTGGCGGGATCAAGGTTGTATTTCTTGAGCGCCTCGGCGACGACCTTGCGTTCGATCGTGCCTTCATCTGCCAGTGCATTCAACGCAGCAACCGTGACCCAGTAGCGGTCGACTTCGAAGAAGTGGCGCAGCTTTTCGCGCGTGTCCGAACGGCCGTAGCCATCCGTGCCCAGCACGACGAACTTCTGCGGCACGAACGCGCGAATCTGCTCGGTCAGCGCGCGCACATAGTCGGTCGAAGCGATGACCGGACCTTGCGCGTCCTTCAGCAGCTTCTCGACGTGCGAGAGCTTTTTCTCTTCGGTCGGGTGCAGCAGGTTCCAGCGCTGCACTTCGTGGCCTTCGCGCGCGAGTTCGGTGAAGCTCGGCACGCTCCACAGGTCGGCGGCGACGCCCCAGTCGTTCTTCAGCAGGTCGGCGGCGGCGATCACTTCGTTGAAGATCGTGCCCGCGCCCATCAGTTGCACGCGCGGCGCCTTCTTGTCCGCTTCGGCCTTACGGAACGCGTACATACCCTTGATGATGTCGGCCGCTACAGCGTCGCCCTGCGGAATCGCCGGGTGCTCGTAGTTCTCGTTCATCACCGTGATGTAGTAGTACACGTCTTCCTGATCCGCGACCATGCGGCGCAGGCCGTCCTGCATGATGACCGCGAGTTCGTAACCGAACGTCGGGTCGTAGCTGATGCAGTTCGGCACCGAAGCCGCCCACAGCAGCGAGTGGCCGTCTTCGTGCTGCAGACCTTCGCCGTTCAGCGTGGTGCGGCCCGCCGTGCCGCCCAGCAGGAAGCCGCGCGAGCGCATGTCGCCCGCTGCCCATGCCAGGTCGCCGATGCGCTGGAAGCCGAACATCGAGTAGAAGATGTAGAACGGGATCATGATCTCGCCGTGCGTCGAGTACGACGTCGCGGCTGCGATCCAGTCGGCCATGCCACCGGCTTCGTTGATACCTTCCTGCAGGATCTGACCGGTTTCCGACTCACGGTAGAACATCAGCTGGTCGGAATCTTCCGGCACGTACTTCTGGCCGTCCTGATTCCAGATGCCGATCTGACGGAAGAGGCCTTCCATACCGAACGTACGCGACTCGTCCGGCACGATCGGCACGATGCGCTTACCGAGTGCCTTGTCCTTCAGCAGAATGTTCAGGATCCGCACGAACGCCATGGTCGTGGAGATCTCGCGGCCTTCGCCCGTGCCCTTGAGCAGCGGCTCGAATACCGACAGTTCCGGCACCGGCAGCGACTCGGCCTTCTGGCGACGCGCCGGCAGATAGCCACCGAGGTCCTGGCGGCGAGCACGCATGTACTCCAGTTCCTTCGAACCTTCTTCGAACTTGAGGTACGGCACGTTGACGAGATCTTCGTCGGAGATCGGCAGGCGGAACTGGTCGCGGAATTTCTTCAGCTGATCCACGTGCAGCTTTTTCTGCTGGTGGGTGATGTTCATGGCCTGGCCGGCTTCGCCCATGCCGTAGCCCTTGATCGTCTTCGCGAGAATGACGGTCGGCTGGCCCTGCGAATTCGACGCTTCCTGGAACGCTGCGTAGATCTTGTGCGGATCGTGCCCGCCGCGGTTCAGGTTCCAGATTTCCTCGTCGGACCATTCGGCGACCAGCGCCTTGAGTTCCGGCGTGTTGAAGAAGTGTTCGCGCACATACGCGCCCGACTCCGACTTGTACGTCTGATATTCGCCGTCGACCACGGCCATCATGCGGCGCATCAGCGCGCCCGACTTGTCGCGTTGGAACAGCGCGTCCCAACGGCTGCCCCAGATGACCTTGATGACGTTCCAGCCGGCGCCGCGGAATTCGCTTTCCAGTTCC
Organism: Paraburkholderia sp. BGA-UO-ETr-F21; assembly: GCF_059567925.1. Taxonomy (NCBI): domain Bacteria; kingdom Pseudomonadati; phylum Pseudomonadota; class Betaproteobacteria; order Burkholderiales; family Burkholderiaceae; genus Paraburkholderia; species Paraburkholderia sp. BGA-UO-ETr-F21. The sequence goes on along the minus strand of NZ_JCAQOY010000040.1, from coordinate 1,080,820 downwards.
TGGATGATCTTGCCGTTGCCGCGCACCGGACCGTCGAGACGCTGCAGGTTGCAGTTGATCACGAACACGAGGTTGTCGAGGCGTTCACGGCCAGCCATGCCGATCGCGCCGAGCGATTCCGGTTCGTCGGTTTCGCCGTCGCCGAGGAACGCCCAGACCTTGCGGCCGTCGGTCTTCGCAATGCCGCGCGCCTGCATGTACTTCATGAAGCGCGCCTGATAGATCGCCATGATCGGGCCGAGGCCCATCGATACGGTCGGGAATTGCCAGAAGTCCGGCATCAGCCACGGGTGCGGGTACGACGAGATGCCCTCGCCGCCCACTTCCTGGCGGAAGTTGTCGAGCTGGTTCTCGGTCAGACGGCCGAGCAGGAACGCGCGCGAGTACACACCCGGCGACGAATGGCCCTGCACGAACACGAGATCGCCGCCATGTTCAGCCGACGGCGCATGCCAGAAGTGGTTGTAGCCGACGTCGTACAGCGTGGCGGCCGAAGCGAACGAGGCGATGTGGCCGCCCACGTTGGTTTCCTTCCCGGCGCGCAGCACCATGGCAATGGCGTTCCAGCGGGTGTACGAGCGGATACGGTGTTCGATGTCCTGATCGCCGGGAATCTTCGCCTGGCGCGAAACGGGAATCGTGTTGATGTACGGCGTGTTGGCGGAGAACGGCAGATGTTCGCCATGCACGCGGGCGAACTCGATCTGTTTCTCGATCAGGTAGTGAGCGCGATCGGGGCCCACAGCAGAAATCACGCCATCCAGCGCTTCAAGCCATTCGCCGGTTTCCTGGGGATCGTCGTCTTTTTCAGCAGCGACATATTTCATGACTTCGTCGGGTACAGCGGACATGCTCGTCTCCTGGATGTAGAGGAACGCTCTTTGAACAGACGACGCGGACGAAGCACGGCCGCGGCAGCTTCGGCCGATTGTAATAAGGGTCCCGACGTCCGCGCAACAAAATTTTCGAATTACGAGATCGATTCTCATAATGCGGAAAATTGTTGCGACGCAACCTGATTTGACTGCCGATCGACGAATACGTCGGCTAGTTTGCGCCGATTAATGGCACTTTCAGCGCTTTTTTGCGCCATTTACTAGCTTCACGCTGCGCTACAATGCCTCGCATGTTGACCGAACGGCTTTTCGCACGCTCGGCGCGCACCGCCGGTTCGCCTGCGGATTCGACGCCGTCCTCCCGCTGGCACCACGGACCGTGGTGGTCCAATTCCTATTTGCTCACGCCGCTCCTGTCGATCCTGGTGTTTCTGGTCGTCATGAGTCTGATTCTGTGGAGCCTGAACCGGCGCGAACAGCAACAGCAGGAAGACACGCTTTACCGTAACGTCGCGTGGGCGCAGCAGCAGATCCGCCTTTCCATGACCGGCGCGCAGGAACAGATCCAGGCGCTCGCGCGCGATCTGGTCGCCGGTCACGCCGATCCGCATTCGTTCCAGGTGTCCACCACGGACATCATGCAGGGGCATCCCGAGATCCTCTACATGAACTGGTACACGAGCCAGCAGCAGCCGCGCTGGCCCAATACCGCGCTGCCGGTGTTCGGCCAGCGGCTCGCGAGGCCGAACGACACGCAGATGGACGAAGCGGTCAAAGCCGCCTTCGCCGAGGCGCGCAATACGCGCCGCCAGGTCTATTCGCCGCTCATCTACGACGACCTCGGCAACGGCTACATCACGCTGCAAACGCCGGTGTTCCGCGACCGCGACTTCCTCGGCACGATCGCCGCGGTGTTCTCGGTGGAAGGGATCCTCAAGCACGACATTCCGCCCGAGCTCTCGGCGAAATACAAAATCTCGATCATCGACGTGAACAACCGCGAGTTGACCACCACGTCGACCCGCCCGCGCCTGCCGCGCGACATGTTCTACGACCTGCCGCTCGACCCGCCGGGCCAGGGCGTCTCGGTACGCGTCTACGCGTTCCCGCAGATGACCAACTTCACCAACAACACGCTGGTGTGGCTGGTGGCGGGTCTGTCCTGTTTCGTGTTGTGGAGCCTGTGGAGCTTGTGGAAACACACGCGCCAACGCTTCGAGGCGCAGCAGGCGCTGTACGCCGAGGCGTTCTTCCGCCGCGCGATGGAAAACTCGGTGCTGATCGGCATGCGCGTGCTCGACATGCACGGGCGCATCACCCACGTCAATCCAGCGTTTTGCCGCATGACCGGCTGGGACGAAAGCGATCTGGTCGGCAAGAACGCGCCGTTCGCCTACTGGCCGCGCGACGCTTATCCGGAAATGCAGCGCCAGCTCGACATGACGCTGCGCGGCAAGGCGCCTTCGTCGGGCTTCGAATTGCGGGTGCGCCGCAAGGACGGCTCGCTGTTCCACGCCCGCCTCTATGTGTCGCCGCTGATCGACAGCTCGGGCCGCCAGACCGGCTGGATGTCGTCTATGACCGACATCACCGAGCCGAAACGCGCGCGCGAAGAACTCGCCGCCGCGCACGAGCGCTTCACCACCGTGCTCGAAAGCCTCGACGCGGCCGTGTCCGTGCTGGCCGCCGACGAAGCCGAACTGCTGTTCGCCAACCGCTATTACCGGCACCTGTTCGGGATTCGCCCGGACGGACATCTGGAATTGGCGGGCGGCGGGTTCGATAGCGCACAGGCGTCGTCCGATTCGATCGATATGGTGGACACCTATGCCGGGCTGCCCGCCGCGGCGTTGACCGAAAGCACCGCCGATGCGCAGGAAGTCTACGTGCAAAGCATCCAGAAGTGGTTCGAAGTGCGCCGCCAGTACATCCAGTGGGTGGACGGCCACCTCGCGCAGATGCAGATCGCAACCGACATCACGACGCGCAAGCAGGCGCAGGAACTGTCGCGCCAGCAGGACGAAAAGCTGCAGTTCACCAGCCGTCTCATGACGATGGGTGAAATGGCCTCCTCGCTCGCCCACGAGTTGAACCAGCCGCTCGCCGCGATCAATAACTATTGCTCCGGAACCGTCGCACTGGTTAAATCCGGTCGGACGACACCTGACAATCTGCTGCCCGTGCTCGAAAAGACGGCCCAACAGGCGGTGCGTGCCGGCATGATCATCAAGCGCATTCGCGAGTTCGTGAAGCGCAGCGAGCCGAAGCGTCAGGCCACGCGCGTGGCCGATATCGTCGCGGACGCGGTGGGTCTGGCCGAACTCGAGGCGAGAAAGCGCCGCATTCGCATCGTTACCGATCTGCGCGCGCGCCTGCCGGTGATCTATGTCGATCCGGTGCTGATCGAGCAGGTACTGGTCAACCTGCTGAAGAACGGCGCCGAAGCGATGGCCGAAGCCCGTCCGAACGCGGTTGATCCGGTGATCCGCGTGGTCGTTCGGCTGGAAGGCGGGTTTGTCTGCATCAGCGTCGTCGACCAGGGGCCGGGCGTCGACGAAGCAACAGCCGAGCGGCTGTTCGAACCGTTTTACAGCACCAAGTCCGATGGTATGGGCATGGGGCTGAATATTTGCCGTTCGATTATCGAATCGCACCGCGGTCGTCTGTGGGTGGTGAACAACGTCGAATCTGACGGCCACATCACGGGCGCCACGTTCCATTGCAGTCTGCCTATTGGAGAGCCTGACGGCCCGAGCAACGGCGGGTCACAGGCGCCGACACCACAAACCGTTACGGGAGAGCTATGAACAGCCCAGTCACCACACAGGAAACTGTCTTTGTCGTCGACGACGACGAGGCCGTGCGAGATTCGCTGCGCTGGCTGCTGGAGGCGAACGGCTACCGCGTGCAATGCTTCTCCAGCGCCGAGCAGTTCATCGACGCATGGCAGCCGCACACGCATCCGGGCCAGATCGCCTGCCTGATCCTCGACGTGCGGATGTCCGGCATGAGCGGGCTCGAGTTGCAGGAACGCCTGATCGCCGACAACGCGTCGCTGCCGATCATCTTCGTGACGGGCCACGGCGATGTGCCGATGGCTGTGTCCACGATGAAAAAAGGCGCGATGGACTTCATCGAAAAGCCGTTCGACGAAGCCGAGTTGCGCAAGCTGGTCGAGCGCATGCTCGACAAGGCGCGTAGCGAAAGCAGCAGCGTGCAGCAGCAGCGCGCCGCCGCCGAGCGTCTCGGCAAGCTGACCGCACGTGAGCACCAGGTGCTCGAACGCATCATTGCCGGCCGCTTGAACAAGCAGATCGCCGACGACCTCGGCATCAGCATCAAGACGGTCGAAGCGCACCGCGCGAACATCATGGAAAAGCTCAACGTCAACACGGTCGCCGACCTGCTGCGACTCGCGCTGTCGAACAAGCCGCAACCGGCGCAATAAGCCGCACCTGCCGGCACGCCCGAAGGAAGTCCCCTCGCGGGACTCGCCACCGGAACAGTGCCGCGCATCAATGGCCGGACTATCCACGAGTCCGGCCCGCCCCGCCCTCTCCCGCCTGCCATTCCCTCAGCGCCCTTCAGCGCCCTTCAACGCCCTTCAACGCCCTTCAGCGCCTCGCACACTTCTCACGGCCATCAACGCGAACTGCGTTAAATCGACGCATTTCCCGGAAAATAATACGCATTACTCAGCAAATGCTTACCCGATTTCGCAACAATTTCTTTCCTCAGACAAGATTGACGGACTGATCCGCACCCTTTAATTTACGCAGAACTCCTTAGCGGTTGTCGTCGATAGCGCGATCAACGCGGGAATGACGTGCTGCAAAACGCCGCACGCCGTATCGCCTGGTGGTGCGAAACAATCGGATAGGATCGAATGTTTCCTTCTAGCAGCACGTGTTTGCGCCGAGCCACTTGACGGCAAACCGGACACCTGCTCGCTCCGCCACTCCATGGCAGATTCCATTGCGACGAACCGACGCAGTCAGTACTGCGAATCCACGTCGCGTCTTATCAACACCACCGGGAGGAATTCATCGTGAAACGATCCGGAGCACACCGCTCGCGTGCGTTGTTCGTCTGCGCGGTTCTCGCGGGCGCGCCGCTCTTCAGCGGGCTCGCCACGCCGGACGCCGTCCATGCGCAAGCCGCCACCAGAATGTCGAACCAGCAGCTCGATTCGCTGGCCGCTCCCGTGGCGCTTTATCCGGACGCCCTGCTCGCCCAGGTGCTGATGGCCTCGACCTTTCCGCAAGACGTGCGGGCTGCGGCCGCATGGTCCAAAGCGAACGCCAGGCTGCAGGGCGACGACGCGGTCAGAGCGGTCGCAGCCGAGCCGTGGGACGCGAGCGTGCAGTCACTCGTCGCTTTTCCGCAGGTGCTCGCCACCATGGCCTCGAAATCCGATTGGGTCGCGCAACTCGGCACCGCGTTCCTTGCCCAGCCTGGTGACGTGATGGACTCCGTTCAGCGTCTGCGCAGGCAAGCGCAAGCGGCCGGCAATCTGAAAACGAGTGCGCAACAAACGATTGTGGTCGAGCAGAACTCGATTCAGATCGTGCCGGCCAATCCGCAGGTGGTGTACGTGCCGACCTATAACCCCACGGTGGTCTACGGTGTATGGCCCTATCCCGCTTATCCGCCGGTGTATGTGCCGCCGCCGCCCGGCTACACCATCGCCACCAGCTTCATGGCCGGCCTCGCGTTCGGCACGGGTATCGCCGTCGCGAACGCGCTGTGGGGCGGCTTCAACTGGAACTCGCATGACGTCAATATCAACGTGAACCGGTACAACACGATCAACGTGAACAACCGGCTCAACGTGAATGGCAGCACGACGAACTGGAATCGCAACAGCAATGTCAACCGCAACGACAACAACGCGAATCTCGAACGCAACCTGAACAACAACGTCGGCGGCACGCAGCGCGCTGCGTATCGCGGCCGCGACAACGCCCGCGCTCAGGCACAGCAGACCTTGCAGAGCCGCACCGGCCAGAATCTGGGCGGCAGCGCGAGCGAGCGCCTGCAAGGGATCCGCCACGGCGGCACGGCGAACCCCGAACTGCAAAACCGCGCGCGGAACGCCAATCGCGACAATGCGCTGCGCGGCGCCGGCGACGGCAACGCCGCGCGACAGGACACGCAGCGCGGTCAGACAAGCCGCGACGCGCTCGCCAGCCGCGGTGGCCAGCAGTACGCAGCGGGAGATCGCGGTGCGAACGCAGGCGGCTGCAACACTCACACGCCGCGCCTGGTGCAAACGGCGGGGGCCAGCAGCGCGCGTCGGCAGGTCTCGGCGCAAACGGCGGGGGCCAGCAGCGCACGTCGGCAAGTCTCGGTGCAAACGGCAGCGGCCAGCATGGCAGTGGAATCGGCAATTGGAGCGGCGGATTGGGCGGCGGCGGCGCAGGTGAGCACCACTTCGGCCGCGGCCGTTGAACAAAAAAGGAGTCTCTGATGATGCGTCTATTCTCAACGCGCACGCTGCGCGCCAACGTCCTGAACGTAGCGGTCGCTCTCGGCACCACTGCCACGCTGCTCCTTGCTCCGGTGCTGCTGATCAGCACGATCCCGGCCCATGCCCAGGCGATCTACCCTAGCGCCAACGACGCCGCCAATGCATTCGTCGAAGCGCTCGCCCGTAACGACGAGGACGCGCTCAAGCACGTGCTCGGCAGCGACTTTCAACGCGTCATTCCGACCGAAGGCATCGGCGAGGACGACATCTACCAGTTCCTCGGCGAATGGTCGAAAAACCATCAGATCATCGAGGAGCCGGCTATCGACAGGGGGCGCGTCACCGCGCATCTGACAGTGGGCTACAGTGGCTGGAACCTGCCGATTCCGCTCGTGCGAGCGGGCAACGGTTGGCGCTTCGACCTGCCGGCGGCACGCGACGAGATGCTGACGCGCCGCATTGGCCGCAATGAGCGCGCCGCGATCCTGACTTCGCTCGCCTACCTGGATGCGCAATACGACTATCGCAACCTGACCCAGCGCTACGCACAACGCTTCGTCAGTACGCCGGGACAGCATGACGGACTGTATTGGACAACGGCGCCGGGCGAACCGGAGAGCCCGTTTGGACCGCTCGCCGCCACCATGCCGAACGGCACGCTGCCTCAGGAGGCCTATCACGGCTATCACTATCGCATCCTCACGGCGCAAGGGCCGCACGCGAAGGGTGGCGCGCAGAACTACTTCGAACACGGCGTGCTGTCCAAAGGCTTCGGGCTGATCGCCTCGCCGGCCGAATACGGCAAGACCGGCGTGATGAGTTTCATCGTCAACCAGGAGGGGCAGGTGTATCAGAAAAACCTCGGGCCGCAAACCACGCGTGCGGCGGCGGCGATCAAGACGTTCGATCCGGACTCGGGTTGGCAAGCGGTCCAGCCGTAGCGAGCCGGCGCGACGGCGTACGCGTCTCCCCCCGCAACGCCGCGATGCAACCGGCCATCCGTGCGCGGCGTGCGAGCCAGGGCCGGTATAATGTCGGACTTTGCAGCGCCGCATAACCCCGATTCGCGCCGCGCGCTTTTCACGTGCCGACCCATTCCCGCTGAAAAGCGCCATCGCGCGTGGCCCGCTCGAGCGTCTGCGCCCTGCCCCGCTTTCCAAACTGCCCATCTCGACCCGACCATGACTGCCAAACTGATCGACGGCCTCGCCCTTTCCAAGACCCTGCGCGCCGACGTCGCCGCACGCGCCGCCGCCCTCACCGCCCGCGGCCATCAGCCGGGCCTCGCCGTGGTGCTGGTCGGCGACAATCCGGCTAGCGAAGTGTACGTGCGCAACAAGGTCAAGGCGTGTCACGACAATGGCCTCGGCTCGTCGTTCGACCGTTATCCGGCCGACCTGCCGGAAGCCGAACTGCTCGCGCGCATCGACGAACTGAACCACGACCCGCGCATCCACGGCATTCTGGTGCAACTGCCGCTGCCGCCGCACATCGATAGCCATAAGGTGATCGAGGCGATCGCGCCGGAAAAGGACGTGGACGGCTTTCACGTCGCCAACGCCGGCGCGCTGATGACCGGCCAGCCGCTGTTTCGCCCGTGCACGCCGTACGGCGTCATGAAAATGCTCGCGGCCTACCAGATTCCGCTGCAGGGCGCGAACGCGGTGGTGATCGGCCGCTCGAACATCGTCGGCAAGCCGATGGCGCTGCTGCTGCTCGAAGCCGGCGCGACCGTGACGATCTGCCACAGCAAGACGCGCGACCTGGCCGCCCACACGCGCAACGCCGACGTGGTGGTCGCCGCCACGGGCTTGCGCAACATTCTCACGGCCGACATGGTGAAGCCCGGCGCGGCGGTGATCGACGTGGGCATGAACCGCGACGAAGCCGGCAAACTGTGCGGTGACGTCGACTTTGCGGGTGTCAAGGAAGTGGCCGGCTATATCACGCCGGTGCCGGGCGGCGTCGGCCCGATGACCATCACCATGCTGCTCGTCAACACGATCGAAGCCGCCGAGCGCGAAGCAGCAGCGAACGCGTAAAGCGGAAAATGTCAGGCGGAGAACGTCGGGCGGTGGACGTCGGGCGGAAAGCCGGCAGAGCGCAGAGCCGCTCCGCCGGCATCGAAACCTTTCAGGCCCTGGCCTCGCGCCAGGCATCGACCATGATCGGCGCCACACCGCGCCACCTTCGCGCCACCTTCGCGCCATATACCCGCCCCACACGCGCCGCATATCTCAGCGCACGGCTTGATCGCTTGCCGGCATACCCGTCGCCAGCGGCGTCGAGCGGCGCGCCAGACGCCCGCGGCACCACTTCAGCACGGGCCGTTCCACGAAGTGCCACGACAGCGCCGCGCACAGCAGGATGAACGGCGCGGCGATCAGGATCGCCGCCACATGGCTCAACTGCGGCGCGAGATTCGCAACGCATTGCTGCACCATGAAGCCATACAGATAGATGCCGTACGAGTAATCGTGACGCGGCACGAGGCGCCGCAACAACGGCGTCGTTCCGACCCACAGCACGCCATACACGAAGGCCAGATAAAACAGCGGCTGCGCGCCGGCCGTGTCGCGGAACACCAGAAACACCATCGTGAGCGCCAGCGCCGTCAGACCGTTGATGTCGATGCGTTCACGCCAGCCGTACAACAGCATGCCCAGCATGAAAAACGGCTCCGGCCAGAATGAATATCCGCCGGGCGTTTCGCTGAAATCGCGCAAGCCGACCTGCCAATGCGACAGATTCACGCGCAGTACGAACGCGGCGCAACCCAGCGCGGCAGCGAGCGCCACGCCGCGCGAACTGGACAGCAGTCCGACCATGCCGGTCACGAGCACGATCAGATAGCACCTTACTTCGAGCGGCAGCGTCCAGAGCGGTGCGCAGACGTCGACGGGAAAGCGGTTGTGCTCGAACACGCCCGGCAGCGCCCAGCCGGTTTTCAGCACGATGGTCGAGAAATTGTCGAGGTTGGCCCACGTCATGCCAGAGGCGAAGTACTCGCGCAGCGGCAGCGTCGTAAACAGCGGGCCGACGATGAACACCGTCACCAGCGAACCGGCCGCGATCGCTGGCCAAAGGCGCGCGATGCGCAAGACGGCGAAGCGCGGCACCGAGCGCTGCCGGTCGAAGCTGGCGATGACCAGCATGCCGCTCAAGAGGAAAAAGGCGTAGACGCCGAGCGCGCCAAAACCGTCGAAACCGAGCGCGTTCTGGACCCAATCCGTGGTGCCGTCGGGCGCCTGGAGCAGGTAGGAATGACCGTAGACGACGGCGATAGCGGCCAGCAGCCGCACGAGATCAAAGTTGTTGCCCTTGCGCGATAACGCATCCGAAAGCGGGTTCATCCATACCTCTTTTACGAAAAACGCCGCTGACCGGTAGCGACACCCCACCTTGCCGCATAGCAGCAATTGGAACCGTTCGTTTTCGCACAAAGCACAGTGGCGCTTTTTCCCCGCGCCGCGCTTGTGCCGCTTGTCCCGCTTGCGCTGCAACCCACACGGCGCGGCGACATCTGATAATTTGTCTGCCGACGGATTGGAATCGGCGCGCCCTGCCCCAATAATGTCTGTATCGGCTGCGACAGGGCGTCGTCGCGCGCGCCCCGAAGGGCGTTGCCCAAGGGAACACCCGTCCATGCACCGATTACCCGTTCACCCGCGTCAGACAGGAAGCCTCATGTCCACTACCGCCTCGAATCACGACAATCCGCTCCTCGATTTCTCCGACCTGCCGCGCTTTGGCCAAATCCGTCCCGAACACGTCACGCCCGCCCTCGATGTGCTGCTCGCCGACGCTGCCGCCGCCGTCGAGCGCGCCGCCCAGCCGATCACGCCCGCCTCGTGGGCCGACGTGGTCGAACCGGTCGAGCGCGCGACCGAACCGCTATCGCGCGCCTGGAGCGTGGTCGGCCATCTGAACGCCGTCGCCGATACGCCCGAATTGCGCGCCGTGTATGGCGAGAACCTGCCGCGAGTCACCGAATTCTGGTCGAGCGTTGGACAGAATCTCGCGCTGTACGAAAAGTACAAGGCGCTGCATGCCAGTAGCGATTTCGCCTCGCTGACCGGCGAGCGCAAGAAGATCCTCGGCAATGCGCTGCGCGATTTCCGCCTGTCCGGCGCGGAATTGCCGGAAGACCAGAAGCCGCATTTCGCCGAATTGCAGGAACGTCAGGCGGCGCTCTCGAAAGCGTTTTCGGATCACGTGCTCGACGCGACCAATGCGTATGCGTATATCGTCGAAGCCGGCAATGAAGCGCAACTGGCCGGCCTGCCCGAAGACGTGGTCGAAGCCGCCAGGGAAGCGGCCGAGCGCGAAGGCAAAACCGGCTACAAATTCACGCTGCATTTCCCGTCGTATTTCCCGGTGATGCAGTACTCGGAAAATCGTCCGATGCGCGAGGCGATGTATCGCGCGTACGTGACGCGCGCTTCAGAGCTCGGCCCGCAATACGGCAACGGCAAGCCCGAGTGGGACAACACGGCGGTGCTCGCCGAGCAGTTGAAGCTGCGCGCTGAAGAAGCGCACATGCTCGGCTTCAACAACTTCGCCGAAGTCTCGCTCGCGCCGAAAATGGCCGAGTCGCCCGCCCAGGTCATGAGCTTCCTCGAAGACCTCGCCACGCGTGCGCGTCCGCATGCCGAGCAGGACTGGAAGGAGCTGCGCGAATTCGCCGCGAACGAACTCGGCATGAGCGAGCTGCAACCGTGGGACATGACGTTTGCCGCGGAGCGTCTGCGTCAGAAGCGCTATTCGTTCTCCGAGAACGAGGTCAAACAGTACTTTCCGGAAGACGCTGTCTTCAAGGGTCTCTTCAAGGTCACGGAAACGCTGTTCGGCGTGCGCATCCGCCGCGACGAAGCGGCCGTGTGGCACCCGGACGTGCGCTTTTTCCGCGTCGAGAATCAGGACGGCGGGCTGGTCGCGCAGTTCTACCTTGATCTGTATGCGCGCGAAGGCAAACGCGGCGGCGCCTGGATGGACGACGCGCGCGGCCGTCACAAGCACACGCATGGCAGCGTGCAAACGCCGGTCGCGTATCTGACCTGCAACTTCTCGGCGCCGGTCGGCGGCAAGCCCGCCTGCTTCACGCACGACGAAGTGATCACGCTGTTCCACGAGTTTGGCCACGGCTTGCATCACATGCTCACGCGTGTGGATGAGCTGGGCGTGTCGGGCATCAACGGCGTGGAGTGGGACGCGGTCGAACTGCCGTCGCAATTCATGGAGAATTTCTGCTGGGAGTGGGACGTGCTGAGCGACATGACTTCGCACGTCGAAACCGCCAAGCCGTTGCCGCGCGAACTGTTCGACAAGATGCTCGCCGCGAAGAACTTCCAGAGCGGTCTGGGCACGCTGCGCCAGATCGTCTTCTCGATGTTCGACATGCAACTGCATACCGGCTTCGACGCCTCCGGCACCAAGAACGCCACCGAACTCGCGAGCGAAATCAACGAGCGCTTCCACGTCGTGCCGCAAGCGCCGTTCTCGCGCTGGCCGAATACGTTCAGCCATATTTTCGCGGGCGGCTATGCGGCGGGCTACTACAGCTACAAATGGGCTGAAGTGCTCTCTGCCGACGCCTACGCGGCATTTGAAGAAGCGGCGCAAGCGGCGAGCGGCAGCGTGCTCGATCAGGCGACCGGCATGCGTTATCGCAAGGAGATTCTGGAAGTGGGCGGCAGCCGTCCGGCGATGGAATCGTTCAAGGCATTCCGCGGCCGCGAGCCGAATATCGACGCACTGCTGCGTCACAACGGCATGACGCCGGGCGCGGCGCATTGAGGGGTTAATGCGAGCGTCGGCGCTTGCGTCGTCCGATGAAAGCCGGTGACTTGCTTAACGCAAGCACCGGCTTTTTTCTTTGTCAGCGCTGAACGCGCAACTAGGCGCGATGCAGTTTGAAATCCACTTCCGATGGCCGCCCTTCGAGCGACAACGCGGCACGCGCAGCCGGCGCGCGGCTCACCACCTTGCCGCGACTCACCACAGCAAGACGCGCCGCGCGCAAGCGGATTGCTTCCACCGGATCGCGCGCGTCGAGCAACACGAGATTGGCCGCGCAGCCCGGCGCGATGCCGTAGCCTTCGAGGCCGAGAATGCGCGCGGCGTTCGCCGTCACCGCGTCGAAGCAGGCGCGCATGCCTTCGACACCCGTCATCTGCGCCACATGCAAACCCATGTGCGCGACTTCCAGCATGTCGCCCGACCCGAGGCTGTACCACGGGTCCATCACGCAATCGTGGCCGAACGCGACGTTGATGCCCGCTGCCATCATTTCCGGCACGCGTGTCATACCGCGACGTTTCGGATAGGTGTCGCTGCGGCCTTGCAGCGTGATGTTGATCAGCGGATTCGCAATCGCCGCGACGCCCGCCTCGCGCAGTAGCGGCAGGAGTTTGCTGACGTAGTAGTTGTCCATGGAATGCATCGAGGTCAGATGCGAGCCGGTCACGCGCCCCTGCAAGCCGAGCCGATGCGTTTCGGCCGCGAGCGTCTCGATGTGACGCGACAAAGGGTCGTCCGATTCATCGCAATGCATGTCCACGCGCAAGCCCTGCTCCGCCGCGTACTCGCACAAGAGACGCACGGACTGCGCGCCGTCGGCCATGGTGCGCTCGAAATGCGGAATGCCGCCGACCACATCCACGCCCATCGCGATCGACCGTTTGAGATTCTCGAAAGCGCCCGCGCTGCGCAACACGCCGTCTTGTGGAAAGGCCACCAGTTGCAGGTCGAGATACGGCGCGACGCGGCGCTTCACTTCGACCAGCGCCTCGACCGCGAGCAGGCGTGGATCACACACATCCACGTGGCTGCGGATGGCCAGCAGCCCGCGCGCGACGGCCCAGTCGCAATACTGCAGCGCGCGCTCGATCAGCGCCTCCTGCGTGAGGTCCGGCTTCAGTTCGCCCCATAGCGCGATGCCCTCCAGCAGCGTGCCCGATGCGTTCACGCGTGGCAATCCGTACGAGAGCGTCGCGTCCATATGGAAATGTGGATCGACGAACGGCGGCGTGACAAGTGAACCGGCGGCATCGATTTCTTCGCGCGTGCTCGCGGCCAGATTCGGTTCGACGGTGACGATGCGGCCCGCTTCGATGCCGATGTCGACCGGCTCCTTGTGCTGCGGCGCGGCGCCCGGTGGCAACGTCGCGCGGCGGATGATCAGATCCATGTATCGCTCCCTTTGGCCCTTCCTGATTGATCACGATTCTATCGGCGTCAGAAAGCGCGTGGCGACGTTTATCCGGCGTTTTTCGCGCGTTTTTTCATCTGGCCGTACCGGCGAGCGGCGCGCGATCCGTACCGGCTGCGCGTCCCGCCGCCCGCCTATACTCGCCGGACAGACGGTCGATGCCGCGCCGTCATTCACTCAGGGAGCAGGCACATGAAAACAATTGGGGTGATCGGCGGGATGAGTTGGGAATCGTCCACCGAGTATTACAGGCTCCTGAACCGCCACGCCAAAGCGCGCCTGGGTGGCCACCACAACGCCCGCAGCCTGATGCTCACCGTCGACTTCGCGCCGGTCGAAGCGCTCCAGCGCACGGGCGACTGGGACACGCTTGGCCGACAGTTGGCCGATGCCGCGCGCCAAGTCGAACGCGGCGGCGCCGATCTGGTGCTGCTCGCAACCAATACGATGCATCGCGTGTATGAATCGATCGAAGCGGCGATCGACGTGCCGTTCCTGCATATCGCCGACCCGACCGGCAACGCGTTGCGTGCGGCGGGCGTCGAACGAGTGGGTTTGCTCGGCACGCGCTATACGATGGAGCAAACTTTCTACACAGGGCGCCTGCGCGAGCGCTATGGCCTGACGACACTGGTTCCGGATGAAGCCGAACGTGCCGAGGTGCACCGCATCATCTACGACGAGCTGTGCCACGGTAAGGTGAATGACGCTTCACGCGCGGTTTATCGGCGTGTGATCGAGGCGCTGGCCGCGCGTGGCGCGCAGGCGGTGATTCTCGGCTGCACGGAAATTACGTTGCTGATCAAGCCGGAAGACTCGGTGTTGCCCGTGTTCGATACGACCGCCTTGCATGCGCAGGCGGCGGTGGAGTGGGCGATTGATGGGGAGTGAGGGCCGCACGGGCGGAGCGGAAAACTTCGGTGCACGCGTCCTCGCCCAGCTGCCCCTGGCGGTGCTCAAGGCACATGACCATTTCGCGGCGCGGACGGCAAGATCTTCCTATTACCCGGGCGAACGGTTTGATTGCCCTGCGTGCGGGGCTGCGACCCGGCTGCCCCGCACGCGGGTCAGAAAAACCGTCAGGCTTTAGCCGCGCCTGCTTCCTTTGGCGGCTGCAACGTGACGTCCTTGCCACGCATGCCGTTCCTGTCAACTATATGGGCAGTCTCGGAACCGTCGGCATTGACAGTCGCGACTGTCCGGCTACCGTCTTTGTGGTACTCCACCAGGAACGTATCCTTACCATTCTCGTCAAGGTCACGCGACAATACGGGCTGTCCATCGCGAGCGTACTGGAACTGCGCCCGAACACGTCCTTCTGCATCATAGTTGGACACCGTACGCCCGCCGTCCGTTGACTTGCGATCCTGAACGGCGAACTTTCCCGTTTCTGGAACGAGGTAATCCGCCGCGATTTTCTCTCCTTGGCTATCGAATTGGGCAATCTGGGTGTTGCGGTTTCTTGCATCGAACGAAGTGACCTGAGACGAGTTATCGCTCGCATAGTCGCGTACTGTTCCTGACCTGTCCGCATTGAACTCAGCACGCGCAGTTTCACGTCCCGCGCCATTCCTGACATCGACCGAATAGGCACCGTCCTTTGCGTAACTATAGGCCGCTGTCGAGGTTAATTCGCCGTGAGCGTTCGCGAGTTCTGCAGTCTGGATTTTGCCTCTGGAGAACGTCTGCGTGCCGACATCACCGGACGCCCAATGTTCAGTCATCGAATTAATGTCACCCTGCGCGTCGCCGGTGAACTCGACCTGCTTGATACTGCCAGTTTCCGGTGCCGGCATGCCGCTGCCCTCTCCGTAGTACTGGTAGTAGGTCTTATCAGTCGCAGTGGAGGGATTTACATTAACGTAACCGTTCATTCCGGCAACGATGAGATTGTTGCGATCCTCCGCGATCGACTTGCCGGCGCCTGCATCGGCTGCGCGCAGGGCATCGAGTTTCTCCTGCAGGCCCGGTATTTCGCTAACTTCGATCTGGATTGCAGGCGCGTTCTCCGAAGCCGTGTTTTTCTGGATTTCCTGTTGAATCTGATAGTTGTTCGCGACCGCCTCCCCTTCTTGATGAGAACCCATTAGCGCCGCCACGTTATAGGCCTGGGGATCGCGCGGATTGACAGCATACTGCGACCTGAACGCTTTATCGTTTGCGCGATTCTCGTAATGTCCAATTTCATGCGACAAATCACTTAGTAACGTAGTGTCTGACGTTGTGGAGTCTTGATATTGACCGATGACGATGTACCTGTCGTCTAAATACGTGGCAAAGTCTTTGCCCCTGTTCATCGGATCCATTTTGCCCGACTTTACGTCACTGCCATAATCGAATAGTTGAGATCGAAACTGGGGGCTCGCATTGACGAGCCTGATCTGCTCGGGTGTCAGCTTCATGTCACCAAAGTAGGATTCCTGACCAGTGACCAGGTTCGTTCCAACACTCAAGTTCGATGCCATATCCATCCATCCGTTAGCGATTGAGGAGCCTGTCGCGATCCGCTTGCCTGTGCGCGTAGCGCGAGAGGGCCGCGCGCCTGGCGCGACGAGATGGAGTGTGCCGATCTGTTTCTGGCACGGGTGGTGTTTGCTCACCCCCTTCGAGTCTCAACACCTAGCCGGCATGTGCACGACTCGGCACAAGGCCGTTGACGAACACCTTAATTGGTAAATGGATTGTCTTGCTGAACGGTGGTGGGTTGTCCGCAGCGGCAACGGTCATAGCCGGATGCCGTCACGACGTGATTCGGTTCCCGGCTAGCTATGCAGCCTCGCTGTGCGCCGCGGGATAAGAATCGCCGTGCCGCTATCGAAGGTAGCGATCAGATTTCGCTCATCGTGAATCATGCAGGTTCTCACAGCGCTCACGGCGACGGCATCGCTTTGCTGATTCATCTGCGTCGTACACGTCATATTTCAAACGGCACGAGTACAGATTGTCGACGGCCGGTTTGACGAAGTGTCGCAACGGGTCACGGCAAAACACAGGAGCCTGGGGAGGCCGTAACCGGTGACTCGACCAACGACGCAAGGCAAATCATTGCAACGCTAATGGGACCGATCAGGAAAGCATTGCGCGCTGACCGCGCGCAGCCAATTCGCACTGTGTTCGACGCGAGCGCCCTAAGGGAAATATCTCCTGCCTTTTTGTGAATTTTCCGATGGCAGGACGGGCCGGCTTACGATTCAATGACGGTTCCGGTCTAGCTTTCAGCTCAAATAATAAGGATGACATAACGATGAGATATGCAGAGGACACGCGTGTCCACCCCTGCAACGGACGCACCTTTGCGTTTGCCTCGCCGACGCGCTGCCCGAGGTAATGCGCACAGATGCATCCGCGACTTCTTGAGCACTACCACGCCGAACTGCTCTACATGTATGAACTGGCGCAGGAGTTTGCCAACGCGCATCCGAAGATCGCGAAGCGACTCGGCATGCAGGCGGGCGAAGTCGGCGATCCCTTCGTCGAGCGCTTGCTCCAGTCATCGGCCTTCTCGACCGCGCGCATGCAGATGCGCCTCGATGAAACCTTCGCGGAGTTCACCCAGCCGCTGCTGCAAACCCTCTATCCGAACTATGTCAGCCAGACTCCCTCAATGGCTGTCGCGCGTGTGTTCCCGCTCGCACGAGGAAAGCAGTTCGCCAACGCAACCGTGGTGCCGCGCGGCACGGCCTTCATGTCACGCGTGCCCGACGGTGAGCTGACGGCCTGTGAGTTCCGCAGCAGCCAGGACGTGACGCTGTATCCACTGGAAATCGCGCAGGCACGGCTAACCGGCATTCCGCCCGACATTCCGGGGCTCGGCCGCTACGTCGCCCAAGACGTGCAGATACAGGGCGCATTACGGCTTCTTCTGCGAACGATCAACGGCGCGCCGATCTCAAGTCTCGCGGAGCTCGACCGGCTGACGGTCTGCCTGGCCGGCGACGAAGCGAGCGCCTCGCACCTGTTCGAACTGGTTCACGCGGCCGGCGTGGCCACCATCACGGGCGTACCCGGCGAGTTTACGACCGGCACGCTGCATGTCGTCACCGAGAATGCGGTCGTGCATGATGCACTCGAGCCGGAACAGGGCCTGCTGCCCGCCGTCCCTCACAAGTTCCACGGGCACAACCTGTTGCAGGAGTATTTCAGCTGCCCCGCACGCTTCTGGTTTTTCACGCTCACCGGCCTCTGCATGGGGTTATCCGCCATCGGCAGCAACGAGGCTGAAATCGTCGTGTTGCTCGACCGCCGCGTGGACAAGCTGGCAGAGACGGTCGACGCATCGCATTTCGCGCTGTTCTGCACGCCCATCATCAACCTGTTTCCACGGCGCACCGAGTGGCTGACGCTCGGCGCTCGGGCAACTAACCACCCGCTCGTGCCTGTGGCCAAATTTCCGCGTGACTACGACGTGTATTCGGTATCGGGTGCCTGGGGACAGGTTTCGGAACACGCGGAAGCGCTGCGACTCCATCCCCTGCACACGCGCTACCGGGATGGCGATGGTCAAAGCGGGCGCTACTTTACGATACGGCGCGAGTTGACCCGCCCGGCTGATGACTCCCGCCACTACGGCAGCCGCCGGCCGTTCACGGAAACACGCACGTTCCTCTCGCTGGTGGACGAGAAAGGAATGCCTGATGCAGAAGGCATTCGCAATGTGTCGCTCGAAGCGCTCCTGACCAATCGTGACCTCCCGTGCGTGGTGCCGTGCAACGGCGTGTCCGACCTGTCTGTGGCGAGCTCGATTCCCCAAAAGAGCATTGGCCTGCTGCGCGCGCCGACGACGCCCCGGCCACCGCTTGCGTTCGGTAAGCGCGCATGGCAGTTGATCGGGCAACTGAGCTTCACCTACAGGGCGTTCGACGACCGGCCGGATCAACCGTGCGCCGGCGACGGACTGCGCAGGCTGATGGACCTGTACCTGGGCACCGAGTCTCATGAATTGCGGCGTCACGTGGCGGGGCTCGTGGGCGCAACCGCCACGCCTGTCAACCGTCGTCTGGCGCTCGACGGCGATCACATGTTCGGCCGCGGGATTGAATGCGAGCTGACTTTCGACGAAACGGAGTTCGGTGACGTGAGCCCGTACACGCTTGCGCTCGTGCTGGAACGCTACGTGGCCCGTCATGTGTCGCCTCGTTCGTTCACCACGACCGTATTGCGCTCGAAGCAGCGCGGGCGAATTGGACGCTGGCCACCGCGCGCCGGCACGCGCGACGCGGTTTGAGCGGCGTGACGATCCCATTTTCCAGTGCCTGATTTACCCCCCTATCTGAGTTGCTCGCCAAGGGAGTTGCTGATGATCGGAGTCGCCGATGTCCTGGTTTAAACAGCCGCGCACGCTGGAAATGAGCGGCAAGGCGCTGCCGCAATGGGCAGGCGAACCACTGTTCGTCGTTGGCCGGCTGGCGGGGAAAGAGAAGCTCGGCCATCTGTACGACTACGATGTCGATGTCAGCACGATGGATGACGCGCGGCTGAGCGTTGTCGAGGCGCAGCGGCTAGTCGACGTCGACTCGCTGATCGGCAAGGAAGTCACCGTCAACATCGCTATCGAGGGCAGTGGCGCCTCGGATCCGGGCCGCTCGGGCGCGGCAGCGAACTGCGGCGCGGACGTGCGCAAGCTGACAGGGCTGATCGTCTCGGCGAAGTGCGTCGGCGCGGATGAACGGCGTGCGCACTACCGGCTCAACATTCGCCCCTGGTTATATCTCGCCACGTTGAACCGTGATAGCCGGATCCTGCAAGACAAGGACGTGACCGAGATAACGCGCGAGGTACTGCAGAAATACCCGTACCCGTTCGACATGCGCCTCGCCGGTCCCGGCGCTGCACGCCGCCCCTATCCGAAGCGCGAGTATCAGCGGCAGTGGTGGGAGTCGGATTTCGCGTGGCTGTCCCGGCTTTGGCAGGAATGGGGCATCACGTTCTTCTTCAACGAGAGCACGCTGGTGTTGTGCGACTCGCCTGGCGCCTACCAGAAGCACCCGCCCGCTTATCAGACGCTGCGCTTTCTCGACCGCGACGGCCAGCGCATCGACGAAGAACATATCCACGCGTTTCGCGTTGCCCGGCAACTGACGACGGGCCAGGTGACGCTGGTCGACTACGACTACACGCAGTCACTTGCGGCGCTGACGGTCGAACAGTCGGACCACAGTCGGCGCTCATGCGACAACGCCGAGGATTATGCGTGGGGCGACTACTCGCAGCCCATGGAAGGACCGAACGGTGTCGATCCTTCGTGGCGCAATGATCCCGACTTCGACAGCAGGCACCTCGCACGCGTGAAAGTCGAAGCACACCGGTCGAAGAGCCTGCGCGCGAAAGGCAAAGGCAACCTGCGCGGACTGATGACAGGCTATACGTTTGCCCTCCAGGGCTATCCGCTGACGCCCGGCGACGGCGAATACCTGGTCGTGTCCACCCATACCGAAATCGTCAACAACGACACCGTCTCGCAGCACGGCAGTCTCATGCGCCGGTACAGTTGCGAAACGAAGTTTATGGCCGTGCCCGCCGCCACGTTCTACCGTGCGCCGCAAAAAGCGAAGAAGCCCCGCGCTTACGCCGAAGCGGCCGTCATCACGGGGTACGGAGAAGAGTCAACCTACTGTGACCAGTACGGGCGCGTCAAAGGTCATTTTGTCTGGGACAGGATCGGGCCGACCGACCAGGACGCAAGCTGCTGGCTGCGGGTCGCGTCGCCCTGGCATGGCGCCGAACACGGCGCCATGTGGCTGCCGCGCGTCGGACACCACGTACTGGTGGGCTACTACGACAGCGACCCGGACCGGCCCTACATCATGTCCGAGCACACGACAGAGCTTCACCAGGCTCCGTGGGCCTTGCCGAAGAACGATGCGCTGTCGGGCTGGCGCAGCCGGGAACTGAAAGGCCACTCGGCCAACAGCGTCGTGACGGACGACACGCCCGGACAGTTGCAGGTTCAGGTGGCAAGTGACCACGCGCAGTCGCGGCTCGTGCTCGGCTTTAACACGCGTATCGACGGACACCGAGGACGCGACGAGGCGCGCGGTGAAGGCTTCGAACTGGCAACGCAGGCCCACGGCGTGGTGCGTGCAAACCAGGGCATGCTGGTGACGACCGAGCCACGGGCCGGAGCAATGTCGCCCGTCAAGGACATGGGTGAAACGGTGCAGCGTCTAACGCGGGCGCGCGAACAGCATGAAGACCTCGCGCAGCTTGCGCAGCGGCACAACGCCCAACCCATCGAAGCAAACCAGAACGACGCAGCCCGTTCGATCGGCGCGCAGAACAACGCACTCAACGGCGGCGCAAGAACCTGCGAGAACCCGTCACCGGAAATGACGCGCCCAGATTTGCTGCTGGCGAGTAGCGCGGGCATCGCGACCTCGGCGGCCGACGGCACGCACATGGCGAGCGCGAATGATCATGCGGTCACGGCGGGCCGCGACGTGAGCGTGTCATCGGGGCGGTCTTTACTCGCCTCGGCGCGCGGTGCGATCTCCATGTTCGCCTACGCGCTCGGCATGAAGCTGATCGCGGCGAAAGGCAGGATAGACATCCAGGCGCAAAGCGATGAACTGGCGCTTGCCGCACTCAAAAACATCACCCTTGGCAGCACAGACGGCAAGATCGTTCTCACCGCCGCGAAGGAGGTCTGGATTGGCGCGGGCGGTTCGTACATCCAGATCAGCGCGGGCGGCATCGTCAACGGCTCACCCGGACCCATTCTCGAAAAGACCCCTCACTGGGGTAAACCGGACGCATCGTCGATGCGCGCGCCACTGCCCGTCCTTCCGCTCGCCCCGCTCGTTCAGAATCCGGCCGGCATTTACACCCAGACGTTCGACGTGAGTACCGTCGCCAGGAATCACGGCGTCGGCCTAAGGCTGGCAGACCAGCCTTATCGAATTTATCTGCCTGACGGCACGATCCAGCAGCAGGGGATGTTGACGAACGGGGCCACCCTCACCGTCACCACGCCGGCATCGACCCAAGTGAAGTGCGAAGTTGGCGCGGGCGACTGGCGCGTCGCGGAAGACGCGTACGACGATGACGAGTCCGACGATAGCGACGCGTCGGCGTGAGTCGTGTGTGCAAACGAACAACGAACCTGCAAGAACCTATGGCTCATCACAAGCATCCAGCAAGTCAGCCGAAGGCATCGGCTGCGCCCTACGTGCAAGCTACCCTTGTCTTTCGTGACGTTCTGCAGAAGCCCATTGAAGGACTCTGCGTGCGGATCAAGGCGGGTGCGGGCGCGCGGCCCGCTCCGCAATGGACAACCGGCGCACAGACCGACGCTGTCGACGCATCGGCACCGCTAGCCACGTCCGCACCCGCTGTCGCCTCCGCGGCTATCGCACCTCCCCCGCCTGCGACTGCAAACAGCATTGAAGCGACAACGGACAAAGACGGCTACGCGATCACGATTCGCAATGCCGCACGCAACCAGCCGATAGACGTGCTTGTGAAGAACCGTCGAGGCGAGTTCGTCTGGAAGGCCACGGTCACACCGAAGAAAGACATCAGCGTATTCACGGTCACCAGCCCCGAATACCACCTGGAAGCCACGACGAAGCGCACGCCGAAGGAGGAGTTCGAGCAGGAAATGAACCTTCCTGTGGTGCAACACGATGAAGTCATGACCGTCGAGCGGCTCGTGGGCGAGTTTGGGCCTTATATCGGTTGGTCGCAGAAAGTCACTGAGCAAGGCAAAGTCAAAAAGGATACGCCGACACGCCATAAGGAAACCACGATCGACGACAAGACGAAAAAGGAAAAGACGACCGTGACCATTGACCACCACTACACGGTTGTCGATACCGGCAAGCCGACCACTGTCGCATTCAACGTGCTCGGATCAAAGCTCAACTATCCCAAAACGCTCGAAATAAGCGAGAAGAAATACGCTGAGGCGGCGAAGACTCTCGGCTGCGAGGCGGCTGCCATCAAGGCGGTCGCGATGACCGAAAGCGATGGGGTGGGATTCTGTGACAACGGCTTGCCAAAAATTCGCTACGAACGTCATGTCTTCTTTCGATCCCTCTTGCCGAAGGACAAGAGAAATGAAAGGCCGGCTTTATTAAAAAAGCAGCCGAATCCTTTCCCGGCATTTCCTAATCTTTGCCTGCCGATTCAAGGCGGATACACGGCTGGCGAAACTGACGATCATGGCTGGTCGCACAGCGATGAAAAAGTCATGCACCAATACGAGCGTTTTGTTCAGGCATGCGCGTTGAATCGTGATGCCGCGATCATGGCCTGCTCATGGGGAGCATTCCAGGTGTTGGCCTTTTTCTACGAAGAAATGGGCTACGCAAGTCCCATCGAGTTAGCCAACCTCGAAATGCAGGGCGTTGACGAGCAATTTGATCTTTTTGTCGCCTACGTCAACATGAACAGTTCAGCAAAAAAAGCCCTGCAAGAGAAGAACTGGGAGTCTTTTGCATATTATTACAACGGCCAACATTACCCTCAAAAATATCCTGACTCGATGAGAAAATTTTATGAAAAATTCAAATAGAGGGCTTTTCAAAGCGATTGCATCCTGCTTCCTTATGTTGGCCTGCCAAATCGCCACCGCCGGTGTCGCGACGACATACGACGAACTGAGTTTCGTAACGTATCAGTCGGGAGAGGATATCGTCGGCTATTACCGCACCCAGGAAACCCCATTCTCATGCGGGTTCCTGTTCATGGCGAACAGAGATGAGGGAGTCAAAAGCGCGGACGGAACAGAGGTGTTGCGAATGAAGACGTTCGACTTCATTCCCTATAAAGGAATGTTCTCCTATGCTCAACGCGACCCACGGGCGGAAATCGACGGCACGCTGTATCTGCACGACAATGAAATCGCGCTAAAAACAGATCGTCCGCACGCGGGGTGTCAGAGTGCAGCGGGCTTGTTCAATGCGGCGCCCGGAGAACGTGGCGCAAGTCAGTATTCGGCGACTGAACGATTCGACGCCGTTGGTATCGCCGTTTCCACAAACAAAACCTATTTCTATGAAAAACCGGGCATCGGCAAACGGCGGCAGTATATTTTGCCAGGAGATCTCGTCACATTACTTAGCCGGCGCGAAGGTTACTCGTACGCGCGCTACGTGAGTCCCGATATGTCGATTGACGAAACAGACTCTCGTAAGATCGTGACCGGATGGCTTCGCAACCGCGACTTGACCAACCCCTTCCCTACTTCCGCGCCAAGCGAGTCGGTACGAACGACCAAGATAGGGAGACAGGACAATGATTGAGCTGGTGCGGCTCAGGTGACGCCATCCATCGCGAACGCAGCGTACGGCGCGAATTTGCGTTAGTCCTCGTCCGCGTCTGGCGCGAGCTGGTGTAGCGCTTCGAGATCGTTCACGACGATCAAGTGATATCCATTCGCTTGCAAGCCCGCTGCCGCGAATGGTTGTAATGCATGCAGCCTCGCACGAGTAGTTGTCGAATGCGTTAGCCAGCGAGTCTCAACAGGTCAGATGCGGAAAACAAAAAACCCGCCGTAGCGGGTTTGATGTTTTGCGATATCTTGCGATTTTTTTGGACACTCACGCCTGAACTACATGACGATTGCCCTGCAAGCAATGAACCTTTTGCATGCCACCCAGCTATCGCGACACTTACTACTGGGCTTTGGTTGCGGGGGTAGGATTTGAACCTACGACCTTCGGGTTATGAGCCCGACGAGCTGCCAGACTGCTCCACCCCGCGTCAGAGAAAACGAATTGTATAGAGATGTTCTCAATACGTCAAACAAACGCGCGAATTATTTCGCGCTCGCGAAACGACTCACAGATCCTGGACCGTCGCGCCTTCCACCTTGCCGTCGATGATATCCGCGCCGTACTGGCTCGCGCTGCGCTTGGCCACGCCAAAATCGGAAAACGTGGACGGCCGCACGAGACGAAACACGCGGCTTGCCGTCGAGCCGCTAATCGCGCCGGGCCGGCAAACGCGTACCGCGACGTCGTAACCTTCGGCATGACGCTTGTGGCCGTCGAACTTGTCGAACGTCCGCGAAAATACCAACGGGTGCACTTCGAAGTCCTTATAAAGAGCCGGATAAAGTTCAGCCATGATGTCTCCCCCGATGCGCAAGAATGCGAGTGTGTGTGATCCCACTATACGCCGCAGCGGGACGGCACCGCCCTTTTATTTTCGTTGCCGCGCCAGGGCCATTTTCACCACCCCCTCTTCCGCGCGATAAGATGCGGGACTATCGGAATCACGCAAGCTTGTGAGAATGTCATGAAAATCGCCACCTGGAACGTCAACTCCCTCAAAGTCCGCCAGCAGCATGTGATCGACTGGCTCGAAACCAGCGGCACCGACGTGTTGTGCCTTCAGGAACTGAAGTTGCCGGACGAAAAATTTCCCCGCGCCGAACTCGCGGAGAAAGGTTACCGGAGCTGGTTTGCCGGTCAGAAGACTTACAACGGCGTCGGCATTCTGGTGCGCGACGGCCTGACGGTCGACGAAGACAGCGTCGTGCGCAATATTCCCGGGTTCGAGGATCCGCAGCAACGCGTAATTGCAGCGACCATTGAAGGCACGCGCGTTATCTCCGCCTACTTCCCGAACGGCCAGGCGCCGGGCACCGACAAGTTCGCCTACAAGCTGCGCTGGCTCGCCGCACTGCACGACTGGATCGCGAGCGAGATGGCATTGCATCCGAAGCTCGCGCTGCTCGGCGACTACAACATCGCGCCGGAAGATCGCGACGTGCACGATCCGAAAGCGTGGGAAGGCCAGAATCTGGTGTCGCCCGAAGAGCGCGCGGAGTTCGTGCGTCTGATCGAACTCGGCCTCGTCGACGCATTCCGCCAGTTCGAGCAGCCGGAGAAGCTCTACTCGTGGTGGGACTACCGGATGATGGCGTTCCGACGCAACGCCGGGCTGCGCATCGATCACATTCTGCTCTCGAAGGCGCTGGCTGAAGTGTGCTCGTCATGCGACATCGACAAGGTGCCGCGCAAGTGGGATCAGCCGTCGGACCACGCGCCGGTTGTCGCGCAACTCGGCTGACGCTCGCCTGGCCGACTGACTGGACCTCACGCGCCGACATGGCGCTCAGGTGGCGCTAAGGTGGCGCTCAAGTGGCGCGCCGCTCGCCGTCACCCAGGCACGACCACAAGAACTCGAAGACAAGAGCGTCCTGCACCGCCATTTGCAGCCCGTCCGCGGCTGCGTGGCCGCCCTGTGTGTCCTCGAAGTACCAGACCTGCGCGGCGCCGAGCGCCTGCATTCGCGCGGTCATCTTGCGGGCGTGGCCGGGGTGTACACGGTCGTCGTCGGTGGATGTCATGAACAGCACGGGCGGGTACTCCCGGCTAGCCGACACCCGATGGTAAGGCGAATACGCGGCGAGCACGCTCGCGTCCTCCGGGACATCCGGATCGCCGTATTCTTCGAGCCATGATGCCCCTGCGTGCAGAAGCTGATAGCGGCTCATGTCCAGCAGCGGCATCTGACTGACCACGGCACCGAACAACTCGGGCCGTTGCACCATGCAAGCCGCCACCAGCAGACCACCGTTGCTGCCGCCCTGAATGCCCAGTTGCGCAGGCGTCGTCACCCCGGTGTCAATGAGCGCCTGCGCGACAGCGATGAAGTCGTCGAACGCGCGCTGCCGGTTGGGACCCACCGCCGCGGTATGCCAGGCAGGGCCGAACTCCCCGCCACCACGCGTATTCGCCACCACGTAGACACCGCCGGCCTCCAACCAACCGAGACCGACGCCGCTCATGTAGCCCGGCGTCAGCGAAATCGCGAAGCCGCCATACCCGTTCAGCAAACACGGCCGCGGTTGCTCTGTGCGCTCTCGCGGCCCGATCAGGGTATAGGGCACCCGGGTGCCGTCCGCCGACATCGCATGAGCGCGCGTCACCGCGAAAGGCGTGGCATCGAAACTGGCAGGGTATCGGTCAATCAATTGCCACTGCGAGAGATCATCCTGCGCGAGATCGACAATCCAGCAACCACCCGGTTGAAGATAGTCCTCCACACTGACATACGCCTCGTCGCCGATGGTCGACTCGATCGGCGAAACACCGACCTGCACGTTCTCCTGCAATGGAAACTCGCGCGATACCCACTCCCAGGACGCATCGCCCGACGGTCTTGCATGCCACAGAACCGTGCGCTGCTGCACGTCGTCGAGATATGAAAGGATCAGCTGGTGCTGCGTGATCGAGTAGCCGCAGCCCGAAGTTGTCGGCGTGGGCACGAAGAGTGGCACGCAATCGCGCTCGCCGCGCAAGAATGCCGCCTCGCGAACGGCGAGTAATGTCCCGCCGGCATAGACCACCCCGCCGCAATCCCAGGGAAGGCGCGGTTGAAGCAGCAGCCAGCCGGCCCACGCCTCGATTGCGACGTGCGTCGGCGCGTCGAAACGCTGCCACTCCTGCGAAGCGGAAAGATAGTAGGTCTCCGAATCAAATGAATCGACGGAGACGGACAGCGCGTGGCGCCGATCGACGTGATCGTAAAAGGCGCAAACCGAGACATCGTCGAATTCTGCGCGGAACACGACCGGTGCGTCCGTTATCGGTGTGTCGCGCGTCCAGCGCCGCACTTCGCGCGGGTAGCCGGAACGCGTCAGACTCGCGCCGCCGTTGTCCCAAGCAACATAGACAGTGTCACGGTCGATCCAGAAAATCGAATGCTTGCCTGGTCCGGGAAGCGCGAATCCATCGTCGACAAAACGCAGTGTTTCCAGATCGAACTCGCGCACGACGAGCGCATCCGCCCCACCGGGCGAGAGGAAAATCAGCGCCCGGTCGCCATCCGGATCGAGGATCTTCTCATTGACGCAGACCCACGGCATCTGCTCTTCTTCGCAAAGCAGATCGAAATCGAGCAATGTCTGCCAGTCGGGTTGACCGGCACGCCAACTCGCCCATGAAGTGCGGCGCCAGATACCTCGGGGATTGTGTTCGTCCTGCCAGAGATCGTAAGCCCAATCCCGCCATCGCCCGGGGATGACCGGGCGATCGTCACGCAAGTAAATCGCGGCGAGCCGGACTTTGAACGCGTCAAAGCGCGCCCCGCTCCCCCATTCCGCAAGCGTACGCGCATTCTGCCGCTCCACCCAATCGAGCACCACCGGATCGTCGAGCGCTTCGAGTGCGAGGAAGGTGTCGGGCGAAAGAGGCCAGGAAAACGGCGTCGACATAACGGCTCCCGAAATAGAAAGGAGAACCGATTATGCGGCCCGCTCTGCGGGTGAACTCGTTAAGGCGACATCGTGCCGCACCATGCGCGCCAAAGCGCCCATGGTGCCAGACATCACGTTCAGAATAGATAGGATTACCGACCAGGCAATCCCCTTAAGGCTCGAGATTCAGTTCCTGAATCTTGCGAGTAATCGTATTGCGGCCGATGCCAAGACGCTCGGCCGCTTCCACCTTGCGGCCGCGCGTGAAGTCCAGCGCCTCGCGAATCACCGCTGCTTCGAACCGGCGCGCGAGTTCGTCCATGACGTCCGCCGCGTTCTCGCGCAACATGCGCGCGACTTCGGTGCGCAAGCCACCTTCCCAGGCGCTGACAGGACTCGCAACCGGCAATCCGCCCGCCGCGGCCGGATGCACCGCAGCGCTCGCGCCGTTGACCGGCGCGCCGCCGGCCAGGCTCGCCTCCCCCGCACCGATCGCGCCGCCACCACCAGCCAGATCGGTCACGCCTGCTTGCGCGGGCCCGAGGTCGGGCGGCAAGTCCTTGATCTCGATCGTCTGCGCGGGCGCCATCACCGTCAGCCAGTTGGCGAGGTTCTCCAACTGACGCACGTTGCCCGGAAACGGCAGCGACGCGAGATAGGCCAGCGCCTCTTCGGACACGCGCTTCGGCTCGACGCCGAGATCGCGCGCGCTCTTTTGCAGAAAGTGGCGCGTGAGGAGCGGAATGTCTTCACTACGTTCGCGCAAAGCCGGCAAACGCAAGCGGATCACATTGAGACGGTGATACAAGTCTTCCCGAAACAGGCCCTGACGAACACGCGATTCGAGATTCTGGTGCGTCGCCGCGATCACGCGCACATTCGCGCGCAACGGATTGTGGCCGCCGACGCGATAAAACTGACCGTCCGACAGCACGCGCAACAACCGCGTCTGCAAATCGAACGGCATGTCGCCGATTTCGTCGAGAAAGAGCGTGCCATTCTCAGCCTGCTCGAAGCGCCCCTGGCGCATGGCCTGCGCACCGGTGAAAGCGCCCCGCTCATGACCGAACAATTCGGATTCCAACAGATCCTTTGGAATGGCCGCGGTGTTCAGCGCGATGAAGGGACCGTTCGCCCGTGGGCTATGTCGGTGCAACGCACGCGCGACCAGTTCCTTCCCGGTGCCTGATTCGCCGGTAATGAGCACGGTTGCAGCAGAATGGGACAGTCGGCCGATCGCGCGAAACATGTCCTGCATGGCCGGCGCCTGGCCGAGCATTTCCGGTGTTTCGGTGACGCGCTCGTCCCACGTCTGTTCGCCGCGCATGCTTTCGTCCACCGCGCGGCGAATCAGTTCGACCGCCTTGTCGACGTCGAAAGGTTTGGCGAGGTATTCGAACGCGCCGCCCTGGAATGCGGCGACCGCGCTATCCAGATCGGAGAATGCCGTCATGATGATGACGGGCAAGCCCGGCACCTTGTCACGGACGGTTTGCAGCAATTCGAGGCCGGAGCCGCCAGGCATCCGGATGTCGGATACCAGCACCTGCGGGCTGTCGTGATCGAGCGCGGCCGACGCTTCGCGCACGTTCGCGAAGCTGCGGGTCGCGAAGTTTTCGCGGGCCAGTGCTTTTTCGAGCACCCAGCGAATCGATTGATCGTCGTCTACTATCCAGATCGGCTTCATATGGGTCGGTCAGAAGTCTTGAGATACATATCGTGTTAGCAGTCGAGCGGCAGCAGAATCTGAAACTCGGTGTGGCCCGGGCGGCTATCCACTTCGATCAAACCGTCGTGCTGTTGCACGAATGTCTGCGCGAGCGTCAGTCCGAGACCGCTGCCGTCCTCGCGCCCCGACACGAGCGGATAGAAAATGCGGTCACGGATTTCTTCGGGAATGCCTGGGCCGTTGTCAGTAATACGCAAGTCCAATGCCAGCTTACATAAACGTTTCGACACGGTGATCTTGCGGGCCACGCGAGTGCGCAATTCGATCCGCGCATCGCCTTGCGAAATCCGTTCGCGCAGCGCTTCGGCCGCGTTACGCACGATGTTCAGGAGCGCCTGGATCAGTTGCTCCTTGTCGCCGCGCAGGTCCGGCACGCTCACGTCGTAATCGCGCTCGATGGTGAGGCCGCGCGGAAACTCCGCGAGAATCACCTGGCGCACGCGCTCGCACACCTCGTGAATGTTCACGTCGCCGACGATATGCGGATGGCGGTGCGGTTCGAGCAAACGGTCAACCAGCGTTTGCAGCCGATCCGATTCCTTGATGATGACCTGCGTGTACTCGCGCAACTCATCGCGCTGACGCTCGCCGAGTTCGAACTCGAGCAGTTGCGCCGCACCGCGAATCCCGCCCAGCGGATTCTTGATTTCGTGCGCGAGATTGCGGATCAGTTGCTTGTTGACCGCCGTGAGGTCGTTGATGCGCTCCTCACGGTCGGTGCGTAAATGCCGCTCGTTCTCGAACAGTTCGAGCAGCACATAGTCTTGCGCGCTTTCCAGAAAGCCGACGATCGCATGCACATGCAGCGGCTCATGGCCCGGACGCTCGAGCACGGCGTCCAGATGCGTCGCGTGAAAACGGTGGGCGGCGATCGCGGAAATGGTCGCGACCAGTTCGTCGGCATTCGAAAAAATGTCTGGCCACGCCATCTGCGTGAGTTGCCGGCGCGAGAGATCCAGCATCGACTCCGCTGACGGATTCGCAAACGCGACCCGCAGCGTGCGCTTTTCGAGCACCAGCACGACCGTCGGCAGCGCCTCGAAGCCGGGCAGCAAACCGGAGCTGACGAGTTGAGCGTCGTCCGAGAGCGTCTGCTCGTGCCCTTTCCTTGCCTTGATCAGATTCTTTAGAACCATCTTGCAGTCTGGCCGATAGGAGATGGTGATAAATCAGGTAGTCCGCTTGTTGCCATGCTCAATACCTACACAACGCCCGCACGCCGCAAACGTTGTGCTCGGCCTAACAAAAAAGGGACGGCGCCGCCGTCCCTTCGTGACCGATCGCGAGCGTCGGGCAAAGCGCTTCGCCGTGTGAAGGGCGAAGCGCCATTGCCGCTTACAGCGAGTAGTACATTTCGAATTCGATCGGGTGCACCGACTGACGATAGCGTTGCAGCTCGCCCGTCTTCAGTTCGATGTACGCGTCGAGCATCGAATCCGTGAACACGCCACCGCGCGTCAGGAATTCGCGGTCGCCGTCCAGCGCGTCCAGAGCCTGGTCGAGGCCGGCGCACACGGTCGGGATCTTTGCATCCTCTTCCGGCGGCAGGTCGTACAGATTCTTGTCGGCGGCTTCGCCCGGGTGAATCTTGTTCTGCACGCCGTCCAGACCCGCCATCATCAGCGCGGAGAAGCACAGGTACGGATTCGCCATCGGATCCGGGAAACGCGTTTCGATACGGCGGCCCTTCGGGTTCGACACGTGCGGAATGCGGATCGATGCCGAACGGTTGCGAGCCGAGTAAGCCAGCTTGACCGGTGCTTCGAAGTGCGGCACGAGGCGCTTGTACGAGTTCGTCGACGGGTTCGTGATCGCGTTCAGCGCGCGAGCATGCTTGATGATGCCGCCGATGTAGAACAGCGCGAATTCCGACAGACCTGCGTAACCGTTGCCTGCGAACAGGTTCGTGCCGTCTTTCCAGATCGACTGGTGAACGTGCATGCCCGAACCGTTGTCACCGACCACCGGCTTCGGCATGAACGTTGCCGTCTTGCCGTACGTGTGCGCGACGTTGTGGATGATGTACTTCATTTGCTGCAGCCAGTCAGCGCGTTGCACCAGCGTCGAGAACTTCGTGCCGATTTCGTTCTGGCCCTGGCCCGCGACTTCGTGGTGGTGCACTTCGACCGGAATGCCGATCTGTTCGAGCAGCAGACACATTTCCGAACGGATGTCCTGGAACGTGTCGACCGGAGCGACCGGAAAATAGCCGCCCTTCGTGCCCGGACGGTGGCCGGTGTTGCCGCCTTCGAAGTCCATCGACGACGACCACGGTGCTTCTTCCGAACCGATCTTGACGAACGTGCCCGACTGATCCGTGCCCCACTTGATCGAGTCGAAAATGAAGAATTCGGGTTCCGGACCGAAGAATGCCGTGTCGCCGAGGCCCGTGCTCTTCAGATACGCTTCAGCGCGCTTCGCCAGCGAGCGCGGGTCGCGCTCATAGCCCTTGCCGTCCGCCGGTTCGACGACGTCGCAGGTCAGCACGAGGGTCGATTCTTCGTAGAACGGGTCGATGAAGGCCGTGTTCGCGTCCGGGACCAGCAACATGTCCGATGCTTCGATGCCTTTCCAGCCGGCAATCGACGAACCGTCAAACGCATGGCCGCTTTCGAACTTGTCTTCATCGAATGCCGACACCGGCACCGAAACGTGTTGCTCTTTGCCGCGCGTGTCGGTGAAACGGAAGTCGACAAACTTGACGTCTTCGTCTTTGACGAGTTGAACGACGTCGGCCACGGATTTACTCATAACCTATCTCCTGATTAACGAATTCGGCGGATTCAGCCGCCGCCCAATCTAGCTGACCCGTCCCGGCACGTCCACCCCTCAATGCCTCAGGATGAATATAAATATATGCTCGGACAAATCGATCGGCACCAATAAAGCAGCTTCTGTGCCATGTATGCGCCAACCCGGCGCAAAACCACACCCCACGCGCGTTCGCGGGGAATGGGCGCACCGCGCCACATGCAGCCCTAAAAACTTTGGGCTCTACACCGCACCAAATACGTGCATTCGCTCAAGCGGCAACATCCGTGATCTTTATTTTGGTGCATGCACGGAAATTTGCACCATGTTTGCGCACACCTCGGGTCGCGGCGGTCACGGCGTTCGGCGCAGTTCGAGCTATGCATGCGCGCTCTTGCCGCGCGCTAGAATGATCATTTGGTCCGAAGGAGATTTGCGCTCATGAGCTCGCTCGAACAGTTGTACGCAGTCGCGGACAAGCGCCGCAACGAGAACCAGTTGCCGTACGCGGGCGCAGTGTCGCCGGCGGAAGCATTCGAACTGTTGCAGCTCGATCCGCGCGCCCGCCTCGTCGACGTGCGTACCCGCGCCGAACTCGATTGGGTCGGCCGGCCGGTTATCGGCGACGGACAATACGCGCATGTCGAATGGACACGTTATCCGGGTGCGGTGCCGAATCAGGAGTTCCTTCAGCAATTGAATCAGGTGGCCACGCCCGATACGCCGGTGCTGTTCCTGTGCCGCAGCGCCGCGCGCTCCAAGCTCGCCGCGATTGCCGCCACACAAGCCGGCTTCAACAAGGCGTACGACCTGCTGGAAGGCTTCGAAGGCGACAAGGACGGCCAAGGGCATCGTAAGACAGTGTCGGGCTGGTGCTTTCGCGGGTTGCCGTGGATCGGCGCATGAATGACGGGATGTCCCACCGCGATTGCGGCCTCGTTTTTGCCTGAAGTGTTCGCGCAGGTGTGGCCTGATCCCTGGCTGTTGCCGAGGTTCGTCGAGGCCGGTGCAATACCGCCTTGATGCGGGCTCGCCTGTGAGAACAGGCTTATCGTCTGCGCCGAATGTGACAGGCCGATGATGCGCTCAAGCCGCGCTCGAATCGAAGACGCGCGCGGTGAAAAACGGGCGCCGCAGCGCCCAAACCCACCTGAAAAATGCCGCGCGGCTCAGGCGCGCGGTTTCGCCGCCGCAGCCGCCGCCTCGGGTTCGACGATATCGCCGCCCAGCAGGTGCACCCCCTCGCGCAGCTTGACGAATGCCGCCGCCACTGCCTCGGGCTCGCCCTTCACACCCAGATCGATATGATGCCGCGCATACACGCCGCCGCGTTCCGCATCGCCCACGCTCGGCAGGCTGAAGACGCGCACGCCCGGGAAATCGTGTTCGATCTTTTCCATCAGCGGCGTGACGCGCGACTCCGGCAACTCGAACACCAGTAGCGACTTCTCTGCGTGCGGCATGGCGTGATGCAGATGCGCGTACTGCGTATCCAGCACCCATTCGATCATCGGCCACGCCATGACCGGAAAGCCCGGTACGAAGTGATGCTGGCGAATCGAAAAGCCCGGGATCTTGTTGTAGCCGTTCGGAATGATCGACGCGCCCTGCGGATAAGTGCCCATATTCAGACGATGCAGGTTCTCCGGCGACTGCAGATCGAGCGGCGCCGCCGAGTTAGCCGGATGCATGTCGCGGATGCGCTCCTGAATCAGCTTCGCGGCCTCCGGGTGCAGTTCGAGCGGCACACCGAGCGCGGCCGCCGCGCATTGGCGCGTGTGGTCGTCCGGCGTGGCGCCGATGCCGCCCGTGGAGAACACGATATCCCCCGAAGCGAACGTGCGCCGCAGCGTCGCCGTGATGCGCTCGGGGTCGTCGCCGATGTATTCCGCCCAGCCGAGCGACAGCCCACGCGCGCCGAGCAATTCGATGACCTTCGGCAGATGCTTGTCGATACGCCTGCCGGACAGGATTTCATCGCCGATGATGATGACGCCAAATGCCATTGCCGCCTCTTTTGCTTAGTCAGTAATTCATCAGTAAGGAACCGGCGCCGCGTGCCGCACGCCGCCGTGCTCTTCCGCGCGCATGCGTTGCAGCGCGCGCAAACAGTAGTAGCCGAACCACAGCGCCGAGAAGACGAGGATGAACGCATAGATCCAGATCGTCACGGCCGTGATCACCGGGAACAGCACGATCAGCCAGACCGACGACGCCCACAGCAGCGTGGGCAGCGAACCCAGCAAACCGCTCGCAATGCCGATCAGCAGCAGCGGCAGGCGGAATCGCCGCACCAGCGCGCGCCGCTCGTCGCGCGTGGCATGCAGCGCGAGCGCGTCGTAGGTCATCACACGATACGTGAGCCAGCCCCACAGCAGCGGCGGAATCAGCGCGAAGAACGGCGGCACGAGCCACAGCGGCAGCGTGACGATCAGCAGCACCAGACAGACCAGCGTGGTCCATAACGCCTGAGCGAGGCTACCGTACCACGTTCCGCCGCGACGCATTTCCAGGCTGGGGAATTGGCGCGCAGACAGGAAGCGGATCACCGAGGGCATCGACAGCGTGGCGATCAGCAGCAGCACGGTGACGACGATCAGCGGAATCGCCATCGCGATCACGATAAACGGCGCGATCGCCGTGTGCAGCGCCGCAAAACCCAGCCAGTCGAACAGATGATAAAGCGTGAGCGTGAACGACCAGCCTTCGAGCCAGGTGCGGGTCGCGCCGATCAGCGTCTGCCAGGAAAACCACAGGATCACGCCCCACCCGACCGTTGCCGCGAGAAACGGCATGAAGGTCAGCCAGAGCATGCGCGGGTGGAGCGCGCTTGCGAGCGCGCGCCCGAACGAGCGCAACAGATCATTCATGCGAGCCAGTGCCGGTGAGCGAAACAGTGGAACAAAGAGAACCGCGCGACGAAGCGGCCATGCGGCCCGCCGCTCGCCCCACGCAGGGACATCCCGTGGCGCGGCCCTCGAGGGGATTTACCGCGGGACGTGCGCAAACGTGAACAGGATAAACCACGTGACGCGCCGCCGGGGAAACCAGCGGCGTGGGAGGAGGCTCGCTCAAACGGCGGCGGCGTCGTTACTTTCGGTGCGGCGCTTCGGCGAAAGACGCCCGGCGATGCGCACAAAGGCGAGCCAGTGCTGCGCCCAGAAACCGTCGCCATAGCGGCGGCCTTCGAGCTGATCGCTGATGCCGGTCGGCTCCATCTCGCGGCTCCAGGACACGCTGCGAAACAGCATGTCCCACCACGGAAACAGCACGCCGAAGTTGCAACCGTATTTCAAGCCTTCGTGACCGTAGCCGATGGCATGGTGGCGGCGATGGAAGGTCGGACTGACCAGCAGACGCTCGCCGAGCCAGCCGAAATACAGACGGATGTTCGCATGCTGGACGCTCTGCGCGAGATTCGTGATGGCCACCAGCACGACGAACTGCGACGGCGGCACGCCGATCACCAGCGCGATCACCGCGAAGAACGAGGCTTGCAGCAGACCGTCGAGCAGATGGTTACGGTCGTCGGACCACAGCGACATCTGCTGCTGGCTGTGGTGCACCGCGTGCAGTTCCCACCACACGCCGATCCGGTGTTCCCAACGGTGATACCAGTAACCGGCGAAGTCGAGCACCAGCAGATACATCACGAACGTGACGAGCGGCTGTGTGGTCACGCCCGGCCACAGATTGTCGAACTCGATATTCGAGATGTTGTGCAGCCGCAGCCACGCCTGCACGTTGTCGAAGAACGGCTGCAGCGCGAAGAAAAAGAACAGGTTGAGAATGCCGAGCTTGGCGATCCACGTGTAGATCACGTCGACGCGCACCGCCTTGCGGCTCTCCCACTGCTCCACCGGACGCAGCGCTTCGAGCGGGCGCAGGATCGCGTACATGGCCAGCACTTCGACGACGCCCACGATCACCCAATACAGGCTGTCGTAAGTGTCTTCGTCGTAGTCCATCAGGTTGAAGCGGAACAGCAGCGGCTGCACCACGTCGACGTACAGCAACGTCTGCACGGCCGAGACGAAGCTGTCGAGAGAAGAAAAAATCAGATGGAACATGGTGCTGGCCTGTTACTTCATCCGTGTCGGTTCGCCTGGTGCAGCGTGAGCCCCCGCATCAGGCGCCGTTCGGCGCCGTGATCGGCGCGCGATTGAAGAAATAGATGCCGTGCGGCGAGCGGCCTACGGCAATCGTCTGGATCAGCTTACGCGTTGTCAGGTCGATGATGCCAACGTGCTTGGCGAAGCGGAACGTAACCCACAGATAGCGTTTGTCGGCGGAAAGTTCCATGTCGTCGGGTCCGGGCATCAAGCCGGTGATGTCGCCGACGTTGGTAAGCGAGTCTTCGTCGATGATGCTGATGGTGCTCGCCACGCGGTTCGACACCGCAACGTGCTTGCCGTCAGCCAGCGAACGGAAGTTATGCGCGCCGTTGCCCGTGTGGATCGTCTTGACGATCTTCTGGTTGCGCCAGTCGACTACCGCGACGTAATCCGCGCCGGTCATACCGATCAGCAGGTATTTCTCGCCCGGCGTCATCCACAGGCCCGCCGGCACCTTGCCGACCTTCATCTTCCACTTGACGGTTTGCGTGGCCAGGTCGATCGCGGCCAGTTCGCCCGAAACCTGCAGCGTGACGAAGACCGTCTTGCTGTCGGCCGTGAACGCCATATGGCTCGGCATGACCGCAAGCGGCAGGCGCGAGGCCAGCGTCATCTGGTTCTTCTGGCCGTCGTAGTGATAGATATCGAGACGGTCCAGACGCAGGCCGGTGGTGACCAGCCATTTGCGGTCAGGCGAGAAGCCGATCTGATACGGATCTTCGATGTTTTCGACCCAACGCTGCACCTGGCCGGTTTTTGGATCGACGAACATCAGATTGTTCGACACCGAATTCGCCACGATTAGCGACGAATTGTCCGGCGTGGCCATCAAGTGATGCGGTTCCTTGCCCGTGGGCACGGTGCCGATGACCTGGCGGCTGGTCTCGTCGATCAGGCTCAGCGTGGCTTCGCCGGAGTTGAGCACGATCACGTTGTTGGCGTGGGCCGCCGGAGAAAAAAAACCTGCGGCAGCGACCAGCGCCGTAGCCGCGGCGAACGTGGCAGTCAAGCCGGGAAGAAAAAATTTGCGCATGAAAACTCACTTCGGAGAACAGCCATCATTGTAGAACGTTTGCCAGGGCCAGCGGTTGACGTAGGTCGCTATCCGCGTACAAGAGAAATCGGGGGCGCGATGCCGCCCGCCGCCGCTCGGCGGGCGCCATCGCAATGGGCGCTCAAGCCATTCTGAAATGGCCTTCAATGAGTAGCGCGCTTGAGATTTCGAATCTCACGAAAGACGTATAAATACAAGAACACACTCAGATTATAAAAATAATTATCAGATTGAATGCGACCATTCCTTGTTTAATCTATTTTCCCACACCAGCGAATCGAGCGTTAAACACACAAAAGGATTTTTCCTCGCCGCCTTGGGATTTAACTGAATTCTCGCCGCACCGCCGGATTAGACAATCCCGCAGCCTCATCGCCCACGCAATCAGCCCGGTGGACGCGCAGGCATGTCGCGGGCGTTTCGTGCGCGCAAAAACTCAAGGCATTGCCAGGAAAAGCGAAACCTGCGGGCCTTTATTTTTTGTGCAATTTATCAGGGCGATGAATCCTTAATTGGCTCCCCCGCGTTGATGCGCCGTCCACTTACGCAATACCGCGGAGTTTCTAAAACAATGAATTGCAATAACCCATTGACCTGGTGTGACGCGACGCAAACGTCGCTGGCGGCACCGGCGCCGGCAAGATCGAAGACAAAGCGAGTAACGGCCCGGAAGAAAGCGATTGCCCAGGCAGTACTGCTGCTGACGGTATTGGCGGCGGGCGCGCCGGCGGCACACGCCGCCACGATCTATTTCGCGGCGGCGCCGTTCAATCCCGCTACGGACACGAATGCGATGGCCGTTGGTGCCGGCTCGATTGCAGAGGGTATCGCGGCGCAGGCCGTGGGCGCCTATTCCATTGCGCACGGCATGCAGGCGAACGCGGCCGGCACCCATTCGGTAGCACTCGGCGCGGGCTCGCAAGCGCTGGACGAAAGCTCGATTGCAATGGGCTTTCAGGCCACGGCGGCAGCCACCTTCTCGATTGCAACGGGCGTGCAGTCGAACGCGCTGGGCTTCGGCTCGATTGCGACAGGCGTGCAAGCGACTGCGCTGGGCGACAAATCGAGCGCGATAGGCCTTCAGGCCGACGCCGAGGGCGACAGTTCCGTCGCGACAGGCGCGCAAGCAAGGGCGATCGGTATGAGTTCTGTCGCGATCGGCTACCTGTCGACCGCCCTCGGCACGAGTGCCTTCGCGGGCGGCAATCTGGCGCTGGCGGCGGCTGACTACAGCACGGCGATCGGCAATCAGGCCTTCGCGAACGGCGTGGGGGCGATGGCATTGGGCGCGTTCGCGCAAGCGACCGGCGAGAATGCCACGGCGCTCGGCGCCAGTTCGAGTGCCTCGGGAACCGGCTCAGCTGCGCTCGGGGTTAATGCCTCTGCCTCAGGAGCAGGCTCGGCCGCGCTCGGCGCCAATTCCGCAGCCACGGGAACCGGCGCGGCCGCACTCGGCGCCTCAGCATCCGCAGCGTCGGCCGGCAGCATCGCGATTGGTTACGCCGCCGTTGCCAACAACGCCGACTCGATTGCGCTCGGCCGTGACGCGCATGCGTCGGCGGACGGTTCGGTCGCCTTGGGCCAGGGTTCGCTGGCCGACCGCGCCAATACCGTCTCAGTCGGCTCCGCAGGCAACGAACGGCAGGTCACGAACGTCGCAGCCGGCACCCAGGCGACCGACGCCGTCAACCTGAGCCAACTGCAAGCCGTAAGCGTAAACGCGTCACGCTATTTCAAGGCAAACGGCCTGACTGACGGAACCGACGACGCATCGGCCACCGGCGCCAACGCAGTCGCCATCGGCAGTGCGGGGCTCGCCGCGGGACAAGCGAGTGTTGCCGTCGGCACCGGTTCGCAGGCAAACGGCGATTTCAGCACGGCAATCGGCGGCTTCGCCACCGCTCAGGCGGACGGTTCCACTTCTATTGGCAATCAGGCGAGCGCAATGGCGGCCAACTCCACCGCGCTTGGCTATCAAGCCACCGCCTCAGCCGCCAATTCCACCGCGCTCGGTTATCAAGCCAAGGCCACGGCCGCGAATTCCACCGCGCTCGGTTATCAATCCAGCGCAGTAGCCGCCAACTCCGTCGCACTCGGCCAGGGCTCGATAGCCGACCGGGCGCGCACCGTCTCCGTGGGCGCCGCCGGCCAGGAGCGCCAGATTACGAACGTCGCGGCGGGTGCCGCCGACACCGACGCCGTGAATGTCGCGCAATTGAAAGCCGTGAGCGCCCAAGGCGCGGCCACCGCCGCGAAGCTCGACGGCGCGGTGATGTACGACAAGAACCCCGACGGCAGCGTGAACCGCAACAGCGTCACGCTCGGCGGCGACAACTCGGGCGGCGGCACCGTGCCCACCAGCTTCGCAGCAGGTCTGAACGCGGCGAGCGGCGGCACCATGATTCACAACCTCGCGGCGGGCGTTGCCGGGACCGATGCGGTCAACGTGGATCAGCTGAACGCAGCCATCTCGGGCGCCGTCAACAACGCCGTGGTCGATGCCGCCGATCCGTTCTTCAGCGCGCAAGGCAATCGCGATACCGAAGCCGCCGTGTCATCCGGCGCGCACGCCGTCGCGATGGGCGCGAGCGCTCAGGCCACCGCCGCCAACGCCGTCGCCATGGGCGCGAGCGCGCAGGCCACCGGCTCCAACGCCATCGCGATGGGTGCGAGCGCGCAGGCCACCGGCTCCAACGCCATCGCCATCGGCGCAAGCTCGGTTGCCAGCGGCAACAACGCCACCGCGCTCGGCGCGGCGGCGAATGCCGGCGCCGACAACTCCGTCGCGCTAGGCCAGGGCTCGGTCGCCGATCGGGCGAACACGGTGTCGGTCGGCGCGGCGGGGCAGGAGCGTCAGATCACCCAGGTCGCAGCCGGCGTGCAAGCGACCGACGCCGTCAACGTCAGCCAGTTGCAGCAAAGCACCAGTGGCGCGGTCAGCCAGGCGAACAGCTATACCGACGACCAGATCCGCTCCGCGCGCCGCGACGCCTACGGCGGCACGGCATCCGCCATGGCGATGGCCGGTCTGCCGCAGGCTGTGCTACCGGGTCACGGGATGGTTGCCATGGCCGGCGGCACCTATGCCGGCCAGTCGGCGTTCGCCATTGGCGTATCGCAGCTCTCGGAAACGGGCAAGTGGGTCTACAAGCTGCAAGGCACCACGGATTCGCGCGGCCAGTTCGGCGCGTCGATCGGCGCCGGCATGCACTGGTAGGCCAAACCGGCAGGACGAGTCCGGGCAAAGGTCATGGCGGCCATGGGCTGGGGATCGATTTAGCGGGTGTCTCAGGCGCGGGTCCGAACAAAGGCCCGCGCCTTTTGCGCGTGACGTCATTCTCATGAGGCATGGCGTCGCGCGCCTTTTTATCCGTGCCGCGACCGCGTGCCGGCGCCACGTGAGCCGCCACCTCAGCCGCCCGCGAGACGTCCGCGAGGCGGAGCAGGCATGGCGCCCCGCCCCGCTAATCGCCGCGATCAGCGCTGCATCGACTCCCACACCTTATGAAGGCGCTTCACCGACACCGGCATCGGCGTGCGCAATTCCTGAGCAAACAGGGAGATCCGCAACTCCTCCAACAGCCAGCGGAATTCCGACAGACGCGGATCCAGCACGCCGCCACGCTGCGCCACCGCGCGCTGATAGTTCTGCAACAGCGGCTGGAACTCGGCGAACTGCCGGGCGTCGCGCGCGGGGTCCGCTTTCAGCTTGTCGATGCGCAGCGCGATCCCTTTCAGATAGCGCGGGAAATGCGCCAGTTGCGTGTACGGCGTATCGACCACGAAGCGCTTGCCGATCAGTCCGTCGAGCTGATTGTGCAGATCCGCATGCGCCGCCGTGAACGACTTCGCCTGCACCAGCTTCTTGGTCACCGTCGCGTATTCGCTGAGAATCTGTCCGACCAGCCGGGCAATTTCCTGAGCCAGCAATGTCAGGCGGCTACGGCCCTCGTCGCGGCGCGTGTGGAAAGTAACATCGTCGTCGGGCAACGGGTCTTGCAGGCAGGCACGGTCGAGCGCGGTGTCGATCAATTGATCGCGCAACTCTTCCTGCGTACCGCGTGGCATGAACTGCATCGCCATTTCGCGCAAGCCCGGCAGATTCTTTTCCAGATACTTGATCGGTTCCTTCAACTGCAACGCGAACAGCCGGCGCAATCCCGCGCGATGGATCCGCGCGGCTTCGTCGGGCGAATCGAACACTTCCACGTCGCAATGCGTGCCGCGATCCACCAGCGCCGGATAACCGAATAGCGTCTGGCCGCCGCGCCGGATTTCAAGCAGCTCGGGGAGCTTGCCGAAGTTCCAGGTCGTCAGCTTTTCGTACAACGCCGTTCCCTGCGCACCGTCTTGCGGCGCGGTCTGCGGACCCGACGCCGGAGCGCCCTTACCGCGCTGCGCCGCGGCGTTTGCCAGGCCAGACGCTTGCGCCGGCGTCGCGACACTGCCGCCGCCCGCGTCCGCCAGCGCCGCGCCCGCCGCGCTCGAAGCGATCTTCTGGAAATGCTGCTGCGCCTGGCCGCCGAGTTCGGCGCGCAGTTGCGACAGATTGCGGCCCATCGCGAGTTGACGCCCGTGCTCGTCGACGACCTTGAAGTTCATGAACAGATGCGGCGGCGTTTCGAGCTTGAAGTCCGACTGCTTCATCGCGACCTGGGTCTGCTCGCGAATATCGGCGATCAGCGACTCGAGCAAGCCGCCCGCGCCGAAGCGCGGACCACTATGCCGTTCGACGAAACCCGCCGCGAACTCGGGCAGCGGCACGCAATGACGGCGCAGCTTCTGCGGCAGGGACTTCAGCAGCAGCTGCGTCTTCTCCTTCAGCATGCCGGGCACGAGCCATTCGCAGCGGCGCGCGTCGACCTGGTTCAGCGCATACAGCGGCACGGCGAGCGTGACGCCGTCGCGCGGCGAACCCGGTTCGAAGTGATAGGTGAGCGCCATCTCGACGCCCGCCATCGTCATCCGTTTCGGGAACAGGTCGGTGGTCACGCCGGCGGCTTCGTGCCGCATCAGATCGTCGCGAGACAGGTACAGCAGGCGCAACTTGTCTTCCGGCTGACCGCTCTTTTTCACCTCATCGCGATACCAGCGCTCGAACGACGCGCCGGTATAAATGCCCTTCGGCAACGCCTGATCGTAGTAGGCAAAAATCAGCTCGTCGTCGACCAGCACGTCCTGACGGCGCGACTTG
Organism: Paraburkholderia sp. BGA-UO-ETr-F21; assembly: GCF_059567925.1. Lineage (NCBI taxonomy): Bacteria > Pseudomonadati > Pseudomonadota > Betaproteobacteria > Burkholderiales > Burkholderiaceae > Paraburkholderia > Paraburkholderia sp. BGA-UO-ETr-F21. Next base: position 1,038,315 of record NZ_JCAQOY010000040.1, on the reverse strand, counting down.
TGTTCGAGCTGCTCGATATCAGCAAGCAACTTGCGGTTGTGCGCGAAGAACGCGAGCTTCGTATCGAACTCGCCTTCCACCAGCGCGCCGCGAATGAACAGCTCGCGGGCGCGCGCCGGATCCTGTTTGCCGAAGCTCACGCGCCGCCGGTGATAGATCGGCAGGCCATACAGCACCGCGCGCTCGAATGCCGAGACCTGCGCCGCGCGCTTTTCCCAATGCGGCTCGGAAAGCGACTTCTTCAACAGATGCGAGCCGATCTTCTCGATCCACTCCGGCTCGATCTTCGCGATGCAACGCGCGTACAGCCGGCTCGTCTCGACCAGTTCGGCGGCCATCACCCACTTGCCGGCTTTCTTCACCAGCGCCGAGCCCGGCCACAGGTAAAACTTGATGCTGCGCGCGCCGAGGTAATACGGTTCGTCGTCGGCTTTCAGGCCGATGTTGCCGAGCAAACCGGTCAGCAGCGCGAGATGGATCTGCTCGAAGGTCGCTTCCGCTTCGTTCAAGCGCCAGCCGTGCTCACGCACCACTGTGAGCAGTTGCGAGTGCACATCGCGCCACTCGCGAAGACGCAGCTGCGACAGGAAGTTCTTGCGGCACTCCTCGTGCAACTGTTTGTTCGACTTCTTGTGCGCGATTGCTTCTTCGAACCAGTTCCAGATTTTCAGCCATTGCAGGAATTCCGAACGCTCGTCGGCGAACCGGCGATGCGCCTGATCGGCCTGCTCCTGCGCTTCGATCGGCCGGTCGCGCGGATCCTGCACCGACAGGGCGCTGGCGATGATCAACACTTCCTTGAGCGCCTGCTGGTCGCGTGCAGCCAGAATCATCCGGCCGACGCGCGGATCGAGCGGCAAGCGCGCGAGTTCGCGGCCGAGCGGCGTGAGCTGGTTGTCGTCGTCGACGGCGCCGAGTTCGTTGAGCAGCTGATAACCGTCGGCGATGGCGCGGCCCGGCGGCGGTTCGATGAACGGGAACGTCTCGATCGCCGTCAGATGCAGCGACTTCATCCGTAAAATCACCGAGGCCAGCGACGAGCGCAGAATCTCCGGATCCGTGAAACGCACGCGGCCCTGGTAGTCGCTTTCTTCGTACAGGCGAATGCAGATGCCGTCGGCGACCCGGCCGCAACGCCCGGCCCGCTGATTGGCGGCGGCCTGCGAGATCGACTCGACCTGCAACTGCTCGACCTTGTTGCGATACGAGTAGCGCTTCACCCGCGCGAGCCCGGTGTCGACCACATAGCGAATGCCTGGCACCGTCAGCGAGGTTTCGGCGACGTTGGTGGCCAGCACGATACGCCGCGCGTTCGACGTGCGGAACACGCGCTCCTGTTCGGCCGCGGAAAGACGGGCGAACAGCGGCAGAATTTCTGTATGCGGCGGATGGTGCTTGCGCAGCGCCTCGGCGGCGTCGCGAATTTCGCGCTCACCGGGCAGGAACACGAGCACGTCGCCCGGACCTTCGCGGCAGAGTTCGTCGACGGCGTCGACGATGGCTTCCATCAGATCGCGATCGGTTTCGCGCTGGGTTTTCGGCCGCTCGCCTCGCGGCGCGGAGGACGACGCGTTGCCTTCGGCGGCCTTCACCGCGGGGCTGTCTTCCGCGACGGGCCGGTAGCGCACCTCGACCGGATAAAGCCGCCCGCTCACTTCGATGACCGGCGCGGGCTTTTCTTCGCTGCCGAAGTGGCGCGCGAAACGGTCCGCGTCGATCGTTGCCGAGGTCACGATCAGCTTCAGATCGGGACGCTTGACGAGGATTTCCTTCAGATAACCGAGCAGAAAGTCGATGTTCAGGCTGCGCTCGTGCGCCTCGTCGATGATCAGCGTGTCGTACGCTTTCAGCAGCGGATCGGTCTGCGTTTCGGCGAGCAGGATACCGTCGGTCATCAGCTTGACGGAGGCGCCCGGCGACAGATTGTCGGTAAAGCGCACCTTGTAGCCGACCACCTCGCCGAACGGCGTGCCGAGTTCTTCGGCGATGCGGCGGCCCGTCGCCGAAGCGGCGATCCGGCGCGGCTGCGTGTGGCCGATCAGACCGGAGCCGCCCGCACCGAGCCCGCGGCCGAGTTCGAGGCAGATCTTCGGCAGCTGGGTGGTTTTGCCGGAGCCGGTCTCGCCGCAGACGATCACGACCTGATTCTGTGCAATCGCCTTGGCGATTTCCTCACGGCGGCCCGATACGGGCAACGCTTCCGGATAGGTGATCGGCGGAATCGGATTGGGCTCGACGACACGCGCTGCGCGCGCGGCGCGGGGCGGCGCTTGCTCGCGGCGCGACCCGCCGTCTCGCGAGTCCGCTTGACGTGGCTGATCGCCACGAGCGGCGCTTTTCTGCTGGTTCGCGCCAGACGCGCTCTGCTGCCGCGCACGCCCGGGGTTGTGGTCTGACCTTCGGCCTTCCCTGCCCTCACGCGGCTGCGGCTCGCCACTTCCAGTGGGTTTTGCCACCTCGCCACTTTCATGATTGCGGGCTTCGCGGCGCGGATGATTTCTCTGCGCCGACGCTTGTGCATTTTCTGCGGCGCGCCGCGGCTCGCGCGCCGTGTGCGGCGCGTTCGGTTGAGCGTCCGGTGCTGTGCGGCGTGCGGCGTCGCCGGCCTTCGGTTGATCGGCGGCCGGCGCCGGATTCTCGTTCGCCGCAGCGGGACTTTTGGGTACATTCGACATGGGGGCGCATTATAATCCCCGGCATGAATTCCCAAACCGACCTCGTCCCCGCGCCCGCGAGCGCTCCGGCCCCCGCCGGAGCAACGGAAAACCTCGCACAGCACGCGCAATTCGTCGACTGGATGCGCTCAGTCGCCCCTTACATCCATGCGTTCCGTAACAAGACGTTTGTTGTCGGTTTCGGCGGCGAGGTGGTGCATCAGGGGCTCCTGAATGCGCTCGTGTCCGATATCGCGCTGCTGCAAGCCATGGGCATCCAGATCGTGCTGGTGCACGGCTCGCGGCCGCAGGTCGAAGAGCAGATGAGCCTGCACGGCGTGGAGTCCGAGTTTTCGCACGGCATGCGCATTACCGACGCGCGCGCACTGGAGTCCGCAAAAGAGGCGGCTGGCGAAGTGCGTCTGGATATCGAGGCCGCGATCAGCCAGGGTCTGCCGAATACGCCCATGGCGCACGCGCACATCAGCGTGGTGTCGGGCAACTTCGTGACGGCGCGGCCGGTCGGCATTCTGGACGGTGTCGATTTCGCCCACACCGGTGTGGTGCGCAAGATCGACGCCGATTCAATCCGTCACTCGCTCGCGAGCCGCAAGCTGGTGCTGCTCTCGCCGCTCGGCTTCTCGCCCACCGGCGAGGCCTTCAATCTGGCCATGGAAGACGTCGCGTCCGCCGCGGCGATCGCGCTGCGCGCCGACAAGATCGTGTTCCTGACCGAGACGCCGGGCCTGATGGAAGCCGGCGAAGACGGCCCCGTACTGGTGCGCGAACTCTCGCTCGACGACGCCTACAAGCTGCATGAAAGCGGCGAAGTCACCGGCGACGCGGGCTTTTATCTGAAGCACTCTATTCGCGCCTGCCGCGGTGGCGTGGCGCGGGCCCACATCATCCCCTACGCGCTCGACGGCAGCCTGCTGCTCGAACTGTTCCTGCACGACGGCGTGGGCACGATGATCTCGTACGAGAATCTGGAAAGCCTGCGCGAAGCCACGCCGGACGACGTCGGCGGCATTCTCGCGCTGATCGAGCCGCTCGAATCGGACGGCACGCTGGTGCGGCGCGGCCGCCACCAGATCGAGCGCGACATCGACCATTTCTCGGTGATCGAGCACGATGGCGTGCTGTTCGGCTGCGCGGCGCTGTATCCGTACACGTCCGAGCGCATCGGCGAAATGGCGTGCCTCACGGTCTCGCCCGAAGCGCAAGGCACCGGCGACGGCGAGCGCCTGTTGAAGCGCATCGAGCAGCGCGCGCGGGCGCGCGGCCTGACGCGCATTTTCGTGCTCACCACGCGTACCGAGCACTGGTTCCTCAAGCGCGGTTTCGTCAAGGTCACCGTCGACGATTTGCCGGAAGACCGCCGCAGACTCTATAACTGGCAGCGCAAGTCGCTCGTGCTGATGAAACAGCTCTGAGCGGCCCTATATAGCAACTGCCTGTCCCGGCATCGACACATCAACCCATTTTTACGGGACCGGAGTCAGTGCTGAAGCACTCACCCGGTCGACAAAGGAGAAGCACAGCATGACTCGTATGGTTCAATGCGCGAAGCTCGGCAAGGAAGCCGAAGGCCTCGATTTCCCGCCGCTGCCGGGCGAACTCGGCAAGCGGATCTACGAAAGCATTTCGAAGGAAGCCTGGCAGGCCTGGTTGAAGCAGCAAACCATGCTGATCAACGAAAACCGCCTGAACATGGCTGATCCGCGCGCACGCCAATATCTGATGAAGCAGACCGAAAAGTTCTTCTTCGGCGAAGGCGCGGATACGGCGCAAGGTTACGTGCCGCCTTCGGCGTAATCGAGCGCTTTCGCGCTTCAGGGCCGCATTACCGAAATCCGCGCCGCGTGCGCGGATTTTTTTCGTCCGCGCCGCCGCAAGTCCGCTCCATCACGCAACGTTCGTTCGATCGCTCGAACGAAGCGGAAAAATTCTCCAAACGGTACATTTCAGGTCATTTTTAAGCCGCTTCTTCAGACCGCCCGGATCCGCGCAATCCCCCGCCCCGCAAGGGATTGAATGCCCCCACCGAGGTCCCCCGCGGACACCCGGTTTGCACGATCCTCCGTTATCGTGCTATTATGTGCATCGTTCCAACAGCATTTCACCTTCATTCACGTTCTCTTCAATCTGGCGCGCAGTGCGTACATAGTGCGCATGGCAATGTGTTGCCACTCCGAATTGAACAGTTTTTATACAAGAAGGCTTGTCGGTCGTTTCCCGTCCCATGTCTCGGCATGAGCGGCGAATACAGCACCGGCCTTTTTCGTTTCAAGCCTTCCAGCGGCGCGTGGGCCAGCTTTCAGCCACCCAGCGTCCTCATGCATCTGCCCCCCTTCCACGGCCACGCAGGTGCAACAGTCAGCACAATCTAGACGAGTGTTTTTTCGCGACCTGTCTCGCGAGGCACGGGCGTTGTGTTTTTTCGCGCCCAACTCTGTCGCCCTTCGACGGTGACGAAGACGCCTTTCGCCTTGCTCGCGACACTGCACTTCCCAGCAACCGTGGCGGAACGTTCATGCGCATCATGAGTTTCGTCGCAGTCATTGGAGTTTTCACCTTGACCGCTTCCAGCAACGGCTTCTGGCGACATCACAAAGAAGAACAACGCCTCTCTCTGGACGACATCACCGTCGTCGACAAATCTCTCCTCAAGCGGGCCGTCGGCGCCATGGCGCTCGGCAACGCGATGGAATGGTTCGATTTCGGCGTGTACAGCTATATCGCTGTCACGCTCGGCAAAGTGTTCTTTCCGTCAGCGAGCCCCGCGGCGCAGCTGATCGCCACCTTCGGCACGTTCGCCGCGGCGTTCCTCGTGCGGCCGGTCGGCGGCATGGTGTTCGGGCCGCTCGGCGATCGCATCGGCCGACAACGCGTGCTGGCGATGACCATGATCATGATGGCACTCGGCACCTTCGCGATCGGCCTGATCCCCAGCTACACGAGTATCGGCATTTTCGCGCCGGTGCTGCTCTTGGTGGCGCGTCTGGTGCAAGGCTTCTCGACCGGCGGCGAGTACGGCGGCGCGGCGACCTTCATCGCCGAATTCTCGACGGACAAGCGCCGCGGCTTCATGGGCAGCTTCCTGGAGTTTGGCACGCTGATCGGCTACGTGCTCGGCGCGGGCACGGTGGCCGTGCTGACCGCGACGCTCTCCAACGAGGCGCTGCTCTCATGGGGCTGGCGTGTGCCGTTCCTGATCGCGGGTCCGCTGGGTCTGGTGGGTCTGTACATCCGGATGAAGCTCGAAGAAACGCCTGCGTTCAAGAAGCAGGCGGAACAACGCGAAGCCGAAGACAAGGCGCTGCCCAAGCAGTCGTTTCGCGAATTGCTCATGCAGCAATGGAAGCCGCTTCTGCTGTGCGTTGGCCTCGTGCTGATCTTCAACGTCACTGATTACATGGCGCTTTCGTATCTGCCGAGCTATCTGTCGGCCACGCTGCACTTCAACGAAACGCATGGCCTCTTCCTCGTGCTGCTCGTCATGGTGCTGATGATGCCGATGACGCTCGCCGCCGGCCGCCTGTCCGACACGATCGGCCGCAAGCCGGTCATGCTGTTCGGTTGCGTGGGTCTGTTCGCGCTGTCGATTCCCGCCCTGCTGCTGATCCGCATGGGCACGGTGCTGCCGGTGTTCGGCGGCCTGATGATTCTCGGCGTGCTGCTGTCGTGCTTTACCGGCGTGATGCCGTCGGCGCTGCCGGCGCTGTTCCCGACCAGGATCCGCTACGGCGCGCTCGCGATCGGCTTCAATGTTTCGGTGTCGCTGTTCGGCGGGACGACGCCGCTCGTCACGGCGTGGCTGGTGAACAGCACCGGCAATCTGATGATGCCCGCGTACTATCTGATGGGCGCTTCGCTGATCGGTGTCGTCTCGGTGCTCGCGCTGCGCGAGACCGCCCGTAAGCCGCTGCTCGGCTCGGGCCCGTGCGTGGCGACGCGTGCGGAAGCGCATGCCGTGCTGCGTGGCGAGCGTGAAGCCGCGGAGATCGACGAAGGCTATGCGGCAACCGCCACGGCGCGTGCCTGAGCACGCGGTGCGCCCCGGTTAGCGCAAACTGAGTTGTGAGAACGGGCCGGCAAATCTTTGCCGGCCCGTTTTTTATGGCACCAGCGAATCGAAGCTCGCGCTTGCGCTCGCCCCTTCGACGATCAGGATTGCGGCCGAAACTGGCAGTTTAAAACGCCGTGGCCCGGCGCTGCCCGGATTGACGAACAGCACGCCGTCGCGCTCGCTGATCGACGGTTTGTGCGAATGGCCCGTCACCACTACATCGATTCCCCGGCTGCGCGGATCGGCGCCCACATCGGCGATGTCATGTACGACGAGAATTGCCACCTGCTGCACGGTGAGCGTGACGTGCGTCGGCAGCGACACGGCCCAGCCGCCAGTGTCGTTGTTGCCGCGCACGGCCGTGACCGGCGCAATTTGCGTTAGCGCTTCGAGCACGGCCGGGTTGCAGATATCGCCCGCGTGGATGATCGCGTCGCAACCGGCGAGATAGCGCAATGCCTCAGGGCGTACGAGGTTGTGCGTATCGGAAATCAGGCCGATTCTTGTGCGGGTGGAGAGTTGATCGCGCGAAGTCATGTTGGCAGTATCGGGCAAATGGGTGAGACGTGTGCGCGGTCGTTTTGCTCGTGAGCAGGTGGGCCCTGAACCGCTCAGAACTCAACGAGCGGGTACGAACTGCGATGAACCGCCGCAAGTCTCGGCGAACCCTCGCGCTCAATCCGCCGCCTGTCGCTCCACGATCTCACGCGCCGAAACCTGCGCCGGCCGCGTCGCGTTGAGCATCCGCCTCGTCGCGCCATGCACGAGGATCGAAACCACCGCCGCGCACAGAAAGCTCAGCCACACGCCGTACCGCGGCAGCATGCTCGCGGTCACGGCGAAGAATGCCGCGAACGACGCACGGCCGATTACCATGCCGCGCATCAGCAACGCGACGAAGTCCGCGCCGTGCGCGCGCTGCGCCGAGACCGCGAGCACGATGCCGAGCAAAGGAAACACTGAGAGCAGTCCGCTCCATGTCGCGCCCATCGACGCGGACAGGGTGGTCACCGCGACCGTCAGCAGCGCGCCGGCGAGCATGCGCACAACGAGGTCGCCGAGTCCGAGGCGCGCCGCCGGTACGTGACCGCTCACGCGCGGCAAGCCGCTTTGCGACACCGCCACGGCCACGCAGGCCGCCACCGCCGCGCATGCGAGGCCGGCGGGAAGCTGCGTCAGCAAACTTGCCACGCCGACCCAACCCACCATCCCTACAACCAGCGCGAGGGGCCATGCAAAGCGCCGGCAGGTCCACGCGTAGGCGAAATTGAACGCTTCCGATGCGGCGATCGCCGCAATCGAGGCCGCCGACGCTTGCGCCGCGAACGGCGAACCGCGCTCCAGCGCAAGCAGCAAGACAATCGGCCCGGCAACGACCGGCAGCCCCGCGAGCCACCCCGCCACCGTCGGCCCCCATATGCGCCCCGCCACCGTCAGCGCGGCGAGAAACGCGGGCACCAGCACGAGTTTGAGCGCGAGCAGCATGCCTATGCTTCCTGCATATAGTCGATGCTCCCAGATAAGCCGGGCAAGCTAATTCCCTTCACGACATTCCCTCTCAAAGACAATCGCCTGCTCATGCGAGTCGGCAGCACAGGCTCGTTTCCGGCGAATAACGGCGCCGGCGCTTATCCGCCAGCGCAACGCCGATGGATACCCGGCCACCCGAACCGACGATCCCGCTGCTGGCGTCACGTCGAGTTCCTCGGTGCCTGGATCATCTTCCAGCCATTGCCGGCCGGGTCGCGAAAGCCGGCATCGACGCTGCCGAAGCGGTCCACCGGCTCCTGGGTGAATTCCACGCCGCGCGCTTTCAGGCGGGCGTAGCTCGCACGGCAGTCGTCCACGGAGAGAACCAGAGGCGGCATCGCCCCTTTGGCGACCATGGCGCGCAAGGTTTGCGCGGTGGCCTCGTCGTGGATGGGCGGGCCGGGTGTGAACAGTCCGAGCTGAAACGCGGGTTGATCGGGATGCTGGACCGTGAGCCAGCGATAAGCGCCGTTGCGCACGTCCGTGTGGACGCGAAATCCGAGCTTGTCGACGTAGAAAGTGAGCGCTTCGTCCTGGTTGTCGACGTACAGGCCCACCACATTGATACCCTCGTTCATGACACCTCCCTGGTTGATGGCCAGACTGTATCGTCGGCCGCGCGGCGGCGCTTCTCCGAAACTGCGGTGGTGAGATCGGGGCGCTGCGCGGCCTTCGCCACGCAGGCGGGCATGCACTCGAGTCGCGGCATGTTGGCCTGGCTCTCGACGCGCATGGCGCTGGGGCTTTTCCCGGTGATGTCGTGGAAGATTCTGCCGAAGGTCCCGAGGCTCTCCCAGCCGGTGGCAAAGGCAATTTCCGTGATGCTGAGCCCGGTGTCGCGCAACAGGGTGACGGCCTGCTCGATGCGGCGCGTCAGCAGGTAGCGGTGCGGCGGAACCCCGAAGGCCCGCTTGAAGGAGCGCGCGAAATGAGCTTGCGTGACGCCGCTCACCTCGGCAAGGCGCTTGACGGGCCAAGCCTCATGCGACGCGGCGTCCATGCGGTCCTTGGCGCGCAGCAGCCGGCGCAGCAGGACCGGATCTTGCAACGCGTCAGCGCCGCCCGGTGCGGGGGACGAGGCAAGTGGCCGGGCGCGAGGGTCTTTGCGAGGAGGCATGAGTCCGGGAGGGCTGACGGAATGCGTAGTTTAGGCTCGCGCGAGCGCTTCGTGGGCGCGAACTTGGGCGCGTGCAGAAGTACTGGAGCCACGGCGTCGGCTGCATCCGGGCAGGAAGCGGCGGCGCATCGCCAGCCGAGTCGGCCACGTGATGCTTGATGCACTTCGCCGCCTACAACCTACAATTTGAACGCGCGCCTCTCCTTGTGCGGTACGGTTGCGTAAATCGAAAGACAGCAGTTGAAAGACGGCGGGCACCGCACCTTCGCGGCATCCGCGGCCCTGTCGGAATCGAACCGGGCCGCCTGCGGATCGCGGGCCGTCCAACATTGGGGTAATGCAGGTGCTGGCGTGACTGTTTTACCGCCTTGCACGAGCGCGGCGCACCGGCCGGATGCCGCGCTGGCGTTCGCGTCGGCGTATGAGCGCTGCTTGCATCGCGTAACAGGCGATGCAAGCAGCACCTTAAGAAAAAGATTGAGGTCACCATGTACAGACAATCGACATCGCCGGGTTTCATCGCCGTCATCACGTTGCTGTTCACTGCGCTCACCGCGCTCTATCTGCTGATAGGCGGGGCATGGCTGCTCTCGCTCGGCGGCTCCGCGTATTACGTCGTGACCGGCATCGTGCTGCTCGGTGTGAGCTGGCTGCTGTACCGTCGCAGCGCGGCGGCGCTCGCGCTCTACGCACTCGTGCTGGTCGGCACGGCGGTCTGGGCGCTGTGGGAGTCGGGCCCCGACTTCTGGGCGCTCGCGCCGCGCTCCGGCGTGCTCGTCGTGTTCGGCGTGTGGCTGTTGCTGCTCGTGAGCCGGCGCCTCGACGCGCCGCGCAAGCTCGGCGTGACGTCGCTCATCGGCGCGCTCGTGATCTGGGCCGGCGTGCTCGTCTATGCGAGCTTCAACGATCCGCAGACGCTCAACGGCACGCTGAGCGCGGCGGCCACGACGCCCGCGGCCAACCCGAACGGTATCGATCCGTCCGACTGGCCCGCGTATGGCCGCACCCAGGAAGGCACGCGCTATTCGCCGCTGCAGCAGATCACGCCCGAGAACGTCAAGAACCTGCAGGTGGCCTGGACCTTCCGCACCGGCGACATGAAAGGTCCGAACGACCCCGTCGAAATCACCAATGAAGTCACGCCGATCAAGATCGGCAATCTGCTGTATCTGTGCTCGCCTCACCAGATCCTGTTCGCGCTCGATGCAAAGACGGGCGAGCAGAAATGGAAGTTCGATCCGAAGCTGCGGGCCGACCCGTCGTTCCAGCACGTGACCTGTCGCGGCGTGTCGTATCTCGATCTCTCCGCCAGCGCCGCGACCGCGCAGCCCGCCACGCCCACGAGCGACGCCGCCGCGGCAGCCACGGTGGCGTCCACGGCCAATGGCGCGTGTACGCGCCGCATCTATCTGCCTGTCAACGACGGCCACCTGTACGCGCTCGATGCACAGACGGGCGAGCGCTGCGCGGGCTTCGGCAACAACGGCGACCTCGATCTGCAACACGCGCAGCCGGTCACGACGCCGGGCATGTACGAACCGACCTCGCCGCCGATCGTGACGAACACGGCGATCATCGTGGCGGGCGCGGTGGAAGACAACTTTTCGACGCGCGAACCTTCCGGCGTGATCCGCGGCTTCGACGTGCGCACCGGCCAGTTGCTGTGGGCGTTCGATCCGGGCGCGCAAGACCCGAACAAGATTCCGGGCGCGGGCGAAAACTACACCATCAATTCGCCGAACTCGTGGGCGCCCTCCGCCTACGACGCGAAACTCGACCTCATCTATTTGCCGATGGGCGTGACGACGCCGGACATCTGGGGTGGCAACCGCACGGCCTTGCAGGAGCGCTATGCAAGCGGCCTGCTGGCGCTGCATGCATCGACAGGCAAGCTGGCGTGGTTCTATCAGACCGCGCACCACGATCTGTGGGACATGGACCAGCCCTCGCAGCCCACGCTCGCCGATATCACCGGCAAGGACGGCAAGACCGTACCGGTCGTGTATGCGCCGGCCAAGACCGGCAACCTGTTCGTGCTGGACCGCCGTACCGGCGCGCTGGTCGTGCCCGCGCCCGAAACGCCGGTGCCGCAGGGTGCCGCACCCGGCGATCATGTTTCGCCCACGCAGCCGTTTTCCGATCTCACGTTCCGCCCGAAGAACCTGCTCACCGACGCCGACATGTGGGGCGCGACGATGTTCGACCAGCTCGTATGCCGCGTGATGTTCCACAAGCTGCGGTATGAAGGCACGTTCACGCCGCCTTCGCTGCAAGGCACGCTGGTGTTTCCAGGCAACCTCGGCATGTTCGAATGGGGCGGCATTGCCGTCGACACCGATCGTCAGCTCGCCATTGCCAATCCGATCGCCCTGCCCTTCGTCTCCCGTCTGATCCCGCGCGGCCCGGGCAATCCGACGGAGCCGGAGCCGGGCGCAAAAGGCAGCGGCACGGAAGCGGGCATCCAGCCGCAATATGGCTTGCCGTACGGCGTGACGCTGAACCCGTTCCTCTCGCCGCTCGGTCTGCCATGCAAACAGCCGGCGTGGGGCTATATTTCGGCGATCGATCTGAAGACCAACGAGATCGTGTGGAAGAAGCGCATCGGCACAGTGCGCGACAGTTCGCCGATTCCGCTGCCGTTCAAGATGGGCATGCCGATGCTCGGCGGGCCGATCGTGACGGCGGGCGGCGTCGCGTTCATCGGTGCGACCGCGGACAACTATATCCGCGGGTTCGATGTCAACAACGGCAAGGAAGTGTGGCGCGCGCGTCTGCCCGCGGGCGGCCAGGCCACGCCGATGAGCTATTCGATCGATGGCCGCCAGTACATCCTGATCGCCGCGGGCGGCCACGGGTCGTTCGGCACCAAGCTTGGCGATTATGTGATCGCGTACGCGCTGCCGCAGTAGCGCAGTAGATCGGGCGCGGGTCACAACGTGATCCGCGCCCTTTGAAGAAGGCTTTTGGAACGTTACGGAGGATATCGTAAGGAGTCCATGATCCCCGCCAGTCATCGCAAAATGGTCATTCGTGAAGACGCGTAACCTCACGTCATGCCTTTGCGCTGACAGGCAAATATCTACCCGGCAAGAAAGCTTTAGTAAGCGCTTCGCCTTAAGGCTATCTAATCCCGTTTTGGCAACCGGGACTCGAGCTCTAACATGCGCAGCAAGGCTGCTTTGTCGTTTTGATATTAAGAGTGGGACAAGAAAGGAAACCAGAACATGAATTGTCGCGTACGCCAGATCCCGGTATCAGGAGCAAATGTGAGGTGGCTGCTGTTGATCGCCGCGCTCGCGGGAACCAGCGGATTGCAAGGTTGCTCGACTACGCTCGAAACGTTTGGACTAGGGGCTGGATTGGGCATCGGCGTAGGCGTGATTGGCGCTGTGGGCACGATCGCGTGCGCGATCGGTTGTGAGCGCAACCACGGATTTTGACGGGTCTCGCGAGGATCCAACGCGAGCGGCCCATGCCGAAGCATCCGGCACGGCCGCTCTCCGAAGTACTCAAGTTTGTTTCGCGCCGAGTCTACGCGATGCTTCGCCCGGATCGGGATGACCCTCCGTTGCGCACAGGCGCCGTGCTCGTGAAAATCAGGCGCCGCTCCCTCCAACCGTCTTCATACTCTTCCACTGACCTTGCTGAACCTGAAACAGCGTGTACGGCGGCTTGATCAGATCGCCGTAAGGGTCGAACGTGATCTGTCCCGTCACGCCCGTGACGCTGACCTTGGACAGACTATCGACGATCTTCGCGCGGTCCAGTGAATTCGCCGTGTGGATCGCCTTGAGCATGGCGAGCGCCGCGTCGTACGCGAACGGCGCATACAGTTCCACGTCCTGATTGAAGCGCGCCTTGTAGCGCTTGCCGAACTCCACGGCCGCCGGCAGCTTGTCGAGCGCGGGGCCCGGCTCCAGATCCTGCGTGCCGTCGCCCGCCGTACCCGCGATCTGCAGGAACGCATTGCTCTTCAACGCGCCCGCGCCGAACAGTTGAGCCGTCATGCCGAGGGAGCGCATCTGTTTGATCAGCATCGCCCCCTGTTCATCCAGGCCGCCGAAGAAAATCAGATCGACATTCTTACTCTTCAGCGTCGTAAGGACGGCGCGGAAATCGACCGCCTTGTCGTTGGTGAACTCGCGATCGACGATGTTGCCATTCGCTTCTTTCGCGCCTTTTTCGAACGCATCCGCCAGTCCTTGTCCGAACGCCGTGCGGTCGTCGATGATACCGATGCGCTTCGCCTTCATCTGCTCGACCACGAAGTGCCCCGCCACCACGCCGCCGATGCCGTCGTGGCCCATCGTGCGAAACACGTTCTTGTAGCCCTGTTTTGTCAATTGCGGATTGGTCGAACCGGGCGTAATCATCGCGACGTTCGCCTGGTGATAAACCGTCGAAGCCGGAATGCTGCAACCCGAGTTGTAATGACCGATCACGCCGACCACGCCGTCGTCGACCAGCTTCTGTGCCACCTGAATCGCCACGCGCGGATCGGCCTGGTCGTCCTGCACGTCGAGCACAAATTTCACCGGCTTACCATCGACAGTGGGATGCCGCGCGTTTTCTTCATCGAGCGCCAGTTGCGCGCCGTACTGCAGGTCTTTCCCCACGCGTGCAACGGGACCCGTCAACGGTCCGACAAAGCCGATCCTGACGACTTCAGGGTCGGCTGCCCACGCGAACGGTGCGTGCGCACCGATCAGACAAACGGTAAAACTCAACAGCCAATTGCGGCGATTCATGATGCGCTCCTTGCGAGTTGTCACGTCGCGCGTTATGTCGAATGAGCGGCTCGATGCGCGACGCGTCGAAACCGTCCTACGTAGAGGTGGATGAAACTGAAACCTGGTGCCACGATGTTCGCCGTTATGCCTTTCGCCCCGCGCGGAAACGCGTCGCCGCGTACGGCGCGAGATCGAGCGCAGGCGCGCGCCGTGCGACCAGATCCGCGACGATGCGCGCGCTTATGCCGGCGAGCGTCACCCCGAGATGCTGGTGACCGAATGCATAGATCACGCGTTCGCTCGCGCGTGAACGCGCGAGCACTGGCACGCCGTCCGGCAAGGTCGGGCGAAATCCGAGCCAACTGCTGTCGGGCGTAGTGAGCGCGGGCAACGCGCGTCTGGATGAAAACGTCAGCAAGTCGATCAGCGAGCGGTTGCGCGAGTCGCTAAAGCCGCCCAGTTCGACCGTTCCCGCGACGCGGATACCGTCGCTCATCGGCGTCATGTAAAAGCCTCGCTCGGCCCAGCCGACCGGCCGTGAAATCAGTTGCTGCGCGCCCGGATAACGCACGTGATAGCCACGCTCGGTGTCGAGCGGCACGCTGTCGCCGCATTGCCGCGCAAACTGCGCAGAACGCGCGCCCGTCGCGACGATCACATGGCTAAAGCGCCGCGTAACGCCGTCGGCTGTCACACTTGCGCCATCGGCCGCAGGCTGCACCGCGCTGACCGTCGATCGCTGTAGCGTCAGCCCTTGCGCCACGAGCTGCTCATAAAGCGTTTGCAGGAAGCCTTGCGGATCGGAGAAATGCCAACTGTCGCTGAACAGCACGCCGCGCTCGAATATCGGCGCCAGCGACGGTTCGAGCGTGCGAATGTCGTTGGCGCCCAGCACGTCGAACGCGGCGCCGAGTTGCTTGCGCAAACCGAGTGCGGGACTCGCCGCGTCGAACGACGCCGCGCTCGAATAGAGATAGAGACACTCGCGCCGCCTTACAAAACGCGCCAGGCCGTCGTTTGCCAGCAACGGCGCGTAACCCTCCTGCGCTTGCGCGAGCAATGCAGCGAGTGCGCCGGCACTCGCCTTGTAACTGCGCGGCAGCGAACTCATCATGAAGCGCGCGAGCCATGGCACGAGGTGCGGCAGATACTGATAGCGCAGCCTGAATGGACTCTCGCCAGAAAACAGGTAGCGCGGCAGATCGCGGAACACAGACGGGTTATTCACCGGAATGCACGCGTAGTGGGCAAACGTTCCCGCGTTGCCGAACGACGCGCCCTGTCCGACGCCGGACGGATCGAACAGCGTGACCCGATGCCCGTCGCGCATCAACGACGCCGCGCTGGCGAGGCCGATGAATCCCGCTCCGACAATAGCGATCTCCGACATTACTTGCGCCCTTCCATCGCATACGACAGCCACGAAGACAAAACGCGCATTGCAACACTCCCACTGACAGATTCCTGGGCACTGCCCGGCGTCGTTGCTGCATGTCCGCCACCAGACAAACTCTGGCATCTAGAATCACACAATAAATTTTTGTATGCAATCAAAAAACATATTGTGTGGTCATAGCATTTTCCCTGGAGGGTCCCAGGCATGCTCTTCGCCACCTGCCGGCGGTTCAGCGGGAAACTCGCGGAAGCCTCGCAGTCGCACGGGGGTGGTATAGAATCGCCACACCTCCGCACAATTGCGGACAAAGCCAGTTTGTATGGAGACAGTTGATCTTATGGCTTCTGGCAAAGACGCAACCCGCGCCGCCAACGGCACGCCGGATCCGGCGAAGCGCTCGACTTACATCGAGGTGTCCAGTTCGATCGAGAAGGACATCCGCAGCGGCATCTATCCGCCCGGCAGCCGGCTGCCGCCGCAGCGGCAACTGGCGACTGATCTGGGCATCAACGTTTCGACAGTGTCGCGCGCGTACAAGGAATTGCAGTTGCGCGGGCTGGTGATCGGCAGCAAACGGCGCGGGTCGCTCGTGACGGGCGGGGCGATGCCGAGTGTCGAACCCGCGCAATCCGCGCAATCGGCGAGCAATGGCTTGATCGACCTCACCGTGAACCGGCCGGCGACGGGCGAATTTCTGGCGTGTCTGGCGCGCACGTTGGCCGAGTTGCCGCGCGATCCGCGCTTTGCGCAATTGCAGGAATACCAGCCGCCGCAGGGCCCCGAATGGGCGCGCGCCGCCGGCGCCCGGTGGATGGCCGCGCCCGGCTTCACGCCGGATGCCGGCCAGGTGGTCGTGACGAGCGGCGCGCAGCACGGTTTGTATGCGGTGCTGAACAGCCTGATCGGCACGGACGGTGTGATCCTCGCCGACCGCCTCACCTACTATGGGTTGAAAGCGCTCGCGCCCGTGTTTCAGTTCGAGATCGTCGGCATTCCGAGCGACGGCGATGGACTGCTGACCGATGAAGTCGACGCCGCGTGCCGGCGCATGCCCGTGAAGGCGATCTTCACGGTGCCCAATCTGCAGAATCCGACTGTCACGACAATGAGTCTCGAACGCCGCATGGCGCTCGTGGATATCGCTCGCCGGCACGGCGTCGCGATCATCGAGGATGACGTGTATGGGCCGCTGGTATCGCAGCGTTTGCCGACGATCGCAAGTCTTTGTCCGGAACTGACTTTCCATATCGCGGCGACCTCGAAGATTCTCGCGCCTGGGCTGCGGCTCGGCTACCTGTCGAGTCCGCCGGACAGCTCGGCGCTGTGCGCGGAGGCCGTGCGCACGACCGCCTGGATGCCTGCGCCAATGTCGATGCTGATCGCGTCGATCTGGATCGAGGACGGCACTGCGCGCCACATCATGGACGCGCAACTCGCCGAGATTCGCGCGCGCCACGCGCTCGCACGGGAGTTGTTGCCGCAGGCGTTACTGCGCTCCGATCCGGCGTGCATGTTCGTCTGGCTCAAGTTGCCGCCGCCCTGGCGCGCCGATGATTTCGCCGCCAATGCAAAGGCGCGCGGGGTGGTGGTGATGCCTTCCTCGGCGTTCGCAGTGGATCGCTCGGAGATCGAGCACGGCGTGCGGATCAACCTTGCTTGCGCGTCGAGCCGCGACCAGCTTGTTAGTGCGTTGCGCTTGCTGGCTGGAACATTGAAGGATCGGCCGAGGGCGTTGTTTGGGACGATCTGAGGCGGGTCATCAATGCGAAGACACGTGAAAGCTTCGATGCGAATTCACAGCCGGCGTAGAATCCAAGCTGCATTCTCGACCGGGTAAAGTGGTTGTACACCCGACTCCGTATCAGTCTGACACGATCCCGGCCGCCAGCGGGTTGAAGCGCGAGACGCTCATTCCGCCGTGCACCGATCTTGCCGGGTGCACAAGGAGACATGACCATGGCAAAGCTCGTCGCGCTATACAAGACGCCGTCAAATACCGAAGCATTCGACGCACACTACTTCTCGAAACATGTGCCTCTGGCCAAGACGATAACCGGACTTCAGCGCTACGAAGTGAGTACCGGGCCGGTCGCGACCCCGCAAGGCGGCTCCCCGTATCATCTCGCGGCAATCCTGAGTTTCGATTCGATGGAATCCCTGCAACAGGCACTCAGTTCACCTGAAGGTAGAGCGACAGCGGGCGATCTGGCCAATTTCGCACAAGCCGGTGTCGAGCTTCTCGTATTCGACACTAAAGACGTTTAAACATTGGCCGGTGAGCAGGCTGCGCGCGAAGCATCGCGGCCAGCATGAATTTTGGCGCAGCGCGGCGGTGGATGAGCACTGCCGTCGCTAGCTAACCGCAGGCGCCCTCGGGACGACGCTCGATAAGAAGGACTCGCCGTCCTCGCCGGATTATCCATCCCTCGCGATTCAAACACCGAACCACGCTGGCGGCTGTCATTCGACACTGGTCACTGCACGTCCCCGCTCTTCTTGCCCAAGTCCGATGCGCTGCCATCGGCGATGCCAAACCGCACCTTTCCGCCTTAATATGTATGTCAATTAAATGCCAAATAGTGGCATAACTAAGGTCAATTTGAGCAGTCAGCCATTTTGTGCCAGAATATGTACTACATATTTAGCATGGAAAGAAGATGCTGAAGCTTCATGAGCCGATCGTGACGGAAATGATCGAGGCCATCGTGTCAGGGCGACACGCGCCGGGCGCCTCCCTACCGAACGAGATCGATCTGGCCCAGGCGCGAGGGGTCAGCCGCACTGCAGCGCGGGAAGCCATGCAAAGGCTGCAGTCACTCGGACTGATCGAAGTGCGTCGACGCAAGGGGGCCAGCGTGCTGCCACGCAGCAACTGGAATCTGCTGGACCCGACCGTACTCGACGCGGCCATTGCATATGCTACGGACGTCGACTTTTTCCAGTCCCTCATCGAGGTACGCCTGCTGATTGAACCGCGTGCCGCGGAACTCGCCGCACAACGCGCGAACGATCGGGATCTCGAACGGATCGGAGCCGCACTCGCTTCAATGGAGGCCGAGGCCGAAGGAACGCGGGGTCCTGGTTGGCGGATTGCGGATCTGGCGTTCCACACCTCAATCATCGACGCAACGGGGAACTGGGTTTTGCGGCAGCTGATCGTGACAATCGGAGCTGCGCTTGCCGCCGAGATCCGCGTGACGGGTCAGTACGCGGCGTCCCCTAAGGAATCCTTGCAACTGCACCGGAACGTCTTTGAAGCGATTCGCCGGCATCAGCCCACGGAGGCGCATGCCGCGATGACCTGGCTGCTCATCTCGACACAGCGCGAGCTTGACGCATTGAATCGCGACGGCAAATTCCGCCCGAGACAATAAGCGGCTAACTGAATATCAAACGGCACCCAACAAATGGATAGGGAGACGACATGCGCAAACTCCGCTCGCAAAGCTGGTTCGGCAGAAACGACAAGGATAGTTTCATACACCGTTCATGGATGAAGAACCAGGGCATTCCGCACGACGAATTCGACGGACGTCCGGTGATCGGCATCTGTAATACGTGGTCCGAACTGACGCCTTGCAATGCGCACTTTCGTGAGCTGGCGGAGTACGTGAAGAAAGGCGTGCATGAAGCGGGCGGCCTGCCGCTGGAATTCCCGGTGATGTCGCTCGGCGAATCGAATCTGCGCCCCACCGCAATGCTGTTTCGCAACCTCGCTTCCATGGATGTCGAGGAATCGATTCGCGGCAATCCGATGGACGGCGTGATCCTGCTGGTCGGCTGCGACAAGACCACGCCGGCTCTGTTGATGGGCGCGGCGTCGTGCAATCTGCCCGCACTGGCGGTCTCTGGCGGACCGATGTTGAACGGCCGCTTTCGCGGCAAGAACATCGGCTCAGGCACGGGCGTATGGCAGATGTCCGAGGAAGTACGCGCCGGTACGATGACGCAGGAAGAATTCACCGAGGCCGAGTCGTGCATGAACCGCTCGCGCGGCCACTGCATGACGATGGGCACGGCGTCGACCATGGCCTCGATGGTCGAATCGCTCGGCATGGGACTGCCGCACAACGCGGCGATTCCCGCCGTCGATGCGCGCCGTCAGGTGCTCGCGCATCTCGCGGGCCGGCGCATCGTCGACATGGTTCGCGAGGATCTGACGATGGACAAGATCCTCACGCGCCAGGCCTTTGAAAACGCGATCCGCACGAACGCCGCGATCGGCGGCTCGACCAATGCGGTCGTCCACCTGATCGCGCTCGCGAAGCGCATTGGCGTGGAGTTGTCGCTGGAGGATTGGGAGCTCGGTTCGAACGTGCCGTGTCTCGTGAATCTGCAACCGTCCGGCGAGTATCTGATGGAGGATTTTTACTACGCGGGCGGCTTGCCGGCCGTATTGAAGCAACTCGGCGAACAGGGGCTCCTGCATAAAGAAGCGCTGACGGTGAACGGCAAGACGCTCTGGGACAACGTGCGCAACGCGCCGAATCACGACGAGAAGGTCATCACGACGTTCGCCGAGCCGTTCAAGCCGAAGGCCGGCATTGCGGTGCTCAAGGGCAACCTGGCGCCGAATGGCGCGGTGATCAAACCGTCGGCGGCGACCGCGGCGTTGCTCAAGCATCGCGGCCGCGCGGTCGTGTTCGAGAACATCGAGGAGTTGCACGCGAAGATCGACGACGATTCGCTCGACATCGACGAGCATTGCATCATGGTGCTCAAGGGCGCGGGGCCGAAGGGTTATCCGGGCTTTGCGGAAGTCGGCAACATGCCGCTGCCAAAAAAGGTGCTGCAAAAAGGCATTACGGACATGGTGCGCATTTCGGATGGCCGCATGAGCGGCACGGCTTACGGCGCGGTGGTGCTGCACGTGTCGCCGGAAGCGGCCGCGGGCGGCCCGCTCGCGTTCGTGCAAACCGGCGACATGATCGAGCTGGACGTCGAGGCAAGGCGCCTGCATCTGGACGTCACCGACGAGGAACTCGCGCGCCGGCGCGCCGCATGGCAGGCGCCGGAAGCGCCCAAACGCGGCTACTACAAACTCTACGTCGAACACGTGCTGCAAGCCGACCAGGGCGCGGATCTGGATTTCCTGGTGGGATCGAGCGGTGCGCCGGTGCCGCGCGACTCGCACTGATCCTGAACTGGCAGCGGATGCTATCCATGACACTTGACACCCATTCTTCACCGAGCGGAATCTGGCCTGTCCTCTACGCCTTCTTCGACTCCCGCAACCAGTTGGATCGCGAAGCGCAAAGAATTCAGATCAACGCGACGATCGCGGCGGGCGCGCGGAGCATCGTCATACTCGGTCTCGCGACCGAGGTAAACCGGTTGACGCCCGAAGAGAAACATCGCCTGATCGACTGGGCCAGCGAAGACATCGCGGCACGTGTCCCGCTCGTCGTGACGATCACGGGCGACACCGTGGACGCGCAAGTCGCGCTGGCTAACTACGCCGTTGAACGCGGTGCTTCCTGGCTGATCCTTCAGCCTCCGTCGATGCGCGACAAACCGGAGTCGTTCTATTTCGACTTCTTTGCCGCAGTGATGCAGCGCACACACGCCCCCGCAGGCATTCAGAACGCCCCGGAATATCTGGGCGTCGGCCTGTCAGCGGAATCGATTGTGACGCTTGCGAGTCAATGCCCCAACTTCCGCCTGCTTAAAGGCGAGGGACCGGCGACAACGATTCAGCACACCGTCGACCGGCTGCGCGGGCTCGGTCACACGTTACCGGTCTTCAATGGCAGAGGTGGGCAAGAACTTGTCGACAACCTGCGAGCCGGATGTGCGGGACTGATCGTAGCGCCAGACACCTTCGACCGGCAGGTCGCGATACACCGGGCATTCGCTAACGGACTCGAACAGGAAGCCGAAGCACTGTACGCCCAAACGTTGCCGGCTATCGTCTTTGTGATGCAGTCGCTCGACGCGCTCACGTGCTACGGCAAACGGATCGCCGCGTGGCGCATGGGCTTCGACGTGCAGCACGATCGCGGCGTCGCGCCGACGGCGTTTGGGCTGGAATGCGCGCGGCGCTTCGCAATACAGCTAGGTCCCTTCGGCTAACGAAAACCCGCACACGCCGGCTAGAAACGCCAACCTTCCGCCACTTACGCCCGTACCGCGCAAACCTGCGCGGACCCTCGACAACGGCGTCATCACGCGCCAGGCATCGCCGCCCTCGAGCAATGCGTCAGAACTGAAAAGCAAAGCATAAATAACTGTTTGTCATCGCAATGCGAATCGGCCTTTAATAACAAACTCGCCTTCGCGAGGCACCGCCTTTAGCCGATACAAATTCGCCGTCCGGATCGCTGGGCAAAATGAATCCGCCCTGAGGTGTGTTGACCCGTACTGGCTCCATCTCGGAGCAGTCCTTTTTCATGGCTTATCTGGGACCGACCGACATGGCTGATGTCACCTATTCGCGCAACGGCTATGCCGCTTCGCGCCGGTTTTACCGGGGCGTTTCGAAACGCACGCTCTACAGGTGGCTTTCGTGGGCCGTTCCAGCACTCGTGCTCGTGCTGTGGCAAGTCGCGGCGCGCGTTGGACTGATTGCGCCACAAGTGCTCCCGGCTCCGAGCAGCGTTGCGGCAAGCGCGCTGGATCTGGCCAGAAACGGTGATCTCTTCATTCACCTCGGCGTGTCGCTATTGCGTGCCGCTACGGGCTTTGCAATCGGTGGAACGATCGGACTCGCGCTCGGCATTCTGGTCGGCTTCTCGCCGCTCGCTCAGGCGCTGCTGGATCGCTCGATCCAGATGGTGCGCGCAATTCCTTTCCTCGCGATGCTGCCGCTCGTCATCGTCTGGTTCGGCGTGGGCGAGGCGGCGAAAATCTTTCTGGTCGCGCTTGCCGTGCTCTTCCCCATCTACATCAACACCATGCTGGGCATTCGCCAGATCGATCCGAAGCTGATGGAACTCGCGAAGGTGATCGGCTTGAACCGGAGCGCGGTCGTACGGCGCATCATTCTGCCTGGCGCGATGCCGTCGATCCTGACGGGCGTGCGTTACGCACTCGCCCATGCCTGGCTCGCGCTCGTCATTGCGGAAACGCTTGCGACAACGAAAGGCATCGGCTTTCTGGCCATGGATGCCCGCGAATTCCTTCAGACCAACGTCATTCTGTTGACCATCATCATCTACGCGATCGTCGGCGTCGTGGCGGACGCGCTGGTGCGGCTGCTCGAAGCGCGTTTCCTCTCGTGGCACGCGAACTACGCCAAAGGAGCACGCCAGTGAGCCTGGATCTTGCACTGCCCCAGGATGCCGCCGTTCAGGCGCTCAATGAGGAACGGGTGAACCGCTCGCCGCTCGCCGTATCGGTACGCGGTCTGCAACGCAGCTACGGCACGCGTGTCGTCATCGATGCGCTGGACCTCGATATCCGCGAAGGTGAATTTGTCGCGCTGCTCGGAGAAAGCGGTTGTGGCAAGACCACCCTGTTGCGGGCGCTGGCCGGGCTCGATCTACCCGACGCCGGCCAGATCCGTGCGCCCGAACGCCCTTCCGTCGTGTTCCAGGAGCACCGCCTGCTGCCTTGGGCGACGCTGTGGGAGAACGTCGCGCTTGGTCATGAAACGACGATCGGCCGTGCGGGAGCGGCGCGTGCGTTGGCCGAAGTCGGGCTCTCCGGCCGGGAAGACGACTGGCCGCGCAATCTCTCCGGCGGTCAGGCGCAACGCGTGGCGCTGGCGCGCGGCCTCGTGCGCGATCCCGCGCTGCTGCTGCTCGATGAACCGTTCGCGGCGCTCGACGCGCTCACGCGCATCAAGATGCACGGACTCGTCAAGGAACTCGTCGCGCGCCATCACCCTGGCGTGCTGCTCGTCACGCATGACGTCGACGAGGCGCTCACGCTCGCCGACAGGATTCTTGTCATGCGCGCGGGGCGCATCGCGGCGTCCTTCCAACCCAACAACCACACGCCGCAGGCACTGCGGCCAATCCTGCTCGACGAGCTCGGCGTTCAGTCTCACTAAGCGCTTTTCCGCATGACTCCAAGGACCTGACAAGGATGAACGATTCTTTACTGAGCCGCCGCCAGCTGTTGCGCGCGGCGGGTGGCCTGCTGGCCGGCGCCGCCGCCGGCGGACTGTTTCCGGCTCGCGCCGCCGAGCCGCGCAAGCTGACCCGCAACACCGATACGGTTCGCGTCGGCTGGGGATACGGCGCCCTGCCGGACATCGCCAAACAGCGCGGTGTGTTCGAAAAGACACTGGCTGCAAAGGGCATCAAGGTCGAATGGGTCGGGCCGTTCCCGAACCATGCGCCGTCGATTCAGGCGGTCGTCGGCGGCAGCGCGGATTTCGGCTTCTGGGGATCGACGACGCCGGCGCTGGCCGCGATGCTGGCCGGCTCCCCTCTCGTCTTCAACGCGTTCGACATCTATTCGCCGCGCTCGACCGCGATCATCGTGAAGAAATCGAGCGGTATCAATTCGGTTGCCGATCTCGTGGGCCGCAAGGTCGCGGTCAACCGCTCGGGACTGGGCGAATTCCTGTTGATTGCCGCGCTGGAGAAGCATCACATCGACCGCAGCAAGGTCGAGTTCGTCTACCTGAATCCGCCCGATGCCGCGCCGGCGTTTGCGCAAGGCGTAGTCGACGCGTGGTCGATGTGGTCGCCGGCCGTGGACATCGCACGCCATGCCAACGACGCGAAGGACATTTTCAACGAAGGACGCGACCTCGATTTCCTGATCGATTACAGCTCGCTCGTGACGCGCCGAAAATTTACCGAAGAGAATTCCGAGTTGATTCGCGCGGTGATCGATGCGTACTACGTCGAAGGCGCGTGGCAGTCGGCACATTCCGCAGAATCCGAGCAGCTCGTGCAGCAGGAAGCCAAATATCCGGATCAGGTGCGCGACTATCTGACGAGCCTGAAGCGCGTGAATCAATTCCACGAACCGGACGACGCCGCGTTCATCGCGCAGTTCCAACGCGCCGCCGATTGGCTCGCGGAACGCAAGATCATCAAGTCGCGAATCAAGGTCGCGGACTACAGCGTGAAGGTTTGATGGGACATACGATGGCAACCAGGCTCGTCTCACCCTTGTCCGCCACACTCGGTTTCGCCGATGCGCTAACCCATATCGCAGCGACCGCGGTCGAGCGGGAACGCAATCACCGTTTGCCGCATGAGGAGATCGCGACACTCAAGGCGCTCGGCTTCGGCGCGCTGCGCCTGCCTGCGCAGGCCGGCGGCCGCGGTGTGTCGTTGAGCGAACTTTTCGCCGTGGCGCGCGACGTTGCGGCAGCGGATTCGAACATTGCTCACGCGTTCCGCAATCATCTGTGGCAAGTCGAAGCGGCGCTCAGACGCCGGGATCACCCGTTCCATGCACACGTTCTCGATCTGACGGGCAAGAACAAAACCGTTGGCCTCAGCTTCACCGACAGCGACGCCGTGGCGGCCGGCGCGCGTCCGAGCCAGGTGCTGAGCCGGCTCGAATGGGACGAAGCGCGCCGCGCGTATATCGGCTCTGGCGAGAAGGTCTACGCGACCGGCAACCTCTACAACGACGCATTCGTTGGACTCGCGGTGGAAAGCCGTGAGGGCCGAACCGTGCAATACGTGCTCGACCGTGGCCAGGGTGTCGGCAACGACGACGACTGGCAGGGATTTGGTCAGCGCCTGACGGGCTCGGGTACGGCGAAGTTTCATGCCGTGACGGTGCCCGCGGCGCACGTGTATCCCACAGACCCACCGCGCGGCGAAGAAGCGGCGCCGTGGGGCTACACCTTTCATCAGGTCTATCTGACCAACTGCATTGCAGGCATCGTGCGGCGGGGCGCGTTGGACGCCGTCGAGGTGTTGCGCGCACGCGGGCGCAACTTCTATCACGGCGACGCGGCGCATCCCACCGACGAGCCGGTACTGCAAATGCTGCTTGGCCGGATTCGCGCCTATGCCGCCAGCGTCGAGGCAACCGCCGATCGTGCCGTAGCGGCGCTCCAGCGTACCTGGGACAGCTATGGCACAGCCGACGAATATGACACCACGCTCGCCGCCACGCTCTCGGCGGCGGAAGCCAAGGTCGTGATCGACGAGCTCGCCCCGCAGATCGCCAGTTGGCTGATCGATCTCGGGTCGGGCTCGGTCGTATCTCGCGTGGGCGCGCTGGACCGGCATTGGCGCAACATCAAGGTGATTGCTTCGCACAATCCGCGCCTATACAAGGAGCGGTTGCTTGGGCAGAACCTCTTGACCGGACAGCTTCCGCCCACCGGCGCGTTCTTCTGATTGAACACCGGATCGCGCGCGTCGCGCGCGATCCGGAAACGGTTACGCTCAGTTCGAAAGAAGCCGGCGAACGCGCGGCACGACCTCTTCCGCAAAGCGGCGCATGTCGGCTTCGAAAGGCTGGAACTGCAGCATGAAGAGTTCGATGCCCGCGCGGTGAAACGCGGCAACGCGCTGCGCAACGGTGTCGTAATCGCCGACCAGCCCCGCGGCCGTGCCGCCATTCGAGCCGACACGCGCCGATTGCGCGAAGGTCTGGTGCATCACCGCTTTCGGATCGATATTGGCTTTCTGCCGCTCGCGCAGCGGCTTGTCCAGTTCGGCCAGCGCGAACAGATGCGCGAGATGCGCCTCTGCCTGCGCCTGTGTCTCGCGTGCGATCACGAAGGCCGACAGACCGAAACGCAATGCAGCCTGCGCGGCGGGACGCGGACGGGCGGATACATCGGCGATCAGACGCGCGACCTCGTCGTGCGGCTGACCGTTGATGAACCACACGTCGCCGTGCGCCGCCACCAGTTCGCGCGCCGGCTCCGACTCGCCGCCGACATAGATGCGCGGACGCGCGCGAAACGGATCAGCGGGACGCAACTGATATTCGTCGATACGAAAGTTGTCGCCGTGATGATTCACCACTTCGCCACGCAACAGCGCCGCGACGACTTCGATCCATTCGCGGCCGTAGGCGTAGCGTTCATCGTGCTCAGGAAAGCCAATGCCGGCACGTTCCAGCTCTGGACGATTCCACGCGTTCACCAGGTTGATCGCAAAGCGCCCGCCGCTGATGTGCTCGATCTGCTGAGCCATCTTCGCGAGCACGACCGGATGATAGAGATAAGGCTTGATCGCCGTGATGATCTCGATGCGCGACGTGAGCGCCGCCAATGCAGCCGACGCGGTCCATGCCTCGAGCTGGTCGAGCGAAGGATCATGCGGATTGACAGTGTGTTGGGCGACGAGCACCGAGTCGTAGCCGAGGCGCTCGGCCTCGAGTACAAGAGCCTTGTTGCGTTCCCATGAAGCATCATAAGGTTCGGCGGGATCCTGCAACGCGGCACGGCTACCGTGCACGAGCGCCCAGATGCCGAAGCGTGGAAGTTTGACTGACATCGCTTTTGATATTCGGAAGGCGGAAGAGCAAAACGCCCATGCTAACCCTGCCCGCGCGCGCGGCCTTCCAATTTCTATCGATATGGAAGTGACGGAAAGGCATTAAGAAAGCGAGGCGCCTCGCTGCTGGCCAGGAGAACTCGGTTGCGACTGCATGGAACCGGGACGCAACACGCCATCGGGTCAACCCCAGGATGCCGGATACAAGTCGCAGCTCTCTACGCACTACCGCGCATTCCTTGATCTCCGGCAAATAACTGCGGCGTAAGCTGCCTAGGCTTAAACACAGGATGGGAATGCGTCTCCCGTCCATGCAGCGATGCAGCGACAGCGCGTGTGCTTCCTGCCGACGAATACACCATGTTTGAAACGCAACACCCGGATGGCGGCACATCATCGGGTATTCGAAGGATTGGCCAATGTTACTGATCGCCGCATTCATTTCGCTCGTGTTCCTTTACAGTCTGGTGTCGCGAAGACTGGAGAAGACGGCTATCACCGCACCAATCCTGTTCACCGCAGCCGGCGCCCTACTCGCGATTTTTCCTGAAGCAGCAACCGAGCTAGTGCTCGACCGCAAAGGCTTGCTCCTCGTTGCGGAGCTGGGGCTTGTCATGACGCTCTTCACGGACGCCTCACGCGTCAGCCCGGGGATGCTGAAGGGCCATACGAACCTGCCAGTCCGGCTACTGAGCATTGGCATGCTGCTAACGATCGTGCTCGGCGCGCTATGCGCGATGGTCGTTTTCCGAACGATTTCCTGGTGGGAGGCCGGCATTCTTGGCGCGATTCTCGCGCCGACCGATGCCGGGCTCGGTCAGGTGATCGTGAACAGCGAGCTGGTGCCACAACGGATTCGTCAGGCGCTGAATGTCGAGGCAGGGCTCAATGACGGGCTCGCAGTCCCCTTCATGATGTTTTTCATTGCACTGGCGGTGGCGCAAGAGACCCACACTGGCGGCGCCGTGTTCGTCAGATTTGTCGTTGAGCAACTCGGCTACGGGGCGCTTGTTGGACTCGTTATCGGGCTTCTAGGTGGCTGGCTGCTAGGCCTTTCGCGCCGCAAGAAGTGGATGGCCGAGCCGCTCGCTCAACTCGGTGTGGTGACGCTGCCACTCGCTTGCGTGCTGGCTTCGGACGCCGTTGGCGCGAGTATGTTCATCGCGGCTTTCGTGGCAGGACTCGCCACTCAAGTGGGCTTTAACGAGGTTGGCAAACATAGCGTCGAGTTCGCAGAAGACTGGGGCCAACTCTTCAACCTGTTCGTATTCTTTCTCTTCGGTCTGGTCGTTAGCCGGGTGTGGACGCACTTCAGTCTCGTCGTCGTGATCTACGGCGTACTGAGCCTGACGTTGATTCGCATGGTGCCGGTAGCGATTGCGCTCACAGGCACGCACCTCAGCCGTCCGACCGTCTTGTTCATGGGTTGGTTCGGTCCGAGGGGGCTTGCGTCGATCGTCCTTGCACTGGTTTATCTCGAAGGAGAATTGAATCTGCCGGCCGAATCCATTATCAAACAAGCCGTCATGGCGACCGTGCTGTTCAGCATTTTTGCCCACGGGATCACAGCGCTAGTGGGCACGCGACGCTACGCGAATGCAATTACTCCTTTGAGCAGCAGTGCGCCGGAGCATGAGACGGTCGCGCCCGCTGTGGAGTATGTCGAGGATGCCTGAGGCATCCGAGGCATAACCCGACGGCCAGATTGAATTGTGGAACAAAGGCATGATGGTTGGATCCAGCCCGACTACCAGCATCTCAGCCTTATCTGCCGTAGATTTCGTGCCCACGCTGCTTCCTATGCTCGTGGCGAATGTCGGTACCCCGAACCACATAGACGACGGATTCCGCGATGTTGGTGGCATGGTCGCCGATACGCTCGATGGATTTCGCAATCAACAGGTAGTCGAGCCCAATCCGGACTGTCCGGGGATCTTCCTTCATGGAGGTGACAAGCTTGACTACGCCGGCCCGAAATTCGGCGTCGATGGCTTCGTCGTCGCGGACAATCTGTGCGGCCGCCGTTGCATCCATGCGCGCAAATGCGTTGAGCGCTCTGCGAAGCATCTGCGTGGCCATTTCCCCAGAAGTCTTGATTTCAGCGATATTGAGTTTCCACGCGCCCGCATCCACGGCGACGCGGCGAGTTCGCTTCGCTATCTTGCGTGCCTCGTCGCCAACACGCTCAAGGTTGGCTGCGCACTTCAACGTCGCCATCAGAAGGCGCAAGTCGGAGGCTGCCGGCTGCCGGCGGGCAATCACGTTGACCACTTCGTCGTCGATCTCTATTTCCATGAGATTGAGCCGGCGTTCAGCATCGCCAACATGCTCGATAAGCGCCAGATCGAACGATTTCAGCGCTTCCAGCACGCACGCTATCTGTGACTCGACCAACCCGCCCATTTCGAGCAGCTTCGTGGAGACCCGAGCGAGTTCGGTATCAAACCTGCTTGAAAGATGCTTGTCTGGCATGATCTGCTCGACTAGAAGTGGCGATGCTGTGCCGACGCGGGCTGCCCGCAGCACAGCAAGCGCCGCGTTACGATTTTGCGGGTCGACCGGTTTTAACTGTTTCGACAGCCGAAATCGCCTCAAGCAGGCGTTTCATTGATGCCGTCTCGAGCAGAACCAAGCCCGCTCGCAGAAGCTCACTCTTCTTCACCGACACGCCCGCGTCCAGGCACTTCTGTTTCAGCGCCGCAATCTTTTCATAGTCGGACTTCGGCATTGTGAAGCTGTCACGTACGACCTTCTCCTTCTTTTGACGCTGCGCTTTTTCCTCTACGGCTATCTCGATTGGTGTGGCTTCCTGCGACACCACACGCTTTTGTTTCTTCGCCTTTGTCGGAGCGGCCTGAATATCGGCGGCTACCGCTTCCGGCGCGTCCGCCTGCCTCTCCTCGGGTAGCGCATGGCCATTGGCATGCTTCGGAAAGTGAGAGGCCTTCTTCGTCGCCTTCCTGACGCGGGGTTCAATCATGGTCAACTCCAGATTTAACAAACGATATAAACAGTATATACCGTTTAATAAATCTTTCCTGGCAGCAGGATGGATGGTCTACACGCGCCGCACGAGCCGAAAACTGTCCACAGAATCTGTTCGCAAGGCTGTGGACAACACATGGGCAAGCTCGACAAGTCGTTGATAGGACAGCTTTTGTGTGACGCGCGCTATACACGGGCGAGGATCAGGCCCGGATGACTTTTTTACTATGGAGCAGGCACACCGCGTACTGGAAGATTGCTCAGTATGTTCAGACAAGTCGGCGACAACTGACATGCGTCAACCATAGGCCGATTCAATTTGCGCGCAGGTCGGCAACGTCGTCTAATCGACTTCCCGCTGGCTTGCATCCCTCTCTTTGAACGCCAGGAGCACGTAATGGTCGACCTCAACTTTGACGACGTCGTCAAGGCAATTGCATCTGACACCAACACCCCGACCGAGACCGTATCGAGGATGTACGCTGAGACGTGGGCCCAATACAGTGACGGGGCGCGCGTGCTGGACTATCTGACGGTTCTCGTCGCTAAACGCGTCCGCGAAAATCTGCGCGGAATCTCGCAAGACAGGCACTAGCCGACGGCCACAAGATCTACCTGAGCGTGTCGCGGCGCCCGACTTCCACAGGTGGTCTGTTGTTGAAGAAGACAGACCGGTTCGCCTCGACCGACTTTCGGAGTCATTCGGGCGCCGCTCGGCACACAGTCAAATTGATTGATCAGTTTTCCTCTATTAGCGCGCGTCGAACTTAGACGCGTACTTCTGCCTTTTAAACGCGGCCACCACGAACTCAATGAACACCCGCGTCTTTGCCGGAAGCAGTTTCTTGTTCGGGTAATAGAGCGAAATCGGGCCCTGCTCGGCGTACCAGGCCGGCAGCAGACGCACCAGCGCGCCGCTCGATAGCCAGCGGAACGCGTGGGGCATCGGCAGAAACGCGACGCCGTAGCCGAGAATTGCCGCGTGCGCGATAGCCTCAGGGTCATCCAGGATGATGCGCGTTCGACACTCCGCCTGGCATTGTTCGCCAACCTGGTTCTTGAGCGTCCACACCCTGAGGCGTCCGGTCTCGGCCGAGCGACGCACGATCCCATCGAATTGGCTGAGTTCCGACGGGTGTTTCGGCATCGTGCGGCTCGACATGTACGCAGGAGACGCGGCGACGATCACATGCGTGCGCGCAAGTTCACGCGCTACGATCCCCGGTGTCAGTTCTATTCCACCGCCGATAGCCACGTCGAAGCCGCCGGCAATCAGATCGACAGGCCGGTTGTCAAAATGCCAGTCCGGTACGATCGCCGGATATAAATCGAGGAATTCGCCGAGCAGCGGCACCAGATACTCACGGCCGAACGCAAGTCCCAGGCTAACCTTGAGCGTTCCGGCCGGTTTTCCGTCTTGCGTGACGACATTGGCGAACGCGTCCTGCAGGGCAGTAAAAGGCTGGGTGACGTCACCCAGAAACTGCTCGCCGGCTGCGGTCAGCGTGAGACTGCGTGTGCTGCGCTGGAACAGCCGCAGTCCAAGCGTCGCCTCCAGTCTTGCCACGTTTTTGCTGACCGCGGCCGGCGTCAGACCCAGTCGACGAGCCGCCGCGGAGAAACTCCCGTGCTCTGCGCTGAGAAGAAACGATTCGACCAGGTTGAGCGCTTCCATGATCATTTGATACAAATGGTTGAAAGAGATAGTCTAGATCACCCGCTACTCAAGCTTGAATGTCAGGACGATACTCCTTTCATCAACTCTTCTGGGAACACAACATGACTTCGAATCTGACTGGCAAAGTGGCGTTCGTGACCGGCGGCGGCCGTGGGATTGGCGCGGCTATCGTGCGGCGCCTCGCGCAAGACGGCGCAACCGTGGCCTTCACCTACAAAGGCTCGGCGGCCACCGCCAATGCACTTGCTCAAAGCATTGCGGACCAAGGCGGACGAGCCATTGCGCTGCAGGCGGACGCCGGCGACGCCAGCGCTTTGACCCGCGCCATCGACGAGGCCGCTGCGAAGTTCGGCAAGATCGACATCCTCGTCAACAACGCAGGCGTTCTTTTGATGGGCCCGGTGGACAGCTTCTCGCTGGAAGACTTCGACACCACGCTCCAAGTCAACGTCCGGGCGGTGTTCGTCGCCATCAAGGCCGTTCTGCCGCATATGGGCAATGGTGGCCGTATCGTGAACATCGGTAGCTGCAATGCCGAGCGCATGCCGTTCGCCGGCGGCGCGGCCTATGCGATGAGCAAGTCCGCACTGCAAGGGCTCGTTCAAGGGTTGGCCCGCGATCTCGGGCCGCGGGGAATTACGGTCAACAACGTTCAGCCGGGCCCGACCGATACGGATATGAATCCCGAGTCCGGCGACTTCGCCACTGCGCTGCACGGCCTGATGGCGATCCAGCGCCACGCGCATCCCGACGAAATTGCCGGCATGGTTGCCTATGTGACCAGCCCGGAAGCGGGATTCGTCACCGGCGCGAGCCTGACCATTGATGGCGGCTTCAACGCCTAAGCGCACGAGGTGTTGCGCAACGAGCCGCCCCGCCCGTGTCCTACGGTGAGGGGCGGACTCGTTAGCCCTTCGGCGTCGTGCCGACACGCCTCGGCGCGCGCAAGAAATCGAAATCGACGCCCTGGTCGGCCTGTAACACGGTGTCGAGGAACAGCTTCTGATAGCCGCGCTCGGCAGTCGGCATATCGATGGGCGCGGCGGCCGCGCGGCGCGCCAGTTCGGTGTCCGATACGAGTAGCGCGATTTCACGGGCGGGCACGTTCAGCCGGATGCGGTCGCCGTTCTGCACATGCGCCAACGGGCCGCCGACGGCCGCCTCGGGCGTCACGTGCAGCACGACGGTGCCGAAGGCGGTGCCGCTCATGCGCCCGTCGGATATCCGCACGATGTCCTTCACACCTGCGCGCGCGAGCTTCTTCGGGATGGGAATGTAGCCGGCTTCAGGCATCCCCGGTGCGCCCTTCGGGCCGATGTTCTTCAGTATCAGAATGTCGTCCGCCGTGACATCGAGATCGTCCGAGTCGATACGCTCAGCCATGTCCTTGACGTTCTCGAACACGACCGCGCGCCCCTCGTGCTGCATGAGCCGGGCATTGGCGGCCGATTGCTTGATGATCGCGCCGCGCGGCGCGAGGTTGCCCATCAGAACGGCAATGCCGCCTTGCGGATAAATCGGGTCGGCGATGGTGCGCACCACGTTCTGCTCGAAGCCGGGGCCGGCCAGTTCGATCTCCTCGCCCAGTGTGCGGCCAGTCACCGTCATCGCATCGAGCTTGAGCAGCGGCTTGAGTTCGCGCAGCAACGTCGCCATGCCGCCGGCATGATGAAAGTCTTCCATGTAGTGCTGGCCGGATGGTTTCAGGTCCAGCAACACCGGCGTTTCGCGCCCCATGCGGTCCAGTGCCTGCAGATCGACATCCAGTCCCATGCGTCCCGCTATGGCGCTCAGGTGAACGATCGCGTTGGTCGAGCCGCCGATCGCCAGCAACACGCGTATGGCGTTCTCGAATGCATCGGCGGTGAGGATCCTGTCGATGGTCAGGCCGCTACGCGCCAACCGCACGGCCTGGGCGCCCGTCTCCTCCGCGATGCGGATACGGTCCGCGGTCACGGCCGGCGGCGATGCGCCGCCCGGCACGGTCATCCCCAACGCTTCGGCCACGCAAGCCATGGTGCTGGCGGTACCCATCACCGAACAGGTGCCCACGCTCGCCACCAGCTGATCGTTCACGGCGGCGATTTCCTGGCTATCGATCTCGTCCGCGCGAAATTGTCCCCAGTAGCGCCGGCAATCGGTGCACGCCCCGACACGCTCGCCACGGTGAGAGCCAGTCAGCATGGAACCCGTGATCAACTGGATGGCGGGAATGTTCGCCGATGCAGCGCCCATTAACTGCGCCGGCACGGTCTTGTCGCAACCGCCGATCAGTACGACCGCGTCCATCGGCTGGGCGCGGATCATCTCCTCGGTATCCATCGACATCAGGTTGCGCAGGTACATGCTGGTCGGCTGCGAAAAACTCTCATGGATGGAAATGGTCGGGAAATCCATCGGCAAGCCGCCGGCCAGCATCACGCCGCGCTTGACCGCCTCGATCAATTGCGGCGCGTTGCCGTGGCACGGGTTGTAGGCGCTGCCGGTGTTGGAGATGCCGACTACCGGTCGATCCAGCGCTTCGTCCGTGTAA
This sequence comes from Paraburkholderia sp. BGA-UO-ETr-F21, assembly GCF_059567925.1. Taxonomy (NCBI): domain Bacteria; kingdom Pseudomonadati; phylum Pseudomonadota; class Betaproteobacteria; order Burkholderiales; family Burkholderiaceae; genus Paraburkholderia; species Paraburkholderia sp. BGA-UO-ETr-F21. The sequence continues at coordinate 1,004,254 of NZ_JCAQOY010000040.1, read as the reverse complement.
CCGGCCCCTTTGATGAAGGCTTTGCGCAAGAACAGCGAGAAGCCGCTGTCACCATAGTTCGTGAGACCTTTGCGGATTCCGGTGGCCGGTGCGGTGAGCGATTCTTCTGGTTTGGTCTTGGACATGGGAACACCCGGCGAAAGAATGAGTGGCAAAGGGGCCAGGCAGATGCGGGAAGCGATGCTGCGCACCCGCGTGGCGGGACAACATTCACATTCATTATCGAAAATGCGGGACAACACAAGAACCCACTGTTGATATTTTCAAACAATAAAGATTCTTCTGGTCGGCGCGAGCGCTGCATCAAACCAGCGGTCCGCCACCGAGCGGGGTTGACCGCTCGCCTATCGAGCACCGCCCCATCCCGCCTCATCTGCATTTCAACAATACTTGAAATATGGAAACAAAACCTCTATCGTTACGGTATGGACTCATACCTCGTTGTACGCGCCTTGAGCGCGCTCGCCCATGAATCGCGCCTCGCGATCTTCCGGCTGCTGGTCGTAGCCGGCCCGGACGGCATGGCTGCCGGTGAAATCGCCCAGCAGCTTGGGCTTTCCCCTTCCAGCCTTTCGTTTCACCTGAAAGATCTGTCACATGCGGATCTGGTGAAGCCGCGACAGGACGGACGGTTCGTCATCTACACGGCGAACTTTGACGCCATGACCGGTTTGATCGGCTTCCTGACCGAGAACTGTTGCGCGGGAGAGACCTGCGCGGCGAGCACTCTGCCAGGCTGCTGCGCAGACAAAGCATGACGCGTGGCGCATCCCTATCGCGATTGAGAATCTGAGTGACAACAGCCGGCTTCGCCGTGCCCTGTTCGATCACAAAGCGATTCAGACAGCAATCCCTGACGTTGGCGCAAGCCGTGTAGAGGAATTTAATGAGCAGCACTAATACAGCGGCCGGTGGCGAACGACCGGCTATCGGATTTTTCGAGCGTTACCTGACGGTCTGGGTCGCGCTCTGCATCGTTGGTGGCATCCTCCTTGGCCAACTGCTTCCCCTGCTCTTCCAGGCAATCGCCCGCATGGAAGTGGCGCAGGTCAATCTGCCGGTCGGTGCACTCATCTGGGTGATGATCATCCCGATGCTGGTCAAGATCGACTTTGCGGCTATGTCCCAGATCAAGAGCCAGTGGCGCGGCATTGGTGTCACGCTGTTCGTGAACTGGTTCGTCAAACCATTCTCAATGGCGCTGCTCGGCTGGATTTTCATCCGTCATGTGTTTGCGCCGTGGCTTCCCGCCGATCAACTCGACAGCTATATCGCAGGCCTGATTCTGCTGGCCGCCGCGCCCTGCACCGCGATGGTGTTCGTCTGGTCGCAACTCTGCAAGGGCGATCCGTATTTCACGCTTTCGCAAGTCGCCCTGAACGACTCCATCATGATCGTAGCTTTTGCGCCGCTTGTTGCGCTGTTGCTCGGCCTGTCCGCGATCACGGTGCCGTGGGATACGCTGCTCATGTCGGTCGGACTCTACATCGTGATCCCCGTGGTGCTCGCCCAGTTTCTGCGCCGGCATCTGCTGGCCGGGGGCGACGCGCATTTCCGCCAGGCGGTCGCACGCATGGGCCCCTATTCGATCAGCGCCTTGCTCGCGACACTCGTGCTGCTGTTTGCGTTTCAGGGGCAAGCGATCATCCGGGAGCCGCTCGTTATCGCCATGCTCGCGGTGCCGATCCTCATTCAGGTGTTCTTCAACTCCGGCCTTGCGTACCTGTTGAACCGCCGGCTCGGCGTCGCGCATTGTGTTGCGGGGCCGTCCAGTCTGATCGGCGCCAGCAATTTCTTCGAACTGGCCGTCGCCACGGCAATCAGCCTGTTCGGGTTTCATTCCGGCGCGGCGCTCGCCACGGTGGTCGGTGTGCTGATCGAGGTGCCGGTGATGCTGTTCGTCGTCGGCATTGTCAACCGTTCTCAGCACTGGTACGAAGCGAAACACATCAGCAATGGGGAACCGCTATGAACGTCACGATCTATCACAATCCCGACTGCGGCACGTCGCGCAACACGCTAGCCATGATCCGCAATGCCGGGATCGAGCCGGAAATAATCGAGTATCTGAAGACCCCGCCTGAGCGGGAGACACTGAAGCAGCTCATTGCTCGCGCCGGCTTGACCGTACGCGCTGCGCTGCGCGAAAAGGGCACGCCCTACGCGGAACTGGGTCTGGGCGATGCATCCCTGAGCGATGAGCAGTTGCTCGACGCCATGCTGGAACATCCGATCCTGATCAACCGTCCGTTTGTGATTACACCGCTTGGTGTGCGCCTGTGCCGTCCGTCCGAGGCGGTGCTCGATATCCTGCCAGCCGCGCAGCAGGGCTCATTCGCGAAAGAAGACGGCGAGCAGGTTGTCGATAGCGAAGGACGGAGGCTCCTTTAATGCCGCAGGATCTCCCCAACGTCAGCGCGCCGCACCTCGACACGCCGGATCTGCGCAAGCTCGAACCGGGCACGGTTTCGCAACACGCACCTCGAATCCTGCTGCTGTACGGCTCGTTACGCGCCACCTCATATAGCCGGCTTCTCACATTCGAAGCCGAACGCATCCTGCGCCATTTCGGCGCGGAAACCCGGGTTTTCGATCCACACGGTTTGCCACTGGTGGACAGCGTGCCGGCCGACCATCCGAAGGTGGTCGAACTGCGCGAACTCTCGGAATGGTCGGAAGGACAGGTCTGGTGCAGCCCGGAACGTCACGGCACGCTGACGGCCGTATTCAAGAACCAGATCGACTGGCTACCGCTCGAAAGCGGCGGCGTTCGCCCAACACAAGGCCGTACGCTCGCGGTGATGCAGGTGTGCGGCGGCTCGCAGTCGTTCAACGCCGTGAACGCGTTGCGCATTCTCGGCAGGTGGATGCGTATGGTGACCATTCCGAATCAGTCGTCGGTGGCGAAGGCCTGGCAGGAATTCGACGCAAGCGGCCGGATGAAGCCCTCGGCGTACTACGACCGCGTGGTCGACGTGATGGAGGAACTGTACAAGTTCACGCTGCTGGTGCGTGACAGGTCGGACTATCTGACAGATCGCTACAGCGAGCGGAAGGAAACACACCCGGAGCTTGCCACGACACTCGCAGCCGCCGCCATGAATCAGGAAGCAGCGACCGCCAATGCGGACACCGACGACAATGAAACGGAGTGATCGCGACGCCGGCCGGCGAGCTGTCGCGGCATGGACGCTCGCCGTTGTGCAGTTCGTTCGTGGTGCGGTAAACCGTGACGCCGCGGATCGCTAACTGTCACCGCCGCGGTCGCTATTCTCCCGAATGATCTTCTCGATCAACGCGTCCGCATCGCGCGACACGTTGTCATGCACACGCGTGCTTTGCGTCGGCGCCGGCGTATCGTTGCCGATCAGATGTCCGCTGCGCACATGCGTATCCACCGACACCTGCATCGACAAGCCGAGCCGCAGCGGATGCGCGGCGAGATCAGCCGGGTCGAGCGAGATCACGATAGGCACGCGCTGCACGACCTTGATCCAGTTGCCGGCGGCGTTCTGCGACGGCAGCATCGAAAATGCGCTACCCGTGCCCGCCGAAAAGCCTTCGACGCGGCCGTGATACACCACCTGCGAGCCGTACACATCCGACACGATGCGCACCGCCTGCCCCACGCGCATGCTGCGGATCTGCCCTTCCTTGAAGTTGGCCTCGACCCACAACCGTTCGAGCGGAATGATCGACATCAGCGCGAGACCCGGCCCGACCTGCTGACCGATCTGTACCGAGCGCTGGCCGACCGTGCCGTCGACGGGCGACACGATAGTCGTGCGTTGCAGATTGCGATAAGCGAGGCGCAATTGCGCCGCAGCTTGCAGAACGGGGGGGCTCGCCTCGACCGGGAATTTGCCGCCGAGCGCGCGCGCGGCGTCCAGCTGAACCTGCGCCGAAGCCAGATTCGCCTGCGCCACGGCCACCGCCTCGCGGGCGCGCGCCAGTTCTTCCGGCGACACGACTTCGACTGACGCGTGGTCGCGCGCCGCCAGCGCGCGCTGCGCCAACGCCAGTTCGGCACGCCGCGCGTCGATGGATTGCACGTACAGCTTGCGCGAAATCGTTGCGTTCGCCACCTGCCGCACGGCCAGCGTCAGTTGCGCGCGCGCCTGGGCGAACGCCGCGGCCGCTTCGGCGTCGTCGAGCCTGACGAGCGGCTGGCCCGCGCGCACCTGGCGCGTGTTGTCCACCAGAATATCGGTGACAGTACCCGGTATCTGCGCGGCGATCTGGACGATATTGCCGGCGACGTAGGCGTCGTCGGTCTCTTCAAAGAAGCGCGCGCTCAACCCCCACCACGTCGCCCATGCGGCGCCGGCGAGCGCCACCATGCCGAAGAAAATGGCGAAGCGACGCCGGCGCGTCGCCCGGATGCGATCGCGCGCGCCGTGCGCTACGTTTGCCGCGTTGACCTGTTCCTCGGTCCAGCCGGCGGCATCATGTGCCTGTTTATCGTTGTGCATTCAATCGAAGTGCGTATCCGTAATGCGCGCGTGAGAGGGAAAAGTAGTCTGATAGTGCGAGAGCGGTGCGCCGGCCACCTTGCGTTCGTCGAAGCCGCCGCCGAGCGCGCCGACCAGCGCAACCTGCAACAGCCTGCGGCGGCCCTGCAGATCGACCTGTTGCGCGCGTTCGTCGAGCAGCGAGAGATCGGCGAGCGTCACGTCTTTCTGCATGCCGATACCGCGCCGGTGCCGCTCCTCGGCAATCGCGACGATGCGAGCCGCTGCATCCACCGCGCGAGTCTGCTCGTTCGTGAGCGTGTCCACCGTGCGCAATGAAGTGAGCTGACGCGCGACCTCGCCGAGCGCTTCGTCGACGGTCTTGTTGTAGAGGCTCACCGTCGCGTCGACATTCGCATAGTCGCCGCCGAGTTGCGCGCGCAGGCGGGTCCGGTCGAACACCGGCAACGAGATGGCCGGGCCGATCGAGCCGGTCATCGCCGCGCGCGAGAACAGCGCGGCAGGCGTCAACGCAGTCAAGCCGGCAAACGCCACGAGATTCACGTCGGGATAGAACTGCGCACGCGTGACATCGACGCTCGCGAGTGCCGCTTCGGCGCGTAACCGCGCCGCCACGATATCGGGGCGACGTCCCAGCAGATCGACAGGCAGTTGCGCCGGCATCGGCGCGTCGGCCGCCTCGGCCAGTTGCGGCCGATGAAGCGACAAACCGCGCTCCGGCCCGCGCCCCGTCATGACGCCGATCTGCAACTCGGTCAGCGTGATGCGCTCGTCGTTGAGCGCCTGCTGCGCGGCGAGCCGGCTTTGCTTGAGCGTTGCATCCGCGGCGTCGTAGGCGTTATCGAGGCCGCGCGCGCTACGTTCGCGCAACACCGTATCGACCCGCTCCGCCGCCTGCTGCTTCTGCCGCAGAATGTCCTGCATCGCGAACGCGCGGTCGAGTTCGCAGTAGAGCGTCACCAGCGCGACTGTCAGCGTGAGCCGCACCTGCTCGGCATCGATCCGTGCCGCGTCGCGCGACGAGAGCAGACCGCGTGAGAGCGCCGCATTCCTGCCCCACAGATCGAGCTGATAGCTCAACCCCGCGATCAGCGCGGCGGGCGACACCGTCGGGTCGTTGAACACCTGCACCGGAATCTGCTGGCCGCCGACTGAAACGTTGGCCACATCCGCCGGCTGAGGCAAGCGGGTTTTGCTCACGGTGGCCACCGCCGTGCCCGTGAGGCCCGTCAGCGACGCGAACTGTTCGAGCTGCGCCTGCGCGGCGCTCACGCGTGCCTTCGCGACCTGCAGGTCGGGATTATTCTGCAGGGCTTCGGCGACCAGTTCATCCAGTTGCGAATCGCGATACCGCCCGACCCAGTCCGGCGCGGGCCACGCGCCGTGGGTGCCCGGACCGGCGGTTTGCGCGAGCGCATCGGCGGAAGGTTTGCGAGGCTGAACGTTCGCATGCAGGCCCGCATCGCTGACGCAGCCGCTCAGTGCCGATGCAATCAGCAGCAAGGCGCACGAATGGCGCATGCGGTGGCGAATGAGGTGGCGAATGAGGTGGCGCATCAGGCGTCGCATCGGCTGCTTCATGAGTGGTGCGTGCGAGGCATCGCACCTTCAGTAGCCGCTGGCGTATTCACGGCGGCCGCCATCGCCGCTCTGGCCGCGAGCCGAGGCCGGGTTTCTCCAAGCGGCCCCATCCGGGCGAACAATCCATCTATGAGACCCAGCGCAATCGCATTCAGTTTGTCGAGCTTGTGTTTCTCCAGCAGCACGATCTGCACGATCTGCCATAGCGTCAACAGGTTCGGTACGACCGCGACCGGCAGACGCAGTCCATATTGCAGCGCCAGCTGCATTGCGTTACGCGCGCTGTAATAGCGGCGAAATGCAGGGTGATTCATCGTCGTCACTTCGAAGGGGCCTAATTGATGGCGGTGGCGCGTGCCGATCCGATGCAATAGCACCAGCGACGGCACGATGTAGACAGGCACATTGCACAGGAGCGCCCGCAGGCAATACTCGGTGTCCACGTGATCGATGAACAGCGATTCGTCGAAGCGGCCGAGCCGCGCGAACGCTTCACGCGAAATCACGCAACCCGACGAGATCAGGAACGCGCAGCGCTGCAAGCCAGCATCCATGCGCAACGACAATCTTTCGACACCCAGACCGCTGGTCGACAGTTCCGGCAGAAAGCGTTGATCGTTTTCATCGAAGATGCGCGGGCCGGCCATAAACGCAGTACCGTTCACCGACGCACACCGGTCGCGCATCACGTCGAAATAGCCGGACGGCGCTTCGGAATCCTGGTCGAACAGCGCGACCGCATCCGCGCCCCGCTCGAACAGCACACGCAGGCCGCAGTTGAATGCACCGGCAATGCCGTGGCGATTGCCGTGATGCAGCAGCTCGATCCCTGCTTCGCCCAGCACCAGGGCCGCGCGACTGTCCGGCTGCGGAGAATTGTCGACCACCAGCAGGCGGTCGCACTCGTCGCGCATCGCCACGGCTCGCATCAACTGCGCCTCGCCCGGATGAAACAGGATGATCAACGCGCCCAGGATCGTCATGACTCTGCTCCTAGTGACCTAAGGTCATCGCGGCGCCGCGTTTGGGACGCGTCAGCCACATCATCGCGGCGAGCACGAGGCAGGTGATGCTCGCCATGTAGAACATGTCGCCGGTCGCCATCATGTACGCCTGTTGCTGCACGATGTGGTGCAACGTGCTCAGTTCGCGCGCGCCGTCGATACCCATGCCGTGCAGGATCTGAACGAAGCGCTGCGTGTTGCCGGACGACTTCGCCACCGACTGCGCAACCACGTCGTAGTGATACAGCGCGCGGTTGTCCCACAGCGTCACGCTCATTGCCGTACCGAAGGCCGCCGACAGCGTGCGTAGAAAGTTCGACAGACTGGACGCCGCAGCGAGTTTGTCGTCGGACACGCGTGAGAGCGTCGCGGCGGTCAACGGAATAAAAAAGCACGGCAGGCCGATGCCCTGAATCAGGCCAGGCGTGATGATCTGCGTAAAGGTCATCGTCAGCGTGAAGTGCGCGTCCCACCACAGCACGCCCGCAAAGATCAGAAAGCCGAACGTGGCGAGCACGCGCGCGTCGAAACGCGCCGAGAAAATGCCGACGAGAATCGAGAACACCAGCGCGAGTATGCCGAGCGGAGCAGTGGCGAGCCCGGCCTGAAACGCGGTGTAGCCCATCACGGCCTGGAGCCACAACGGGAAGATCACGCCGACTACCGAGAAACTCATCATCCCGAGTGAAATGATCAGCACGCAAAACGAGAACGTGCGGTCGCGAAACAGGCTGAGATCGATCACCGGATCCTTCTCGCCCGCTTCCCAGATCAACAGCGACACGATCGCAAGCGCGGCGACGATGGCGAGCGTCAGGATCAGCGGCGAATCGAACCAGCCCCGGTCATGGCCGAGATCGAGCACGGCCTGCAACGACCCGACGCCGACGATCAGCAGCACGATGCCCGGCAGATCGACCGGCGCGGCTTTCGCACCGTGCGCGTTGCGGGTATCGGGACGCAGCAGTGTCATGCACACCGCGAACGAAAAGATGCCGATCGGCAGATTGATCAGGAAGATCCACGGCCACGAGAAACTGTCGATAATCCAGCCGCCGACCACGGGCCCGAGGATCGGCGCGAGCAGCACGGTCATCGCCCACAGCGCAAGAGCCACCACGCGCTTGTCGGGTGGGAACGTACGCAACAGGATGGTTTGCGAGAGCGGCACCATCGGCCCGGAAAAAAGGCCCTGCAATGCGCGGCACACGACCAGCAGATGAAAGTCGCCGGCCACGCCGCAGAGGAGCGACGTCAGCGTGAAAAGAATCACCGCCGCGAGAAAGAGGCGGGTTTCGCCGACCCGTCTGGATAACCAGCCTGTCAGCGGCACCGCGATTGCGGCCGCGACCGAGTAGGAACTGATCACCCACGTGCCCTGGCTATTGGACACGCCGAGGCCACCCGAAATGGCGGGGACCGCGACGTTGGTCACCGTCGAGTCGAGCACCTCGATGAAAGTCGCGAGCGAAAGCGCAAAGGTGAGCAACGCGAGGCGGGCGCCGCGCATGGTTCGATTGTTGTGCTCGTTGTGCTCGTTGTGCTCGTTGCGTTCTTCGCGCCCGCTGTCCACGCCGGCGCGCGCGTCACGGGCCGAGCCGCCTCGCGCGTCATCGCTTGACCCTGCGCCCTCCGGCATTCGCGCTGCGGCGCTCATACGCCCTGCCCGCTCAACGCCAACGCGGGCGACAACACGCGAGTGCCGGCGGCCGCGCGCAAGCCCGTCTGCATGAAACCCTCGATCTCGCGCGCCGCCGCTTCGCATCCATCCGGCGACGCGGCGAGCCGGTCGTGCACGCGCCCACACTGCGTCGCAATCGACGGACTCCCGAGCACCTGCCTGAGCGCGCGGGTCAACGTCCGCGCCTCGATCGGTCCATCCACCCGAACCCCGCACCCACTCGCGACGACGCGCTGCGCGTTGTCGAACTGATCGTGTGCGAATGGCGTCACGACTTGAGGGATACCGGCGGCATACGCCAGCGCCGCCGTGCCAATGCCGCCGTGATGCACCAGCGCGCGACAACGCGGTAACAGCCTCTGCAGCGGTACATAGCGGCGCTCGATCAACGTGGAGAACGAACTCGCCTCATTCGCAGCGGCGCGATTCTCGACAGGCGCGTCGGGCCGCAAAAGAATGCCGCGCAGCCCGCTCTCGCGGAGCGTGTCGCGCACCGCTCGCGCATAACGCGCCTGATCGATCAGCGTCGAGCCCGCCGTGAAAACCACGGGCCGTTCGCCCGCGGCGAGAAACGCGTCGAGTTGCGGATCGGGTGCGCACGCAACGGTGTCGTTGAACAGCGGAAAGCCGCTCATGCAATACGGAGACGGCCAGTCGGGCTGCGGCTGCGCAAACCAGTCGGGAAAAAGACAGAGCACGCGATCGGTCGAATGCAACCATTTGCCGAAGATGCGCGTGGCCGGTTCGAGACCCAGCTCCGCGCGCAACGCGTTCAGCGCCGGACCGCACACCTTGTCGAGCGCGTACCGTTCGATCGAACGCATCAGCGCAGCCTTTACCGCGAGCGGCAAACATCGTGGAATGGTGAGCCGCGGATGGGTCGGCGGAGCGTGCGCGGAAAGCAAGGTGGACGGCGACACCTGCACGGATACGAACGGGATCCGGTATAGCTCCTGCATCAGCCGGGCGGAAAAAGCCCATAACGTGCCCACCAGCACCGTATCGGGAGTGGTCAGTGATGCCAGCGTGTCGAAATGCGCTCGCAGGGTCGGCGCAATGACCGCCCACAAGGTGCGAAACGACGTGCGCGGATTCCATAGCGCCGGATTCGCCATCGCGTCGGCGTAGTCCGCAGCCGTGCCGATCGGCACGAACATGAAGTCGCGGCGCGTCGCCGCTTCCGCGAACGGCGGATGCGTGCAGAACACGATCTCGTGTCCGCGCGCCGCGAGTGCCGCGCCGATGCCGAGCAGCGGATGCACGTCGCCCGCGGAGCCGATTGCCGTGATGATGACTCTCGTCATGCCCGGCAGCTCAGAAGAGGCCTGGGATCAACGCAGCCACGTCGCGGCGATACTGCGAATAGGCGCGGCCGAAGTGGCCGGTCAGCCAGCTCTCCTCCACCCGCACCTTGTACGCGAGCGAAGCGAAAATCAGTAGCAGGCCGAGCACGCCGCGCCATTGCATGCCGATCAGCACGCCGCCCGCGAGCGCCAGCAGGCAACCGGTGTAGATCGGGTGCCGTACGAGCCCGTACGGGCCGCTGCGCACCAGTTCATGATCTTCTTTCAGCGTGACCGACACGCTCCAGTTGGTGCCGAGATGCAGGCGCGCCCACACTGAAAACGCGAGGCCGGCAAGCAGCACGGCAAGGCCGGCGAATTGCAGCGCACCGATCGAATGCGAGTCGAACGACCACGCCGCGGCATTGAAGTCCGGCAGCACGATTAGCGCGCCGCCGGCGATCAGCGGAATCGACTGCAAGGTGCGCGACACGGACGCCTCTTTTCGCGCGGTCTCCTTGACCTGGTTCGACGTGGCGATCCAGTACAGCAGCCACACTGTCCACGGTACGACGATGGCGATGCTCTGAGCGATATTCACGATGGTTCGACCTGTTAGAACGAGTGATCGGCAGCGGTCTGCAACGCGGGAGTTGCGACGTTCGCGATGGCGGGGTCGGGCACGAGCGGGAGCGAAGCGCGGCCGCTCGGCCCGTCGAAGCAGTCGAGCGCGCGCACGGGTTGCTGAACCGGCGCGGCGCCGAAGTAATCCATAATCGCCGTGCGCACCTGACGCAGCGCGGCGCGCCCTTCCAGATCGAGGAAATGCCCGGCCTGATCGATGGTCGCGAACTCCGCACGCTTCAGATGATGGCCGAGCGAGCGGACGTCGTCGGGCGTGGTGTACGCATCGAGCTCGCCGTTGATGAACTTCAGCCCGCAGTCTATGTTGCTGAATTCGTGCAGATACTGCTCCGGGCGAATCGCCAGAATCTGGTCCACATGAAACGCCACCTGGTGCTGCTCGTCACGCGGCAGCGTCGACAGATAGCGGTAGTTGTAGAGCTTCATGATCCGCGGCAAATGACAGCCCACGGTGTCGTTGAGCAGTTGCGCGGCCTTCAGGTTTTCGCCCGCGGCGATGTAGTCGCGCGCCGCGGTCACGTACGCGGTCATGGCCTCGTTGAGCAGCGGCGAGAACGACGCGATCACCGCGCGGCGCACGCTCGTGCGCGCTCGCGAGAGCGCGAGCAGCGACGCCACGCCGCCCCAGGACACCGACAACAGGAAGCCCGGCTCGAATAAGCCGATGAGATACAACAGAATGTCGACTTCATCGTCTTTGGTAAGAATGAAGCCGCATTCGTTATGCGCTTTCGATTGCCCCGCATAGGGCAAATCGAAACAGATTGGGTTATAGCGTTCGCCGAGGTATTTGATTGTCTGTCCAAACGACGCCGTGGTGGCTAACGCGCCGTTGATCAGAATGACACTCTCGAAGGCCGGATCGAATACGTGACGTTCAACGTAGACTTTCAGGCCCGCCGGTAGCGGAACAAGGAGTTTTTCGATGGGCATGGCGTATTCGCAGGCACTTGCCCGAGGCAAATGCGTACTGACACCGCGTCCGCGCGAGCGAACGCCTTGCGGCCGTACTACCGTGGATCAGGCCCATGCGACTTGCCATTACACCTTTACGCCGGCAAATCCGATCCGCGACGACCGCTGCTGCACCGAACACACGCATCACAGGACATGATGCCTGCCCGCTCCCCGCAGCGCGCCTGACTTCAGGCCGCTTCAATCGAGCGTTCGATGCCTCGTGATATTTCTTATATTTAATTGAAAAGCATTACTTCAATCGCTACTGCTTGTCATTCGTCGACGCCAGTGTTGCCGCTTCGCGTGAAGCCTTGATGTCAACATACGATAACGGAATGCTTTTTAACATGTTTCAAAAATAAAAGCTAAAAAATCATTGAGCGAATGTTCGAAATCGGGAAGCGAAATATTAATGAAAGGATTCGCTCGAGAGGTAGTCCGCGAGGCGAATCAACATCGCATCGCAATCGCGCAATTGCTCGACAGTGACAAACTCGTCGGGCTTATGCCCCTGGTCCATACTGCCCGGGCCGCAGACCACCGTGGGAATGCCGGCCTGCTCGAAGAGCCCACCCTCGGTGCCGAATGCGACCGTGCCGAATTCAGTGGAGCCGCTGAGCAGCGCGAGAAGCCGCGCCGCTTCGCTATCGGGCGATGTCGCCAATCCCGGATAGGCGGAAAGCGGCTGAAGGCGGATGCCGGTGTCGGACTTCACGGCGCGCATCTTCGGCAGCAACTCGGCTTCGGCGTAGGTCTGCAACTGGTCGGCCACCGTGTGCGCATTGAAGCCTGGCAGCGCGCGCACTTCGAAGTCGAATTCGCATTCGGCCGGCACGATGTTGAGCGCACGCCCGCCTTTGATCACACCCGTCTGCACGGTCGAGAACGGCGGATCAAAGCGTTCGTCGTGATGCTCGGGTTGCGCCAGCTGCTCGCCGATCTCTTCCAGATGACCGATCATCCGCGCGGCGTATTGAATCGCGTTGACGCCATAAGGCGCGTAAGCCGAATGACATGCCGCGCCTTTCACGTGACAGCGCATTGCCAGTTTGCCCTTGTGACCCAGCACCGGCTTAAGCTCGGTAGGCTCGCCGATCAGACACAGAGCCGGCTTGTGCGGCCGCTGCTCCAGGTCCGCCAGCATGGAACGCACGCCGAGGCATCCTACTTCCTCGTCGTACGAGAACGCGAGGTGCACCGGCAGCTTCAGTTCCCGTTCGATAAACATGGGCACCGCCGCCAGCACTGAAGCGATAAAGCCTTTCATGTCGGCCGTGCCGCGGCCATACAGCCGCCCTTCGCGTTCAGTGAGACGAAATGCATCGACGGTCCACGGCTGGCCGTCAACAGGCACCACGTCGGTGTGCCCGGACAGCACGACGCCGCCTCCCTCACACGGACCGATGGTCGCGAACAGATTCGCCTTGGTGCGCTCGGCGTTGTAGAACAGCTCGCACTCGACACCCAGTTCCTCGAGGTAAGTCCGAATGAACTCGATCATCTCCAGATTGGAGTCGCGGCTGACCGTGGCGAAACTGATCAGCCGTTCGAGCAGCGCACGGCTCGATCGGTCATTCATTGCCTGGCACTCCGTAGCTGGGCGCGGCGGTCGGATTCAACGCGCGTGTGATGTAGTCCTGCATCTGCGGCCGATAAGCCTGCCATAGACCGTCGAGCTGACCGATGGGATCTTCATCCGCCCAATCGACGCGCAAGTCGACGATCGGCCAGCTCGGCTCGCCCACGATCTTGAGCGCCGCGGAATGCACGGGGCCTGCTTCGCCGCCGGCGGCCATCGCGGCATGCATGGCCGCGAGCAGGCGCTCGGCCAGCGTGCCGGCTGCCTGCTCGAACGCAGGAACCATCGCCTCGATCACTTCGACACCAGCGAGCATGTTGCCCGCCGCGACGCATTGCGCGCCGGCAACAGCGTGATAGGTGCCCAGCGCTTCCTTGCCGCTGAAGAAAGCCGTGCGGCCCTGGCTATCGATCACCGTCACCTGCCGGTACTCGCTCCACTCGCTCCCGCCGAGCGCTTGCTCCAATGCCGCGGCCGGATCCAACTGTCCTTTCTCCAGAAGATCGAGAACCTGCGGGCCGAGCGCAGGCAGCGTGACGTTCTGCGTCGCCACCGCGCCCACGCCTGCGCGCACCCACGGGCATCGCGCGCCCACCGCGATACTGGACGAACTGATCGCGATGCCAAGCTGCCCGGACTTGGCACACCGTCCGACGATAGAGAATGTCATGTCCCGCTCCTTAAGCCGCCGGCGGCGTCCATCCATCCGGAATGACGGCGACGACATCGATTTCCATCAACCACTGCGGCTGACCCAGTGCGACCACCACGAGGCCCGTGGAAATCGGAAACACGCCCTTCAGCCACTTGCCGACTTCCTGATAGACCGGCTCGCGATAACGGATGTCCGTCAGGAACGTCGTCGTCTTGACGACGTGCGACAAATCGCTGCCCGCCTCCGCGAGCAACTGCTTGACGTTCTTCATTGCCTGCTCGGCCTGAGCGCGCGGATCGCCGAGGCCGACCAGACGGCCGTCGAAATCCGTGCCCACCTGACCGCGCACATACACGGTGTTGCCGGCGCGCACGGCCTGACAAAGATCGTTGTCGAGCGTCTGGTTCGGATACGTATCCTTCGTGTTGAACATGCGGATACGGGTGTGCGTAGGTTGGCTCATCAATGCACCTCAATGCTAGGAAGAAATGGATCGCGGATTAAAGACGCATGCACATCAGTTCAGCCCATCGCGCTGACTTTATGAACGGGTGAATGGCCGGAAGTATTGTCACCGCTTTCGTCGCGGCCGTGCTGTGCATCTGACTGCGCACCGTCGTAATACGCGAGATATTTGCGCTGCGTGATGATGTGATCCGCGATGTGCTTCGCGTCGTGCCACACGCCCCAGATAAACGCGGAGCCACGACGCGACAACCACGGCAGACCGAGGAAGTAGACGCCGGGTTCCTTCGACACGCCGCGCTGATGTTTCGGCTTGCCCTTTTCATCGAAAGCGTCGACGTTCAGCCAGTTGAAATCGAGCGCATAGCCGGTTGCCCAGACAATCGACGTCACGCCGGCTTTAGCCAGATCGAGATCGTGCAACGGATGCGTCACGCAATCCGGATCCGCGGGAATGATGCGGGCTTCGGGCTCTTGCGGAAGATCGAGGCCGTTGCGGGCCGCATAAGCGTCGGCCGCGTCCAGCAGCGACAGATAGTTCTCGTCGCCGCGCGCGATGTTCTCCGCCAGATCCGTTTCGAAGGTCGCCACGCCATGCTCGAACGATTTCGTCAATCCGACGAGCGTGATGCCCTGCTGCGCGAGACGCCGGAAGTCCACCGTATGGCCGCCGCGCGCGCCGCTCACCGCAATGGTGACGTGTTCCCTGCCGGGCTTCATGACTTCCGCGTCCCATTCGCCGAGCACGCCCAGCCACCAGCAGAAATCGCGGCCGCGATAGGCGCGCGGCGGGCGATCATGCGCGCCAACCGACAGATAGACGCGCTTGCCCGCGCGTTGCAACTCGTCGGCGATCTGCACGCCTGACGATCCCGCGCCCACCACCAACACGCCGCCTTCGGGCAATTGCGCGGGATTGCGGTAGTCGGCGGAATGAATCTGCGTGAGACTCGAATCCTGCGGCGCGATCGGCGGAATCACGGGGCGTTGAAAAGGGCCGGTGGCGACCACCACGCGATTGGCCTCGATCGTGCCCTCCGATGTTTCGATCGTGAAGCCCTGCCGTCCCGCATTGCGCACGACCTTCCTGACTTCCACGCCGGTGCGGATCGGTGCATCGAACTTCTTTGCATAGGCGACGAAATAGTCCGCGACCTGCTCTTTCGGCGCGAAACCGTCAGGGTCGACCTCCGCGAACTCGAGATTGGGAAACCGATCGTGCCATGCGGGGCCGTTGGCGACCAGCGAATCCCAACGTCCCGTGCGCCAGCGCTCGGCGATTCGATCGCGCTCCAGAACGAGGTGTGGCACGCCGAGCCTGCTCAGGTGTTCGCTCATGGCGATGCCGGCCTGGCCGGCACCGACCACGAGCGTATCGATTGACGTTGTTTCCACTGTCATGGCTGTGTCCTTCTGAATGGCGGAATGTTTCGATTCGGTGGCGGCCTCGCGGCCTTCGAGCGCTCGCCACCGTGGCGGACCCAGTCGTGTTTTTCGATGGCGCGTTCCGCCTTGGGCCGTTCGTGTCGGTGAAAATCTACGCGCCCGTCCCGAATCTGAAAAATATATTTAAAAAATGCATAGCATCGGATTTTCCTATGCATGTCTTTTTGGCCGTCGCACAATCCCATCCATTGAAGGCCCTGAGATGGAGCGTTGTCGATGGAGAGCCACCCCCTGCGCTACTCGTTGCGCCAGTTGCGTTATTTCGTGGTCACGGCGGAGGCGCTGTCCTTCACCGCCGCCGCGAAGCGTCTGCACATTTCGCAGCCGTCCATCTCGACGGCACTCGCGGACCTCGAAGTGTCGTTCGGTGTGCAACTGTTCATACGGCATCACGCAAGCGGACTCTCGCTCACGCAAGCGGGACGCGATCTGCTTGGGCAAGCGCGCAATCTGCTGAAGATAGCGGAAGAATTGCAGATGGCCGCGAAGGAAATGGACGGCGGCATGACGGGCGCCATCGCGCTCGGCTGCCTCGTTTCGCTCGCGCCGCCGCTCATGCCGAGGCTTATCAGCCGCTTCACGGCCGAGCACTCGGGCATATCGTTTCGCACTGTCGAAGCGCATCAGGACGGCCTCCTGCGTGGCCTGCACGACGGTTCGCTCGACATCGCCCTCACCTATAGCCTCGACCTGACCGAGGACATCGCCTTCACGCCGCTGCTGTCGCTGCCACCATATGCGATTCTGCCGCGCACGCATCGCCTCGCGCGCGCCCGCAAGGTATCGCTCGCGGACCTCCTGCCCGAGCCATATGTGATGCTCGATCTGCCACACAGCCGCGAGTATTTCGCCGCGCTCTTCGATGCGGTGGGCAACCGCCCTGTGCCCGCGTTCCGCTCGTCGCAGCCGGAGGTCGTGCGCGGCATGGTGGCCAACGGTCTCGGCTATAGCCTGCTGAACTTTCCGCTCAAATCGAATCGCACCGTGGACGGTGAAGAGTTCGTCATTAAACGTTTCAAAGACAACGTCAACGCCACGATGCTCGGCATTGCGCAGTCACGTACGATGAAACCGCGCCAGGTCGTGCATCGCTTCGCGTCGTTCTGCGAGACGTACATTCGGCGACTGCATCTCGACGATTGATCGGCAAAGCGCGCTTACACGCGTCGAACGGGCCGCCGCTGTATAGGTAAAAACTTTGCTTTGTATCTAAAAACAATATTTTGGCTTGCAATTTGGCTTGATAGATTTGTGTCCATGTTGAGCGCCACGCCACAAAGCCTCGTGCTGGTGCGCTCTTACCGTGATGAACCCAGGAGGACACCATGGCCCACCCGTCAGAGACGATTGCAGTGCAAGCGCTGGTCGACGAACTGCAGACGGGTTGCGAGCGGTCATTCGGCGATGCGCATGCAATGCCGCCCGGTGTCTATACGTCGCCTGAATTCCTCGCGCTGGAAGAGCGCACGATCTTCCAGCGCGAATGGCAATGCGTGGGCCGCGCCAGTGCGCTCAAAGCGCCAGGCGATTACCTGACCACGCGTATCGGCGCACAACCGATCGTGATCTTGCGCGACGAACAGATGCAGCTCAAGGCGATGTCGAACGTGTGCCTGCATCGCATGTCGGTGCTGCTCGAAGGGCGCGGCAATGTGCGTCGTATCGTCTGCCCGTATCACGCGTGGAACTATTCCCTCGACGGCGCGCTGCAAGGCGCACCGCTCATGGACCGGCAAGCGGGCTTCTGCAAGGAAGCCTACAGACTGCCCGCCGTGCGTTGCGAAGAATGGCAAGGCTGGCTCTACGTGACACTCGACCAGAACGCGCCGCCCGTCCACCTGCAGCTCGCCAAACTGGGCGAACTGGTTGGCGCATACGGCATGTCCGACTACATTGAAACCTTCTATGAAGAGCACGTGTGGGACACGAACTGGAAGATCCTCGCGGAAAATTTCATGGAGAGCTATCACCTGCCGATGCTGCATCGCGCGACGGTAGGCCCGCATTCGCGGCTCGACGAAATGGAATGCCCGCCGGGCTATCCCGCCTTCAACTATCACTGGATCACGAAGGAAGCGAGCTTGCCTATCGGCAATGCGCATCCGGATAACACACGTCTCACGGGACACTGGCGCAAGACCACGGCATTGCTCGCCATCTACCCGACGCATCTCGTCACGCTCACGCCAGGTTACTTCTGGTATCTCGTGCTGCAGCCTCAAGGCGTGGGGCGCGTGCATATCCGCTTTGGCGGCGGCCTTGCGCCCGAATTCATCGCCGATCCCGCGGCCAACGCGCACATGACGACGTTGAAGAAGCTGCTCGACGACGTGAACGCCGAAGACAAACGCGGCGTGGAAGCCGTCTTTCGCGGCGTGCATGCGCCGCTCGCGAAACCCGGCCATCTGAGTCATCTCGAACGCCCGAACTACGATTTCGCGCTCTATCTTGCGAGCAAAGTCGCCACGGCGACGCTCGGCGCGCACTGAACCCGCTTCACCGACAGGACGCAATCACGATGTCAAACCCTTCCTTCATTTCGTTCTCGGGCGTGAGCAAAACGTATGACGGCACGCAAAATGTCGTCGACGATTTGAACCTCG
This sequence comes from Paraburkholderia sp. BGA-UO-ETr-F21, assembly GCF_059567925.1. Taxonomy (NCBI): domain Bacteria; kingdom Pseudomonadati; phylum Pseudomonadota; class Betaproteobacteria; order Burkholderiales; family Burkholderiaceae; genus Paraburkholderia; species Paraburkholderia sp. BGA-UO-ETr-F21. Next base: position 985,883 of record NZ_JCAQOY010000040.1, on the reverse strand, counting down.
ACGTGCGCAAGGGAGAATTCCTGTCGCTGCTCGGCCCGTCCGGCTCGGGCAAGACGACCACGCTCATGATGCTCGCGGGATTCGAATCGCCCACGCACGGCGAGATCCGCCTGGATGGCCGCCGGCTCGACGACAAGCCGCCGCATCAACGCGACATCGGCATGGTGTTTCAGAATTACGCGCTCTTTCCGCATCTGACGATTGCGGAGAACGTCGCGTTTCCGCTCTCCGTGCGGCACGTGAGCCGCGCTGAACAGAAAACGCGCGTGAAGCGCGCACTCGAAATGATCGAGCTGCCGCATCTGGCGAACCGGCGCCCCGTGCAACTCTCGGGCGGACAGCAGCAGCGCGTGGCGCTCGCGCGCGCGCTCGTGTTCGAGCCGAGCGTCGTGCTGATGGACGAACCACTCGGCGCGCTCGACAAACGCCTGCGCGAAACCATGCAATACGAAATCATGCGCCTACATCGCGAGCTGTCGCTCACGATCGTCTATGTGACGCACGATCAGGCCGAAGCGCTGACCATGTCCGATCGCGTCGCCGTGTTCTCGGACGGCCGCATCCAGCAAGCCGCCACGCCGAGCGAACTCTACGAGAACGCGCAGAACGCGTTCGTCGCCAACTTCGTCGGCGAGAACAACGGGTTGAGCGGACGTGTCGTCAATGTGGGCGACGACTGGGCGACGCTCGCGCTGTCGGACGGCAGCGTGATTCGCGGCCGTTGCGAACCCGGTCTGCGCGCGGGCGACGAAGCGATGCTCGCGTTGCGCCCCGAGCGCGCGCATATCCCGAGCGCGGAAGGCCTGCACGTCGACGAAAACAGCAACGTGGTGCGTGCGCGCGTCGAGGAACTGGTGTATTGCGGCGATCACCATCGCGTCCACCTGAAGCTCGGTTCGCGCGATTCCCTCGTCGTGAAAGTGCCCAACACGCAGCGCCACGCGCTGCCTTCGCCCGGCAACGAGATCGACGTCGCCTGGCGCCACGACGACTGCAAGATTCTCGCGGCGGCCGCGCCACGCAGCGCGCCCTCGCTCCACGTATCCACACCGCCGTCACCTTCCATCATCACTACAGCAGCCGCAGGAGCCAACTGAAATGCGCACTCTTCACAAAGCACAAAGCGCCGCACTCGCCGCACTCGCATTCGCCACCGTGACCGTCCAGGCCGCGGAGACGCTCTCCGTCGTGACCTTCGGCGGCGCATATGAAGCGGCCGCGAAAAAGGCCTATTTCGAACCGTTCACGCAGGCCACCGGCATCGGCTTTTCGACCGAATCGTACGACGGCGGTCTCGCCAAGCTCTCCGCCATGGAGCAGGCGAAGAACACCACGTGGGACCTGATCGACCTCGAAACGAACGACGCGATCACCGCCTGCGACGAAGGCCTCCTGCAGAAGTTCGACAAGAAGTCGCTCGGCAAGACGAGCGACTTCATTCCCGGCTCGATCAGCGATTGCGCGGTCGCGAGCATGGTCTGGTCCACGGTCTATGCGTACGATGCCAGCAAGCTGAAGACCGCGCCGACCACCGTCAACGACTTCTTCGATCTGCAGAAATTCCCCGGCAAGCGCGGCCTGCGCAAATCGCCAAAGGTAACGATGGAATGGGCGCTGATCGCTGACGGCGTCGATCCGAAGGATGTCTATAAAGTGCTCGGCACGCCCGCCGGCGTGGATCGCGCGTTCAAGAAACTCGACACGATCAAGAAGAGCATCGTGTGGTGGGAGTCGGGTGCGCAGGCGCCGCAGTTGCTCGCGGACGGCGCGGTCGTGATGACGCAGGCCTACAACGGCCGTATCGACGACGCCGCGAAGAAGGACAACAAGCCGTTCAAGGCCGTCTGGGACGCACAGGTCTACGACTTCGACTGGTGGGGCGTTCCGACCGGCGCGAAGCATGCCGACGCCGCTGCGAAATTCATCGTCTCCGCATCCCAGCCGAAGGCGTATGCGGATTTGTCGAAGTACATCGCCTATGCGCCGCCGCGCAAGGACGCGATCGCGCTCGTCGACAAGCAGCGCCTCGCCGATCTGCCGACCTCACCGCAGAACTTCAAGCGCGCGCTGCAGATCAACGCAGGCTTCTGGGCCGACAACGCGGACCAGATCAACAAGCGCTTCCAGGTGTGGCTGACGCAATAAACCCATCGTCCGACGAGAGCCCAACTTGACTACCAGCATGCCCGCCCCGGCCCGCGCCTCATCCCTGGGCTCTCCGACGAGAGCCGACGGCGGCGCTTCATTTCAGAAAGCGCGTCGCCGCGCATCGGTGCGGGCATTGCTGCTCGCGCTGCCGCTCATCGTGTTCCTCGTGTCGACGTTCATCGCGCCGATCGCGCTGCTGCTCGCGCGCAGCGTGCAGAACCATGAAATGTCCAGCAGCATGCCCGCATTGACCCGCGCACTCGACGCGTGGGACGGCCGCGGCGTGCCGGACGAACATACCTTCGCCCTGCTCGCTGCGGGCCTCAAGGAAGCGCAGCAGAGCGGCCAACTCGGCACCGTCGCGCGCCGGCTGAACTTCGAGCAGGCCGAGTTCCGCAGCCTGCTGATGCGCACCGCGCGCCAGCTTCCCGCCGATGCGCCGCCCGCGTGGAAACCGGCGCTCGTCGAACTCGACGAACGCTGGAATTCGCCGGAAACCTGGCGCCTGCTCAAGCGCGCCGCCGCGTCGCCGACGCCCGACTATCTGCTCGCCGCCGTCGACGCGCAAGTCACGCCACAAGGTTCGGTCGCGTTCGTGCCGGACAATGCCTCGATTTATCGGCAGGCCTTCTTGCGCACGATCTCGATCAGCGCCACGGTCACGCTGCTGTGCCTCGTGCTCGGCTATCCGGTGGCATGGCTGCTCGCGAACCTGCCCGCGAAAAGCAGCAACCGCCTGATGCTCTTCGTGATCGTGCCGTTCTGGACCTCGCTGCTCGTACGCACGACCGCGTGGTACGTTTTGCTGCAACCGGGCGGCGTCATCAACAGCCTGCTGATGGGTCTGGGCCTCGCCACGCATCCGCTGCCACTCATCTTCAACCGCACCGGCGTGCTCATCGGCATGACGCACGTGCTGCTGCCCTACATGATTCTCGCGATCTACTCGGTCATGAAAAGCGTGTCGCCCGTCTACGTGCGCGCCGCTCAATCGCTCGGCGCGCATCCGTTCACCGCGTTCGTGCGGGTCTACATACCGCAGACGCTGCCAGGCGTGGGCGCCGGCTGCTTCCTCGTGTTCGTGCTCGCGCTCGGTTACTACATCACGCCCGCGCTGCTCGGCGGCGCAGGCGACGAGATGATCAGTCAGCTCATTGCGATCCAGACCAACACGCAGCTCAACTGGGGACTCGCCGGCGCACTCTCGGCCTATCTGGTGATTTTCACGGCGATCTTCTATTTCCTGTTCAACCGCATCGTCGGTATCGACCGCTTGCGCTTTGGTTAAGCCCGGCCGAACACGCGCACACGACGAAGGAACGACATGCAAGACAAACGCAACAAGGTGCTGACGGAACGCATCGCCACACGCTGGGTGCGGGTACATACGGCGCTCGTGCTTTTCTTTCTGATTGCGCCGATTCTCGCCATCATCCCGCTCTCATTCAATTCGGGTTCGTACTTCTCGTACCCGATGCAGGGCTTCTCGTTCCGCTGGTATGAGCAGGCGCTCACGAGCGCGGACTGGCAACGCTCGCTGCTGAACAGCATTGGCATCGGCGCGGCGTCCACGTTGATCGCCACGTGTCTCGGCACGCTCGCCGCGCTGGGTCTTTCGCGCGCGCAGTTTCCGCTGCGCTCGCTGATCATGCCGATCATCATTTCGCCGATGATCGTGCCGATCGTCGTGGTCGCGGCGGGCTTCTATCTGATCTTCGCGCCGCTCGGCCTCGTCAACTCGTATCCCGGCGTGGTGCTGGCGCACGCGGCGCTCGGCACGCCGTTTGTCGTGATCACCGTGACCGCGTCGCTGCTGTCGTTCGATCAGAGTTTGTTGCGCGCCGCTTCCGGGCTCGGCGCGGCGCCCTGGGTCACGTTCCGGCGCGTCACGCTGCCGCTCATCATGCCGGCGGTCGCAACCGGCAGCGTGTTCGCCTTCGCGACCTCGTTCGACGAAGTGATCGTGATTCTGTTCATTGGCGGCCCGGATCAAACCACCGTACCGCGGCAGATGTGGAGCGGCATTCGCGACTCGATCGACCCCTCGATTCTCGCCGTGGCGACGATGCTGATCGTATTCGCCGTGCTGCTCTTCGCGAGCATCAACTGGCTGCGCGGCCGCGCGGCCGCGGCCAGCAGCGCGCTCACCTGATGCGCGCTCACGCTTCCATCACGTGTTCGATACGGCGATCCGGCACCAGCCACCACGCGGCGGCGAGCGTATACAGCGCCGCCGAACCCCACGGCACGACGAACGCCAGCGCGATACCCGTGAGATAGATCACGACCGAAACCTTGCCCTTGAAGTCATTGCCAACGGCTCGGGCAAGAGTCGAATCCTCGCCGTGCTCGCGAATCAGCACCCGCATGAGGATGAAATAGGCGATCGCCGACATGAACAGCACCACGCCGTACATCGCGGTCGGCCAGGAGGCGAGATGGTTTTCGCCGACCCAGTGCGTGACGGCCGGTAGCAGCGACAGCCAGAACAGCAGATGGAGGTTCGCCCACAGCACCGCGCCGTTGACCTTCTGCACGGCATGGAACATGTGATGATGATTGTTCCAGTAGATGCCGACGTAGATGAAACTCAGCACATACGCGCAGAACACGGGGAGCACCGGGCGCAGCGCCGCGAGATCGAAGCCTTCCGGCACCTTCAACTCGAGCACCATGATCGTGATGATGATGGCGATCACGCCATCGCTGAAGGCTTCGACACGTCCTTTGCCCATGGATTGGATTCCTGATGATGGTGTTGAATGCGGTTGCGCGCCAAGGCGGCCCGCACTCCGCGGGCGACCCGCGCCGCTGCCGATTATCCGCGAAGCCGTGACGATTTGTCGATCCGGCCGGGTTCGACTCGCGTGCCGTGTTCAGCGCGAAGCGTCGTCCGGGTAGTAGACGGCGAGCCACACGCTGGGCTCCCGGTCGCTTGTCCATGCCACCCGATGCCGGCCATGCGCTTCGATCAGCACGTGATCGCCTGGCTTCATCGAAAGCGGCTCGGCCTCGCCTTCGAATTCGAGCGTGGCCGCGCCGCTCAGCAGCACGACGAACTCGGCGCGAGGACTGTCGTACCAGAAGCCCGGCGGGCTCGCGTGCCCCATCGAGACGATCCGCTCGATGCTCACGCCACCCTGCTCCACCAGGGCGTCGACCTGCTCGCCCTCTCCTTCGCCCTCGCTCCCGCCCGCCGACGCGCCGCGGTCGAACAGATTGCCGCTCCGCATCACACGCTTCATCGTGGCTGCTCCGCTTGTGCGTACCGCTCACTTCATGGGCTTGAGCCCGTCGAGCAAGGTCGGCACCAGTTCACTGATGGTCGGATGAATATGCATGGCGTACTGCAAAGTCGGATACGGCGCGCCCGCCGTCATGATGTCGATGAAGGTATGAATCGCCTCATCGCCTTCAATGCCGTGAATGGCCGCCCCGAGAATCTGCTTGCTTTGCGCGTCGACCATCACCTTCATGAAGCCATCGGTCTCGCCGCGTTCGCGCGCGCGGCCCACGCGCGACATCGGCATAGTGGCGATCAGCGCATCGCGGCCCGCTTTGCGCACCTCGGCCTCCGAAGCGCCGACACGCGCAAGCGGCGGATCGACGAACACCGCATACGCCATGATGCGTGTGTCCACGGTGCGCGCGCCGCCGTCGAGCAGATTGGCCGCGACGATCTGAAAGTCGTCGTAGGAAGTGTGGGTGAAAGCGCCACGCCCGTTGACGTCGCCGATCGCCCACACGCCCGGCACGTTGGTGCGCAACTGGCCGTCCACGGGAATCGTGCCGTGCTTGTCCGTCGTGATGCCGGCGGCCGCGAGGCCGAGGTCGTCGGTATTCGGTTCACGGCCGGTGGCGAACAGCAGATGCGACGCTTCGAGCGCGGGAATGTTCTGCTCGAAGCCGATACACAGCTCGTTCGGGTGATGCGGATGCGGCTCGACTCGCGAAGGCTGCACGCCGAAGTGAAACTCGACACCCTCGCGGGCGAGCACCTTCTGCACGGATTCGGCGAAGTCGGCGTCCTCGCGGGTGAGCACGCGTTCGCCGCGCACCAGCACGGTCACGCGGCTGCCGAAGCGACGAAAGATCTGCGCGAATTCGAGCGCGATATAGCTCGCGCCGACGATCACCAGATGCCCCGGCAATTCCGTCAGTTCGAGCAGATTGGAGTTCGTGTAGTACGGAATCCGCTCGAGACCGTGGAGCGGCGGCACGACGGCGCGCGTACCTGTGTTGATGAAGATTTCGTCGGCGCTGAACTCGTCGAGCAGTTCGCCGTCCGGTCCGCTAACCGAAAGCGTATGGGGGCCGGTAAAGCGCGCATGGCCTGTGAACACGCTCACGTTCTTCGCGCCGCGCAGCCATGTCTCGACGCCGTCGCGCGACTGCCCGATGATCCTGTCCTTGCGCGCCTTGACGGCCGCCAGATCGACGCTGACCGCACCGCTCAGTTGCACGCCGAGTTCCGCGCAATGGCGCGCGACATGCGCCGCGCGAGCACTGGCGACGTAGGATTTGGTCGGGGTGCAGCCGACGTTCACGCACGTGCCGCCAAAGGCCCCGCGCTCGATGACCGCGGTTTTACGGCCGCTTTGACCAAGACGCACGGCAAGCGGCGCGCCGCCTTGTCCCGTACCGATCACGACTGCATCGAAGTGCTGTGACATGGCAACTCTCCGGAAGCTGGGATGCATGTCGTAGCATCTTACCCTCAGCCTCTCGAATCGCCACGCTGCGTTGCCGGTTGCCGGTGGTTGCTGATCACCGACTAATTGTCATTCGAATGCCAACTGCTCCGCACTATTGCTTCTCACGGTCCGCAAAGCCGCGAGGCTTAATCGTGGCAATGCACGGCGCAGATCAATTCACGCGAGCGTTGCAGCGCGGCCTGCGCGCCACGTGACGCCACGACCCAGCCGACCTGGCCCAGGTTGAAATCCTGTGACACCATCACCTGCATGAGGGCGACCATCGGCAATAGCACCGACGGCCGGTAAAGCTGGTTCCTGATCAAAGCTGGCATGACAACTCCCGTCGAGCGGCGCCGCTTCGGCTTCGCTCTATTCACGTTTCGATGGGAGGATTGTAGGGAGGTGGCCTTCGCGGATAAATACCGCTAACGCGAAGGCACTTGTTTGTCAAACCGAACAATCGAATCCGGCCCCACGCGCCCGCGCACGACGAAATCCCGCGCAGCCAAGCCTGGCTGGGCGCACAGGCTTGCGCGCGTAAGCGCCGGCGCGCTCAGGAAGCGTCGACCAGACCGACCTGCGCGTCCCACAAACTACGCGCATACGCACTGGCCCCGACCGGGCGGCTGTAAAAATAGCCCTGCTGCTTGTCGCAATGGATCGCGCGCAGGAACGCCGCCTGTTCGGCGGTTTCCACCCCTTCGGCGGTAACGTTCATGCCGAGCGAGTGCGCCATCGCCACCACGGCCTGCGTAATCGCAATCGAATCGCGATGATCCGGCAAGCCGGCGACGAACGAGCGGTCGATCTTCAGGTTATGCAGCGGAAAGCGTTTCAGATAAGACAGCGACGAATAACCGGTGCCGAAATCGTCGACGGAAATGCGCACACCCATGTCGTTCAGCGTGCTCAGCATGGGCAACACGGTTTCGCTGTCGCTCATCAGCAGCCGTTCGGTGATTTCCAGTTCCAGCGCCGACGGCTCCAGCCCGGATTGCATCAGGCAGCGCTGGATGCGCTCCACCAGGCCGTCGTTGAACTGCCGGGGCGACAGGTTCACCGCGACGATCAGTTCCGGCGCCAGTGTGCGCCGCCATTGCGCCACCTGCTCGCAGGCCCGCGCCAGCACGAAGTTGCCGATCTCGCCGATCAGGCCCGCATCTTCGGCGACGGGGATGAATTCCCCCGGCGACACGTTGCCCAGTTCGCTGTTGTACCAGCGCAGCAGCGCTTCCGCGCCGATCGTGCGGCCGTCGCGGCTATCGACGATCGGCTGGTACACGAGGCTCAGTTCGTTGGAAGCGAGCGCGCGCCGCAGCGATTGCTCGATCGTGAAGCGCCGTTGCAACTGCTGATTCAGCTCGGCGGTGAAGAACTGAAAGTTGTTGCGGCCGCGCTGTTTGGCGTGATACATGGCCGAATCGGCGTTGCGCATCAGCGTGGCCACGTCCTGGCCGTCCTCGGGAAAGCGGCTGATGCCGATCGACGCGCCCAAGTAGTACTCGTTGTCCGCCACCGCGAATGGCTCCGCGATCATGTCGAGGATGCGCCGCGCGAGGCCGATCAGTTGCCCGGTGTTCTCATACGCGCTGACCACGATCACGAATTCGTCGCCGCCCACCCGCGCGAGCGTGTCCTCCGGCGAGATACACGCCGAGAGGCGTTGCGCCACGCTGCAAAGCAGGGAGTCGCCGGCCTCGTGACCCGCAGTGTCGTTGACCTTCTTGAAGCCGTCCAGGTCGACGAACAGCACGGCGACGCTCGCCAGTTCGCCGACGCCGGACGCGGTGTCGAGCGAGAACAGATCGCGCAGCCGCTCGGTGAGGTACGCGCGGTTGTAGAGGCCGGTGAGCGAATCGCGAGTGGCGAGGAATTTGAGTTGCCGTTGCGCTTCGCGCACGGGTCCGATGTCCGTAAACGAGATCAATACCGAGCTGGGCTCGGTATCGCCCGGCTTGATGATCGGCACCACGTTCTCGGTGATCCAGACGACGTCGCCGCCAATCAGCTCCACGCCGATCGTGACACCCAGCACGGGTTTGCCGGTGGCGAGCACCTGAGCGGTCGGGCGCGCGGCCTCGGTGACGAGCGAGCCGTCCTCGTGATACGCGCGCACCATCACCGACTGGATACTGCGGCCGACGAGCTCCGGCGTTGCGCGCAAAATCCGCTGCGCGCTCGGGTTGCAGGCCAACACCACGCCTGCGCGCGACTGCACGACGATCCCTTCGATCAGGTGATGGACCACCAGACGGTGATGCTCCTCGCTGTGCGCGAGCCGCTGCGCCATGGCGTCCTGATGCACGGCCAGACCAACGCTGCGGCCGATGTCGCGCAGCATCGCTTCTTCTTCGGCACTGGGACGGCGCGACGTGCGGTAATACACCGCGAATGCGCCGAGCACCACGCCGGAATCGTTTTCAAAGTGCACCGACCAGCAGGACCGCAGGCCGATCGGCAACGCGAGGTGCCGGTAGTCGGCCCACAGCGGATCGGTTTCGATATCGTCGACGGCGACGAGACGCCGCTCGAACATCGCAGTCCCGCATGAGCCCACCTGTGGCCCGATCATCACGCCGTCGATGGCCGCGCTGTAGTGCCTGGGCAGCGAAGGCGCGCCGCCGACCCTGGCGTGCACGCCGTCGGCGTCGAGCAACAGGATCGAACAGGATGCACCTTCCCCCAGCAGCGCTTCCGCGCGGCGGCATACTTCGTCGAGCAATTCCGGCAGCGGTGTGTTCTGCGTAATCAATCGCAACACCGTGCGCTCGGACGCGAGCACGCCTTCGGCCAGATTCGCACAGTAGCGAATGCCTTCAGGCGCGGCTCCCGTCTTGTTTTCTGATGTCGCTTCGCAAGTCATTTGTGCGCCCCCTAACCCGACATCGGCAGTTTAGTGTACGCGGCACACCGGGGTTTACGCGAGGGTGGCGAATTATATTCTTCGCGCATCGCGTAATGCACGCTCGATCTCGACTGTCAATCACCGGATCAAACGGTTCAGTTGCCGGCATGAGTTGACGGCATTCTGCTCGGGTTCCGCAGGTAGGATTCCGGCACCGCCTGGCGGAACGCCGGAACCCAAATCAGTCATTAGCCTGTCGCGGCGGCTTTTTGCTGACTTTTTGGTATTTGCCGGCCGTGTGGTTGCAATCAGCCGTGCTGGTCCGGTGGGCGGCCCCCGCCGCCATTTCCGCCGCCGTTTCCGCCACCATGCCCACCGTTTCCGCCGTTTCCGCCGCCCGGCGGCCGACCGCCACCACCTCCGCCACCACCTTGAGGCGGATGGCCGCCCGCGTTCCCCGGCGGCGGACCGCCTTGCGGCCTTCCCCCGTCATGCCCCGACGGCGGACCGCCCTGCGGCCTTCCCCCGTCATGCCCCGGCGGCGGTCCACCCTGCGGCCTTCCCCCGTCATGTCCCGGCGGCGGTCCACCCTGCGGCCTGCCACCTCCATGCCCCGGCGGCGGTCCGCCCGGCGGGCGACCTCCGGATGGCCGTCCGGCGTCAGGACGCGGCGGAGGCGGCGGCGGATGATGCGCCCAGCGCGATTGCTGGCCGTACCAAGGTCGGCCGCGATAGTAATCGCCCCAATACGTGCCGATCGAGAACGTCACGATGGGCAGGCCGATCACCGTGCCGTAGTTCATCACAGGCACGTTGGCGCCCTGGTACGGATAGCTGAGCCGCCCCGCATAGACCCAGCCGCGCAGGTTGGGCGCGGCGATGTCACACCACTGATAGTTGCTGATACACCCCATCACGCTCACCGGCACACCGCCCGGCAGTTGCGTCACGACCGGGTAATCGGAGGCCGGGCCCGCGCGCACGTTGACCGTGCCATTCGTGTATGCCTGCGACTGCGCGCACGCCACGGCGGGCAATGCCAGCACGCCGGCCGCCGCATAAAGACATCGAACGAGGTGTTGTTTCATTCTTTCTCCCGATTCAGCGTCCGCGGTCCGCCGCCGGCACGCCTCTGCTGATGCGTTATGGATATTGTTTCTTCTTGCACAACTCATCGCGTTGCCGCGCGATGCCAGCTACCTGTAAGGACGTTGCACGGCACGTGCCTGAAAGCGCTCAGTCGAACCTTAATCGATTCTTGCGGCGTCTTCGCCGGGCAAGATTTGGTAACCACCCGGCCGAAGTCACGCGTTTTTCGGGCGTCCGTGTTTCGGCAATCCGACCGATCATCGCTTCCATGAACAAGCCATGCACTGCCGGGACTGCGATGAAACTCCTCCGTCCGCTTCTGATCGCCGCGCTCATGCTCACGCATCCGCTCGCCCATGCCGCGAGCTTCGACTGCAATAAGGGGCGCTCGCTGACCGAGAAGATGATTTGCCACGACCCCGCGCTCTCGAAGCTCGACGACACCCTCGGGCAACTGTACTGGAAAGCCCGGCGGCGAGTCGCCAACCGGCGCGCCTTTCTCACCGATAGCGACAGTAAGTGGGCATGGCGGGAAGCGAATTGCCGTGACTCGGCGTGTCTGGGGACGTGGTACGCAACGCGCATCGAAGAATTGCAGCAGCTGATAGAAAGCCTGCAAGCGGGGACGCCGCAGCCGTTTGCCTCACCGGCCGAACCGGACTCGCGCAGCAGGCCGGTCGTGGCTCCTGAGCAGTCCACCGGCATGGCGATGCTTCAGTGCACGGCGGCGAATCCGGGGATCGTAGTGAACGAGCAGTGCTCAGCCGTGCTCACGGAGAACGGCAGTCAATGGAAACACAAGCCGCATGACGGCGGCTGGTTTTGCGGCGTGGCCACACTGGCGCCGGCGGAACTGCAGGCGGACGCCGCGAACTAGGAAGGCTGTTGCGCATGCCTGCCGCGCCAACGCGGCGATACAGGCGCGCGGCTTACGCAAGCAGGCGAGATGGCGAGCAGGAAGGCGAGCACCGAGGTGCTCGCTATGCGTGGACACACCGCCAGCAACTAGCCCGGACGCCCTTCTCCCGGAACCGCGAAAAACGCCGCTCGGGAGAAGGGAAAAAGCCAGGAAGGTGAGAAACCGCCGCTACCGGCTGCTCCAGAATCTGCGCTGAACCTCCATCACCTCGGCTTCCACCTCGGGGACCGGCCCGATCACCTCCACCGGTTTCTGGCAATGATCGAAGACATACCGGCAATCCACGCTCATGGTGGGATTCTCGGCGTGATCGCGGGTCGCTTCCAGCAAGCGCTTTTCGGTCATGCCGAACACGACCCGGCCGATGTTGGCCCAATACATCGTCCCGGCGCACATGCAGCACGGTTCGACCGATGTGTACAGCGTGCAACTCCACAAATACTCCGGCGTGAAGTTCAACGCGGCCACGCGCGCAAGCACCGACTCGGCGTGATTCACCGTATCGACGTTGCCCTGCTCCATCAGCACCGTCTCCTGGTCCGGGCCGACCAGCACCGCGCCGAACGGATGGTGCCCTAGCAGCGTCGCCCGTTCGGCCACCCGGCTCGAATGCTGCAGATGCCGCACGATCTGCTCGTGCGTGGGCGTCAAACCCTGCGGCGGATAGTTCGAGGCCGCAGCGGCGGCCCCGCTCGAGACGGTCAGACTCACGGGCGATCTCCTTGAATAATAGTTAGATTTGCGAAGCAAATTATTACTTCGGCAGCGTGCCGTCCACGCCCTCTACGAACCAGTTCAAACGCAGCAGTTCCGGATCGCTCAGCGACTTGCCGGCGGCCACCTTCACCGCGCCGGACTGATCCATGATCGGTCCGGCAAACGGATTGAACTTGCCGGAGATGATGTCGTCGCGCTTCTGGCTCAAGGCTTTCTGCGCGGTCGGCGACACGGCTTCAGTGTTGATGTCGGCGAGATCGATCGCCTTCTCTTTCAGCCCCCACCACACCGGCGAGTTGTTCCATGTGCCCGACATCACCTGCTCCACCAGATGCGTGTAGTACACGCCCCAGTTGCTCACGCACGCACCCAGTTGCGCATTCGGCCCGAACTTCTTCATATTCGAGTCCCAGCCGAACGCATGCACCTTCTTCTGCTCAGCGGTCTGCATCGTCGCCGTCGAATCGGTGTTCTGGATCAGCACGTCGGCGCCCTGGCCGATCAGCGTTTCGGCAGCCTGCTTTTCGCGGCCCGGATCGAACCAGCTATTGATCCACACCACCTTCACGCGCGCCTTTGGATTGACCGAACGCGCGCCCATCGTGAATGCATTGATGTTGCGCACCACTTCAGGCACCGGCACCGAGCCGACAAAGCCGAGCGTGTTCGACTTGGTCGTATAGCCCGCGACGAGGCCGGCCAGGTATGCGCTTTGATAGGTGCGTACGTCGTAGGTGGCGAAGTTGGCCGCCTTCTTGTAGCCGGTCGCATGCTCGAACACGGCGTCCGGGAAGTCCTTGGCCACTTTCAGTTCGAAATCCTGGAAGCCGAAACTCGAGCCCACCACGATCTTGTTGCCCTTGGACGCCAGGTCGCGGAACACGCGCTCCGAATCCGCCGACTCCGGCACGTTCTCCACGCGCGTCACTTTGACCTTGTCGCCGAACTTCGCCTCGACTTCCTTCACGCCCTGCTCGTGAGCGTAGGTCCAGCCGGCGTCGCCCGGATTGCCGAGATAGACGAAGGCGATGCCGATCGGCTGCGTGGTGGCGGCGGCCGCCCCGGCGGCGCTGAATGCCAGCGTCGCGCCAAGCGTTGCCGCGAGTACGGTTCGGACGGTTTTGATGCGCAGTGAATGATGCAGCGCTCGCGCCAGCGTTGTTTTCATGAATTCTCCGAAGATGGTTGAAGTGCCTGCCCCAGCGCTCGGGATAACCCGGGCAAGGCTCCAGCATAGGGGGCCATATTCGAAGGTCAATTTCAGCGGCAAAATTATTATTCGTTATCCCGCCCATAACGAAACCCGTATTTTGGTGACCGGACGACGCCTCAGTGAAGTTTCGGCGGCGGGTCTGGCTGATCTTCATCAGGTGCCTCACCGTCGCCGAACAACTCGCCGCACAGCGTTTCGCCGAGTTCGCTCAGGCGCGCCGTGCCGGTGCCTTCCTCGCTGAAGGTGGTGAGCACCAGACCACCGTCGACGAGCGCCGTCAAATGCCGCCGCAGGCCGCTCATCGGCACGCCGGCCTGCTTCGACAGTTTGGCGAGCGACCACGCGCCGCCCGGCGTTTCCCGATGCGCGCGCCAGAGTTGCGTCAGCACGGCGGCGAGCACCGGATCGAGTTCGTCGTCTTCCATGGTGAGTCTCCTTGTCCTTACGCCATCTGCATGACCAGCTCGCCGAGCGTCTTCAACGCCGCTTCGGTCTGCGCCGTCCACGGATAGCTGTAGTTGAGCCGGATAAAGTGGCGAAAATCGTTGCGCGTAGAAAACATCATGCCCGGCCCGACGGTGATGCCACGCGCGAGCGCCGCCTGGTAAAGCCGCATCGAATCGACGCTGTCCGGCAACTCGACCCACAGCACATAGCCGCCTTGCGGCGTCGACATGCGCGTGCCCGCCGGAAAAAACCGCTGCACCATCGCCATCATGATGCTCGCCTGCTGCCGGTAGACCTTGCGCACGTGTCGCAAGTGGCGGTCGTAGCCGTCCTGCCGCAAATAGTCGGCGACCGCGACTTGCGGCACCGACGGCGTGGTCAGCGTGTTGAGAAACTTCAGCTTCTCGACCTGCGCGCGATAGCGTCCCGGCAGCGCCCAGCCGATCCGGTACGACGCGGTCAGGCTCTTCGAAAACGACGCGCAATGCAACACCAGCCCTTTCGTGTCGAAGTTCTTCAAGGTCGACGGCCGCGTCTCGCCGAAGTACAGCTCCTGATAGACGTCGTTCTCGATCACGGGAATCTCGTGCGCGGCGAGCAGTTCCACCAGTTGCCGCTTGCGCGTATCGGGCATGCGGAAGCCGAGCGGATTCTGGAAGTTCGGCATCACCATGCACGCTGCGATTTTCTGCTCGGCGATCACCTGCGCGAGCGCCTCGATGTCGATGCCATGAACCGGATGCGTCGTCACCTCGATCGCGCGCATACCCAGCCGCTCGATGGCGTGCAGCATCGCGTAATAGGTGGGCGACTCGACCGCGACGGTGTCGCCCGGTTTCGCGACCGCCTGCAGGCTCAGGTTGATCGCTTCGGTCGCGCCGAGCGTGATGATGATCTCGCCGGGATCGACCGGCACGCCGTTTTCGGCATAGCGCCGGGCGATCTGCCGGATCAGTTCCGGATTGCCGGGCGGCAGGTCGTCGATCAGATTCCAGCTCGCCTGGCGTCGCGCGATCGCGTTCGCATACTGGTTGATGCGCCGCCACGGGAACAGCGACGGATCCGGATACGGCGAGCCGAACGGCACGGCGTCGTGCGCGCGGATGCTGCGCAAGGTCGACAGCACGAGGCGGCTCACGTCCACGGTCGCCGCGACCGGTGGTGTCTGTGGCGCTTGCGGCGGCCTTGGGCGGCCGGGCTGCGGCTCGTCGAGCGCCGCCGACAGCGCCGCGGCGTCGCGCACGAAATAGCCCGACTGCGGGCGCGTCTCGACAATCCCCCGGTTTTCCAATAGCGCGTAAGCGTGCAACACCGTCTTGATGCTGACGCCGTGCTGCTGGCTCGCCTGCCGCACGGACAGAATCCGTTCGCCGGCCGCGAACACGCCGCGGCGCACGGCTTCCGTGATTTCGTCGGCGAGTTTTTCGTACAGGTTCAAGGGCCTGGATCGAGCAAAGACATGGGTTGGAGCGTCAGTCTATGACAAAAACGCACCAACTGTATCCCTCACCTTTCCAAATTTCTGTATGCTGCGCACTTTTTGGAACACAGTAGGCTTGCACCTATCAGCCTATCCAAGCGCGTTCAAGCCCGACACCGCGGCACCCTCATGAAGAAACCCGAAACTCGCATCGAACCGTACACGCACCCCGCCGCCGGCTGGGGCGCCCTCAAGTACGTCGCCATCAATCTCATCAAGGAAAAGGTGACGGGCGGCGACTACCGCATGCTGCTCAAGCAGAATCAGCCGAACGGCTTCGACTGCCCGGGCTGCGCGTGGCCGGATCGCGAGCACGCGTCCACCTTCGAGTTCTGCGAAAACGGCGTGAAAGCCGTGGCCGCCGAAGCGACCAGCAAACGCGTGACACCCGCGTTCTTCGAGCAGCACACGGTTGCCGAACTGATGGCGCAATCGGACTTCGAGCTCGAACAGCACGGCCGCCTGACCGACCCGCTCGTCTACGACGCGCTGCGCGACCGGTATGTGCCGATCGGCTGGGACGAGGCGTTCGAGCTGATCGCCGCGCACCTGAAGCGGCTCGACGATCCGGACCGCGCCGCCTTCTACACCTCGGGACGCGCGAGCAACGAAGCCGCGTTCCTCTACCAGTTGTTCGTGCGCATGTACGGCACCAACAACTTCCCCGACTGCTCGAACATGTGCCACGAGGCGACCAGCCGCGGCTTGCCGCATACGGTCGGCATCGGTAAAGGCACGGTCACGCTCGACGACTTCGAACACGCCGATACGCTCCTGATCTTCGGCCAGAATCCGGCCACCAACCATCCGCGGATGCTCGGAGAGTTGCGCGAGTGCGCCAAACGCGGCGCGACCATCGCGTCGATCAATCCGCTCAAGGAGCGCGGCCTCGAACGCTTTGCGAGCCCGCAGCATCCGGTCGAAATGCTGACGATGGGCAGCACGAAGATCAGTTCCGTGTTCATTCGCCCGAAAGTCGGCGGCGACTTCGCGCTGATCAAGGGTGTCGCCAAGCGCGTGATCGAACTCGACGACGAAGCGTTGATCTCGGGTCTCGACCGCGTGCTCGACATCGCTTTTATCGCCGGGCACACCGTGGGTTTCGACGCGTTCGCCGACGACCTGCGCGCGGAAAGCTGGGACACCATCGTCGCCGAAGCAGGCGTGCCGTTCGAGGACGTGCTGAAGCTCGCCGACATCTACGTGAAGGGACGCGCCGTGATTTCGACGTGGGGCATGGGCCTCACGCAGCACAAAAACTCGGTGCCGACGGTGCAGATCCTGTCGAACCTGATGATGATGCGCGGCAATATCGGCCGGCGCGGCGCGGGCCTCTGCCCGGTGCGTGGGCACTCGAACGTGCAAGGCGACCGCACGGTCGGCATCGAGGAACGGCCTACGCAGGCGTTCCTCGACCGGCTCGGCGAAGTCTACGATTTCGAGCCGCCGCGCGAGCACGGACTCGACGTCGTCAACACGATTCAGGCGATGCTCGACGGCAGGGTGAAAGTATTCATTGGCCTCGGCGGCAATTTCTCGATTGCGACGCCGGACACCCCGCGCACGTGGGACGCCATGCGTTCGTGCGATCTCACCGTGCACATCACCACCAAGCTGAACCGCAGCCACCTCGTGCATGGCCGCGACGCGCTGATTCTGCCGACGCTCGGGCGCACCGAGATCGATTTGCAGAACGGTGTCGCGCAAGGCGTGAGCGTCGAGGACTCGATGAGCATGGTGCATATCTCGTACGGCATGAACAAACCGGCTTCGGAGAATCTGTTGTCGGAGATCGCGATCGTCGCGCGCATGGCGCATGCGACGCTCGGCAGCGCGAAAGTGGATTGGCTCGCGCAGGCAGCGGACTATTCGCTGATTCGCGACGGCATCGCCAACGTGATCGAGGGATTCACGGACTACAACGAGCGGCTGAAGAACCCTGGCGGCTTTCATCTCGGCGTGGCCTCACGCGAGCGGATCTGGAAAACGCCGAGCGGCAAGGCGCAGTTCCTCGTGCATGCGATCAACACGGCGACGCCGATTCATCAGGCGCGCAAGCAACATGGCGAGCGGCTGATGACGTTGATGACGACGCGCTCGCACGATCAGTACAACACGACGATTTACGGCCTCGACGACCGTTATCGCGGGGTGTATGGTCAGCGTCGCGTGCTGTTCGCGAACAGGGACGATCTCGCGATGCTGGGGTTCGAGGCGGGGCAACGCGTGGATATCACGAGCGTGTGGGCCGATGGGATCGAGCGTCACGCGGACGGTTTTCTGCTCGTTGAGTACGACATTCCGCGCGGCTGTCTCGGTGCCTATTATCCGGAGACGAATCCGCTGGTGCCGCTCTCGTCGGTCGCCGACGGCGCGGGAACGCCGACGTCGAAATCGATTCCGGTTTTGTTGACGGCTTCCGCGGCTGGCGCGATTGCGGCTTGATGCATGAGACCTGACGCTGGATCGTCAGGTCTGCTTTTTCGCCAGTTCCCGATGCGTCAGGTAGAGACGCAAGTCGAATTCGATCTGGTGGTAACCCGGCTGCATGAACTCGCACAGGCGGTAAAACGCCTTGTTATGATCGCTTTCCTTCAGATGAGCGAGTTCGTGCACCACGATCATTTTCAGAAATTCCGGCGCGGCTGATTTGAACAGCGACGCGATGCGGATTTCCTTCTTCGCCTTCAGCTTGCCGCCTTGCACGCGGGAAATGCTCGTATGCAGACCTAGCGCGTGGCGCACCACGTCGAGTTTGCTGTCGTACGTGACTTTGTCGATCTGCTCCGCGCTGCGCAGGTGCTCGCGTTTCAGGTCCGCGCAATACGCGTAAAGCGCCCGGTCCGTTTGGACCTCGTGCGTGTTGGGGTAGCGCGCGACGAGGTACGCGCCGAGCTGGTCTTCGGCTATCAGCTGTTTGACCTTCTCCTGGAGCGCGGCTGGGTAGCCGGTGAGGTATTTCAGGTGGGACATGCTTCGGCTCGGCGCACGGTCAACCGGCGCGGCGATTGTCTTCGCAATCGTCCCAATAGCGCAGCGGGTCGCGATGATCGGGATATTGCGTGTCCAGCCAGTCGGAGAGAATCTTCCACTGCGGATGGTTCGGACCGCTTCTCGTGTCCCAGAACGATTCCTTCAACACAGCGTTGTTTCGGCCGCGGTCCCGCACGACGATCCGGCAGTGATCGTTCGACTCATGGAATTCCGCCTTCAGGTAGTAGCGCGGGAGTATCTGCAGCATCGCGCCTTCCACGATCCGGCCCTGTGCACGAACCACACCCGCGCATTCGATTCGCAGAACACCGTCCACCGATTTGTCCGCGCGCCAGCCGACCGGCAGGCGCACCACGCATTCGTCCTTGCCGACCTTGATCCAGTCCATCCGCCAGATGCGGGCGAGCGCATCGCGCATGGCTGCCGCATCTTCGTAACCGGGCGGCAGTTCGAACTGGGCCGGCAGCACGACGAGTGCATCGCCAGCCGGCGTTGTGCCGGCCGGCTTTTGAAATGGATCGTCGTCGAAGGGATTCGAGGGGCGGCTGGCCCTGGTGTTGCTGGCGCTCGGCAAATCCCCGAAAAGGCTTTCGGCTGCGCGGCGTGCGCGCTTCGATTTTTCGTTGCCCATCGATTTCTCCGTTGGAGTTGGGTTGCCTTGGTGTGACACGCAGGTTGACTACGTCATAGCATCGCACGTCGTCGAACACGTGGGCGAGCGGCTGCGCGTTTCAGATACGGCGGGAAGGAAAGGCGTCTGATCCGGTTGCGCGCAGGTTGAACCGGGTTCGGCTGAAAGCGCGCAAGTCCTTGGCGGGACGATTGGTGCCGGGGACCGGACTTGAACCGGCAAGCTGTGAAGCGGCGGATTTTAAGTCCGCTATGTTTACCAATTTCATCACCCCGGCAGGGGTCAGAACGCATGTGGACGCGAATTCTACCATTTCGCGGCAGGCGTACCAAACCGCCGCAGCGCCCGCCCCGTACCGCGATTTTCAGGCGCGGCACAACCCAAAAACCGAATTCATCCGGGGGTCACAAACGTTGCCGATAATCCGCTCACGGAAACTCACGAAAACGTTTACGACCCGAGCGGAAACCCATGACTCCGACGATCAAAGATGTCGCTGCCCACGCCGGTTTCTCCATCGCCACGGTATCGCGCGCGATCAACGCGCCGCATACCGTCAACCCGGTCACGCTCGACAAAGTGCGCCAGTCCATCGACGCGCTGAACTTCCGCCCCAGCCCGCTTGGCCGCCAATTGCGCGGCGAACGCACACGCCTGATCGGCGTGATCCTGCCGACGCTCGCCAATCCCGTATTCGCCGAGTGCCTGCAAGGTATCGACGAACTCGCCTCGGCGCAAGGCTACCGGCTCATGCTGATGACCACGCAGTACGACGCCGACCGTGAACGCCACGCTATCGAGACGCTGCGCGAACACCGCGTGGAAGGACTGATCCTGACCGTCGCCGATGCCGACACGCACCCGCTGCTCGACGAACTCGACCGCGCGGGCCTGCTCTACGTGCTGATGCATAACGACACGGTACGCCGTCCGTCGGTCGCCGTCGACAACCGTCTCGCGGCCTACGACGGCGTGCGCATGCTGATCGCTCACGGCCATCGCCGCATTCTCATGCTGGCGGGCACGCTGGCTGCCTCAGACCGCGCCCGCCAGCGGCATCTCGGCTATTCGCAGGCCATGCAACAAGCCGGCTTGACGCCGGCGCCCGCGCTCGAGGTCGATTTCAACGCGGAGGAGTTGTCGCCCGCGGTGCTCGCCCATCTGACGAGCGGCGCGAACCGCCCCAGTGCCCTCTTCTGCAGCAACGATCTGCTGGCGATGGTGGTCATGCGTGGCCTGCGCCGCGCGCGCCTGCAGATTCCTCACGACATGTCGATTCTCGGCTTCGACGGACTCGCGATGGGCGAACTGCTGTCGCCGCCGCTTGCCAGCATCTGCGCGCCGAATCGGGAAATCGGCTGTGCGGCCTGGGAGCGTTTGCTGGCGCGCGTCACCGGCAGTTACGAAGCCTTGAGTGAAACATCGCTCACGCTGACCTTGCCGCACAGCTTGCGCGAGGGCGCCACCATCGCGGCGATTTCGAACCGCAACGAGCCCTCGCGGGTGCGTGCGTCGGAAAATGCCGAGCGGCCGGTTGTATGAGGCGCCGGCGCATTGCTCGCTGGTGACTGCTGAAGCCCGAGGCGCCGTACCTCATCCGGACGCCGAGATGGGCACGGGCTCGGGCAGAAAGAAAAAACTATTTCAACGTGGCATTGAATATCACCGACCTTACGGCCACTTCGTCGACCGCTCCAGAGATATTAAAGCTGCCATGTATCGTCTCGTTGGACCTGAACGTGCCTTTCGCACCTTTATATTCCGGACTCACATAAAACTTAACCCCAAAGGTAAAATGCTTAGCCCCGTTCAAGCACTTCTTTTCCTTTGAATCCCCTACGTCATATAGTTTAACGTACGAGTTATCAGGGGGAATAAATCCGGAATTATCGGTGCATGCGTCGTTGGTAATTTTAACAGTGTAGTATATTCCCTGCGCCGTTGTCCTATACAAAACAGCGTGATGGGAATTACCGTTGGCATCTGTAACGGACACATATTTATAGTCCGTCGAAGCCGGCCGGTTATTCCTGGCCCTCAATGCCTGGCCGCCCTGCCCGAGATCGCAGTTCGAGGTGATGTTGTCGTCGGTGGGCGTGATGGACATGCCTCCGGCCGGGCTGATCGCGGCGTACCCGGACTTGGGCGCAGCCACGTTCTCAAACACCAGATTGTCGATGTTCAAATCCACAGCGTCGTGGGTTTTCTCGAAATAACATTCCGTGGCTGCGTGAGCAGACGCGCAAACAGATAAAAGCACGGCAGTCATGGCCAACAATAGATTGGTTTTCATACAAGCCTCTAATATCAAAATTGAGATTACCTTCGAACAAACCGGGACAAAAACACAACAGCTTCGCAACGCCTCCGTTTTATGAAATTAAATCCGCTTTACCGCCATGCCGCGTAACAAGCGGCAATTTCATAGTGAATTTCGCCCTGCTCACCGCCCATCGGAGAACTCCTAAAATCACGGAAAAACCGGAATTGGGATTTCCCTGCGAATTAGCCGGCGCAAGAAAATAACGCGCAGATTTAAGGTCAAGAATCAACTGATCCAGTCAAACAGGAACCCGGAGAACGGCCGCCCGAACGGCAAGCCACACGTCACAGCGTCGTCACATACGTTCCCGATAATCCGCTCGACGAAAACGTTTACATCGCCAGACAGCACGGCACACACGCGATGTCCAGCAACCCGCATCGCGCCACCTGTATTGCGTCAGTTCACCCGTACTCGACACCACCGCTGAAGCCACCTTGTCCATCTCTGGGAGATTGCTGTGACCCGCCGTTCCTCCACCGCTTTTGTTCGAGTGCGTCAATTGGCGCGCGCCGCGTTCGCCGCCTCGGCACTTGTCATGACTCTGGCCGCACCGTCGCTCGCGCATGCCGACGAAACCGCGATCTGCTACAACTGCCCGCCCGAATGGGCCGACTGGGCGAGCCAGATCAAGGCGATCCAGCAGAAGACCGGCATTCGCGTGCCGTTCGACAACAAGAATTCCGGCCAGTCGATCGCGCAGCTCATGGCCGAACAGAAGAGCCCGGTCGCCGACGTGGTGTACCTCGGCGTCTCATCGGCTTTCCAGGCGAAGGACAAGGGCGTGATCCAGCCGTACAAGCCCGCGCATTGGGATGACATCCCCGCCAACATGAAGGACCCGCAAGGCTACTGGTTCACGATTCATTCGGGCACGCTGGGCTTTTTCGTCAATAAGGACGCGCTCGAAGGCAAGCCCGTGCCGCGCTCGTGGGCCGACCTGCTCAAGCCCGAGTACAAAGGCATGATCGGCTACCTCGACCCGTCGAGCGCGTTCGTCGGCTATGCGGGCGCGGTGGCGGTGAACCAGGCGCTCGGCGGCACGCTCGATAACTTCGAGCCGGGCCTCGACTGGTTTCGCAAGCTGAAGGCCAATGCGCCGATCGTGCCGAAGCAGACCGCCTACGCGCGCGTGATGTCCGGCGAAATTCCGATCCTGCTCGACTACGATTTCGACGCCTACCGCGCGAAGTACAAGGATCACGCGAACGTCGAGTTCGTGATTCCGAAGGAAGGCACGATCTCCGTCCCGTACGTGATGAGTCTGGTGAAGGGCGCGCCGCACGAGGCCAACGGCAAAAAGGTGCTCGATTTCGTGCTCTCCGACGAAGGCCAGAAGCTGTGGGCCGACGCCTATCTGCGCCCGGTCCGCGCAAACGCGATGACGGCCGACACCGCCGCGAAATTCCTGCCCGCTAGCGACTATGCGCGCGCCAAACCGGTGGACTTCGGCAAGATGGCCGAGAAGCAGTCGAGCTTCGGCGAGCGTTATCTGCAGGTGATGCATTGAACGACATCACGTTCCCGCTGCGCTGGCGCATCGCGTTGATCGCGCCGGCGCTAGCGGTATTCATCGCCTTCTGGCTGTTGCCGATGGGCGCGCTCGCGCAGTTGAGCGGCGACGGCCACGCGTTCGCCACCTATCGCGCGATGCTGACGAATCCGCGCTACATGTCGAGTCTCGGCGCGACCGTGCTGTTGTCCGCGGCGGTCACGGCGGCGACGCTGGTGCTCTCGGTGATCGCGGGATTGCTGCTGGCGCGCCGCGAGTTTCCTTTGAAGCGCACGCTGCTCGCCCTGCTCACCTTTCCGCTGGCGTTTCCCGGCGTGGTGGTCGGCTTCATGGTCATCATGCTCGCCGGGCGCCAGGGGCTGGTGGGCGCGCTCTCGCTGAAACTCACGGGCGACCGCTGGGTGTTCGCGTATTCGATGAGCGGCCTCTTTCTCGGCTACCTGTACTTCTCGATTCCGCGCGTGATCGTCACCGTGATGGCCTCGGCGACCAAGCTCGATGCATCGCTGGAAGAAGCCGCGCGCTCGCTCGGCGCGTCGCCGTGGCGCATCATGCGCGACATCGTGTTGCCCGCACTCTCGCCTGGTCTGATCGCGGCGGGCGCGGTGTGCTTCGCCACCGCGATGGGCGCATTCGGCACCGCCTTCACACTCGCCACCGACATCGACGTGCTGCCGATGACCATTTACACCGAGTTCACCCTCAACGCGAACATGGTGACCGCCGCGGGCCTCTCGATCGTGCTCGGCATGGTGACGTGGGCCGTGCTGGCGTTGGCGCGCAGCGTGAGCGGTTCGGCCGTGGCGGCAAGCGCATGAACGGTATGTTCAAACCTGGCGCCGCCAGACCGGAAGACAGGACCTCAATGAATTCCATCACCGCTTCTCTACAGCCGGCAACGAAGCCGCGCTCGCGTGCGCGCCTGCCGGCCGCCAGAACGTGGCTCGCAGCCGGACAATGGCTCGTGACGCTGCTGCTATGCGCGTTCCTGATCGTGCCAGTCGTCATGTCGATCATGGCGGGTCTGACGGTCAACTACTTCAAAGGCGTATCGAGCGGACTCACGCTGCGCTGGCTCGAAGAAGTGTGGACGCAATATCACGGCTCGGTATTTCTCTCGCTCGAAGTGGCGGCGGCGACCCTCCTCATCACGCTGCTCACCGGCGTGCCGGCGGGTTACGTACTCGCGCGCAGCAAGACGAGGCTCTCGCGCATCATCGAAGAATTTCTGGTGCTGCCGATCGCGCTGCCTGGCCTTGCGTCGGCGCTCGCGCTGCTGGTGGTCTACGGCGGCTTCACGATGTTCCGCATGAGCGTGGCGTTCATCGTCGTCGGCCATGTGGTGTTCACGCTGCCCTTCATGGTGCGCGCGGTCGCCGCCGTGTGCGCGAGCAGCGATCTGCGCACGCTCGAAGAAGGCGCGGCGAGTCTCGGCGCGAGCTTTCTGCAACGCTTCGTGACGATCGTGCTGCCGAACGCGCGCCCCGGCATCGTGGCCGGCGCGCTGGCGGTGCTCACGCTCTCCATCGGCGAATTCAATCTCACGTGGATGCTGCACACGCCCGATACCAAAACGCTGCCGGTGGGTCTCGCGGACACGTATGCGTCGTTGCGCATCGAGATCGGCAGCGCCTACACGATTCTGTTTTTCATCATGACGATGCCCCTGCTCGTCGCAATGCAATGGCTCGGCGTCGATGCGACCGGCCAGCGCAGCGCGGCGAAAAAACGCGCCACCGTCTCTCCTTCGAAGTCGCTCAAACCATGAAACTTGCCTCCGTACCCATCGCGCTGACGCAATGCGCGAAAACGTTTCGCGGCACGCGCGTGCTCGAGCCGCTCGATCTGCATATCGACGCCGGTGAAACGCTGGTATTGCTCGGGCCGTCCGGCTGCGGCAAGACCACGACGCTGCGCATGATCGCGGGGCTTGAAACGCCGGACGCTGGCGGCCGCATCGCGTTCGGCGACGACGACGTCACCGCCCTGCCGATCGAAAAGCGCCAGGTCGGCATGGTGTTCCAGAGCTACGCGCTGTTTCCCAACCTGACAGTGCGCGGCAACATCGGCTATGGCCTGAAGATCAAACGCGTGCCGGCCGAGACTGCCCGTCAACGCGTCGACGAATTGCTCGGCATGATGCGTCTCACCGCTCACGCCGACAAGCCGATCGATCAGCTTTCCGGCGGGCAGCGCCAGCGTGTGGCACTCGCACGCGCGCTCGCCGTGCAGCCGCGCGTGCTGCTGCTCGACGAACCGCTCACCGCCCTCGACGCCCGCTTGCGCGACACCTTGCGCAGCGAGATGAACACGTTGCTGCGCGAGTTGGGCATTACGACCGTGTACGTCACGCACGATCAGGCCGAAGCAATGGAACTGGGCGACCGCATCGTCGTGATGAGCGCGGGGCGCATCGAGCAGATCGGCTCGCCGCGCGAGATCTATTACCGCCCCGCCAACCGGACGGTCGCGCAGTTTGTCGGCACGATCAACCGGCTCGCGGGCGAGCGGCGCGACGGCCTGCTGACGACCACCGGCGGCGCCGTGCCGCTGCCCGCGGGCGACGTGCACGCGAGTTCGGCGCACGAGATTTTCTTCCGCCCTGAAGACGCTTATCTTGCCGATCCGGCTCATGCGCAATTGCGCGGCCATATCGAAAGCACCGCGTTTCTCGGCGAGCGAACACGGCTGACGGTGGGCGGCGCCGCTCCCGACGCGTTGCTGATCGACGTGGCGGGCCGCGTGGAATTGGCGCGTGGCACACCGGTCGGCATTTCAATCGCGCAGGACGCGCTGATTGCGCTATCGTAATGAAGTGACGCCTT
The DNA here is from genome assembly GCF_059567925.1 of Paraburkholderia sp. BGA-UO-ETr-F21. Taxonomy (NCBI): domain Bacteria; kingdom Pseudomonadati; phylum Pseudomonadota; class Betaproteobacteria; order Burkholderiales; family Burkholderiaceae; genus Paraburkholderia; species Paraburkholderia sp. BGA-UO-ETr-F21. The sequence goes on along the minus strand of NZ_JCAQOY010000040.1, from coordinate 960,042 downwards.
TGTTTGGCGCGCTATAAAAAGGACACCCCATGCTGCTGGCTCAAATTAGCGACCTGCATATCAAACGGCCCGGCGCGCTCGCTTACCGCCGCGTCGACACCGGCGCCTATCTCGCACGCTGCGTGGCCGCGCTCAATGCGCTCGAACCGCGTCCCGACGCGGTGATCATGACGGGCGACCTAGTCGATCAGGGCGACCCGGAGCAGTACGAGCATCTCAAGACCCTGCTCGCGCCGCTCGAGATTCCCTACTTCCTGCTGGTCGGCAATCACGACGAACGCGCCGCGTTGCGTGCCGCATTTCCCGATCGCGCGGAATTGCAAAGCGGCGGCGAATTCGTGCAATACGCGGTCGATCTCGGCGCGCTGCGACTCATCGCGCTCGATTCGATGGTGCCGGGCCAAAGCGCGGGCGATCTGTGCGACGCGCGGCTCGCGTGGCTCGCCACGCAACTCGACGCGGCCCAAGGCAAACCGACGGTGGTCGCGTTGCATCATCCGCCGTTTGTGTGCGGCATCGGACATATGGATGAATTGCGGCTCGATCCCACCGCATCCGACAAACTCGCGGCGTTGATCGCGCGCTATCCGAACGTGGAACGCGTGATCTGCGGGCATGTGCACCGGCCCATGTTCGTGCGCTTTGGCGGCACGATCGCCTCCGCGGTGCCGGCGCCCGCGCATCAGGTCGCGCTCGATCTGCGCGACGATGCGCCGTCCGCGTTCATGATGGAGCCGCCGGCGTATGCGCTGCATCACTATGACCCGGCAACCGGCATCGTCACGCATCACGCGTATGTGGATGCGGCGGATGGGCCGTATCCCTTTTACGAACCCGAGGGCGATCTGATCGATTGATCTGATCGACTGAGGCGCGCACTCACGCGCGGATGAAGGTCTCATGCACGCGCCGGGACGACCTGAAATACGGAATCCCGAGCGCGGCCGCGACGACGGCCTGAATAAGATCGCCGTAGGGAACGGTAATGTCGATGCCGATGGCGCGTGTCATGTAATCGCCGAGCAGATACGCGCCGGCTCGCATCGCGACAATGGCGACGAGCCAAGCCTGCACCTGCGGCGCGAAGCGCGCGGATCTACGCAGCACGAGCAGCGCCAGCCAGCCCGCGCCGGCCACGATGAATACGCCCGTGACGACATCACAGCCGACCATCGCGAGCACGGCGCGATACCAGCCATGCGTTTCGCGCCGGACGAACACAGCCAGCAGTTCCCATTCGAGCATCAGTTTGAGCGGATCGCGCATGGTGATCGCCGTATGGAGCACCCACGCGGCAACGCAGATCAACGCGACGAGCAGCCAGCCGCCGATGTGTCGAGGTTCATGTTTCGTGATCGAGCCCATGGAGTCGTTCTTCGTTTGCTTCGTTCTGTCGTAATCGGTCGGATGAATCGCGCCGATTCTACGAACTAACCACGAACGACCATCTCATTTTGTCGACGCGTCCCTTTCAGGTGGCTTGGAACTGGCTTGTTTGCGCGCTCGCGGCCGTCAGCACGATCCGCCATGCTCCGGTATGATCGGCACGCTTGAGGACCGTGCATGGGCCGGTCCGTCAATCGCCCTCTCTCATGTCCACTTCCAACGCGTCCACTCCCGCTTCCGCCGACCGGTCGTTGCGCGGCCTGCTGCTTCTGCTCGCCACTATCGCGGGCGTCGCGGTCGCGAACATCTATTACAACCAGCCGCTGCTCGACGACTTCCGGTTGTCGTTTCCGCACAGCGCGTCGTGGGTCGGCGCGGTGCCGGCCGTCACCCAACTCGGCTACGCGGCCGGCATGCTGTTGCTGGCACCGCTTGGCGACCGCTTCGATCGCCGCCTTCTGATCCTGCTGCAGATCGCCGGCATCTGTGTCGCGCTGGTAGTGGCCGCCGCCGCGCCAACGCTGTCCGTGCTGATCTTCGCAAGTCTGGCGATCGGCGTGCTCGCCACCATCGCGCAACAAGCGGTGCCGTTCGCGGCGGAACTCGCGCCGCCGGCCGAACGCGGCCACGCGGTCGGCACGGTGATGAGCGGTTTGCTGCTGGGGATCCTGCTGGCGCGAACGGCGTCGGGCGTGATCGCCGAATATTTCGGCTGGCGCGCGGTATTCGGCGCGTCCGTGGTCGCGTTGCTGGTGCTCGCGGTCGTCATCATTCTGCGTCTGCCCAGGAGTCAGCCGACGTCCACGCTGCCCTACGGCAAGCTATTGGTGTCGATGTGGCATCTGGTAGTCGAGCACCGCGCGCTGCGTGAAGCGTCGCTGACCGGCGCGGCCCTGTTCGCTGCGTTCAGCATTTTCTGGTCGGTGCTGGCGTTGCTGCTGGCCGGTGCGCCGTTTCATCTCGGGCCGCAAGCGGCGGGGCTATTCGGTATTGTCGGCGCGGCAGGCGCGATGGCCGCGCCGCTCGCCGGCAAGTTCTCCGACCGGCGCGGACCGCGCGCGATCATCACCGTGTCGATCGTGCTGGTGGCGATTTCGTTCGTGGTGTTCGGCGCATCGGCGAGAAGCATTGCGGGGCTCGTGATCGGCGTGATCGTTCTCGATATCGGCGTGCAGGCCGCGCAAATCTCTAATCAGTCACGCATCTACGCACTCAAGCCGGACGCGCGCAGCCGCGTGAATACGGTGTACATGGTGGCGTATTTCATTGGCGGAGCGATCGGCTCCGGCGTTGGCGCGGCAGTGTGGCCGACGTTTGGATGGCTCGGTGTGAGCGCGGCCGGCCTCGTGTTCGCCGGGCTGGCGGCGTGGAATCATCTGGCGCTGCCCGCAGGCGTGAAGGATGTGAAGGGTTAATCGGCGCCCTGTTCGCGCGGAGCGCTCATTGGCCGCTGCGCGCCGACGCATAGTCGTGCAGCGCGTCGATCACCCGGTCGAACTCGAACGACTTGTCGTAAAAGTGGCGCACGCCGTATTGCTCGCAGCGCTCCCGATACGCGGGCAACGCATGATTGGTCAGCACCGCGGCGAATACCCGGTCGATCAATCCCTCTCGCTGCAAGTACGCGAGTACCGGCACGCCCGAGCCCTGCTTCAACTGCAGGTCGACGATCACCGCGTCGAAGGGCTCGTCGCTCAATAGCGCAATCGCCTGATCCGCGGAATCCGCGTAGGCGGCTACCTTGAGCAGGCCGGAGGCGTCGATCGCTTCCACGAGGCTTCGGCGGATCAGCGGCGAATCCTCGATCAGCAGCACGCGCAAGGGTGCGCGGCTGGCTTGATCGGCGACAGGGTTCGATTCGCTGTTCATCGGAATATCTCGATCGTCCATTATTCGATCAAACCATTCTTGATCGCGTAATAAGTCAGATCGGCGTTGTTCGCCAGTTGCATTTTCTCCAGTACGCGGGCCCGGTAGGTACTCACCGTCTTCACGGACAAATGCAATTCCTCGGCAATCTCAGTGGGAATCTGCCCGGCCGCGAGCTTGCAGAAAATCTGGAACTCACGCTCGGACAGCGCTTCGTGCGGCCGCCCGGCGGACGGCTTGTCGAGATTGTCGGCGAGCGCGTCGGCCACCGCCTCGGAAAGGTAGCGATGCCCGCGCGCCACCGAGCGAATCGCCCGCACGATCTCGTCGGGCTCGCAATCCTTGTTCAGATACCCGTTCGCGCCCGCGCGCAGCAAGTTGATAGCGTACTGGCTCTCCGGGTAGCCCGACAGAATCAGTACGCCCTGCTCCGGACGCACCTGCTTGATCACACGCAAGGTGTCGATACCGTTCTTGTCCGGCATCGCGATGTCGAGCAGCACCACGTCGAACGCCTGCTCGCGCACGAGGCTGATGGTTTCGTCGCCGGTGGCCGCTTCGGCCGCGACGCACATATCCGGCTCGTCAGCGACGAACTGCCTGAAGCCACCTCGGACGATCGCATGGTCGTCGGCTATCAACACTCGAATCATCGGTTTGGGTGTCCGTGTATTGGAATCGCTCCAAAGCAGACATTGTAATGATCTCCGGCACGGCGTCTGCCGGAATCGGAGAAGGACATGGCGGCGCATGCCGGCGCGGGAAACCTGCCACACCCGCCCAGACCCGCCCGTGCCCGCAGCGCCCTCCCGCTTACTCGCGGCCTTCGAGCAGATCCGCCATATCGTCCGCGTGCTCTTCTTCCACAGCGAGAATCTCTTCGAACATACGACGCGTCGTCACGTCCTTGTCGCCGAGATAGCGAATGATCTCGCGGTAGGTATCGATCGCAATCCGCTCGGCGATCAGATTTTCCTTGATCATCTCCGTGAGGCTGTCGCCTTCCTTGTATTCCGAGTGCGAGCGCGTCTTCAAACCGTCCGGTGCGAAATCGGGCTCGCCGCCCAATTGCACGATCCGCTCGGCAATGCGGTCGGCGTGTTCCTGCTCCTCCGCGGCATGTTCGGCGAATTCCGCGGCCACCGCCTCGGAGTTGATGCCCTTTGCCATGAAGTGATGCCGCTTGTAACGCAGTACGCAGACGATTTCGGTGGCCAATGCGTCATTGCACAGCTTCAGCACCGTTCCGCGGTCCGCGCCATAGCTTTGCGTGACCGGACCGTCCGACATGTGCTTGCGTGCGTCTTCGCGAATCTTCGCCAGATCCATCACGAACGGATCCTTGGATTGAGTGGCCGCGCCCTGGGCGCCAGGTGACTTCGACATTGAATTTCTCCTTTATCCGGTATTGGGGGTAACTGCGCATCACGCACGAATCGCGCCTGATGCGCCGGCACAAGGAATGCGGGCTACCAATAAGCGCCCGTCTACGTTCGGAATACGCCGAGCAGCAGCGTGACCACGAACACGACGAGGAAAATGTAGAACAGGATCTTCGCAATTTCAGCCGCCCCTGCTGCGATTCCGGTAAAACCGAACACGGCGGCGATGATCGCGATCACGAAAAAAACAATGGCATAGTGAAGCATGGCGACTCTCCTTCTTGTTGGTATCTGCGTGGCCTGGCTCGGCACATTCAATGGCGAACCGTCTGCCAGTTTCGAAGACACGGCCTGCGAACTCCTCGTCGAACCACGCTAATCGACGATCTTTTTCGTCACCACGAAGCCGAGCACGAGGAACACGACACACAGAATCACGAACACGATAAACAGGAACTTCGCGATTGCCGCCGCGCCTGCCGCTACGCCGGTAAAGCCAAGAAGGCCGGCGATCACCGCCACGACGGCGAAGAACAACGCCCATTTCAGCATGATGGCTTTCTCCCGAAACATTGATTGAACGATCAGGATCATCGTAGCCATCAGCGACGACGGGCGCATTCCGACGCGCGCCGGTTTTCGTGTGAGAATCCGCTGACATTGGATTACGGCAGCGTTACGGCGAGCGCATAAGCCACGCGAGGCCGATGTGTTGCGCCGCGACGGCGGCCGCGTCGGCGCGATACTCGCACCGTCGCCGGACGCGGCGGACGTTACACTGAAGCCCCAATAGAGGAGCCGAAATTGCCAAATGAGCAGAACGCGCCGAACGCGGCCGCCCTTGGGCCCGCCACCCGCCTGAGCGACTGGATGCGCAATCGCAGTTGGGCGATTGCCATGACCGTGGCGATCGTCATTACCGTGGGCGGTCTCGTGATTCTCGAGACCGCGCGCCAACGCATTGCCGCCGAATACGAGACCGCACTCGAAGCGCGCGACGTCACCGTGCAACTGAGCATTCTTGCGAGCCAGCTCTCGCGCCTGAGTGCGCAGCAAAGCGATTTTCTTCTGACGAAGCAGGACGCTTTAGCGCGCGATTTCTGCGCGACTGCTGTGCGCATCCGTCAGAGCGAACAGCAGTTGAACCGCTTCTACCGCAGCGGCAAAGCCGACAGCGCGGAACTCGCCAGCTTCACGCAGATCCTTGCGCTGATCGAGGCGCGTATCGGCGCGGGCGCGTCCGCGCTGCAGCGCGCCGCGCCGCATCCGCTGGATCTCGCCGCCTGCGGCAGCGCGAGCGAAGCCAGTCCGGCCGATGCGTCGCTCGTGGACAGCACGCTCTCGCTGCTGCGCGACAACGAGGAGCGCCGCGCGCAACACGCGCTTGCCGCGAGCCGCGGCGATCAGCGCATCTCCACGCTGTGCGCAGCGGGCTTGTCGGCGCTGAACATCGTGCTGTTCATCCTGCTGTTTCGTAACCTCGGCATTCAGATCGATCGTCAGGCGCGCGTGCAGCGTCAATTGATCACACAACAGGAGGGGCTCGACCAGCTCGTGAATGAACGCACCCGTCAGCTCGAAGCGCTCGGCTGGCACTTGCAGGCAGTCAGCGAAAACGAAAAGACCCAGCTCGCACGCGAACTGCACGACGAGCTCGGCGCGATTCTGACCGCGAGCAAAATGGACGTGGCGTGGGCCAACCGCAAACTGAAGGACAGCGCGCCGGATATCTCCGAGAAACTCAAGCGGGCGCTCGCGAATCTCGACCAGGGCATTGCGCTCAAGCGCCGCATCATCGAAGACATGCGGCCTACGGTGCTGGCGAACTTCGGGCTCGTTACCGCGTTGCGCACGCTCGCCGACGAAGCCGCGCAGCGCAACAACTGGACGCTCGAACTGCACCTGCCCGCCGACGACATCAAGCTCGACGAGCAGACGGAGATCGCGCTGTTTCGCGTCGCGCAGGAGTCGCTCACCAACGCCGCCAAGTACGCACGGGCTTCGAAGGTGTCGATCGCGTTGCAGGTCGGCGATGGCCAGGTAGCGCTGCATATCGCCGATAACGGCGTCGGCATCATGCCGGCCGATCTGAAGCGCACCCACACGCATGGGCTCCTGGGCATGCGCCAGCGCGTCGCCGCGCACGGCGGGCGCTTCGATATCCGGCGCGGCGTGCCCAACGGCACCGACATCCATGTGGAGATGCCGAGCGTGAGCACCGCGACGCCTTCGATCGACCTGCCGCCGGCCACGCCTTCGCGAACGGCCGTCTAGCACATGCTCGCGCAACGTCACCGTGAGGCTTGTAGGAGTGCGCCGACGCAAACAGCGGAGCACGCCTACAAGAAAATCGCAGCCCGGCCGACAGCGCCTTCCGCGCCCTTTTTTTACCATGCAATCAGACCGGATCGACTGGCGTAAGCCCCGGTCGGACGACAGCTAGCTTAGCTGGCGCGTGCCGTAGAACACGGGCACGTCAACCGATGCATTCTCGACAAGGAGAACTCTCATGAATCGACTGATCGCTTTGCTTCTCATTGCAGGGACGGCTGCGCTCGCCGGTTGCAACACCATGGCGGGGGCCGGGCAGGACATTTCGAAGGGTGGCGACGCCATCACGAATTCGGCTGAAAAGGCCAAGTAAGCAGGTCATATGAAGCAGACGCCCGGCGCCTTGAGGCGCCTGGCAACGGGGGTTCGTGAAAGCCCGCCGCGGGAAACCTCGGCGGGCTTTTTTTCGCCTGATGGTCGGGCTTCGTTGTTTGCGCATCCTTCGCGCACGCATCGGCGTGATGCTCGCAACAGTCACGGCTTCGCTACCGACGCTCAGCGACGCCACAAACAAAACGGCGATCCACTCGCGTGGATCGCCGCTCCGTCCTCCCTAGGACGTGTCGCTTATTGCATGCGTCTGATTCAAGCGCCGCTTGCGGGCATTCCTGTCAGCGCACTTCTTCGCGTACTTCGCGCACTTCGCGTACTTATTGGCCCGTCAGCGTATTCGTCAGTTCGACGCTCGGCGTCTGCGTATTGCCGTTCTGCGCGACCAGCAGATGGATCTGGCCCGGCACGAGCTGGCTCAGCGCCCCCGCGATCGGCACCGACGTCACCAGCCAGTCGGCATTGTTCGACAACGTGAATGCCGGCGACTGGAAGATCGGCGTCTTGCTGCCCGCCGCTGTCGCGATCAGCACGTACGTGCCGCCGGACACGTAAATCGAGTCCTGACCGCTCGCCGGCACCGCGTTCTTGAATGCCACGCCGGCCATGGTCGGCGAGACGTTGGCGATGTTGGTGGCGGTGGATTGGACCAGATACAGGTCGAGATTGGTCGCATTCGCCGAAGCGTTGAAGCCGCGCACACGCGCGCTATTCGAGAGCAGCCCCTTGTCGAACGGATCGTCGATCAGGCCGATGTCCGGTGCGGCGAGACCCGGCAGAGCGAGCACGGTGTATTCGTGGCCCTTGGCGACATCCGGAAAGCTGCCGCTTGCAAGCGCCGTCGTCGAACCGGTGGCCGAGTAAGCGACAGTCGTCGCACCTGTGTTGATATTGGTGAGGTTCGTCACACCCTTATAGCTAATGTTCGTCTGACCAGAAGGCGCGGCGCCATTCACGAGAAAGTCGACCGCCGGGCCACTCGGAATGGCATGGATGAAATGGATCTCCGGATTGGTCAGCCCGAGTTCCTTGCCCACGTCGTCGGAACCGCCGCCACACGCGCTCAGGATGGATGCAACTGCAGCCATCGCCACCATAGTTCGGATCAGTTTCATTATGTTTACCTATCGATGTTATCGGGCTCTCGGCCCATTGATTTGTGGACGACCCGCTTCGGACAACACGCCGTCTAAAGCCTTGTTCGCTGGTCGATGGAACGGTTCCGGCCAGCTCTCCAAAGCGGAGCATCCCCTCCTATCCCTGCCGCACATCACGCATTTTTTCCAACGGCGCGGTCCGTGTCGATGGACGCTCGCTATGAGCAATGCGTGTGCCGCGGGGGTTGACACAGCCGGTGGCGGCTAAACAATGTCTTACGGAGCAATGACTTGCGAGGATTAGACGTTTTCCTCGGAAGGTTGGCGTGCGACGCGGTGTATTGTTCGTGCGCATCCAATACTTACACGGTCCTCCGCATGTCTTACCAACACTTACTCGCCGAACTCGACCTGGGCTTCACTCGCTTGCGCAATCGCGTAGTGATGGGTTCGATGCACACGGGTATGGAAGACCGCTTCTGGAATTACCCGAAGCTGGCCGCGTATTTCCGCGAGCGCGCGAAAGGCGGCGTCGGTTTGATCGTCACGGGCGGGATCTCGCCGAATCGCGAAGGTTGGCTGTTGCCGTTCGGCGGCACGTTGAATTCCGTATTCGATCTGCGCAATCACCGGAAATTGACCGAGGCCGTGCATGCCGAAGGCGGCAAGATCGCGCTGCAGATCCTGCACGCGGGCCGCTATGGCTATCAACCGTTCGTCGTCTCCGCATCGGCGATCAAGTCGCCGATCTCGAAGTTCAAGCCGCGAGCGCTGACTATCGCCGGCATTGCGAAGACCGTGCGCGACTACGCGCGCTGCGCACGCCTCGCTCAACGCGCGGGCTACGACGGCGTCGAGATCATGGGCAGCGAAGGCTATCTGCTCAATCAGTTCCTATGCCCGCGCACCAATCAGCGCACCGACGCGTACGGCGGCAGCATCGAAAACCGCATGCGGCTCGCGCGCGAGATCGTCGAGGCGGTGCGCGCGGTATGCGGCGAACGCTTTATCGTCGTGTACCGGATCTCGCTGATCGATCTGGTGGAAGGCGGCAACACGTGGGACGAAACCGTGCAGGTCGCGCAGGCGCTCGAAGCCGCCGGCGTCACCATGTTCAACACCGGCATCGGCTGGCACGAGGCGCGTGTGCCGACCATCGTGACCTCGGTGCCACGCGCCGCGTTCGCCGCGCTGAGCGCGCGATTGAAGGCCGCCGTCAAGGTGCCGGTGATCGTGTCCAACCGCATCAATACGCCCGAGGTCGCCGAAGAACTGCTCGCGCAGGGAGCGGGCGATCTGGTTTCCATGGCGCGGCCGCTATTGGCCGATCCCGAGTTCGTGGTGAAGACCGCCGAGGGACGCGCGCACGAAATCAACACCTGTATCGCCTGCAATCAGGCCTGCCTCGATCACACGTTCAAGAACCAGCGCGCCACGTGCCTCGTCAATCCGCGCGCGGGACGCGAGACCGAATTGATCTACCGGCCCGTCGCCGGGGCGCAGGCCGCGCGCTCGGTGGCCGTGGTCGGCGCGGGTCCGGCGGGGTTGTCGGCGGCGACCGTCGCCGCGGCGCGCGGGCATCGCGTGACGCTGTTCGATGCGAGCGCAACGATCGGCGGCCAGTTCAATCTGGCGATGCGCGTGCCCGGCAAGGAGGAGTTCAGCGAAACGATCCGCTATTTTCAGAGCCAGTTGCAACGCCACCGCGTCGACGTGCGGCTCGACACACGCGTCGACCCCGCCCTGCTGGCCTCGGGCGCTTACGACGACGTGATCGTCGCCACTGGCATCGTGCCGCGCCGGCCGGCGATTGCCGGTATCGACGCGGCCAACGTGCTGTCGTATGTGGACGTGCTGCGTGGTGCGCCGGTCGGCCAGCGCGTCGCGGTGATCGGTGCGGGCGGCATTGGCTTCGACGTCAGCGAGTTTTTGCTGCATCGCGCGGGCGAGCCTCTGCCAATGCCGCGCGACGCATGGCTCGACGAATGGGGCGTCGATCTGGCCGTGCGGGAACGCGGCGGGCTGAAACCGCCCGCGCCGGCGCGGCCGCCGCGGCAAATCTGGCTGTTGCAGCGCAAGGCCGGCAAGCTCGGCATGGGGCTTGGCAAGACTTCCGGCTGGGTGCATCGCGCGACGCTGGCGAGGAACGGCGTGACAATGCTCGGTGGCGTGTCATATCTGGAAATCGCGGCGCGCGGGCTGAAGATCGCGCATCAAGGCGTCGAAGAATGGCTCGACGTGGATACGATCGTGGTGTGCGCGGGGCAGGAATCGCTGCGCGATCTGCACCCGCAGGCGGCGGGTGAAGCGAATCAGACCGGCGGCCCGCGTTATCACGTGATCGGCGGGGCGAAAGTCGCGACTGAACTGGACGCGAAACGCGCAATTCGCGAAGGCGCGGAAGTGGCCGCGGCGCTGTAATAACGGGCCGCCGCCCCGGCACAATGAGACTCACAGGGGCACCCCCAACGCAAGCCCGCTCCAGGCTCAGGCGAGCCCCTTCTTCCGGTAGTCGAACCAGAACGACAGTCCCACGCTCGCCAGAATCACGACCGTGGCGATCACCGTGGAGCGGGTGACCGGCTCGCCGAGCAACAGCGCACCGAGCGCCACGGCCACCACCGGGTTCACGTACATGCAACTGCTGGCGATGATCGGGCTGGTGTGCCGAATCAGAAAACCATACGCGACGTAGGCGGCCATCGTGCCGATCAGCATCAGGTAGATGAACGCCAGCACCGGCAGAACATGCACCTCGAGCATCCGCTCGCCGGAGACCCAAGCGACCAGCGTCGACATCGCGCCGCCCAGACCGATTTGCAGCGACGTCGAGAGAAACAGGTCCGAGGGCAGTTTCAGACGCCCGGCCAGATGCGCGCCGCCCGCCCAGAAAAGCGCACCGCACAGAATCGCCAGGCTGCCGCCCGCGGAGCCCGGCGCACTATCGCCATGGCTGAGAATCGCGATGCCTACCAGACCGAGGCCGACCGCGAACCACTCGCCCCGGCCGATCTTGCGCCCCGCCACGGCCGCGATCACCGTGGCGAACAGCGGCACGGTGGCGACCATCACCGCCGCGGTGCCGGTGCCGACGGTGCGCATCCCGTAGGCGAGCATGCCGCTCGACAAACCGACCAGCATGGTGCCCACCAGCCCCGCATTACGGATTTCGGCGGCGCCCGGCCAGACCGGATTGCGGCGCGCCGCAAAAATAAAGAGGCCTACGCCGGCGAACAGATTGCGCAGCCCCGAAAGCAGCAATGGAGGAAACGAACCCAGCGCGACGTGCACGGCAAGATAGGTCGAGCCCCACACGACATAGACGACGGCGAGCGCGAGCGCGAGCTGGCCATTGCGGGACTGCGGCAAACGGAGCGAAAAACCACGCGGAAAACGGCTTGGGAGTTGCAGCGACATGCGTTCAACCCGCCCATGCCGCTCGAGGTGCGGCGCCCCCGCTGAAGACCCTGAGGCGGGATGGCGGACACCGCATCGGCGATACGGTCTGACGGGCGAGGCTGGCGGACATGTTGGTGGAGCGCAAGGACGATAGATGGCCAATGAGCCACAACGCCGCGGCGGCCGAAGAAATCGGGCCACGGCGAACACGCGCCAAATAGTGGGCGCGCACGGCATTATGCAGTAAGCGCCCACCGCGTCGCTTGAAAGAATCGTAACTTTTTGGCGTACTTGCAACAAAAACGCCGTGGACGTTTCCCCCGTATCTGCCACGTCGATTCCACAGAACGCGTTGAATGCACAGGGCATAGCGATCTGTGTTTCGGCATGAGCCGCCGTGCGTTGCTGCGGATCTTTGAGTGGTCGATCCTCCCGCCGCCTGGTTGAGTGGATGCTCAAGCAAGGTCGACGATGATTCGGCCTCCGTAACTTTCGGGCAGGCGGCGGTCTGGCCGGACTACGGTCCGCGCGCTTTGCCAACGGCTGTCGGCCGATAGCGCATGGTGAACGACGGTCCTTGGCGGCGAGTCGGGAGACACGCCTCGGCCTTGTGCTACAGTCGGTAGAGATTAGCCCCGTGCTAACATTCAGCTTTCGATCGCGCCGCGTGCAACTGTATCGTGGCGCCCGCTTCCCCTCTTTCGCTATCCACCGGCCACCTCGATGCGCTTTCCGACTTTCCGTGCCCACTTCCGCTTGCGCCCTCGCCGCGCAACCGGCTGCGCGCGCGCGGAATTCATGCCGCGTCGCGCCGGCGAGCCGTCCCGAACGCTCCCGCTCCACGCCGCCCGGCGCCCGATTTAACGCTGCTCGCTCCATTGCCTGAGCCGCGTTGTCGGGCTCCGGGCCGATCTCATCCGCACGCTGTTCCCCTACATGCAGATCGAATTGGAGTACCCATCGTGAAAAAGACAAAAACCTGTTACCTCACCGAACTCGACGTCACCCGTCTCGAGAAGCACGCAGCCGCGCCCGGCGCCGACGCGCGTTTGCAAGACATGCTCGACGACGTGTTGGAGCGCGCCGTGATCGTCGACTCGCACGAGATTCCGGCCAATATCGTCACGATGAATTCGCAAGCCACGCTGGTCGACGAAACCAGCGGCGAGCACATGACCTGGACCGTGGTCTATCCGCCGAACGCGGACTTCGCGCATGGCCGCCTGAACGTGTTCTCGCCCGCCGGCCTCGCCTTGCTCGGCGCCAAACGCGGCGAGCGCATCCGCTTCACGCCGCCGAGCGGCACGGAGAAAGTGCTGAAGCTCGAAAAGATCCTCTTTCAGCCCGAAGCCGCCGACAATTTCACGCTGTAAGCACAGCGCAATGGCGTAGCAACGCGTGTTGCGCCGCTTCATGACGGCCCCCGAATACGGCAATGCCGCATGGCTTGCCGCTGTGATATCCGCCATCCGATGTTCGAAGACGGGTTGCCAAGCAGCGTGTGGCCGGTGTATCGTGTGCGCTGCTAACGCGGGGGTCCTGCGTCGCACGGAGGTTGGAGGTCCGTGCTGCGCGGGTGAGAAATACCCTTTGAACCTGATCTGGATAATGCCAGCGCAGGGAAGCGTGCGGAATTCGCACTCCAGCTCTACAGCCTCATCTCTCGCGATTTCCGACAACTTCCGTCTCGTCTCCTGCTTAGCCGCCCCACATAGCTTTGCACAGGAGATATTGCATGAACGCCAACCCGAAGTTCCTTTCCGCCGACGCTCACGTCGATGAAGCCGCCGTCGCGCCGCTGCCGAATTCCCGCAAGGTCTATGTGACCGGCTCGCGTGCCGATATCCGCGTGCCGATGCGCGAAATCTCGCAGGCCGACACGCCCGACAGTTTCGGCGGCGAAAAGAATCCGCCGGTCTATGTCTACGACACGTCGGGCCCGTACTCGGACCCGGAAGCCAAAATCGATATCCGCGCCGGTCTGCCGGCACTGCGTCAGGCGTGGATCGAAGAGCGCGGCGACACCGAAGCGCTGACGGGCCTGTCGAGCGACTTCAGCCGCGAGCGCGCCGCCGACACGGCGACCGCCGAATTGCGCTTCCAGGGCCTGCACCGCACGCCGCGCCGCGCGATCGCCGGCAAGAACGTCTCGCAAATGCACTACGCGAAAAAAGGCATCGTCACGCCGGAAATGGAGTACATCGCGATTCGTGAGAACCAGCGCCGCGCCGAGTATCTGGAAAGCCTTAAGACGAGCGGCCCGAACGGCGAAAAGCTCGCCGCGATGATGGGCCGCCAGCATCCTGGGCAGGCGTTCGGCGCGAGCGCGTTCGGTCCGAATGGCCTCACCGAAATCACGCCGGAATTCGTGCGCGAAGAAGTGGCGCGCGGCCGCGCGATCATCCCGAACAACATCAATCACCCGGAAAGCGAGCCGATGATCATCGGCCGCAACTTCCTCGTGAAGGTGAATGCGAACATCGGCAACTCGGCGGTGACGTCCTCGATCGGCGAGGAAGTCGACAAGATGACGTGGGCGATCCGCTGGGGCGGCGATACGGTGATGGATCTGTCCACCGGCAAGCACATTCACGAAACGCGCGAGTGGATCATCCGCAATTCGCCGGTGCCGATCGGCACGGTGCCGATCTACCAGGCGCTGGAAAAGGTCAACGGCAAGGCCGAAGACCTGACGTGGGAAATCTTCCGCGACACGCTCATCGAGCAGGCTGAGCAGGGCGTCGACTACTTCACGATTCACGCGGGCGTGCGTCTGCAATACGTGCCGCTCACGGCCAAGCGCATGACCGGCATCGTCTCGCGCGGCGGTTCGATCATGGCCAAGTGGTGTCTCGCTCATCACAAGGAAAGCTTCCTGTACGAGCATTTCGAAGACATCTGCGAAATCATGAAGGCGTATGACGTGGCCTTCTCGCTCGGCGACGGCCTGCGTCCCGGCTCGATCTACGATGCCAACGACGAAGCGCAACTCGGCGAATTGAAGACGCTAGGCGAACTCACGCAGATCGCGTGGAAGCACGACGTGCAGACCATGATCGAAGGCCCCGGCCATGTGCCGATGCAACTCATCAAGGAGAACATGGACCTGCAACTGGAATGGTGCGACGAAGCGCCGTTCTACACGCTCGGACCGCTGACCACCGACATCGCGCCGGGTTACGACCATATCACCTCGGGCATTGGCGCTGCGATGATCGGCTGGTTCGGCACGGCCATGCTCTGCTACGTGACGCCGAAGGAACACCTGGGCTTGCCGAACAAGGACGACGTCAAGACCGGCATCATCACCTACAAGCTCGCCGCGCATGCCGCCGATCTGGCGAAGGGCCACCCGGGCGCGCAGGTGCGTGACAACGCGCTCTCCAAGGCGCGCTTCGAATTCCGTTGGGAGGACCAGTTCAACCTCGGCCTCGATCCGGACAAGGCGCGCGAATTCCACGACGAAACGCTGCCGAAGGATTCGGCCAAGGTCGCGCATTTCTGCTCGATGTGCGGCCCGCACTTCTGCTCGATGAAAATCACGCAGGACGTCCGCGAGTTCGCCGCGCAACAGGGCGTCACCGACGACGAAGCGTTGAAGAAAGGCATGGAGGTGAAGTCGATCGAGTTCATGAAAAAAGGCGCTGAGATTTATCAGCGGCAGTAAGGTTCGCACGCGGGTCGCGTGTTTTCGCGGTGCAGTCCAAGCCGCCACTCGATCCGCCAATCTTTGCATTGCAGCACCGAAGCCCGCCACTGGCGGGCTTTTCCGTTTACGGCTTCCGGGCACGTCGCATGCTAAAGGCAGGGAAACATTTGATTACGAAACCGACAGTTCGTTGACAAGCGCAAACATCTGGATACGGGCTGCGGCGATACCATCAAATGCAAGGAAGGTGTCGTTCCAACTACAACTACCGGAGTCAGCATCATGAAATCGATTCGTCAAATCGGCACGCTCGCGGCCATCGTGGCAGTCGTGGTGAGTCTTTCCGCGTGTGAAGGCATGAGCCGGCAAGGCCGCGATACGGCTATCGGCGCGGGCTTGGGCGGCGCCGCGGGCGCGGCGATCGGCGGCAATGCGCTGTCTACGATCGGTGGCGCAGCGGCGGGTGGCATTATCGGCAATCAGGTCGGGAAGTAAGCGGACGGCAGGTCGTAGCGCGATCCATCACATGACACGCACGAGGGGCGAGCGAAGCTCGACCCTCGGCGAGTTGGACACATCACTCATAAGCGCAACGCGCGCGACATGCGTTTTATGCTCGGGTTCATGCGGGTCGTGAATGGCGCTGCAATGGGGTGAAATAAGCCGTTACTGTTTTGCAATCCGGTCGGCGTCGCAGCAGCGTAAGCTGGTACCGTGACGCCCCAATGGCGGCGTTCGATTCAACCAGGAGCGCGTCATGAAGTCCCGCCTCATCAACACGGTGTGTGCGATCGGCCAGCGGTTGCCGCTGCGGTTTTCCCGTTCCTCCTTCCCTCGACTCTCATACACCGGCATGGCGCTTGGCGGCATGGCCTGCGCCCTCACCCTGTCCGGTTGCTACTACCCATACGGTTATTATCCGGCTGGCTATTACCCGTATTACGGCGCCGTGCCCGCGGCGGGTACGCAGCAGGCCGTGCCGATGGGCCAGGACGCTTCATACCCCGCGCAGCAGCAACAGGCGCAGGGTGGTCAGCAGAGCCCGCCTCCCACCTACGCGGTTGCCGCCCCGCCCGTGTATGTGGCGCCCGCACCTGCCTATCCGGTCTACTATCCGCCGCCGGTCTATCCGGCTTATTACGGCTATCCAGGCTGGTATGGTCCCTCGGTTTCGATCGGCTTCGGTTTTGGTGGCTACTGGGGTGGCCACGGTGGAGGCGGCGGGCACGGTCATGGCCATGGGCACTGACGCGTGCCGGCGCGTTTCGACTCATTGACGGTCTTGCCGTGAACTGCACGGCAGACCCTGCAGCACGCCGCCCCGCCGCGCTTCGCGCATGCTGCCTCACGCAAGCGCAACGCGGGTTCCCAGCCCTCGCCCGCTTCGCCCGCAGTTTCTTCTTGACGCAGCCCGACCGGGTTCTATGCTTGGGAAAGCCCCACCCAGTACCTGTTTAAATAAGCGATCCGGCCCGGCCCGCACGTACCGCCGACGCCCATCCGTCCTGCCAGAGCGACGCGTCCCATAAAAAGAAGTGCCGCGTCGAGTTCGAACAACAACGAAGGAGACGCGATGTTCCATCAACTACTCACCCCTGTCGGCAATTCGCTATTGCCATCGTTCCTGGTCGCGGCCTTACCGATCATCGTCGTGCTGCTCCTGCTCGGCTGGGCGCGGCGGCCGGCATGGCAGGCGTCGCTCGCGGGCCTGATCGTCGGCTTGATCGTGGCGATCTTTGTCTGGCAGTTTCCGGTGGGACTGGCGGTCGATTCGGTCGTGGCCGGCGCCGTATTCGCATGCTGGCCGGTCATGTGGATCGTGTTCGCGGCGATCCTGCTGTACAACATCTCGCAGCGCTCAGGGCGCTTCGCGGCCTTTCGCATGTGGATGATCGACAATCTGCCGAACGACCGGCGCGTGGTGCTGGTGGTGATCGGGTTTTCGTTCGGCGCGCTGCTCGAAGGGATCTCCGGCTTCGGCACGCCGGTCGCCATCACCAGTTCGTTGCTGATTCTGCTCGGCTTTCCCACGCTGGAAGCGCTCACCTTCACGCTGATCTTCAATACCGCACCAGTCGCCTTCGGCGCGCTCGGCGTGCCGATCACCGTGCTCGGCGCGGTCACGCACCTGCCGGCCGATTCGCTCGCCAAGATGGTCGGCCGCCAGTTGCCGTTCTTCGCCTTTCTACTGCCCTTCTATGTGATCAGCGTCTATGCGGGCTTTCGCAACATGCTGAAAGTGTGGCCGGTGCTGCTGGTATCGGGCGCGAGCTTTGCGCTGACGCAGTTCGTCGCCTCTAACTACGTGAACTACAGCCTGACCGACGTGTTGTCGTCGATGGTTTCGCTCATTCTGACGATCGCCTTCCTGCGCGTCTGGCGGCCCGCGGTTGACCCGAAATTCGCGGTCAACATCGACCGTGTCGGCGAGGTGCGCGGCAAGATCGGCGGCGGCCAGGGCTGGTATCCGTGGATCATCGTGTCGGTCGTGGTGATCGTCTGGACGGTGGCGAAAATCTTCCTGATCGGCGACGTCAAGGTGCCGTGGCCGGGGCTCGACAAGGCCGTCTTCATCACGCTGTACAACACGCCGTACGGCGCGGTATGGGACTTTCAGCCGCTCGCGACCGGCACCGCGATTCTCGTTGCCGCGCTCATCACCACCTTCGTGGTCGGCCTGAGCGCGCGCGAGTTTGGCGCGGCCATCGCCGACACGTGGGTGCAAACGCGCATCGCAATCCTGACGGTAGCGACCATCGTCGGGCTCGCGTATCTGATGAACTACTCGGGGCTCACCTACACGCTCGGGCTGGGCGTCGCCTCGGTCGGACCGTTCTTTCCGCTGGTGTCGGCGTTCCTTGGCTGGGTCGCGGTGTTCCTGTCCGGCAGCGATACGTCGGGCAACGCCCTGTTCGGCAATCTGCAGGTGGTGGCGGCCAATCAGTTGAATCTCAACCCGATCCTGATGGCGGCGACGAATTCGTCGGGCGGCGTGATGGGCAAGATGATCTCGCCGCAAAACATCTCGACCGGCGTGGCCACCACCGAGCTTAAAGGCAAGGAAGGCGTGGTGTTCGCCAAGACGTTCAAGCATTCGATTCTGTTGACGGTGCTGCTCGGCGTGCTGGTCTGGCTACAGCAGAATTTCCTGCAGTGGATGATTCCGCACTGAGGGGGTGGCGCTCGTTCCGGCGGGATTGCGTACCGAGGGCGTGGCGCTCTCGTACTGGCGAAATTCCGTACCGAAGGCGTGGCGCTCGTACCGGCGGGATTCCGTACCGAAGGCGTGGCGCTCGTACCGAGGGAATTCTGTACTGAGGGCGTTGCTTACGGTGGGAACGACACGCTTGGAATACTACGCACTGAGACGGGTTTCGCCAAGTCGCGCCGGGTCGCGTCTGGTCGGCTCAAGCAGCTGGCCCGGCGCGCCCGACCCGCGCTTGCGCCGCATGCACACCACCCCCGCCAGCGAGCCATCGACCGCAAAATAATTCACGACGCTCAAGCAGACACCATATCCTGCCTGAGCCCCTCCCCTCCATCACACCGTCCTGATCGCAATTTTTCTCACATCAGCGTGAGAATTGCTCGTTTTGCGCACGCCGCCCTTACACTTACGATCACGACTATCAGACGCCTTTCATCTCCCGGATCTTGCCGTTTCATTCCAGCCTGAAACGTTTCGCACGATTGCGCTGCTACGATGCGCGGGCGTCTCGACTCAACCGCGCGAGGCGCCATCCCGATGAATGCCAAGAACCTGCTGCAACTGCTGATCCTCGCCGCCCTATGGGGCGCGTCGTTCCTGTTTATCCGCGTCGGCGTCACCGACTTCGGCGTCGCACCGTTGATGGCGCTGCGCGTCGGCATCGGCGCGGCGTTTCTCGCCGTCGTGCTGATCGCGCGACGCCCGCTACGCCAATCCGCGACCATCCTGCGCACGCGCGCCTTCCCGCTGCTGGTGGTCGGCATCCTGAATTCGGCGGCGCCCTTCTGCCTGTTCGCCTACGCCGAGTTGACGCTGTCGGCGGGAGTCACCTCCGTGATCAATGCGAGCACGCCGCTCTGGGGCGCGCTGGTGGGCTTTCTCTGGCTGCGTGACCGGCTGAGCGCGCTGCGCACGCTCGGGTTGGTGATCGGCTTTCTCGGCGTATTGATGCTGGTCTGGGATCAGATCGCTGCGCCGAACGGTACGACCGCGACCCCGCTCAGCACCGCGCTTGCGGCCGCCGCGGCACTCGGCGCCACGCTGCTGTACGGCGTCGCAGCCAACTACACGAAGCGCCACCTGACCGGCGTCGACGCGCTCACCGTCGCGACCGGCACCATGACCGGCGCCACGATCGTGCTGCTGCCGCTCGCCGTGATCTACTGGCCGGCGGCGCCGGTCTCGCTCCACGCGTGGGGTGCGGTGATCGCACTCGGCGTCGCGTGTACGGGGGTGGCGTATATGTTGTTCTTCCATCTGATCGCGGTGGTCGGACCGGCGCGCGCGATTACGGTGACCTTCGTGATTCCGATCTTCGGCATTCTGTGGGGCGCGCTGTTTCTCGGCGAAAGCGTGTCGCCCGGCATGCTCGAAGGTTGCGGCGTGATCCTGGTCGGCACCGCGCTGGCCACGGGCGTTATCAAGCGTCTGCCGTGGATCGGAACGCGCCGCGCCGACACCTGACATCCGCTTCGTTGCGCGCGACGCTCCCCGGCGTCGCCGACCCACGCATTCTTCCCGCAGTCCCGCCATCCCGCCGCCGCGGCGACTCCCAAGCGCAAAAAAATAGCCCGCACTCCACAGGAGTGCGGGCGAAACCGTCGCCCTACGAGGATAGGCGACGGGGCCACCGAGGCCGCGCGTCATCGCGCAGGCCATCATCGGGCTAGGCATCGGTTCGTCGGCCGATGCTGGAATGGTCAGAATTCCTTGATTGATTCGTTCGCTGGACGACTCGCCGCAAACCCATGTGGGGCAAACCAATCCGGTTTCACGCCCTGTTAAAAGCAGCTTGTGTGCCAGCTTGCCAAGCGACTGCAGCCAGTCACCGCAAACGGTTGATTCTTATTGAATTTATTCGCGACGGAGAGTCGACAGGGCGCGGCGGAAAGAAGGTTTGGAAAGTTACGTCACCGGCGTAACGTCACGTTACATGCGGCCGCACGAGGTGCCACCGCATCATCCCCGCCGCGGGCGGCGGGACGCGATTCAGGGCGGTTCAAAGGATCCGCCACTTCGAACGCCGCGCTGCCGTCTGGCGGACTCGCGGGCCGGTTGGCCGCTGCGACTCCCTCGGGCCCAAGGCTGCGCCACACACGAGCGCCAGGACGAGCAAGCTCGCCGCCCACATCCAGTAAGGCATCACGTCGAACATGGCCAACTCCCATTGAATTCCGGTTCGTACCGGTATCCTGGAAGCAAAGCAAAACACATGCGCGCGTTGGGCGATCGCTTTCGAACCGCGGGTTGCGCGCGGGTTGCGTAATATCCGGCCGTAAAAAAACCCGCCCGGGTCGACCCCGGGCGGGTTTCATACAGCGTTCCAACTTGCCGAGTCTTAGTGCAACTGGTCGGCCATCAAACTCATGATCTGCTTGGCTTGCGGGCTTTCATCGATCGAGCCCTTGTCGTCGACGACGGCCACGCGCGTCTGGTTAGGCGTCACCGCGCGCACGTTCACGAGATACTGCTTGGCGACTTTTTCCTTCTTGCCGTGGAACACCTGGCTCCAGAAGCCCTGCTCGGCCGACGTCATATCCTTCGGATCGACGTAGCGCACGAAGTACAGGCCACGAGTCAGATCGCGGTCGTCGACCGTGAAGTTGCTGCGGTCGAGCGCGAGGCCCACGCGCAACCAGGCGCGGTCATACGGCTCGCCGAGCGTGAGTTCCGTGGAGGAAAACTGCGCCGAGGTATTGTTCGCAGAATCCGCATCCGGCATAGGCTGCTGCGCGGACAGCGCGACGTTTTGCGCCGCCGTGGCCGCAGCCGCCGACTTCGCACCCGCCGTAGCAGCGTTAGGCGCGGTTTGCGCACCGGCCGGCGACAGATCGGCGCTTTGCGTGCCGCCCGACCTCGTGCGCGAATCGGCCAGCGCGAGCGCTGCCTGGAGGCGCTTCAGATACTCCTGTTCGAGCCCCGGATCGTTCGGCTTCGGCACCCAGGTGCTCGAATCGTTATTCGTGCCGGTGAGCGCCTCACGCATGCCCTTCTGGCTGATGAACACGTAAGTGCCGCCGTTGGGCGCCGCTTCGAGACGCGTGCGGTACTTGTTGCGCTCCGAAGTCACATAGCTGTTGCCCATGGCCTTGGACAGCGTGTTGCGAATCAGGCCGTCGTTGATCTGCGCGTGGGTTTCGTTCCAGTCGGTTTCCATCACGCCCTTGTCGCGCTGGTCGACCACCAGCAGGAAACCCTGCTCCTGCCAGAAGCGGCGGATTTGCGCCCATGCCTGCTCGGGCGCCTTGTTGTCGATGACGAGCCAGCTTTCCGTGCCGTCGCGCTGGATATGCATGCCGGCGACCGGCGGCACCACCACGACGGAATTGGCCGACGGCGCCTGGGCCTGGACCTGCTTGAGCGTGGACAACGAGGTTTCGCCGCCCTGCGGGGGCAACGAACGCTGATCGGCCGTCTCATCAATCATGTTCGGCGGTACGGCAAGTGACACCTGCTTCGATTTCGAGTCGCTCTTGTAGTCGATTTTGGTCGGCGACGAAGTACTGCAGCCGGCGACCAGACCGCCTGCCATCAGCATTACTGCAAACCGCTTGGTAAGACGAAGATCAGTCATGTTCGGGGAATCCTTCCGCTACGCCACGGCAAGTTTCCGTGGATCAACCCGACATTTTACCGATCCCGGCGGACTGTGTGCAAAAAGCCGGGTTTGCCTGTGAATTGAGCAGCGCGCGCCGCGCGTGAAACCGCCCTGGATCGACGCGTGGGAAGAATACGCCATCCGCTTGCCTGGCGAATTTTGACTGCGTGCGAGAGCGTGGTTTTCGCACCGGAAAGCGGCTCGCAGCGCGGCAGATTTAACAATCGCCCACACTTCCCAAGCACCTGTCAGACACACCCTAATTACTCGTCAGAACATTGATTCGACGGCCTTTTCCGAGACCGTCGCACGATCAATTTTGAGACCTCAAAAATCGTCGAGTGCCGCTTCTGGTAACGGTCACAAAACCCCGGTGATATCTTGAAATGGACATCTCAAAAAGCCTTCGAGAGCGCCGACCAGGAGACCGATCGTCATGCCATTGCCCACTTTCACACCCAGCCTCGCCGTCTACGCACTGGCGGCTGTCATGTCGTACCTCAGCGCCGATGCACGCGCCCAATTGGGCGGCGCCATGCCGGCTCAAGCGGATTCGAACGCGAGCGCGCCGCGCCTCTTGTTGAATGGAGCACTGCGCATGCGCACGCTGACCGACGCGGGCAACACGACCATCAACGAATACGCCACGAACACCGGCCAGATCATCGCCTACGCGTGGCAGGGCCCAACCATGCCCGACCTGCGCGCACTGCTCGGAAAGTACGCTGACTCGTATCGCGCGGGCGCGCAAGCGGCGCCCGCGGACGCCAATCTGCACGTCTCGCGCGTGGCACGGCCGGACGTGGTCGTGGAATCCGGCGGACCGATGCGCGGCTACGTGGGACGGGCATGGCTGCCCGCCGCGCTGCCGCCGGGCGTCACCGCCGACGATTTCCAGTGACGCAACGCATCAGGACTCCGCTTCCACCCATGCTCCCGACGCCATGAAACCCGCCCTTCGCCTATACGCCCTGCTCCTCGTCTGCGCCGCCTTCTCGGGGTGCGGCGGCGGTGGCGGCGGCACGCCGGCCACGACTTCCCCGAGCGGCGCCGCCGCTCCGGCCAGCGGCCCGAGTGCCGCCAGTGCGCCGTCGGCCGCCGCGCCGCCCGCCACGTCGAGTTCCGGCACCAGCGGCTCCGTGCCACAGTCGAATACGCCGAACGTCCAGCCGATCATGGTCACGAGCGCGCCAGGTCTGACGCGCAACATGTTGACGACGAGCGTCACCGTCTGCCAGCCCGGCACCAGCAACTGCGCGACGATCGACAATGTTCAGGTCGACACCGGCTCGCACGGCTTGCGGATTCTCGCGTCCGCACTGCCGGCGAGCCTGCCGTTAGCGGCAATCGCAGCGGGCGCCGGGATCGCGGGCGAGTGCGCGGTGTTCGGCGGCGGCTACACGTGGGGCGCGGTGCGCAGCGCGGACGTGCGCATGGCCGGCCAACTGGCCGCGTCGATCCCGATCCAGACGATCGCCGACCCGGCGCTGCCCGCCGTCCCCGCCGACTGCGCCGGCTCCGGCCGCGCCATGCAGACGGTGGCGGGCCTGCGCTCGAACGGCATTCTCGGCGTCGGCCTGTTCGCGGCCGACTGCGGCAGCGGCTGTGTGAATGCGGCGCTGCCGCGCTGGTACTACAGCTGCAATACTGGCGGTACGGGCAGTACGGGCAGTACGGTCAATGCGGGCGACGCGTGCCAGCCGAGTACTCAGGCGCTCGCGCAGCAGGTAACCAATCCGGTCAGCCGCTTCGCGCTCGACAACAACGGCGTGGTGATCGACCTGCCGGCCATCGCCGACGCCGGCGCGGCCAGCGTATCGGGTTCGATGATCTTCGGCATAGGCACGCAGGCGAATAACGCGCTCGGCGGCGCCAGCGTCCTCAAGGCGAACAGCGTGACGGGCTACGTCGTCACCACAAGCGGCGGTCAGACGTTTTCGCAAAGCTATCTCGATAGCGGCTCGAATGGGCTCTTCTTTCGCAATACGCAGTTGCCACAGTGCGGTTTCTGGTACTGCCCGTCTTCGGTACAGGCCGCGAGCGCCGCGATCACGGGTACGGATGGCGCGTCGAGCACGGTGTCGTTTGCGATCGGCAATGCGAGCGCGCTGTTCGCGTCGGCGAATAACGCATTCAATAACCTCGCCGGCGTGGCCAGCAACGGCTTCGGCTGGGGCCTGCCGTTCTTCTTCGGGCGACGCGTCTTTACGGCGATCGCCTCGCGCGAGACGTCAGCGGGCCCGGGTCCTTATTATGCGTTCTGAGCTTCCGAACAGGAGGCTTCTTTCGGTCCAGAAAATTCCCAAACTCGTCGACCGGACAGATTTGATATCCATTGGCTGCGATAATTCTCGCATCCGGCTAGCTCGCTTCCAATTAGTTAGCCATGCAAATTCTGGAATTATCGGCAGATGGAAGAACCCACTTTTTCGCTCGATCACTTCGAGCAGCTCGTTTATACGCAACAGCACGTCAAGGCTGCGATCCAGTTCATTGCCGCGCTAGCGCTCCTTCAGCAAAAGCGCGGCAAGCTGGACGGCAGCTTTCTTGCCTCGGGCATCGCCGATCTGCCGCCTGACGAGCAACGCCAGCGCTTCTGCACACGCCTTGCGAGCGCGGCTTCAACCCTGTTCGCCGACCCGGCGTTCAAGCTTCCGCACGAGTGCTTCAGGCTGCTGCTGACATTGCACGAATGGGTCGGACTGGTCTTCTCCTCCACCCCATTCGGCAACGCGGACCACGTGGCCCGCAACCTGAATCCGCGTGGTCCGGATAACGCCCAGTTTCTGCCCGGCGACAGCTTCGCCGAGAAACTCTGCGTGCTCTATTCAACGGAATCCGAATTTGAACTCGATTTCGCCGCGCTGTGGGCGTACAACAAATCCCTCGCCGCCTGTCTCGCCCTCGTGTTGCTTGCGCCGGTCTTCAAGGGCTCGGCGAGCGCGCATATCAAACGCGAGGCGCTGATGGAATGGCTGCCCGGCAAACTGCAGCAGATCGACGACCTCGACGACCTGCCCACCGCCCTGCTGCATAACGCGTATATGTTCTGCAGCTACGCGGACACGCCGCGGCGGCATGAGATCAAACGCGACATCAACGCACTGGTGCGCCGCAAGCTGGATCAATTGGGACTGACCGACCTTCCCGCGTCGCAGCTGGCCCGCGCGAAAAACCGCAAGCAACGCGGCAAAAAGCCGCTCATGGTGGTCGTGCTCGAGTGGTTCGGCGGCGCCCATTCGATCTATCGCACGCACTCGCGCACGCTCGAAGCCGCGCGCGAGCATTTCGAGGTGGTGGCCTTCAGCTTCGGCTATGCCATCGACGACATTGGGCGTGCGGTGTTCGACCGTTTCATCGAACTGGAAGAGCCCGAATATCTCGGCGAATGTCTGAAAACGATTCGCGACTTTGCCGAGGCGCAACAGCCCGACGTGCTCTATATGCCGAGTGTCGGCATGTTCGCGCTGACCGTGTTCATGTCGAACCTGCGCGTTGCGCCGCTGCAGATCGCCGGGCTCGGCCACCCAGCAACGACTCACTCCGACAAGATCGACTATGTCAGCGTAGAGGAAGATTATGTCGGCGATCCCCCCTGCTTCAGCGAGCGTCTGCTGAAACTGCCGAAAGACGGGCAGCCGTACCGGCCGTCGGTAGCGCTGCCGGACATCGTCGCCGAGATGCCGCCCTCGCGCGACACGCTGGAGGTCGTCATTACGGCCAGCGCCATGAAGCTCAATCCCGGCTTTCTCGAAGCGTGCCGTGAGATCGGCGCGCGCGCCGCGACACCGGTCGAGTTTCACTTCATGAGCGGCGTGCCCGCCGGTTTGCCGCTCGAGCGTATGCGCGAAGTGATCCGCGAGGCGCTGCCGCGCGCGGTCGTCCACGGCTTTCACGATTACGCGGACTACCTGGCCCGCGTCAATCGCTCCGACCTTTTTCTCAGCCCGTTTCCATTCGGCAATACCAACGGTATTGTCGACGCGCTCACGCTGGGTTTGCCCGGCGTCTGCAAACACGGGCCGGAAGTGTTCGAGCGGATCGACGGCGCGCTGTTCAAACGCGTGGGTATGCCGTCGTGGACTACGGCAGAGAGCGTGGAGGATTACATTGCCGCCGCCGTGCGGCTGATCGACGCGCATGGCGAGCGCGCCGCCTTGCGGCAGCGGCTGATCGACACACGGGCGGTAGATCGTTGCTTTGAAGGGCGGCCGCAGGCGTTCGGTGAAAGCGTGCTGCGACTGGTGCGGGATAAGCAGCGCCACCGCGAGGAGGCGGTGGTTTGAGGTTTGTCGTGACTTGCGGCGCGTTGTAGTTTGAGGCTTGCCTTCGGCTTGAGGGTTGCCTTCGGCTTGAGACTTGCCTTCGGCTTGAGACTTGCCTTCGGCTTGAGACTTGCCTTCGGCTTGAGACTTGCCTTTGGCTTGAGACTTGCCTCTGCCTTGAGACTTGCCGTGGCTTGATGTTTGTCGAATCTTGCGGCGCGCTGCAGCGCGACGCGCTATTCGGTCGCGTTTGCGGGCGGGGTCACGAGATTCGCCGGTGCGAGCCAGTTGAATGCGTTTAGCGTTGGCCCGTGGAACGTGCATTCGGCGGCGGCTGGCGTGACGATCTTCTGCGGTTTGGCAGGTTTGAGCGAGACTGCTTCGGTTGCCGAAGCAGTTGATGCACCTGATGCACCTGATGCACCAACAGACACCGCCGACGCCGTGTGCGCGCCCGACGCGCTCAACGGCGCCGTTGCCGCCGAAGCCGAAGCCGAAGCCGAAGCCACCACATGCTCGATCGATCCCTCGACCACCACCCGCGAGCCGTAAATGCCTGCGCCCGCATGGCCGATTTTCAGCGTATCCGTCGAGGTGTCCGCCAGCTTGCTTCGCATCAACTGCTCGCATGCGTCCGTGTTCTTGTAGACGGTCGTACAGGCCGCCAGCAGCGCAGCAGCGGTCGTGACGCAGGCGATAGAGAGAATCCGAATCTTCATTGATGTTCCGTTTTTCAAGCCGTCGGCAATTGTAGCTTACGACTCACTTGACCTGCACCCGCTCTGCGCGCCGTATGCGATCTCGCTGAACGCCCGTTGCGTGCCGGCCGCTTCTGACGATGAACCCTTTCGCCGCCTACCCGGCACGGGTATGCCGCAGTGACCGCTCGACCGCATGACCACTTGACCGCAACAGTTCGCACCGGCATCGTGTCAACCGGCCGCAACTCATCGACGCGCCGCCAACTTCCCGACCGGGCCTCGCGACCAACCTCGCTTCGCCTTACAGCCTTTATCACTGAGTGCCGATCCGCTTTCCTGCATGTTCAGCCTTGCCCTGCTCGCCGTCGCGGGTTACACCGCCACCAACATCGACAACCTGTTCGTGCTGCTCGCGTTCCTGGCGGAAGCCGGCAGCAAGCGGCGGACCGTGATCGCCGGGCAGTATGCCGGCTCGCTGGTCTTGATCGTGGGGTCGATATTGCTCGCCGGATTGCTAAAGCATTTGCCGGCTGGATATGTCGGTTTGCTCGGCATCCTGCCGATTGGCGTGGGACTCGCCAAAGCGTGGGAGCGCTTTGGCCCCGGTAACACGCAGGAGGATGAGGCGGTACGCGCCGACGGCCAGTCGACCGCATCGCGCGGCTCATCCTGGTGGGTGGTAGCCTGCGTAGCCATCGCCAACGGTTCCGACAACCTCGCCGTTTATGTGCCGTTGTATGCCAGTCACTCACACAACGAGGGCGCGTTCATCTCGCTGGTCTTTATCGTGATGATCGGACTCTGGTGCGCCGGCGCGGTGTGGCTCGTGAAACATCCATTGCTCGGTGCGCCAATCCGTCGCTACGGCACCGCGCTCTTACCGCTGATCCTGGTGATCATCGGCGGCTCGGTGATCGCGCAAAACGATACGCTGCGGATCATGTTCGGAGTCTGGGCAAAGCTTCATTGACTGATGGCAATCTGCCCGCAAGCAAGCAGGCAAGCAAATCGCCGAATAAAACGGCATGGTCCGTGCAGGGATGCGCGCGTTCTATCCAGCGCACGATGCGGCACGACCTTCGTTCTCGCGACCGCTCAATTCGACGGCGCTTGCGGTTGCACATACGTGCGCACGCCGGCAAGCGGTGAACCATAGCCGCCGGAATTCGTGTGATTCGGTAAGCCGTTGACCAGTTGCGCGCGCGGGTCGGTCGGATTCAGGTTCATTTCCCCAGCCTGCTGATTGCCGTGCGTTGGATATTCGCTGCCTCGCGCGGCATTCGGCATCAAACGCGTGCTGTTTTGCGGTGCGTTCATGTCGTCCTGCGGGCTCAGTCCCTGCGCTCCCGCCTGCGCGGCGATCGCGCATGCGGCTGCGCACAGTAAAGCCCGACCTACCCGCAACATCGTCGATGCTTGTTTCATACCTGCCTCCGGCCAATGAAATGAAGTGAATCAAGTCGCGCTCGATATACACCAGGCCTGCGCGCGACGGCAAACGCTGATTACCCTTCATCACGCTATTTATACGCGCCACCCCGCGCTTCGGATTCGGCAATCGTGGCGCGAGCGACGGCAAACAGGGAAACCGGCGGCCACGGTCTTTTATTCCGCTCCGCGGCGGCGGCCACCGTCTCTTTTTCCCGCCGTCGCGGCCACTGTCTTTTTTCTCCCGCCGCAGCGCCGGCCACGCAAATCCAGCAAGCGCCTATCCTTATGACGATTGCCGATTTCCCTCGAAGGCCGATCGAACCCGATAATGGATGCCATGAACCCTCGCCCCGATCTCCCAGCCCGCGCGTTGCGCACCACGCTCGCGGCGTTCAGTGCGGCGCTGCTCGTTGCCGCCTGCGCCAATCCGTCAGTCTCGACTTCCCCCTCCGCGTCGGCCAGTCCGGCGCTGCTCGACGCGGCCATTGCCGGACCACAGCGCGGCGACAAGGCCCGCGCGCGCGATATCTATCGCCATCCGAAAGAGACGCTGCAATTCTTCGAACTCGCGCCGTCGCAAAGCGTGCTGGAGATCGAGCCGGGCGGCGGCTGGTACACGGAGATCCTCGCGCCCTACCTGCACGACCACGGCAAGCTCTACGAAGCGCAGTACGACGGCCCGCTGAACACGCCGTCGGCGGAGGCACAGGCGAGCCGGGCTGCGTTCGCGCGCAAGCTGGCGGCCACGCCCAATGTCTACGGGAAGGTCGTGGTCGGCACGTTGCACGCCGGCCAGTTCAACGGATTTCCGGCCGATGCCAGCGTCGACGAGGTGCTGACCTTCCGCAATATCCACAACTGGATCAAGGACGGCCAGATCGACGCGAACCTGCGCGCCTTTTATGCCGCGCTCAAGCCGGGCGGCGTGCTCGGCGTCGAGGAACACCGCGCGGCGCCGGGCACCACGCTGCAACAGACCATCGAAACCGGCTACGTGACCGAAGACTACGTGATCGAACACGCGCGCGCGGCCGGCTTCGAGCTGGCCGGCAAGAGCGACGTGAACAGCAACCCGCGCGACACCAGGAATTACCCCAACGGCGTCTGGTCGCTACCGCCGACCTTCGAAGGCGGCGACGTCGACCGGGCGAAATTCGCGGCCATCGGCGAATCGGATCGCATGACCTTGCGCTTCGTGAAACCGGCCCACTAACCTCGCGCCGCCCGGGACGGCGCTTGACGCCGTCCCAATAATATGTTCCTATTGCGCCCTATGTACCGCGCCCAGACCATCCTATCGCTACTACTAGCCCCCTCTACCGGGCTAGGTCTGCTGCTGCGCGCTTCCATCTGATACACCCGAAGCACCGCTCAATTCCCCAGTAACTGACCCAGCCCCGGTTTCCGACCGGCGCCCAGTTATGTCTTTTCGTCGTCCGGTCGACTCCCAGCTATCTGGTCTCACCCACGGACGAAGAAAATGTTGAAGAACCCTGCTACCAAATACCGCGCGTTCAAGCCCATCAACTTGACGGATCGCCAGTGGCCTTCGCGCACGATCACGCACCCGCCGATCTGGATGAGCACCGACCTGCGCGACGGCAACCAGTCGCTGTTCGAGCCGATGGATGCACAGCGCAAGATGCGCATGTTCAAGACGCTGGTGCAGATCGGCTTCAAGGAAATCGAAGTCGCGTTTCCGTCCGCGTCGCAGACCGATTTCAATTTCGTGCGGGAGTTGATCGAAGGCGGCCATATCCCCGACGACGTCACGATCGAAGTGTTGACCCAAGCGCGCGACGACCTGATCGAACGCACTTTCGAGTCCTTGCGTGGCGTGCCGCGCGCCATCGTCCACCTGTACAACGCGACCGCGCCGGAATTCCGCAAGATCGTCTTCAATCTGGAAAAGAGCGGCGTGAAAGAACTGGCGCAAAACGCAGCCCGCACGATGAAGCGCATTGCCGCCACCATGCCGGAAACACAGTTCACGTTCCAGTACAGCCCGGAAGTGTTCAGCGGCACCGAGATCGAATTCGCCAAGGAAGTCTGCGACGCCGTGTTCGATATCTGGGAACCGACGCCGGAACACAAGGCGATCGTCAACTTGCCGGCCACTGTTGAAATGTCCACGCCGAACATCTACGCGGACCAGATCGAGTGGATGCACCGCAATCTCAAGCGCCGCGATTCACTCTTCATCTCCGTGCATCCGCATAACGATCGCGGCACTGCGGTGGCCGCAGCCGAACTCGCTGTGATGGCCGGCGCGGATCGTATTGAAGGCTGTTTGTTCGGCAATGGCGAGCGCACCGGCAACGTCGATCTCGTTACGCTTGCGTTGAATCTGTACACGCAGGGCGTCGATCCCGGCCTCGACTTCTCGAACATCAACGAAGTCGCGCGTACCGCGGAAGAATGCACGCAATTGCCGATCCATCCGCGTCACCCGTATGTCGGCGATCTGGTGTTTACGGCCTTCTCGGGTTCGCATCAGGATGCGATCAAGAAGGGCTTCGCGGTGCAGAAACCGGACGCGGCCTGGGAAGTGCCCTATATGCCGATCGATCCGGCCGACCTCGGCCGCACGTACGATTCGGTGATTCGCGTGAACAGCCAGTCGGGCAAAGGCGGCATTGCCTATCTGCTCGAACAGGGCTATGGCGTGGTGTTGCCGCGCCGTCTGCAAGTGGACTTCAGCTCGGCCGTGCAGCGCTTCACCGACGACAGCGGCCAGGAAGTCACGTCCGCGCAGATCTGGGAATTGTTCCAGCAGGAGTACGTGCAGAACACCGCGCCGATTCATTACGTCGGCCATAGCCTGTCCGAGCGCGAGGGACGTGAGCACATCAAACTCACGGTCGACATCAACGGTACGCGACGGGTGCTGACCGGCGCAGGCAATGGCCCGCTCGACGCCTTGATGCACGCGATCGGCGTGCCGGTGCGCATTCAACATTACGAAGAGCGCGCGTTGACTCAAGGCGCAGATGCACGCGCGGTGGCGGTGGCCGAAATGGCCGGCGCCGATGTGACCGGCAGCGCGTTCGGCGTCGGCATCGATGCGAATCTGGTGACGGCGTCCATTCGCGCGGTGATCAGCGGCGTGAATCGCGCTTATGCCCGTGTCAATGCGCAGGCGAAGGAACGTTTCTTCGACGCCGCGATGAGCGATGCCACGGAAAGCGTGGGCGTTTAAGGTTTGATGTGCGTGGCTAAGCGGTTGTAGCCGTGATGTTAAAAGGGGGCGTTTCGACGCCCCCTTTTATTTTGGGTTGTTGGAATGACGCGCTGGTGCGTTGGCGCGTGAGGCATGGCGCTGCGCCGCTGAACAACACCGTTCACCTGCTACTGACGCCTTCCACTACCCTCAGGTGGACCCGCTCGATGCAGTCCACTCATCCGGCAGACTATGGGTCAGCGTCGACACGAAACGCTCGGTCTCCGGCGCACGCGGTTGCATGAAGATTTCACGCGACGGACCGGCCTCCACCACCACGCCGTTGTTCAGAAACACCACGTCACGCGCGATCGTTGCGGCGAGCCGCAAGTCGTGCGTGGCCATCAGCATCGTCATGCCTTCGGTGGCGAGTTGCTTGAGCACCTCCACGACTTCCGCGGCAAGACCGGGATCGAGCGCCGAGGTCGGCTCGTCGCACAGCAATACTTCCGGCGAAGGCGCCAATGCCCGCGCAATTGCCACACGCTGCTGCTGACCGCCCGAAAGCGTCGAAGGCCACGCATCCGCCTTGTGCGCGATACCGACCTTCTCCAGCAATTCGTCGGCGCGAATCCGGGCCCTTTCTTTGTCCCACTTCTGCACGGTGAGCAAACCTTCCATCACGTTCTGACGCACCGTCAGATGCGGAAACAGCTGGAAGTTCTGAAAGACCATGCCCGTGCGGCGGCGAATGGTCAGCACCGCTTCACGCGAGGGTTTGTGCTCGCGACTGAATTCCAGCCGCTGGTCGCCGAGTTCGAGCGAACCGGACTCGGGAATCTCGAGCAGATTCACGCAACGCAGCAGCGTGCTTTTGCCGCTGCCTGAAGGACCGATCAATGCGGTGACATTACCCGGAGCGAGTTGCAGATCGACCGAGTTCAGCACCCGTTGCCCGCCGAAGTACTTGTCGATTTTTTCCAGTCGGATCATCAGTTGCCTGCATGGAAAAGTGCGTGGCGGCCGAATTTGCGCTCGAGCCTGACTTGCGCTGACGACAACACCGAACTGAAGACCAGATAAACCAATGCCGCTTCGGTATAAAGAATCAGCGGCTCGTAAGTGACCGACGCGATCCGCTGTGCCGCCTGAAACACCTCGGGCACGGTCAGCACCGCGGCGAGCGACGTGTCCTTCACCAACGCGATGAACGAATTGGACAGCGGCGGCAGCGCAACGCGCGCCGCCTGCGGCAGGATCGCGCGACGCAAGGCCTGTTCGCGCGTCATACCCATCGAATACGCCGCTTCCCACTGCCCTTTCGGAATCGACTCGATCACGCCGCGTATCACTTCGGAGTTATACGCGCCGACATTCAGCGAAAACCCGATGATCGCCGCCGTCAAGGGATCGAGCACGATGCCAACGTTCGGCAATCCATAGAAGATCACGAAAAGTTGCACGAGCAACGGTGAGCCGCGAAACAGCCACACGTAGAAACGCACGATCGCCACGGCCCACTTCGGTCCGAACAGGCGGACCAGCGCGACGATGAACGCGAGCGCCAGCCCGATGGCGAACGAGACCAGCGTGAGCGGCACGGTAAACACAAGCCCCGCATACAGCAGGGGCCACAGCGACTGCGCCATCAGATGCAACCATGCCGGCATGATTCAGACTCGCGGAAGGCGTTTACTGGGAGACGTCTTTGCCGAAATACTTCTGCGAGATTTTCGCGTAGGTGCCGTCTTTCTTGATGTCGGCGAGCGCCTTGTTGATCGCGGCCTGCAATTCGGGGCTGCCCTTGCGGATCAATACAGCGGACTTGTCGCTGCTGTCGCTCGACGTATCGAGCGCGGCGATTTTCACCTTCGCGTCCGGCTTGTGCTTCTTGAAGTCGAGGAACGACAGCGAGTCGTTGACAGTGGCATCCACGCGGCCCGAGGTCAGCAGATCGATCGACTCATTGAAGCCTTGCACGGGAATCACTTCTGCGCCGTGCGCGGCCGCGATCTTGCCGAAGTTGCTGGTCAGCGTGTTCGCCGACTTCTTGCCTTTCAGGTCGTCGAAATTCTTGATCGTGGTGTTGTTCGACTGCACGATCAAGGCTGCGTGCGATGTGATGTACGGGTCTGAGAAATCGTATTTGACCTTGCGCGCGTCGGTGACGGCCACTTCATTGATCACCGCATCGTAGCGGTTCACGTCGAGACCCGCGATCAGACCGTCCCATTTGCCTTCCACGAATTGCGGCTTGACGCCGAGACGCTGCGCGATCGCAGTGCCGATTTCAACGTCGAAGCCGGTCAGCTTGCCCGACACGTCGTGATAGGTGAACGGCGCATAGGTGCCTTCAGTGCCGATCCGGAACACGCCGGCCGATTTGATCTGCGCGAGTTCATCGGCGGCGAATGCGGAGCTCACGGCGACAGCCTGGAACAACGCGATCAGCAGAATGGAACGAATCGATTTCATCAGGCAGCTCCGTCAAGTGTGCCACGTCGGTGGCTTGGTCTTGTGTTGGACAATCCTCACCGGCGCTTGCGCCCGGCTGAGTGGGCGGACTGTAGCAAAAGGCCTGGGTTTTTACAAAGGATCAGGTTTTCGATCCATATGCGCTTGCGTGCTAAGCGAGCAGCCATGACCTCCACTATGACGTGGATTCCCACTCTACAGCAGATAGAACAGACGCGGCATGCATCGCAACATGGAACCCATGTCGCGCGCCATCGGGGAAAACGCGAGAGGGGCGCGGCCGCGGCGAACGCGCGGCATGAAAAAACGGGCGGCGCCGCATTCGATGCCGGCGCCGCCCGTGGGACTGCGAACCGCTTACCGCTCGACCGGATGCGGCTCCTTGCGTTTGTTGGCGACCCGGATCGCGTCGAAGTAAGCCCCGTTAGGCGGGCGCTTCAGATAACGGCCCGCACCGCGCACCGCGCGCAACTCACCATTGGTCCAGGCGAGCGCGCCTCGCGTGAGCGTGTGCATCGCCACGCCTTGCACCGTCATGCCTTCGAACACGTTGAAGTCGACTTTCTGATGATGCGTCTTCACCGAAATCGTCTTGCTCGCGTTCGGGTCCCACACCACCAGATCGGCATCCGCACCGACCCGCACCGCGCCTTTACGCGGATACAGGTTGAAGATCTGCGCGGCGTTCGTCGACGTAATGCGCACGAACTCGTTCGGCGTGAGACGCCCGGAGTTCACGCCGTGATGCCAAAGCACCGCCATCCGGTCTTCCACGCCGCCGCAGCCGTTCGGGATCCTGGTGAAGTCCTCGCGCCCCATGGCCTTCTGCGACGCGCAGAACACGCAGTGATCGGTTGCCGTGGTGTGCAACTGGCCGGCTTGCAAACCGCGCCACAGCGCCTCGCGATGTTCGGCCGAGCGGAACGGCGGGCTCATCACATGGGCCGCCGCGCGGGTCCAGTCGGGATCGCGGTACACGGCTTCGTCGATCACCAGGTGGCCTGGCAACACTTCGCCGAATACACGCAGACCTTCGCTGCGCGCGCGCGCGATTGCATCGACTGCGTCTTTCGCGGACACGTGCACGATATACACCGGTACGCCCAGCACCTGCGCGATCCGGATCGCGCGATTGGCCGCTTCGCCCTCCACTTCCGGCGGCCGCGATAACGGATGCGCCTCCGGACCGGTAAAACCTTTAGCGAGCAACTGACGCTGCAACTGGAACACCAGCTCACCGTTTTCCGCATGCACGGTGGGCAGCGCGCCGAGTTCGAGCGAACGTGAGAAGCTGTTCACCAGCACTTCGTCGTCGGCCATGATCGCGTTCTTGTAGGCCATGAAGTGCTTGAAGCTCGACACGCCGTGCTCCTCCACCAACGTGCCCATGTCGCGATAGACCGAATCGTCCCACCACGTCACCGCGACGTGAAAACCATAGTCCGCCGACGCTTTCTCCGCCCAGCCGCGCCATTCCCTGAAGGCGTCCATTAACGGCTGCTTCGGGCTTGGAATCACGAAGTCGATGATGCTCGTCGTGCCGCCCGACAAACCCGCCGCCGTGCCCGTGTAGAAATCGTCGCTCGCCGTGGTGCCCATGAACGGCAATTCCATATGCGTGTGCGGATCGATGCCACCGGGCATCACATACTGCCCGCCCGCGTCGACGATCGTGGCGCCCGCCGGCGCCTCCAGGTCCGCGCCGATCTGCAGGATCGTGCCGCCGTCCTGCGGGTCCGCACACAACACGTCCGCACGATACGTGTTCTCCGCGTCGATAATCGTGCCGCCGCGAATCAGGGTCGTCATGTTGCCGCCTCCTTATGAACTGCTGGTTTCGGTGCTACGTACTTCGTTTCGTCGATACGCGTGCGCGTCTCAGGCACTCGCCACGCGCGCACTCGGCCCTTTGCTCAACTTCATCCACGCGCTGTATACGATCGACGCCAACGCCAGTCCGACAAACCACGCATACGTATAGAGCGTGTTGAAGATCGCCGGCACGTTCGGGAACGACGCCGGAAACGCGGTGTGCAAAAAGCCCGGCAGATTCGGCAGCACGCCGATCACGAGTGCCACCACCGCGCCGATATTCCAGCCGCCGGTATAGCTGTACTCGCCGTGTTCGTCGAACAGTTCACGCGTGTCGAGCCGAGTGCCCCGAATCAGGAAATAGTCGACCATCAGAATACCCGCCACCGGACCGAGCAGCGCCGAGTAACCGACCAGCCACGTGAAGATATAGCCCTGCGTGGTGGCGAGAATCTTCCACGGCATCATCACGATCGCGATGGTCGCGGTAATCATGCCGCCCACGCGATACGAAATGCCCTTGGGCCACAGGCTCGAAAAATCATAAGCCGGCCCGACGAGATTCGCCGCGAGATTGCAGCACATCGTGTCGAGCGTGAGGATGATCAGCGCGACACCCACGCCGATGCCGGTCATGCGGCTCGTCAGATCGATCGGATCCCAGATCGCCTTGCCGTAGATCACCACGGTGGCCGACGTGACCACTACCGAGATCACCGAGAGCAACGCCATCGGCACCGGCAAGCCGACTGACTGACCGATGATCTGATCACGCTGCGTTCTGGCAAAGCGCGTGAAGTCGGGAATATTCAGTGCGAGCGTGGCCCAGAATCCGACCATTGCCGTAAGGCCTGGCCAGAAGGTGGCCCAGAACATGCCTTCCTTCTTGCCACCCGGCACGAATTGCGACGGCGCCGACAGCATCGAGCCAAGACCGCCGGCTTTCGAGGTCGCCCACCACACGAGCGCAATGCACATGACGATCTTGATCGGTGCGGACCAGCTTTCGAGCCAGCGGATCGAATCGGTGCCATGCACGATGAAGTAGATCTGCAGCGCCCAGAACACGAGGAAACACGCGAGTTGCGCGAGCGAAATGTCGAGAAACGGCAAAGCCGCGCCGTGCAGCGCGTTGCCCGTGAGAATATTGAGCAGCGTGTAGATCGCGCTGCCGCCGAGCCATGTCTGAATGCCGTACCAGCCGCATGCGACGATCGCGCGCAGCATTGCCGGCAATTTGGCGCCCTGGGTTCCGAACGAGGAGCGCACCAGCACCGCATACGGAATGCCGTGCTTCGCGCCCGCGTGGCCGATCAGCAGCATCGGCACCAGCACGATCAGGTTGCCGAGCAACACGGTCACCACGGCTTGCCACGGCGACATGCCCTCTTCCGTCAAGCCGGCGGCGAGCATGTAAGACGCGATGTTCATCACCATCCCCACCCACAGCGCGGCGAAGTGATACCACTTCCACGTGCGCTGTGCGACGCCGGTCGGCGCCAGATCGTCGTTGTATAGACTGCTGCCCTGCACGCCGGCCGCGAACTGCGGGTCGGCGGATTGCGCTGTCTGCTTCATCTAAAGATCTCCACTCGATCGTTGAGGCCCGCGCGGCTTCTTGCGGCGCGTCGGGCCATGGGAATGACAGGTTCAGTACTAGCGCTGCGTTTTTTCCGACCCCATGCTGTTTCAGGCGGCTTTTGCCGCTGCGTGGGCATGGGCGTGCCCGGCGGTTTCGGCCGCGTCCGCTGTTGCCCCCTCTTCTGCGCCCACGCGCGCCGGGTTATTCGGATGCGTGGTCCAGTTCGCGTACTCGCCGTTGTCCACGCGCTCCATCGTGATGCACTGTTCGACCGGACACACATGCATGCACAGATTGCAGCCGACACATTCGGAGTCCATCACTTCAAAATGCCGGACGCCATCTTTTTCTTTCATGATCGCCTGGTGAGCCGTGTCTTCGCAGGCGATATGGCACAGGCCGCACTGAATGCACTTGTCCTGATCGATGCGCGCCTTGATGTCGTATTTGAGGTTCAGGTATTTCCAGTCGGTCACGTTCGGCACGGCGCGGCCGCGAATGTCGTCGAGCGTCGCGTAGCCTTTTTCGTCCATCCAGTTGGAGAGGCCGTCGGCGAGGTCGGAAACGATACGGAATCCGTAGTGCATCGCCGCCGTGCAAACCTGTACGCTGCCCGCGCCGAGCACCATGAATTCGGCGGCGTCGCGCCAGGAGGAGATTCCGCCAATGCCGGAAATCGGCAGGTTCGGCGTTTCCACGTCGCGTGCGATTTCCGCGACCATGTTCAGCGCGATCGGTTTCACTGCCGGGCCGCAGTAGCCGCCGTGGGTGCCCTTGCCGTCGACCATCGGCAGCGGCGACATCGCGTCGAGATCGACGGCGACAATCGAGTTGATCGTGTTGATCAGCGACACGCCGTCCGCGCCGCCTTTATAAGCCGCGCGCGAACCCAGACGAATGTCGCTGATATTCGGCGTGAGCTTGACAAGGCACGGCAGCTTCGTGCCCTCCTTGACCCAACGCGTGACCATCTCGACATATTCGGGCACCTGGCCGACCGCCGCGCCCATGCCGCGCTCGCTCATGCCATGCGGGCAGCCGAAATTCAATTCGACCGCATCGGCGCCGGTGTCCTCGACGAGCGGCAGGATCCACTTCCAGTCGCGCTCGTTGCACGGCACCATCAGCGAGACGATCATCGCGCGATCGGGCCAGTCGCGTTTGACTTGCGCGATTTCCTTAAGATTGACCTCGAGCGGACGGTCGGTAATCAGTTCGATATTGTTCAAACCCGCAATACGCTGGCCGTTCCATTGCACCGCGCCGTAACGCGAGCTCACGTTCACCACGTGCGGGTCGAGGCCGAGCGTTTTCCACACCACGCCGCCCCAGCCCGCCTCGAAGGCGCGGTTCACGTTGTAGGCTTTGTCGGTCGGCGGCGCGGAGGCGAGCCAGAAGGGATTCGGCGAGGTGATGCCGGCAATCGTACAGCGCAGATCGGCCATGTTCGGCTCCTTGGGGACTGCTGTTTTTGTCTGGTATGACGCTTCGTTCAATTTGGCATGGTTCGTTCAGGCGGCCTTAACCGCTGTACGAGCGAACTGTGCGTCGATCGCGGCAGCGGCCATTTTGCCGTCCTGCACCGCCTGCACCGTGAGGTCGATGCCGCCGGTAGCCGCGCAATCGCCGCCGGCCCACACGCCCACGAGCGAGGTCTGGCCATTCGCATCCACCGCGATGCGGCTGCCGTCCAACGTCAGCAATTCCCGTTCTATGCCGACCGGCACGAGCGTCTGGCCGATCGCCTTGAGCACCATGTCCGCTTCGACGACAAACCGCTCCTCGCCACCGTCATTCAACGTGCGTGCGAATTCGACGCCCGTAACCACGCCGCCTTCGCCGATCAAACGCATCGGCGTGGCGTGCGTGACGAGCGTGACGCCGCTGGTCCGCGCGAAATCGCGCTCGGCCCACGTCGCGCTCATCGATTCGACGCCGCGCCGGTACACCATCGTCACCGAGGTTGCGCCGAGCTTGCGGCTTTGCACGGCCGCATCCACCGCCGTATTGCCGCCGCCGACCACGACGACCCGCCGGCCCACCGGCACCGTGCCAAGGTCGCTCGCGCTGCGCACCTGTTCGATGAAGTCCACCGCATTCATCACGCCGCCAAGGTCCTCGCCTTCCATCGCAAGTGCCCGCACGCCGGTGAGACCGATCGCGAGGAACACAGCATCATGCTGCTTGCGCAGTGTGTCGAGGTCGACATCGCGTCCAAGCGAGACGCCGTGTCTGATCTCGATGCCGCCAACCGAGCACAGCCACTCCACCTCACGCTGCGCAAAATCGTCGACGGTCTTGTAGGCGGCAATGCCGTACTCGTTCAGACCACCGGCCTTTTCGTGAGCGTCGAAGATCGTCACGTTATGGCCGGCCAGTGCAAGACGGTGTGCACAGGCGAGTCCCGCCGGACCCGCGCCGACCACCGCAACGTGTCGGCCGGTTTCGGCTGCGCGCTTGAAGAGCGCTTCACCGCGCGCCATTGCCCAATCGGTGGCATGACGTTGCAGTGCGCCGATCGCCACCGGCTTCGCATCCTGATGGTTACGCACGCAGGCGCCTTCGCAAAGAATCTCTGTCGGGCAGACACGTGAGCACATGCCGCCCAGCGGGTTGGCGGACAGAATGTCCACTGCCGCGCCCTTCAGATTGCCGTTGCTGATCTTGCGGATGAAACTGGGAATGTCGATCTGCGTCGGGCAGGCGTTCACGCACGGCGCGTCGTAACAGTAGTGGCAGCGGCTCGCCGCCGCGGCTGCGGCGCTCGCGTCGAGCAACGGTGCGATGTCGGAGAACTCGCACGAGAGCTGCTCGGGCGACAGGCGCTGAGCGGCAATGTCGCCGGTTTGCTTGATGGCCATACGCGTTCCTTCTTCGATGTGAGGACGTAGCCGCTCCCGCCGGCCGCGCGTCAGGCGCAACCGGGACGGCATGTTTTAATGGGCACTACGGTGAAGCGGGTCGAACGGGTGGTAAGGACCGCAACCGCCAAAGCGTTATGACATCGTCATGAAACCGGCTCGCATGCCCGCTCCAGCATGGCGTGCAGCAACACGTTGGCGCCGGCTTCGATCCATTCGAAGGTGGCGTCCTCGATCTCGTTGTGACTGATACCGTCCACGCACGGCACGAACACCATCGAGGTCGGCGCGACTTGCGACAGATAACAGGCATCGTGTCCCGCACCGGACACCATATTGCGATGCGGATAACCGAAGCGTTCCGCCGCGGCGCGCACGGACTTCACACAGGCTTCGTCGAAAGCGACGGGCGCGTAATAAAAGATCTGCTCGAGTTCGGTTTCGAGCCCGATGCCGTTCGCGATGTCCGCCACGCCCTTGCGCAACGCGGCGTCCATTTTCGCGAGCACTGCATCGTCCGGATGACGGAAATCGACGGTGAAAAACACGCGGCCTGGAATCACGTTGCGCGAGTTCGGATAGACCTGCATCATGCCGACCGTCGCGCAACCGAACGGTGCGTTGTCCAGACCGATGCGATTGACCAGATCGACCACGCGAGCGGCGCCGAGCAAGGCGTCGCGACGGCGCGGCATGGGCGTCGGACCCGCGTGCGCCTCCTGCCCGGTCAGCATGATTTCGTACCAGCGCTGACCTTGCGCGTCGGTCACCACGCCGATGGTTTTCTGTTCCGCTTCGAGAATCGGCCCTTGTTCGATGTGCAGCTCAAAGGCCGCGTGCAGTGGCCGTCCACCGCACGGTACATCGCCCGCATAGCCGATGCGTTCGAGTTCCTCGCCAATGGTTTTGCCATCCACGTCCTTGCGCGACAGACCGTAGTCGAGCGTGAACACGCCGGCGAACACGCCCGATGCCACCATGGCCGGCGCGAAGCGCGAGCCTTCCTCGTTGGTCCAGATCACCACTTCGACCGGATGCTCCGTCTCGATACCGTGATCGTTCAGACTCCGAATCACTTCGAGACCGCCCAGCACGCCATAGATGCCGTCGAAGCGCCCGCCGGTCGGCTGCGAGTCGGCGTGCGAGCCGGTCATGACCGGCAGCGCGGCGGGATTGCGCCCGGCGCGACGCATGAACACATTGCCCATCTGATCGACGCTGACTGTGCAGCCGGCTTGCTTCGCCCAACTCACTATCAGGTCACGCCCTTCCTTGTCGAGGTCGGTGAGCGCGAGGCGACAGACGCCGCCTTTGGGTGTCGCGCCGATCTTCGCCATCGTCATCAGACTGTCCCACAACCGCTTGCCATCGACCTTGATCGAGGTGGTGGGCTCTGCGCCCTTCAGCGCTTCGGATACCGCGTTCATTCGTCTCGCTCCTTTCGGTGAACCGACGTAAAACTGGTGCATCGGCGGTGGATTTTGGGGCGCTGCCGCACGCGGGCGGTGCATACGCGATGAGTTCGATCGCCTCTTATAGAGAGGGCAAACCCTGGGGTATCGCCTGCTCTTCCAATCCTGTCCAGTTGGACAGGTTGTAGACGATTAAACTCGCCAAATCAACACCTTTCGTGCGGTGAGAAACATAGCGAGAAGCGTGCCATTGCATTGCAACATGGATTTGGGGCGGGTAGCGAATGCGCGTGTGAGCGCCGCGCCAAACGACTAGAATGAAGCGCGACGCGGCACAGATGCCGCCGAAGGCGAACATGAGAGACGACGACGTGGCGGCCGACATCACGGAAAATGAAGAAACGCGCGCGCCTTTGCGGCGGCGCAAGGCACACATTCGCGAATCGAATGAAGCGCATCTTCTGGCGTGCGCGGAGGCGGTTTTTGCGGAGCGCGGACTCGACGGCACGAGCACTGCGATGATCGCTGAACGTGCAGGCTTACCGAAAGCCAACTTGCACTACTACTTCCCGACCAAGCTCGCGCTTTACCGGCGCGTGCTGGAAGATCTGTTCGAAGACTGGTATCGCGCGGCCGACACGTTCGAATGCAGCGACGACCCGGTCGAGGCGATTGGCGGCTATGTTCGCGCGAAAATGGAATTGTCGCGCCGCCGCCCGCTCGGTTCGAAGGTGTGGGCGAGCGAGATCATTCACGGCGCGGAACACATGGAGGACATTCTCACGGAGCGTGTGAAGCCGTGGCTCGACAGCCGTGTGAAGGTGATCGACAACTGGATCGCGCGCGGGTTGCTTGCGCCGGTGAATGCGCAGACGTTGATGTACATGATCTGGGCGACGACCCAGCACTACGCCGACTTCGATGCCCAGATTCGGGCGCTCAAAGGCAAACGTGCGTTGACGCAGAAAGCGTTCGAGGCGACGACGGAGGAAGTCGTGCAGTTGGTGATTCGGGCATGCGGGGCGGTGTCGCCGGAGACGTCGGACTTGTCCGAGGGGCGCGCATAAAGAAACTTCTATTTCCGTCGCTATAGCTATGTCGCTTTCCACCTTATAATTATGACTATAGACATGTGACTATAGGTACAATTATGGCGGGAAATCTGGTGTCGAAATCCGAGTTCAAGGCTAAAGCACTCGAATTTTTCAGGCAGGTGGAAACAACGGGAGAAAGCGTGATAGTGACGGACCATGGCAAACCCGCAGTTGAAGTTCGTCCCTACCGAGGGGTCGAACGCAGCCCCCTCGAGATACTGCGCGGCACGGTTTTGCATTACGACAACCCCACGGCACCTATTGGAGAGGACGATTGGGAGGCCGCGCAGTGATCGTTCTGGACACCCATACTCTGATCTGGTGGGCCACCGGCGATTCGACTTTAAGCAAGAAGGCAAGAACGGCTATCACGCACGAACTGGCTGACGGAGAAATCGCAGTCTCGGCGATCTCCGCATGGGAAATTGCCATGCTGGTAGAAAGGGAGAGGCTCGTGCTCTCCATGGATGTAAGCAGTTGGCTCGCCACGGTTTCCGCGATCGAAGCGGTACGCTTTGTGCCGGTCGATGTTGAAATTGCAACGAAGTCGGTCGATCTTCCCGGCGAGTTTCACAAAGATCCCGCCG
This sequence comes from Paraburkholderia sp. BGA-UO-ETr-F21, assembly GCF_059567925.1. Classification (NCBI taxonomy): domain Bacteria; kingdom Pseudomonadati; phylum Pseudomonadota; class Betaproteobacteria; order Burkholderiales; family Burkholderiaceae; genus Paraburkholderia; species Paraburkholderia sp. BGA-UO-ETr-F21. The sequence continues at coordinate 916,413 of NZ_JCAQOY010000040.1, read as the reverse complement.
ACCGGATGATTGTCGCCACGGCGCGCAAGTTCGCGGCCCCCCTTATCACGAAGGACGAGAAGATCCGCGCCTACCCTCATGTCAAGACTATCTGGTGACCTATCGCAAGACCAGAAAGTCAGTGCCGCTTAGCGACCGGACAAAGTCCGGTCAGTAAGTCTCCAGATGCAACCGTCCCTCACGCTTGAGCTTCCCCCACAGCGCCTCCCAATCCAGCTGATGCTGCTCGCCGATCTCCTTGAGCGCCTGCAACACACCATCTTCCATGCCCTTCAATCCGCACACGTAGATATGCGTGTTGTCGTCTCTTAGCATTTGCGCCACATCGACCGCGCGCTCGCGCATGGCGTCCTGAACGTACCGCTTCGGCTGGCCCGGCGTGCGCGAAAACGCCAGATTGGTATCGATGAAATCCTTCGGCAGATTCGTGAGCGGGCCGAAGTACGGCAACTCTTCTTTGGTCCGCGCGCCGAAGAACAGCATCAGCTTGCCGGTCGCGCCCTTCAAGCGGCGCCGGCGGCGATACTCGGTCATCGCGCGCATCGGCGCTGAACCCGTACCCGTGCAGATCATCAGCAGATGCGAGTTCGGATGGTTCGGCATCAGGAAGGTGCCGCCGAACGGGCCGATCACGCTGACCACGTCACCCTTCTTCAGATCACACAGGTAGTTCGAACACACGCCGTCGGTCGAATCGCCGTGCTGCTGCGAAACGCGTTTGACCGTCAGCGAAATGTTGTTATAACCGGGCCGCTCGCCATCACGCGGGCTCGCAATCGAATACTGGCGCGCGTGATGTGTGCGGCCATCGGCGCTCGCGCCGGGCGGCAGAATGCCGATCGACTGGCCTTCCAGCACCGGAAACGGCATCGAGCCGAAATCGAGCACGATGTGATGAATGTCGCTGTCGGTCGAACCATCGGTGAGCCGGTAATTGCCGACCACCGTCGCGGTAGTCGGCGCTTTGTGCGTGTAGAGATTCACATACGGCTTCGCGGCCGACCACGGCGGCACGACCGAACCGCGCACGGTGTCCACTTCGATGCCGCTCGCGTCCGCAGGCGTATCGCCGTATGCGCCCGCGCCCGGCGATTCGTCCGCAGCGGGCACGGCCATTGTGTTCTGTTCCGGCAGGACGTCCCATGTGAACTGCTCGTCGATCGGATAGGCATCGGCCTTGAGCACCGTGCGCCAGTTGTCGATTGCGCCGGTCGGACACGGCGGCACGCATGCCATGCAGCCGTTGCAGATCTCCGCCTTGACCACGTAGTTGTTGTCGTCGTGCGTGATCGCATCGACCGGGCAAGTCTCTTCGCACGTATTGCAGCGAATGCAGATTTCCGGATCGATCAGATGCTGCCTGAGAACTTCGATCGATACTGGGCCGTTCATGACTTCCTCCACCAGGATGTGCGGCGCAAGCGTGCTACGCGCCGCTCGCGCGTTCAGTTAAAGCGCACGTATTCGAAATCGACCGGCTGACGGTTCACACCCATTGCAGGCGGCGCAATCCAGTTGGCGAACTTGCCGGCTTCCGTAACGCGCCCCATCAACGACGCGACGTAGGCGCGATCTTCCGGCGTGGCGAGCCATTTCGCCTCGTTGGCGGCCCATTCGGCTTCGCTGACCACGCGGCCATCGGGCGACACACGCGTGCCCGCGAACGTGCCGATCTGACGATTGAACGCTTTATGCGGCACTGTCATGCGGAAATCGATGCCGGCCTTTTCGAGCACCTTGTTCCAGCGCGCCACGCCCGCCACCGAATCCTTGATGTAGTCGTCGCGCAGCACTTCGTTCATGGCGTTGAGCATCGGCACTTCACGCTCGACCAGTTTGCCGTCCTGCACGTCGAGCAGCTTGTAGCTCTGGCCGTTCAATTGATGATCGTCGTCGCGCTTGTTTTCTTCGTAGCGGCCTTTCAGGCCCGAGCTATAGAACGTGGCCGCGTTGGACGAATGATCGGCGCCGAACAGATCGATCGTGACCGAGTAGTGAAAGTTCAGATAGCGCTGAATGGTCGGCAGATCGATCACACCGGCCGCGCGAATCTTCGCGACGTCGTCCGTGCCCAGTTCGTTCATGACCTTGGCGGTGCGCTGGATTACCCGCGAGACACCCGATTCGCCCACAAACATGTGATGCGCTTCTTCGGTCAGCATGAACTTCGTGGTGCGCGCGAGCGGATCGAAGCCCGACTCGGCGAGGGCCGACAACTGGAATTTGCCGTCGCGATCGGTGAAGTACGTGAACATGAAAAACGCGAGCCAGTCCGGCGTTTTCTCATTGAACGCGCCGAGAATGCGCGGGTTGTCCTCGTCGCCCGAGCGGCGGCCGAGCAATGCTTCGGCTTCCTCACGTCCATCGCGGCCGAAGTAACGATGCAGCAGGTACACCATCGCCCACAAGTGGCGCCCTTCTTCCACGTTGACCTGGAAGAGGTTGCGCAAGTCGTACATGGAAGGCGCGGTCAAGCCGAGGTGGCGCTGCTGCTCGACCGACGCGGGTTCCGTATCGCCTTGCGTCACGATAATGCGCCGCAGATTCGCGCGATGTTCGCCCGGCACGTCCTGCCACGCTGCTTCGCCCTTGTGTTCGCCGAAGTGAATCTTGCGGTCCTGCTCGCCGGGCGTCAGGAAAATGCCCCAGCGGTAGTCGGGCATCTTCACATGATCGAAATGCGCCCAGCCACCCGCATCCACGCTCACTGCGGTGCGCAGATAGACGTCGTAGCCGTGCGAGCCTTCCGGACCCATGTCGCCCCACCACGCCAGAAAATTCGGCTGCCATTGTTCGAGCGCGCGCTGCAGCGCCCGGTCGTCGGCGAGGTTGACGTTGTTCGGAATCTTTTCGCTGTAGTTGATCGTTGACATGGTCGGTTCCTGGTTCGGAAACTTCAGTGACGATGAGAGGCGCGTATGGGAAAGTCGCCGGCTTCGATCGCGCTCGCCGCGCTGATGGCGTTCGACCGCGCATCAAGCACCTGACAAGGGCGCATCAACGCGTATCAACGCGCATCAAGCTGAATCAAGCGTGCATCAAACACGCGAGACGTCGAATTGCGCTTTGCTGCCCTTGCCGTACACCTTGAGCGCGCCCTTCTCGCCCACCGCGTTCGGCCGGTTGAAAATCCAGTTCTGCCACGCGGTGAGACGGCCGAAGATGCGCGTCTCCATCGTTTCCGGCCCGTTAAAGCGCAGATTCGCTTCGAGCCCGGTCAATGCATCCGGTGACATGGCCGCGCGTTCTTCGAGCGCGATGCGGATTTCGTCGGCCCAATCGATGTCGTCGGGCGACGCCGTCACGAGACCGAGCCGTTCGGCTTCGACCGGTTTGATCGGCTGACCGATCAGGGAGCGCACGGCGTCGAGCGGCGCGGCTTCTTCATAGAAACGCCGTGCAAGACGCGATTGGTGCGTGACCATCGGATAGAGACCGAAGTTGACTTCCGAAAGCGTGATGGCCGGCTCTTCGTCCTCATTGGCCGGCAACGCCGCCATATAAGTGCGGTCGGCGGCGAAGGCGAGTTCCGCGAAAGTGCCGGCAAAGCACGAACCCGGCTCGATCAGCGTGAACAGCGAACGCGACGAGACGTCGATGCGAGCCAACGTGCGGCGCAACAGGCCGATCGTCTCGCGAACGAACCAGTGGTCCTTGTGCTGCATGAGTGAAGCGTCCGCGGCGAGCAGATTGCGCGCGTCGCCTTCGGTCCTGAATACCCACGTGCCGACCGCAAGCTCGTTGGTGCGCATGGACAGGATCGCGTCGTCGAGTTCACGGGCGAATTGCAGCGGCCACCAGTTCGCGCCGGCTGCGACAATGGCGTCGATATCCGACGGCGGTTCGGTTTGCGGAGCCCTGGCCGTGAACGTTGCAATACGCTTCGCGCGATCGATCGTCACGTCGAGCGTTTTATACGTGAGGCCGTCTTCGCGATCCGTGCGCTCTATACGTGTGAGCATCACGCCTTGTGCGTCCGCGGGACGATCGCTCTGCGCGGCAAGTTCGAGCGCACGCGCCTGGATCGCCTGATCGAACTGGTTCGGCTTCACGACTTCATCCACGAGTCGCCACGCTTTCGCGCGTTCGCCGCGCACGCCTTCGACCACCGTGCAGAAAATGTCGGCGCGATCGTGGCGCACCTTACGCTTGTCCGTCACCCGCGTGAGGCCGCCGGTGCCCGGCAGGACGCCGAGCAGCGGCACTTCCGGCAACGACACTGAAGACGAGCGGTCATCCACCAGATAGATCTCGTCGCAGGCAAGCGCGAGTTCGTAGCCGCCACCTGCGCAGGCGCCGTTCACCGCTGCGAGAAACTTGAGACCGGAATAGCGCGAGGAATCTTCCAGACCATTGCGCGTTTCGTTGGTGAACTTGCAGAAGTTCACCTTCCACGCATGAGTGGAAAGACCCAGCATGAAGATGTTGGCGCCCGAGCAGAACACGCGATCCTTCAGACTCGTCAGCACCACGGTTTTCACTTCCGGATGCTCGAAGCGGATGCGCTGTATTGCGTCGTGCAGTTCGATGTCGACGCCGAGGTCATATGAATTCAGCTTGAGCTTGTAGCCGTCACGGATACCGCCGTCCTCGGCGATGTCGATGCCGAGCGTCGCGACCGGACCATTGAAGCTCAGCTTCCAATGCTTGTACTGCGAGGGATCGGTGCGGTAGTCGACCGGCGCAACGGCGGTTTCTGCTGTGGACATGGGGCGTCTCCTGACTGGACGATGCAAATTTGTTTTTTGAACAATAGTGCACCGACAAACCCATGTAAAGCACTTTAGTGCATGTTTGCTAGTAAACCCTGACGCCGGAGCGCAGATCAACCCACCCGCACGTCATCCGGCGATTCGGCGGCAAGCCTTGCAGCGAGGCGGTCGCGCAGTTGCAGATAGGCGTCGGCCAGGGTTTTTTCGCTGGTGTCGAAGGTCATATCGGCGCGACCATACAGTTCGCTGCGCCCCGCCAGGATGCGCTTGAGGTCGTCCATCGCCTCCTTGTTACCCGACATCGGCCGCAGGTCGCCTTGCGCGACGACCCGGCGCATATGTTCCTCCGGCGCGGCCTGCAGCCACACCGTGTAGCAGTGCGACAGCAAGGTATTGAAGGTGCCCGATTCCGACACCAGCCCGCCCGGCGACGCAATCACCGCATGCTCGTGCTCCTGAATCACGGCCTCGAGCGCACGGTGCTCATAGCGCCGGTAAGCGGCCGCTCCGTACAGCGAATGAATCTCCGAAGGCGGGCAGCCGGCCAGTTGCTCGATCACCCGCGTGAGTTCGACGAACGGCACCTTGCGCTCCTGCGCCAGCATCCTTCCGAGCGTCGATTTGCCCGCGCCACGCAGGCCGATCAGCGCAATCCGGTCCTTGCGATGCGGGTCGCGCGGCGCCTGCGCGAACATCTCGGCCAGCGTCACGCGGGCGCGCTGCAGGGCCGCCTGATCGCGCCCGTGAAGCAATTCGCGGATCAGCAGCCACTCGGCGGAGGCGGTGGTTTCGTCGCCGATCACCTCGGCCAGCGAACAGTTCAAGGTGGTCGCGATCTGCCGCAGCACGAGCACCGACGCATTGCCCACACCTGATTCCAGATTCGCCAGGTGCCGCTCCGACAGGCCCGTTTCCGTTGCCAGCGTCTTGCGTGTCATGCCACGGCGCGCACGCAGGAGGCGCACGCGCTCGCCCATTGCCGTGAGAAAGGGATCGCGCTCTTCGCGCTCGACGCCGCGCTCCGCCGGCGCGCCCGCGCGGCCCGCATCCTCGTCTGGGGAGTCGTCCAATGGCGCAGGAGAGTAATTTTGGTTCATGTTTTGCTACCCCTTAACTTCGGTACATGTACTATAGTGCTTGACACGCAGGTGGTGAACGGTTAATTTTCGCCAAATATTGATTCAATAACAAACGCTGCCGAGAATTTCCGGCGGCGTCATGGAGAGTGCGCGACGACTCGCATGCATTAACGTGCGTGTGGCGGTCGAACGCGCCGACCTGGAGGCTCGCATGTCCCCACATGAATTCCAGCGCCTGATTGCGGGCGTCACGGAGCAACTCGCCGGCCGGCCGCTCGACGGCAGCCTGGCGGCGTGGCTGAACGACACCTATCCCGCTGAAGGCGGCACGTTCCGCGAGCTTGCCGAAGCCTGCCGCAGCGGCGTCGCCGAAGGCTGGCTGTGCAACCGCGAAGGCGGCGGCATTCGCTACGGCCGCATCTTCAAGGCGCTGCCCGAGACGCACGGCTTTTCCGTCGACGTGGTCGATATGAACGATATCGCCGGCCCGCACCATGTTCACCCCAATGGCGAGATCGATCTGATCATGCCGCTGACCGCAGGCGCCACGTTCGACGGCCACCCGGCCGGCTGGTGCGTGTACGGCCCCGGCTCCGCGCATCGACCGACGGTGGCGAACGGCGAGGCGCTGGTGCTGTATCTGTTGCCGCAAGGCGCAATCGAATTCACTCCCGCTTGAGCGCCGCCATGACCGAACTATTGAAGAACCACGTGGGCGGCCAGTGGATCGCGGGCAGCGGCACAGGCGTCACGCTCACCGATCCGGTGACGGGCGAAGCGCTCGTGCGCGTCTCGAGCGAGGGCCTCGATCTCGCCCACGCCTTCCGCTTTGCCCGCGATGAAGGCGGCGCGGCGTTGCGAGCGCTGACCTATGCGCAGCGCGCCGCCCGCCTCGCCGATATCGTCAAGCTGCTGCAAGCGAAACGCGACGACTATTACGCGATCGCCACCGCGAATTCGGGCACCACGCGCAACGACTCCGCGGTCGATATCGACGGCGGTATTTTCACGCTGTCGTATTACGCGAAACTCGGCGCAACGCTTGGCGAGGTGCATGCACTACGGGACGGCAACACCGACTCGCTGAGCAAGGATCGATCGTTCAACGTGCAGCACGTGCTGACGCCGACACGCGGCGTCGCGCTGTTTATCAACGCCTTCAATTTTCCGTCGTGGGGCTTGTGGGAAAAAGCCGCGCCGGCCCTGCTCTCGGGCGTGCCCGTCATCGTCAAGCCCGCCACGGCCACCGCCTGGCTCACCCAACGCATGGTCGCCGACGTGGTCGACGCGGGCATTCTGCCGCCCGGCGCGCTCTCCGTGATCTGCGGCGGCTCGGCGGGCCTGCTCGATCAGATTCAGCCTTTCGACGTGGTGTCGTTCACGGGCTCTGCGGACACGGCCGCCACGTTGCGCGCACATCCGGCATTCGTACAGGGCGGTGCACGCCTGAACGTCGAAGCCGACAGTCTGAACAGCGCGATTCTGTGCGCCGACGCCACGCCCGAGACGCCCGCCTTCGATCTGTTCATCAAGGAAGTCGTGCGGGAAATGACGGTGAAATCCGGGCAAAAATGCACGGCCATCCGCCGCGCTTTCGTGCCGGAGGCTGTACTTGAAGCTGTGCTCGAGGCACTAAAGGCGAAGCTCGCGAAGATCACCGTCGGCAATCCGCGCAACGACGCCGTGCGTATGGGTTCGCTCGTGAGCCGCGAGCAATACGAGAACGTACTGGCCGGTATCGCGGCGCTTCGGGAAGAAGCGGTGCTCGCTTTCGACGGCTCAGCAGTGCCGCTCATCGATGCGGACGCAACCATCGCGGCTTGCGTCGCGCCGCATCTGTTCGTCGTCAACGATCCTGATAACGCGACGCTCCTGCACGACCTCGAAGTATTCGGACCGGTCGCGAGCGTGGCGCCTTATCGCGTTTCCGCCGCTGGACATGCGCTACCCGAAGCGCACGCAGTCACCCTCGCGCGACGCGGTCTCGGATCCCTCGTCGCATCGATCTATTCGAACGACGAAGCGCATCTCGGCCGCCTCACGCTGGAACTCGCGGATTCGCACGGTCGTGTGCATGCCATTTCGCCCTCCGTGCAGCAGAGTCAAACCGGTCACGGCAACTTGATGCCGATGTCGCTGCACGGCGGACCGGGCCGCGCGGGCGGCGGCGAAGAACTCGGTGGCTTGCGCGCACTCGCTTTCTATCACCGGCGCTCGGCCATCCAGGCCGCGAGCGCGGCAATCGAGGCGCTCACACAGACGACGCATTTACCCTCGGCCTGACGGCGCACGACCGCAGCAAAAACGTAGCAATCAGGACCGGGCACGCGAATCAGCCCGCAAGCATCGAGCGGATCATGAGCACAGAACAGCCGGACCGCGCCCACCCGATGGAGGAGACACATGGAAGCCCTGCTGGAAAAGGCGGCTAACCAGCCCGCCGCGACGGTCGAAGCGCCGCCCGCGCTGTTCAATTTCGCGGCCTACCTGTTTCAATTGAACGAAACGCGCGCCGGCAAGACCGCCTATATCGACGACACCGGCAGCACGACCTACGGTGAACTCGAAGACCGCGCGCGGCGCTTCGCCAGCGCGCTGCGTACGCTCGGCGTGCATCCTGAAGAGCGAATACTGCTGGTGATGCACGACACCATCGCGCTACCGGTTGCCTTTCTCGGCGCGCTCTACGCGGGCGTCGTGCCGGTCGTGGCGAACACGCTGCTCACGCCCGCCGACTACGTGTACATGCTGACGCATAGCCACGCGCGCGCCGTGATCGCCTCGGGTGCGCTCGTGCAGAACGTGACGCAGGCGCTGGAGTCCGCCGAACATGACGGCTGTCAGCTGATCGTCTCGCAACCGCGTGAAGGCGAGCCGCTCCTCGCGCCTCTGCTTGACGACCTGATTGACGCCGCCACGCCTGCCGCCAAAGCCGCCGCGACCGGTTGCGACGACATCGCCTTCTGGCTGTACTCGTCGGGCTCGACCGGCAAGCCGAAGGGCACCGTTCACACGCACGCCAACCTTTACTGGACTGCCGAGCTGTATGCCAAGCCAATTCTCGGCATTGCCGAAAGCGACGTGGTGTTTTCCGCGGCCAAACTGTTCTTTGCATACGGTCTCGGCAATGGACTGACATTCCCGCTCTCGGTCGGCGCGACCGCGATCCTGATGGCCGAGCGCCCCACCGCCGACGCGATCTTCGCGCGCCTCGTCAAACATCGCCCGACGGTGTTTTACGGCGTGCCCACGCTCTACGCGAACATGCTGGTGTCGCCGAACCTGCCCGCGCGCGCCGATGTCGCGATACGCATTTGCACGTCGGCGGGCGAAGCGTTGCCGCGCGAAATCGGCGAGCGCTTTACCGCGCACTTCGGCTGCGAAATTCTCGACGGCATCGGCTCGACCGAAATGCTGCACATCTTTTTGTCCAATCGCGCGGGCGCAGTCGAATACGGCACCACGGGCCGACCGGTGCCCGGATACGAAGTCGAATTGCGCGACGATGCGGGCCACGCCGTGCCCGACGGCGAAGTCGGCGATCTGTTCATCAAAGGGCCGAGCGCGGCGGTGATGTACTGGAACAACCGCGAGAAATCGCGCGCCACCTTTCTCGGCGAATGGATTCGCAGCGGCGACAAGTACTGCCGGCTGCCGAATGGCTGCTATGTCTATGCGGGCCGCAGCGACGACATGCTGAAAGTCAGCGGCCAGTATGTCTCGCCCGTCGAAGTGGAAATGGTGCTGGTGCAGCACGACGCGGTGCTCGAAGCCGCGGTGGTCGGCGTCGATCACGGCGGCCTCGTCAAGACGCGCGCGTTCGTCGTACTGAAGCGTGAATTCACGCCATCTGAGATACTCGCGGACGAGTTGAAAGCTTTCGTGAAGGACCGGCTCGCGCCGCACAAATATCCGCGCGATATCGTGTTCGCCGACGATCTGCCGAAAACCGCCACCGGAAAAATTCAACGTTTCAAACTGCGCGAGCAGTCATAAGGTGATTTATGCAGAACCCCGCCAGCGCCAACGTTACCGCCGCAACGACCGTTAGCGAGTTCGCTGAACTGCCCGCTACCGCGTCGCATGGACCGCTGCGCATCGAGTATCGCTGGGTGAATGCGCGCGCGACCGACGCGCCGATCGCCGTCTTCCTGCATGAAGGCCTCGGTTCGATCGCGATGTGGCGCGACTGGCCGCAAACACTGTGCGAACGGCTCGGCATGCGAGGGCTCGTCTATTCGCGGCCCGGCTACGGGCTTTCCACACCGCGTGCGCATGAGGTGAAGTGGCCCACCGATTTCATGACGGCGCAGGCGCGCGACATTCTGCCCGCATTGCTCGACGCACTCGGTATCGATTCACGCGAACGCCGCCGCATGTGGCTGATCGGTCATAGCGACGGCGGCTCGATCACCCTGCTGTACGCCGCGCTCCATGCCGAGGAATTGGCCGGCGCGGTGGCGATTGCGCCGCATGTGTTCGTCGAGGATATTTCGGTGGAAAGCATCGCGCAGACCAAACAGCTCTACGAAACCACCGACCTGCGCAGCAAACTCAGCCGCTATCACGCGGACGTCGATTCGGCGTTTTATGGCTGGAACGACATCTGGCTGAATCCGGCATTCCGAACGTGGACGATTGCCGGGGAACTGGCGTCCATCCGCAAGCCGCTGCTCGCGGTGCAAGGCCATGACGACAACTACGGCACGATGGCCCAGATCGATACGATCGCCGCACACGTTCCACATGCGCAACTGGTCAAGCTCGAGGCTTGCGGGCATTCGCCGCATCGCGACGCGCCCGAGGCTTTGAACGAAGCCATTGCGGCATTCGTTGCTGGAAGCGCGTCTTCCTGATCATCGAGCGAGGCCAAACCTTTCGGCATGCTAACGCAGTGTGCGATTGGTCGGCGCCCAGCTCTCACCAAATACTCAAATTTCCACATCTTCACAAAAGTTACACAGGTCAGCGACTATTCTTGCGTATCGCTGACCTGGGCACGTCGATGCCCTCGCGCATCTTCCCCGTGCCGGAGACATTGCCATGTCCGTTGTGTCGAAGCCGTCTAAAGCCTTGCATTGCAAACGTTTGGCGGCCGCGCTGGCTGCCCTGTCGCTTTGTGCGCTGGTCGGTGCTTGTGGCAACGACGACGACAAAACAGCCGGCACGAGCGCGGTTAGTCCTACCGAGATTCCCGCCAGCGAGAGCACTGCCGCCGCGCTTCTCCCGGCGAATCCGTCCTCCGCTTCACCGGCGCCCGCCGCGCTGACGATTCAAACCCCAGCACTACCCGCATCAAGCGCCGACCCGGCACTGTCTGCTGCCGCGCCGGCGCCGCTCGCCACGCCCGTCATCCACACCGTGGACTGAGTTTCGCGCCTCACGCGACGCGCGGGTGGGGCTCGCGCGCCTCGTGGATCGTTCCTCCACCGAAGATCGAAAGCCAATACCATGACCTCAAAAAATCGCCGTGATTTTCTGCGCTCCGCCGCGCATGCTGCCGGTTCCGCCACCGCATTGAGCATGCTGCCTCTGGGCATTCGCAACGCGCTCGCCATTCCTGCCAACAACAAGACCGGCACGATTCGCGACGTCGAGCACATTGTCGTGCTGATGCAGGAAAACCGCTCGTTCGACCACTACTTCGGCACGCTCAAAGGCGTGCGCGGTTTTGGCGACACGCGCGCGACCAATTTGCCGAACGGCAAGCCCGTGTGGTATCAGCCGCTCGCGGCGGATCTCGGCTACGTGCTGCCGTTCCACCCCACCGCGCCCAATCTGGGCCTGCAATTCCTCCAGGATCTCGCGCACGACTGGACCAGCACGCACGCGGCGTGGAACGGCGGCCGCTACGATCAATGGGTACCCGCGAAAGGCGCCACGACGATGGCCTACCTCACGCGCGAGGACATTCCGTTTCACTATCAGCTCGCCGACGCCTTCACGATCTGCGACGCGTACCACTGCTCGCTGATGGGACCGACGGACCCGAACCGCTATTACATGTGGAGCGGCTGGGTGGGCAATGACGGCAGCGGCGGCGGACCGGTGATCGACAATTCCGAACTCGGCTACGGCTGGTCCACCTACCCCGAAGTCCTGCAGAATGCGGGCATTTCGTGGAAGATCTATCAGGACATCGGCACCGGTCTCGACGCCAACGGCTCGTGGGGCTGGACGCAGAACCCGTATATCGGCAACTACGGCGACAACTCGCTGCTCTACTTCAATCAGTACCGCAACGCGCAGCCCGGCAACCCGCTCTACGATAACGCGCGCACCGGCACGAATGCGGCAAAGGGCGACGGCTACTTCGATATTCTCAAGCGCGACGTGCAGAACAACGCGTTGCCGCAAGTGTCGTGGATCGTCGCGCCCGAAGCCTATTCCGAACACCCGAACTGGCCGTCGAACTATGGCGCGTGGTACATCGACCAGGTGTTGCAGATTCTCACGTCCAATCCCGAGGTGTGGAGCAAGACGGTGCTGCTCATCAACTACGACGAGAACGACGGTTTCTTCGATCACATGGTGCCGCCCTTCGCACCTTCGTCGAGCGCGAACGGCTTGTCGACCGTGGACACCAGCAACGAAATCTATCCGGGCGACGCGAAGACTCCCGCCGCACCGTACGGCCTCGGAACGCGCGTGCCGATGCTGGTGGTTTCACCGTGGTCGAAAGGCGGTTACGTGTGCTCGGAACTGTTCGACCATACGTCGGTGATCCGTTTTATTGAAAAGCGTTTCGGCCACGATCACAATCTCGGCGAATCGAACATCACGCCGTGGCGCCGCGCGGTGTGCGGCGATCTGATGTCCGCGTTCAACTTCAGCAATCCGAACGACGCCTTCCCGACGCTACCGAGCACGAGCGGCTACGTGCCGCCGGACCAGAACCGCCACCCGGATTACGTACCGCTGCCGCCTGCCCTGCAGGCACTGCCGAAGCAGGAAGCCGGCGTGCGCCCCGCTCGCGCGCTGCCTTACGAGCTGTTCGTGCGCGTGCACGGCGAAGGCGCGGCCAATCAACTCACCATGCGCTTCGTCAACACGGGCCGCACCGGCGCGGTGTTTCTGGTCTACACCGCCCACAGTCTCGATGCGCCGCGCACCTATACGGTGGAAGCCGGCAAGCGCTTGCAGGATCAGTTGCCGTGCAATGCCGACGGCAGCTACGACTTCACCGTGCACGGCCCGAACGGCTTTCTGCGCCGCTTCGCGGGCAGGCCGGTTGCGCGCAGCTGGTGGCATGGTTCCGATATCGCGCGGCCCGAAGTGGCGGAAGGCTACGACGTCTCGAACGGCAACCTGCAACTGCGGCTGGAGAACGTGGGCAGCGCACGTTGCCAGTTCACGATCGTCAACGCGTACGATCCGGGCAATGTCATCAAGCATTCAGTACGCGGCGGCGATACCGAGCAGCTCTACCTCGACCTTCGCAATGCGCATGGCTGGTACGACCTGGCGATAACGGTCGATACGGACCCGCTGTTCGCGCGGCGCTTTGCCGGACACGTGGAAACCGGCAAGAGCAGCATGAGCGATCCGGCGCTGGGCGCTTAAGCTTAAGCCTGAGCCGGAGCCGAACGTCTCGGTGAAATACAACGGCCGCTGCGATAGAAACCGCAGCGGCCGTTTTCCATGCTGCCTCCCGAGCGCATGGGCAACATCACGTCATGCGGCAACGGCAGCCGACAACGACGCGCGCTCGCGTGCCTTCTCGCGAATCGCATGCACGATGAACTCCGCATCGCGCGCGACGCCGGAGAAACGCCCGGAACCCCATGTATGCAGCCACGGCAGGCCGACGAAATACAGACCGTCGATCGGCGTTACGCCACGCGTGTGCGCCGGATACCCGCGACCGTTGAACACGGGGGCATCGAGCCAACTGAAGTCCGGCGTAAAACCGATGCACCAGATGATCGCCGCAATACCGCTGCCCTCCAGATCGAGCGTAGCGCGCTCTTGCGCGGGACGCCAGACCGGTTCGTACGCGCCACCCGCCGGCGCATCAATGCCGTGCTTCGCGATGAAGCCGTCAATGCTCGCGTTGATCCGGTTATACGTATCGTCGGCGGCATCGAGATTGGCGGCCAGCGTAGGCGAAAAGTGGAACTGCCCGTCGCGCAGATCGTCGAGCCGCCCATACAATTCCATGCCTTCAGCGGCGAACTTGCGCAGGTCGATATCGCGGCCACCATCGCGGCCCGTCACATAGTGATTGGTGTTGTCGCGCACCCCTTCACGTAACGGATGTTTTTCGACCGGCATATCGTAGTACTGCATGTCGGCGAGCCAATCGACCACGTCACGCCCCCGATAAAAGCGCGCGCAACGCGGCGCCTCGCCGACCGCGAGCACCACCTTGCGGCCCGCCAGATGCAGATCCTCCGCGATCTGCGCACCGGATTGCCCCGTGCCGACCACCATCACCGCGCCCTCAGGCAAAGCCTGCGGGTTGCGATACGCTGACGACTGCAGTTGCATGATCCCCGCAGGCAAGCGCTCCGCGAGGCGCGGCACGATCGGCGTGTGATAGCCGCCCGAGGCCACCACCACCTGGTCCGCGGTGAAGTCGCCGTGCGTCGTCGTGATGGCGTAGACGCCGTCGTCGCGCTGCTTGACGCGTTTGACTTCAGTGCGCTCCAGCACCGGCGCGTCGACATGCGCGATGAAGCCATCGAGGTAGGCAGTGATTTCGTCTTTCTTCATGAAGCCGTGCGGGTCATCGCCACGATACGGATAGCCGGGCAATGCGCATTGCCAGTTCGGCGTGACGAGGCAAAACGCGTCCCAACGCTGTTCGCGCCACGTATGCGTGAGCACATTCCTTTCCACGACCAGATGGTCGATGCCGGCCTGTTTCAGGTAGTAGCTGACCGACAGCCCCGCCTGGCCGCCGCCGATGACAAGCACGCCGTAGTGGCCCTCGGCGCGCGCGTGATGGGTTGGATTCGACATGATGCGTCCTCTGAAAGAATAAGCGCCTAGCTGAATTCGATGACCTTGACGGTCGCGTCCGGCCGATCGCGAAAGCGCGCCGCGTCGCGCTCGATCTGTGCAAGCTGGTCCATTGCCGCCGAGCAGGCAAAGCCGTATTTCTCGCGCACGCGCTCGGACGCGATGCCCAGCGCCTGCCGGGAACGTTCGACGAAATCCTCGAGCGCATAGGCCTCGCCCGGCGTAAAAAAATCGCCGATCACGAGCGAAGGCGAATAACAGTTCGCTTCGTCGCCATCGGGCCATTGAATGCGAAAGTGCATGACAGGCATCGTTTATCCTCGAATCAATGGGTAAGCAGAGCGCGCTTCGCGAGGAAACGGCGGTAGGCATCCACATGGCACCGTGCGCTCGCCGCCCAGCTAAAGCGCGCGAGCAACGCGGGCACGGCATTCTCGAAATCGATACCGTTTTCACCCAACGCACGCACAAGGGCCGCGGCGATCGATTCCACGTCGTCAGGATCGGCCCAGCAGCAGGTGGCGTCGTCTAGATACTCGGTGAATGGCGCAATCGAAGACACCACCACCGGTGTGCCGCTCGCCAGCGCTTCCAGCACGACAAGACCGAAACCTTCGCGCAGCGACACCATCGAAAGAACATCGGCGCTTCGAAACAGAGCGGGCATGACGGCGTCTTCGAGCGGGCCGGTCAGCACGACGCTTTCATGAGGTCCGATCGACAGGCCCAACTCACTCGCCCGTTGCAGCAAGCGTCGGCTGTAGGCGTCGTGGTCGAGAAGGCTCGCGCCGCCTGCAATGACGAGTTGCGCTTGCGGCAAACCGCTGCGCACCGAGGCAAACGCTTCGAGCAGGCCCAGCGTGTTCTTGCGCGCTTCGATACCGCCCACCGCAAGCACGATCGGGCCGCCTTGCAGTCCGAAACGCTGCCGCAGCTGCGCGTCGTGTTGATCGCGTCGCGAAGAAAAACGCGCCACGTCTACACCGTTCGGCACAGTGCTTGCGCTAATGCCGTATACCGACTGCATGTCTCGCGCCCATGTATCGCTCACACACAGCACGTGGTCGGCATCCTGAAACGCACGGCGCTGCCACGCCGTCAATTGCTGATCTTCGAACTGATCCAGGTGATGCACCGTGCGCATGAAGCCGTGAATAAGACCCTGCGCTTTCAACTCGGCCAGCGCGTTGCCGCTGATGCTGTCCTGCGCGTGCAGTACGTCGAACGCAGCTGCGTCGTGCTCGATCAACGCGCGCCGGAATGCATGGATTCGGGCCTCGACCATCGCAACCGTATCAACCTGAGCCAGAACGATCGGCGCATACACCACTCGGCAAGGCGGCAAACGAAACAGTCTCTCGCCGGGCGCGGCCGGCACGAACACCGTTACCTCGTGCCCAAGCGCCGTCAATGCGCTCGCCAGTTCGAGCGTGTGCACCACGCCACCGCGCGGATTGACCGAATGCGTGAGCAACGCGATACGCAGCGCGCTCATTTCGCCGCCCCCTTTCCGACGATGAACGGCTCACGCTGGAAGTCCCATAGCGTAGCGGCGTCATCCTGCCGATGCAGGACCACCCGGCTCGTTGCATCCACGGAACCGATCACTGAGCACGCAAGCGATCGGGCGCTGAACTTTGCTCGCACAGTCTCCACATGTTCGGGCCGCACGGACAGCAGATATCCAAAACTCGGAAACGCGGTCACCCAGCGTTCCAGCGGCACGCCCTCGGGCGTGGGGATGCGCGCGAGATCGATCCGCGCGCCGACCTCCGAACATTCGAGCAACATTAGCGCCGTGCCGAGCGTGCCCGCCATGCTGATATCCTTCGCGGCGTCGCACAGGCCGCTCTCCGCCAGTTGCGGCAGCAGTTCGAGATCGCCCCTTAGACGCTCGGGCGGCGCATCCACCGAAGCATTCCAGAACGGATACGGCTCTTCGAAGCGGCCGCGCAGATCGACAGCCATCATCAGGCTGTCACCGGGTTTCGCGTTGAAACTCGACAGCAACGCCTTCGCGCGGCCGACAATCGACACCGCCAGTTGCGCTGCATCGCTGCGCGTATTCGTGTGGCCGCCGACAATCGGCACGCCATACGCGAGCGAAGCCGCCGCCATGCCCGCCAACACCTGCTCCGCCGCGCCGATGCCCTGACTCCACAGCGCATCCACCACCGCCAATGGCCGCCCGCCCATCGCATAGATATCGCTTACGTTGACCATCACGCTGCTATAGCCGGCGAACCACGGCATGGCGCTCACGAAATCGCTGACCATGCCTTCGATAGCGAAGAGCAGATAGCCGTCCCCGTCGGCGAGCGCGGCGCAGTCGTCGCCGAGCGCCACAGCCTGCGCGAGATCGCGCGCGCCGCGCGGCAAGCGCTTCGCCAGCGAGTCGACGACACCCACGATATCGGTCTTGTGCCGGAATCCGCGGCTCTCGCGCAGACTCGCGACAAGGTCGGCGACAGTCATGCGGCGCTCCGCTCTGGCTCACGACCGCGCGAGGGCGGCGACGAATGCGCTCGCGTCTGCGTGACAAAGCCGCCATAAGGCTCCGCGCACGGCGGATAGCGGTCCAGTTGCGCCTGCATCAGATGATGCGGTCTGCCCAGCAACGTTTCCTCCGCCAGCACATCCCAGTACATCGCGCGAAACAGCGGCACATTCTGACTCTGCACATGCGCGAGAAACGTCTCGCAGCCGAGCGCGTGTGCGCTGCTCACCGCGAGACGAATCAGCGTTGCGCCGATCTTTCCGTGCCGGCGAAAGGCCGCATGCACGGCGAGCCGCGAGCCAAACCACACATTGTCGTGATCGCGATGAATACGCACGGTGCCGACCACCTGTTCCGGCATGCCGGCGAGACAACTGAGCGCCACCAGTTGCTGCGCGTGCTGGTCGATATCGTCGCGATCATCGCCGACAAAAATGCCCTGCTCGATGCAGAAGACCGCGCGCCGCAATCTGAACGCCTCTTCGGCTTCCCAATTCAACGTGGTCCACTTGATACGGAATTCGCTCGGCGCATACGGCGCGAAAACAATCTCGCCATCCAGCGCCTCGCCTGCAATCGCTTCGCCGAACATGATCACTCCTCGTACGATGACAGCGACGAACACGCGCCGCATTTGCCGCAACCCGCCTTGATATCGCTTGAACGCATGGCCGCGGCATTGAGCATGCCGCCAAGCGGCTGCAAAACCGACTTCATGAATTCGGGCGTAGGTGCCGGATGATCTTCGAGCGGTGTGCCGCTGATCGGCACGAACGGCACGACGAATGGATAGACGCCGATCTCGATCAGTTCGCGCGACATCCCGAGAATTGATTCGGCACTATCGCCCAGGCCCGCGAGAATATAAGTGCTGACCTGTCCGCGTCCGAACACGGCCACCGCGGCTTCGAACGCCTCCATGTAGCGCGACAGCGGCACGCTCGCCTTGCCGGGCATGATGCGTTCGCGCAGCGCGGGCGTGACGACTTCGAGGTGCATGCCGAGTGTGTCGATGCCGCTCGCTTTCATGCGCGCGAACCAGCGGTCGTCGTCGGGCGGCTCGCACTGCGCCTGGATCGGCAGATCGACCGCGGCCCTGATCGCGAACGCGCTCTCACACAGAATCTGCCCGCCGCGATCCGGCGTGGGCGGTGTGCCGGTGGTCAATACCATATGCTTCACGCCGTCGAGCAACACGGCCGCGCGCGCCACTTCCGCCAGTTGCTCAGGCGTCTTGCGCGCAATCGTGCGCCCCGCTGCGAGCGATTGCCCGATTGCACAGAACTTGCAGCTCTTGCGCCGGCTCTCGTAGCGAATACAGGTTTGCAACACGGTGGTCGCGAGCACGTCGGCGCTATGCAACGTGGCGATATGCGAATAAGGCACGCCGTCGAGTGTCTGCATGCCGTAGAAACGCGGCGACTTCGGGAAGCTGATATTGGCGATCGGAATCGTGCCGCGCAGCAGCGCGCTCGACCCACTCGCATCCGGCGTCTGCGCGACGAACGGCGAGTGCCACGCGGTGCTCGTATGCACGGGCACCATGATCGTCACGCCATCCACCGTTACTGCCTTGTGGTCGGACGGACCCGCGCCGCCGCGGCGGCTGGCCGCGCCCGCATCCGGCGACACGAGCCGCAAGCCGGCCGACTGCAATTCAGTCATCAATTGCCGGCTCTGCGCCGACAGTGATTCGCTGGCGCTCATCGCACCCTCCTTCGGTTGAATTGAAATCGGCGCTCGGGACGGACGGCCACGCCGGCATCGGCGCCACGGTTTCCGCGGGCCGCCGGTTGATCGCAAGACTCAGCAATTCGGGACGCGCGTAATGGCCGACCGAATCCATCATGCGTTTGCGCTTGGTGATCAAGGCCATGTCGAGATCGGCGATCACCATGCCTTCGCCCTCGCGTAACGGCTCGGCCAGATGCTGCCCTTCCGGCGAGATGATCGCGGTGTTGCAGCCGCCGCGCAGCGCCTTCTGCAGATTCGTATCCGGGGTGACGGACGCAATCTGCGCTTCGCTGAGCCATCCCGTCGCGTTGACGACGAAGCAACCCGATTCCAGCGCGTGATGCCGGATCGTCACCTCGATCTGATCAGCGAAAATCGGCCCCACCAGCGAACCGGGAAACTGGCTGCAATGAATCTCTTCGTGCTGCGTCATCAACGCATAACGCGCGAGCGGGTTGTAATGCTCCCAGCAGGCGAGCGCGCCCACGCGCGCCACCGCGGTGCGCGCCACCGTCAGACCGGCCGCGTCGCCTTGCCCCCAGATCATCCGCTCATGAAATGTGGGCGTGATCTTGCGGCGCTTGAGCACGATCTGGCCATCCACGTCGAAAATCAACTGCGTGTTGTAGAGGCTGCCGTGATCGCGTTCGTTGACGCCGAGCACCACTACCATCCGATGCAAACGCGCCTGCTCGGCCACCGCCTGTGTCACGGGGCCCGGCACCACCACGGCCTCTTCATAGAGCTTCATGTGATCGGCGCCGGAAGCGACGGGCGGCCGTACGAAAGAGAAGTACGGGTAATACGGCACGAAGGTTTCGGGAAATACGATCAGTTGCACGCCTTCGCGCGCCGCCTGTTCGATTGCCTCGCAGACCTTGTCGAGCGTGCCGCCGCTGCGCTCGAAGTCCGGTGCGATCTGGACCGCCGCGGCGCGCACGATGCGTTTGCCGGTCGTTTTATCGGACATAGTGGTCACTCGCCTCTCGTCAGACCGTCCACGTATGGATGATCAGTGCGTTGTCCTTGCGATGAAGCAACTGGATGTCGAGCACATCGAGCGGGCTGATTGGACGAATGCCTTCGATCAGCGAGGCCTCGCCGTGTCCATATAGCGCCTGCAGCGCGAAGCGGCACGCGTAGACCTTGCCGCCTTCTTCCATGAACTTCATCAGTTGCTTGTTGAAGTTCAGATGGCCGGGGAACGCTTCGTCGCCCAGTGTCGGAAAGCCGCGTTGCAGACCGAGCGTCACGCCCGGTCCGTACAGCAGCACCGATGTCTCGAAGCCCTTGCGTTGCAGGCGCGTGGCCTGCAATAGATTGACGAAGCCGATCGAGCCTTCGAACGCGACCGTGTGGAACGTGACGAGCGCCTTCTCGCCGGGTTCGGCTTTCACGTCTTCGAAGACTTTCTCCTCATAGTCGACAAGGTAATCGCCTTTCTGATGCAGCGGTTTGTTGACGGCTGGCATGGCACTCTCCGATCAGGGTTGCTAAGTAAAAGATGGCGCGCGTTCAGGTTGTGCGCGCTTCCTCCAATGCAACGGCCGTGCCATTGATCGACCCCGCGAATGCGATCAATCCGCGATCAATTCCGCCTCGATTCGAAGTGCGACTCGAAAATTTTTTGGGCGCGAAGGTTGCATACAGTTCCGACATCCCGTGCAAACGCTGTTGGTGCGGCTTTACCGCACCAGCCAAGTGCGATTCGCGCAGTCCAACGTGTCGGCATGGTGCAGTCATTCACCACAGTCGATCAATCCAATCATTGATCGCATGCGAATGCGATCATCTTTTCCAACGTGAATAGAGACTCGAAGGCAATGAGCAGCCCGACACATCACTGGATCAAACGTCTTGCCGACATTCGCAAGCCGGCTTATCTCGCGATTCCCGATCTGATCGAAGAAGATCTCGCCACCGGGCGGCTGCGTCCGCGCGACCGCTTGCCGGGACTGCGCGATCTCGCCGAAGAACTCGCGCTGAACTACACGACAGTGGCGCGCGCCTATGCCGAAGCGCGCAAGCGCGGCCTGCTCGATTCGCGCGCCGGCAGCGGCACGTTCGTGCGAGGCCGCACAGCCACCTTGCCGCTTGCGGGCGGCAGCAGCATCGAAATGTCGATGAACACGCCACCCGAGCCGCCCGATTACGCCATGCGTCTGCGCGACTCCGCCGCGCGCCAGATGGCCGACAGCGATCCTTATCAGTTGCTGCGTTACCAGGACTTCGGCGGCTCGGCGGCGGACAAGGATGCGGGCGCCGAATGGCTGAGGCGCCGGGTGCCGCATTGCGACGCGCAAAACGTGCTGGTGTGCCCCGGCATTCATAGCGCGCTGGTGGCGCTCGTCTCGCAGCTCGCGCGGCCCGGCGGCACCATCTGTCTCGATGCGCTCGCCTACCCCGGCATCAAGGCGATCGCCGCGCAACTCGGTGTGCGTCTGCAAGCGCTGCCGCGCGACGACGAAGGACCGCTCGCTCACGCGTTCGAAGCGCTCTGCAAAACCGACAAGCCGAGCGCGTTCTATTGCAATCCGACGCTGCAGAATCCGAGCACGCTCACGCTCACGCACAAACGGCGCGAGGCGCTCGCCGACGTAGCGTTGCGCTACAGCGTGCCGATCATCGAAGACGATGCGTATGCCATGCTGCCGCAGAGCGCGCCCGACGCGCTCGCGAGTTTCGCGCCCGAACTGACGTATTACGTGACGGGCCTGTCCAAGAGCTTCGGCGCCGGCTTGCGCGTCGCGCATCTGCATGCGCCGACGCCGCGCCAAACGCAGCGGCTAGCCGGCGCGTTACGCGCGACCACGGTGATGGCGAGTCCGTACACGGTCATGCTCGCGACGCAATGGATCGCGGACGGAACCGCGGCGGAGATGCTCGGCGCGATCCGCAACGAATCGCGCGCACGCCAGGCCATTGCCGCGCGCATGCTCGAAGCGTGGCCTTACGAAGCGCATCAGGATGGTTTTCATTTGTGGCTGCCGGTGCCGGTGGAAAGCGGCTGGAGCGCATCCGAACTTGCCTTGCAGTTGCGCAATCAGGGCATTGCCGCCGTGGCGGGCGCCGCGTTCTCCACCGACGGCAATCCGCCCAATGCCATGCGCGTGTGCCTCGGCGGATCGAAAACGCGTGACGAATGCGCACAAGCGCTGCACATCGTGGCGGAGACTCTCGACCATCCGCATCATCTGCATTCGCCGGTGATGTGAAACGATCCATCCGATCGCGCGTTATTGTCATACGAATACAACGACGTGCGCGAAGCCACTTACTTCTGCATGCGACACTCCGCCGCATGCGGCACCCCTACGTTTGGGGTAATTGAAAGGATTCGCTGCTCAAGTCGGGCCTGCTCAGGCCGTATACCGCAGGTGAGGCCCCCGCCTCGCCGACTCCGGTTTACCGCTCACCCCCAAAGACTCCCGACATGTTCACCTCCATTCGCGCGCGCATCGTCGCCCTATGCGTTGCTATCGTTGTGGTTGCGCTCGCTGCCAACGCGGTTCTCAACTACGTCGTCGCCAA
Organism: Paraburkholderia sp. BGA-UO-ETr-F21; assembly: GCF_059567925.1. NCBI lineage: Bacteria > Pseudomonadati > Pseudomonadota > Betaproteobacteria > Burkholderiales > Burkholderiaceae > Paraburkholderia > Paraburkholderia sp. BGA-UO-ETr-F21. Next base: position 893,896 of record NZ_JCAQOY010000040.1, on the reverse strand, counting down.
CTCGTATAACGCCGATGCCATCGACAGCAGCCTGACCTCGGTGGAAAGCGGTCACGCGGCCGGCATCAGCGACTGGGTTGCCGCCAACACCCAGATGATCAACTCGCTGCAGGACGTGGTACTGCAACCCGATCCGTCCGCTGCGTTAAAGCAGATCGCCGCGGCCGGCAAGTTCTCGAACGTGTATGTCGGCTATGCGGACAAGACCTCGAAGTTCTCCGACCCGACCGGCATTCCGGCGGACTACGATCCGACCGGCCGCCCCTGGTACAAGCAGGCCGCCGCCGCTGGCAAGCCGGTTGTAACGCCGCCCTACGTGGACGTGGGCACAGGCAAACTGGTGGTGGCATTCGCGGCGCCGGTCGTGCGCGACGGCGCGGTAAAAGGCGTGGTGTCCGGCGACGTGGCGATGGACAGCGTGATCGCCAACGTCAAGGCGATTCATCCCACACCGGCGAGCTTCGGCATGCTGATCGACGCAAGCGGCCATATCGTCGCGCATCCGGATCCCAAGCTGACCTTGAAGCCCGTCTCCGATGTCGCGCCCGGTTTGACCGGCGACAAGCTCGCCGCCCTCTTCAGCGCCGACCGTCCGCTCGACATGGACGTGAATGGCAGCACGAAGCTGATGCGCGCGCAAGCGATTCCCGCCACTGACTGGTACGTGGTCGTCGCGCTCGACAAAGCCGAAGCAACCGCCGGCATGCGTTCGCTGCTGACCGCTTCGATCATCGCGCTGATCGTGATCGCCGGCATCGCCGCCGCCATCGTGGCGGCGGTGACCGCGGTGTCGTTCCAGCGTCTTTCGAAAGTGCGCGATGCCATGGACGCCATCGGCTCCGGCGAAGGCGATCTGACGCAGCGCCTGCCGGCCGTCGGCAACGACGAAGTCGCACAGATCGCGCGCTCGTTCAACACCTTCATCGACAAACTCAGCCACGTGATGCGCCAGATTCGCGACGCCAGCGAATCGGTGCGCGTGGCCGCCAATGAAATCGCCGCGGGCAACGTCGATCTGTCGGGCCGCACGGAATCCGCTGCCGCGAGCTTGCAGCAAACTGCGGCATCGATGGAAGAAATCACCTCAACGGTCACGCAATCGGCCAGCTCCGCGAAACAGGCCGACAGTACCGCCGTTTCCGCCTCGCAGGTCGCCTCGCGCGGCGGCGTGGTGATCTCCGAAGTGATTGCGACGATGGGCGAGATCCAGCATGCGTCGGTGAAAATTTCCGACATCATCGGCGTGATCGACGGCATTGCGTTCCAGACCAACATCCTCGCGCTGAATGCCGCGGTGGAAGCCGCGCGTGCAGGCGAACAGGGCCGCGGCTTCGCGGTGGTGGCCGGTGAAGTGCGCAGCCTCGCGCAACGCAGCGCGCAGGCCGCGAAGGAAATCAAGGCGCTGATCGAAGCAACCGTGGCCAGCGTTTCGTCGGGTTCGGGCCAGGTGCGCCAGGCCGGCGAGACGATGACTGAGATCGTCAGCAACGTCGCTAACGTAACGACCATCATTTCCGAAATCACGCAGGCGGCCAACGAGCAGACGCGCGGTATTCAGGAAGTCAACCGCGCGGTCAGCCAGCTCGACGAAATGGTGCAACAGAATGCCGCACTGGTCGAAGAATCCACGGCGGCGGCGGCCGCACTGCAGAGCCAGGCCGTGAGCCTCGCCAGTGCAGTGACGCAATTCAAACTCGATTAAAAGCCAAAGTTGGAATCCTGCAGTGACGTTCTATAGAAATCTGAAAATCGCCGTTAAATTGGCGTTGCTCGGCGCGGTATTGTTGGCCGCGACGATGGTCGTGGGTCTCGAAGGCTGGCATGCGTTGTCCAGAACGCATGCGCTACAAATCCAGTCCGCCCAATCGCTCAGCCAGTACGCGCAAGCCGCCGATACGGCGCGCGTCGCGCAGGTCGAATTCAAGAAGCAGGTGCAGGAGTGGAAGGACCTGTTGTTGCGCGGCGCGGACCCGGCCGCCTTCGCCAAATACCGTGATGCCTTCAACAGGGAAAGCGGAACGACGCACGCTGCCCTGCTGCGCCTGAAGGATCAGTTGAGCGCATTGGGCGCGAGCGTGGACGGTGTCGACAAGGCGCTCGCCACGCATGCATCGCTGCAGGACAGTTATCTCGACGCGCTGAAACACTACGACGCCGCCGATCCGAACACGGCGCACGTGGTCGACGCTCTCGTAAAAGGCATCGACCGCGCGCCGACCGCCGCTATCGACGATATCGTCGCCACCGTGATGCAACAGGCGCATGACTCCAGCGTGCGCACGAGCGAAGCGGCGGAGCAGGCCTACACGATCGCGACCGTGCTGTTGCTGTCGGTCGTTATCGGTTCGCTCGGCGTCGGCGCTTTCGCGATCTGGTTCCTGAGCCGCAGCATCACGGTGCCGGTCAGACAGGCGGTGGGCGTCGCGCAGGCGGTGGCGGCAGGCGATCTGCGCGCCGACGTGCCCGTGGTGAGCCGCGACGAAACAGGCCAGTTGCTCACTGCCCTCAACGACATGAACCAGCGCTTGCGGCATATCGTCAGCGAGATCCGTGAAGGCGCGCATACGATTTCCACGGCCACGCAGGAAATCGCCGCAGGCAACCTCGACCTGTCGGCGCGTACCGAGCAGCAGGCGGCCTCGCTTGAAGAAACCGCCGCGTCGATGCAGCATTTCACCGACTCGGTTCAGCGCAACGCCGCCAACGCCCGCGAAGCCACCACGCTCGCGCAAACCGCCGCGCATGCCGCGCGTGAAGGTGGCGTTGTCATGAGCGACGCGGTGCGCACGATGGGCCAGATCGATGCGGCGTCCAAGCGTATCGTCGATATCATCGCAGTGGTGGAAGCCATTGCGGCGCAAACCAATATCCTCGCGCTCAATGCAGCGGTCGAAGCCGCGCGCGCCGGCACGCAAGGGCGCGGCTTCGCGGTGGTCGCGAGCGAAGTGCGCAGCCTCGCGCAACGTTCCGCCGACGCCGCACGCGAGATCAGGACGCTGATTCGCGAGTCGGTGGCCACGATCGAAGCCGGCACGCAACTGATCAACCACGCGAGCACGACGATGGACGGCGTGGTGGAAAGCGCCGGCAGCGTGACGCGTATCGTCGAGTCGATCGCGACCGCGAGTGTCGACCAGGCAACCGGCATCGCGGAAGTCAACGACGCCGTCACACAGATGGACCAGGCGACGCAAAGCAACGCGGCCTTGGTCGAGCAGGCGGCGGCCGCGGCCGACGCGGTGCAAAGCAAGGCATCCGGACTCGTGCAAAGCGTGAGTTTCTTCAGGCTGGGCGCCGCGGCCTGACGGAGCAGCGCCGTGCTCGTCGCGCGGCGCCTGTTGCTCCAGTTGCAGCGTAAGTGGATGAAGCGGCGCGCCACGCGCCGCTTACGACTCGAAGTCGAGTCCGCCGATCAGGGCGACCGGCTCGGCCTGCGTATGCGAGAGAAAGTCCAGCTCGCGCGCATGATTCCAGGCCGCGAGCTTGCGCGGCAGCGCGGCCAGATAACCAGCAAAACGCGACGGCCCTTCGGCCCCCATCAGCCTCTCGATTTCGTCGCTGTCCCAGGTCAGATACAGATTCAACGGATGGGGGTACAGTCCCATGTCCTCAATCGGCGTGGCATGAATCCGCACGCGGGTGGGATGCCCGTGGCCGCCGTAAGGCAGCACTTCGGTATGCACGGTGGTGGCGAAACAGGCGGCAATGGCCTCGGCGATGCGAGGCGCGAACTGTTCATCGAAACGGGCGGCATTCTCCGGACGCATCCATGTCTCCAACGTTGTGCGGAATGTGCGAAACATCCTAGCACGCGGTCCGGTGCGCGCTTCCTGTCTATCCGCTGCGGATTCGCGTCGCCCTTATTCGTCAAACTGTCTTCAGAATTCGCGGCTTCGCTTCGCTCGCCACAGCCGCAGCCGAAGCCGAAGCCACCGGCCCGGGAACCGCGCCGGGTTCATCGACGTCCTTCTCCGTGCGCATGGACAGATAGCGCAAACAGCACACGCGCAGGAACGACGCGAAGTTAGTCGGCAACTCGCCCCGCAGCGCGATCAGTTCGTCGTACAGTTGCACGGCGAACTGACTGGTCGTCATGTTCTCGCGCGCGGCGATTTCGTGCAGTACGTCCCAGAACAGATTTTCCAGCCGGACCGTGGTGATCACGCCGTGAATGCGCAGCGAGCGCGTGCGCGACTCGTACAGGATCGGATCGGCGTTGATGTACACCCTACACATGGCGTTACTCCCTGATTTCGGGCAGGCGTGCCGTGGCGCCCTTCATGCAGCCACGGCACGCCGCCCGCGTTCGACAACATACGCCGGCATTCACCGCTCGACAATTGCCTCGAACCCGAACGCCGCCCTGCCCCGTCGGACCGCTTTATACCGCGCGTTTGTTCATTTGCGCCGCAATATGATCGGCCTGGCGGATCGCCAGCGTCACGATCGTCATGGTCGGATTTTCCGCCGCGCCGGTGGTGAACTGGCTACCGTCCGAAATGAACAGGTTCGATACTTCATGCGTCTGCCCGAACCGGTTGCACACGCCGTCTTCGGCGCGCGCGCTCATGCGGGCCGTGCCGAGGTTATGCGTGGACGGATACGGCGGCACGCGATACACCGTCTTCGCACCCGCCGCTTCGTACACCGCGGTGCCCTGCCTGTACGCGTGCTCGCGCATCGCTTCGTCGTTCGGATGATCGTCGAAATGCACGTTGGCGACCGGCTGGCCGTACTGGTCCTTCACGTCGGTATTCAAGGTCACGCGATTGCTCTCGCGCGGCATATCTTCGCCGACGATCCACATGCCCGCCGTGTACGCGTATTGATCCATTGCCTGGGTGAAGGTCGGACCCCACGCGCCAGGATTGAGAAAGGCCGCGTAAAACGGCAGGCCGAGCGACACGGTCTCCATGTGATAGCCGCCTGCGAAGCCACGCTGCGGATTGAACGCCGCCTCGTCCTCGATGATGCCGGCCATCGTGGTGCCCTTGAACATTTCCACCTTGTCGTTGAACACCGCGTACACCGAGCCCGTGGTATGACGCATGTAGTTGCGGCCCACCTGCCCCGATCCGTTCGCGAGGCCCTGCGGGAACCTGCTCGAATGCGAGTTCAGCAGCAGGCGCGGCGTTTCGATCGAGTTGCCGGCCACCGCGACGATGCGCGCCTTTTGCCGCTGCAGCTTGCCGTTGCCGTCGTAGTAGAGCACCTCCTTCGCCTTACCGCGCGCGTCGGTTTCAATGCGCACCACGTGGGCCTGTGTGCGCAATTCCATATGGCCGGTGGCCTGGGCGCGCGGCAATTCGGTGTAGAGCGTCGACCACTTCGCGCCAGTGCGACACCCCTGAAAACAGAAGCCGCGCTGGAAGCAATGCGCGCGGTCGTCACGCACCACGCTATTGATCGCCATGTGCCCGGTATTGCAGTCCTTGTAACCGACCTTCATCGCGCCGGCCGACATCACCTTGAAGTTGTTGTTGCCTGGCAGGCCCGGCAGACCGTTGGTGCGCGTAATGCCCATCTTCTGCTGCGCGCGGTCGTAGTACGGATCGAGTTCCTCGCGCGTGAGCGGCCAGTCGAGCAGATTGGCATCCTTGATAGCGCCGTAGGTCGTCTTCGCCTTGAACTCGTGCGGCCTGATCCGCAGACTCGCGCCGGCCCAGTGCGTGGTCGTGCCGCCCACCGTCTTGCAGATCCAGGCGGGGAGATTCGGAAAGTCTTTGGCGATGCGCCAGGTGCCCGAGGTGGTGCGTTTATCGAGCCAGGACAGCATCTGGAACGAGCCCCACTCGTCGGTTGTGAAATCGCCTTGCGTGTGCAGCTTGCCCGCCTCCAGCACGACGACGTTGATACCCTTCTGCGCCAGTTCGTTGGCAAGCGTGCCGCCGCCGGCACCCGAGCCGATAATCACGACGACCTTGTCGTCGTTGTGCGAAAAACGCACCTTGTTGTTGTCCTGATCCATGTCCTGTCTCCTCTATTGACCCGAGTTGGGCTGCCGGCCAGAGTCGGCGCTTTAGCGCTTACTCGAGTCCCTTGGCGCATGACTCCGGTCCTATGCATGATGGTGACTGTCGCAGCGGTTAGCTATCCGTCGGAATCGGGCCGCTGGCGGCGGCCGGCGGATTGGGCAGCCACGAGAGACTGTTGAAGCCCTTGTACAGGTAGCCGCCATCACCTTCCGAAGCGCCGTAGCCGAAGTGCGCATACGCCATGGTGTTGGCGTATAGCGAGACCACCGCGGTGCCGCGTATCGTGTTGAAGAACGGTGTGCCCGCGAGCGCCGCGACGTCTTGCGCCTGGTCCGCCGGCGTGCGTTTGAGCCAGTCCGAACCCGCTTGCGCGTCGAGCTGTTTGACACCATCGGCGAGTTGCTGGCGCACCGCCGGATCGGCTTTCGCTTTGGCGTCGAGGTCCTTGACGACCAGCGCGTAGACCGCGTTGTCGAGCGTGGGGTGCGGATAGAGCTGCCGCGTGAAGGCCAGAATCACTTCGCCCTGGTGCGTGTCCAGTCCTTGCATTTCGAGGGCCCAGGCGCGGCTCGGCGCGAAGGCCGACAACACCGAAGAAGCCGCCAGCGTGCCCATCAGCACGCCGGTGCCTTTCAATAGCTCGCGCCGTGTAAGCGGAATCCGCAATGCGGCGGTGGCGGCGGTGGCGGCCTTCGCCGCGCCATGCTCACCGGGGTGCTCGTGAGTATGCTCGTGCCCGTGATGATGCGCATGATGTGCGTGACCGGACGCGACGATCGGGATGATCGTTGTCTTCATGTCTGTCTCCTTTGTCGACCGGAGCAAGTGCAAAGCACTTACTCGGTCCCATCTAATCTGGTTGCTGTGGGGTACTGCAACTCCACGCGGTGACCGCCTGGATTGCTTTGACTATTGATAGTGGCCGAAGCGTTCCAGCACTTCGATCTTGTAGCCGTCAGGGTCCGGAATGAAAAAGTAGCGCGCCAGCAACTCGCCGTTGTCGTTGTGAAACTCGCGCAGATCGTTGGGCGCCATGCCGAGGTCGAGCAGACGCTGCCGTTCGCTCTTTGCGTCGTCCACGCAGAACGCAACGTGGCCGTAGCCGTCACCATGCGAATACGGTTCCTCCCGGCCTTTATTCCAGGTGAGTTCTATTTCGGCGTCGGCCTCCTCGTTACGCAAGTAGACGAGCGTGAAGTCCGGAAAGTCGAGCCGGTGCGATATGTCCAGATTGAAAGCTCTTTGATAGAACTGCAGCGAGCGCGGCAGATCGTGCACACGGATCATCGTGTGAATGAGTTTGGCCATCGGTGTCCCCTCCTGTTTGAACCAAGTTTAGGAGGCCGCGACCGCGAGTGGTAATGCACGGCTAAATCGCGCCAGGGACTTGCCCTATGTTGCGGGCGCGTCGACGGCATGCGCCTGCCGCACGTAATAGCGGCGCAAATGGCGATGAGCATGACACCCCTTCAAGTTGCAATGCAGCATGCGACGCAATTCGAGCGCTGTTTGCTGAATGGCATTAGGGCAAAACCCGACATGGACCGCGTGAAAAAGCGCGGCTGGTGAAGTCCATTCGTTTTTGCTCTGCACTCGTGCACACGCGCTCGAGTTTCCATAAGATTCGAGTGTGAATACCTTCTTGACCGACGGGCGCTGTAGCAACCCTGCATCGCCCGGCTGTGGAGCGTCGTGCGTTATGGAATTCGATACGAAAGTCGCGATCATCGTGCTGGACGATCTCGCTGTGTGGCAAAAACTCAATGTGACCGCGTTTCTCGCAACAGGAATCGCGGGCGCGGCGCCTGAGGCAATGGGCGAGCCTTACGAGGACGCGGCTGGCCGTCGGCATGCGCGGCTGCTCGGCCAGCCGATGATGGTGTACCAGGCGGACAACGCAGGCTTGCAGCGCGCGCTTCGTCAGGGTATCGAACGTGAATTGACGCGTGCCGTGTATGTACGCGCGATGTTCTCGACCGGTCACGATCAGGCGAACCGGGAAGTGTTCCGCGCCGAACCCGCTGATGCGCCTGATCTCGTCGGGCTTGCGGTGCGCGGACCGAAGAAGGCGGTCGACAAAGCGGTGAAAGGTCTCTCGCTGCATGACTGAGACGCAGCGATCGCTTATCGTGCTTCAGAGTGCCGGACTCGGGCCGCGCTCCAGATACGTAGTCAGCGCGATATAGCTGCGCGTGCCGGTAAAACCTTCGATCGCGTGAATGCGCGCAAGCAGCTGTTCGAGCGATTGCGTGTTACGTGTGCGGACTTTGAGCAGCATGGCGCTCTCGCCCGTCACAGTGTGAATCTCCTCGACTTCCGGCAGTTCTTCCAACGCCAGTAGTTGCCGCGTCACCGCCCAACTCGTCGTATCGACATGCACGAACGCGAGTAACGGACGATTCAGTTTGGCGGCATCGAGTGCGGCGACAGTGGCCTTGATCACGCCTTCCTTCTTCAAGCGCCTCGCGCGCTCGTGGACGGCGGGCGCCGAAAGAAACAGCAGTTTGCCGAGTTCCGCATAAGTACGCGTCGCGTCTTCGGCGAGCAGCGCGAGGAGCCTCCGGTCGGTGTCGTCCAGTGGCGCCGCGCCGGGTTGCGCGCCCGAATCTCTCGGCGCCCTGCCGCCGCGCGTCGCCGGTTGACGCTGGCGCGTGCTCATCGCGGCTCGGGTTTTGACACGGGATTCTCCGCGCCTTGTCCGAGTCCTTCGCGCAGCGCCTTGCGGATCACCTTGCCGGTCGCCGTCAGCGGCAGGCTGTCGACAAAGCGAATCTCGCGCGGATATTCGTGCGCGGCGAGACGCGTTTTGACGTGCTGCTGTATCTCACGCACGAGCGCCGCGTCGCCGACAAAGCCGGGGTTCAGCACCACGAACGCCATGACGATCTCCGTGCGCTCGCGATCCGGCGCACCGATCACGGCCGCCATCGAAACAGCCGGATGACGCAGCAGCGAATCTTCGATCGAAGCCGGCCCGATCCGGTAACCCGCGCTCGTGATCACGTCGTCGCCACGGCCGACAAAACGGATAAAGCCGTCCGCGTCGCGCGTACCCAGGTCTCCGGTCACCAGAAACTTGCCGCGGAATTTCTCGCGCGTCGCCGCCTCGTTGCCCCAGTAGCCGAGAAACATGACCGGATCGGGCGCGGCTACGGCGATATCGCCGATCGCACCGGGCGGCAGTTCGTTGCCATCCAGATCGACGATCGCAACATGATGCCCCGGCACCGCGCGCCCGATCGCGCCGAAGCACGGCTCGAACAGCGCCGCGCACGACGACACCACGACGTTGCATTCCGTCTGCCCATAGAACTCGTTGATGGTGACGCCCAGCGCCTTGCGGCCCCAGCCGATCAATTCCTCGCCGAGCGATTCGCCGCCGCTCGCTACCGAACGCAACGCGAGATTCCAGCGCTCGGGACGTTCGACGCCGCGCATCATCTTCAGCGCGGTGGGCGGCAAAAACGTATGCGAGACCGCATGACGCGCCATCAGATCGAAAGCGGCCTGACCGTCGAATTTCGCAAAGCGGCGCGCCAATACCGGCACGCCGTGATGCCACGACGGCAGCAGCACGTCGAACAGGCCGCCGATCCACGCCCAGTCGGCGGGCGTCCACATCAGCGTGGCGTGCGCCGGAAAACCCTGCTGCGATATTTCCACGCCGGGCAGATGACCGAGTAACACGCGATGCCCGTGCAACGCGCCTTTCGGTTTGCCGGTCGTGCCGGAGGTATAGATGATGACGGCGGGATCGTCGGCGCCGGTGTCGGCGGGCGTGAAGTCCGCGCTCGCGTGGTTCAGCGCGTGCCAGAACGAACGCACGGGCGATTGCGGATCACCATTGTCCTCAGCGATATCCACGCTGAAAACAGTGCGTAGCGCAGGCAATGCCGCGCGGATTTCGTCGACCTTGCACATGCCGCCTTGATCGGTAATCAACGCTACCGCGCCGCTATCGCCGAGCCGGTGTTCGATCGCGTCGACACCGAATAGCGCGAACAGCGGCACGGCTACCATGCCGGCCTTGTAGGCGGCGAGATGCGCGATCGCCGTTTCGACAGACTGCGACAGGAAGATGCCGATGCGGTCGCCGCGCTGCGCGCCCGCTGCGAGCAACGCATTGGCGAAGCGGTCGGACAGCACCTTCAACTGGTCGAACGTATAGCGGGTGGCGTTGCCCTCGGGATCTTCGTAGATCAGCGCGAGACGCCCGGAGCCGTCGGCCCATTTATCGCACACGTCGACGCCGATGTTGTAGCGCGCCGGGATCTGCCAGGCGAAGTTTGCCGTCAACGATTCGTAGGTCTGGCCGTCGAGGTTCATGGTGTTAGCTCCTGCAAGCCGGCCGGCGGTTGATAGCGCGGGAAGCCGTTATATTCGATCGTACGCTCCGCTTGCGGAAGCGGCCATGAATGGCGAGCGTTCGGTACGCCGCCGTCGACGCGGATCACCGTGCCGTTGATGAACGCCGAGGCCTCCGACAACAGAAACACTGCAGCGCTGGCGAGTTCGGATTCGGTGCCGAAGCGCTGCAGCGGGACCTTGTGCTTGAGCGTGCGCAGCAGCGCCTGGTAGTCTTCGTTGTAGCTGTCCATACCCGCCGACGCTATCCAGCCCGGTGCGACGGCGTTGACTCTTACCCCCGCGTGACCCCATTCGCATGCGGCGGTTTCGGTGAAATTCCATACACCCGCGCGGGCCGCGCCCGAGTGCCCCATGCCGGGCATGCCGCCCCAGATGTCCGCCAGCATGTTCACGATCGTGCCGCCGTGATGTTCCATCCATTGCGTATAGCACTCGCGGGACATCAGAAACGTGCCGTGCAGGTTGTTGCGCACGACCGCGTCCCAGCCGTTCAACGAAATCTTTTCAAGCTTTGCTGGGAATTGGCCGCCCGCGCAGTTGAAGAGGCCGTCTATGCGGTGCAGGTCTGCCACGATCGAAGCGATCGTTTCACGTACCTGTTGCTCGTTGCGAATGTCGCAGGAATAAATCTTGTGGCCGGCGGTGTGACGGTGATCTTCGGCCAGTTCGGTTTGCACCGTTTTCAGCTTGTCTTCGCTGCGGCCGACCAGCGCCAGGGTCGCCCCTAACGACGCGAGTTCGTGCGCCGTGCATCGGCCTAAGCCACTGCCCGCACCGGTGACGATAATCACTTTGCCGGCGAAAAGGCCTTCGCGGAAAACTGAACGGTAGCCGCTCGCTGGCGGCAATGTACTCGACGAAGCTGCGGGCATTCGGCTGTCTCCTCCATGTGCTGCGCTTTCGATGTTTGTTGAGTTTAGCTCAGGTCTTTATCCTGTGCTGCGTTAGATGGTTAATTTTATTTGCATCATGTTAGTCTTTGCACGGCCGCATTCCTTGAGCTAGACTCAACTCACCAAATCACAGCATCGCCCGGCTCTCTCGATGACCACCTCGGCCCTTTCCCGCCGCGTGCCCGTGCAGGCGCGCTCCGAACAGCGACTCAAGGCGATTCTGGAGGCGGCCCGGCTCGTCTTTTCCGAAGTCGGCTATGCATCGGCCACCATGACGGAGATCGCCGGGCGTGTCGGCGTGTCCGAGGCGACGATCTTCACGTACTTCGCCAGCAAGCGCGATCTCTGCGTGCGCGTGCTCGGCAATTGGTACGACGAGATCATCAGCCAGGTCGAAAGCGAATTGCCGCTGATCGCAGGCACGCGCCACAAGTTCGCGTACCTCGTGCGCACGCACCTCTACCGGCTCACCGTCGACGGCACCGGTTTGTGCGCGCTCATTCTTTCCGAAGGCCGCGAGAAGGACGACAAGTTCGGCGACGTGATCGTCGAACTGCAGCGCCGCTATACGGCGCCGATGATGAACGTGCTCGCCGAAGGCATGGCGAGCGGCGATATTCGCGGGGATATGCCGCTCGGCCTGCTGCGCTCGGCCGTATATGGCCCGATGGAACACGTGCTGTGGGACGCGGTGCGCAAACAGAAAGCCGTCGATATCGAAGCCACCGCCGCTTCGCTGAGCGATCTGCTATGGCAAGGACTCGTGCCGCCCGATGCGCAGCAGGCCGCGTTGCGGCAACTGCGCAGCGATGTTGTCGGTGCGGTGAAGCGGTTCGAGGCGGCGGCGTTGAAGTGACGGTGCCGCGGCTCAAGTGAGGCGTTGCCGTGGCTGCCGTGAATCGAACTCATGGTTTGTCACGGGCGGCAGCTGCATGATCATATCGAGCGACGCGCGTCCCCTTCCCGCACGGCAGCGGCCATCGCACCTCCTTCCGTCGCACTCGCCTCACTCACCGAGCCCGCGCCCGCCGGCCGTGCCAACGCCGCCCTGAGCCTGTCGCGATCCAGTTCCTTTTCCCACGCCGCGATCACGATCGACGCCACGCCGTTACCCATCGTATTCGTCAGCGCCCGGCACTCGGACATGAAGCGGTCGATGCCGAGTATCAACACCATGGCCGTCACCGGCACGGTCGGCACCACTGAAAGACTCGCGGCCAGCGTGATGAAACCCGCCCCCGTGACGCCCGTCGACCCTTTGGAGGTCAGCATCGTCACGGCCAGCAGCGTGATTTCCTGGGTGATCGTCAAATGGGTATTGGTGGCCTGCGCGAGAAACAGCACCGCAAGTGTCATATAGATATTGGTGCCGTCGAGATTGAACGAGTAGCCGGTCGGCACCACGAGTCCGACAATCCCGCGCGAGCAGCCGAGCCGTTCGAGCTTGTTCATCAGTTGCGGCAACGCCGCTTCGGACGTGGACGTGCCGAGCACGATCAGCAACTCGTCCTTGATGTACACGACAAAGCGCCACAAGCTGAACCCGCATGCGCGGGCAATCAGGCCGAGACCACACGAGACGAACAGAAACGCGGTCAGATAGAACGTGCCGATCAGTTTCAGCATCGGCAGCAAAGAGACGATGCCGTACTTGCCGATCGTGAACGCGATCGCGCCGAACGCCCCGATTGGAGCGAGGCTGGTAATCATGCGCACGATACGAAAGAACGTTTTCGACAGCAATTCGATCAGGCCGATCAGCGGTTTGGCGGGTTCGCCCATCACCGCGAGCGCGGTGCCGAACAGCATCGCGATCAGCAGCACCGGCAGGATGTCGCCCTGCGTGAAAGCGCCGGCGAACGTCTCGGGAATGATGCGCATGAAAAAACCCGCGAGCCCATCACCATGCGCGGCTTGTGCGGCGTAACCCGCGATCGCGCCGGCATCGAGCGTGGCGGGATCGACATTGAAGCCGACGCCCGGTTTCAGCACATGCGCGGCGAGCAATCCGATCGCCAGCGCGAACGTCGACACCACTTCGAAATACAGCAGGGCTTTGCCGCCGACGCGCCCGACCTTGCGCATGTCGTGCATGCTGGCAATCCCGGTCACGACCGTGCAGAAAATCACCGGGCCGATGATCATCCGCACGAGTTTGATGAAGGCGTCGCCGAGCGGCTTCATCGCCACGGCGTCCGTGGGCAGAAAGTGCCCGAACGCCACGCCGATAACGATCGCCACGATCACCTGCACATACAGCACCTTGTAGAACGGCTTGCGTTTCATGTCTCCTCCGTTATTGCGGGCAAAGCGCGTCCCTTCCCTTCTGGCGGGGAATCCGTCACGCGCGGTTCGATTGATCGGCGGCGAAGATGCCGCCATGGCGTTACAACACGGCGGCCCAGCTATGCCGTGCCAAGTGATCCCGCTCGAATGCTTCGATATCGTGCAATGAAGCGAGCGTGAGATCGATGGTGTCCATGCCTTCCATCACCATCCGTTTATGACGGGCGCCGAGCGGGAACGCGAACACGCGCCCCGCGGCGGACGTCACTGTTTGTCGTGCGATATCGATATGTAATGCCGCTGCGGGTTGCGTGGCCGCGTCATGAAGCAGGAGGTCGATCGCGTCGCGTTCCAGTTGAACGAGCAGCAAGCGGTTGTTCATCGCGTTCGAATAGAAAATCTCCGCGAAGCTCGGCGCGATGACCGCTTCGAAACCGGCTTGCTGAAGCCCCCACACTGCGTGCTCGCGGCTCGATCCGCAGCCGAAGTTCGAGCCGCCGATCAGAATCCGCGCGTGGCGATACTCAGGCCGGTTCAGCACGCAAGCGGCACGCGGCTCGCCTTGCGCGTCGAAACGTAGATCGTAGAGCAGGCCGTCCTTGAGCCCGGCCTTGTCGATGATGCGCAGAAACTGCTTCGGCATGATCTGGTCGGTATCGAGGTTTTCGATCGGCAACGGCACGGCGCTCCCATGGATTTCAGCGAGTCGGGTCATCATGGCTGCGTCTCCAGTGTGCGAACGTCGGTGATGCGCCCGGTCAGGGCGGCCGCCGCGGCCATTGCCGGACTCATCAGGTGAGTGCGGCCGCCACGGCCCTGGCGACCTTCGAAGTTGCGGTTGGTGGTGGACGCACAGCGTTCGCCGGGCGCCAGAAAATCGTCGTTCATCGCGAGACACATCGAGCAGCCCGGCTCACGCCACTCGAAACCGGCCTCTTGCAAGGTGGCCGCGATGCCTTCGGCTTCCGCCTGGCGGCGCACGCTGCCCGAACCGGGCACGACCATCGCTCGCACGCCCTGCGCGACGTGCCGCCCTGCTGCGATCGATGCGACGACGCGCAGGTCTTCGATGCGTCCATTGGTGCATGAGCCGATGAACACGCGATCGATCGGCGTGCCCGCTATCGGCTGATCCGCATCGAGACCGACATAGTCGAGCGCGCGGCGCAACGCGGCGGCGGCTTCCGGTGTTGCCTGCGCGGACGCGGTGGGAATCCGTTCGTCGACGGCAATGGCCTGGTCGGGACTCGTGCCCCATGTGACGAACGGCGCCACCTCGTGCGCGTCGAATCGATGTTCGATATCGAAGTGCGCGCCGGGATCCGTTTTCAGTTCGCGCCAGTCGTCCAATGCGGCACGCCATGCGGCCTCGTCGAGCGAGGCCGCATGGGTCCGCACATAGTCGAACGTGGTGGCGTCGGGTGCGATCAGCGCGGCACGCGCGCCTGCTTCGACTGTCATGTTGCACAACGTCATGCGCGCTTCCGCCGACAGCGACGCGATCGTCGGGCCGGCGAACTCCACCGCATAGCCGCGCGCGCCCTGTGCGCCGATGCGGCTGATGACCCACAGAATCAGGTCTTTCGACGAAGTGCCGTATGGCAACGCGCCGTCGATCGTGATACGCATGGTCTGCGCGATGCGATAGACCAGCGTCTGGGTGGCGAGCACATGCTCGACCTCCGACGTGCCGATGCCGAAACCCAACGCGCCGAGCGCACCATACGTGGTGGTGTGGCTGTCGCCGCACAGCACGACCATGCCCGGCCTGACCAGCCCGCGCTCGGGCGCGACGATATGCTCGATACCTTGCAGCGGATCGTTCGCCGCGTGCAACGCGATACCGGCCTCCGCGCAGTTGCGCGCCAGGTTGTTCGCCAGCAGCGACGACGCGGCATCGCGGATCACGCGGGGCGATTCAGCATGCGTCGGAATAATGTGGCTGACCACCGCAAGCTGCTGCTTCGGCCGGCGTACGCGCCGCACTTTCTCGGCCAGCGCGCTAAAGGCCTGCGGGCTCGTGTACTCGTTCATCAGATGCAGATCGACGTAGAGCAGCACGTTCTGTTCGTCGACACGCGTCACGACATGCGAGTCGACCAGCTTCTGGTAAAGGGTTCGGTTTGACATGATGAATGCTCGAACGGCTAGGCTTGCAGGAACGGAAGAACGCGTTCGAGCAGCAACTCGGGCGCTTCCTCGGGAATGTAGTGACCGCAAGGCAGTGCTTCACCGCTTACGTGAGCCGACCATTGCCGCCATTCGGCGAGCGGCTCGAAGCATTGTTCGATCACGCCATGGGCGCCCCACAACGCCAGCAGATCGCATTCGATCTTTTGCCCTTCAGCGAGCGATGCGCGGTCATGTTCGAGGTCGATTGTGATGCTCGCGCGGTAGTCCTCGCAGATACCGTGTGCGGTGGCGGGGTCGCTCAGGCAGCGCAGATACTCGGCGTAGGCCGCATCCGTAAACGGAGCGAGTCCGGCGCTGCGCGCGCCGATGGTCTGCTTCAGGTAGAGATCGGGGTCCGCGCGAATCAGCGTCTCGGGAAACGGCGCGGGCCGCACGAGAAAGAACCAGTGCCAGTAAGCGCGCGCGAAGTCGAACGAGGTTTGTTCGTACATCGCAAGGGTCGGCGCGACATCGAGTGTCACGAGTCGCGTCACCGTGCGCGGGTGATCGAGCGCCATGCGAGCCGCGACGCGCCCGCCACGGTCGTGGCCGATCACGGCGAAGCGGCTGAAACCCTGCTCGCCCATCAGCGCGACCTGATCGGCGGCCATCCTGCGCTTCGAATAATTCGCGTGGTCATGGCTGCCTTGCGGTTTGCCGCTGTCGCCATAACCGCGCAAATCGGCGGCGATCACCGTGAAGTGCCGCGCCAGCGTCGGCGCAACCTTGTGCCAGATCGCGTGAGTCTGCGGATGCCCGTGCAACAGCAGCAAAGCCGGCCCCGTGCCGCCGCGGACCGCGTTGATGCGGATTCCGTCGATCTGCGTCGAAGCATCCGTGAAATCTTCAAACATCGTTGCCTCCCATGTTTGAATGAAGTCTAATTGATGCCTACAACGATAGGGTTTCTCTTAAGGCAATCCGGAATTAACTTTTAGGAACGAATCGATGGACGGCTTTTCCGACCTGAATCTGTTCGCGCTGGTCGCACGTCACCGCAATCTGGCTGCGGCTGCCCGCGAGCTCGGCGTCACGCCGCCGTCGATCAGCAAGCGCCTTGCGCAACTCGAGCAGCGCCTCGGCGTGCGGCTCGTGAACCGCACCACGCGGCGCGTCAGTCTGACGGCGGAGGGCGAAATCTATCTCGCGAACGGCTCGCGCATTCTCGACGACCTCGCCGAACTCGAACAACTGGTCACCCAGAGCCGCGCCGAACCGGCCGGGCTGTTGCGAGTGAACGCGTCGTTCGGGTTCGGTCGCGCGCACGTCGCCCCGGCGATCTCGCGTTTCAGCGAGCGTTTCCCGTCGATGAAGATTCAATTGCATCTGTCCGACAGACCGGTCAGCCTGCAGGAAGAAGGCTTCGACCTCGGCATCCGCTTCGGCGAAGTGCCGGACGCGCGCATCAATGCGCGTTTGCTGCTGGAAAACCAGCGCCTCGTGTGCGCGGCGCCGGTTTATCTGAAGCGCCACGGTGTGCCGGCAATGCCGCACGATCTCACGCGCCATGCGTGCCTCGTCTTGCGCGAGAACGAATCGGCGTATGGCACGTGGCATTTCTCGCGCGGCAAGAAATCGGAGACGGTGAAGGTGGACGGGCCGTTGAGCAGCAACGACGGCAGCGCGGTCCTCAAGTGGGCGCTCGACGGCCGCGGCATCGCCGTGCGCTCGGCGTGGGAAGTCGCCGGTCATTTGCAGCGCGGCGAACTGGTGCCGCTCCTCACCGAGTGGAAGCTGCCGAGCGCGGACATTCACGCCATCTATCTGGAGCGGCACCGCCTGTCGGCCAAGCTGAGAACGTTTATCGACTTTCTCGGCGACGAATTGCGCGAGAGCGTTCGGCGCATGTAGCGAGTCATCGGCCGAATCGGGTGAATCGACGAAGTGCGCGTTACCCGGTTCGCTTGTTCCGCTGTTGCGCCCGGTTGGCACGCCAGCGCAGCACAAACCCGACGAGCGCGGCAAAAGCGGCGGTCGCCGCGTAGCCGGCGAGGCGAATCGCGTCTTCACTGGGCAAGCGGGAGATCATCAGCACGGCCACGGCGAGTGCAAGCACGGCTGCAAGTCCGATGATCCATTTCATGTCAGGTCTCCATTGCCACGGTTTTTATCAGGTGAGCACCGCTGTTCCCGCTGTTCCCGCTGTTCCCGCTGTTCCCGCTGTTCCCGCTGTTCCCGCTGTTCCGTTAAGCATACCTGTGCGCCGCTCAAGATAAATCCGCAGTTTCTCTATGACGTCACGCATTATTCAGCCGCGTCGCTCCCTGTAGCCGAAGACACGGGCAACCCTCTCCCCGCCCCATGTGCCTGCTGCAAGATGAAATCGATGAACGTCGCGGCCGCGCGCGTGTGATGCCGGTTCGGCATATACAGCATGTACATGTGCGTGCCGAAGATGCTCAAGCGCCATTCGTCGAGCGCGGTCAATATCTCGCCACGGCGCAGGTCGTCCTGCACCACGTAATCCGGCACGAGGCCCACGCCCAGTCCGGCGAGCACCGCCTCGCGCAGGAACAGAAAGTTCTCGGAGATGAGGGTCGGCTCCAACAGCACTTCGTGCCGCTCGTCGCGCAAGTAAGCGGCCACGCGCAACTGCCTGCCGACCACGGCCGCTGTAATCAGCGGCGCCGTGCGCAGATCGTCGAGTTGCTTCGGCATCCCATGCGTTTCAGCAAAGGCCGGCGACGCACACGCCACGTATCTGACCGGCCCCATGTCGCGCGCGACCAGGTTTTGCGGCGGCTCGGACATCACGCGCACGGCGATATCGACTTCGTCGCGCATCAGGTCTTCAACGCGGTTCTCGAACATCACGTCGAGCACGATGCCGGGATAAAGCCGCTTGAACGCAATCAGCCACTCCGACATGACGAGTTGCCCGTAACCGCTCGGCACGCTCAACCGTACGCGGCCCTGCAGGCTTTGTCCGAGCGTGGCGACGGATTCGCGCGCGGCGAGCAGCGCATTCTGGATCGTGCGGCCGTGCTCGTAGAGCTGCAAGCCGATCTCGGTCGGCTCGACCCGGCGCGTGGTGCGTCTCACCAGTTGCAGGCCGACAGAACGCTCCAGCTGGTTCAGGTGATAGCTCACGTTCGCGCGGCTCATTTTCAGCCGGCGCGCGGCTTCGCTGAGATTGCCGGCGTCCAGAATGTCTACCAGCAAGGTCAGGGAATTGACGTCCATGACGGCACCTTTGTCAAAATAAATTTGACAGTCTGTCAACCGCCCATGTGATTGTCAATAAACCTTGACCAACCCACAATCAGAGAATTCGCCAGACCCGGCATGCTTTCCCGCGTGCAACCGATAACCAGTCAGGAGACGACATCATGACCCTCAACCCTTCGGCCGACGTTGTGACGCGCGAATTGCGCGGCAAGGTGCTGCTCGTGACGATCGACCATCCGCCGGTCAACGCGCTGTCAGCCGACGTGCGGCGTGGCCTGCTCGCCGCCGTCGAAGCCGCCGACGCCGATCAGGCCGTGGAAGCCGTGTTGATCGTCGGCGCGGGGCGCAATTTCATCGCCGGCGCGGACATTCGCGAGTTCGGCAAGCCGCCGGTGCCGCCCACGCTCCCGGACGTGTGCAACCGCATCGAGGCATGCACGAAGCCGGTGGTCGCGGCGATTCATGGCGCGGCGCTCGGCGGTGGTCTGGAAGTGGCGCTCGCGGCGCATTACCGGATTGCCGTCGAGGGCGCGAAGCTCGGCCTGCCTGAGGTGCAACTCGGCCTGCTGCCGGGCGCGGGCGGCACGCAGCGCACGCCGCGCCTGATCGGCGCCCAGGCCGCGCTCGATCTGATCCTGAGCGGCCGCCACGCCAGCGCGAAGGAAGCGCTGGCGCTCGGTCTGATCGACCGCCTCGGCAGCAGCGACGACATCCTCGCCGAAGGGCTTGCCTATGTGCACGAGTTGCTGGCCGCCCACGCGCCGGTGCGCCGCACGCGCGACGCCGCGGCGCTCGGCGACCGTGCCGCGAGCCTCGCCGCGGTTGCCGCCGCGCGCGCGGAAACCGCGAAGAAATCGCGCGGCCTGTTCTCGCCGCTGAAAATCGTCGAGGCCGTCGAAGCCGCCGTCGAACAGCCTTTCGACGAAGGACTGCGACTCGAACGCAAACTGTTCCTCGAATGCATCGACAGCCCGCAACGTGCCGGCCTGATTCACGCGTTCTTTGCCGAGCGCGAAGTGCTCAAGGCGCCCGAAACGCGCGAGGCCAAACCGCGCGCGCTGAACACGATCGGCGTGGTGGGCGGCGGCACGATGGGCGCGGGCATCGCCGTCGCTGTGCTCGACGCCGGACTGCCGGTGACGATGATCGAACGCGATGACGCGTCGCTTGCGCGTGGCCGCGCGCACATCGAAAAAGTCTATGACGGCCTGATCGGCAAAGGCCGCATGAGCGCGGAAAAGAAGGCTGCGGTCATGACGCGCTGGAGCGGCAGCACGTCGTACGATGCGCTCGCCGACGCGGATCTCGTGATCGAAGCCGTCTTCGAAGACCTCGCCGTCAAACAGGCCGTGTTCGCCGAACTCGATCGCGTGTGCAAAGCAGGCGCCGTGCTCGCGACCAACACGTCGTATCTCGACATCGACGCCCTGGCCGCGAGCATTTCGCGCCCCGCCGACGTGATCGGCCTGCACTTCTTCTCCCCCGCCAACATCATGAAGCTGCTGGAAGTGGTGGTGCCGAAACAGGTCAGCGCGGACGTGGTCGCCACCGCGTTCGAACTCGCCAGGAAGTTGCGCAAGACACCGGTGCGCGCCGGCGTATGCGATGGCTTTATCGGCAACCGGGTGCTGGCCGTGTATCGCAGCGCCGCGGACGCCATGATGGAAGACGGCGCCTCGCCCTATCAGATCGATGCGGCCGTGCGCGCGTTCGGCTTTCCGATGGGACCGTTCCAGGTGGTGGATCTCGCGGGCGGCGACATCGGGTGGGCGGCACGCAAGCGGCGCGCGGCTACGCGCAATCCCGCAGCACGTTATGTGCAGATCGCCGATCGCCTGTGCGAGCGCGGCTGGTTCGGCCAGAAAACCGGACGCGGTTTTTATCTGTATTCCGAAGGTTCACGCAGCGGCACGCCTGATCCCGAAGTCGAAGCGATTATCGACGCCGAACGCGCACGCGCCGGCATCACGCCGCGCAGTTTTACCGACGACGAAATCATCCGCCGCTATATGGCCGCAATGATCAACGAAGGCGCCAACGTCGTGCATGAGCGGATCGCGCTGCGGCCTCTGGATGTCGATGTGACCTTCCTGTATGGCTACGGCTTTCCGCGCTATCGCGGCGGCCCGATGAAATACGCGGATACGGTCGGCCTGCCGAAGATCCTCGCCGACATCCGCGAGTTCGCCAAGGAAGACCCGCTGTTCTGGAAAGCCTCGCCGCTGCTGGTCGAACTGGTGGAGCGCGGCGCGGATTTCGCGAGCCTGAATCAGACCGCCTGAGCCGGCGCATCATCGATACGAATCGACCGGCGTTGCATTGTCCACGCCGGTCGGTCAACCCTCTTCAGAACGACCCGCCATGGATCTGAACTTCACTCCCGAGGAAGAAGCCTTCCGCGCCGACGTGCAGGCCTTCTTGCGCGACAAACTCCCGCAGCGTCTCGCCGCCAAGGTGCACGGCGGCCGCCGTCTCACGCGCGATGACATGGCCGCGTGGCACGCCATTCTCAACGCGCAAGGCTGGCTCGCGAATCACTGGCCCAAAGAGTACGGCGGCCCGGGTTGGAACCCGGTGCAAAAATTCATCTTCGAAAACGAATGCGCGCTGGCCGGCGCGCCGCGCGTGGTGCCGTTCGGCGTCAACATGCTCGGCCCGGTGCTGATCAAATACGGCAGCGAAGCGCAAAAACGCCATTGGCTGCCGCGCATTCTCGACGGCTCGGACTGGTGGTGCCAGGGCTACTCGGAACCGGGCGCCGGCTCCGATCTCGCCTCGGTCAAAACCAGCGCGGTGCGCGGCACGGATGCGCAAGGCGAGCACTACATCGTCAACGGCCAGAAAACGTGGACCACGCTCGGCCACTACGCGAACATGATCTTCTGCCTCGTGCGCAGCGCCACCGACGTGCGCAAACAGGAAGGCATCAGTTTTCTGCTGATCGACATGAACACGCCGGGTGTCGAAGTGCGCCCGATCATAACGCTCGACGGTGATCACGAAGTCAACGAAGTGTTTTTCACCGACGTGCGCGTGCCGGTCGAAAACCTGGTCGGCGAAGAGAACAAAGGCTGGACTTACGCCAAGTACCTGCTCACATATGAACGCACCAATATCGCGGGCGTCGGCTTCTCGGTGGCCGCCTTCAACCGGCTGCGCAAGATCGCCGCGAAACAGCGGCGCAACGGCAGGCCGCTCGCGGAAGACCCCGCGTTCGCCGCGCGCATGGCGCGAGTCGAAATCGATCTGGAGAACATGAAGACCACCAACCTGCGCGTGATCGCGGCGGTGGCCGGCGGCGGCGTGCCCGGTGCCGAAAGCTCGATGCTGAAGATTCGCGGCACCGAGATTCGCCAGGAAATCTCGTCGCTCACGCGCCGCGCCATGGGTCCTTATGCGCAGCCGTTCGTCGAGGAAGCCTTGCAGGACGGTTTCGAAGGCACGCCGGTCGGCCCCGACGAAGCCGCGAGCGCCGCCTCGCTGTATTTCAACAATCGCAAGCTGTCGATCTTCGGCGGCTCGAACGAAATCCAGAAGAACATCATTTCCAAAATGATCCTGGGACTGTAAGGGGCGCACGTCATGAATTTCCAGCATACCGAAGACCGCCGCATGCTGGCGGACACGCTCAATCGGTTTGTCAGCGAGCAATACGGCTTTGAGACGCGCGACCGGATCGCGCGTTCGGCGCAAGGCTATAGCAGCGAGTTATGGAGCCGCTTTGCCGAACTCGGGGTGATCGGCGCATTGTTCGATGAAGCGGACGGCGGTTTTGGCGGCGGCGGTTTCGATATCGCCGTGGTGTTCGAGAGCCTCGGCCGCGGCCTCGTGGTCGAACCGTTTCTGGATACGCTGATTGTCGGCCGCGCGATTGCGCGCAGCGGCGACGTGGCGCAGAAGGCTGCGCTCGGTGACTTGATCGACGGCTCGCGAATCGTTGCGCTCGCGCACGGCGAGCCGGACAGCCACTACGAACTGGCCCGCGTGACGACGCGCGCGCAGCGCAGCGGCGACGCGTGGCAACTGAACGGCGCGAAAGCGGTCGTGCAGCACGGCGAGCATGCTTCGCTCTTTCTGGTCTCGGCACGCACGAGCGGTGATGACGACGACGAAGCCGGCGTGTCGCTCTTTCTCGTACCGCGCGATGCGGCCGGCCTCAGTGTGCGTGGCTATCCCAGGATCGACGGCGGGCGCGCGGCCGAAGTGACCTTCGACAACGTCACGCTCAACGACGACGCATTGCTCGGCACCGCGGGCGCGGGCTTTGCACCGCTCGAGTACGCGGTTGGCTGCGGTGTGCTGGCCTTGTGTTCCGAAGCGGTCGGCGCGATGGATGTCGCTAAAGACTACACGCTAGAGTATCTGCGCACGCGCAAGCAGTTCGGCGTGCCGATCGGCAGCTTTCAGGCACTGCAGCATCGCATGGCCGATCTCCTGCTCGAGATCGAACAGGCGCGCTCGGCGGTGATCAACGCGGCCGCGGCGCTCGGCGCCGAACGCCGGCAGCGGGAGCGCGCGGTGTCGGCGGCCAAGTACAGCATCGGGCGAATCGGCACGCGCGTGGCGGAGGAATGCATTCAGTTGCACGGCGGAATCGGCATGACGTGGGAACTGCCGCTCGCTCATTATGCAAAGCGTCTCGTGATGATCGATCATCAACTCGGCGATGAAGATCACCATCTCGAACGGTTTGTCGCACTGGGGCGGGAATAGGTGGGACGTGTGGGGAATCGCGATCGGCGGCGCGCGCAGACTGACGGTGAATGCAGCGCCGCCTTCTTCTGACCGCATCGCGATCGCGCCTCCATGGCGCCATGGCGATTCTGACGACTACCGAGGTCTGCCGGGACTGCGCAGGCGCGGCTGTGACCAGCGACGTCGTTAACCTATCTCGACGTTCATCTCAAGTTCCACACACGCGCCCAACGGAATCTGCGCCACGCCGAAGGCCGAGCGCGCATGCTTGCCGCGCTCGCCAAATACCTCCGCCAGCAATTCCGACGCACCATTCGTCACCAGATGTTGCTCGACGAAGTCCGGCGTTGAATTGACAAGACTCATCAGCTTGACGATCCGCGTCACGCGATTAAGGTCGCCCACGTGCGCGTGCAGCGTCGCGAGCAGATCGATGGCGATCGAGCGCGCGGCGATGCGCCCTTCTTCCGTTGTCAGGTTGCTGCCGAACTTACCTGACCACACTTTGCCGTCCTTCTTCGCGATATGGCCGGACAGAAAGATCATATTGCCGCTTTGCGCACTCATCACGTAGGCGGCCGCGGGTGCGCCGGCAAGCGGCAACTCGATGCCGAGTTCCTTGAGTCTGGCGTAAACGTCCTGTTGGACCATGACATGCTCCTTAAATAGTGGGGTGATCAAGATGAAATGCTTTGGCTTCGGGCAATGAAACCACGCTGACGCGATGCCTACAACGCGGTCGAATCGAACACCATCGCGCCGAGCTCGCCCAGCGACTTCCCGTTCGGACTCACACGAATTCGCGGATCGAGTCGCCGCCACGGCAGATCGGAAGGATCGGCGGCCATGGGACCGGGTGCTTTGGCGACGAGGATCGTGTCGGCAATCGCCTGAAAGTCCGCGCGGAAGTGCACTGAACTCTTGTTGACTAGAATCTTCATTCGTGACGGCTCGATCCCCGCCGCGCGATACAGGTTCTGCTCGAACATCTGCGTCTTGATCGAACTCACCGCTATCCTCACTCCGTCGATGCGAAGGCACGCCACAGGCCCAAGATCGCCCGGCATTCCGTTCATCATCGGTCCGTCAAAGCGGAAATGTCCGTCCGAAACATGTTCGACGTAAAACCTTGCTGCCAGCGGTTCGTCTCCGGGCACGCCCGACCGGCCTCCCAACGCGAGTTCGAGCGTCGCGCCCACGCCTGCCCGATGGGCTGCGGCTGCCGCCGGTGCGTCCCAGATCATGCCGAGCGCGGCATCGGCCGCGCCGTGGCGCAACAGCGCGCGCGCCATGAACATCGTGTTCGAATCGCCCCCTGCTCCCGGGTTGTCCTGTGTATCGGCAATGATCACGGGCCGCCGTGCGCTGCGGCTGCGCTGCATGGCGTCGATCACCGCCTGGTCCGGCGTGAGGAAGCGAACCGCCCACAACGCTTCGTGCGCGGCGATGCGTTCGAACAAGGTGTCGATAGCCGCCGTCAACGCTGCTTCGTCATTTCCGTAGCCCCAGATCATCGGCCCGCACTCCGGAAAGTCGGCCGCCGGGAACCCCGGTGCGAAGGATAGCGAAGCAATCGTGTCGCGTTCGAGCAAGGTCATGAGTTCATACACGCCGCGTGCGGGTTCGACGAGCGTGCACATCGCGTTGATGGGAATCAGAAACGGAATGCGCCGCGCCGCCCGCTTGAGCGGTCGCCCATTGGTCAACAGATCGTCGAGAATGCGCGCCGCGCGCTCCCCTGTTTGTGCCATGTCGACATGCGGATAGGTCCGATAGCCGACAAGGGCGTTGGCGTAGTTCAGCATTCGCTGGGTCACGTTCGCGTGCAGATCCAGCGTGGCGACGACCGGAACGCGAGCGCCGACAGCTAACCGGATGCGCTCCAGCAGTTCGCCTTCGCCGTCGTCGGTGTGCTCGGCGACCATGGCGCCATGCAGGTCGAGATAAATGGCGTCGAATGTCTCGGTCTCGACGGCCAGCAAAATGCTGCCCGCGATCCGTTCATAAGCGTCTCGCGTCACATGGGCCGACGCACTCGCGCCTGCCCAGATCACCGGGACCAACTCGTGTCCGGCGGCCTCGGCGTGCCGGATGAAGCCGGCGACCGGAACGTTGACGCCACGCAGATCCAGTACGCCGGCACCGCGCGCGAGCGCGGGAAAGCCCTCGCCTTGCAGAAAATTTTCCCAGCCGGCGCGGGTGGGCGCGAACGTATTGGTTTCGTGCTGAAAACCGGCAATCAGGATCTTCATTAGCGCAAGCTGTCAGTCCGGTACGCTTTCGCGGCTGAACGCATCCATCTCGCGGATCAGGCTTTGTGCGGCGAGCTTGACCAGCGCGCCGCCCTTTTCCGGAGAGGCGAGCCCCGGATCGGAGCCCATCCGTCCATCGGAATAGCGCGCGCGGAATTCGAGCGCCTCGCGAATCGGTCCCGATGGTGCGATCTTTGGCGAGTAGCTGGCCGTCTTGATCGACTCGGGAAGCGCCCATTGCGTAATGGCGATTTCGGAGGGCGTGGCATGGATGCCATGCCCTTCGGGAAACTGCTCTCGCGCCAGTTCGCCGACGCCTTCCAGATCCCACCAGTTGCACAGCTTCAGCGCGAACCCCGCGCGGCGTTTAGCGAAACTGGCCTCAGCATAGATCTCGGAGAAAGCGGCTTCGATCGACGCGACGTTGCCGCCATGGCCGTTCAGAAACAGGATCTTCTCGAAGCCGTGACCCGCGAGCGAGCGCGTCCAGTCGCCGATCGCGGCCATGAAAGTCGAGGGCCGCAGCGAGATGGTCCCCGGAAAGCCCAGGTGATGCTGCGCCATACCGATGTTGAAGGTCGGCGCAATCAGGATGTCAGCGCTCTTCTCGGCTTCGTGCGCGATGATTTCCGGGCACAGCCAGTCCGTGCCCAAAAGACCCGTGGGACCGTGCTGCTCGTTCGAGCCGATCGGCACGACGATCGAACGGCTTCGTTCGAGGTACTGCCCGACTTCGACCCATGTTGACTGGTACAAAAGCATTTGAAGTTCTCGCTTTCGCCGCTACCCGCAGGAAACGCGGCGCAATAGGGTTGACTGCGGCTCATCGACGACACCTGCGGATAACCGTCAACGAGCATCCTTATCCGGAGCTGGACCCGCCCCGCCCGTTATTCTGAAGGCAGCCTGTTCGCGACGAGCAGCACGGCGCCGCATAGCGCCAGACCGGCGACGATCAGGAGTCCAAGATGGAGGTTGCCGGTCGCCGTCTTGGCCCAGCCGATGATCGCGGGTCCCCAGAATCCACCAGACAGGCCGATCGTATTGATCAGGGCAATGCCACCCGCGGCCGCGTCGCCCTTGATAAATTCGGATGGGATCGCCCAGAACACCGTGTACGCCATCCACAGCATGGTTATGGCGAATGTCAGCAGAACGAGCGTGGCGACGAGATGGCCGTCGGTCAAGACGGACAACGAAAGCAAGATGGCGGCGAGCAACGCCGGCACGGAGCTGTGATAACGCCGTTCGCGACGCGCATCCGAACGGCGGCCGATCAGGTACATGCCGAACGCGGCCCCGACGTAGGGAATCGCCGCATACCAGCCGAGCCGGATCGTATCGTCGACACCTTGCGACTTCACGATGGTCGGCAACCAGAAACTCATGGCGTAGATCGACGCGATGATGCAAAAGTACGCGCAAGCCAGCAGATAAATCCTCGGGCTGCGCAGAACAGCCTTGAACGAATGGTCTCCAGCGGGCACGGCTACGAGTTCGGATTCGAGCAGGCGCTTCTCGTCATCGTTCAGCCAGTTGGCCTCGGCGGGCCGATCCGACAGCACGAACAGCGTGAGCACGCCCAGCACGATGCACGGCAGACCTTCCACGAGGAACATCCACTGCCAGCCGGCGAGACCCGCTTTGCCGGCGAGGCTCGTCATCAGCCACGCGGAGAGCGGGCCGCCCACAATGCCGCCGATCGGGCCGGCGAGAAACACGATCGCGATTGCGCGGGCCATACGTGAGGGACCGTACCAGCGCGAAAGATAAAAGATCATGCCCGGCGCAAACCCCGCCTCGAAGATGCCGAGCAGAAAGCGCATTCCGTAGAACATCTGCACGTTGCGCACAAACAGCATGCATGCCGAGGTAATGCCCCACAGCACGAGGATGCGGAAGAAGGTTTTACGTGCGCCGATTTTCGGCAGCATCAGGTTGCTCGGCAGTTCGAACAGCACGTAGCCCAGAAAGAAGATGCCGGCGCCAACGCCGTAAGCGGCATCGGAAAAGCCCAGGTCGCTTTGCATCTGCAACTTGGCGAAGCCCACGTTCACCCGATCCAGATAAGCGAACAGATAACAAAGCAGAAGAAACGGCAGCAGCCTGAAGTTGAGCCTGGCATAGAGCGCGGGAACGTCGTTCCAGCGGGTCGCCGCGGGTTGAATTGTTGCCATGCCAGCCTCCATGTCGAACGTCTTGTTCAGTTCATCCTGTATGCGCATGGTGGCGACTCCGAGCCGGACTAGCAACAGCAACTAAGTTCACGTATCGTTGCCTACAGAGCAACGACAGCGTCGACGGGAGACCGGCATGAGGGAAATCAATCAGCAGCGCCTGCGCTATTTTTATGAGGTGTTGACTCACGGCACGATTCGCGGGGCGGCGGATAGCCTGAACACGTCGCCCTCCGTCATTACGCGGCAGATCAAGCTGCTGGAGGACGAACTCGGCGCCACGCTATTCGAGCGCCAGGCGCGCGGCGTGACGCCCACCGAGGCGGCGGCGCATCTGCTCGAATTCTGGAGAGGGTATCGGTCGCAGCAGGAGAAACTGGAGGACCAGCTTCATGCGATGAAGGGGCTACAGCAAGGCCATGTGCAACTGGCCATCAGCGAAGGCTATGTCGACGCGCTGATCGACGAGGTGATCACCCCGTTCTGTGCGCACTATCCCAAGCTGGACATTGGCGTGGATATGCTGCCGGTCGACGACGTGTTGGCCGAAGTGGCCGAGAGCCGCGCCCATATCGGGCTGGCTTACAATCCGCCGCCCCATGCGCGGATTGAATATCGCGCCAGTTCCTCGCAGCCCATCGTCTTGCTGGTTCGATCGGAGCATCCGCTGGCACTGCGAGGCACGCCGGCAAGCGTCGAAGACCTGCTCGCTTATCCCCTCGCGTTGATGCCGGGCAACTTCGGAATTGGCCACGCGGCCAAGATGCTGGAGTTTGCCGAGAACATCGAGATTCGCCCTGCCCTCACCACGAATTCGCTGACCGCGCTCAAGCGCATCGTCGCTTCTGATAACTTCATCACGCTCGTGGGAGAATTCGCTGCGTATCGCGAGATCGCGGCGGGCGACCTGGCCGTCGTACCCATCGACCATCCATTGTTTCGCGGCATCAAGGCGCGACTACTCGTCAAATCCGGCCGCCCACTCGTGGCGGCTGCCCATGAGTTGCTCAACTGGATCCTGCAGCGCATGACGATGTTTGCGGAGCCGGACGACGCCGGCCGTGGCCGGACGGCTAGCGGCCGGCCACGCCGTCGTGGCGCGGCGCGCTAGCACGCACACGAGTGAGCGGCATGCCTGTTCGCACCAGACGGAACAGCGATGTCCGGGCAAGCTGGACAGGCATATCCCGAGCAGTGCGCGCTGGCGTTGCCCCTCTTGTCCGGATTGATTCGGCGAGTTGCAACCGGAGAGCCGCCACACCCTCGCGCGATCAGACGGACAGCGTCTGCTGAAAATTCAGATTGGGCGAGTTCAGCGCCAGATCCGTGCTCAGGTTGGGCAGGTTGAACGAACCGCTGCCGGAAACCGTCTGGTCGAGACCGCCTTGCGCGGCCCACTGGAAGTTGCCCACGCCGGAAACACCGTCGGCGCCGGACACGTCGTGCGTCTCGATCTGCTTGTAGACATCCGGGTTCTGCAGCATGTAGGAAGCCGCGGCCGACACATCGGACGGCGTGCCGGCGGGCGGATTATTAGCCAGCTTATAAAGCTGGTTCGGATCGAGCGACGAGATGCCGTTCTGGCTCATGTAGCTCGCGAGCGCACCGGCCGCGCTTTGCGCGCCCATCACGGCGCCTTGGGTGGAGATCGAATTCATCGTATCGGTTGCGCCCGGCGCGGGCTCGCTGTCGAGCCCGCCCTGCGCCGCCCACTCGAAGTTGCCTACGCCGGAAATGCCGTCCGCACCTGCCACGTCGTGCGTTTCGATCTGCTTGTAGACATCCGGGTTCTGTAACATGTACGCCGCCGCAGACGACACTTCGGGCGGTGTGCCCGCAGGCGGATTGTTGGCCAGCTGATAAAGCTGGTTTGGATCGAGCGACTTGATGCCGTTCTGGTTCATGTAGCTCGCGAGCGTGCCCGACGCACTTTGTGCCATCGCGTTCTGTCCCACCGACGACGAACTCTGCTGCAACGCCTGATTGATCATCGCATCGACTTGCTGCTCCAACTGCTGGATGGACTGATCTTCTGTAGAAAACGAAGCGTCGAAGCTCGGCGTGGCAAGACTGGAGACGGTGTCGTTGGCGATAGCGGTCATGGGATCCTCGGCAAGGAGAAACAGACCGCCGCCGGTCAGGCGGAAATGAAGCGGAGCACAGCGGCAGTCCGGGGTCGTCTAATGCTAATTGGGCGGTCGGCTCCGGTTCCGGCCCACGCGAACAGCGGGCCGAAAATGCGAAGCCATGTCCTCGCGAAGAGGCGTGCGCGGCAGCAGAAACGACACACCGGCAAACACGCCCGCGTGCCGCGGCAACCCGCGCCACGCATCACTGAACCTGCGCGGCGCCTCGCGCGGCCTGCCCTTCGCAGTAGGCGAGGTACTTGTCGTAGGCCTGTTGCGGCGGCGTTTTGGCGTACTGCCCGTAAAGACGATCGATAAAGGTGGTCAATTCCGCCTGTGCGTACAACTGTCGTTCGATCGGCATCGCCGCCGCCACGCGCTGCGCCTTGCGCAACTCGTCTTCCTTGCTGACGCCGGCATCACGGTCCTGCGCGATCAGCTTCGCGTTGTTCGCGCGCGTCGTGCAGACCTGCGTCATGGCCGCAGAAGCCTGCGCCTGCGCGGACACCGGGCCAAGCGCCGCCGCCGACGCGAGCAGCGCGCTCACGGCCATGCTGCGTACGAAGGGAAAAAAGCGCGCGCGGGGTGAGTCGCCTGGGGTTGTGCCGATCATCCGGTCCTCGTCGTATTCGATGCAATCGATGTTGAAGGGGTCCTGTCAAGCAGCGTTGCCGCGGTTACGTCGTCGGCAAACCGGCTGATCGACAGCACATGATCCAGCGCCCAGACGCAGTGAAACCAGCCGGTCGGAATCACCAGCAGGTCACCCGGTTCGAGCATGACATCCACGCCGAGCGCATCGGCAAAGCGCGGAAAGCGCGTCAGGTCCGGGGCTGCCACGTCGACGCGGCAAGGACGATACGTGTTGAACGCATCGACCGCGTAGACGGCGCGCTCCTGAGCCGGCGCATAGAGCCGCACGCGCTTGCGGCCGTGGAGCTGCGCGAGAAACGAATTCGCCAGATCGCAATGCAACCGCGTGACCAGTGCGGCGGCGCTGGCCCGCCCGAACCAGAGTTGTCCGGCGCCGAACAGGCGCGCCGGCAGCATCGGCAGGCAGAAGCGCGCTTCCCATGCGGGCGGTAGCAGGCAGCCTTCCGTGTAGGTCGCAGCGCCGGCGCCGGGAGCATGCTGCGCGACGAACCCGTCGATAAAGTCGGCGACAGTTTGCGCAAGGCCGCTCGACGGGTCCGCGCGCAGCACCGTCGCCCCCTCCTGGGTGCGCCAATCGTCCAGCGTCCACGCGACTTCGGGCCAGCTCACCATGCCGCGCAACACCAGCGGGATGGATGCCTCGAGCGTGTCCGCCAGTGCCGCATGCAGGCTCGTGTCGCTGCAGCCGCTCGCCCGCAGCGACGGCACCGTCTCCAGCGCAGCGGGTGCGCGCCGTTGGGCTCGCTCGAGCGCCATGCGCCCCATCGCCGAGGGCCGCTTGAGCAGTTGCAGCCAGTAAGCGGCGAGCCGCTCGGCGCCATCGATCCGCACACCGCCGAGCGCCGTGGCCGCGGCACTGCGGGGATCGAAGCCGGTGGGGTCGTCGAGCATTGCGCTCAGCAAGGCCCGCTTCAGCGTGATGCGAGCTGCGGCGCCGTGCGTGTCGCCACGCGGGATTGGCGCCGACTCGATTCGCCAACCGAAGGTGAAACGGCGGCTGGCCTCTGCACGATCGCTGACGATCAGATCCACGGTGGTCACTTGCGGCGGCGCCACGTAATGTTCGCCGAGCCGCGCTTCCAGAAACGCGCTGAGTTCGTCATGCGCGATCATGTTCACCATGGCTTGCGCCAGTACACCGCTTGAGCATTGACACGCATCAGCGGCGCATCGATGCGATGCGCGCTACGGTATTCGTCGACGGCGCGCGCGCAGCCGGTCGGCAGACCATAGTCGTCGACGATCACGAAGCCGCCCGGTGAAAGACGCGGATACAAGGACTCGAGCGCGACACGGGTCGACTCGTACCAGTCGCCATCGAGCCGCATCAACGCAAGGCGCTCGATCGGCGCATCCGGCAAGGTGTCGGCGAACCAGCCGGGCAGAAAGCGCACCCGGCGATCGAGCAGACCCACGCGCGCGAAAGCCTCGCGCACGGTCGCCAGATCGCTGCGCAGGAGGCCGACCGCGCGCATCAGGTGATGCCAGATCGCATCGCGTAGGTCGGTGACCGGGTCCGGCGCGGGCAGGCCCGCGAACGAATCGGCCACCCACACGCCGCGGCCGACGCCGCCGAACGCGGTCAGCGCGGCACGCATCAGAATCGTCACGCCGCCGCGCCATACGCCGGTTTCGATGAAGTCGCCGGGCACGCGTTCGTCGATCACCACGCGCGCCAACTCGACGACGTTATCGAGCAGCACGTCATCGCACATCGTCAGACGGCGCGACTCCTGGTGCATGTGGTTGAGCGCGTGCGCCATGCGTGAGGGCTCGATGCCGGCAATATCGGCAGCCGAGCAGCGGCGCGGCGCGAGCCATTCAGCGAACACACGGTCCGCCTCGGCGAGCCGCTCGGCGCAATCGTCGGCGGTGATCGGCGCGCCTCGAGCCGCCGCGCGATGCGCGGGATCATCGAGGTCGGCCGCGCCGCCAATGTAGCGGCGTATCATGGCCAGGTAGACATAGGCGCGCTCGTTATCGACGGCCAGCATGGATAGCCGCGGATCGGGGCCGGACGAAGAAGCGGAAGCAGGACGCGGAGGATTCGGAAGATTCAATTCCATCGCCGGTTCGGGTGGGCTCTCGGGCCGTTGTGCGCAGAGGGCGTTGCGCAGAAGCTGTCCCGCCAGATGGCGGGCGCTGCGGCAAGCGAGGCCAGTATCCCGCCTAGCCCGGGCACGGTTCGACTGAGGCGCGAATGGATGCATGCTCATGCGAACCACCGGCGCCTTGCCGTTTGCCGTTTGCCGTTTGCCGTTTGCCGTTTGCCGTTTGCCGTTTGCCGTTTGCCGTTTGCCGTTTGCCGTTTGCCGCTGCCGCTGCCGCTGCCGCTGCCGTCCTGCCGTCCTGCCGTCCTGCCGTCCTGCCGTCCTGCCGTCCTGCCGTCCTGCCCGGCCAGTATGTGTGCCCGTCGTACCTGCGTGCGGTTTTCGATCCAGTCTTTCGTGTCGAGCGAGGCAGTAGCGCGCCGGATCAGGTGTGATGCCAATATTGCCCGCCCGCCCCTTGCTCCCATGACCGGTTTTCCGCCCCGCCCCGTGCAGCCGCCGCGCCCCTCGACGCTGTGCCTCATGGCTTGCTGCCTGCTCACCCTCACCGGCTGCGCGACGGCGCCCAAACCGCCGCCGACCTCCGACGAATACCTACCCGCGGCATTGCGCGCCAGCCAGGACGAAGTACTCCAGGAAGTCATGACCACCCACGGCGACGAAACCTACGTGTGCCGGCGCATCAGGACAAGCCCGCCCGCCTTCGGCGTGACCGCGCGGCCGGACACGCTGCCCGGCGTCGCCCGCGACGGTACGCAACTGGCCTGGGATCCTCTGGGCTCCGAAGCAATTCTCGTCGACGCCGCAGGAAAAAGCGTCGGCACCGTCGCGCCGGGCCGTTACTTCCTCTCCTACGACGGCAGCTACGTGATCGGCAATATCGCCGCCGAAAGCCAGGTTGGTGCGAATGCGCTGACCTGGGTGCGCTACACGGCCCGCTTCGTCGCCGCCCCACGCCCCGGCGAAGGCCGTTTCGCCGACGTCAGCTCGATCCAGCGCATCGACACCTCGGGCGGTTTGCCGCCACAACCGTTGTGCGAACTCGAAGGCGCGCATCTGCTCGTGCCGTACGGCGCGACGTATATGTTCTACCGCGCGAGGGGCCACGCGCCTGCTGCACTGCCTGCGAATCAGGCCTCGCGGTAACCCCCGCGTCGAATGGGACCGCGGTAGCGCTGCTCAAGCGCTGACGCCGGCCGACTGCTGTATATGGGAGTCGATGATGCAATTTGGTCTGTTCATGACGCTGCCCGCGCCCGAGCCAAAGCCCGCCGCCGAGTTGTACCAGCGCGCGATCGCCATGGCCGAAGCCGCCGATACGCTCGGTTTCAGCCACCTGTGGCTTGCCGAACATCACTTCACGAACTATTCGCACTCGTCGCGGCCGCTGATGCTGCTGTCCCATATCGCCGCGCGCACCCGCCATCTGCGTCTCGGCCCGGCGATCGTGCCGGTGCCGCTGCATCATCCGCTCGTGATCGCGGAAGAACTCGCCACGCTCGACGTGCTGAGCGGCGGACGCGTCGAGGCCGGCCTCGGCAGCGGCTATCAGCGCTACCAGTACGAGCGCTTCCAACTTGTCAAAGGCGCCACCTCGGCCCGCGACGACGAAGCGATCGACGTGTTATTGCAGGCCCTACGCGAACCTCTGTTCTCGCATCACGGCGAACACTTCAGCATTCCCCGCACCGGCCTCGTGCCGCAACCGCTGCAACGCGCGATGCCGGTGTGGCTGGTCGTCAATTCAAGCCGGCGCGAGTCGGTCGAACAGGCCGTGCGGCGACGCGCAAACCTCTTCACCGGCGTGCTCGAACCCATTTCGAAGCTGACCGACGTACGGCGCCACTATCCGGACCTCGCCACCGGGCTCTCGACAGTACGCATCGGCACACAGCGGCCGGTGTTCGTCGCACAAAACGAAGCGCAGGCCCGCGAGGCCGTCGAGCATGCCCGCTGGAACGGACGCGCGACGCTGCGCCTGCGTCACGATATGGGTGACGTGGTGGACGGCATGGTACCGGCGCAGCCCCTGCCCGACGAACCCTCCGATGACGTGCTGCGCGACGATTTCCTCGTGATCGGCACCGCCGAGGAATGTATCCGCCAGTTGCGCCGCATTCGAGGCGGGCTCGGTTGCGACTACTTCAGCGCAAGTTTCTGGTTCGGTTCGATGCCGCACGACATGGCGATGGAATCGATGCGCCGCTTCGCACGCGACGTGATGCCCGCATTCGCCGGCGATGCGCCTGGAGCGGGCGCGCAACGAGCAGCGGCGTCGCGCCCGCAATGGGAAGCCACGCTAACGTGGTGAAGCGCGTGGTGAATAAAGCGCTGAACCCATTCAGCACGCATGACACGCTTGCCCGCGCGCCCCATTCGCCGCCGACACGTTCGCATCCTCGTTCCAAACTTCGGAGTTGCAGCACCGCCGTGTGACGTGGCAATGAAAATTCGTCATCGTCGGCAATCAGCCGATGCGACCGTCCTCACCTGGGAGACCGCTCGTGCCATTCGGGATTCGCAACCCTTTCTCACGCGGCGCGCCGCCGGTTCAGCAACAGCAGCAACCCGCGGCCCCACAGCCGAATCAGCCGCAGGCCAATACGCCCCTGCCCGAAACGCGCGTGGTCGGCGGCCCGCTCGACAAGCTGCGCGCATTGCGCAACCATCTGCCCAGCGCGCCGGTGCAGACGCCGCTTGCAACGGGGCAGACGCGCAGTGACCCGATGCCGCAAGGCTCGCCCTTCAACGACCTGACCGGCAGCGGCGCGAGCCGCGCCTATACGCCGTTTCATACGCGCACGACGGTGCGCGCGTCGCGGCCCGCGCCGGAGATCGAGCCGAGCGCGAAGCAGATGCACACGCCGAAGCCCAACGCGAGCACTCCGCTTGGCGTCAAATCGCACAACAACACCAATGTGAAGAGCGCGGTCGGCAAGAACGAGCGCGCCGCGTCGCAAGCGAGCACCGAACTGCGCAACGAGGCCGCGGCCGACGCGCATCTCGCCGCGAGCTTTCCGGCCGAACCCGGCACTCAGTTCGAAACCGACCGAAACGCGCTGCTGCACGACATCCGCGAAGCGATTCCACAAGCGCGGCGCGGCGATCCGCCGCTCGCCAAGGCGCGCTTTCTCGGTCATGCGCTGGCGGAAGCGACGGGCGGCAACGTGCAGCGCGCGAACGACGTGCTCGGCGTGCTGC
Organism: Paraburkholderia sp. BGA-UO-ETr-F21; assembly: GCF_059567925.1. Lineage (NCBI taxonomy): Bacteria > Pseudomonadati > Pseudomonadota > Betaproteobacteria > Burkholderiales > Burkholderiaceae > Paraburkholderia > Paraburkholderia sp. BGA-UO-ETr-F21. The sequence goes on along the minus strand of NZ_JCAQOY010000040.1, from coordinate 857,878 downwards.
AAGGCACGATCGCGCATCCCAACGCGCAGCAGGCGCGCGATGCGTTTGCCACCCGCTGCGCGATGGCGCGCTCGCAAGCCGCTTTCCACGCGCTGCGCGACGTCGAGGCGGCGCCGCCGCTGGGCGGCAATCTCCAGGCGCCCACCGAGCGCGACCGCAAGGTCCACGCGCAAGCCGACTGGCAAACCTGGCGCGCCGCGGACACACTGTTGTCGGCATGGCCGAACGGCATGGAAAAACCCGGCTCGCTGCGTGAACTCGGCGAAGCGGCCAACGCCATGCTGCCGGCCGCCGAACGCGACCCCAACACCCAGGTCGCGCAAAGCCAGCAGCAAGCCGCGATCAGCCTCGCGCTGGCGCCGCATACGCAGACCGCCAAGGCGATGCTGTGCGGCAACGCGCTGCTCGACAATCCGCGCGCGCAACCGGACACGCGTTTGCGTTCGGCGTACCTGGCGCATCGCAACGGGATCGCCGAAGCCGATGTCGGCCAGGTGCAGAACCGGATGTTCTCGGTGGTCAAGCACGCGCAGCGCAATGCCACCTCGGCACGCACCGGTTCGTGGATGAACCGCACGGCGCAGCGCTTTCGCAGCGGCGTCAAGCAGAGCTTCGGCCACGAGAAGGACCCGATCTCCGCGCTCGGCATGGGTACTGCCGGCGGACTGATGGACCATCCGGACAAGGACTTCAGCACGCTGCAATCCATCGATACGGTGGTCGATGCGCTAAATACGCAGGTGGTGAACGGGCAGCAACGGCGGCGCGGCGAAGCGCCGAACAATGCGACGATGAACGCCGCCGTGCGCGCCGCCGCGCTGCGCAACTGGAAGGCGAGCATCGGCACCAAGGGCTGGTTGCGCGACGACACCAAATTCGGCCGTCTGCAGCGAAACCAGATTGCGCGCGACGTTGCCGGCGCGCTGAACGTCGACAGGAACACGGTGCGCGACAGCCCGGCGTTCCGCGATCTGCCTAAAATGAACGCCGAGACGCTGCGCGCCTGGGCCACCGAATCGGGCGCGGACATGAACGCGCCGATCGGCGCGACCGGCCGCACGCTCGGCGAAAATCTCGACCGTATGCAGGCGATCCGCCAGGATCCAGTGGCGACGCCTGCCACGCCGCAAGGCAATATCGATTCGTTGTGCCATCTGGTCGAAAACGTGCCGAAGACGTGGAGCGTGCAGATGTCGAGCGGCGGCGTGTATGGGCTGGACGCGAACATCTCCGAGAATATCGCGACCGCGCTCGGGCTCGTCGGCGCGCCGAGCGCGTCGGTGGCGCCGGACGTGCGCTATCTGAAAGGCCGTCACGCGCTACTCGAAGTCGGCTCCACCTCGCATCACGGCGAGATGTTCATCGGCACCGACAACCGCAAGTCCGCGCACCTGGGCGTGGGCGGCTTCATTGGCTGGTCGCTCGCGGGCGGCAAGGCGATGGCAAGCGGCTACGGGTCCGTGATCGGCGGACGCGACACCAGCAATCCCCGCGGCGTGGTGATCCGCACGCCGTTCGACCAGACCGGCAGCAACGACCCCGAGGCGTGGCGCGGCAAGATGACCGACGTGGTGCGCACGCTCGGCGGAGCCGGTCCCGGAGGACAACTGCCGCGCACCAAGGACGAAATGTGGAACGGCATGGCGGACAAGTTCTTTGCCGATCCTGACGTGTCGATCGGCTGGGTCGACAACAAGAGCCGTTCGAATTACGGCTCGGTTGCCGTGACGGGTGGCGCGCGTTACGTGAGCCCGGCCAACGTCAAGTTCGGGCCGCTCGTCACGGCCGAGGCCGTGCTCAGTTCGAGCAAGGCACATGCGACGGATCAGAGCGGCGCGCGCAACGTCGACAAATCGAGCAGCGGGCATCGCTTCGCGGTCAACGGCAGCGCCACGCTGGTGGCGAGCCCGCCGCCCGTGCCGATCGGCAACGTCGGGCCGTTCAACTCACTGTCGTTTTCGAGCGCGCCGCTGGTGGGCTTCGGCACGACCCTGATGCAGACCGGCACCGGTTCGACGCTGCGGCTCTATGAAGAAAGCGGCGACATCGTGCCCGAGCGCACCTATCGCGATACCGAGTTCACGAGCGTCGGCAACTACCTGCAATACATCGACAGTCGCAATGATGAATGGACTCATTCGATGAACGGCGACCAGGCGGCGTTGAACCTGTACCAGACCAAGGTCAAGCTCAACGCGACTCGCGGCAATCAGTACTACGGCGAGCGGCAGCGCATCGTGCCGCAGGCGGCCGCCGAGATCAACGCGTATCGCGGCACGCTGCGCATGTACGAGCAGGGCGGCCGCACGCCGAGCGCCGACGAGCAGAGGGAAATGCTGCGGATTCGCGGCGAGATCGCGCGTCTGCTCGAGTCGCCGGCAAGCTGGACGAATCACGTGCTGTACAGCTACGAGTCGAATTCGGCTTCGCGCACGTCGGGGCTTTCGTATGTCGGCACCGCGCAGGCGGTCAAGCAGGTCAGTGCGCAGCGGGAACTGAGCTATCTGTCGGCCCAGGTTTGATCGAGGCGCGCCGCGCCTTCGAGCACGGCACGCACCCGCTCACCCATCCCGTCAAAGCGGGCGCGTTGCAGGCGCGCATAGTCGCCGTATGCGCCCAGCAACGCGCCGCGCACACCTTCATCCCGCAGCGATGCAATGGCCGCGAGCGCGGCCTGCGCGCCGCCGACGTCATCGCAGGCCGCGCTCCATCGCGCGCAACCCGCCTCGCTCAGCAAGCGCTCGATGCGCGCGTCCATCGACAGCCCGAACACCGGCACGCCATGCGAGATCGCGAGCACTGCCGCGTGATAGCGTGTCGTCACCACACATGCGGCATGCGCGACCGTGGCGGCCACTTCGTCGAGCGTCTGCGGGCCGCGCGCGACGATCTCGATCGGGAACGGCACACGGGCCGCCAGATCGGCGCAGGCGCCGCGATCGAGTTGCTCCATGCCCACCAGCACCGGCGTGTACCCCTGCTCCCTCAAGCCGACAGCAATCCGCGCGAATCGATCCAGATAGGCGTGATAGGCCTCGGCGCGCGACGCGTCCCAGCAGTGGAAATGCAACGGCCCATAGCGCAGCGGCGATACTTCGCCACGCGCGTCGAGCTCACGCGCTCGCGCCGCGTCGGCATGCACCGGCCACCAGAACGGATTGTTGGGACAGAGCACCGCGCGCCGTGGGCCGTGCGGCCCATCGTGCACTGCAGAGTGTGCCCGATAGGTCCACGCGGTATCGGCGCCCGCTTGCGCGCTCACACCGAGCGACGCGAGCTGCGCGCGCGCCGCTTCGTTGCGGCAAATGACTTCTCCGGCCTGCGCGTGGCGTTCGACAAAGCGCGTGAGCGCTGCGCTCATCGTGCCGCTATCGACACCGTACGCAATCGCCGCCCGCCCGTGCGCATGCGCGAGCGCGATTCCGCCGATCAGCACGCCCGCCAACGAGTCGGAAAACTTCGACGTATAGGTCGAGCCCTCCACGTTCAGCACGAGATCGGCGTCGCGCACGGCGGCGTCGAGCGCATCGGGCAGATACGGCAGCGCGGGCATGAGACGCGGCGTGCCGGCAAGCAGCGGATGATCGAAGCAGTCGCCCAGCGCGAACAGCGTGATACGGGGCTCGCGCGGCGCGAGCAGACGACGCAACTGCGCGATCGTCTCGATCGTGCGCAGATCGGCACCGGTATTGCCCGCGCCGCTGTAGCCGAGCAACAGCACGCGCGGCGAGTCGCGCAATGTGTTGCGCGGCGCGTTCCGATTTTCGCCGGGATCGCTGCGCACGGGCGCACGCCGCGCCGCGTCGATGCGTCGCCGCATGTCGTCGAGAAATACCTCGTCTGGCGCGGGAGCGCCCGCATATCGGTTCAGCGCGGCGAGCGACCGCCGCAATGGGCTGTCGGCAAGGTCCCAATCCATCATGCCGCACCTAACGCTTGAGCGAGTTGCTGCATTTGCAGCGCACCGGAGTACGGATCGACCGCCACTTCGACGATCGTCACGCCGGCGTGATCACGCGCCTCCGCGAGCGCCTCGTCCAGCGTGTCTCGCGTCTCGACACGGCGATGCGCCAGCCCGAACGCCTGCGCCAGTGCGCCGATATTGAGCTGGTAAGGATTGCGGATCGTGCGCCGATAGGCCGGTGCTCGCGAGATCGGCAAGAAGTCGAAGATCGCGCCGCCGCCGTTGTCGAGCACGCATAGGCAGGCCGGCGTACTCACACGTTGCGCGCTCGCCAGCGAGGAGAGATCGTGAATCAACGCCTGATCGCCGAGCAGCAACAGACCCGCATCGCGGCGCGCGAGCGCTTCGCCGATGAACGTCGCCAGCGTGCCGTCGATGCCGCTCACGCCGCGGTTCACATAGATAGTCTGGCGCGCGGCACGCACGTCGTAGCCGATATCGGCGTGACGCATCGACATGGAATTGCCGAGATGGACGAAGGCAAAGCCGGGCGCAGCCAGCACGCGATGAACCGCCGACACTTCACCCCAGGGGAGCGCCGCAACGCACGCGCGCCGTTCGCGCGCACCGTAGGCGGCAACGCTCGCCCAGCGGTCACGCCAGGAAAAGGCGACGGGCGCGGCAGGTTTCGCCGCTGTGTTGGGCCAGGCACTGGCACTGGCACTGGCACTGGCACTGGTACTGGTACTGGTACTGGTACTGGAAGTCCGATGTAACGGCACGGGCACGGCCTCGCACAACGCCGCAGCCATCTCATCCAGCGTCGCTGGCGAAGCGGCGACCACCACATCGCGCGGATCCAGCGCCGGGTGCAGATAGTCATGCGCGACACGACAAGGCGCGATCTTGATGGTGGGCACGTCGGCATGCGTTTCGAGGTACGTGTGTAGTACCGGCATGACCGGCGCGAGGCCGAAGCGCACGATCAGTTCCGCACGCGCCGACGCGAGCCGCGCCGCGCCGCCGAATACATCGAATGCGTTGACGATCAATGCGCCCGCCGCGCCTTGCGCAGCCGCTTGCGGCGCCAATGCAAACGGCCCGGAGCGCAGCCCGCTGCCCGCATCGGCGAGCACGGGAAAGCCACTCGCCGCGGCCAGCGCGAAGATCGCCTCGGGTGGCACGCCCGGTTCCGGGCCGACCACGATCAACCCGTCGAGACCGTCACTGAGCGGTCGGCTGCCGCGCCTCGCGAGCACACGCGTCATGACGCGTTCGACGATCAGCGCGGCAGACCTGTCGGATAAGCGGGAGTCGGCGTATAGAGACGCGCTGCGCTCTTGCAAAGCAGTGGGCGCACATGCGCCGCCGTCGGCCTCGGCCCGCGCCGCGCGGACCGTCCCGAGCGACACCGGCTGCGTTTCGAGCGCGTCGTAGACACCGGCCAGCGGAACGTTCAGATGCACTGGACCACGCGTTGGCCGCATCGACGATGGATGCGCGTCGGCGCGTGACAGGCTGTCGCCGAGATCGGGCACGCCCTCGAACATGGCGGCCAGCACGGCCGCGATCTCGCCGCGCGCTCGCTCTACGGCTCGTGCGGAGTCCTCGGGATCGGCCAGGTCCGCCTGTGCGCGCACGAACGCGCGGGTCGCACCGAGATGGTCCGCCGTCTGTCCGAAGCCAGCGCCGCGCAGCCCACGCGGCCGGTCGCACGTCAGTACGACAAGCGCCACACCGCAGGCGTCCGCTTCGGTCAAGGCCGGCAAGACATTGGCAACCGCCGAGCCGGACGTCGTGACGATCGCGACCGGTGCGCCGCTCGCTTTCGCGATCCCGAGTGCGACGAACGCGCCGCTGCGCTCGTCCGTACTGATCATTTCGACGGCGATTCGTGGATGCGCGTCGAGGGCAAGACACATCGCGCTCGCGCGGCCACCGGGACACAACACCGCATGACGCACACCGGCCGCGCTCAACATCTCGACGATGAACTCCACCCATACCGTGTTGAGTGATTCACCGGGCGCCGCGGTGGCGGGAACGGCGCTCATCACACCAACGCTTGCGAAGTGTCCGCCACCGGCGTAATCGCGATCGTGCGCGCCTGCGCAGCGTTCGCCCCTTGCTCCGCCGCAATCAGCCGCTCCATCACGCGTCGTGCGCGAATCGCGCCGGCGTCGATGGGCAGCAGCGCCGGCTGCATCGCCCAGAAGTCGTTGTCGCCGAGATTCTTCTGCTGCGCTTCGAGCATCGGCAAGTCTTCGCACTCGAACGGCTTCATCAGACCTTCGACGGCATAGCGCACCAGACCGCGCGCCGCGTCGCCCATCTCACTGGGCAGACCGAACGCGAAGAAATAGTGTGTCGTGCACTCGGTTTCCGGCGTCAGCCAATGCGCGGACGGCGCGATCAGCCCCGCTTCGCGCGGCATGCCCGCCGCCGTTACGCCGACCACGATGGAGAGCAATCCGGGAGGCGTCCAGCGCACATCCATCCAGCGATCCACCCGCGTGCCGGGTGGAATCCCGAAGCCTTGCGCGACGAACGGCTGCAGCGCTTCGTCGTAAGTGCTGCGGCGAACCCAGACCGTATCTCCGAGACTGCCCGACTGCACGTCGCCGCGTGCAATTGCCTCGCTGCCGAGCGTATCGGGATGGAGGAACTGGAAGTGGCTCAGATCGAGCAGGTTATCGGCGCTCAGCTGATAGTGGGCGCGCGTATGCAGATAACCGTCGTGCGTGACGTTGGTCGCGGGATCGACGAAAGGAAACGACGGCACCAACGCCGCGTCGGCGTGGGCGGGGTCGCCCGGCCAGAACCAGATGGCGCCGTAACGTTCGATCGACGGGTAGGCACGCACCTTCGCGCCCGCCGGCACGCGGCCGTCGCCGTGCGGATTGTGCACGCACTGCCCGCTCGCGTTAAAGCGCAGACCGTGATACGGACATTCGAGCACGCCGTCGACGATACGGCCTTTCGAGAGCGGCGCGAAGCGATGCGCGCAGCGATCGTCGAGCGCGACGGCACGCTGTCCGGCATCGCGATACAGCACTACCGGCCGCCCGAGCAGCGTGCGCGTGAGCGGCAGGTCGGCGCGAACCTCGTGCGCAAAAGCGGCGACATGCCAGGCGTTTAACAGAAAGGACATGAGACCACTCGCAATGGAATCGGCAGAGGAAAAACACGGCGCGGTGCCGCATTGGGCGGCCGCCTCATGCGAGTGTAATTAGCCCGGTCATCCCACAGATTCAACAAAGCTCAGGCAAATGCGAAGCCGCATTCACAAAATGCGCATTCGAGATGCTCAACAAAGATAAATACGGCTTGCGAACCTGAAAGGTGCTGCGAACCTTGCTTCGCATGCGATTCCCGGCGGCCCGGGTCTCTTTTACCCGTTAAGGCAAGCGATAAGGTAATTGATGCCGAATTCGTATTTAGCCGTTCATCTCCCGGCTAATAGCCGCGATCTGTCCGGTTATTGACTGGATTGAAACGATGCGAAACAAATTCCGAATCTTTCATGCTGCTTCAGTGCATGTTAGGGCGAAACAATTCGTTACAGCCCTGATATTTTAAGGACCGTAATTTTCGGGACAAGCAACGCGGTTTGGGAAGCAAACTTATGCATCAATCCCCGGAGGGCATGTTGAAATTCGCCGTGATGACTACCAGCAGCAGCCTGTTCAATCTGATTTGCCAATGCTTTCGCGACGATACGATCGAATGCTGCCGCTTCCTCGATGACGTCGCGCTCTCACGGGCGATCTATCGGGAGGACTATCACGCCATTCTTGTGGACGCGGCAACGGGAATCGACGCGACGCGCGCGGTCTTCGCACGGCGAGCCTGCTATGGCGACCGCCGCGCGCCGTTGATCGTGATCGGCGCGTTTGCCGATCGCGACAGCATCGAGCGCGCTTTCGAAGTCGGCGCCGACGACGTCGTGCTCTCACCGATCGACCAGGGAGAGCTCGAAGTACGCACCTACCAGGCATTGCGCCGCTTTCAGTCGCCGCCACCGTTGCAATCCGAAGATCGGGCCGAACTCGGCCCTTACCGGCTGGACCGGCGTACCGGCACGGTGCTGGTGGACGAACGCGAAATCCGCCTGACGGTTCGTGAGTTCGCCATCGCCTGGCTGCTGTTCTCGCGCGCGGGTGAATATGTGAGCCGCCGGCAGATTGCCGGTGCGATCTGGAGCAGTACGGAAGATATCGTCGGACGCACGCTCGAACAGCACATCTACAAACTGCGCAAGAAGCTGGGGCTGAACGGCGCGTCAGGCGTTCAGCTACGCACGATGTATGCACACGGATATCGCGTCGAGTTGTGCGACGGCAAGCAGGATGCCGATGCCATCATGCCGGTGATCAGCGAGGCCGAGCGGGCCGTCAATGCGATCGAGGCGATCACAGAAGTCGTCGATATCGCTCGCGACGAAGGGAACAGACAAGGCATCCGGCAAACCGCGCGCGTTTCCCGAACGCTCGATGTCCACGAAAAAGACAGTGAAGCCGCTCGCAGCGCGCAACCATGGGCTCAGTATGCCGCCATGTGGCACAGCGGCACCGCGCATATCGTGAACCCGGTTGTGGGCATCGGCACGCGCGGTGCCGAATCGTCGGTAAGCGAGGCTTCGTCGGCCTTGACGTCGTTCCCGATTCCCGCCGCGCTGCTGGGCAGCAACGGGCGGCGGGGCTAATGCACGGGCAAAGGGACGCACACCACCGCTGAGGAAAGCGGGTGTGCCAATCGCAAGTGGGGGCACTTACGACGTCGAACTTGACGCCGCACGTGCCCCCGCGTTCAGCAGCGGCCTTCCGATTACAGATCCAGCACTCGCGGCGACAACAGAAAGACGCGTTCCATATGCGAGCGCTCATCGTTGTTGTAGCGGAACAGTGCGCCGATCAGCGGAATCTTCGATAAGCCCGGCACGCCGGTCACGCCGTTCGAGTTGTTGTCCACGCTATAGCCGGCGATCAACAGGCTCTCGCCCTGGCCGACAAAGGCCTGCGTATTGATCTCGCTGCTGGTGATGACCGGAATGTTGTCGACCTGCTGGCCGGTGAGCTGACCGTCTTCGATATGCACTTCGAGCTTGATGCGCATCTGGCCGTCCTCCTGCACGACCATCGGCAGCACACGCAGCGAGACGCCGGTCGACACGCTGTACAGATCCGCCGACGTATAACCGGACACACGCACGAAGAACTTGGTCTTGTTGTCCATTACGGCTTCGACGTTGTCGAGCGTGGCGACCTTCGGCGACGCATCGATCTTTGCCTTCGAGGTGGTCTGCAACGCGTTGACGCGCGCCATCAGATAACGCCCCGCATCGCCGAGCACGGCGGTAATCGAGGCGCCGACCGGTGTCGCTGAGACCACCGTGGTGCCGTCGGCGAGTGTCGTGGTGCCGAAGTTCGGGTTGATCGAGCCGTTCGCGTAGCTGTTCTGCTGATACGTTCCGGTACCGGTCTGGAAGTCGAGATGACTGTTATGCGCGCGCCAGTCCACGCCGATTTGCGCGAGCACGTCGTCGTCGATTTCTATGATGTGCGCTTCGATCTCGATCAGCTTGGGTCGCGTGTCGAGCTGATCGATCAGCGAAGCGTACTGGTCGATGCGCTGCGGCGTATCGCGGATCAGCACCGAGTTGGTTGTCGGATCGGGCTGCATGATCGGCAAGGTCAGATCGCCGCCGCTCGGTGGGCTCGTCTGCGAAGCGCCAGGCGCATTCGCGTAGCCGACGTTGCCGGTGCTGCCGTAGTTGGACGGCTGCGCATTACCGACCAGCCCGCCGAGCGCCCCACCCTGGCCGTCGGCCATATTGGGCGGCAACGGCGGGTTCAGCTGGCCGCCGCCGCTATTGCCTCCGCCCACGTCGTTCATGGCCGGCACGCGCTGCATGTTCGGCGCTACCGAGGTCTGCGACTGACCGCCGCCCTTCTCCTGCCTGGCGTGATACATGTTCGACAGCACGGTGGCCACACCCGGCACGGTGATCGTGTTGCCGTCGATCTGCACCTTGTGATCGGCGGCCCATGCGTGCTTGAGCTTGAACACGCGAATCACCGAGCCGCTGCGGCGGCTCGCATTGTCGTCGAGGCGTTTTGCGATCTCGCTCACCATCTGCACATACTGCGGCGGACCGTTGACGATCGCCGTGCCCGCGCTCTCGTCGTATACGACCGGGAAGCGCGCGTCGTCGACACTCATGGTATGCAACGCTGCTCGCAGATCGGAAGCGGATGCGTGATCGAGCTTGATCACCTGGTGCGTGACGTCGTTGGCGCTGCTGATCGACAGCACGCTGCCGTCATAGAACCAGACGAAACCGAACGTCGACGCCAGCGTGTCGAGAAAGCGCTGCGGCGACATGTCGAAGCGGCCCGTCACCGCGCCCTGAACATTGCCCGCGATCGACGCGGCCACGCCCTGGCTCGCGGTGAAATCGCGCAGCACGTCTTTGAGATCCTTGCCTTCGACGGCGATATGCACCGTCGTACCGCGCCACCGCACGGGCGCCGCACTGGCGGGTTGCAGCGTGCTCAACGTGAGGGACGCCGCGAGCCACGCGGCGCAGAACAGCGTCTTCGATTTCATGGAGTCGACTGTGTGAGGGTGATGGAAAAAGCCGCGAGCGCCGCAGCGCAACCGGAGCAGCAACCCGTGCCGCAAGCACGGCGGCGCTATCGCTCGAGCGTCTCGGACGGCGCTTCATGAAACTGCTTGCGATAACCGTTGACGAGCGTCGAGCGGTTTTGCACGCCCCATTTACTCGCGGCGCCCAACACGCCGCGATCGCTCGAATACGACCGGTCGGTGAGTTCCGCGCGAATCCGCTCCATGCGTTGACGCCGGATCAGTTCGGTCGGCGACAGGCCGAGGAAATTCTTGAACGCGCTTTGCAACGCGCGCTCGGTCACGCCGATCTCTGCCGCTACTTCGCGGACCGACAGATCACGCCGGTCGAGGTTGTCGAGCACGTAGCTGTACGCGCGGCGATACTTGGCAGGCAGACGCGCGCCGACATCGTCGAGCTGGGGCGAGGCCTTCGCGCCGCGCTGCAGGAACGGCGCGCGCGTTTGCGAATCTTCGCGCAGGCATTGCATGGCCACGAGCGCATAGCGGCTATAGAGTTGCAGCGACTCCTGCGCGCGGCCTTCGGCCTGGCGCGTTTTGGCGCTGCAGTAGAGATATTCGAGCTGACGGTGGCCGGTGGTGCCGTTGCGGCCGATCTGATGCAGCGGTTCGAGAATCGAGCAGGCCAGATGAGGCGCCGCGCCCGCCAGCGTCGCCAGCGCGATTTCAAGGCGCAGCGTGCGCTGATAGTCGCCGATTCCCTGCTCGCGCGACCAGTGCAGATGCTGCTGCAATGCGCCGATCGCGTCACGATCCGCGCAGGCGGCCAGACGCAGTTGCTGCAGGTAGTCGATGCGCGCGCGCAGCAGCGGCGAGCGCACGCCGAACACCGCGCGCGCGAGACTGTCCACGCTTGCATCGGCGCCCCGGCCCGGCCGTGGCACGCGTTCGCTCGACAAGCCCGATTGCCAGTAGACATGATCGCGCAACGCCGTCGCGTTGCGCACTTCCATCTGCACGGCGAGGTCGAAGCGCAGCGTGCCGAGCAATGCATGCCAATGACCCGCTGCATCGCCGAGATCGCGCTCCACCCGTTCGACGAGATCGTCGATGGCGTCGGCGGCTTCACTCGTGCGGCCCAGTTCGTAGAGCACGCAGACAATGCCGAAGTGCGCTTCCACGGCGCGCGCCGGTTCGATGCCGGGCTCATCGGCCACACGTGAAAAGCACGCCAGCGCAGTGCCGAGACGATGCCGGAAAAACGCCTGCCAGGCGGCGTTGCGGCACGACGCGGTACGAATGGCATGCTTGGACGAGCGACTCAGCTTTTGCGAACGACGGTAGTTCTCCTCGGCCTCGACTTCGATGCCGAGCATCAGTTGCATGTCGGCGTGCAGTTGCAGCGCATGCGGGGCGAATTCGGCGTGACCCGCTTCGTCGGCCCAGCGACTCGCGAGCTGACTCGCGGCGTTCAGCTTGCCGTCGAGCAACGTCTCGAGAAAACGGCTGGACAATGCCGGGTGAGCAGACGGTGCGGGCGTCGCGAGCGCGGATACCACGGGGAAGTAAAGCATCGAGAACATGGACGACTCCTCTGAGTGCGGGAACGCGTCGCAGGCGACATGCGCGATGCGTCGAGTGGAGTCAATGTAGCGAGCCGCCTGAAGCGAAGTTTCAATTAATCTGATATTTGCGGCGCATTTGAGAAGGTTTGAGTTTTGCATCGATGCGGCCGCGCAGCCGCGTTTCGCCACGCATTCTCAACGCAAGCTCAAGGCTTGCCTGACGGCGTCGCAAGGTTCGGCGTGCTCGATGCATTCGGTGCGTTCGGTGCGTTCGGTGCGTTCGGTGCGTTCGGTGCGTTCGGTGCGTTCGGTGTCGCCGAAGGAGCCGGCGTTTTCGTCATTTCGTTCAGTACGCGAAACTGCGCTTCGAGACCGCGCAAGGTCACCTGATCGCGCACCTGGTCGACAAAGATGCCGACGAATAGCGCCAGCATCAACACCGTCACCGCGCCCTTGACCGGCTGACTGAGTGTCATCAGATCGAGCTTCGAGGCGGACTTCGCGGCAAAGCCGAAGGCGAAATCGACCAGCAGCAGAATGAACATCATCGGCGCGGCGAGCTTGGCAATGGTTTGCATCAGCGTGTCGGTCTGCGTGAGCACGAACGATTCGAGTATGTTCGATACGTTCGGCCCCGCCGACACGATCGGCCACCAGTGATACGACTCGTACAGCGTGCCGAGCAGAAAGGTCATGCCGCCGAGCGCCCAGAACGCGACGGCGGCGATCTGTCCGAGCAGCGTGGCGGTCGGCGTCGATTGCTCCTGACGGGTGGGATTGGTGATCTGCACGTTGTTATAGCCGGTCAGGTCGTCGATATAGGTGCCCGCGCCCTCCGCGACCCAGAACACGACCGAGGCCGCAAAGCCGATCACGAGTCCGATCAGCGCTTCACGCAACCCCACTTCCAGCAGCATGACGCCGTGCAGCGATTGCATGAACGCGACGGGCTGACCGTAAGCGACATAGGCGCTGAACAGCACCACCACGGCATTGCGCACCACGCCTTGCAGCAAACCGTCCGCGGTAGGCGGGAAGATGAACATCACGATGAACAGGCGCAGCGAGCACACGCCGATCAACGTGATGTAGCCGACGAGCAGCGTGCCGAGTTGCGGCAGCGCGGAAAAGATGTCGTTCATGGGTGCGCTCCGCGCGCCTGAAAACGTCGCGCCAGCGCGGTTTCTTCAGCCTCCTCGTCGCTCGCGTCGCTGGCGGCATTGTCCTGAACGCGGCGAATGTCGCGAATCCGCTCGCCGCATAAATCGATGCGCCCTTGATTCAGCGCGATGTCACGTTGCGTCTGCGCGATCGCGGTGCTATTGGTCTTTACCGCGGCTTCGGCCTGCGCGAGTTCCGTTTCGAGTAGGCGCAACCGGTCGCTCACCACGCCGATATACAAACGGCAGTTGTTCAGATCGTCGAGCGAGAACGGCTCGCTGCCCGTCATCATGCCGTCCATGCGATGCTGGTAGAACTGCAGCACGCCAGCCTCGTGCGCGTGTTGCTCGGCCTTGGCATCACGCGCGGCTTCGAGTTGAAGTTGCACCTTGCGCTGCGCCGCGAGCGTCGCGCGCAAGGTTTCGTCAAGACGCCGGCGCCGCGTGCACGATCGCTCGAGCGCGACGATGCGCCGCTGCTGCATGCCCATCGATCCTGCGGCCATCAGCCGAGCCCGCTCAGTTCGTACAGCAGCGCTTCGGTATCGCCCGGCGCGGCGTAGTCGCCGGTGCGCTGCGACAGAAACGCCCTGATCGCATCGGCCTTGCCGATGGCTTCGTCGGCGAGCGGATTGGAGCCGGGCTGATACTCGCCGATCTGCAACAGCATCTCCACCTCGCGATGCTTCGCCATCAGTTCGCGAATCCGTGCCGCGGCCTGCACGTAGGCGTCCGGCACGACCTGCGGCATGACGCGCGACAAACTGCCGAGCACGTCGATCGCGGGGTACTGGTTCTTCGCCGCGATCTCGCGCGACAGAATCATGTGGCCGTCGAGAATGCCGCGCACTTCTTCGGCGATCGGGTCGCTGCCGCTGTCGTCTTCGGCGAGCACCGTGTAGAGCGCGGTGATCGAGCCGGTCTCGCCCATCCCCGCGCGTTCCAGCAAGCGCGGCAATTCGGCGAAGATGGACGGCGGGAAGCCGCGTCTTGCGGGCGGCTCGCCGGCCGCAAGACCGATCTCGCGGCCGGCGCGCGCGAAGCGCGTCAGCGAATCCATCATCAGCAGCACGCGCTGACCGCGGTCACGAAAGTACTCGGCAATCGCGGTCGCGACGTAGGCTGCTTTGGCGCGCTCCATCGACGAACGATCCGAGGTCGCGCATACCACGACCGAGCGCGCCATGCCCTCGGGTCCGAGAATCAGCTCGACGAACTCGCGCACTTCGCGACCGCGCTCGCCGATCAGCGCGATCACGTTGATGTCGCACGAAGCGCCGCGCGCGAACATGCCGAGCAAGGTACTCTTGCCCACGCCGGCCGGCGCAAAAATGCCCATACGCTGGCCCTCGGCGAGCGTCATCATCGCGTCGACGGCGCGCACGCCGGTCGGCAACGGCGCCTCGATCATGCGGCGGCTCATCGGATCGGGGGGCGCCGCGAAAATCGGCCGCAGCGTGTCGGAATGAATCGGGGGGCCGCCATCCACGGGTTCGCCGAGACTGTCGATCACGCGGCCGAGCAACATGTCGCCGACTTTCACGGCGAGCGAGCGGCCGAGACCGATTACCTGAGTCGAGCGCGAAATGTTTTCGAGGCGCGAGAACGGCGAGAGCAGCGCGACTTCGCGTGTGAAGCCGATCACCTCGGCATGCTGAAGCAACGTTCCGTTCGGCGCGCGCAATTCGCACAACTCGCCGAGCGACAGATCGAGACCGGCCACCTTGATCAGCGTGCCGATCACTTCCAGTACTTTACCGGTGCGCGTCACGCCCGGAACAGCAAGAATCTCGCGTTCGATCTCGTCGGTAAGCCGGTCGAAATCGATCGTCCGGGTGAGCCACGGCGTGCTCATGCGGCTTCCCCGTCAGCGAGACTGTCGTAGTCGTCGGCGTCGTTATCCGCATCGCCGCGCGCCCGCTCTTCGCCCTGCGCATCGGCTTCTTCGACCGAGCGTTTCAGCGCACGCGACACGGCGCTGCGCATGGCGCGCAATTGCGTATCGAGGCTCGCGTCGACGGTGCCGAAGTCGGACTCGCACACGCAACTGCCGGGCTCGAGCCGCTTGTCCGCCATCACCGAAAGCGGTATGGGCTGACCGAGATCGCGCCAGCGCGAGGCAAGCCGGTCGAAGGTGGCCTTGGCCTCGGCATAGTCGTCGGGGTGGACCGCGACACGCAGGTAGGTCGCGCCTTCCACGATGCGGTCGACGGTGGCGAGCGCCCGCTCGAACAATGCCTCGTGCCGCTCCACGCGCACGATCTGCTCGACCGCCGACGCGACGATCTGCGCGAGCCGCTCGCGCATGCGGATCTGCAACTGGCTCTGCGCGTCCGCGACGTCGGCGAGACGCTGCATCCAGTCGGCGAGCGCGCGGTCGCAGCCGTCGCGATAGCCCTGCTCGCTGGCGGTGTCGTATTCGCGCTGCGCCTGTTCGGCGATGGCCGCGGCCCGCGCATGCCCCGCGTCGACGATGCTCGCCGCCTCCTCGCGCGCGCTCGCAAGCAGCGCATCGCGATCGGCGGCGAGCGCCGCATACGCCGCATCGATCGAGACCAGTTCGCCGAAGGCCGCACGAGGAATCACGTCGGCGGCCGCGCCGACCCGGGCTGACGAACCGTAGGCGTCGATATCGCCCAGGGCGGAGCGCGCGTGCTTCAACCAAATAGCCATGCAAACTCCGGTAGCAGATCGGATAGACGCGCGAATAGCCTGGCTGAGCCGGGCGCGTCGAGCTCGTCGGGCACGCACGCAAGCCACGCCGGCGAGAGCAGCGCGCGCGGCAACGCGAGCCTCAGCAAGGGAAACGCCACACGCGTGCTGTCGTTCGCACTGCCTGCACCGTTTGCCGCGTTGACCCGGCCCAGGTCACGCACGAGCAACGCACAGCCTTCCGCCGCCAGCGTGCCGGCATCCAGTGCCGTCAACGGCGGCATCGCCGCCCGCGCGGCCAATCGGGCGATATCGGGCGCATCGGCGAGATGGGCGTCCTGAGCGAGGCGGTCGATGCCCACACCCGTCCATTCCGAGAGTTGCGATCGCGTGCGCTTGTCGATCAAACGGCGCACCTCGGCGCGCCGGAACGACAATGCGCGCATGCGCAGGACCTGGAGTGCGTGACCGACCGGCAGCACGTCGAGCAGCACCGCATTGGGCTGAGCCGTGCCCGCAGGCGAGGGCTTCAGCGCGGCATGAGTCAGCGAGGCGAACTTAGGCGGCCGGACTCCGGCGGCATCGGCAAGGGCATGGGAACAGGCTTCGACGGCTGCTGCGCCGGCACGCTCGAGCGCGCCCTGCCAGTGTTGCAACTGCACCGCATTGGCGCCGAGCAAGGCGGCGCTCCAGGACGGATCGGCCCAGCGCGCCACGCTCGCAAGGTTGCGGCGATAGCAGTCGAGCGCCGCGGCCACCCGCATGAAAGGCAAATCGGTCGGGGCGTTCATCGCAGCCGCTTCGCCGGATCAGTTCGCGGGGCGCAGACGGCGCAAACGCGCGAGCAATCCAGCCATGCGGCCGCTCGCGGGCTCGCCCGTTGCATGGCCCCCCGTCGCAGCACCGCCCGTTTTGCCGCCCGTTTCGCCGCCCGTCTTACCGCCGGGCCGCCCCGCCAGTACGCCACGGCGCGCGAGCACCAGCAGCGCGGTCGCGACGAGCACGACCACGCCGGCGAGCACACCCATCAACCACGCCGGCATGCCATTGCTCTGCGGCAGTTGCGAGTATTCGACCGGGTCCGCCGCGACCGCCGTCACGCTGACCTGATCGTAGGTGAGCCCTTCCACGCTATGCATGACGAGCGTCTTGATCTGCGGCACCAACGCGCCAATGTCCGAGTCGCGCCGATATTTGATGAACACCGCCGCCGACGAAGGCTTGATGGTCTGCGCCAGCGGGTCGTTGTTCGGCAACACGATCTGCACGCGTGCGACCAGCACGCCGTCGATCTTCGACAAGGTCGACGACAGCTCCTGCGAGGTGCCGTAGATAAAGCGCACGCGCTCCTCGGTCGGCGTCGAGACCAGACCGTCTTTCTTGAACAGCGCGCCGAGATCGTCGAACTTGTTGTGTGGCAGACCGCGCGCGCGCAGCACTTCCATCGCACGCACCATCTGCGCGTCGTCGACGTCGAGCGACCAGGTCTTGCCCGCATCCGACGTATCTTTCGACGCATCCACGCCGCGCTCCAGCAGCGCGACCACCATCTCGTTGACGTCCTGCTCGGACAGGTTGCCGTACAGCTCTTTCTTGCAGCCGCTCAGCAGCACGCATAACGCGAGCACGCAGACGAACGGTGTGGCGCGGCGGCGAATCGGCAGGCGGTCGAACATGGTGGCGGCGTCTCGCATCGAGTGCTCAGGGTTCGTGCAGGCGCTGCGCCACCGGCGGGGTGGCGTGCGCAGGTGCGCTACTGGTTCTTCATCAGCGTTTCGATCGCCGACTTCGACGAATCCACCACGCCCATCTTCGCTTCCAGGTCGAGTTGCGTGCTGGCGAGTTCGAGCGTCATGCGGATCGTGCCGGCGCTCATCTCGTTCATGGTCATGGTCGGCGCCTGCTGGGCGAGTTGCAGCGCATCGTTGACGGTGTGCTGCAACTCGGCGTCCTGCGACGCCACCAGCTTCGAGGCGACCGCGGTGCCGTCCTGCTGCGGCGTGGCGGGCGCGCTCATCGGCGCCTTCTGCATCAGCGACTGGAACTTGTCGGCCAGTTCGGGCGTGGTCTGCGCGGCCGGCGCGGCGCCCGCGCCTTGCGACATCTGCTCGAGCGAGGCCTGCAAGGCGGTCGTGGTGGCATTGACAGTCATGTGCGGCTCCGGAAACAGGTGGAAAAACCAGTCGCGGCTTGGCGGCGAAAATCAGGCGCGCAGGAAGGACTGGTGCGCGTAATCGGCAGTGACCGGCGCGGGCGAGACCGGCGCGGACTGAGCGCCCGGCTGGACTTCGGACTCGACATGCCCGGTCGTTTGCGCGTCGAACTCCGCCAGCGCCTCCACGGATTTCGGCGTGACGAACTGGCCGCCGGCGCGCTTCACCTTCATTGCGTTAAGCAGGTCTTCGCGCGCTTCGAGCGCGCGAACCAGCGATTGCGTGTCGCGTGTCGGATTGTTTTCCATGGCTTCGGTCGCGCATTGCTTCCAGTCGGGGTCGCCCTTCGCGGAGAGACAGAACGCGAGCAGCGCCTTGGCGTAGCCGAAGCGCGGCGCGTTCTCGCCGACCTGGCGCAGCACGTGGATAGCGTCGTCCCAGTGGCCGCGCACCATATGCAAAATGCCGTCGAGCGTGTCGATCTCGGCAACCCGCGGACGCAGCACACGCAGCGCGTCGAGCACGAGTTCGATGTCGTACGGGTCGGCCGACACCTTCGGGAAATTGCTGAGCAACGCGGTCGACACGGTTTCGATCAGGCCGCCGACGACATCGGGGCTGCAGTTCAGATATTCCGGCGTGCTGACGGTCATGGCGAGGGGCTCCTGACAGAAGCGTTGAGGTCGACCGGGCCGTTCGCAGCCGGTCGGAAGGGATGACGCAAACATAGCAACCGGCACGCGGCGGCAAGCCGCTGGATGCGAAGTGAGCGCATGCGATGCGAAGCCGGACGCCCGCTTCGTAATGCGCGCGCCCGCTTCGCTTCGACGGGCTCGCGCGAAGACAGCGGGCGCTATCGTCAGGCGGAATAAGCGGCGCCTGCCTCGCGCTCGATGCGTGAACCCGCCGCCTGCCCCGCCCGCCCACGCCCTTCCTCCCATTGCGCCCGAGCCGACATGAGCGACGAAAAGACCGAAGAGCCAACCCAGAAAAAGCTGCGGGACGCGCGTAAGGACGGTCAGGTGTCCCGCAGCAGCGACTTGACCGATTCGATCTCGATGTCGGCGGTCGTGTTGTTGCTGATGGCCGGCGCGAGCCACTTCAGCGATGCGATGCGCGAAGCGGTGCTGATCGCCACGGGCTTCGTGAACGGCGATCATTCTCTGACCAATCTGCAGACGCAGTTCTACAGGATCGGCGGCCTCGCGCTGTCGGCGATCGTGCCGTGCATCTGCATTGCGGCGCTCGCCGCGATCGCCGATTCGATCGGCCAGGTCGGCATGCAGATCGCCACCAAACCGATCACGCCCGATCCGAAGGCCGTCAGCCCGATGGCGGGCCTCAAGCGGATTTTCTCGGTTCGCACGCTGATCGAGTGCGCGAAGATGATCGTCAAGGCGGTGATCGTGTTCTGCGTGATGTGGCAAACCATCAAGTGGCTTTTTCCACTGATCGTCGGCTCGCTGTATCAACCCCTGCCGGAACTCGCGCGCATGTTCTGGGACCTGCTGATCAAGCTCTTCATGGTTGCCGCGGCCGTATTCGTGCTGGTCGGCGCCGCCGACGTCAAGCTGCAAAGCTTCATGTTCCTCAAGAAGATGAAGATGTCGAAAGACGAGGTCAAACGCGAGCACAAGAACCAGGAAGGCGATCCGCGCATCAAGGGCGAACGGCGGCGCCTCGCGCGCGAAATGCTGAATGCGCCGCCGCAATCGAAAGTCGGCATGGCCAACATGATGGTGGTCAATCCCACTCACTATTCGGTGGCCGTGCGCTACGCGCCCGACGAACATCCGCTGCCGCGCGTGATCGCCAAAGGCATGGACGAGCACGCCGCCGAGTTGCGCCGTGCGGCTCGCGACGCGGGCGTGCCGATCATCGGCAATCCGCCTGTTGCGCGGGCGCTCTACAAGGTCGGCGTCGATCAGCCGATTCCCGAGGAATTGTTCGAGACGGTCGCGGCGATTCTGCGCTGGGTCGATGCGATCGGCGCGCGCCGCGCGTCGGGCGAGCCGGCCGTTGACGCCGCAGCGCCTGCCGATCCCTCCCCCACGCACCTGCCCGGTCCGCCGCCCGCCCTCCACTGACGAGACCCACCATGCTGAAGACGCTGAAACTTCCTGCCGGCGGTGAAATCGGCATCGTGGCGCTGATCGTCGCGATCATTTCGCTGATGATCCTGCCCCTGCCGCCGACGCTGATCGACATTCTGCTCGGCGTGAACATCACGATCAGCGTGACCTTGCTGATGGTGACCATGTATGTGCCGGACGTGGTGTCGCTCTCGGCATTTCCTTCGCTGCTGCTGTTCACCACGCTGTACCGGCTGTCGCTGAACATCGCGTCGACCAAGTCGATTTTGTTGCATGCGGAGGCCGGCCATATCATCGAGAGCTTCGGCGAACTGGTGGTGGGCGGCAATCTGGTGGTCGGGCTGGTGGTATTCGTCATCATCACCACCGTGCAGTTCATCGTGATCGCGAAGGGTTCGGAGCGGGTCGCCGAAGTCGGCGCGCGCTTCACGCTCGACGCGCTGCCGGGCAAGCAGATGAGTATCGACGCCGACCTGCGCGCCAATCTGCTGACCGCGGAAGAAGCGCGCCGCAAACGCGCGACGCTCGCCGTCGAAAGCCAGTTGCACGGCGGCATGGACGGGGCGATGAAGTTCGTCAAAGGCGATGCGATCGCCGGATTGATCATCACGATGATCAATATCGTCGCGGGGATCGCGGTAGGTGTGGCCTATCACAACATGAGCGCGGGCGAAGCGGCGAATCGCTTTTCGATTCTCTCGGTCGGCGACGCGATGGTGTCGCAGATTCCGTCACTGTTGTTGTCGGTGGCGGCCGGCGTGATGATCACGCGCGTCGCGGATGAACGGCAGCTCAAGCCCGGTTCGCTCGGCGACGAGATCGGCCGCCAGCTCGGTTCCAGTTCACGCGCGCTGTATTTCGCCGCCGTACTGCTGCTGGGCTTTGCCGCGGTGCCCGGCTTTCCCGCCGCGCTCTTCCTGCTGCTCGCCGGCACACTCGCCTTCACCGCATGGCGCCTGAACGCAAAGAAGCCGCAGCAGCAGAACCACGAACGCGAATCGCTGCACGCCATGCAACGCTCGGGTTCGAAGATCGACGTGCCCGCGATTCTCGCGCGCGCACCGCAGTTCACCTGCCCGCTCGGCGTTCGCATCGCGCCGGACCTGGTCGCCCGGCTGACCATGCCGGCACTCGACAAGTCGTTCGAAACCGAACGCGCGCGCTTGCAGGAAGAACTCGGCCTGCCGTTTCCAGGCATCACCATGTGGACCTATGCCGCGCTGCCGCCCTCCACCTGCCAGATCCTCGTGCACGATGTGCCGCAACTCACGCTCGAACTCCCCGCCGGCAAAGTGATGTTGCCCGAAGCCAGCCTGCTCGCGCATTCGGCCGCACCCGTCACGCTCACGAGCGAAGAAAGCCGGGCCATGGACGCGCTCATCGCTCAAAGCGAACCGGGACCGCCGCTCGACACGAGCGGCACGCCGACGCGCTGGCTCGAAGAGCGCGCGGTGCCGCCCAAAACACCGGTATGGCGCGCGGAACAGGCCCTCGCGCATGCGTCGGTGGCACTGATGCGGCGCCACGCGCCGCTCTTTCTCGGCATTCAGGAAGTGCAGTGGATTCTCGATCAGCTGGCGGGCGACTATCCGGGCCTCGTTGCCGAAGTGCAGAAGGTACTGCCGCCGCAACGGATCGCCGACGTGCTGCGCCGCCTGCTCGAAGAGCAGATCTCGATCCGCAATGTCCGCACGATCATGGAAAGTCTGATCGCGTGGGGACCGAAAGAGAAGGACATGCTGATGCTCACAGAATACGTGCGCGGCGATCTCTCGCGCTTTCTCGCGCATCGTGCCGCGAGCGGCGCGCGAACCTTGTCGGCGGTGCTGTTCGACATGCCGGTGGAGCAGCATATCCGTCAGTCGATCAAGCAGACGCCGACCGGCAATTTCCTCGCCTTGCCGCCCGACGAAGCCACCTTGCTGATCGACAAGATCCAGTCCTTCGTCGGCGCCGCGCCGCGCGAAGGGGTGGCGCTGGTGACGTCGATGGATATCCGCCGTTACGTGCGGCGCATGATCGAGGCGCGGCTCGGCTGGCTCGCGGTGTATTCGTATCAGGAACTCGGCGAGCACGTCGAATTACGGCCGCTCGGCCGCGTGTCGATCTGAGGCCGTCGCAATGACGCATATCGTTTCGCGCCACGTGCGCGTGATTCCCGGCGAGGCGGACAGTGAGACACCCGATGAAACCGACGCATCCATGGGATCGCGTCGGCTGGGTGGACGGGGTTTCGACTATGCGTCGCTGCTCGGACGGCGGCGTGCATTGCAGCGGCTCACCGGCAATGCGAATACCGATGCGCATGCCGGCTCGCAAGGCGGTGACGACGATGCCCTGGAAGTCGTCGCGCAGGCGACTGCTCCGCCCGCACCGCGCCCGTTCGCGCACAGCGGCGGCGCTGCGGGCGCGGACGCTTCCGCGAACGTCGCCTGCGGCGCTCACGCGGATTCTTCAGGCGCGGCTGGCATGCCCTCGCCCGAGCGTCTGGCGATCGGCGCGCGCGTCACCGATGCCGCGGCGCCGGTCGTGACCGCCGTCTACCGGCAGCAGCAGCGCTTCGTGCATCTGCTCGGCTCGCTTGCGCGGGAGATCGGCGCGTTCTGCGGCGATCCTTCGATTGCCGAAGCCGGCAACTGGGAAGTGCAGTTGCCGCTCGATCAGACACTGCTGCCGCAGACCACGCTGTATCTGACGCTTTCGCGTTTCAGTCTGCAGCTTCGGTTCGACACGCCGGATACGGCGACGAGGCAACTACTCTTGGAACACAGCGCACTGCTCGAACGAGAACTCGACACGTTGCTGCGCGCGTGGGGTGAAGCCCGCGAAATCGAACTCACGGTCTGGTGACAGATTCCCTACGCATGGCCTATCCGCTCGACGAGCCGACAACCGAAGACGAAACCGCGACCGATCCGCATGCCGCGCGTGCGCGGCGAGCGGACATGGCACGTATTGCGGGCGACGTGGGGGTTGCCGGAGCGCCGGTTGCATCGGTTGCATCGGTTGCATCGGTCGCTTTTGTGGCGCCGGTCGCTTCGGTCGCACCCATCGCATCTGTCGCGCCAGTCGCGCCAATCGCGCCGCTGCGTTTGCCTGCGGTCACGCCCGCCGCCGCTCGCGTGACACGCACGCTCTGCGATGCGCGCGTCACAGGATATCTGCATGCGGCGCTCGGCGTCACCGAATGGCAAGCGGCCTTGGTCGATACACACAGCGTCGATGCGGCTTATGCGGACCCCGGCGTCATCGAACTGACGTTCGCGCCTCAGAACGCCATATCCGCCGTCGCCGTGCGCGTGGCCCTCGACCTGCACGCCTATCCGGCGCTCGCCATCGCCGCGTGGCCGGACAGCGACGCACATGCAGAGAAGCCGCCCACCGACGTCGCGTTGCGCCACGCGGTCGCCGGCGTCGTGCTGGAACCGCTGTTCGAGCGATTGATCCGCGTGGGCTTCAAGGATCCACGCGTCATAGCGGTTCGCCGTGGCCGCCTGAGCGACGCGATTTCGACGCGCAGGCCAACGGGCGAGGCTTCGGACGTTTCGCCTGTCGTGGCGCTTTCATTCGCACTCGATGAACGCCGCCATCGGATCGCGCTCAGCGCCGATCCCGCGTGCTACGACCTGCTCGACCGGCTATTGCGTGCCGAACCCACTGCTTTGGCGCCATCCGCCGTGGTGCCCGCCGCGGATGTTTCGGGCGCGTCATGCACATCGGTCGAAACCTCCGCATCCTTCGCTCAGGCAACCCGAACCGCCTTCGACCTCGCCGTCCCCGGCTGCCTGATTCTCGGGCTCAAGCGCTTGCCCGTCGACACGCTGAACGCGCTGGAACCGGGCGACGTGCTGCTGCGCGCCACCTTCCCTTCGCTCGATGCAACGCTGCTCGATGCCTCGAACGACTTATCTGCTTCCCGTGCGCGGCCGCGTGCCGTCGCCGCGTGGGGAACCCCTGGGCTCACCCGTTTGTGTGCCGCTGTGGAAATCGACGGGCCGTCGCTCGTCATCGTCAAGGAGCCGAACATGTCAGAAGAGCTGGACCCGGCGAGCGCCGACGCCGGGCTCGCCATCGACGACCCCGCCGATCCCATCCGGATCGGCGAACTCGAGCTGCCGGTGCAGTTCGAGATCGACACGGTGGCGCTACCGCTCGCCCAATTGTCGACGCTCGGCCCCGGCTATGTGCTCGAGCTGCCCGTGCCCGTGGCGGACGCCCAGTTGCGGCTCGTCGCGCACGGACAGACCATCGGCTATGGCGAGCTGGTGACGGTCGGCGAGCATCTCGGTATCCGCATCATTCGCATGGCGCACAGGCATGGTCCAATTCAGTGATATCACCGGGCTGCTGCTGGTCGTCGTCGCGATCAGCCTGCTGCCCTTCGTTGCCATGGTCGTCACGTCTTACGCGAAGATCGTCGTGGTGCTGGGGCTGTTGCGCAATGCGCTCGGCGTGCAGCAAGTGCCGCCGAACATGGTGCTCAACGGCATTGCGATCCTGGTCTCCATCTACGTGATGGCACCGATCGGCATGCTCGCCGAAAAATCGCTCGAAGGCCAGCAGCTCGCGGCGCAACCTTCGCAAGCGCTGATCCAGGCGTTCGGCGCGGCACGCGAGCCGTTCCGCGCGTTCCTCGTCAAGCACACGAACGAGCGCGAAAAACGCTTCTTCCTGCGCTCCGCTTCCGTAGTGTGGCCGAAGGACGAAGCCGCGCAGATCAAGGAAGACGATCTGATCGTGCTCGCGCCCGCCTTCACGCTGACGGAAATGACCGACGCGTTCAAGATCGGCTTTCTGTTGTACATCGCGTTTATCGTCATCGATCTGATCATTGCCAACGTGCTGCTCGCGATGGGCCTCAATCAGGTCACGCCAACCAACGTCGCGATTCCATTCAAGCTGCTGCTGTTCGTCGTGATGGACGGCTGGTCGACGTTGATCCACGGTCTCGTGATGTCCTACAGGTAGCGCAGTTTCCGAAGTCACGCATCAGGTCAATCAGCCGGAAAACCCGCAGGAAAACTCACATGGAAATCGATTCGCTGATCCGCTTCACCACCGAGGGCATGCTGCTGTGCCTGACCGTTTCGCTGCCGGCGGTGATCGTCGCGGCGGTGGTCGGGCTAGGCGTGTCGTTCCTGCAGGCGATCACGTCGATGCAGGACCAGACGCTGTCGCACGCGGTCAAGCTGATCGCGGTGACGGTGGCGATCGTGGTCGCCGCACCGCTGTCGTGCGCGGCGATTCTGCATTTCGCCAACGAAATGATGCAGGCGGCCGTGCCGCTGTAAAGCGGCGCACTGCCTGACCCACCCGCGAGGCGATCGACATGAGCCGCATCTCTCATCAAGGCAGCGAGACGGCCGCGGCCCAGGCGCAGCACGTCGCCCAGGCGCAGCAGAAAGCCGCCAACACGCAAGGTGCGCGCAACGGTGCGCAGTTCGCGGCGCTGTATCGCGGCACCACCAATTTCACTTATGGCAGCGACGCCCAGCGTGGTCCGTCGGTGAGCTCGGTCCGCGCAAAGAGAATGGCGGATCAGCTGGCGCGCAAGCGGCGCGCCGCGAAGAAGCAGCGCGGCAACAGCGCCGCGCTCGACGACGACGGCCCGGACGACGCCGAAGCGCATCATGCCGAGGGCCAGAAGGTCAACCGCGACGGCGGCGGACGTGGCGGCGGCGGAAATCACTCACAAGGCGATCACGGCGACGAGCATGATGTCGGCGCGGCGCCGGCGATCAAGGCGCGCGGCGATCGCGGCGCAGTGCCGCCTCCGCCGCCCGGCCGCCTCGACGCGATCGCTGCGCAGTACGCGCAGCCGGGCCAGGAAATCGCGCGCGCCGCGGCGGTGCGCGACGCATGGCGCACCGATATGTTGAACCTGCGCGAGCAGTTGGCCGGCAATCCACAGATACCGCTAGACGCGCGCGTGCTGGAACAGGCGATCGACCTGCTTGGCGTGCAGCAGAGAATCGGCAGCATTGCGGCGTCACCGCCGGGGGCCGGGTGCGGTGTGGCCGCGTTGCGTGAGCGCGCCGGCGGCCCGGTATCCGAGGGTGCTCGCCAGAGTGTTACCCGACTGCCGGCGCCGGAACGGGTGCAGCGTTTCAACCTGCTGTTTCCGTTGTTATGGCTGCATGCCGACAAACCGTCCAATGCGCCGCAACTCGCCCGCTCGATCGACACGTTATGCGCGCTGCGGGGTGGCGCGCTCGGTCGGTCGGCGGGGCCAGGCACGGCGCAGACGCCTGGAACCTCCCCGGGTGCGCTCGATTCCGGCACGGCACAGCCGTATTCGACCTCGACCTCGCCATCGTCACCACCAGCCGCGCGCCGCGCCTTTCCCGGCGGCAGCCGCTAGGCGTTTTGCGGTGCGGCTTCGCATCCCATGCGGCGCCTTCGCATCCGCTGCGGGACATGCCATGACGGGCAGCTACATTAAGGTCGATCGGGCCGCTTGCGCCGTGCGCCGCGCGCGACCCGGCGGTCCACCCACCCACCTTGTGCGAGCACGATGAAACTGCTGCGGATACTGACGGGCGTTCACGCGGGAGCGCATTTGCAGCTCACGCCGGGCACGCACCGTGTCGGCGCCGACGACGACGCCGACATCCGCCTCACCGACTGGCGGGGCGCGGATGCGCTGCTGCACGTCGACGCGAGCGGCGTGGTCAGCGCGCAGCGCGTGGCCTTGGCGCAGGCGCCGGGCACGGCGGACGCGCAGCCGGCCGGCGCCGAAGAAGTGGTGCTGCTGGTGGACTTCGTGCCGATGCAATTCGACGACATGATCCTGTGCGTCGGGGCGGACGATGCCGTGTGGCCGTCCGATCTCGATCTGCTGTCGATGCTGCTGACCCGCCCAGCCGAAGCGCGCTTCGCGGCCGAGCGCAAAAAACGCCGCCGTTATGTGGGCGCCGTGGTGGCGTGCTTCGTGCTCGGCATCGTGATCATCGCCGGTTCGCTGCTGACCACCACGCAGATGAGCCGCGCCGCCCTGCCGCGCAATGCCGACGACCGCGCGCAGCGCGTCAGCGAGGCATTGGCCGCGGCCCATGTGAGCGGTTTGCAGGCGCACGCCGTCGGCAGCACCGTGGTGGTGACCGGCATGGTCACGAGCCCCGCGGACGACGACGCCGTACGCAACCTGCTCGCGCGCATTTCGACGACGGGCATCTCGCGCAATTACGACGTCGCGCAGAACGACGCGCGCAGCATCGAGGATTCGCTCGGCGTTGCCGGCGCTCACGTTCGCTATCTCGGCGACGGCAACTTCGCGGTGACCGGCGCCGTCAGCAGCCGCGCCGATCTCGACGCCGCGCTGGCGCGCGTGCGCGCGGATCTCGACGCAAACGTGAAGAACGTGGTGGTCGAGGCCGCCGAGAACGCTAACGTCGCCGCGGGCAATACGACCCCAGCGTCGTACTCCGAAATGATTTCCTCCGACGACGTCCGGTACGCGCAGACGCCGGACGGCGTCAAGCATATCTACGCGGTCGATCCGCCGGCATCGGAAAGCGATGCGGCGAACGCGGCTTCGGCTACGGGGGGCGCAAGCGGCGCGGCGCTTGCCAATGGCAATGGCAATGGCAACGGCAATACAGACGCGAACGGCAACCCGCAAGCCGCGCATGCGGCGGCCGCGGCGACCCCATCGCATCGAATCAGCCCGGCCAACCCCTCGGTCGTCGACAACGACACCGTCACCCGCAGCGCGGCCGGCGTCGTGCCGCTACCCGACCCCGCCACGCTGCCACCTGCGCAGCCGCGCGGTCCGTCCAGCTGACTCAACATCCGCACACCGCCCCGTTCAATCTGGAGATCGACATGTACGAGCAACTCGAAGCCCACGCCAGCGAATTCAACGACTTGCAGAAGACGCTCGGCGATCCGGACGGCGCGCCGAAGGTGGAAGCGATCCGTCAGGCGCTCGACGCAACCGCGCAGCGCATCAGCGAAACCCAGGGCGCAACCGACCTCGATCGCAACAATCTGGCGAAGCTCTACCGCGGCTTTCTCGCTGCGTCGCGGGTGATCGCGCGGCTGCAGGAAAAACAGGCCGGCGCGCACGCCTGATCAGGCGACGCGACCGCTCACCGCGAATCTCGTGCTCATCACGCACCGGGCTCCGCGGGCAACGCGCTTGCCGCGGCGGCCTGCTCTCACGAGCAACCGGCGCGGCGGCAGGTCTCGATATAGGCCACTCACTCTCTACCCATAGTCACTGGAGGTTTTTATGTCAGTAGGAAGCGCAGGCGGAATGATGGCTGGTCTCACGCAGGAAATGGACCAGATGACGATGATGTCCGCCCAGATGCAAGTCGAGCAAAGCATGTATGCATCGGTGGCGAACGTCGCAAAGAGCGGCGCAAACAACGTCAAGGATGCTTCGCGCGGCAGCTAGGCGTCACAGCTACGGGCCGCTCGCCGTTGGCGGCGGTCCGCACACGGCCGGTCCCGCTTCGCGCGGGGTACGGCCGTCCTATTTGCAACGTCCCCGGCATTCGCCGCAGGCGGCACGCGGCTCGCGTCCGCGGCGCGCCGAACCCCGCGCGCATCGCCCAGTCAAGGTACGAGGATGAGCAGCGAGCGATACACCAGTCTGATCATGGACCTGTGCGCGACCGTCGGTCTCGGCGACGCGGAGCATGTGCTGCGCACACGGTCGATCGAGGTCGAAGGCTTCGACGTGCGGCTCGACTATTTCGAGCGCGACCTCGACGCGATGTATGCGAATTTTCATTTCGGCACGGTGACGGCCGGGCGCACGCTCGTCATCTTCCGGCTCATGCTCGAAGCCAACCTGCTGATCTATGCGCAGGACCAGGCGCAATTGGGGCTGGATACGGACACGGGCGGCGTGGTGCTGGTCCTGCGCCTGCCGTTCGCCGACGGTCTGAACGGCGAAGGGCTCGCCGATCTGCTCGCCCACTACGCGGAGCATGGCCGCTACTGGCGGCAGAACATCGTCGAATCGAGCGACGAGATGTTTGAAGGCATCGCTTCCGGGGAGTTTTTCTGGCTGCGGGCCTAAGCCCGCTTTAGCCCTTCGACGCTTGTTCGATATTGCGCGCGCCCTGCTTCAACAGCTCCGCGATCTGGTTGACCGCCGCCTGCTCCAGTTGCATCACGCCGCCCAGCACGTTCAACCCTGCCGAGGCCAGACCGGTGGTGTTGGTCGCCACATTCGCCGCGCCCTGCGCCAGCCCGCCCTGCGCCAACGCGCCAAAGCGGCCGGGGCTGCCCGGCCCGACGCCCGGCATCGCGCCGACACCTTGCTGAGGCACCGCAGGCCGGGCCGCCGCTGAAGAGCTGTTCGCCGCGAAAGAAGCGCCCTTGCGCTTGCCGCTTGCCGCGCCGCTGCCGTTCGCGGCCAGCTGGCTGAGACTCGCATCCGCCTGCTGACTGGCATGCGCCTGCCCATCCACAGGTGGGCGGCCGCCGCTGTCAGGCGACGACTGGGTGCCGACATTGGAGAGCGGCAGCGTGCTGCTCGAGCGTGAAATCGACGGGGAATCCGGCATGGTGCGAGGCTCCTGATAGCAATGCGCGCTGCGGTGACGAAGCGCGGGACGGGACGTCGAACAGGCATTCTGTTCGACCTTACAGCCGGCGTACGACACTCGCGGCCACGGTGCGAACCGGTGTGCACCGAAGCGAAGCCGGAGACAGCTTCGCCCCCCCTTACGCCGGTTCGCGGCCCGTCGTGCGCAAGTCACACGCTGGTCGCACACTGCGCGGGTTCGTCGCTCATTCGGAGTCCGACTCATGCGCTTCATCCCGCTCGACAGCATGGAAACGCCTTATCTGCGGCTACGCCCGCTCACCCTCGCCGATGCCCCCGCCCTGTTCGACCAGATGCTCGGCGACACCGGCACGATGCGCGACCTGCCGGTGCTGCGCCATACCGGCGTGGCGCAGACCGTCGAATTCGTCGACGAGGCGCTACGCGGCTGGGAGGACGGCAGCCTGATCCGCTACGCGCTCGAATGCAAGGAAACCGGTCGGCTGACCGCGCTGATCGAATTGAAGCCGACGCTGCCGCGCGTGGAAATCGGTGTGATCATCAGCCGGCATGGCGGCGCCCGACGCCGCCGGGCAGGCATACTCGCGTTGCAGGAACTGATCGACTGGCTGATCGAACAACCCGGCGTGTACCGCGTCTTCGCGTGCTGCGCCGTGGATGGCGCCGCGCATAGCTCGATGGAGCGCCTCGGTTTCGTTCAGGAAGCGATATTGACCAATCACGAGCCGCGGCCGAACCGCGGCCTCGCCGCCGCTCATAGCTATCTTTACGCCTTGACGCGCCCCGCAGCGGTGCCGCCGGAGCCACCCAGCGAAGGCGTCGCGTGGCTGCGCAACACGATGCAGTGGGATCTCGTGGACGCCTGACGGAGTCGATCCGCGCCGGCGTGCAGCCCGAACCGGAATGAAGAAGTGTCCGCTACACAAGCTATTGTTCACTTCCCGAGCGATAATACAAAGGTCTGACGAATACCGCACCGCGGTCTTTCGTTATGCGTGCCTCGCGAGTACCCCTCGCCGGTGGACCGAAACACAACTACGCCGGAGACCCATCATGTCGCTACCGCGACTCACCGGTCAGGTGATCGCCTTTTCGCGATTCTGGCTCGCGCGAGAAGTGGGCCTGCTGATTTCGGACGGCGCCCTCATCGAACTCGGCGCGCGCCCGTTCGCGATGCTCGCTGCCCTGCTCGAGGCGCGCGGCCGCGTGGTGTCGACCGCCGAGTTGCGCGAAATCGTCTGGCCGGGCAGCAATGTCGACGCGAACACGGTGCAGGCGCAAATCTCCGCGATCCGCCGCGCGCTCGACGACGACCGCGATCTGATCGTGACCGTGGCCGGCCGCGGTTACCGCTTTGCGGGTGAAATCCGCGTACTCGAAACGCCCGACGCCGGACTCGATCTTCCGGTGGCGAATGCTGGCAGCATTGCCGCGTCGCTCGCCACCGCGTTCGCGGCGACCGCCGCGGCCAGCCCGCCGATCTCGGCGGAACTCACGTTCGGTTCGCCGCACGTGGCGCCCTATAGCGCGACGTGGCGTGGCGCCAGTTCTGCCTCCGCGCGTCCCGGCTATGCCAAAGCCGCTACCTCCGCGCGGCTCACGCCGGTCACCGCCGCATCGAGCCTGGCCGCCGCAGCCGCACCAACTGCTTCCGCATTTCCGGCGTTGCTGCCGACCAGCGCCGTCACGTCGCTGCGCTCGCAGATCATCGACCCGTCGCCGTTTATCGGCCGTCATGCCGAGTTGTCCGAATTGCTCGCACTGGTGCCCACGCGCCGCATCGTCACCCTGACCGGGGCGTCTGGTGTCGGCAAAACGCGCCTCGCGATCGAAGCGGCGAGCCGCCTCGCGCCACATTTTCCGGACGGTGATTTTTGTGCGGCGCTTGCCTCGCTCGCACAGCCCGACCGCATTGCGAACGCGATCGGTGCGGCCGTCGGCCTGGAGCCGGATAGCGAGTTGTCGATGCCGGCCAACCTGGCCGCACAGATCGGTGAACGCCGCATGCTCCTGATCGTCGATCACTGCGACCATCTGAGCGAAGCGGCGGCCGAGCTCATCGATACTCTGGTGGCAAACACAGGCGGCTTGCATGTGATCGCCACCTGCGAGTCGCCGCTTTTCATCGGCGGGGAAACGGCCGTGCCGGTGGCCGCGTTGCGCGCGCCGCCCGAGCAGATCGACGGCACGCCCGCCACGCTCGACTACGACGCGCTGCGTTTGCTCTTCACGCGGCTCGCGCACTGTCTGAAGCCGGCCGCTTTGCACGCACCGCTGCCCGAAGCGGACAGCATCGCGCCGGCCACCTTGGCGGCGGCCGCGCTGATTTGCCGGCGGGTCGATGGCGTGCCGTTCGCGCTCGAACTCGCTGCGGCGACGATCGCCGGACAGGTGCGCGCAGGCGTGCCGCCGGAAGACGCGATCATGGCGTTCGCGCGCGAACTCGATACGGTGATGACGCATCGCAGCGGCGGCCGCCGCATCGTGCTGCCGCGCGCAGCGATCGTTCACGTCATGCTCGACCTGTCGTATGCCGCGCTCGACGCCCCGACCCGCACCATGCTGCGCCGGCTCGGTATTTTCGCCACCGCGTTCTCGCACGACGCCGCCTGCGAAATGCTCGGCGCGTTCGGCAGCGACTACGGCTTCGGGCCTCCCGAGCCGCGCCTGCTGGAACGTCAGCTTCACACACTGATGGATGCGGGTCTCGTGAATACGGTCGACTGCGACGGTGCCTTGCGGCTGCGCCTGCCGCCCGCCGTGCGCCGCTTTGCGCTCGACGCTCTCGAGCGGAACCGCGAAAGCGCCGAGGCCGATCTGCACCACGCGCAGTTCGTCGCCCGTGACATGGCGCGCCGCTTCGGCGCGGGTGTCGCGATGGCCAGCGCGCATAGCCGCCACGATATCGACGCGCTGCGCGCGGCGCTCGAATGGGCCGTCTCGGTCGACAAGGTGGAACTGTGCATCGAGTTGCTCGACAACACGGCGCCGATGTGGGGCGCGCTCGCGCTCGTCGACGAATATATCGGCTGGGTGCGCGCGGTGCTGGCGCGCGTGGACAGTGTGTCGATGCGCCGTATCCGCGACGAGATGCGCCTGCGCGCCGTGCTCGCGCGCGCGCTGATGCTCAAGCGCAGCGCGTCGAACGAGATCGTCGAGAGTTGGCAGCGCACCTACGAGCTCGCCAATATCTGCGCCGACACGCCGTACCGCCTGCGTGCGCTGTTCTGCCTCGTGATGTGCGCGCTCGACGCCGGCGAAGTCGAACATTGCCGGCGCCTCTCCGGCGAATTCAGCGAAATTGCGCCGGTGACACACAGCCAGGCGGTGAGCATCAACGCGCAGCGCATCGAAGGCATCGTCAAGGCATATGCGGGTGAGTTCGATACCGCGATCCGCCTGCTCGCGCCGGTTGTCGGGCTCAACGACGAAGCCGCCGCCGAGATCGACGAAGACGTCAGCCGCGAGGCCAATGCGGTGGCCACCAGTTATGGGCTGTCGCTGCATCTCGTGGCGCGGGCGATTCACGCCGTCGCGCTGTGGCTGGTCGGTCAACCGCATATGGCAGCGCCCCTGCGCGTCACGATCCGCGATCCCGCCGACGAGAGCGAACCGCTCGCGGGCTGCATCGCGCTCGCGCTCGCCTGCGCGCTTGCCGCACTCGACGACGACATTGCGCTCACCGAGTCCTGCGCGGCGGCGCTGGTGACGCGAGCGCGAGCAGCCGGCGTCAAACGCTGGCTGCGTCTCGGCCTCGACTTTCAACTTTGGCTCGACGCCCGGCGCGGCGATCAGGACGCCTCGCGGCGGCTGATTACCGGCGCGATGAAGCGGATTGCGCGCGAACGCATCTATGTGCCCGACATCGCCTTTATCGCCACACTGCTGCCGCGCATCGCGCTGCAAGACGAACCTGAATTGGCGGCATCCCTCGGCGCGACGCTCGGTGAAGCGGTCAGCCGCAGCGAGCGCACCGGCGAGCTCTGGTACGTGCCGGAACTGCTGCGTCTGATTGCGATGGTGCGTCTGCGCGGCGGCGAAAATCCACGGGTGGTCAGGCCGCTGCTCGAAGACGCGCTGCGGCGCGCCCGGCACCACGGCGCACGACGGCTCGAACTGCGCATCACCGTCGATCTCGAAGCGCTCGATGCATCCGCGCCCGAGGGGCTGCTTCGCGCAAGATGACTTCGCTTCGCTCCCTGCCTGGGGGTGTCACATGCGCTTCGTACCGTGAGTTCAACTGCCGCTCGTTGAACCTCACGCGCCATGTCCGACATCCACGCAGTACCGCCGCACACGATCCCCTCGCCCGATGCCGAAGCGAATGAAGCGCCCGTTCATCAGCATGGCGGCGCATCCGCCTTGCCAGACATGGGTGCGCCTCAGGGGCGGCCACTAGTCGACGAAACGCTGCTGGGCAGGTTCAGCAACAAGCTCTCGCGTGCCGGCGCGCGGCTGCGCGCGAGCAAGTTCGATATCAGCACGGCGCTCTCGCAATCGAGCCAGCACGGCAAGCCATTTGCGCCGGCCGATTTCACCGCGAATGGCGCGCGCTATTCGGCCAAACCGGTGGTGGCGTCGAACGCGGCCGGGACTCCGCTGGCCAGGAGCGAACGGGAAATGCGCCAGGCGCTTGGCAAGACCGCGCGGTCTTCGTCATCCCCGGCGGCGAGCCTCGCTGCGGAGCATGCCAACGCAAACGCCGCAGCCACGATCCCGCTCGACGCGATGGGCGGCGCGGCCGCGCTGAGCGACTACGTGCGCCGTCAATTGCCGGGCCCTGACCACGACCTGCTCGCGCAGGGCGAGCTTGCGCATCGGCTGGCCGCGTTGAGCGGCCCCCATGCCGCCACACAGACGCAACGCGGCGCATTGCTCGCGCAAGCGTTACACGGCGCGCAGATCGGCGATGCGCACAGCGCCACCGCGGTGCTCGATGCACTCGAACAGCTCGACTTCGCGCAGATGCACACGGCCCGCTCGACCACGCCGGCCGAAGCCGGCGCATGGCGAGTCGCGCGCACGCTGGCGCGCACCGACGCCGGTTTCGACGCGCTGAACCAGTTGCGCCATCACGGACAGGCGCAGCCCGGCGATGGATCGACACAACTCGCCCAGCGGATGATGCTGCAAGCCGCCGACGCGCTCGATCCACCTCTATACGGCGCAGGCCCGGCGCAGGACCCCGCACCCGCCGCGGTCGCCGCGCGCGCGGCGCCCGTGGCCGGCACGCTGACGCATGACACCCCGCTCGCGTGGCAGGCTTACGACGCAGCGTCCACACTGGCCACGCACGGCCGCGGCGCGCTGAGCGCGGACCAGAAAGGCGCGTTCTTCGCATGGCGTCAGAATTTTCGGGAAGACGGACGCGGCAGCGAGCTGTCACAGGCGCGCGAACGTCTGAACAAATTCTCAGCGAAGACGATCGAGCGCGTCGGCGACAACCGTTGGAAGACGTTCTTGCCGCGGCTCGCCGGCAAACGCAGCTCGCCATTGTCGGCACTGCGCTTCGGCACGCAAGGCGTGCCGCGCAAGACCATCGGCACCGAGCAGGGCAAGTTCGAAGAGGCCTTGCGTGAGTCGTTGCCGCCGCTGTGCGAGCGGCCCGAGATGCGCGCCGCGGCCGCGCTTTCGCACGCGCGCCCGGAACAGTCGATTGCCGAACTCGCGGCGCTGCATGTCTGGCTCGAAGCGGGCGGCTTTCCGAATGGGAAGCTCGACGCCGATCAGTTGCACGAGGTCACCGAACGCGCGCAACAGCTGTGCGCCGAATTGCAAGCGCGCGACGTCGCCTCGCCCGCCACGCTCGCGCGCCTGCAAAGCGAGACGACGCGCTGGGCCAACGCAGATCCGCATACGCTGGCGCGCAGCAAGCCGTTCCGGTCGATCGCGAAACAACCGTTCACTCTGGAGCGGCTCGCCGCGTGGGGCAAGGTCGCGAAGGTACCTGCCGATTCGCCGTTCTGGGCCCACGTATCGAAGCTGAAGGACCAGGCGCGGCCGCCTGCGCCGGCCGCCGATGCGGACAGCGTCGCCGCGGTCCGGCAAACGCTGAAGGACGTGGCGCACGATCTGCAATCGAGCTCGCGTCTGCGTCTTACCGACGGCCGCCGTATCGGTGTGAGCACGCGCGGGTTGTCGGCGAATCTCAGCAAGGTGCTGCACACCGGCGGCGTGCCGATCGCACCACGTGTCGATCTGCGCGCGTCGAAGAGCCGTGAAGCGGTGGTCGAGTTGAGCCGTGGCACGCACGGCGTCGAAATGTTCGTCGGCACCGCGAAAACGCAGCTGCGGCATGCCGGGGTCGGCGTGCTGGTGGGCTACGACATGGACGTCGGCTTGACCCAGTTGCGCGCCGGACTGACCACCCAGGCCGTGCTGCACTCGCAGGAATTGTCTGAGCCGAGCGGCGTGTCGCTGCGTGTCGCACGTCGCGTCAATCCGAACGGCACCGGCTACGATGACAATGCAATGCGCGAAAAACTCGAAGGCATCATCGATCATGTCTTCGACGAAGCGATCCAGGCGCACGGCGCCAACTCGGGTGGCTCGCGCGGCACCTGGGCCCGGCTCGCCGAACGCTATTTCGATGATCCCGATGTGTCGATCAGTTGGACCGACACGGTGGCGCGCACCGTCAAACGTGGCGCGTCCGCCGATCTTGGCCTCTCCGTCAGCGTGCCGAAGACCGGTTCGCCGTTTCGCGCCGGCGCCAACGTCGGTATCGGTTACGAGAAAACCGCACGACAGACGCTCGATTCGAACGAGCGAAGCGGGCGCGTGCAGGTCGAGCAACATCGCGTCGGCGCCGGCTCGCGTCTGATCGGACGGCTGAGCGGGACCGTCAGCGCGACGCAGCCCGTCGGTACGAAAGAGTCGAGCGTGGGCGTCGGCATCGTCTCGCTCGACGCGCCGTCCGCGACCATGACGTTCAACGACGACAGCCGGCTCGCCAAAGTGCAACTGGTTCGCGAAGACGGTTCGCTGATGCATCGCGCGTGCTTACTGGACACCGAATACTCGAGCGCCGAAACCTACACGCGTGCGCTCGATGCGAGCCGTGACCAGTGGGTCGATCTGTTCACCGAGCAGGTGGACGCCGAACAGGAAGGCGAACGACAGGAGGCGCGATTGAATGGCAGACCCGAGCCGCAGCAACCGCCGGCGCGCACGCTGGCGGAACAACGGCTCGACCGGCATCTTGGCGATGTGAAGGCGAACCGGCGACCAAACCAGACTTACTTTCACCGCTACCGATTGCGGCGTAGCGCGGCGAAACAACTCGACATGCTGGCGGCGATGTCGAAGCAATTACCGCCGGGCGAGGCGGTTGCAGGACGTGCGGAGATCGATGAAAAGGTGAACGGCATTCTGAACGAGCCAGCTTCGTGGATGCCCATTGAGCTTAAGGTCAAGGAGCGCACCACCAGCACGCGGAGTCCCGGTTTGAATTTCGCGCTGCAGTTGAATACGCAAACGAGCGCGACGGGAGACCGTGAGTTGTTTGCTGAGAGTATTCCGTTTGCGCTGGTGGATCGACTGGATAGTTGAGGTGCCGATGGCTTGCTTCACGTTGCGCGAGCTCATGCGGCGCGGAGCCGCCTGGGGATCGTTTGACTGGACGTTTGACTTTTTTTAGGCGGCGGCCAATGAAAAAGCCGCAGTGCCTTACGGCACTGCGGCTTTGATCTTTGGTCGGGGCGAGAGGATTTGAACCTCCGACCACCTGCACCCCATGCAGGTACGCTACCAGGCTGCGCTACGCCCCGAACAGCAAGAAATTATAACAGACACTTCATTCGATTAGAACCGCCTTCTGCTAACAAAGGCGATTAGTGGCTCAGCAAATCGATCACGTGCAGCAATTCTTTACGCAACTGCTCGACATCCACCGAGGCCGTGGCAGCACCCGTGGTTGCCGCGGGCAACGTTGCGCCCTCGCCTTGCTCGAATACACTGGCCGGCGCAGCGTGCGCGCCACCGCCATGTGACTCGAGCCGGTTGCGCGCCCCGTTGATCGTAAAGCCCTGCTCGTACAACAACTCACGAATCCGCCGGATCAACAGCACCTCATGATGCTGATAGTACCGGCGATTGCCCCGCCGCTTGACCGGCCTCAACTGCGTGAACTCCTGTTCCCAGTAGCGCAACACATGCGGTTTCACACCGCATAGTTCGCTGACCTCACCAATCGTGAAGTAGCGCTTCGCCGGAATCGGAGGCAAGACGACTTTTTCGATCGTCGCTGTCATCGTCAGTTAGCCGTCGTGGTGGGTTGCGCGGGAACGCGCTAATCGATCAGCGCGTGAAGCTCGCTTCAGCGCCGTTCTCGACCAGCGCTTTCAGCTTTTGACTTGCGTGGAACGTCACAACGCGGCGCGCAGCGATCGGAATCGCCTCGCCGGTCTTCGGGTTTCTGCCGGGACGCTGAGGTTTGTCACGCAACTGAAAGTTGCCGAACCCCGACAGCTTTACGCTGTCGCCGCTCTCCAACGCATCACGGATCACCTCGAAAAACGCTTCGACCATGTCTTTCGCTTCCCGCTTGTTGAGCCCGACATTGTCGAACAGCAACTCCGCGAGTTCCGCCTTGGTGAGTGTCGGCGTTTCAGCAGAAGCGACGGCGGGTGATGTCGGAATATCGCGAATCATGGCGCTGCGTTGCGCCGTAAGAAGGGCTTCGAAATCACTCGAGTTCATTTCATTCATATCTATCAAATGGCGCGCCAAGCAGAAAACAATGGATGCGGAAACAGCCGTGCAATTGTTAAATGCGGGTTATCCGCGCAACCGTGCGCCATATACTCGAGCAAGACGTTCCACCAGAGTTTGAATAGCCAGATCGACCGTTTCATCCTGAAGGGTTCCGCCAGTATCTTGCAAGGTCACACGGAACGCAAGGCTTTTCTCGTGAGCAGCCAAGCCACCGGAAGTGTTTGATTTTGGACGGAATTCGTCGAAAAGCGCAACCTTCTGAACCGTCTTGCAGGCGGGCTCGGACTGAGCATTCTGAAGCTCGTCCAGCAGTGCCTGAACCTCGATTTTCTGATCGACAACCACGGCAATATCACGACGCACCGGCGGGAATTTAGACACTTCCGACGGAGTGGGCAATACGCGCTGCATTAACGCCTCTGCTTCGATTTCAAACAGAATCGGCGCATGCGGCAAATCATATTTCTGCATCCAGCGCGGATGCAATTCGCCAATCCAGCCGACTGCGCGGCCATTCAATTCAATTCGCGCGCTGCGTCCCGGATGCAATGCCGGATGTTCCGCTTTGACGAAACGCGCGACCGCCGGCGCCAGCACGGCTTCCAGATCGCCCTTCACGTCGAAGTAATCGACCGTGCGCGTCGGCGCGCCCCATTGCTCGTCGAGCGCAGGACCGTACGCGAGGCCGCCGATCATCTTGGGCTGCGCAAAGCCTTCAACCGTCAACTCACCGGCCTTGATCGACGGATCATGCAGGAACACGCGGCCGGCTTCGAACACGCGGACGCGATCCGCTGCGCGACGGTTCAGGTTCGTGCGCAGCACGTGGATCAAGCTGCCGAAGAGCGTAGTGCGCATCACCGACAACTGGCTTGCAATCGGATTCAGCAGACGTACCGGCTTGTCATTGCCGGCGAAGTCCTGCTCCCACTCGGCGTCGACGAAACTGAAGTTCACCGTCTCCGCGTAATCGCGGGCGGCGAGCGCGTGACGGATTACGTGGATCGACCGCTGCGTTTCGTTGGTCGCGCGCATTTCGCTAGTCGCGACCGGCGGACGCGCCGGAATTTTCTCGAAGCCGTAAATACGCGCGACTTCTTCGATCAGGTCTTCTTCGATCTCGATATCGAAACGGTACGACGGCGGCATCACCGAGAATGTATCGTCACCTTGCTCGAACGACAGGCCGAGACGCGTGAAAATCTGCGCGATTTCGTCCGCGCCGATTTTGATGCCGATGATGCGGTTCGCGCGCGAGACGCGCATTGTGACGGGCTCGCGCTTCGGCACGTTGACGATCTGATCGTCGACCGGGCCGGCTTCGCCGCCGCAGATGTCGAGAATCAGTTGCGTGATGCGTTCGATATGATCGACGGTAGTCGCGTAGTCCACGCCGCGCTCGAAGCGATGGCCGGCGTCGGTCGAGAAATTGTATTTGCGCGAGCGCCCGCGAATGCTGTCGGGCCACCAGAACGCGGCTTCGAGATAGATATTGGTGGTGTCGAGCGTGACGGCGGTGCTGTCGCCGCCCATGATGCCCGCGAGACTTTCGATGTGCTGCTCGTCCGCGATCACGCCGACGGTTTCATCGAGCTCCACCGTGTTGCCGTTCAGCAGCTTGAGCGTTTCGCCCTTGCGGCCCCAACGTACATCCATGCCGCCGTGGATCTTGTCGAGGTCGAACACATGCGACGGACGGCCCAACTCGAGCATCACGTAGTTCGAGATATCCACGAGTGCGGAAATGCTGCGCTGACCCGAACGCTCGAGTCGCTCCACCATCCATTGCGGCGACTTTTCACGGGCATTCACGCCGCGAATGACTCGCCCCGAGAAACGGCCGCACAGATCGGGCGCCGAGATTTTGACGGGCAGCGTCTCGTTGAGTTTCACTTCAACCGGCTTGATGTCGAGCGGGCGCAGCGGCGCGCCGGTAATCGCCGAGGTCTCGCGCGCCACGCCGAATACCGAGAGGCAATCCGCCTTGTTCGGTGTCAGCTTGATCTCAAAAACGGTGTCGTCGAGATTGAGGGTTTCACGGATGTCCTGGCCGATCGGCGTATCTTCCGGCAGGATCATCAGGCCGCTATGATCTTCCGAGAGCTTGAGTTCGCGTGCCGAGCACAGCATGCCCTGGCTTTCCACGCCGCGCAGCTTCGAGAGCTTGATCGCGAACGGCGCGCCGCCCTCTTCAGCGGGCGGCAGTTGCGCGCCGACCAGCGCGACCGGCACCTTGATGCCCGGCGCCACATTCGGCGCACCGCACACGATGTTCAGCGTCGCGCCCGTGCCGGCGTCGACCTGACACACGTTGAGCTTGTCCGCGTCAGGGTGTTTGACCACTTCCAGCACCCGGCCGACGACGATCTTCGAGGTCGGCGGCGCTGCCGGCCGCAGGTCTTCGACTTCGAGACCCGCCATCGTCAACGCGTGCGACAGTTCGTCGGTCGTCAGTTGCGGATCGACAAAGGTTCTCAGCCAGGATTCCGGGAATTGCATGGTTCTGTGTACGTTCTAATCAGGTTAGGTCCACATCCGGCAGCAGCTGGCGTGACTCGGTGTTCTGAGATTCATCGGGCCCTGCCGGGGACGCTGTGGCGGCTTGCACTGCATGCGTTGCCGCGCTCTATGCTTGTCGCGTTCGACCGGGCGGTTCAGGCGAATTGCCGCAGGAAACGCAGGTCGTTTTCGAAGAATAGACGCAGGTCTTGCACGCCGTAACGCAACATGGTGAGCCGCTCGAGGCCGCTTCCGAAAGCAAAGCCGATGTAACGCTCCGGGTCGAGGCCCATGTTGCGGATCACCGTGGGGTGAACCTGGCCCGAGCCCGAAATTTCGAGCCACTTGCCGGCGTTCTTGCCCGTTTCGAACAACATGTCGATCTCGGCCGACGGTTCGGTGAACGGAAAATACGACGGACGGAAGCGCACGAGAATGTCGTCGCGCTCGAAGAATTTCTTGAGAAAGTCGGTGTAGACGCCCTTCAGATCCGCGAAGCTGATGTTCTCGTCGATCCACAGGCCTTCGACCTGGTTGAACATGGGCGAATGCGTTGCGTCGCTGTCCACACGGTACGTGCGGCCCGGCACGATCACCTTGATAGGCGGCGTGTTGGTGCGCGCGTAGCGAACCTGCATCGGGCTGGTGTGCGTGCGCAACAGCAGTTGGCGGCCGTCGGCATCTTTGCCGTCGACGTAGAAGGTGTCCTGCATGGAACGCGCCGGATGATTTTCCGGGCTGTTCAGCGAGGTGAAGTTGTACCAGTCGGTTTCGATTTCGGGGCCGTCGGCCACGTCGAAGCCAATAGTACGGAAAATCTGTTCGACGCGCTCCCACGTGCGCATCACCGGGTGCAGACTGCCTGCGCCGGTGCCGCGACCCGGCAGCGTGACGTCGATGGCTTCAGCGGCAAGGCGCTGATTCAGCAGCGCGTCGGCCAGCGCCTGACGGCGGGCCGTCAACGCGGCTTCCACTTGTTGCTTGACGAGGTTGATCCGTGCGCCTTCGGTCTTGCGCGTTTCGGGATCGAGTTTGCCAAGGCCCTTCAATAGCTCGGTCAGCGCACCCGATTTTCCGAGAAAGCGAGCTTTCTCGTTCTCGAGGGTGGTGACGTCGGAGGCTTCTGCGAAGGCTTTTTGCGCGTCGGCGACAATCTGGTCCAGATCCATTGATCCCATCATTTCAACGTCAGTGTTCTATCGAAGCAAATCCGGTTCTACCAACAAAAACGGGGCTCGGTGAGGAGCCCCGTTTTTGCTGCAGCGTCACCGAGACTACCGGATGTTCGCTGCAACAAACCACGCAGTTTAATTGCCCAAAGCGCAATCAGGCTGCAACGGCGGCTTTCACCTGCTGAACGATCGCAGCAAAAGCAGCCTTGTCGAACACAGCCATGTCGGCCAGCACCTTGCGGTCGAGTTCGATCGAAGCCTTCTTCAGGCCGTTGATGAACACGCTGTACGTCATGTCGTGCTGACGCACCGCCGCGTTGATACGCGTGATCCACAATGCACGGAACACACGCTTCTTGTTGCGGCGATCGCGGTAGGCGTATTGGCCTGCGCGCATGACCGCCTGCTTGGCGATGCGATAGACGTTATTGCGACGGCCGCGGTAACCCTTGGCCAGCTTGATGATCTTCTTGTGACGGGCCCGTGCGGTAACCCCACGTTTTACTCGAGGCATGTTTCGCTCCTATGAGTTTCGGTTAAGGGTTAAGCGAACGGCAGCATTGCGCACACGGAGTTCAGATCGGAATCATGAACTGCCGTCGAACCGCGCAGATGGCGTTTGTTCTTGGTGGTTTTCTTGGTAAGAATGTGGCGCTTGAAGGCTTGACCGCGCTTGACGGTACCGCCCGGACGCACCACGAAGCGCTTTGCAGCACTCTTCTTGGTCTTCATCTTCGGCATGACAACTCCATTATTAGATGGATATGGGTGTGCGGTCGGCCAGTTGGCCATTACCCGCCCTTCGAAACCCACTCCACTTGGTATGCAGACCGCCTGAACAGCCGGCAGCCGCTTTTCAGGAAGCGGCGCGCGTTGATTTGCACACGCGCCGTTCCGAAACCTGCCGATACCGCACCGGACACCCGGTGCCGCACCGTTTGAATCTTTCACAACCGAAGCGCACGCCACATGGCGTGCCGCTGCTTCAGCCGGTTACTTCTTTTTCTTCGGAGCGAGCACCATGATCATCTGGCGCCCTTCCATTTTCGGCATCTGCTCGACCTGACCGACTTCGTCGAGGTCCGTGCGCAGGCGCTCGAGCATGCGCATACCGATTTCCTGGTGAGCCATTTCGCGGCCACGGAAACGCAACGTGATTTTCGTCTTGTCGCCGTCGTCGAGGAAGCGGATGAGGTTGCGCAGCTTGACGTTGTAATCGCCGTCGTCCGTACCCGGGCGGAATTTAACTTCCTTGACCTGGACGATCTTCTGCTTCAGCTTGGCCTCGTGTTGCTTCTTCGCTTCCGAGTACTTGAACTTGCCGTAGTCCATCAAGCGGCAAACCGGCGGGACCGCTTGCGGAGCGATTTCGACCAGATCCACGTCTTGCTGTTCCGACATGCGGAACGCATCGGCGAGTTTCACGATGCCGAGCGGTTCGTTCTCGACGCCGACCAGACGCACCTCGGGTGCCGTAATTTCACCGTTGATGCGGTGCGCAGACTTATCAGTAGCGATGTTACGTTTCCTCTAAAAATTAAAAAAACGAGCCGGGCTGCCAAGTGGCTCAGTTGAACGACTGCACGTCCTGGCGCAGACGCTCAATGAAAGTGTCGAGGGGCATCACGCCCATATCCACACCACCACGGGCACGCACGGCTACCGTTTGGGCTTCACGCTCTTTGTCGCCGACCACAAGCAGGTACGGCACCTTTTCCAGCGTGTGCTCGCGTATTTTATAGCTAATCTTCTCGTTGCGCAAATCGGCCTCTACTCTAACCCCTTGTTTTTGCAACGATTGGGCTAGAGCTTGCGCATATTCGGTCTGACTTTCGGCAATATTCATCACCACGACCTGCATTGGCGCCAGCCACGCAGGCATTGCCCCAGCGTGGTGCTCGATCAGAATGCCGAGGAAACGCTCCATTGATCCGACAATTGCCCGATGCAGCATGATCGGACGGCGGCGGCTGTTGTCTTCAGCAACGTATTCCGCACCCAGACGCTCCGGCAGAACCATATCGAGCTGCAGCGTGCCGCATTGCCACGAGCGGCCGAGCGCGTCCTTGATGTGGTATTCGACCTTCGGGCCGTAGAACGCGCCCTCGCCGGGCAACTCTTCCCACGTTACACCGCAGGCCGTCAACGCTTCGCGCAAACCCTGCTCCGCGCGATCCCACGTTTCGTCCGTGCCAGCGCGCGCGTCCGGGCGCAGCGACAACTTGATCTCGACATTGTCGAAGCCAAAGTCTTTGTAGACGCTCATCGCCAGCGTATTGAACGCGATCGATTCGCTGATGAACTGGTCTTCGGTACAGAAAATGTGTGCGTCGTCCTGCACGAAACCGCGCACGCGCATCAGACCATGCAGCGCACCCGACGATTCATTGCGATGGCACGAGCCGAATTCCGCGTAACGCAGCGGCAGATCGCGATACGAACGCAGACCGTGGTTGAA
This sequence comes from Paraburkholderia sp. BGA-UO-ETr-F21, assembly GCF_059567925.1. Lineage (NCBI taxonomy): Bacteria > Pseudomonadati > Pseudomonadota > Betaproteobacteria > Burkholderiales > Burkholderiaceae > Paraburkholderia > Paraburkholderia sp. BGA-UO-ETr-F21. The sequence continues at coordinate 813,396 of NZ_JCAQOY010000040.1, read as the reverse complement.
CACCTGCACGTGACCCGGGCAGTTCATCGGCTTGATTGCGTAGTCACGCTTCTCAGATTCCGTCGTGAACATGTTTTCACGATAGTTCTGCCAGTGGCCCGACGCCTCCCAGAGCGAGCGGTCCATGATCATCGGCGTCTTGATTTCGAGGTAGCCCGCGTCGTTTACGCGACGTCGCATGTACTGCTCGACCTGCTGCCACAACGTCCAGCCGCGCGGATGCCAGAACACCATGCCCGGCGACTCGTCCTGCATGTGGAACAGGTCGAGTTGCTTGCCGAGCTTGCGGTGGTCGCGCTTCTCCGCCTCTTCGAGCATGTGCAGGTACGCTTCCTGGTCTTCCTTCTTTGTCCAGGCCGTACCGTAGATGCGCTGCAACTGTTCGTTCTTCGAATCGCCGCGCCAGTAGGCGCCCGCCACCTTCATCAGCTTGAAAACTTTCAGCTTGCCGGTGGACGGCACGTGCGGGCCGCGGCACAGATCCGTGAAGCCGCCATGCGAGTAAAGCTTGATTTCGTCGGTCGAGGGAATCGATTCGATAATCTCGGCCTTGTACTTTTCACCAATGCTCTTGAAGTAGTCCACCGCTTCGTCGCGCGACACCACGCGGCGCGAAACCGGCTCGTCTTTCTTCGCGAGTTCCTGCATGCGCTTTTCGATCTTCTCGAGATCTTCCGGCGTGAAGGGGCGGTTGTACGCGAAGTCGTAGTAAAAGCCGTTGTCGATCACCGGACCGATCGTGACTTGCGCTTCCGGGTACAGATCCTTCACCGCGTACGCAAGCAAATGCGCCGCGGAGTGACGGATGATATCGAGTCCGTCTGCGTCTTTCTCGGTGACGATGGCGAGCGCCACGTCGTGATCGATCAGCGCGGACGTATCGACCAACTCACCGTCGATCTTGCCGCCGAGCGCGGCCTTCGCGAGGCCGGGGCCGATCGAGGCGGCCACTTCGGCGACGGTCACCGGATGCTCGTACTGTCGAACAGAACCGTCAGGCAGACGTATCGAAACCATTGCGTTCTCCGTGGTGCCGACCGGCGGCGGCACATACAACCAGGTGAAAAAGCCCAAAAAAAATGCGGCCCCGCTTTCGAGGGGCCGCATTCACATTTCCTGCAAACTACATTGGCGAAAGTGGTCCTCGACTAGCGTCGCTCCGAAGTGGTTTCGGTCAACGTTCGCGGTGTCATAACCGTATTCGCCTTTTGCGCCAAAGGCGCTTACTGCAGCTTGCGAAACCCCGGCAAAACCGGAATTTCTCTTTCGTTGGTAGGCTCGATTGGACTCGAACCAACGACCCCCACCATGTCAAGGTGGTGCTCTAACCAGCTGAGCTACGAGCCTGAAGAAACGAGATTATATGGAGCCCCACACCGCTTGGCAAGTACTTTTATGCGCCGACTTTAAATATTGACTCACGAACTCGAACGCGTCCACGGTATGCCTCCACCAAGATGCACCGTCTCGCACATGTATCAACTCTTGCGCGATGCGCGCACCACACCCGTCACTTCACCGAGCAGCGTACAGGCGCGCTGAATCTGCGCGGCGCTCGACACCTCGACGGTGAATTGCATGAACGCAGCGTTACGGCGCGTCTGCGTCTTCACGCCGATCACGTTCATCTTTTCGCGCGCGAACACTTCGGAAATATCGCGCAGCAAGCCCTGCCGATCCGTCGCGTCGATCGAGAGATCGACCGGATAGACCGACTGGCCACGCCCGCTCATCACCTCGGCCGACCACGCCGTTTGCAACACGCGCTCGGGCGCGCGCTCGGCCATGCGCAGGAACGTCGCGCAATCGCTGCGGTGAATCGACATGCCTTTGCCGCGCGTGACAAAGCCGCAGATATCGTCGGGCGGAGCCGGCCGGCAACAGCGCGCGAGTTGCGTGAGCAACGCGTCGACACCGACCACCAGCACGCCGGTGGACGCGCCGCGCGCCACGCTCGCGCCGCTACTGCGCTTTTCGAACTGCTCGGGCGCCTCGACCACGGGCTCCGGCGGAGGCGCATCGTGCAGCGCCTGCTCGACGAGCCGCAAACTGAATTCTTCTTTGCCCACGACCGAGAACAGGTCGTCGGTGGTCTTGAATCCGAGCTTGGCCGCGAGCTGATCGAGATTGACCGACGTTTTGCCCTCGCGCTGCAAGGTCTTTTCGACCATCGCCCGGCCGCTCGCGATGTGCTCCTGCACTTCCACCGCGTTGAACCACGCACGCACTTTTTGCCGCGCGCGCGGACTTTGCAGATAGCCGAGTTGCGGGTTCAGCCAGTCGCGCGACGGACCGCCCTCCTTGACCGCAACGATCTCGACCGTCTGACCGTTCTGCAGCGCCGTGTTGAGCGGCACCATGGCGCCATCGACGCGTGCGCCACGGCACCGATGCCCCAGTTCGCTATGCAGGTGATACGCGAAGTCGACGGGCGTTGCGCCGTGCGGCAACGGAATCACCCGCGCCTGAGGCGTCAGCACGTAGATGTGGTCGTCGTCGAGCGTGGCCTGACGCAGTTGCTCCCACGGCTGCGCCGCGCGCTTCTCGCCGTGCTCGCCTTCGGAGACTTCGTCTTTCCACGCGAGCAATTGGCGCAGCCATGCAATCTTCTCGTCGTACTTCTCGTTGGCGGCGAACTGGCCGGCGTATCCGCGCGTGCCCGCTTCCTTGTAACGCCAGTGCGCGGCCACGCCGTATTCGGCGAACTGATGCATTTCCTGCGTACGTATCTGCACTTCGAAAGCGCGACCGTCGTCGCCGATCACGACCGTGTGCAGCGACTTGTAGCCGTTCGGCTTCGGCCGCGAGATGTAGTCGTCGAACTCTTTGGGCACCGGCTGCCACAGGTTGTGCACGATGCCGAGCACCGTGTAGCAATCCTTGATGTCCGGCACGATCACGCGAAATGCGCGCACGTCGTACAGCTCGGCGAAGTCCAGTTCCTTGCCGCGCATCTTGCGCCAGATGCTGTAGATGTGTTTCGGCCTGCCGCTCACCTCTGCGCGAATATGCGCAGCGGCCAATTCCCTTTGCAGGCGTTCGATAGCCTGCGCGACATAGCTTTCGCGTTCGACGCGTTTTTCGTCGAGCAGCTTGGCGATGCGCTTATAGGTAACCGGCTCTTCGAAGCGCAGCGCGAGATCCTCGAGCTCCCACTTCAGTTGCCAGATGCCCAGACGGTTGGCGAGCGGCGCGTAGATATCGAGCGTCTCGCGCGCCACGTCCGGCGAGGGGGTGATCTTCGCCGCCGCGTAGTAACGCAACGATTGCAGGCGCGACGCAAGCCGGATCAGCACCACCCGGATATCCTGCGCGAACGCGAGCAGCATCTTGCGCAGCGCCTCGACCTGCGCGCGCCGTGCGGCCTGGGCGTCGCGCCCGGCTTCGGGCATGGCATTCTGAGCGGCGCGCAAGCTCACCGTGCCAAGGCGCAGCAGCTTGCGCACGTCGCCGACCAGTTGCGCGACTTCTTCGCCGAAGTTGTCGGCGATCACGCGCTCCGGGTCTTGCAGATGCGGCGTCAGCGCAAACAGAGCCGCCGCCAGCACCGCCGGCGGATCGACGTTGAGCTTGCGCATGATCGACGCCGTACCGGCCGCGTGATCCGCCAGCATTTCGCCCGATGAGAGCCGCACCTCGCCCGCATGTTCACGCACGAACGCCATCGCCTCGTCGAAAGAAGGGAGGGGGTTCGGCGTGCTCGTAACGATTTCGGTATTCATGGTGCGATGGCCCACCGGGCCAAACGAATCAACGGAATTTCAACAACACATGACTGGCTTAGCTACGCTGCGCAGCAACCGCGACGACTTCGACGAGGCACTTCGGATTGGCGAGCTTCGCTTCGACGGTAGCGCGCGGCGGCGTGGCGCCTTGTGCGACCCACTCATCCCACACGGCGTTCATGCCGGCAAAATGCGCCATGTCCGAGATGAAGATCTGCACCGACAGCAAATGCGACTTGTCGCTGTTCACTTCGCCCAGCAAGCGGTCGATGTGGCCAAGCACTTCGCGCGTCTGGCCCGTGATGTCCTGATCCGCGTCTTCGGCGATCTGACCCGCGAGGTACACCGTACCGTTGTGAACGGCGATTTCCGAGAGGCGCTTGCCGACGTGGTGACGAATGACTGCCATGTAGGATCCTGAAGTTGGTTGAAAGTTGATCGGAGATGCGTTCCGCATCGCGCCCCGTCTCGGGACGCCGGGCGGAACTGCATATTATGACGCGTCAGCGGCCGGTCCGATAAAGAACTGCCTCGCAATGTCGATCTGATCGGCCGACAGGAACGCTGGCGCATGCCCGACGCCCGCAATCTCCACGCTCGACACAGCGCGTCCGGTCTCGACCGTCTTCGCGACGGTTTCACGCGAGAGCAAATCAGATTGCTCGCCGCGCACCACCAGCACGGGCCCCTGGAAAGCGGCCAGCGAATGCCAGAGCGCGGCCTCGCCGAGTTTGGCGGCTTCCTCAGTGGTTGCGGTGAAAGGCTGCGCGATACGCGGGTCGTAACGGAACAGCCACTTGCCGTCCTGTTCGTGCAGAAGCGGCGTGTTGATCTCGCGCCATTCTTCCGGCGTGAGTGGGCCGAAAGTCTGCGCGAGCAACGCGGCGTAGTCGATGCCTTGCTGCAGCGTTTCAAACTGCACGGGCTTGCCGAGATAGTCGCCGATGCGCTTCACCGCAGCCGGCTCCAGATGCGGACCGACGTCGTTCAACAACATCTTGCGAATCGGCGTTTCCGGCAGGCCGGCCAGCGCGAGTCCGATCAGGCCGCCCATCGAGGTGCCGAACCAATCGACCGTTTCGACATTCAGGCGGGCGATCAACGTGACCATGTCGGCGACGTATTGCGGCACGACATAGAAGTTGGGGTTGGCGAGCCACGATGACAAGCCCCGCCCGGCGACATCCGGACAAACCACGCGGTAAGTGCCGGCAAACTCTTCGGCCAGGCGGTCGAAATCGCGCCCTGAACGGGTCAGGCCGTGTACGCACAGCAGCACCCGCGGATTGGCCGGGTCGCCCCACTCCGTATAGGCGATGCGGTGCAAGCCGCCGGCGCTCGCGCACTGCACATAGCGTTGACGCGGCGCGGGCCGCCCGGCGGTGGAAACGGACGTGGTTGCGGTCATCTGGGTTCCTTGCAAAAGCGCTGCGGGTTCGGCCTGTGCGTAGCAGGATCGATAAGCATCCAATCTTCAAACGATTGTAAACCGCTTTGCCGCGCGGCAAGAGTCGGCGGGACGGCATAGGACAACTCAGAGCGGCTACGGGCCAGACAAACAAAAGCGGGCGAGACTCACGCCTCGCCCGCCTGGGAACCACTGTGCCGCCTCCTGCCGCGAGGGCAAGCCCAACGGCCTATCCAACAGCTGCAGACCGCTTCAGACGGCCTGACAACAGCCAGCCTTTCAGCTCACCGCGCTTACATCGAGCGGCGCACCCGTCTTCGCCTTGATTTCCTCGACGCTCACGCCCGGCGCCAGTTCCGTCACCTTCAGACCGTCTTCCGTGATTTCGATCACGCCGAGGTCGGTGATGATCTGATCCACCACACCCACGCCCGTGAGCGGCAGCGTGCATTCTTCGAGAATCTTGTGCTGGTCGCCCTTCGCGACGTGCTCCATCAGCACGACCACGCGCTTGACGCCCGCGACCAGATCCATCGCGCCGCCCATGCCCTTGATCATCTTGCCCGGGATCATCCAGTTGGCCAGATCGCCCTTCTTGCTGATCTGCATCGCGCCCAGAATCGCCAGGTTGATGTGGCCGCCGCGAATCATCGCGAACGAATCCGCCGACGAGAAAATCGACGAGCCCGGCAGCGTGGTCACCGTCTGCTTGCCGGCGTTGATGAGGTCGGCGTCCACTTCCTCTTCGGTCGGCGACGGGCCGATGCCGAGCAGGCCGTTTTCCGACTGCAGCCACACTTCGACGCCCGCCGGCACGTGATTGGCCACCAAAGTCGGCAAGCCGATGCCGAGGTTCACATAAAAGCCATCCTGCAATTCCTTCGCCGCGCGCGCGGCCATTTCGTCACGAGTCCATGCCATGATCAGTCTCCTTTCGCGCGGACGACGCGTTGTTCGATGCGTTTTTCCGGATGCGCATTGAGCACGATGCGCTGCACGAAGATGCCTGGCGTATGGATCGCGTCCGGATCGAGTTCGCCCACTTCGACGATTTCTTCCACTTCCGCGACGGTGATCTTGCCGGCCATCGCGCACATCGGGTTGAAGTTGCGCGCGGTGCGGCGGTAGATCAGGTTGCCCGACTTGTCGGCCTTCCACGCCTTGACCAGCGCGACGTCGGCCGTCAGCGAGTGTTCGAGCACGTAGTGGTTTTCGCCGAACTGGCGGGTTTCCTTGCCTTCGGCGATCAGCGTGCCGTAGCCGGTATTGGTGAAGAACGCCGGAATGCCCGAACCGCCCGCGCGCAGCTTCTCGGCGAGCGTGCCTTGCGGCGTGAATTCGAGCTCGAGTTCGCCGGCCAGATACTGGCGTTCGAACTCCTTGTTCTCGCCGACATACGAAGAGATCATCTTCTTGACCTGACGCGTTTCGAGCAGCAGACCGAGGCCGAAACCGTCGACGCCCGCGTTGTTGCTGATGCAGGTGATGCCCTGCACCTTCGAATCGCGCAGCGCGCCGATCAGCGCCTCAGGAATGCCGCACAGCCCAAAGCCGCCGACGGCAAACGTCTGCCCGTCCTTGACGATGTCTTTCAGCGCCTCGGCGGCGCCTGGATAGACTTTGTTCATCAGTTTGTCCCTTCCTTTATGGAAACCCGAATCCGGATCTTTACAGCCCGTATGACGTTCCGCGGGCTCGAGCCCGACACGTCATTCTAGTCATCCCCGGCGGCCTGTGCGGTCAGGTTTCCCTGCACGCCGCGCAAACGCCCGCCGCGGACGGCTTGGCCGCGTTATCGTGTGGTCCAAAGAGTACGCTGCGCGCGCCATGCGGCACAATACGCAAAAATACATAAGTACTTGCCGCCAGCCCATGCCCGCACTGGATTACCAAACCGCGTTCCACCTCGCTCCGATCGGACTCGTGCTGTCGCGCGAACGGACTATCGAAGACTGCAATGACGAACTCGCGTCGATTTTCGGCTGCACGCGCGAGTCGCTGCTCGGCCAGTCGTTCCAGGTGCTGTATCCGTCCACAGATGAATTCGAGCGGATCGGCGCGCGGATTCCGCCGATCATGACTGCACAAGGCAGTTATGCGGACGACCGCATCATGAAGCGGGCCAACGGCGAACTGTTCTGGTGCCACGTGACGGGCCGCGCGCAGGAACGCGCCGACGCGCACGCCGCGGGCGTCTGGACCTTCGAGGACTTGAGCGCGACGCGGCGCGTGGCGGTCGAACTGACACCGCGCGAGCGCGAAATCGCCGCGCAACTGGTGACGGGGAAAACCAGCAAGCAGATCGGCCGCGTGCTGGATATCAGCCCGCGCACGGTGGATGTCTACCGGGCGCGGCTGATGCGTAAATACGATACGGGTAACGCGACGGAGCTATTGCAGCGCCTGCTCGGGCATTGAAAAGAGGCGCTGACGGATGCGCGCCGGGATTCGCGCTATCGCCGCTCAGGCCGCCTTGACCAAAACAGCGCGCTCGATGGTCGCACGCAGCAGATCAGGCACGGGCACCGACTTGCCGGCCGCGTAATCGATCCATACGCAGCGCGCTGCGCCGCGGGCATACACGGTGTTCGGGTCATCCGCTCGCACGAGTTCGAACCCCGTGTCGAAGCTGCTGCGGCCGGGCGTGGCCACGGTCATCCGGCCGATCACGTCGCCGGGATAATGCAGTTGCTTGAGAAACTCCATCGACGCATTGACGATCACCGGCCCCTGTCCGTCGGCATTGCTGCCGGCCAGACCCAACTGCTCGAACCAGGAAATCCGCACCTGCTCCATGTAGCGGAAATAGACCGTGTTGTTCACATGGCCGAAGGCGTCCATGTCGCCCCAGCGGATCGGCATCGACATCTCAAAAACAGCGTGAAAATCGCTCATCGTACTTCTTTATCGGGTTGAAACGAGGTTGAAGCCGGTACGCAGGCCGGCACAGAGAGAAACAGCAACATAGCGTGCGCGCTCATGAGGCGCCAAGGCCAGAGCGCGTAAAACAGTTTCTTCGAACGGGCGCTAATCCGGCCCGCGCGGCTAGCACTGCGTGGGCGGCAGCGCCGGTTTGCGCTCAGGAGAGCCCGAATCCATCATCGGCCGCAATCACCGAGCCGTTGATGAACTGCGATTCGTCGGCCGCCAGCAGCAGCAGGAGCCCGTCCAGGTCGTCCGGCTTGCCGACACGATGGCGCGGCAGCATCGACACGAGCTTTTGCCCTTGCTCCGTCGACCAGTGGTGATGGTTGATCTCGGTGTCGATATAGCCCGGGCAGATCGCGTTCACGTTGATGCCGTGCTTGCCCCACTCCAGCGCCATGGCTTTGGTCATATGCACGACGGCCGCCTTGCTGATCGCGTACAGGCCGATCTGCGGCAATACGCGCAAGCCCGCCATAGACGCGATATTGATGATCCGGTACGACGGTTTCTGCGCGCTGTTGCCGCGCATGATCATGCGTTTGGCGACTTCCTGCGCGACGAAAAACGCGCCGCGTGTGTTGGTATCGAACACATATTCGAAGTCGGCGGGCGTGACCTCGGAGAGCTTTTGCGTGGTGGACACGCCCGAATTGTTCACCAGGATGTCGATCGTGCCAGCCTCGGTTTCCGCATGCGCGACGGCCGACTTGATGCTCTGATAATCGGTCACGTCGAGTGACACGACGTGGGCCGCGCCACCGGACGCCTCGATCTCGGCGCGCAATTCCTTCAGACGCTCGGTTCGCCGGCTCGCCAGCACGACCTTGGCGCCCGCTTGCGACAACACTTGAGCAAAGCGCTTTCCCAACCCGCTCGAGGCGCCTGTGATTAGCGCAACCTTGCCTTCCAGATTAATCGAACGGCCCATTGTCGTTCCTTGTTCGGTTGTTATTACAGATGCGGTTGACAGGTGCGGTAAGACCGTCAAAAGCAGGCCGATACCGTATCACGTAAATAGAACGATCGTGCTAATGTCTGCTCATCTGGTTGCAGTGCGGGAGTGCATCGCCCACAATACGAACCCGAAAAAAGCATTCTAACGGTAAGAGGAGCATCAATGACCCCCGCAAGTCTCATTGAGCAGTACGGCCCGCGCGAGTCGATGGAATACGACGTCGTGATCGTCGGCGGCGGCCCGGCCGGCCTGTCCGCGGCGATTCGCCTGAAGCAGCTGGCGGCGGAAAAAGGCGTCGAGATTGGCGTGTGCGTACTGGAAAAAGGCTCGGAGATCGGGGCGCATATTCTCTCGGGCGCGGTCATGGATCCACGCGCCATGACCGAGCTGATTCCGGACTGGAAAGAAAAAGGCGCACCGCTGACCGTGGATGTGACCGAAGACAAGTTCCTGTTCCTGACCGAAACCGGTTCGAAGAGCGTGCCGGTCTGGGCGCTGCCGGATAATTTCAAGAATCACGGCAATTACGTGATCAGCCTCGCGAATGTGACGCGCTGGCTGGGTCAGCAGGCCGAGGCGCTGGGCGTGGAGATTTTCCCGGGCTTTCCTGCGGCTGAGATCCTTTATAACGACGACGGTTCGGTCAAAGGCGTCGCGACCGGCAACCTGGGCATCGGCAAGGATGGTGAACCGACCGAGAACTTCCAGCTCGGCATGGAGCTGCACGCGAAGTACACGCTGTTCTGTGAGGGCGCGCGTGGGCATCTTGGCCGTCAACTGAACGATAAATTCAAGCTGCGCGAAGGCGTCGATCCGCAGGTCTACGGTATCGGCATCAAGGAACTGTGGGAGATCGATCCGTCGAAGCACAAGCCGGGTCTCGTGATGCACACCGCCGGCTGGCCGCTGGAGAACGACACGTACGGTGGCTCGTTCCTCTATCACATGGACAACAACCAGGTGGTGGTGGGTTTTGTGGTCGGACTTGGTTACACGAATCCGTACCTGTCGCCGTTCGAGGAATTCCAGCGCTACAAGACACATCCGGCAATCCGCGCGGTGCTCGAAGGTGGCAAGCGGGTGTCGTACGGCGCACGGGCGATCACGGCCGGTGGCCTCATGTCGCTGCCGAAATTGGTGTTCCCGGGCGGTGCAATGGTCGGCGACGACGCGGGCTTCCTGAACGCATCGCGGATCAAGGGCTCGCATGCAGCGATCAAGACCGGCATGCTGGCCGCCGACGCCGCATTTGAAGCCGTGCAGGCCGGACGCACCAGCGATGAACTCACCGCCTATCCGGAGAGCTTCAAGACCTCGTGGCTGCATACCGAACTGCATCGTGCGCGCAACTTCAAGCAGTGGATGAGCAAGGGCCTCTACCTCGGCACGCTGATGGTGGGCATCGAGCAGAAGCTGCTGGGCGGCAATGTGCCGTGGACGCTGCATCACCAGCACTCGGATCACGAGATGCTGAAGCCGGCTTCGCAATGCAAGCCGATCGTCTATCCGAAGCCCGATGGCAAGCTGACGTTTGACCGGCTCTCTTCAGTGTTCATCTCGAACACGAACCACGAAGAGAACCAGCCCGCTCACCTGACACTGAAAGACCCTTCGGTGCCAGTGAACGTGAACTGGCAGACCTACGCCGGCCCGGAGTCACGTTACTGTCCGGCAGCAGTGTATGAGTTTGTGAAGAACGACGACAACACCGAGCGCCTGGTGATCAACGCGCAGAACTGCGTGCACTGCAAGACCTGCGATATCAAGGACCCGACGCAGAACATCGTGTGGGTGACGCCCGAAGGCGGCGGCGGTCCGAACTATCCGAACATGTAATTCATGCTTCACCTGCCTTCGCAACGCCGGATTCTTAATGACGGCGCTGTGAAGGCAGAACCAGTCAGCTCCGCCCCACCGCTTCAATCCGCTCCCGCACTTTCGCCACGACCGGCGCCCAGTCGCCAACGCGCGGTTGTCGAACCAGTTCAATCGAATCGTACCAGGCCGTCAGCGGCGACTCATCGCCCCAGAACCACGCGGAAACGTGATCGATCATCAGGCAGGTCGGCACACCGAGCGCCCCCGCCAGATGCGCGGGCCCGCTATCGATCGTAACGACCAGATCCAGATTCGCCAGCAACGCAGCGACATCGTCGAAGCCGGACTGAAAATGATGCGTCAGATCGACGACGTCGAGACCCTTGGCGCGCCACTGTGCAACCGTCTCTCCGCGCCCCGGCGACAAAGCAAAATAGCTCACGTCCGGCACGTTCAACAGAGGTTCGATTTGCTCGACGGGCACTGAACGCCGCATGTCGCGGATATGGTCCGGATTGCCGTTCCACACCAGCCCGACCTTGCGACTGCCGCGCCGCGCCGCCGTGTGCGCTTCGACTTGTTCGCGCCACGCCTGCTCACGCGCAGGGTCAGCGCTCAGATACGGTGCGCCCCATCCCGCTGCGTCGACAATGCCGAGCCGCAGCGGCAAGCTCATCAGTCCGCAGTGAAAATCGGGCTGCGTTTCCAGACTCGTTTCGAGCGGCAAATCCACTGGCAACATGCGTTCGAACAAATGCCGCAACGGACCGTCGTGACCGAAAATCACCCGGCCGCCCTCGCGTCGCGCCCGTTCGGCCAGCATTGGCAGAAAGCGCACTGCCCAGAGACAATCGCCATTGCCCTGCTCGCCATAAACCACCAACCCCTTGCCGGCAAGCGATTCACCCTGCCAGGGCGCGCTGATGGCGGCGAGCGCCTGCTGGGCGTTGTTCAGTTCGCTGCCAGCAAACACGACGCGCGATTCGTAACGCGTCCAACCCTCCGCAAATCGCCCGCTGCGGATCTCGAGTTCCGATAGATCGAACAACGCATGGGCGTTCTGCGGCGAGAGCATCAGGACTTGCCGGAGCAACGCCTCGGCCTCGGCAAAGCGCGCCTGCTCCTTGATACACAACGCCAGCTTATGCAGCGCGACTGGATTGCCGGGCACGACGCGCACGGCTTCGCGCAACAGCGCCTCGGCGGTGGCGAAGTCGTCGCGCTGCTGCACGGCCGCCGCGCGCCAGATCAGCGCGTTGGCGTCTTCGGCATGGTGCGAGAGGAGCAGCCCGGTGGCGGACTCGACCAGCGCCCAATCGCGCAGCACGAAGGCGGTCTGCGCAATCGTATGCAGCAGCGTGGGTTCGCAGGAAGAATCGAGTTGGTATGCGCGCACCAGCGCAGCAAGCGCCTCGCGCTGACTCGCCTTGTCGCCCCCGGCGTGTTGCAGCAGTGCCTGGCCGAACGTGAAGCAGTCAACGGCCACGGCGTTGGGCGCGGCGGCACGCGCGCGTAGATCCGCGAGACGGCTTGCTGCCGGCTCGGCGCTGAAATCAGTCATGAGAGACGACACTGCCCGCGTAGAACCAATACAGATACGTTCGACGCAGACGCGTTACGGCGCGCTCGCCGCGATCTTCGGCGTGCTGACGGATACGTCGCCGCATTGCGCGCGATGGCGCAGCGCATGATCGATCAGCACCAGCGCGAGCATCGATTCGGCAATCGGCGTGGCGCGAATCCCGACGCACGGGTCATGCCGCCCGAACGTTTCGACGACAACCGGTTGCCCCGCCTTGTCGATCGAGCGGCGCGGCGTGCGAATGCTCGAAGTCGGCTTGATCGCAATCGACACCGTGATGTCCTGCCCGGTCGAAATGCCGCCGAGCACGCCGCCCGCATGATTGCCGACGAAGCCCTCCGGCGTCAATTCGTCGCCATGCACTGAGCCGCGCTGCGCCACGCTCGCAAAGCCCGCGCCGATCTCGACGCCCTTCACCGCGTTGATGCCCATCATGGCGTGCGCAATGTCGGCGTCGAGACGGTCGAACAGCGGCTCGCCGAGACCGACCGGCACGCCGGACGCCACGACATTGATGCGCGCGCCGATCGAGTCGCCATCTTTGCGCAGCGCGTCCATATACGCCTCAAGTTGCGGCACGATCTCCGCATTGGGCACGAAGAACGGGTTCTCGCGCACCTGCGCCCAGTCGACGAACGGCACGTCGATTTCACCGAGCGCGGCCATATAGCCGCGAATCTCGGTGCCGAACTTCTCGCGCAGCCACTTCTTGGCGACCGCGCCCGCGGCCACCGTGGGCGCCGTGAGGCGAGCCGACGAACGGCCACCGCCGCGATAGTCGCGGATGCCGTATTTCTGCCAGTAGGTGTAGTCGGCGTGGCCCGGCCGGAAAGTGTCGGCAATGTTGCCGTAGTCTTTGCTGCGCTGGTCCGTGTTGCGGATCAGGAGCGCGATAGGCGCGCCGGTGGTCTGGCCTTCGAACACGCCCGACAGGATCTCGACCTTGTCTTCTTCCTGACGCTGCGTGACGTGTCGCGACGTGCCGGGCTTGCGACGGTCGAGCTCCAGTTGAATGTCGGCTTCGTTGAGCGCCATGCCCGGCGGGCAGCCGTCGATCACGCAGCCGATAGCGGGACCGTGCGATTCGCCGAAGGTCGTGACAGTGAAAAGCGTACCGAGCGTGTTGCCGGACATGGGCGTCGTCCAAAGAAATGCGGGGAAAACGCTATTATGCCAGCCCCGTGGCAAGCGGACCGCGTCGTGCAACGGTTCTGGCCGATCGGCCAGGGTACGTCTGGTCCCGCTGCGTCGCTCACCTTGTCGGCGCACACCTTTGGCGCGACTGGGGATTCATCCGCGATACCGCGCGCCGATTAGCCGTTCACCCAACTAGGCGGCGCGCAAAACGCCGCCATGCGGAAATGTCTGCTTCGGGAGCGCACACCGCCTGCCCGGCAAGCAGTGCCTGTTCCTACTACTTCCGCGCCCCGCGCAATTCGGTGACGATCTGCTGCAGGTTCTCCGGCGTCGCCTGCGCCGGATCGAGCGGCTCACCCACTGCCAGCGTCAGACGGCTCATGACGCCCTTCTGGATCGGCCGCGGCCAGCGCGCGTCGTCCGCGCGCGAAAACACGCTGCCCCACAATCCGCGCAGCGCCATGGGGATGACCGGCGCCGGCGTGCGCCGGATGATCTCGGTCAGGCCATGCCGGAACGGATTCATCTCGCCGGTTTTGGTGAGCTTGCCTTCCGGAAAGATGCAAACCAGATCGCCCTCGGCCAGCGCCTGCGCGCAGCGCTCGTAGGCTCGCGTCAGCAACTGCGCGTCCTGATGCGCCGGCGCGATCGGAATCGCTTTCGCGTGACGGAACACCCAGCCGGCGAACGGCGTCCTGAAGATCTGATGGTCCATCACGAAACGGATCGGGCGCGGACTCTCGGCCATGATGACGATCGCGTCAACGAAGCTCACGTGGTTGCACACGAGTACGGCCGCTCCCTCCTCCGGAATCCGCTCGGCATGCACGAGGCGAATTCGGTAGAACGTGTGCACCAGCACCCACGCGATAAAGCGCAGCAGGAACTCGGGCACGAGCGAATAGATGTAGGTCGCCACCACGATGTTCAGCAGCGCGGTAACGAGAAAAATCGCCGGAATGCCGAAGCCTGCCGCGGTCAACGCCATGGCCATCAGCGACGAAACGATCATGAACAGCGAATTCAGAATGTTGTTCGCGGCAATGATTCGCGCCCGGTGGCTCGGCTGGCTGCGGCTCTGGATCAGCGCATACAGCGGTACGCTGTAGAAGCCGCCGAACATGGCGAGCAGGAAGAGATCAGCCAGCACGCGCCAGTGGGCGGGCCGCACGATGAATTCACCGACGCTCAACAGATGGCCCGCGGGCGGCAGCGCATGGCTCGCGAAAAACAGATCGATCGCGAACACGCTCATGCCGATCGAGCCGAGCGGCACGAGGCCGATTTCGATACGCCGCTTCGAGAGTTTCTCGCACATCAGCGAGCCGAGGCCAATGCCGATCGAAAACGTGCCGAGCAGCACGGTCACCACATCCGGATCGGCGGACAGAACGTTTTTCGCAAAACTGAAAAACGACGACAGGAAGATCGCGCCCACGAACCACAGCCAGGAGATCCCCAGCAGACTCAAAAACACGGTCCGGTTTTCGCGCGCCAGCTTCAGGTTGCGCCACGTCTCGCTGACCGGATTCCAGTTGATGCGCAGATCGGCTTGCGGCGCCGGCGTGAGCGGCACGAAGCTCGACACCACGCGCCCCACCAGCGCGATCGTGACGCAGGCGCCGGCCAGCACCACCGCGCCGTGCTCGACGAAACCGGCGCCCACCCCGCCTACAATCGTACCGATCAGGATCGCCACGAAGGTGCCCATTTCGACCATGCCGTTGCCGCCAACCAGCTCCGAACTCGACAGATGCTGCGGCAGGTATGAGTATTTGACCGGGCCGAACACGGTCGAATGGACGCCCATCAGAAATGTGCACAGGTACAGAAGCGGCGCGCTATGCAGCCAGAAACCCGCGCCGCCGATCAGCATCACCACGATTTCGAAACTCTTGACGAAACGCGTGAGCATTGCCTTGTCGTACTTGTCGGCAATCTGCCCGGAGGTGGCCGATAGCAGCACGAACGGCAGGATGAAGATGGCCGAAATCAGGAACGCCGCCGTTTTCGGATCGACGCCCGAAAAGCGCGCCGCCTGGTAGGTGACGAGCGACGTGAAGCCGATCTTGAAGACGTTGTCGTTCATCGCGCCGAGGAACTGGGTCCAGAAAAACGGCGCGAAACGGCGCTCCCCGAGCAGCCGGAACTGGGAGTCGTGACCCTCGGGTCGACGGGCGGAGCGGCGGGCAGCAGGTAACGGACGATCGCTCATGAAGTTCGGCAAGCAGGCTGGAGAGCAACAAAGATGAAAGCACCATGCGCACAACCCGGCGCGGGCGGTTCGCCGGGCAGCACGTAGCGCCGACCTGGCGGCCGAATAGGCGCACTCGCGCCCGCCTCGGCGCCGAGCCAGCTGGAGAGCCGGATAGGCAAGGCTGAACATGCAGACAAGCCCTGCGCCGGACACAAAAAAAGCGCACGCTTTCGCGCGCGCCTTGACCGCCACTTCGCGCTCACGGCAACGACAGAACGTCGCAGTGAGTCGCCGCGCATTAACGCGCCGGCTGCTGTTCCGGCTGTTCTTCCGGCCAGTCGCGGATATAGGCCTTGAGCATGCGGTTTTCGAAGCCCTGCTCTTCCACCACCGCCTTGGCGACGTCGTAGAACGAGATCACGCCCATCAGCGTGCGGCTCTCCAGCACCGGCAGATAACGCACGTGATGCTCGAGCATCATGCGGCGAACTTCGTTGACGTCTGTTTCAGGCGTGCAGGTGAGCGGATGGTCGTCCATGACCTTGCGGATCGTGGAGGTGCCGACGCTGCCGCCGTTCTTGCTTAGCGTCGAAATAATTTCGCGGAAAGTCAGCATGCCGACGAGATCGCCATATTCCATCACAACCAGCGAGCCGATGTCGTGCTCCGCCATGGTATTGACTGCGTCGTGCAGCGTGGTATCCGGCGTAACCGTGAAAAGGGTGTTGCCTTTGACTTTGAGGATGTCGCTGACTCGCATGATCTGTCTCCCGTAATGCCCGCTAAGCTCGTAATACATCAATGATTTTCGATCCTAGCGGAAAGACCCATAAAAGGAAAGCGGCCCGCCCACCAAGGCGCACCGGCCATTCACCGGTTCGAGCCCGGCTCGCCGCGGCTGTGCGCATCGGGAAAACCGCGCTTGAAGCGCGGCGCGCCGGTGATAGGATGGCCGCCACTTTCACCTTTCGCGAGGCCGTTCGTGGCCTCGCCGCCCACGATGTCCGCCAACCGTTTCGACACGCTTGCGCTGCACGCCGGCGCCGCTCCCGACCCGACCACTGGCGCGCGCGCCACGCCGATCTACCAGACTACCTCGTTTTCGTTCCGCGATTCGGACCACGCCGCGGCGCTCTTCAATATGGAGCGCGCGGGTCACGTCTATTCGCGCATCTCGAATCCGACCGTTGCCGTGTTCGAGGAACGCGTGGCCGCGCTGGAAAACGGCGCGGGCGCGATCGGCACGGCGAGCGGCCAGGCGGCCTTGCATCTGGCCATCGCCACGCTGATGGGCGCAGGCTCGCATATCGTTGCCTCCAGCGCGCTGTACGGCGGCTCGCACAATTTGCTGCACTACACGTTGCGGCGCTTCGGCATCGAGACGACCTTCGTCAAACCGGGCGACCTCAATGCGTGGCGAGCCGCGCTGCGCCCGAATACGCGACTGCTGTTCGGCGAGACGCTCGGCAATCCGGGGCTCGACGTGCTCGATATCGCGGCCGTGGCGCAGATCGCGCATGAGCATCGCGTGCCGCTGCTGGTCGACTCGACCTTTACCACGCCGTACCTGCTCAAGCCCTTCGAGCACGGCGCGGACTTCGTTTATCACTCGGCCACCAAGTTCCTCGGTGGCCATGGCACGACGATCGGCGGCGTGCTGGTGGACGGCGGCACGTTCGACTTCGAAGCCTCCGGGCGTTTCCCCGAATTCACCGAGCCTTACGACGGCTTTCACGGCATGGTGTTCACCGAGGAAAGCACCGTCGCTCCGTTCCTCTTGCGTGCGCGCCGCGAGGGTCTGCGCGACTTCGGCGCATGCCTGCATCCGCAGGCGGCGTGGCAACTGCTGCAAGGCATCGAAACACTGCCTTTGCGGATGGAGCGGCACGTTGCCAACACGCGCCGGGTGGTCGAATTCCTCGCCGGTCACGCCGCGGTCGAAACCGTCGCCTATCCGGAATTGCCGACGCACCCCGACCACGCGCTCGCGAGGCGCCTGCTGCCACGTGGCGCCGGCGCCGTGTTCAGCTTCAATCTGCGCGGCGACCGCGCCGCCGGACGCAGCTTCATCGAAGCGCTCTCGCTGTTCTCGCATCTCGCGAACGTGGGCGACGCGCGCTCACTGGTCATCCATCCCGCATCGACCACGCACTTTCGCATGGACGCCGCCGCGCTCGCCGCGGCCGGCATCGCCGAAGGCACGATCCGCCTTTCGATCGGCCTCGAAGATCCCGGCGATCTGATCGACGACCTCAAGCGTGCGCTGAAGGCGTCGCAAAAAGCGAGCAGTTCGAGCGCGCTGCACAGCGGCGCATCCGGCACTCCCCCCCAACCCCGCCCGGAGTCCGCATGATCCTCACCGTTCAAGGCAAGCTCGCCTATGCCTACACCGGCGGCAGAGCGTTCGACGCGCGCCTGCCAACCGCCGTATTCATCCACGGCGCCGAGCATGATCACAGCGTATGGGCGCTGCAAACCCGCTACTTCGCGCATCACGGTTTCGGCGTGCTGGCCGTGGATTTGCCCGGCCACTGCCGCAGCAGCGGGCCGGCCCTGACCACCGTGCCGGCCATGGCTGACTGGCTGGCCGCGCTGCTCGACGCCGCGGGTGTGCAACGCGCCTTCGTAGCCGGCCACAGCATGGGTTCGCTGATCGCGCTCGACTTCGCCGGCCGCTATCCCGAGCGGGCAACGCACCTCGCCCTGCTCGCCACGGCGATGCCGATGACCGTCTCCGATGCACTGCTCGACGCCGCTCTGAACCGTGAACCCGAAGCGATCGGCATGGTCAACCAGTGGTCGCATTCGACCATTGCGGCCAAGCCTTCCTGCCCGGGCCCCGGCTTCTGGCTGCACGGCATGAACCAGCGGCTCATGGAGCGCGTCTCGGCGCGCGGTGAACCGCACCTGTTCCATACCGACTTCGCCGCCTGCAATAGTTACGCGGACGGCCTCGCCCGTGCCGGGCAGGTGCGCTGCGCCACGCGCCTGATCGTGGGGCGGCGTGACGCGATGACGCCGCCGCGCGCAACCAGGGCGCTCGCGGGCGCGCTGGAGCAAACAGGCGTACCGGTCGACACGGTCACGCTCGAAGCCGGCCACGCGTTGATGACCGAGCAACCCGACGCCACGCTCGACGCCCTCTTCAGCTTCGCGACCAGAACTCCTCACACGGTTCGATGAACGTTGCGAGCCATCACGATAATTGCGCCGGGAGCGCTGCGCCATCGGCCGAATGGCCAGGTTGCGCGCATGGCCCGATAGCCGCACAATGGATCAAGCCTGTCCTGTTTCGAGCGCGTGTGTCCGGCATGCCGGCGCACGCCGGAGCATCGAGAAGCGTAGCAATCCGGAGGCCGTGATGGCTCAAACCGCGCACACCGATCACTTCGCGAGTTTCGCGGAGTTCTATCCGTACTATCTGAGCGAGCATCGCAATACGGTCTCGCGGCGGCTGCACTTCGTGGGATCGCTCGGCGTGATCGGCTGTCTTGCCATGGCGCTCGCCACCGGCGACTGGCTCTGGCTGCCCGCTGCCGTGATCTGCGGATACGGCTTCGCCTGGGTCGGGCATTTCTTCTTCGAGAAGAATCGGCCGGCTACCTTCCGGCATCCGCTTTACAGCCTGATGGGTGATTGGGTGATGTTCAAGGACATTTGCGTCGGCAAGATTTCGTTGTAGCGAAGCGCTAGCTTTTCCACTGCTTCGAAGTTTCCGCTGCGGCCGCCTTTCGCTGCATCAGCGCTCGCACGCTGCCTCAACCCGCCTCGTCCGGCATCACGCCGCATGCTGCGGCATGGAAGGCGCGCCAGACTCGTCCTCCGCAGCGCGCGCGGCACGGTCGGCTGCTCGCGCGGCAAGTAAGGCGGCGAGCGTCACTTTCAGCTTGTCGTTTTCGAGCGCCGCCAGCAGCATTTCTCCGTCCACACGCGTGGACGCCAGCTCGAGCTGATATCCGAGTTCCGCGCGGTCGATTACGAACAGTCCGAACAGGCGCTCGACAGTGATTTGCGCCGGATTCGCCAGCAGCAGGAAATGCGGACGCGAGTCGTCCTCCTGCAAGCGTGCGATCCACTCGATCTCTTCGAGCTTTTCCAGCAGGTTGAGCGTGGTGTCCATATCGCGGCGAAGCATGCGTGAAAGTTCGGGCACCGTATAGCCGCGCTTGCCGGCGTCGCGTGCTTCCGAGAGGCGCGCGAGCAGTTCGAGCGAGTCGAACAGATTGCTGCCTTCGAAGGTGGGCCGGTGAAACTGCCCAATGCGAATGGCCGGCAACGCGGACGCGATCATCGCGCCCGCCAGCGTGATGAACCAGCACAGGTACATCCACAGCAAAAACAGCGGCACGGCCGCAAATGCGCCATACACCGCGGTGTAGGTTGGAATGCGCCGCACGTAATAACCGAAGCCGCGTTTCGCAAGCTCGAAAGCGATCGCGGCAGTCACACCGCCGATCACCGCGTCGCGCCATTCCACTCGGCAATTCGGCAGGTACACGTAGAGAATCGTAAATGCGACCGCGGTGAGCGGGAGCGCGGCGCCCGCGAGCGCCCACTCGATGACCGGCGTCATGCGCTGGGCCGCCGTGAAGGTCATGGATTGCGTGAACAGGTACGATGAAATCGACAGGCTCACGCCGATCAGGATCGGGCCAAGCGTGATGATCGCCCAGTACACCAGAATGCGCTGCGCGATTGGCCGCGCCTTGCGCACGCGCCAGATCACGTTGAACGCGGACTCGACCGTCATCATCGTCATCACGGCGGTGACGAACAGAAAAATCATACCGATGGTGGTGAGACCCTTCGCCTTCGAAGCAAACTGATTCAGATAATTGAAGATCTGACTGTTGAGCTGCGCGGGCATCAGATGATCGGCAAGAAAAATCTGCAGCGACATCTGGAAGGAAGCAAAGATCGGAAACGCAGTGAACAACGCGAACGCGACGGTCGCGAGCGGCACGAGCGAGAGCATGGTGGTGAACGTGAGACTGCCGGCCACCTGCGGAATGCGGTCTTCGCTGCTGCGCTGCGCGGCAAACTGCGCGAGGCGTTTGAGCGTGTCGAGATCGAAACGCACCCTGGACAACAAACCCACCTCCCTCGTTTCCTTTGCTGGTGTTTCAGGACCGCGCGCGAGACCTGGCCGAACGGCTATGTGTGGCCTGTGGAGCGGACCCAACCCCTATAATACCTGTTCACCGATGAGGCCTATGAAAGACATTCTCGTGCTCTATTACAGCCGTCACGGCGCCACGCGCGAACTCGCGCTGGCGATCGCGCACGGCGTCGACAGCGTTCCCGGCATGCAGGCGCGCGTGCGTACCGTGCCGGCGGTGTCCACCGTCTGCGAAGCGACCCAGCCCGACATTCCCGCCGAAGGGCCGCCCTTCGTCGAACTGCGTGACCTCGAAGAATGCGCCGGCCTCGCGCTCGGTTCGCCTACCCGCTTCGGCAACATGGCCGCGTCGCTCAAATACTTTCTCGACGGCACCACGCCGCAGTGGCTTTCCGGCGCCCTCTCCGGCAAGCCCGCCTGCGTGTTCACTTCCACCGGCAGTCTGCACGGCGGTCAGGAATCCACGCTGCTCTCCATGATGCTGCCGCTTCTGCATCACGGCATGCTGATCGTCGGCATTCCGTACACGGAGAGCGCGCTGAGCACCACGCAAACCGGCGGCACGCCTTACGGCGCGTCGCATTTCGCACGCGCGGGCAGCGCCGAACACGGCATCTCCGCGGACGAAAAGACGCTCGCCATCGCGCTCGGCGCCCGCGTCGCGCGCACGGCGGCATCCATGAGCGAAAGGCCGTGAACGAGCCGAACGCCCAACCGGCCGCCGACCAGGCAACGCGCGCGCCGAGCGCCACACACGCAGCGTCCGTGCAGCGAAATCGCGCCGCCGCGCTCGGCGCCACCACTGCGCTGGCTGTGCTGATCGCGCTGTGCGTCGTGTGGGAATGGTGGCTCGCGCCGCTGCGGCCCGGCGGTTCGGCGCTCGTGCTCAAGGCCGTGCCGTTGCTGGTCGCTCTGCCGGGCGTCTGGCGGCAGCGGCTTTACACGCTGCAATGGGCTTCGATGTTGATCCTGCTGTATTTTGCCGAAGGCGTGGTGCGCGGCTGGAGCGACCGCGAGCTGAGCGCCGGTCTCGGCTGGCTGGAGGCCGTGCTCTCCGTGGTCTTTTTCGTTTGCGCGCTGGCCTATGTCGCGCCATTCAAACGCGCGGCAAAACGGGCTGCGAAAGAGGCCGCAAAAGAGGCCGCAACAGGCTAAAAAAACAGGCGGCGAAACAAGCCAACACGACCATCTGAACAGAACGCCGCGACATTTCTCCCGAACACGCTGACCGACCAAGCCCGAACACGCTGACTGAGCCAACATGACCCAAACCGCTTTTCTCGCCGCCTGCCGCGACGCCATCGGCGCCGCGCAAGTGCTGACCGATCCGCACGACACCGCCCCTTACCTGACCGACTGGCGGCGCCGCTACACCGGCGCGGCATGCGCAGTGCTCTGTCCCGCCACGCCTGACGAAGTCGCGGCGCTCGTGAAGCTCGCCGTCGAGCATCGCATCGCGCTAGTCCCGCAAGGGGGCAACACGGGCCTTGCCGGCGGCGCCACGCCGGACGCAAGCGGCGCGCAAGCGGTCATCAGCTTGCGGCGTCTGAACCGGGTGCGTGACATCGATCCGCACAACAACACGATCACGGTCGAAGCCGGCGTCATCCTCGCGGAAGTGCAGAAGCACGCCGAAGAAGCCGGCCGGCTGTTTCCGTTGAGCCTCGCCGCCGAAGGCAGTTGCACGATCGGCGGCAATCTCGCCACCAATGCGGGCGGCACCGGCGTGCTCCGCTATGGCAACACGCGCGAACTGTGTCTCGGCTTAGAAGTCGTCACCCCGCAGGGCGAACTGTGGGACGGCCTGCGCGGCCTGCGCAAGGACAACACCGGCTACGATCTGCGCGACCTGTTCATCGGCGCGGAAGGCACGCTCGGCATCATCACCGCTGCCGTGCTGAAGTTGCATCCACAACCAGCCGCGCGCGTCACGGCGCTCGCCGCGCTCGCGTCGCCGCACGCCGCGCTCGATTTTCTCTCACTCACGCAGCGCGTCGCCGGGCCGCTCCTGACCGGTTTCGAATTGATGTCGGATTTCTGCCTGCGTCTGGTCGGCCGGCATTTCGAGCAGATGCGCTATCCGTTCGCCGAGCCGCACGCGCAGGTCGTGCTGCTCGAACTGTCGGACAGCGAAAGCGAGGAGCACGCACGCGAACTGTTCGAGCGTTTAATGGAAACGGCGCTGGAAGAAGGCCTGGTGCAGGACGCGGTGGTCGCGGAAAACCTCAGCCAGTCGCGGGCGTTCTGGAACCTGCGCGAACACATTCCGCTCGCCCAGGCCGAAGAAGGGCTGAACATCAAGCACGATATCGCGGTGCCGATCTCGCGCATCGGCCACTTCATCGAAGAAACCGACGCCGCGATCGCGCAAGCCGTGCCCGGTGCGCGCATGGTGACATTCGGCCATCTCGGCGACGGCAATCTGCACTACAACGTGCAGGCGCCCGAAGGCGTCGACGCCAAGGCGTTCCTTAAACAGCACCAAGGCCCGATCAACCAGATCGTCTACGACAGCGTGCATCGGCATCGCGGCAGCATCAGCGCTGAACACGGTCTCGGCCAGTTGAAGATCGACGAGGCGATGCATTACAAGCAGGACGTCGAGGTGCAGTTGATGCGTGCCGTCAAGCGCGCGCTCGATCCGCTGAATCTGATGAATCCGGGCAAGGTGCTACGCTAGCGTCTGAAGCTGCGCGTTCCCTTGCGGAGCCCCTTGCAGGAGTCGTGGTCGTGAAGATTCGAGTGCTGTCCGATCTGCATCTGGAAAATGACGAGCCCGAGTTGATCCCGCATGCGCAGGCGGATCTGATCGTGCTGGCGGGCGACATCCACAATCACGCGGCCGGACCGCGCTGGGCCGCGCAAACTTTCGACGGCGCCGTGCCGGTGGTCTACGTGCCGGGCAATCACGAGTACTACGACGGCGAGTTCGGCGCGCTCGAAGCCGCGCTCCATGACGCGGCCGCGCAGGTCGACAATGTGCACGTGCTGAACAACGCCGCGCTGGTCGACCCGCAAGGCCGGTGGCGCGTGCTCGGCACGACCTTGTGGACCGACTTCGCCTTATACGGAAACGACGCCGATACGCTCGCGGAGTCGATCGGCGCGTCGCGGCGGGTCATGCTCGATTTTCGCGGGCTGATCCAGATGAACTGGCCGCACGACACCCACGATGCAACGCGCGACTTTACCCCCGACGATTCGCTCGCGCTGCACCGGCAGGCGCGGGCCTGGCTCGAAGGCGAACTCGCCAAACCGTTCGGCGGCAAGACGATCGTCGTCACGCATCATGCGCCGCATCGGTTGAGTCTGGCCGAACGTTACGCGGAAGACCGCGTGTCGGCGGGCTTCGTCAATCACTTGCCGGATCTCGTGGGGCCGCCGGTCGCGTTGTGGATTCATGGACACACGCATACGCCGTTCGACTACCGCGTGAACGGCACGCGCGTGGTGTGCAATCCGCGCGGATATCTCGACCGGCGCACCGGGCTGCTGGAGAATCCGCTGTTTGCGTGGGATAAGGTCGTTGAGATTTAGCGGCCGCTGAATAGCGAGCCCGCACGGCAGGCGCTACGCTCGCGACGTTATCGAACCGCAACGGTCGAAACCCAAGACGGGTCGTATTCGGAGGTCGCTCATGTGTGGTCGAATCAGCCAGTACCGCGATCCGCATTTCTACGCCGAGCACCTTGGTCTCGCCGATCCACTCATGCTTTTCGATGCCGCCGACCGGCGTCCCGGCTACAACCTCGCTCCCGGCACGCACCCGCTCACGGTGTACCCGGATCAGACGGTGCGCGCAATCCACTGGGGATATCGTCCCGACTGGGCACGCGAACAGCATCTGCCGCAGACCATCAACGCGCGCGCGGACGCCGCGCCGAACGGGCGCTACTTCAAGGAATTGTGGAAGACCGGGCGCGTATTGGTGCCTGCGGACGGCTGGTTTGAATGGCGCGTGGAAACCACGCCTGTGACAGCCATCGCGCAGAGCAAGGACAGAGCGGACGAACCGCCGATCCGTCAGCCCTACTTCGTGCATCTGAAAAGCGATGCCCCCATGTATCTCGCGGCGCTGTCGAGCGTGCGCGGCACGGAACCTCAAACAGAAGGCATGGGAATGGTGATAGTGACGGCCATCGCCGATACGGGTCTCGTCGATGTGCACGATCGCCGTCCGCTGGCATTCGCATCGGAAGCGGCCCGCCGCTGGCTGGATCCCGCCTTGCCGCTCGACGAACTCGAGCAATTGACACGCAGCGCGGGCATGGCCGCCGGGCGCTTCCGCTGGCACCGGGTGAGCCACGAGGTGGACCGCACGCTCAATGACGAACCGGGTCTGATCGCGGCAATAAACTGAAAACCGGTGCCTGACGTAAGCCCAAACTTGAGCCCGAACCGCAAAGCACCATGAGCCAACGGCGCGATCGCCGCACTTAACCCGATATAAGCCAGAAAAGGAGCAAGAAGCGAGCAACAAGCGCGGACAACCCACGCACCCCGAACCAAACTGCGCGCCGCCGCCCGAATAAACGGCGCCTGCTAGACAGGCGCCTCGGCGAAACTCAACGGTCGCGCCGCTGTGCCTTCAGATCCGGGCGCTCGACCTTGATCGGCACCAGTTGCGGCTGCTGCTCGCGCAACCGGCGCAGCAGATCGCGCGAAGCGGCAATCCCGATCAAGCCAATCATGACGGCCACGCCAATCATCAGATGCGTATCCATGAATCCCTCGTACTTCTGTTGTTGCAATATTGCCGAACCGCGGCGAACTGAGCGCCCCCGGTCTACTACCGCAGCGCATGAACGACACGTTAGCAAATCGATCGGGCGGCGAAAGTAAGGAAATGTTGCGGCGCGGCACTTATGTAACAGGCGGTCACTGCACCGCCCGCCGCCCGGTCAACCGTTCAAGGATTGCCAAAGACGCGCGCCTGATCTCAGGTCCGCGCGAATTCGCGCAATTCCGCCTGATCCGCAGCCAGCGTAGCAGGTAGTTCATCTCGCAGGAACTCGACCCACGTACGGATCTTGGCGTCCAGATATTGCCGGGACGGATACAACGCGTACAGATTCATCTCCTGCGACGTGTATTCGGGCAGCAACCACACCAGTTCGCCGCTTCGCAAACCGCTGATCGCCGAGTAGATCGGAATCAGCCCGACGCCCATGCCGCTCGACACGGCCACCGCCATGGCTTCGGCCACGTTCACCTGGAAGGTGGTCGGGCCGAGGGCGATGGTTTCCTCGCCGTTCGGGCCGTCGAAGGTCCATTTGTCGGTCGGGAAAACCGGCGTGACCATTTGCAGGCAGGTGTGGCGCACCAGGTCCGCGGGCGTTTGCGGCACACCGCGCCGCTCCAGATAGGCGGGCGACGCGCACGCGATGCTGAACGCGCTGCCAATGCGCTGCGACACCAGCCCCGAATCCGGCAGACCGGTGGCGAGCGTGAGCGACACGTCGAAACCTTCGTCGAGCAGATCGGGCATGCGCTGCGCGAGCGTCAGTTCGATATGCACTTCCGGGTAGCGCTCCTGATAGCGGCCTACGGCCGGCACCACGTAGTGCTGGCCGAAACTCGTCATTGCGTGGACTTTGAGTTTGCCGGACGGGCGGGCGTGGGCGTCGCTCGCCTCGGCTTCCGCCTGATCCACGTACGCGAGGATCTGCTCGCAGCGCTGCAGGTAGCGCTCGCCGGCCTCGGTCAGCGCGATGCGGCGCGTCGTGCGGTTCAACAGGCGCGTGCGCAGGTGCGCCTCCAGATCGGATACCGCGCGCGACGCATACGCGGTGGTCGTGTTCAGATGCTGAGCGGCGCCCGTAAAGCTGCCCGCTTCGACGACGCGGACAAATACGCGCATGTTTTGAAGCGTATCCATAACTTTCCCTTGTGATCGGAAGCGATTGTTACACGATTCGCAAAGGCGATTGTCTCATATCGCGTAAAAATGCCTTGCATCTTTACCGGTTATTCCGCAATTGATCAAAAAATATAATGACGCACATGCTTCTATAGTCATTTCTGGAGGAAATCGTGCAGTCTCCGGTACCGAAAGGGATCGCCGCAGCCGCGGTTCTTACGATCCTATTAACAATCGCCGGCTGTGCCAGTACCGGAGGCGTCGCGCCGCAAGCGAGCGGAGTCCAGCCCGCTTCGCTCGACGCGGGCAACGCGATCCGCGCCGCCAATGCGGACGCCCAATGGCCGGCCGTCGACTGGTGGCGCGCCTATAACGATCCGCAACTCAACGAGTGGATCGACGCCGCGCAAGCGGGCAACCCGAGCCTCGCGGCCGCCCAGGCACGCGTGCGCGAAGCCATGTCGATGGCGGGTGTCGCCCGTGCGGCATTGTCGCCGCAAGTCAACGGCAGCCTGTCGATCCAGCGCCAGAAGTGGGCGGACAACCTGTACTACGGTCCCGGCCCGCTCGCGGGCGAGCAATCGTGGAACAACACCGGCACGCTCGGCCTGTCGTATCACCTCGATATCTGGGGCAAGGACAAGAATGCCGCCGAGCGCGCGCTCGACGCCGCCCACGCGAGCTCAGCCGACGCCCGCGCCGCCCAGCTCGAGCTGGAAAACAACGTGGTGCGCACGTACATCGAGATGTCGCTGAACTACGCGCTCCTCGACATCGCCAAGTCCACCTTGCAGCAACAGCAGCAGATCGTGGACCTGGCTAGCCGGCGCCTGAAAGGCGGCATCGGTACGCAGCTGGAAGTGAGCCAGGCCGAAACGCCGTTGCCCGAATACGAACGCCAGATCGACGAAATCGAAGAAAAGATCGCGCTCGGCCGCAATCAGCTGGCCGCGCTGGCCGGTAAAGGTCCGGGCGCGGGCGATTCGATCCAGCGTCCGACGCTTTCGCTGAACGCGCCGGCCGGCCTGCCGAGCGCCCTGCCCGCCGACCTGATCGGCCACCGGCCGGACGTGGTCGCGGCGCGCTGGACGGTCGCGGCGCAGGCACGCGGCATCGACGTGGCCAAGGCCGACTTCTATCCGGACATCAACCTGCTTGCGTCGATCGGCGGATATGCGGCAATGGGGCCGCTGTTCCAGTTTCTAAAGAACCCGTCGCATAGCTGGAGCGCGGGGCCCGCGCTGTCGCTGCCCATCCTCGACGGCGGCCGCCTGCGTTCGCAACTCGGCGCAGCCTCGGCGAGCTATGACGAAGCCGTCGACCGTTACAACCAGTCGATTGTCGGCGCGCTCAAGGACATTTCCGATCAGGTGATCCGGATCCGCTCGCTCGCGACCCAGGCCGACGACGCCGACCGCTCAGTCGCGACCGCCCGCAAGAACTACGATCTGTCGCGCGAAGGTTATCGGCGCGGTCTGACCGACTACCTGAACGTGTTGATCGCGCAAAACCAGTTGCTGCACGCACAGGAAGGCGTGGCCAGGATCCAGGCCGAACGGCTCGGCGCGCATGCCTCACTGGTCACGGCATTGGGCGGTGGACTCGACGACC
This sequence comes from Paraburkholderia sp. BGA-UO-ETr-F21, assembly GCF_059567925.1. Taxonomy (NCBI): domain Bacteria; kingdom Pseudomonadati; phylum Pseudomonadota; class Betaproteobacteria; order Burkholderiales; family Burkholderiaceae; genus Paraburkholderia; species Paraburkholderia sp. BGA-UO-ETr-F21. The sequence goes on along the minus strand of NZ_JCAQOY010000040.1, from coordinate 785,056 downwards.
CGGCCAACGGTCCGCTGGCGAAAGAAACGCTGCCAGCGCATGGCAAGGGCAAGACGGTCGCGCCCGGTTCGACCGCCAGCGCCGAGCCGGCCAAGCCCGCCAGGTCGGGAAGCTGATCATGTCCGCTTCTCCTTTTTCCGCGCCGCGTCCGGCGTCGTTCGCAGCGTATTACGCGGCCGCCGCCGACTGGGCGCGTAACGACGGTCTGACGTGGATCTATCTGTTCAAAGCGCTCGCCGCCTGCTTCCTCGCGCTCGGCGTCGCGATGAAGCTCGACCTGCCGCAGCCGCGCACGGCAATGACCACCGTGTTCATCGTGATGCAGCCGCAAAGCGGCATGGTGTTCGCAAAGAGCTTCTACCGGATCTGCGGCACGCTCGTCGGTCTCGTCGTGATGCTCGCGCTGATCGGTCTGTTCGCGCAGCAGCCGGAACTGTTCATTGTCACGACCGCGATCTGGGTTGGCATCTGCACGGCGGGCGCCGCGCGCAACCGCAACTTCAGGTCGTACGGTTTCGTGCTGGCGGGCTACACCGCAGCGCTGATCGGCATTCCCGCTTCGCAGCACCCGGACGGCGCGTTTCTGAGCGCGCTCACGCGAGTGGCCGAAGTGGTGGTCGGCATTATCTGCGCGGGCGCTGTGAGCGGCCTCGTGTTTCCGCAGTTTGCCGGCTTGCAGATGCGCGGCACCGTGCGCGCGCGTTTCTCGGCCTTCGTCGAGTATGTGTCGGCGTCGCTCGCCGGCCACAATGACCGCGCGCAGATCGAAGCGACCAATGCACGCTTTGTCGCCGACATCGTCGGCTTCGAAGCGGCGCGCAGCGTGGCCGTGTTCGAGGGTCCCGACTCGCGCATGCGCGGCGGCCGCCTCGCCCGTCTGAACAGCGAGTTCATGACTGCTTCGACGCGCTTTCACGCGCTGCATCAGCTGATGAACCGCTTGCGCGACGCGAACACCAGCGGCGCGGCGACCGCTGTCGATGCGCTCGAGCCGTACTTCCGGGAAATCGCCCCGCTGCTCGCGAAATCCGGTGAACCCGTGCTGAGCGCCGCCGACGCCGTTCACGCCGCCGCGCAACTCGAGGCCTTCAAAGCCGAGTTGCCCAAGCGCGTGCGCGCGACGCGAGCGGGACTGGAAGCGCATCCCGACGCCCCGCTGCTCGATTTCGACACCGGCGCCGAACTGCTGTATCGCTTTATCGATGACCTGCACGCCTATGCGGCCACGTACGCGTCGCTCTCCGTCGATACGCACGAGCGCGAGCGCTGGGTCGAACGTTACGAACCGAAAACGAACGCGATTGCGGCAAGCGTCTCGGGCGTGCGCGCCGCCATCGTGATGATGGTGCTCGGCGCGTTCTGGATCGCCACCGCGTGGCCGAGCGGTTCGACCCTGACGCTGAACGCCGCGGCGGTGTGCGCGCTGGCGTCGTCGTCGCCGAATCCGAAACGCACCGCGTTCCAGATGGCCGCCGGCACGCTGGTCGCCACGGTGATGGGAATGATCGCGGTGTTCGGCGTGTTTCCGCACATCGACGGCTTCCCGCTGCTGTGCGCCGCGCTCGCGCCTTTCCTGCTGCTCGGCGTGTTCATGACCACGCGGCCCGCGCTGGCCGGCTATGGCGTCGGCTACTGCATCTTCTTCTGTTTCCTCGCCGGCCCGGACAACGTGATTCACTACGACCCGAGCAGTTTCATGAACGACGCGATGGCGCTCGTGCTGTCGATGCTGGTGGCCTCGATCGCGTTCGCGGTGTTGCTGCCGCCATCCACTCCGTGGCTGCGCAACCGCCTGCTGATGGATTTGCGCCGCCAGGTGGTGCTGGCGAGCCGCGCGGGCATGCGCCGGGTGCGCTCGCGCTTCGAGAGCGGCGCACGCGACCTGATGTTCCAGATCAACGCGCTCGCGCAACACGAGCCCGAGCTGAAACGCGATACGTTGCGCTGGCTCTTCTCGGTGCTCGAAGTGGGCAACGCAGTGATCGACTTGCGCCGCGAACTGGCCACGCTGCCCGCCGACGCGCGTTATGCGCCGTCGATGCCGTGGCGCGCCTCGCTGCGCACCATGCGCGACGCGCTGGCCGCGCTATTCGAGCGGCCGCGTGAAGACCGCTTCGACCGCGCGCTCGCCGCGACCACCGACGCTATCACCGCGCTTCAGCAGATGCTGGTCGCTTTCGCGCCGCCGCGTGAAGAGCGGCACCAGCTGCAACGCATTTTGAGTCAACTGCATTTCATTCGTACCGCGCTGCTCGATCCGCAATCGCCGCTTGAATCGTTGATGAGCGGACGTGCCGGCGCGTCAGAAGGAGTTCGTCATGCCACGTGATATCGCCGTTCTGGACGCGTACATCCCGGCCATCGTGTTGCTGTTCATCGCAGGCGCCGCGCTTACGTGGGTGCTGGACCGCGTGATCGCCCATACGGGCCTGTATCGCGTGGTGTGGCATCCGTCCTTGTTCCGGGCCAGCTTGCTCGTGTGTGTTTGCGGCGTGCTGGGTCTCGCCGTTTATCGTTGATAAGAGTCGAAACATGACCATCCGAAATATTGTGGGCTTCGTCGCGACAGCCGTTATTTTTATCGTCGCGATTTTGATTGGACGCGTGCTGTGGGTTCATTACATGGATGAACCGTGGACACGCGACGGTCGCGTGCGCGCCGAGATCGTGAATATCGCACCGGATGTTTCCGGGGCGATCGTCGATCTGCCGGTGAAGGACAATCAGCTCGTGAAGAAAGGCGACCTGTTGATGCAGATCGACCCGTCGCACTATGCGCTCGCGGTTGAACAGGCGCAGGCCGCGGTTGCCGCGCGAAAGGCCGAGTTGCAGATGAGGCGCGATGACGCGCAACGGCGTGCCGATATGGATGCGCTGGTCGTGTCGAAAGAGAACCGCGAGAACGCGACTCACACTGCTTCGGCTGCCGAGGCGTCTTATCAGCAGGCTTTGGCCACGCTCGACGCGGCCAAGCTGAATCTCGAGCGCACGCGGGTCGTGTCACCGGTCGACGGGTATGTCACGAATCTGAGCGTGTTCCGCGGCGATTATGCGACGGTGGGTTCCGCGAAGCTGGCGATTGTCGATAGCCATTCGTTCTGGGTGTACGGGTACTTCGAGGAAACCAAGCTTCCGCATGTGCGCGTTGGCGACAAGGCTGAAGTCCGGTTGATGAGCGGTGGCACGCTGCAGGGGCACGTCGAGAGTATTTCTCGCGGCATTTATGATCGGGACAATCCTGAGAGCCGTGAACTGCTTGCCGATGTGAATCCGACTTTTAACTGGGTACGGTTGGCGCAGCGCGTGCCCGTGCGGGTGAAAATCGATTCAGTGCCCGACAATGTCGTGCTGGCGGCGGGGATTACCTGTACGGTTGTGGTTACGCCCGGGAGTGGTAAGGCAAGCTAATTTTTGCTTGCGTGCTTTTGGGTATGTTTCGGGAATGTCGCGGTTGGTTAGCGAGCGCTTCACCAACGCACGCGGGTAAATCCACCAGCCGCCTCGCACGCAAAAGTGCGGACGGGTTCCAAGTCGCGATCCTCTACGAGGATCGCTTCACCCGCGCTCACAACCTGAACTTACCCACCATCACCTTCAGCCCGCGTGCCTGATCATCCAGCGACCTGGCAGCCGCAGTAGCCTGCTCCACCAACGCCGCATTCTGCTGCGTCCCGGCATCCATCTGCGTGACCGCGAGGTTGATCTCCTCGATCCCCGCGCTCTGCTCGGACGAAGCCGCCGAGATTTCACCCATGATGTCGGTCACACGCTTCACCGCCTTGACGACCTCGTCCATGGTCTGCCCGGCGTCCTGGGCAAGCGTCGAGCCATTGCTCACCCGCTCGACCGACGTACTGATCAAACCTTTGATCTCCTTGGCGGCCGCCGCACTACGCTGAGCCAGATTACGCACTTCCGCGGCGACCACGGAAAATCCGCGCCCTTCCTCACCGGCACGCGCTGCCTCGACCGCCGCGTTCAACGCAAGAATATTGGTCTGAAACGCGATCCCCTCGATCACGCCGATGATGTCGCCGATACTGCGCGCGCTATCGTTGATCTCGTTCATCGTCGCAACCACGCGGCTCACCACCTCGCCGCCCTTCTCCGCGATCTCCGACGCGTTGTTGGCGAGCGTGCTCGCCTGCTTCGCATTGTCGGCATTCTGGCGCACCGTCGAAGTCAATTGCTCCATGCTGGTCGCCGTGCGTTCGAGCGCCATCGCCTGTTGCTCGGTGCGCTGCGACAGATCCAGGTTACCCATCGAAATCTCGCCCGATGCCGTCGCGATCGCGTCCGCGCTCGAGGCAATGTCGGCGACCGTTGTCGCAAGGCCGCTTTGCATGTCGTTGAGCGCGAAGAGCATGCTCGACTTGTCCTTGCGGCCGAGCGCGATGTCGACGGACAGATCACCCGCGGCGATACGGCTGGCGATTTCCTTCGCGTACGCCGGCTCGCCGCCGAGCTGACCGGCAAGGCGTCGCACCACCCACTCGCTGATACCGAACGCGAGCACGATCAGGCCGAGCGTCGCCAACGCGATCATCACGAACGACGAATGGTAGATAAACCCCGATGCCTCGATGGTTGCCTTCGCAGCCGTAGCGCGCTGCGCGACGAGTTCGTCGACCAGTTTTTCGAGCTTGCCGGTTTCGACCAGCAGCGACACGTCCTGCGTGCCGACCTGCCAGTTCATCTGCGACAGGTCGAGCGGCTGCGCTTTCACGAGCGTCACGAAGTCGCGCAGATGGCCGCTCCACGCCGTCACGGCGGCGGCAAATTTCTTCTGCTGGTCGACCGCCTTCGCGTCGGAAGTGTCGACGTACTGCTGCAGCGTGCCGAGTTGCGAAGCGAGACCGCTCAGGCCCGTTTCGATATCGGCGCCGAGATCGTCGCGCTCTTTCGCGGTGGTCGCGGTGAGCAGCATTTTCTGCGCGCGGCTCGCGCGCAGCATGTAGCCGCGTGCCTCTTCGGCCGCACGGCTGGCAACGTGCCCCTGATCGTAGATGGATTGTGCCGATGCATTCAGGCGGCTGATCTGGGTCAGCGAAAACACGCCGATCAGCAGCGTACCGATCAGCAGCACGGCAAACGCGAGGCGCAGCATTGCCTTCACCGACAAACCCTTGAGCCTGACCGCCCGCGAGCGGCTGCGCTCGCCCTGTGGCGGCGTTTTGCCAGCCGCTTCTCCCTCCGGTACGAATCCCGCGCCCGTCTGGCTACCCAGCGAAACTGCTTTCATATTCCCCGTCCCCACGTGTAGAACTGCCGGAAAGGTCGGTTCCGGCATTGCTGCTCATCTCTCCGGGTCAACGGCATAAACGTCTGCGATCTTTAGCGTCGCTCGCGAAATGCCGATCGTATGTCGCCCGGTCCTCGACGCGCCGCCTCGTAAGCCGCGCGCCCGCGATCGGTTTTATACATGGCCAAAAATCGTCGGGTCGGCATTTATCAGACGAGAGGCCGTGCGCGCGTGCTCAGGCCGACACAATTGTTTTTGCACCGCCGGGGTGCGCGCGGCGCGCGATTCCGACGCCCTCACGCCGGCCCTCATCAACATCGCATGTCCGATTCGCGACAAAACTTGTCCTTACAATTCGCTCAGGCCACATTAAACTGCGACAAATAGCTGACTTCGCAAAAAACCGCGTCGAAATGCCGCAGCGCTGAAAACGGTGTTTGAACCACATCGGCGGCGTCAGATCACTCTTTCTCCTCTCTCATCTAGTGTATGGAAACGAGCCTCGATAAAAGCGCCCTCGCCGGCGCACCAGCCGGCGCCGGAACCGCCACCACCACCGCTGCGCAGCCGGCCGTCAAGGTCCAACGCACGGTCTACTCCGTGCTCGGCGCAATCAGCTTTTCGCATCTGCTCAACGACATGATCCAGTCGTTGATCCTCGCGATCTACCCGATGCTGAAAGACAACTTCTCGTTGTCGTTCGGACAGATCGGCCTGATCACGCTGACCTACCAGATCACCGCGTCGCTGCTGCAACCGCTCGTCGGCATTTATACGGACAAGCATCCGAAGCCGTATTCGCTGCCCGTCGGCATGGGCTTCACGCTCGCCGGACTACTGTTGATGTCGGTCGCGCCCAATTTCGGCGTGCTGCTGGTCGCGGCGGCGCTGGTCGGCTGCGGCTCGTCGGTGTTCCATCCGGAATCGTCGCGGGTGGCGCGCATGGCGTCGGGCGGCCGTCACGGACTTGCGCAGTCGCTGTTCCAGGTGGGCGGCAACGCGGGTTCGTCGCTCGGGCCGCTGCTCGCCGCGTTGATCGTGATTCCGCACGGCCAGCGCAGCATTGCGTGGTTTTCGGTGGCGGCGCTCGTCGCGATCGTCGTGCTGACGCAGATCGGTCGCTGGTACAAGCAGCATCCGTCGGTGAAGAAAGCGCGCGGCGCGGCCGGTCATGCCACGCTCTCGCGCAACAAGGTCATGTTCGCAATGGGCGTGCTGATTCTGCTGGTGTTCTCGAAGTACTTCTATCTCGCCAGCATCAACAGCTACTTCACCTTCTATCTGATCGACAAATTCCATCTGCCTGTGCAGGCCGCGCAGGTCCATCTGTTCGTGTTCCTTGCGGCAGTGGCGGCGGGCACGGTGATCGGTGGACCGGTCGGCGACCGGATCGGCCGCAAGTATGTGATCTGGGTCTCGATTCTCGGCGTGGCGCCGTTCACGCTGCTGCTGCCCTACGCCAATCTGTTCTGGACCGGCGTGCTGACGGTAATCATCGGCGTGGTGCTGGCTTCAGCGTTCTCGGCGATCCTCGTGTATGCGCAGGAGTTGATCCCCGGCAAGGTGGGCATGGTGGCGGGCCTGTTTTTCGGCTTCGCGTTCGGCATGGGCGGGATCGGCGCGGCCGTCCTCGGGCAACTGGCCGATGCCACCAGCATCACGTATGTCTACAAGGTCTGCTCGTTCCTGCCGTTGATCGGCGTGCTGACGGTGTTTCTACCGGATGTGGAAGGAAAGCGCGCGAAGGCATGAAGACATTCCGACCTCAGGTCTGATGAGAAAAGGCGCTTCGGCGCCTTTTTCTTTGTCTTTATCCTGGCGTGAACTCAGGGACTGCGACGTATCAGTGACGCGGCCCCTTGCCACGCCTGACAGCGCACCGCATCGCTCATGGTGAACCCGCGTTGTCCGCCGAGCCACCCCTGCTCTATGCTTGTGCGGATACCCGCCTTGTCCTCGCGCAGCGCAGCGCCGCACGGCGACGCGCGCCGACATGCATTCACTCACGCAGCAGAAGGATCGCCGCAGATGACCAGCTACCGCGACTTCCACCGCCGTTCGATCGAGCATCCCGAAGCATTCTGGCGCGAAGAAGCGCGGCGCATCCATTGGCAGACGCCGTTCGATACGGTGCTCGACCGGTCGAATCCGCCGTTCGCGCGCTGGTTCGTCGGCGGTCGTACGAATCTGTGTCATAACGCGGTGGACCGGCATCTGGTCGAGCGCGCGCAGCAGAACGCGCTGGTCTATGTCTCGACGGAAACCGGCATCGAGCGGCGCTACACCTACGCCGAGCTGTACGCCGAGATCAACCGGATGGCCGCCGTCATGCGCTCGCTCGGCGTCAAGCGCGGCGACGTGGTCCTGCTCTATCTGCCGATGATCCCCGAGGCGCTGTTCGCGATGCTCGCCTGCGCGCGGCTGGGCGCGATTCATTCGGTGGTGTTCGGCGGCTTCGCGGCGCCCAACCTCGCGGCCCGCATCGACGACGCGAAGCCCGTGCTGATCGTCACCGCCGACGCGGGCGCACGCGGCGGCAAGGTGATCGACTACACGCCGCTGATGGACGAAGCGCTCGCACGCGCGAACCACAAGACGCCGCGCGTCTTGCTGATCGACCGGCAGCTAGCGCCCGAGCGCCTGAACGCCAGCTACCTGGTCGCCTACGAGCCGCTGCGCGAAAAGTTCTTCGATGCCCATGTGCCCTGCGAGTGGCTCGAATCGAATGAGCCTTCCTACGTGCTGTACACGTCGGGCACGACCGGCAAGCCGAAGGGCGTGCAACGCGACGTCGGCGGCTATGCGGTCGCGCTGGCGGCGTCGATGGAGCATATCTTCCAGGGCAAGCCGGGCGACACGATGTTCACCGCGTCGGACGTGGGCTGGGTGGTCGGCCATAGCTACATCGTCTACGCGCCGCTGATCGCGGGACTCACCACGGTGATGTACGAAGGCACGCCGATTCGTCCGGACGGCGGCATCTGGTGGCGCCTCGTCGAGCATCACAAGATCAATCTGATGTTCACCGCGCCGACCGCCTTGCGGGTGCTGAAAAAGCAGGACCCGGCGTTCCTGAAGAAGGCCGATCTGTCTAGCCTGCGCACGTTGTTCCTCGCCGGCGAACCGCTCGACGAACCGACCGCCGCATGGATCTCCGACGCGCTCGGCAAGCCGGTGATCGACAACTACTGGCAGACCGAGACGGGCTGGCCGATGCTCGCCATTCCGCGCGGCGTCGAGGCGCTGCCCACCAGGCTCGGCTCGCCGGGCGTGCCGTCGGCGGGTTTCAATCTGACCTTGCGCAATGAGTTGACCGGCGAGCCTTGCCCGCCCGGCGAAAAGGGCGTGCTCACGCTGGCCTATCCGCTGCCGCCGGGCTGCATGTCGACGGTGTGGGGCGACGACCGGCGCTTCGTCAGCACGTATTGGTCGAGTGTGCCGAACCAGCAGGTCTATTCGACGTTCGACTGGGGCGTGCAGGACGAAGACGGTTACGTGACGATCCTCGGCCGCACCGACGACGTGATCAACGTCGCCGGCCATCGGCTTGGCACGCGTGAGATCGAGGAGGCGTTGTCGAGCCACGCGGCCGTCGCGGAAGTCGCGGTGGTCGGCGTGACGGACGCGTTAAAAGGCCAGGCGGCGATGGCCTTCGTGGTGCTGCGCGACGCGCAGGCTTACGCGGACGCCAGGAAGCGCGGCAAGCTGGAAACCGAGCTGATGGCGACGGTGGACCGCCAGCTCGGCGCAATTGCGCGGCCCACGCGGGTCGTGGTGGTGTCGATGCTGCCCAAGACGCGTTCCGGCAAGCTGCTGCGCCGCGCGATTGCGGCACTCGCCGAAGGCCGCGAGCCAGGCGACTTGCCGACCATTGAAGATCCGTCGGCATTGCAGCAGGTGCGCGAAGCGCTGGACGACGCCGGGGTTAAATAGCCGGGAACGTGCGCGGTGGGCGCGGAGGGCGCGGTGGGTCGATGCCCGCCGTTGCGGTCGGCGGCGCCAATACGCGTTCGACGCCGATCATCAGCCCTCTGAAATCCGCGCTTGCAGAAACCGCGTCAGAATCGCGTTCGAATATGTCCCGGCGATCTCCGTGAGAAACGACACGAAAGACGCCGGCGCGTGATCGTCGGCGGTATCCGAGATCGTGCGGACCACCGCGCAAGGCACGCCGTATTCGTGACAGACCTGCGCGATTGCCGCGCCTTCCATCTCCACGGCGAGCGCGTTCGGCAGCGCCTCGCGCAAAGCCCGAACGCCCGCGGCGCTCGCCACGAACTGATCGCCGCTGATGATGAGACCGCGATGCACGCGCGGCTCGCGCGTGCCGAAACGCGCCGCCGAGGCCGCGCCCTCTTCCGCGACGAAGCATTCGCAGGCCGCGGCGAGCTGCGCGGCGAGCGCCGCGTCGGCGCTGAAATGCGAGACGCCCAGCAACGGCACTTCGAAACGCGGAAACAACGGCGACGCGTCGAGATCGTGCTGAAGCAGCGTGTCGGCGACGACGATATCGCCCACTCGCACCTCGGCCCCGACGCCGCCGGCCACGCCGGTGAACACGATGGCTTCGACGTCGAACGCATGGATCAGGGCGCTGACCGTGGCCGCCGCCGCAACCTTGCCGACGCGCGCCAGCGTGACCACGCATGGCGCACCGTGCACGGTGCCCAGGTGATAGTCGCGCTGACCGTGCGTGATGGTGCGCACGCCGGCCTCGGCGCGCATTGCTTCGAGCAGATCGCCGAGTTCCTGTGGCAAAGCCGCCAGAATCCCGAGCGGCCGATGCGAAACCGAAGCGCCGCCGAGGCTCGGGCCGATCGCGGACGTGCGCGCGGCCATCGTGCCTGCGTCAGCCGCTTCCGCGCCGGCCACTCGTGTGCCGGCTGCGCCTGCGTCAGTCGCTGCTGCGCCGGCCCCGCCCATCTCCGGCGTGCCCATGCCCGCCCCGCTCATTCCACCGCCTGCAATTTGGCGACCGCGAGCGCCAGCCACTTCTCGCCGTGCCGTTTGAATTTGACCTGCGCCTTCGCGTCGGTGCCGCCGCCTTCAAGCGCGGTAATCGTGCCTTCGCCGAACTTGGTGTGAAACACCTGCTGGCCGACCCGGAAACCCGTTTCCGCCGCACGCTGTTCATTAGCGAACGCAGGCAACTGCGCAGGTGTCGACGATGCCGGTCCCGTATAACCCGGCCGCGCGAACCAGTCACGCCCATAACCCGCGTTGTCCGAACGGCCGCCCCAGCGCGCGCCCGCCTCGACCTTCGGCGTGAGCCACTTGAGCGTTTCCTGCGGCAGTTCGTCGAAGAAGCGCGAGCGGATGTTGTAACGGGTCTGGCCGTGCAGCATGCGGCTTTGCGCGAACGACAGATACAAGCGCTCCTTCGCCCGCGTAATCGCGACGTACATCAGGCGGCGCTCTTCTTCCAGACCGTCCGATTCCATCGCGCTGTTCTCGTGCGGGAACAGCCCTTCTTCAAGACCGGTGATGAATACCGCCGTGAACTCGAGGCCCTTGGCCGCGTGCACTGTCATGAGTTGCACGGCTTCCTGGCCGGCCTGCGCCTGGTTGTCGCCCGCTTCGAGCGACGCGTGCGACAGAAAACCGGCGAGCGGCGTCATAGTGTCCGGGTTTTGCGCCGGATCGGCGATGCCGGGTGCGTCCAGCACGACGGTATTCGGGTCGTCCGTGGCAACCACCAGTTCGGGGGCGGCGGTCGCGCCGGGGCGCAGCGGAATGGAGCGCGCCGGCGTGTCCATGCCGTAGCCCTCTTCGCTGACGAACGCCGCGGCCGCGTTGACCAGTTCCTGCAAGTTTTCCAGCCGGTCCTGGCCTTCGCGTTCGTTCTGATAGAACTCCGATAGACCACTTGTGCGAACCACGTACTCGACGGTTTCCGGCAGGCTCATCTGCTGCGTTTCCGCGCGCATCTTGCCGACCAGATTGGCGAAGCCCGCGAGACTCGAACCCGCCTTGCCCGCCACATACGGAATCGCGGCGGCCATCGAGCAGTTGTACAGACGCGCCGCGTCCGCGAGCTGCTCGATCGACCGCGCGCCGATGCCGCGTGTCGGGAAATTGACGACGCGCGCGAACGCGGTGTCGTCGTTCGGATTGTCGATCAGGCGCAGATAGGCGAGCGCGTGCTTGACTTCCTGACGCTCGAAAAAGCGCAAGCCGCCGTACACGCGGTAGGCGATACCCGCGTTGACCAGCGTGTGCTCGATCGTGCGCGACTGGGCGTTGCTGCGGTACAGGATCGCGATCTCGCTGCGCGACGTGCCGGTGCTGATCAGCGCCTTGATTTCCTCGACGATCCAGCCGGCTTCCTGCGTATCGGTCGCGGATTCATACACGCGCACCGGTTCGCCGTGACCCGCGTCAGTACGCAAATTCTTGCCCAACCGCCGCGAGTTGTTGGCGATGAGCTGATTGGCCGCATCGAGAATATGGCCGTGCGAGCGATAGTTCTGCTCGAGCTTGATCAGGTGGCGCACGTTGAACTCGTGTTCGAAGTCGCGCATGTTGCCGACGTTCGCGCCGCGGAAGGCGTAGATCGACTGGTCGTCGTCGCCGACCGCGAAGATCGAGTTGGTCTGGCCCGCCAGCAGCTTGAGCCATGCGTATTGCAGCTTGTTGGTGTCCTGGAACTCGTCGACCAGAATGTGCCTGAAGCGCGCCTGATAGTGGGCGCGCAGCGGCGGATTGTGCGCGAGCAGTTCATGGCAGCGCAGCAGCAGTTCAGGAAAGTCGACGACGCCTTCGCGCTGGCACTGCTGGTCGTAGGCCTCGTAGAGTTCGACGAATTTGCGGTTGAAGTTGTCGGTGGCGTCGACGTCTTTCGGCCGCAGTCCCTGTTCCTTCGCGTTGTTGATGAAGTACTGGAGATTTTTCGCCGGATACTTTTCATCGTCGATATTGAGGCCCTTCATCAAACGCTTGATCGCGGAGAGCTGGTCCGCGGTATCGAGAATCTGAAAAGTGGCCGGCAGGCCCGCGTCGCGATGATGCGCGCGCAGCATGCGGTTGCACAGACCGTGGAAGGTGCCGATCCACATGCCGCGCGTGTCGATCGGCAGGAGCGCCGACAGACGCGACATCATTTCGCGGGCCGCCTTGTTGGTGAAGGTCACCGCCAGAATCGTGGCGGGCGACGCCAGCCCGTGCTGGATCAGCCACGCAATACGCGTGATGAGCACGCGGGTCTTGCCGCTGCCCGCGCCGGCGAGAATGAGCGCCGGCTCGTTGGGGAGCGTGACGGCGGCGTGTTGTTCGGGGTTTAGATTGGCTAGCAGGTCGGGCATTTTTCTGGAGGGGCGGCAGATCGTTCGACATTATATGCCCCCGGGAGGAATGGCTTTTTTGTCGTCGCGGCGCGTTTGTCCATGCCTGTTCAGGCGCGCCGCTGCGCGGCCCCGCCATGAGAAAGCGCCCGACACCTGGCAAGCGCTTTCTCATTTGATGTCGGAGTGCTCAGGGAGTCGAGTCCAATATTGTCTGAACGTCTTCCACGGGTGCGCCAATCAGATTGGCAATGAATGACGCGCTCACGCCGCTCCTCTGCGCCAGAATTCGAATCTCAGTTCGATCCGCTTCGCTGAACGCAGTCGTTGCCGGATGAGGCAGTGCTACCGGGACGGCGTCGATAGCCTCGTCCTGCGGCGCGAGGAGGGGCAGATCCCCCTCGTGCAAACGCTCAATCGCCGCGTAAGGCTGCTTGAGTCGCGCAGCCACGTCCTTCAGACTCTCGCCTTCATTCATTGCACGAACTGCCTCGATTTCCTGCTCCGGCGAGAGCGGAGGAATCCATTCGTAATGGTCGATGGCACCCGGCGACATGGCTGAGGATGTGCCCGGTTGAGGCGACCGCGAGGGCGCTATGAAGCCACCCGCATATTCCTGCTCGACGAGCGCGATCGTGCTCTCGGGCAAGGCGGTTGCCTGGGCGAAATCGCCAGTCGACAAGCTGTAGTTCACGTTGCTGAGTATTCGCGCGATATCGTCGAGTTGCTCGGACGTGACAGAGTGCATGCTTTGCGTCTGGAATTCCTTCACAAGACTGCGTGCCTTCCATGGGGAGATGCCGAGTTTTCTCGCAACCTCCTCTTTGTCATAACCCTTTTCGAACATGTCCATTGCCGCGTCCCGGTCTTTCGACGTGAAATGTAGGTCGTGTGTACTCTCGGGTCCGCCGTGCGTCAGACGCCTCACATATTCCGGATGCATGTCCAGGGAGTCAGCCACCTCTTCAGGAGATTTGCCTTTGGCTAGAAGTTCGCTCGCCAGCGAATCCCTTGCCATCCGGTGCTCATTGGCCACCCCCCGTACCGTTTCAAGTGGAAGATTCAGGTCCCGGGCAACTTCTCTGGACGTTTTGCCCTCGTCCAGTTGCTGGATCGCCGCTGTGCGGTTTTCCGGCGTCGTATCCCACCACGACCTTTTGTAGGTATTGGCGTTGTAATTCGCAAGAACGTCTCTGACCTTACCCCTCGACAACTTGACTGCACCGGCGATTTCGCCGGTGTTTTTCCCTTGGTCGTTCAGTGCGAATATCTGGTCGATCTGCTCGGGCGTAACGCCCTTCGGCAGCGGAGGAGCCAGGCCCGCCCGCCTCGCAATCAACGACACGTTCGATTGAGATGCACCGGTCTGCGCGACTATTTCCCGGCTCGTCATTCCCTCCTTGAGTCGCTCGATGATCTTCTCACGGTCTCCCGGTGACGTTTTCAGATTGCGCAGGGAGGCCGCGGCGGTAAGCGGGATATTCTGTTTCTTCGCGATATTGTTCACTGTAAAAAGGGAGACCCCCAATTCGCGTGCTATTTGTCTATGTGAAAGATCGCCTTTCTCTAACAGTTGAATGGCTTTCAGTCGAATTTCCGGCTTGATTGCCCGTTGAGGAAACGCGCGTCTGGCGGTTGACCTGATGCCGGCAGTCGCCGCAATCCTGCTGACAGTCATTTCCGAAATTCCCAGTTGATCGGCTATCTGGACCTGTAACAACTGACCCTCTCTCAGCAGCCTGATAACCTCTCGTCGCATTTCATCCGTGACGGGTACTTTAGGCTTGTAGATGGCCCGAACCCCGGTGATTTTCTCGTTATCCGCAATTCTTCTCACTGTTGAATCAGATATTCCGAATCTCTTTGCAATCTGGCTGACCGATAACTCTTTTTCTTTTAGCAGTCTGATGAGTTCCTGCCGGACTTCGGGGCTCATTTTTTTCCCCGGGGCTCCGCCCCTCAGCCCCACCTCACTGTCAAGCTCCCACTGGTGCGATGTTTCATTCAGGCGAACGGGATATTGCGGTTTCAAATCCGCTCCTTTGCTAAACACCCGCCAGCTTTCGGTGTCCCGGTCAAAGCGGACGTGATAGGCCGCTCCGCCCAGTTCGATATACCGGTCACCTTTGGCATCCACGAGGATCCCCGGGGTCGAGCCCGGACGGAGATCTTTCAACGAGACGCCAGGATCGGCATAGCTCGCCATTGACCCATAGGGGCTGTCCCCCACGCTCTGGCGCGCAAGCAGGCTGATCGGATCCACTGCGGGCCCCGCCTCGGCAACGGTCTGCTCCCGCAACGCTTTTTCCGCTGCCTGCGCGTCGCGACTCAAGGTCTGTTCTGCCTGTCGCCCCTCGAGAATGCCTTCGCCCGCGGCCTGAATCAGACCTTTGCCTGCTGAGGCGCCTCCTTCTCCCGCCATATTGACCGCCTCGACATCTTGCGCCGCTGCGGAAAGCGCCTTACCCGAAAGACCGATTTCTCTGGCGATACCCCAGCCTTCTCCTCCCAGCACGCCCAGCAACGCCGAACCGTAATCGAGTCCCATGCGGACGTTGTCCGGCAGGGAGGAAGGCTGGAGATCCGCCAGCGGCGCTAAAGGCGTCAGACCGAGAAGCACACGCTCGACGCCTTCCAGGACTTGCCCGGCCGTTTTTTCCGCGCGCGCCGCGGGAGTGATCGAATAGTCTTTGTAAGTGACGTCCTTGAGGACGGCGTTGTACCGGTCGCTGAGATCGCGCACGTAGTCGGCGCTCACCGGCGGCAGGTCGCCGAGAATATCCGTATATCGTTTGGCCGCGCCGACTGAATGCGCATTGAGTGGGCCGCTGACCTGATCGTGCCAGGTATCCAACGTGTCCCGCCATTGCGGCGAGTCGTGCATGCGCTGGGTAAAGGCCAGAACGACTTTATCCTTCAAATCGTCCTGTCCGGGGTTGATCTGAAAGAGTTGGCGGCCAATCAGTTCGTAGCGCCTGGCGGGATCGGTCTGCGCCTGTGCTTCCTGCAGAATGCGGTCCACTTCGCCGTTGGCCTCTTTCCAACGGGCCTTTTCCACGAGCTGGCGTTTGCCGACTTCGACCGAGATTCGCCCTTGGAGTTTGCTCTTGAGGTCGCTGGCTTCGGCGAACAGATCCTCCCGTTCGCCGGCGTCCGCAGCCCCGAGGAATTCTTCGCGCAATTTCTCCAGTTGACCGACACGCTCCCGGTCTTCCTTATTCAGATAAGCCTCTCCCATGGGCGGGTTGAAATGACCCAGCACCCGCTCGACAGGATTGTTGCGAACCCGGCTGACTCCTTCACGAACGGCGTTCTCCACGCCGGTCAATTTCTCATTGATCGCGTAGCGTTTGTCCTGATCGGTTTCAAGCTGATAGGCCACGCCCAACGTCGCAAGAACGCCACTATAGAATTGACGTTCGCTATCCGGCAGCTCGGCCAGCATCCCTTGCAGGTGCGTTTGTCTTTCCTGGAGCTGGATCACCTGAGGCGGATATCCGGTCATTTCCTGCTGGATACCGGCTTCAATTTTTTGCGCAATTCGGGAGTTCGCCTCGCTGCTGCGGTGAGCTTCGCCATCTAGCGTGTCGTAGTTCGTGTTGAGTGCCTTGAACTCCTCCAGACTCGCATCGGGCAGCGCGCGAGCGGTTGGCGTGGCCTGCTGCGGGTCGGCGGCCGCAGCGGGAAGCGTGCCGTTCAGGCCGTGGGGAACCCGTCCTGCCACGGCACCGGCGTGAGCGGATACAGCCCTCGGGGAACGGCTTTGAACCGATGGCACCTCCAGCGTGTCGCCTCTCCCCGTCGCGTGGCCCGATCGTGCGACATGCGCCAGGAGCGCCTCGCCGGATGTCTGGCGCGACGATAAAGCGGCTGACGTGGAAAACCGCGGCCGAGGGGCACGGGCTTCGCTCTGCTTCGCGGCCGCCAGCGCAGCTATCGGTCGCGCGAGAGTCGGATCCGGCGGCGCATGGTCTGCCGGCTTGGGCTTTTCAGTCTCTCTGTTCTGTCTGGAAAAATCGTCCCGGACGGGAGAAGTCCAACCGCTCGCTGGGGATATCGTCATTTTTCCAGACTCCGTATGAAGGAAAGAATGACAGCAAACATGGGAGAGGCGCCGTGCTGTCGGGCCCATTGCAGCATGGCCGAAGTCCGGAGATGTCGTACCTGGGTGTATCGACCCCGATGTCGGTCTTCGCGGACGGCTCCGGCTTGCGCGGCGGCAGCTGCCATGCCGCGAATGCCCGTCCGCGACAGTCCCGAGAGGCCAGCGGCCCGAGCACGACCCGAAAAAGGCCGAAGCCGCCGACGCACACGCGAGCGGCGTCTCAAAACAGCAAAAATCCCTGGCCGCGGAGCGCCGCTTATAATCGAGCATTCTTTGCATTCACCAGCCGACCCGACACAATGAGCGAGACCCCGAGCGACACCACCTCCACGCTTGCCAAGAGCTTCGAGCCCCATACCATCGAAGCCCACTGGGGCCCTGAATGGGAAAAGCGCGCCTACGCGGCGCCCTCCTTCGAGCCGAACAAAAAGGATTTCTCGATCCAGCTGCCGCCGCCGAACGTCACGGGCACCCTCCACATGGGCCACGCGTTCAACCAGACGATCATGGACGGCCTCACCCGCTACCACCGCATGCTCGGCGAAAACACCCTGTGGGT
This sequence comes from Paraburkholderia sp. BGA-UO-ETr-F21, assembly GCF_059567925.1. NCBI lineage: Bacteria > Pseudomonadati > Pseudomonadota > Betaproteobacteria > Burkholderiales > Burkholderiaceae > Paraburkholderia > Paraburkholderia sp. BGA-UO-ETr-F21. Next base: position 767,870 of record NZ_JCAQOY010000040.1, on the reverse strand, counting down.
GCCGGGCACGGACCACGCGGGTATCGCCACGCAGATCGTCGTCGAACGGCAACTGGACGCGCAAGGCGTCTCGCGCCACGACCTCGGCCGCGAAAAGTTCGTCGAACGCGTGTGGGAATGGAAGCAGCAATCCGGCTCGACCATCACGAACCAGGTGCGGCGTCTGGGCGCCTCGATCGACTGGTCGCGCGAATATTTCACGATGGACGACAAAATGTCGGCCGCCGTGCGCGACGTGTTCGTCCGCCTGTATGAACAGGGCCTGATCTATCGCGGCAAGCGCCTCGTGAACTGGGACCCGGTGCTGCTCACCGCCGTCTCCGACCTCGAAGTGGTCAGCGAGGAAGAAAACGGCTCGCTCTGGCACATCCAGTACCCGCTCACGGACGGCTCGGGCCATCTGACGGTCGCCACCACGCGCCCGGAAACCATGCTCGGCGACACCGCCGTGATGGTCCACCCGGAAGACGAACGCTATGCGCAGTTGATCGGCAAGACGGTCACGCTGCCGCTGTCGGGCCGCGAAGTGCCGATCATCGCGGATGATTATGTCGACCGCGAATTCGGCACCGGCGTCGTCAAAGTCACGCCTGCGCACGATTTCAACGACTACCAGGTCGGCCTGCGCCACAAGCTGCCGCAAATCGAAATCCTCACGCTCGACGCGAAGATCAACGACAACGCGCCGGAAAAATACCGCGGCCTCGACCGCTTCGAAGCCCGCAAGCAGGTGGTGGCCGACCTCGAAGCGCTCGGCGTGCTCGAATCGGTCAAGCCGCACAAGCTGATGGTGCCGCGCGGCGACCGCACGGGCGTCGTGATCGAGCCGATGCTGACGGACCAATGGTTCGTCGCCATGAGCAAGCCGGCGCCGGAAGGCACCTTCAATCCCGGTAAATCGATCGCGGAAACGGCGCTCGACGTGGTGCGCAGCGGCGAAATCAAATTCGTGCCGGAAAACTGGACCACCACTTACTACCAGTGGCTCGAAAATATTCAGGACTGGTGCATCTCGCGCCAGCTCTGGTGGGGCCACCAGATCCCGGCGTGGTACGGCGAAAACGGCGAAATCTTCGTGGCGAAGACCGAAGAAGACGCGCGCGCCAAGGCCGCTGCGGCCGGCTACACGGGCGCCCTCAAACGCGACGAAGACGTGCTCGACACGTGGTTTTCGTCTGCTCTGGTGCCGTTCTCGTCGCTCGGTTGGCCGAATGAAACGCAGGAACTCAAGCACTTCCTGCCGTCGTCGGTGCTGGTCACCGGCTTCGACATCATCTTTTTCTGGGTGGCGCGCATGGTCATGATGACCACGCACTTCACCGGCAAGGTGCCGTTCGACACGGTGTACGTGCACGGTCTCGTGCGCGACGCCGAAGGCCAGAAAATGTCGAAGAGCAAGGGCAATACGCTCGACCCGATCGATATCGTCGACGGTATCGACCTCGACGCGCTGGTCGCCAAGCGCACCACCGGCCTGATGAACCCGAAGCAGGCCGCGTCGATCGAAAAGAAGACCCGTAAGGAATTCCCCGACGGCATCCCGGCGTTCGGCACCGACGCGCTGCGCTTCACGATGGCTTCCATGGCCACCCTCGGGCGCAACGTCAACTTCGATCTCGCGCGCTGCGAAGGCTATCGCAACTTTTGCAACAAGCTGTGGAATGCCACCCGTTTCGTGCTGATGAACTGCGAAGGCCACGATTGCGGCTTCGGCAAGCCGGAACAATGCGGTGAATGCGGCCCGGACGGGCACCTGACTTTCTCGTCGGCCGACCGCTGGATCGTCTCGCGCCTGCAACGCGTGGAAGCGGAAATCGCCAAGGGTTTCGCCGACTATCGTTTTGACAATGTGGCCAACGCCCTATACAAGTTCGTATGGGACGAATACTGTGACTGGTATCTCGAACTCGCCAAGGTTCAGATCCAGACGGGTCAACCGAACCAGCAGCGCGCAACACGCCGCACGCTGCTGCGCGTGCTCGAGACGGTGCTGCGCCTCGCGCATCCGGTGATTCCGTTTATCACCGAGGCGCTGTGGCAAAAAGTGGCGCCGTTGGCCGGACGTTACCCCGAGGGCAAAGCCGAGGGCGAAGCGTCCATCATGGTGCAGCCCTACCCCGTTGCGGAACCGTCGAAGATCGATGAAGACGCCGAGCAGTGGGCGGCCGACCTGAAAGCAGTGATCGATGCGTGCCGGAATCTGCGCGGCGAAATGAATCTGTCGCCGGCGGTGAAGGTGCCGTTGCTCGCTACCGGCAACGCGGAGCGCTTGCGCACCTTTGCTCCGTACGCACAGGCACTGGCCCGTTTGTCCGAAGTGCAGATCATTGCCGACGAGGCAACGCTGGATGCGCAGGCGGATGGCGCGCCAATTGCTATCGTAGGGAATGACAAGCTCGTGCTGAAGGTGGAAATCGATGTGGCAGTCGAGCGCGAGCGGTTGTCGAAGGAGATTGCGCGGCTGAGCACGGAAATCGTCAAGTGCAACGGCAAATTGCAGAATGAGAGTTTCGTTGCAAAGGCGCCGCCGGCAGTCGTTGAGCAGGAGCAGAAAAGACTGGCAGAATTCGAAGCCACAGTGGGCAAGCTGAAAGCCCAATTGGCGCGCTTGCCGGTCTGATCGACGCTCCATGCCCGCCCCCTAAGAGGCGGGCAAGGACCGATAGCTAATCCAGAGGATTCAGGGTAATCACATGCTAAAAGTTACAAAGGCGGTTTTTCCGGTAGCAGGTCTTGGCACCCGGTTCCTCCCTGCCACGAAGGCGAGCCCGAAAGAGATGCTGCCGATCGTCGACAAGCCACTGATCCAGTACGCGGTCGAAGAGGCGATGGCGGCCGGCATCACCGAAATGATCTTCGTCACCGGCCGCAGCAAGCGCGCGATCGAGGACCATTTCGACAAGTCGTATGAGATCGAGGCCGAACTCGAGGCTCGCGGCAAGGACAAGCTGCTGGAGCTCGTGCGCAGCATCAAGCCGAGCCACGTGGATTGCTTCTACGTGCGTCAGCCGGAGGCGCTCGGCCTCGGTCACGCGGTGCTGTGCGCCGAGAAGCTGGTGGGCGACAACCCGTTTGCCGTGATTCTCGCGGACGACTTGCTGTACGGCACGCCGCCTGTCATGGCGCAGATGATCGAGGTGTTCGACCACTATCACAGCTCGGTGATCGGCGTGGAAGAGATCCCGGCGCAGGAAACCAAGTCGTACGGTATTGTCGACGGCAAGGAATGGGAAGATTCGATCATCAAGATGTCGGGCATCGTCGAGAAGCCGGAGCCGAACGTGGCGCCGTCGAATCTCGGCGTGGTGGGCCGCTACGTGCTCAAGCCGCGCATCTTCGAACATCTGCGTGCGTTGAAGCCGGGTGCAGGCGGCGAATTGCAGCTGACGGACGCAATTCAGTCGCTCCTCGCCGACGAACAGGTGCTGGCCTACAAGTATCACGGCACGCGTTTCGACTGCGGCAGCAAGCTGGGTTATCTGAAGGCGACGGTCGAATTCGCCTTGCGTCACCCGGAAGTGGCTGCGGATTTCGAAGAATATCTGCGCACGCGTTCGCCGGTGCTGGAAGGTTGAACGGCTTTCTTCCGCCAGACTTTCGTTAGGCGTCGAAGCTAAGCAAAAAGGCGCTGTGCCCCGCTTTCGCGGGCACAGCGCCTTTTTTGTTTTCTGGACGGCAGACTGGGCCGGCATGAACGCCGGTGCGCCGGTTTCAGCGGCGTTTCATCAGGAAGGTGAAAACCTTGTCCTGCGCCGAGCTTTCGACGATTTCATTGCCGGTCTGCTTCGCGAACGCGGCGAAATCGCGCTGCGAACCGGGATCGGTGGCCAGCACCTTGAGAATCTGGCCGCTTTCCATGTCGGCGAGCGCCTTCTTGGCGCGCAAAATGGGCAGCGGGCACATCAGCCCGCGCGCATCGACTTCCTTGTGAATCTGAATTTGCATCGACGATGACCTTCGGGGAGAGGGGCGTCGTGGGTGACGCCGGACGGAGGGTTGAATTCTACCGCAGGGGCAGTGGGGGTGCCGGAGGGGCGCGGTTTTGGTTGTTGTTCTTTTAGGGTTTTGGCCTTTTTCCTGAGTTCGCGGTGCTCTATGCGTTGCCCCTGTGCGGGGCGGCATCTGCTTGTTCTCGCCGGGGTGTTGGCCTTTCCTTGATTTGTTGGTGGTGTATTAGCGTTGCCCCTGTGCGGGGCGGCACCTCCTTTCTTTGCCGCGGCAAAGAAAGGAGGCAAAGAAAGCCGCTTTGACCCGCCAGCTCATAAGCGGGCCCCCCGCACAGTTGCAGTAGTGGCGCATCTGGAATCGGTGTCCTCGCACATTCGGCTTCAGTGACAAGGGCGTCATCCCTCCCACCTCGCGCTCCGCGCTCGTCGGAACGGTCCACCTTTGAACCAGCGGTTGCGTCTGCGCTACCGCGGCCATCGGCTACGCCTCGGCGATGCTTTGAAGGGGCAGTGGTTTTGGAGGTCCTGACGTGGGCGACGCGGCATCGCAATCTGCTGCCGGTCGCGTCAGAGCCCAACTGGGTAACCCAGTCCCGCCGCCAAGCCCAAACACACTTGGTTATTTGAACGACCACAACGGCGCGCGCAGCGCCGCCGGAAGAATGACTGCTTTGTCACGAAGGCTGAATGTGCAAGGACACCGATTCCAGATGCACCACTACTGCAACTGTGCGGGGGACCCGCTTATGGGCTGGCGGTTCAAAGCGGTTTTCTTTGCCTACTTTCTTTGCCGCGGCAAAGAAAGTAGGTGCCGCCCCGCACAGGGGCAACGCTAATACACCACCAACAAATCAAGCAAAGGCCAACACCCCAAAAACCCTACAACCCAACCGCCTCCCCGCTCAACAACGACTCCCTCAACGCCCCCCCAATCCGCGTAGCCTCCAAAGCATCGGCAAGCGAAGCCCCGGCCTGCGCAGCCGCAGAACCAGCCCCACCTCGCACGGCAGCGACAAACGCCCGCGCCTCCAACAAGAACGCATCCTCGAACCGATCAAAAAAATTCGCCGTACATTCGTTCCGGATCCCAGTGGCGTCATAAATCTCGACGCGATTCGCACGCGGATTATGGCCAATAGCCAGCGCCCCACCACTACCAATCACTTCGCTATGCGTATCATTTCCGTGCGCCTGCGTCCGTGACGCATAAAACATGGCCAGCTTGCCGTCTTCGAACTCGCAGATCGCCACACCGTTATCGACATCGCCGAACTCACGCAGCCCTTCGTGCATCGCGGCAACACCCGCCGCAAACACGCGTTTGGCCCGCGGCCTGCCCAATAACCACCGGGCCACATCGATATCGTGCACCGTGCAATCTAAAAAGATCCCGCCAGACGTCGCCGCAAAGCGCACAAAAAAACCGTCGCTATCGTTCTGATCGGCAGTCTGCGAGCGCACCAGAAACGGCCTGCCGATCTTGCCCGCTTCGATCTTGTCGAACGCATCCTTATAGCTCGGATCGAAGCGCCGCATGAAGCCGATCGTCGCCTGCAAATGCGGATAGCGCGCCGACTCGGCCAGCACCCGCTCGCACTCCGCGAGATCCAATGACAAGGGCTTCTCGCAAAACACATGCTTGCCGGCGCGCAACGCATCGACAATCTGTTGCGCGTGCAACGAAGACGGCGTCACCAGCCAAACGGCATCCACCTCCCGATCGGCGAGCAACGCCGCGTAATCGTCGTACAGCCGCGGCGCGGGCAACGCTTCACGCGCCCACGCCCGCTCCTCTTCCACAGGACTGCAAGCCGCCACGACCGACGCGCCCGGCACGCGATACGCCAGATTTTCCGCATGCCGCTTGCCGAGACGCCCGAGTCCGACCACGCCCACCCGCAGCCGTGCCGCAGCCGCCGTCATCACAACGCCTCGCCCAGTTTGACCACGCGGCCCTCGCGCCACGAACGGCTCGCGGCTTCGGCGAGTTCGAGCGCTTTCAGGCCGTCCGCCACCGTGGTGCGCACCGGCTTGCCGTGCGTCACGGCATCGAAGAAATGCGCGATTTCATGCGCGTAAGCGGCCCGATAACGTTCGAGGAAAAACGCCTCGGGCACATCGCTCGACACCTCGGTTTTCGAGTACGCTGTGACTTCCGTGGGCCGCACGTTGCCCGCCTGCAGCATGCCGGCGCTGCCCAGCACTTCGAAGCGCTGGTCATAGCCGTACGCGGCGCGACGCGCGGTGTTGATCTGGCACAGGCGGCCGCGCTTCGTGCGGATCGTCACAGCGGTCGAATCGATATCGCCCGCATCGGCGATCGCCGGGTCGCTCAAACAGCTGCCGGTGGCATGCAGCGTGTCGGCTTCGTCGTCGAGAATCCAGCGGAAAATGTCGAAGTCGTGAATCAGCATGTCCTTGAAGATGCCGCCCGAATGCCGGATGTACTCGACCGGCGGCGCACCCGGATCGCGGCTCGTCACCACCAGCATTTCCGGCGTGCCGATTTCGCCGGCGTCCAGACGTGCCTTCAGCGCCGAGAAGGTCGGGTCGAAGCGGCGCTGAAAACCGATCATGCATACCACGCCCGCGCGCTCGACCGCGTCCGCGCAAGCCTGCGCGCGCGCCAGCGTCAGATCGACCGGCTTCTCGCAGAACACATGCTTCTTCTGCGCCGCGGATTGCATGATCAAATCCGCATGCGTGTCCGTGCTCGAACAGATCACGGTCGCGCCAACGGACGCATCACCCATCGCGCCGTCGATATCCGCGACCTGCGCGCCGTGCTCGGCGGCGAGCGCGGCGGCCGCCTCGCGATTCACGTCGACCACGTACTTGAGCCGCACGCCCGGCTGCCGCGCGAGATTCGCCGCATGAATCTTGCCGATGCGCCCCGCGCCGAATATGGCCACGTCGATCGTCTTTGCCCCATCAGTCATCGTATCCTCCGGTGTCTTTGGATTCTTCAACATTCAATTCGAGCTTGTACGCGAGCGCGATGAACAACGCCTGGCACAAGCAGATCGTGCTGGTCAGCGAGCGGAACGCGAACGCGCTGCCCTCTTTTACATACAATTGCGTGGTGGCGTAACGTGCGAGCGGAGATAGTTGGCTATCCGTAATAACGAGCGTCTTTGCCTGGTGATGATGCGCAACACGCAAGCAATACTGCGTTTCCTTTCCGTAGGGCGCGAAGCTGATCGCAATCACCACGTCGCCTTTTTTCACGCTGCGAATCTGTTCGCGGTACATGCCGCCGAAACCGGACACCAGATGCACGCGTTTGGGCGTGTGCTGCAACGCATAAACGATATAGCTCGCCACCGGAAACGAACGCCGCACGCCGATCACGTAAATGTTGTCGGCCTGCTGCAGCATCTTCACCGCGGCGTCGAACTGCTTGTCGTCGAGCCCTGCTTCGAGTTCTTCGAGACCGCCGCGCGAGGCCGCGATGAATTCACGCGCCACTGAGCCGCCGGACAGCGCGCCCGGCTTTTCGTCGATCAGCTTGCGAATCCGCTGCTGATAACTCGGCGACGAACTGCCCTGTCCGGTGTAAGCCTGCCGAAATACCGCCTGCAGATCAGAGAATCCGGAAAAGCCGAAGCGCTGCGCAAAACGCACCACGGCGGACGGATGCACGCCGCAACTCGCGGCAATGTCGCTGGTGCGGTCCACCATCACGCTCGAACGGTGCTGCTCGATATAGGTCGCGACATTCTTCAACTGACGCGGCAACGCGTCGTAGTTTTCCGCGATGCGCTGCATCAATTCTTCGACGCTTGGCAATTCTTCGGTGCTCTCTTCCGCCATGGCTCTCTCTCGGGTGCTTTATTGCAGTGCGGCAGCCGCTCGTCACGCCCGCCACACGGCCTCCTGACGCTGCCGATTATAGGCAGCCGCCGAATCAAATGGAACGTATTTTCCATTTTTATTTGCAATGAAATTTTCATTGCAACACCTTGGAAGATGGCCTAATCTTGGTCGTGAGCGATGGTGCTTTGGTGGACACACCCGGGCCGTATGCGGATGAAAAGCCGCCCGCCAGACGCTCCCTTCAAAAACGACATACCGAGAAAGGTGGAGACAATGAGACTTTGCAAGGGCAAGGCTACGCTCAGGATTCTGGTGACGGCATTGACGTTGGCGACGGGATTCGGCGCGGCCTCGGCCGCCCGCGCGGCTGACGCACACTTCGTGCTGATCAGCCACGCGCCGGATTCGGATTCGTGGTGGAACACCATCAAGAACGCCATCAAACAGGCCGACGAGGACTTCAACGTCGAGACCGACTATCGCAATCCGCCGAACGGCGACATTGCCGATATGGCGCGTCTGGTCGAGCAGGCCGCCGCGCGCAACTACGACGGCGTGATCGTCACCATCGCCGACTTCGACGTGCTGAAGAGCTCGATCAACAAAGTCACCGCGAAAAAGATTCCGCTCGTCACGATCAATTCCGGCACGGAGGAACAGAGCGCGCAACTCGGCGCGATCATGCACGTGGGCCAGCCCGAATATGTGGCAGGCAAAGCCGCCGGTGAGAAAGCCAAGGCAGCAGGCGTGAAGTCGTTCCTGTGCGTGAATCACCTCGCCACCAACACCGTGTCGTTCGACCGTTGCCGCGGTTTTGCCGAGGCGATCGGCGTCGATTACAAGTCGTCCACCATCGACTCCGGCCAGGACCCGACCGAAATTCAATCGAAGGTCAGCGCGTATCTGCGTAATCACCCGAACACCGGTGCAATCCTGACGCTCGGACCGACCCCGGCTTCGGCCACCCTGAAAGCGGTCACGCAAATGGGTCTGGCGGGCAAGATCTACTTCTGCACGTTCGACTTCTCCGACGACATCGCCAAAGCGATCCAGAACGGCACGATCCAGTTCGCGATAGACCAGCAGCCGTACCTGCAAGGTTATATCCCCGTGGCCGTGCTGGCGATCGTGAAAAAAGAGCACACCACCGATCCCGCGAAGATCCGCAAGATTCTCGAGGCGAATCCGAAGTTCAAGGAACGGCTTGCCACCTACGGTCTCGCGCCGTCCTACGGGCCGAAGAATATCCGTTCGGGCCCGGGCTTCATCACCAAGGAAAACCTCGACAAGGTCATCAAGTACGCAGGGCAGTACCGCTGATTCTTTTCTCTAGTTAGTCACGCGCACGGCGGGCACCGTTCCGATACCGGAAGGGCCGCCCGCCGCCACCGCGCATTTCACCGGCTGTCGTTCTCGCAATTCATCCCCGCGCGAGGCAGGCACAACCGGGTTCCAAGGAGACATCATGGGTGTAGCCGGCAAACACTTCCCACCGCACGTCAAGACGAATGCCGAGGCAGCCCCGCCGCTGCCCGATTCGGATGAACGGCTGCGCAAGGAATCCAGGTTCGGCCATGTGCTGAACCGCCCCGAATTCGCCGCGATTTCCGGCGCGGTACTGGTGTTTCTCGTTTTCGCGCTGACGGCCGGCAACTCCGGCATGTTCAATCTCGACGGCGTGATGAACTGGTCGCAGGTGTCCGCGTATCTGGGCATTCTCGCCGTGGGCGCGTGTCTGTTGATGATCGCCGGCGAGTTCGATCTGTCGATCGGTTCGATGATCGGTTTCGCCGGCATGATGGTCGCGATTCCATCGGTCTATTTTCACTGGCCGATTTCCCTCGCCATTCTGTTCGCGTTTGCGGGCTCGATGCTGCTCGGCGCGCTGAATGGCTATCTTGTCATGCGTACGCGCCTGCCCTCGTTCATCGTCACGCTCGCGTTCCTGTTTATCTTGCGCGGCCTCACGCTCGCGCTGTCGATCATGTTCGCCGACCGCACCATCGTCTCCGGCGTCGGCGATCTCGCGCAACAGGATTGGCTTGCGAACACGCTGTTTCACGGCGTCGCGCTGAACGGTCTTTTCACGATGCTCGCGCATCACGGCATCGGCACGCTGCTCGATAACGGCCACGCGCTCGTGCCGGGCATTCCGAAGGTGATTCTGTGGTGGCTCGGACTCGCCGCGGTCTGCGCGTTCGTGTTGGCGAAAACACGCGCCGGCAACTGGATTCTCGCGGTAGGCGGCGACGCCAACGCCGCCAAGAACGTCGGCGTGCCGGTGCGTCGCGTGAAGATTTCGCTGTTCGTGTTGACCGCGTTCTGCTCGTGCCTGTTCGCGGTGCTGCAGGTGTGCGATATCGGCTCGGCTGCCGCCGACCGGGGCTTGCAGAAGGAGTTCGAAGCGATCATCGCCGCGGTGATCGGCGGCACCTTGCTGACGGGCGGCTACGGATCGGTGGTCGGCGCGTGTTTCGGTGCGCTGATCTTCGGCGTGGTGCAGATCGGCATTACCTACACGAACGTAAGTTCCGACTGGTTTCGCGTATTCCTCGGCGTGATGCTGCTGATCGCCGTGCTGTTTAATCACTATGTGCGCCGCCGCGTCTCGCAGGCGTAACGAGGAGACGACCATGTCCGATACGAATAACGTAGCGAATACCGTGGGCAGCGCGAGCGATCGCGAGGACGACGTGATCCTCGCGCTCGAAAACGTCAACAAATACTTTGGCAAAGTGATCGCGCTAAGCGGCGTGACCTTGCGTCTGAGACGCGGCGAAGTGCATTGCCTGCTCGGCGACAACGGCGCGGGCAAGTCGACGCTGATCAAGACGCTCGCCGGCGTGCATCAGCCCTCTTCCGGCCAGTATCTGGTGGATGGCAAACCGGTGTTGTTCGAGTCGCCGAAAGACGCGCTCGACCTGGGCATCGCCACCGTCTATCAGGATCTGGCGCTGGTGCCGCTACTCTCCGTCGCACGCAACTTCTTCATGGGACGCGAGCCGCAAAAGAAACTGTTCGGCTTCCTGAGCGTGATGGACCTGGAAACGAGCGCCACCACCGCGCGCGACAAGCTCGCGGAAATGGGCATCAACGTGCGCGACCCGCATCAGCCGATCGGCACCATGTCTGGCGGAGAGAAACAGTGTCTGGCCATCGCGCGGGCGATTCACTTCGGCGCACGCGTGCTGATTCTCGACGAACCGACTGCCGCGCTCGGCGTGAAGCAGAGCTTCAATGTGCTGAAGCTGATCCACAAGGCGCGCGCGAAAGGCATATCCGTGATCTTCATCACGCACAACGTGCATCACGCGTATCCGATCGGCGATTCGTTCACGGTGCTCAATCGCGGCAAATCGCTCGGCACGTTCACCAAGGAAACCATCAGCAAGGACGAAGTGCTCGACATGATGGCCGGCGGCGCCGAGATGCAGAAGATGATCGGCGAACTCGAAGGCGCGACGATCTGATTCATTCGCGCGAGGAACCGGCGCCGCTGCGCCGGCCACCGCGCTCAGCTATTCAGGAAACTTCATGGATCATTCCAGCACATCCAGCGCAATCACGTCCGCCCCGGCGACGGCGGCCAGCCGCTTCGCGCCGGGCCGCAGCCGCGACATCGTCTGCCTCGGGCGCCTCGCCGTCGATCTGTACGCGCAGCAGGTCGGCGCGCGGCTCGAAGACGTGTCGAGCTTCGCGAAGTATCTCGGCGGATCGTCGGCGAATATCGCGTTCGGTTGCGCGCGCCTCGGTCTCGCGTCAGCGATGCTGGCACGCGTCGGCAACGATCATATGGGCCGCTTTCTCACAGAGACGCTTACCAAAGAGGGCTGCGACGTCAGCCACGTGCGTATCGACCAGGAGCGCCTGACCGCCCTCGTGCTGCTCGGCCTGAAAGACCGCGACACGTTCCCGCTGATCTTCTACCGCGAGAACTGCGCGGATATGGCAGTGGATGAAGCGGATTTCGACGAGGCTTTCATCGCGTCGTCGAAAGCGCTGCTGATTACCGGCACGCACTTTTCCACCGAGCAGGTGAACCGCACGAGCCGCCGCGCGCTGGATTACGCACGCCGCAACCAGGTGCGCACCGTGCTCGATATCGACTACCGTCCGGTCTTGTGGGGTCTCACCGGCAAAGCGGACGGTGAAACGCGTTTCGTCGCGAGCGAAGGCGTCACCGCGCATTTGCAGCGCATTCTGCCGCTGTTCGATCTGGTGATCGGCACCGAGGAAGAATTCCGTATCGCCGGCGGTAAGACCGAACTGGTCGACGCACTCGCGATGGTGCGCGCCGTCACGCCGGCCACGCTGGTGCTCAAGCGCGGTCCGCTGGGCTGTCAGATTATCGACGGTGCGGTGCCCGCCTCGCTCGACGACGTGCCGATTCAAGGTGGCGTGGAAGTCGAAGTGCTGAACGTACTCGGCGCCGGCGACGCGTTCGCCTCGGGCTTTCTCTCGGGCTGGTTGCGCGATCAACCGCTCGAAGCGTGCGCACGCGCCGCGAACGCGAGCGGCGCGCTGGTCGTGTCACGTCACGGCTGCGCACCGGCCATGCCGACGCCCGCCGAACTCGACTACTTCCTGCGCGAAGCCAAAGCCGATCCGCAGCGCATGCGCCGCCCGGATCGCGACGCGCGCCTCGCACGACTGCATCGCGTCTCGCCGGCCCGCAAGCAATGGGACGAAGTGCTCGGCTTCGCCTTCGACCACCGCAACCAGTTCTTCGAACTCGCGCAGCAAACCGCCGCCGACGACGCGCGCATTGCGCAACTGAAAGGCCTGTTCGTGGAAGCCGTCGCGCAAACCGAGCGCGCGCTGGGTTTGCAAAACCGCATCGGCGTGCTGATCGACGACCGCTACGGCCAGGACGCGCTGAACGCGGCCACCGGCCGCGGCTGGTGGATCGGCCGCCCGGTGGAACTGCCGGGCTCGGTGCCGCTCGTGTTCGATCATGGCCGTTCGATCGGCACCACGCTGATCCCTTGGCCGCAGGAACATATCGTCAAATGCCTGGTGCAGTTTCATCCCGACGAACCCATCGAGCAGCGCCTCGAACAGGAAGCCCAATTGCGCGCGCTCTACGACGCGACGCAGGCAAGCGGCCATGAACTGCTGCTCGAAGTGATCCCGCCGAAGCACGCGCATTTGCCGCAAGCGCCGGACACCGTGTATCGCGCATTGAAGCGCCTGTATAACATCGGCATCTATCCCGAGTGGTGGAAGCTCGAACCGATGGACGCCGCGCAATGGCGCAACGTCGACGCGCTGATCGCCGAGCGTGATCCGTATTGCCGCGGCGTGGTCCTGCTCGGTTTGTCGGCGGCCGTCGAACAGTTGAACGAGGGTTTTCGCGCGGCGGCGCAATCGGCGACATGCCGCGGCTTCACGGTCGGGCGCACGATCTTTCACGAACCGAGCCATGCATGGCTGGCCGGAGAAATCGGCGACGACGAATTGATCGCGCGCGTGCGCCGCACCTTCGAAACGTTGATCGCTTCGTGGCGCGCAGCACGTGGCGCGAGCGCCACGCAACCGGGCGCGACCCACCACGTCCATCAGGAGCAGGCCGCATGAATCAGCGCGTAATGCATCACGACGCGGCGTCCGCCAACGACGCCAGCCTTGCTCGCACGGGCTCGGGCGGCACGGTGCGCCTGACGGCCGCGCAGGCGCTGGTCCGCTATCTCGCCGCGCAACGCGTCGCGACCGAGGACGGCCACGGTACCGATCCGCTGTTCGGCGGCGTGTTCGCCATCTTTGGCCACGGCAACGTGGCGGGGATCGGCGAAGCGCTGTATCAGCACCGCGACGAATTACCGACTCTGCGCGCCCATAACGAACAGGCGATGGCGCACAGCGCGATCGCCTATGCGAAGGCGCATTTCCGCCGCCGCATGATGGCCGTCACGACGTCGATCGGACCGGGCGCCACCAACCTCGTGACCGCGGCGGCGCTGGCCCACGTGAACCGTTTGCCGGTGCTGCTGTTGCCCGGCGACATCTTCGTCTCGCGCGCACCCGATCCTGTATTGCAGCAGCTCGAAGACTTCCACGACGGCGGCGTCTCCGCCAACGACGCGCTCAAGCCGGTGTCGCGCTACTTCGACCGCATCGTGCATCCGGCGCAATTGCTCAATGCGCTGCCGCGCGCCGTGCGCGTACTGACGGACGCCGCCTTGTGCGGACCGGTCACGCTCGCGTTGCCGCAAGACGTGCAGGCGCAGGCATGGGATTTCCCCGTCGACTTCTTCAAGCCGCGCATCGTCACGTTTCATTCGCCCGCGCCGCGCATCGACGAAATCGAGGCCGCCTTCGCGCGTCTGCGGCAGGCCAAACGGCCGTTGATCGTCGCGGGCGGCGGTGTGCTCTACGGCCGCGCCTCCGATGCACTGCATAGTTTCGCCACCGCGCACGGCGTTCCGGTCGCGGAAACGCAGGCCGGCAAAGGGTCGCTTGCCTGGAACGATCCGTTGAACGCGGGCGCGCTGGGCGTGACGGGCTCGCCCGCCGCGAACGCGCTCGCGCACGACGCCGATTGCGTGCTGGCGATCGGCACGCGCTTGCAGGACTTCACGACCGGCTCGAACACCTTGTTCACGCAAGCCGATGTGATCGCCATCAACGTCAATGCTTTCGACGGCCTCAAGCATCGCGCGCTGGTGGTCGAAGCCGACGCGCGGCTTGCGCTCGATGCACTCGCCGAACCCCTGCAAGGCTGGCACGCCGATCGCACCTGGACCGCGCGCGCACACAAACTCGCGGCGGGCTGGCGCGATACGGTGAGCACGCTCACCCATGCGCCGCAACGCGACAGCGTGCTGCCTTACGAGGGCGATGTAATCGGCGCGATACAGCGTTCGAGCGCAAGCTCGCCGGCGAACGATATCGTCGTCTGCGCGGCCGGCACGCTGCCCGCCGAATTGCATAAACTGTGGCGCGCCGGCAAACCGGGCTCGTATCACGTCGAGTACGGCTATTCGTGCATGGGCTACGAGATCGCCGGCGGACTCGGCGTCAAGCTCGCACGGCCCGCGCGTGAAGTGATCGTGATGGTCGGCGACGGCAGCTATCTGATGATGAACAGCGAGATCGCGACCTCCGTGATGATCGGCGCGAAGCTGATCGTCGTGGTGCTCGACAATCGCGGCTATGGTTGCATCAACCGCTTGCAGCAGGCATGCGGCGGCGCGCCGTTCAACAACCTGCTCGAAGACTGCAAGCAGGGCCCGCTCGGCGCACCCAAGATCGATTTCGCCGCCCATGCGCGCGCCCTGGGCGCCCAGGCCGAACACGCCGCGAACGTCGCCGAACTCGAAGCTGCGTTGCAACGCGCCCGCGTGGCCGATCGCACCTATGTCATCAGCATCGATACCGACGCTGCCCGCACCACGGACGACGGCGGCTGGTGGTGGGAAGTGGCCGTGCCGGAAGTCTCGGCGCGCCCCGCGGTACGCGACGCCCGTGCGAAATACGAAACCCAACTCGCGGCACGCGCCGAACCGTCCAGCTCCGCGCCAAACGCCGGCCCCACCGACAACGAATGAGGACGCCCGCATGACTGCTTTCGACGTACGTATCGGCATCAATCCGCTCTCGTGGATGAACGACGATCTGCCTTCGCTCGGCGGCGAGACGCCGCTCGAGGTGGCGCTGACGGAAGGCCGCCAGATCGGCTATCAAGGCTTCGAACTGGGCAACAAGTTTCCGCGCGAGCCGCAGGCGCTGAAGACGCTGCTCGCGCAATACGATCTTGCGCTGGTCTCAGGCTGGTATTCCGGACGTCTCGCTCGGCAAAGCGTAGCGGAAGAAATCGCCGCCGTCGGCCCGCATCTGGAGTTGCTCGCGCAAAACGGCGCGACGGCGATGGTGTATGGCGAGGTCGCCGATTCGATTCAGGGCGCGCCGCAGCCGCTTTATCAACGGCCGCGTTTTTTCAGCGACGCGCAATGGGCCGCTTATGCGGAGCGTGTCGACGAATTTGCGCGCTATACCCTAAGCCGCGGCGTGCGGCTCGCGTACCATCATCACATGGGCGCTTATGTCGAGACGCCTGCCGATGTCGATCAGTTGATGGCGCGCACCAGTGACGCTGTCGGCCTGCTGTTCGACGCGGGACACATCACGTTTGCCGGCGGCGATCCCATTGCCGTGCTCGACAAACATATCGCACGGGTCTGCCACGTGCATTGCAAGGACGTGCGCCCCGCCGTGATGAAACTCGCGCGCAATCGCAACTGGAGTTTTCTGGACGCGGTGATCGCCGGCGCCTTCACGGTGCCGGGCGACGGCGCGGTGGATTTCCCGGCGATCATCCAGCGATTGAAGCGGCACGGTTATCGCGGCTGGCTGGTGGTCGAAGCCGAACAGGACCCGGTCGTGGCGCCTTCGTTCGAGTATGCGCAAAAGGGCTACAAGACGTTGCGCGCGTTGGTCGACGCACCGCTCGACGCCGCAAACAGGACAGAGCAGGAGGCAGCATGAGCTTGTTGGTGAAGGCGCAGCGCGAAGGCCAAACGATCGCGCGAGTGACACCGGAGTCGGCCTGCTGGCGATATGTGGGGTTTGCCGCTTACCGCCTCGGCACGAACGAAGTGGTGCACGTGCACGAGCCAGCTCGCGAAGTGTGCATTGTCGTGCTCACCGGCACAGTGGACATCGAAACCGCGGAGACGACCTGGCGTTCCATCGGCTCGCGTGACAGCGTGTTCGAGGACGCCGCGCCTTATGCGGTGTATCTGCCGCCGAACGTGCGGGCGACGGTTCGCGCTTGCCGCGATGCCGAGATCGGCGTGGCGAGCGCGCCTGCCGAAGGCAAGTATCCCGCGAGGTTGATCGAGCCCGTTTCGATGAAGCGCTCGACACGCGGCAAAGGCCTGAATACGCGATACGTCTGCGATATTCTTCCGCAGACCGAGCCCGCGGAATCACTGTTGGTGGTCGAAGTCAGAACGCCTGGCGGACACGCTTCGAGCTACCCGCCGCATAAGCACGATACCGACAACGTGCCGCACGAGAGTTCGCTCGAAGAGACTTACTATCACCGGCTCGATCCGCCGCAAGGGTTTGCGTTCCAGCGCGTGTACACCGACATGCGCGATATCGACGAGTCGATGGCGGTGGAGGACCACGACGTCGTCATGGTGCCGCGCGGCTATCACCCCGTGGTCGTGCCGTATGGCTATGACTCGTATTATCTGAACGTCATGGCAGGCGGCAAGCGGACCTGGCATTTCCGCAATGACCCGGCGCACGAGTGGATCATCAATAAGGACGCTTGAACTTGCGGCCTGCGCGGCGCATCAAGACGGCATCGCGCAGGCTTCAACCAATTTCAAACGGGCTCCAGTTGAGCCACGCTACTTCCTGACGGCCAGATCGACATCCAGGCCGCCATCCTCGCCCATCCTCACGGTTCCCTTCGACACGTCCTTGCGATAAGCGTACAGATCGAACTTCATGACGCCCGCGTTCGAGCTGTCCTTGATGAACGTGCGCGTATTCGTCACCAGCGAATTGAACATCTTCACGTCGCCGGACTCGATCCAGACGAAGCTCTTGCCCGCGCCCGCAGGCGGCCTTGCCGCCGCGACGTTGCTATCGCGCTTGAACTTCAGCACGAGGCCTTCATCCGTAACCGTCGCGCTCGCGAGACGCCCTTGCAGGACCGGCGGCGGAAACACCGTGTACTGATCGAACACCAGCTCGTTACCCTTGAGCGCCACACCCTTGCGCGTGAACGGCGTGAGTGAGGCGAGCGGAATATCCAGCGCGCGCAGCAAGCCGGCCTGCGGCACGCCCAGCACCTTTACTGAAGTCGGTTCGTACACCAGGTGCCGCTCGTCTTTGGCGACGATCGTGCCGCTCATCGTGGTCGGCAGCCAGACTCCAGGAAAGTGATTCCACAACTTGATGCCACCTGTCACTTCGAGTTTGCCGTCCACGGGTTTCAACTGCAGGTCGTTGAGCGAACGCGGCTCGTAGTCGAGCAGATAGTCGTTAAAGAGCGCCGCCATGGCGGGCCACGGCTCCACGACCTCGCCGCCGATAATGCGGATATCGTACTGATCGGGATCGTCCAGATCGACCGGTTGTCCCGGCTTTTTCGGCACCATCTGCGCGTCCAGCGAACGCACATGAAAACCGATGCGCCCCGCCACGTAGAAGTCGACGTTCTCGACGTGAATCAGCGGCGCGGGGCCCGGCGAATGGCGCTCATCGCTGAACGCCGAACCCGGCGTCGACATGCGCTGCCCGGAAAACGCCGCGCGTGTGCCGACCGGAATCGCGCGCGCCACCGCGGCGGTTTGCACGGTCTGCGGCACGCGTTGCCACACGAGCCGCGCCTGCGCGAGCGCTGCCTGCTGGGCGCGAATGAAGCTGTCGTTATAACGCGCGCTCGCGCTGCCGGTTTGCGCCGGCGAGTCCTTGTCTTTGTCCGCGCTGGCTAGCGTCGTATACGACGGCAGATGCACGTCCAGCGCGCCCGCTTCGTCGAAGGTGAAAAAACCGGCCGCCATCTGCTCGCGATAGTGATACAGATCCAGCACGAACGGTGCTTTGTTGTCGATCGGCGTGAGCGCCATGTCGATGTTCATCGGCATCGAGCGCATGAATTTGACGTCGCCGCCCTGCACCAGCATGCCGCGCGCGGGCATCGTCGCGGGCCAGACGATGTTGGGCACGCTCCGGTCGTCGAGCGTGAAGCGCACGCCCGTGGCGCTCGTCTCGATCTGCGTGATCGTCATGCGCAACGCGGGCGGCGGCGTCAGTTTGGCCACCTGCATCACGACGTCGTCACCGTCGAGACGCGCGATCGGCGTGTCCACTTTCAGCAGGTCGGCCATCTTCACGTGGGCGGCCTGCATCAGCTTGTCGGCGCCCACGCCGGCCACTTCGACATGATCGGCGTGAAACACGAGTTCCTCGGTGTTGCGCATCGACAGTGATCCGCTCAACACGATCGGCACCCATGTCTCGCGATGCATCTCGCCGGTAATGCGCAAGTTGCCGCCGTCCTGCGGAACGACGCGCATGTTGCGCAGCGGCGAGCCCTGATACTGGAACAGGTAGCGATTGAAGATCGCGGTGAGCTTGGCGCTGTCCAGCGTGACATGGCCGCGGTGGACGTTGATTGTGACGCTGGTGGGATCGTCGAATACGATCGGCTGGCCGGCGCGCGCCGGGCTCAGCGTCGCCGCCATGTCGTGGATCATGAAGCCGATGTCGCCCGTCACGCGGAAGTCCACGTCGCGCGCGAACATCAGCGAACCGTCGATGCCGGAATCGCGCAGCGTCAGCGGGCGGCTGCGCTTTTCGGTCAGGCCGCTCGCCGATGGCACGCGCGCCGCGACGCTTTGTTCCGCGAGTAGCTGTTTCGCTTTGGCCAGTTCGAGTGCGGGACGACGTGTAGAAGCGGCAGGTTGAGTGGCGAGCCCGGAATCCGTAGTGGCGGCGTTGGCGTTGGCGTTGGAATTGGCGTTGCCGTTTCCACGGCTGTCATTCGTGCTGACGTTGTTGCTCGCCACATCGGCTGCCCTGTTCGCGGGATTTGCCGGTGCGGATGCCGCGTCGCCCGTCGTCGAACTGGCATCGGCGCAGGCGGACATCAGCAACGCCGCCGTCAGAAGCGCGGCGCCTGCGCTGATCGGCGAGCGCCAGGCGCGCTTCGGGCTTGCCTCGTGCGAAGCCGGCATCGGCGCATGATTCGCCGACACCTTATCCAACGCGCGTCCGTATCTCATGATGTCTCCTCCTGGAGCCGCGACGCGTCTTCGCGCGCCGGGCACGGCATGGTGAGTCGCGCATACGCAGGCTTTAAACAGCAAGCCGCCGTCGCGCGTCTTTTACCCGATTGTCTTTATTTGTCAGCGCGCTGCCGACAAGATTTCTGGAGGACGCTCACCAAACGATCAAGCGTTTGAATCGGCGTGACGCGTCATCGGAAAGCCGCATGCGCGCGGCCTGAGCGGCGCACCGGCAAATGAGATTCAAACGGCATGTCCGGCGCGATTGCCGCGCCGCGCACGCAATGCGCTCGCCAACCGACGCGCAAGGCATTCAGCAGCACAGCAAAACGATCATCCTTCACCATGCGGCGCTGCAATAAAACACGGCGAGTCAGCGCCTCGATCAACCAACGCCGAGCCATTCCTGCATCACGTCAGTCCTCTGCACGAACGACGCGAGCGCATCGTCGAACACCACTTCGCCATGCCCCATCACCGCGACGCGGCTGGCGATGTCCTGTGCGATCACGAGCCGCTGTTCGATCAGCAGCATCGCCACACCGCGATCGCGCAGCGCCCGCAAACATCCGGCGACCTGTTCCATCACGAGACGTGCGAGACCCTCGCCCGGTTCGTCGATCACGAGCAGATCGGGATCGCCGAGCAGTGCCCGCGCGAGCGTCAGCATCTGCTGCTCGCCGCCCGACAGCGCGCCCGCGCGCGTGCGCTTGCGCTCGTGCAGCACGGGAAAAAGCGCATAGGCGTCGTCGAAAGTGAAGCGCGGCGCACGGCCGCGATCACGTGGCGCAACGCCGAGTTGAAGATTCTCGTGCACGCTTAGCGTTGGGAAGACGTCCCGATGTTCGGGCACGTAACCCAGCCCGAGACGCGCGATTTCGAAGGTGCGCAGACCGCCGAGCGAGCGGCCCGCAAAACGCAGTTCGCCTTCGCTGCGCACGAGACCCATGATCGCGCGCGCGAGTGTAGAACGGCCCGAGCCGTTGCGGCCGACCAGCGCCAGCACTTCGCCCGCCTCGATGCGCAGCGTCACGCCGTGCAATGCCTGGCTCGCGCCGTACCACGCATTGAGTCCGCGAATGTCGAGCAAGGCGCTCATGTCCCGAACCCTTCGCCGAGATACGCGGCACGTACCGCCGCATCGGCGCGGATCGCCGCCGGTGTGCCGCTCGCGATAATGCGCCCTTGCACGAGGACAGAAATGCGATCGGCGATCGCGAACACTGCGTCCATGTCGTGCTCGACCATCAACAGCGTGCGGCCCGCCGTGGTCTCGCGGATCAGTTCGATGGCATGCGCCGCCTCCGCGCGATTCATGCCCGCAGTCGGTTCGTCGAGCAGCAAGGTATGCGCGCCGCCCGCGAGCGCGATGCCGAGATCGAGCGCGCGTTGCTCGGCATAGCTGAGCGTACCCGCCTGAGCGTGGCGGCGCGCACTCAGGCCCACCGCGTCGAGCATCTGTGCCGCCCGCGCGTCGACCGTGCGCGAGCCGCTGAAACGCTGCCACCAGCGCGTGCGGTCGCGCTCCGCCAGCAGCGCCGCGCAGCGCAGGTTGTCGAACACGCTGAGGCGCGTGAACACGCTGGTGTTCTGGAAGCTGCGCGCAAGTCCGCGGCGCGTGATCGCGGCCGGCGCAAGGCGCGTAATCTCGGCGCCGAACAGATCGATGCGCCCGGCGTTCGGCCGCGCGCCGCCGGCGATCAGATTGAAGAGTGTCGACTTACCCGCGCCGTTTGGACCAATCAACGCGTGCCGTTCGCCGGGCTGAACCGCGAGATCGACGCCGCGCAGAATCTGCGTAGCGCCGAAACGTTTTTCGATACCGTAGAGCGCGAGCGCCGGGATCATCGCTCGTCTCCGTCGGTGTGCGTAGCGCTCGAAAGCGCGGCTGCGAGGCGGGCCTGCGCGCGAATCGCGTAATGCGTCGCGACTCCGCCGAGCGCGGCCAGCGTGATGAGCGCGGCGCCGAGCGTGAGCGGCGACCCGCCCAACCAGACCAGCGCGCCCATGCCGCCGGCGCCACCGGTGCCGCTAAAGACCCCGCCGTCGTCCAACCCGAATTGCACGGCGTACGCCCATTGCACCGCGAGCACGACGACCGCCGTCCACAGCAGCGCGGCCGCCGTGCCCCACAGGTACGCTGCGCGGCATCGCTGCCAGCCGTGCGTGGCTACACGCGCGGCATGCCGCTGCACGAAACCCGCGAGTCCGTCGGGCGAAATCACCACCACCACGATGAAGAAGAGTCCCAAATAGAACAGCCATGCGCGCGCGACGCTCGCCACCGCGACACTGAAAAACGTCAGAACGACCGCGCCCGCAACCGGACCGAAAAACACCGCCGTGCCGCCGATCACCGTGGCGATCAACACTGCGCCCGAGCGCATCATGCCGACGCTTTCCGTCGACACCAGTTCCACGTTGATCAGCGCCAAGGTTCCCGAGATACCCGCGAAAAACGCCGACACCACCACCACACCGTAACGGATGCGGCGCGGATAACAGCCGATCGCCGCCGCCCGCACCGGGTTGTCGCGCACGGCATTGGCAACGCGCATGAAGGGCGTGCGCGAGAGCGCGAACATCGCCCCGCTCGCGAGCAGACACCACACGACGATCAGTGCATACGCCTCGCGTGCAGGACCGAAGCTCCAGCCCCACGACGCTCCGCTCGCGCGATCGATCGCCACGCCCGCCTCGCCGCCGAACCAGTCGGGCAGCGTCCATGCGGCGGCGGCCACGAGTTCGCCGAGACCGAGCGTGATCATTGCGAAGGCGGTGCCGGCACGCCGCGTCGAGACGAAACCGAACAACACACCGCACAGCGCGCCGCCGATGCCGCCGACCAACGGCAACAGCACGAGCGGCACGCCGATCCGGTTGAACACCTGCGCGGCGAGGAGTGCGCCAAGGCCGGAATAAGCGGCATGCCCGAAAGACAGCAGTCCCGTCTCGCCGAGCAGCAGATTGTAGGAAAGCGCGAACACGATCATCGTCGCGGTCTGCGCGAGATAGGCGAGCAGCCAGCTTTGCGGCCAGACAAAAGGCGGCGCGGTGAGGAACAGGATAAGCGCGAGCCACGGCGCGAGCACGCGCCACACCGCACGCGGCGCGGTCGCGGACAGCGCGGACGATGCGCCTGGGTCACGCACGGTCGTCACGCACGGTCGTCACGCATGGTCGTCACGCCGCCCGAAGAGGCCGCGCGGGCGCAGCGCCAGCATCGCGACCAGCAGCAGATAAGGAATCAGCGGCGCGAGTTGCGCGAGCGTCAGCGCGTCCCATTGCGCCGGCAGCGATGCGTCGAATAGCGACAGCACGTCGCCCAGCGACACATTGCTCGCCACGGCCAGCGTCTGCACGCAGCCCACCAGCAGCGACGCCGCCAGCGCCCCGCTCAGCGAGCCCAGCCCGCCGATCACGACCACCACGAACACAATCGAGCCAAGCGACTCCGCCATGCCCGGTTCGATCACGAAGAGCGGCGCGCCGATCACGCCGGCCAACGCGGCGAGCGCCGTGCCGGCCGCGAACACGCCGGTGAACACGCGCGGCACGTTGTGGCCGAGCGCTTCGACGGCGCTCGCGTGCGTAAGCGCGGCGCGCACGATCAGCCCCGCCTTCGACACGCGCAACACCGCGTAGAGCACGCCCAGCATGGCGAGCGATACCACCATCATGAACGCCCGATAGCGCGCGAACGCCGCGCCGTAGACCGTGAAGAGCGGCCCCTCGAGCACGGCCGGCACCGTCGCGGAAAGCGGGCTCAAGCCCCAGCCGAGCTTGACAAGTTCACCGAGGAGATACGCGGCGCCGAACGTCAGCAGTAATTCCGCGAGATGGCCGTGCACGCGCACGCGCCGCAACAGCCAACGCTCAAGGCCCGCGCCGATCAGCCCGACGACCAGCGGTGCGATCACCAGCGCGCTCCAGAATCCCGCGCGCGCCGCCACCGAAAAGCCGACGTACGCGCCCAGCATGTAGAAGCCCGCGTGCGCGAAATTCAGCACGCCGAGCATGCTGAAAATCAGCGTCAAGCCTGCCGACAGCATGAACAGCAACAGGCCGTAACTGACACCGTTGAGCAGATTGATGACGAACGACTGCACGCGCCTATTCCGCCTGCCCAGAGACGCACAGCGGTTCGAGCGCCGCGCGCAATTCGGCGGGCAAGCTCACGGGACGCCGTGTGACGCGATCCACATACACATGCACGAAGTGTCCTTGCGCGGCGGGTTGATCTTCGCCCTCCTTGAAAAGCCCCACTTCGTAGCGCACGCTCGACGTACCGAGCCGCACCACCCGCAGGCCCGCTTCGATCCGCTCGGGAAACACCAGCGGCGCGAAGTAATTGCAGTGCGTCTCGACCACCAGCCCGATCGTCGCGCCATGCTCGAAATCGAGCACGCCGGTGCGGATCAGATACTCGTTCACCACCGTGTCGAAGTAGCTGTAGTAGACGACGTTGTTGACATGGCCATAGACGTCGTTGTCCATCCAGCGCGTGGTGATCGGCAGGAAATGCCGGTAGGCGATGCGCGCGGCGGGTACGGGTTTGTTCATGCTGGCGTGAGTATCTTTAGCGTTGTCGTGCGCGGTGCGCGGCGATTGTTTTTTCAGAGCGATTCGCTCAGCATGCGGCGGTAGTCGTCGGCCGTCGCTTCGCGTGGATTCGTGCGGTGACAGTGGTCGGCGAGCGCACCCTGAATCACCTTGTCGAACATGCTTTCGTCGACGCCCATCTGCCTGAGGCCGGTCGGTAAACCGAGCCGCGCGGTCATGTCGAACAGCGCCTGGGCGAGATCGGCATTCTCCGGCAAATTCATCACGCGGCGCATTCTTGCATAGCGGCGCTCGGCCACCACGCTGTCCGCCGTCTCGTTGAAACGCAGCACGGCGGGCAGCACAACCGCGTTCAGCGTGCCGTGATGCAGCGACGTGCGCCCGTTCACCGTCAGGCCGCCCAGCGGATGCGACAGCGAGTGCACGCAGCCCAGCCCTTTCTGGAAGGCCATGGCGCCTTGCATCGAAGCGCTCATCATGTTCAGGCGCGCGTCGCGATCGCTACCGTCCGCCGTCGCGCGTTCGATGTTGGCCCACGCGCGCTCCAAGCCGTCCAGCGCGATGCCGTCCGCGGGAGGATTGAAGGCGGGCGCGAGAAAAGTTTCGATGCAGTGCGCGACCGCGTCCATGCCGGTGGCCGCCGTCAACCCCGGCGGCAGGCCGAGCGTGAGCGCCGGATCGCACAACGCCGACTTGGGCAGCAGATGCCACGAATGAAAGCCGAGCTTGCGGCCGTCGTTCAGGATCACGATTGCACCGCGCGCGACTTCGCTGCCCGTGCCCGCCGTGGTGGGAACCGCGATCAGCGGCGCGACCGCGGCCGTGATCTTCGGGCTGCCGCCTTCAATGGTGGCGTATTGCGTCAGCGCGCCTGGATGCGTGGCGGCGATCGCTACGCCCTTGGCCAGATCGATGGACGATCCTCCGCCCACCGCGACCAGGCCGTCGCAGCCTTCGTCGCGGTACATCTGAGCGGCCGCGAGCACCATCGCCTCGGTCGGGTTCGACGGCGTGTCGTCGAAGACCGGGACGTCGCCGAACTTCAGCGCGTCGAGCGCGCGCTGCGCGAGGCCGGCTGCAACCACGCCCTTGTCCGTGATGATCAGCGGCCGCTTGATGCCGACGCGTCCGCATTCCGACGGCAACTGCGACAGCGCGTCGTAGCCGAGATGGATATGGGTCAGATAGAAAATATAGGCCATGCCGTGCTCCTCCCTGAGCGCGAGCTCGTTTACCTGCTGCCTGGTCTGTTACTGCCCGGGCCTTTCGACAAACTCGAACGGCAAGCCGCGCCGCCGCATCCACTCGCCGAGCGCCTGGCCGGTGCCCGCGCGCCACGGCCGCAACCTGGCCGGCTCGACCAGCCGGTATTCGAGCAATTCCGGCGAGAGCGCAACCGTGCCGTATGCCTTCACGTGGTACGCGATGATCAGCTCGTTCTTGCGGATGAATTCATACACGCCGATCAGCTCGACCGTCTCCGCGTGCAACGAAGTTTCCTCGAGGACTTCCCGGGCAATCCCCTCTTCCGGCGTCTCGCCGTTTTCGAGGAAGCCCGTAATCAGCGCGAATACGCCTTCCTGCCACGCGGCATTGCGCGCCAGCAGAATCTTGCCTTCGTATTCGACGATCGCCGCCACCACGGGCAGCGGGTTGTTCCAATGGACGTAGCCGCACTCGGTATCGGGACAAGTCTGGCGGATGCGCCCGCCTTCATGCGCTTCATCGGCGCGCTCGATCAGCGGCGTGGAACAGCGTGGGCAGAATCGGTATTCGGTCATGGCGTGAGAGAGACGTCCCGTTTGTTTTGTGTGATTGTGTCTGACTTCTGGGGAATGGCGTTCGGGTCACGCCGCGCACAACTCCCGCACCTCGGCGGCGAACCGTTCGACCGTTTCCGGCTGCGTGTCCCATGCGCACATCAGCCGGCAACCGCCCGCGCCGATGAATTCGTAGAACTTCCAGCCGCGCGCGCGCATGGCCTTGGCGGCTTGCGTGGGCAACTGCGCAAAGACCGCGTTCGATTCTCTGGGGAACATGATGCTCACGCCCGGAATTTCCTGCAACCGCGTTTGCAGCAGTTGCGCCATCGCATTCGCGTGACGCGCGTTGCGCAACCAGACGTCGTTATCGAGCAGACCCAGCCACGGCGCGGAAATAAAGCGCATCTTGGAAGCCAGTTGGCCCGCCTGTTTCAGGCGGTAGGCGAAATCGTCGGCGAGCGCGCGGTCGAAGAACACCACCGCTTCACCGACCGGCAAGCCGTTCTTGGTGCCGCCGAAACACAGCACGTCCACGCCCGCGCGCCACGTGATCTCCGACGGATGCACGTCCAGCGCGGCGACCGCGTTGGCGAAACGCGCGCCGTCCATATGCACTTTCAGATGACGCCGTTTGGCGATCGCCGCGATCGCCCGCACTTCCTCGACGCTGTAGACCGTGCCGACTTCCGTCGATTGAGTCAGCGTGACGACTTTCGGTTTCGGGTAGTGGATGTCGGCACGGCGTGTGACCACCGCTTCGATCGCGTCCGGCGTGAGTTTGCCGCCGACGCCGGGCGCCGTCAGCAGTTTCGAGCCGCCCGAGAAGAACTCCGGTCCGCCGCATTCGTCGGTTTCGATATGCGCGAGTTCGTGGCAGATCACCGAGTGATACGACTGGCATAGCGACGCGAGCGCCAGCGAATTGGCGGCCGTGCCGTTGAATACGAAGAACACTTCACAGTCGGTCTGGAACAGCTCGCGCAGACGGTCGCATACCTGGTTGGTCCAGGAGTCGTCGCCGTAGGCCGGCTCGTGGCCGCTGTTGTTGGCGGCGATCAGCGCTTCGAGCGCTTCAGGGCAGATGCCGGCATAGTTGTCGGACGCGAAATGTTGCATGGCTGGCGGCGCGCCCGGCGACAGGCGCGCTGAGATGACGGGAAAGCGGTCATTTTAGTGCGCCCTTCGGTTATTTGTTTTCCGGTTACGGACCGGCGGGGGCGGTCGCGTCGATACGCGCTCAGTTGCAGCCGCAATCGGGCATGCGGCCACGGCCACGAGTCATGCGTGCGACGACGATCAGCCCGGCCGCGCCCACCAGCAATGCGGCCGCCGCCAGCCACAGCGCCGGTGAAAAAGAACCGCTCCGTGCGGCAATCGGCGCCGCGACCAGCGGGCCGACGATCTGACCAACACCATAGGCCGCCGTCGCATAACCCATCAGCGCGGCAGCGTCGTCGCCACGCAGACGCCTCGCCTCGCGCATCGCGAACAGGGTGATCGCGGTAAACGGCAAGCCGATCAGGATGCTGCCGAATGAGAAGCCGCCTGCTGTCGGCCAGACGATACCGAGCGCGATGCCGCACGCCTGCAGCACGTAACAGCCGGCCAGCAGCTTGCGATTGTCCCAATGCACCGGCAAACGCGCGGCCAGCAGTGCGCCGACGATCAGCGCCGCGCCGAACATCGGCCAGAACAGGTCCGGCCAGGACGAGCCGGGCAACGCGTGACGCGCGATCACCGGCAGGAAAGTCGCGGTGATGATGTAGCCGAAGCCAGGGATGCCGTAGAGGAGGATGAGCCAGAAGGCGTCGGCGGGGCGGGTGGTGGTGGGGAGGGCGTGGCTTCTTGGGGCGGGGGCCGGAGTGGCGGGAGTCTCGGCAGGCGCGGCATCGCTGTCCACCTGGCGAGCACCCCGCTCATTCCCGCGACCGGTGAAAACCGGCCAAACGACAATCGCCAGAACTGCGGCGACAAGACCAAAACCGAGCCACCCCGTCGAGGGCCCGTACCCATCCGCCACGGTGACCAGCAGCCCCGTTCCGACGATACCCGCACCCGGCCCCGTATAGATCACCCCGCCCCACTCCGGCGCACCGAGTTCGGCAAGCCGCCGCAAGCCCCACTGCGACGCGAAAACGAACGTCATCGCACTGACCGCGCCGGCGAGGAAGCGTACCGCCGCCCATACCCAGAACTGACTCGTCACGCCCATCGCCAGCGTCAGCAGCACCGTCGTCGCAAGCCCCGCGCGCACCATGCGCGCCGGCTCGATCCGCAGCGCGGCGCAACTGACCGCGCCGACGAAATAGCCCGCGTAATTGAACGACGCAAGCCACCCACCATGCTGAATGTCGATCTGCGGCTGGCCAAATGCGCCGCCGTGCAGCATCAGAGGCAAGAGCGGCGTGAACGCAAATCGGCCGATGCCGAGCGCAACGGCCAGTGTGACCATGCAGGCAAGCGCGGCGCGGCGGGCGGCGTGGTGCCCGGCTAGGCTGCCGCGCGCAATGGAGGCGAATTCGTTCATGAGCGGGCGGTGATAGATGCCGTTAGCAGGATCGGAATGGTTGAATTCATGATAGCTTGACCTTTCGATCACGAAAAATGAATAATTCGGATATCACCAATCGCCAGGAGAGAATCATGGATCTGGCCGCCCTGACCATTTTTCGCGCCGTCGTGCGGGAAAACGGCGTGACGCGCGCCGCTGCCAAGCTCAACCGCGTGCAATCGAACGTCACCACGCGCATCAAGCAGCTTGAAGAGCAACTGGGCACCGACCTGTTTATCCGCGACGGCCGCCGTCTCGTGCTGACGCCGGCCGGCGAGACGCTGCTGCCATATGCCGAACGACTGCTCGCGCTCGCCGACGAGGCGCGTCACGCGGTGCGTGAGGATCGTCCGAGCGGGCGCCTGCGTTTGGGCACGATGGAAAGCGTCGCGGCAACGCGTCTTCCCGCGTTGCTCGCTCTTTACCATCAGCGGTGGCCCGCAGTTGCACTGGAACTGGAAACCGGCACGACCGGCAAGCTGATCGAGCGGGTGCGCGAATTCGAAGTGGATGCGGCGTTGGTGGCAACGCCGTTGGACCCCGCCGCGCTCGGCGAATTATTCGAGTCGGTGCCTGTGTTCAGGGAGGAGTTGGTGATGCTGACGCCCCGCGGGCATCGGCCGATCCACGACGTTCGGGACATTGCGCTGTCAACGCTGATCGCGTTCGAGCGCGGTTGCGCTTACCGGGCTTATATCGAGAAGTGGTATCTGGAACACGGCGTGAGGCCCGCGCGCGTGCTGGAGTTGGGCTCCTACCACGCGATCGTGGCTTGCGTGGCCGCCGGCGCGGGAGTGGCGGTCGCGCCACGATCGGTGCTGGATTTGCAGGCTGACGCCAGCAATATCGCGGTGCATGAGCTACCGGATATCGGCGAGATCGAGACATTGCTCGTGTGGCGGCGCGGGCATTTTTCGTCCGCACTGAACGCGCTCAAGCAGGCAATGGTGACTCGGGAAAGTGCCGCGAATTTGCCTGAGCCCGCAACTGCGGCGGAAGGTGCTTCCTGATCTTGCGGTTGCGGTTGCGGTTGCGGTTGCGGTTGCGGTTGCGGTTGCGGTTGCGGTTGCGGTTGCGGCTGCGGCTGCGGCTGCGGCTGCGGCTGCGGCTGCGGTTGCGATTATGCCTGCGCGGCGCGGCATGAAATCAATTGTGCGAAGGTGAACTACGAGGGAATCCTCGCGAGGCGGGGCGCCACGCCGATGAACAGACTGGCGTGACAGACCGAAAAAACTCAGGCCACACGGCACGCCCAAACTGCGGCGCGCGGTGTGGCCCAATCATGCTCGAATCAGAGCTGGCCTTCGACCCAGCCCTTGACGCCGGCCAGTGCCGCCGGCAGATTCGCCGGCTCGGTGCCGCCCGCCTGCGCCATATCCGGACGGCCACCGCCCTTGCCGCCGACTTGCTGCGCGACGAAGTTCACCAGTTCGCCTGCCTTGACCTTCTTGCTGGCGTCCGCCGTGACACCCGCGATCAGGCTCACCTTGCCGCCTTCGACCGATGCCAGCACGATTGCCGCGCTCTTCAGCTTGTCCTTCAGCTTGTCGACGGTTTCGCGCAGTGTCTTGACGTCCGCGCCCTCGAGCGTAGCTGCCAGCACGTGCACGCCGCCAACTTCGATCGCCTGACCCGCCAGTTCGTCGCCCTGGCTTGACGCCATTTTCGACTTCAGCGCGCTCAGTTCCTTTTCCAGCGACTTCACCTGGTCCTGCACCTGGACGATACGCTGCGTCAGTTCCGACGGTTGCGCCTTCAGCACGGCAGCGGCCGCATTGATGCGCGCGTCGAGATCCTGCACGAAGCGCACGGCGTTGTCGCCCGTAATCGCTTCCACGCGACGGATGCCCGCCGCCACGCCGCCTTCCATCACGATCTTGAAGAGGCCGATGTCGCCGGTGCGATGCACGTGCGTACCGCCGCACAATTCACGCGAAAAACCCAGGTCGAGCACGCGCACTTCGTCGCCGTACTTTTCGCCGAACAATGCCATAGCGCCGCCCTTCACGGCTTCGTCGAACGGCATGACCTGCACGATGCCCGGCGCGTTCGCCAGCACTTCGGCATTGACGATTTCCTCGACGCGGCGGATCTGCTCGTCTGTCATCGGCGCGTTGTGCGCGAAGTCGAAACGGGTCTTGTCCGCGTCGACGAGTGATCCCTTCTGTTGCACGTGCGTGCCGAGCACTTCGCGCAACGCCTTGTGCATCAAGTGCGTGGCCGAGTGGTTGCGAGCCGTGCGGGCGCGGCGCACCGCGTCGATTTCCGCCTTGACGACGTCGCCCACCTTCAGCGTGCCCTGCTCGAGCGTGCCGTGATGACCGACCACGTCGGCCTGCACCTTCAGCGTATCGCTCACCGCGAAGCGCACGCTCGCGTTGGCCAGCACGCCCTGGTCGCCGACCTGGCCGCCCGATTCCGCGTAGAACGGCGTGTGATCCAGCACGACCACCGCCTGCTGGCCGTGGTTCACTTCCTGCACCGAAGCACCGTCCACGTACAGCGCGATCACCTTCGCGTCGTCGAAGACGATTTCTTCGTAACCGTGGAACGTGGTCTTCGCGCCCGAGTATTCGAGGCCTTGCGCCATCTTGAACTTGCCCGCCGCGCGAGCCTGCTCGCGCTGACGCGCCATGGCTTCGTCGAACGCGGCTTCGTCGACCGTGACTTCGCGCTCGCGACACACGTCTGCCGTCAGATCCAGCGGGAAACCATACGTGTCGTGCAGCTTGAATGCGAGTTCGCCGTCGAGCGTCTTGCCGCCCTTGGCTTCGAGGTCGGCCAACGCGCTCTCGAGAATCGACATGCCGTGCTCGATGGTTTCAAAGAAGCGCTCTTCTTCCTGACGCAGCACGTCGGTCACGCGTTGCTCGGCTTCCTTCAGTTCCGGATACGCGCCGCCCATTTGCGCGACGAGGTCCGCCACCATGCGGTGGAAGAACGAGCCCTTCTTGCCCAGCTTGTAGCCGTGACGGATCGCGCGGCGCACGATCCGGCGCAGCACGTAGCCGCGGCCCTCGTTGCCCGGAATCACACCGTCGACGATCAGGAACGAGCACGCGCGAATGTGATCGGCAATCACCTTCAGCGAATTGTTGGTCAGGTCGCTCACGCCGGTTTCGCGGCCCGCAGCCTTGATGAGCGCCTGGAACAGGTCGATCTCATAGTTGCTGTGCACGTGCTGCAGAACGGCGGCGATACGCTCCAGGCCCATGCCGGTGTCGACGCACTGCTTGGGCAGCGGCGTCATGTTGCCTTGCGCGTCGCGATTGAACTGCATGAACACGAGATTCCAGATCTCGATGTAGCGGTCACCGTCTTCTTCAGGCGAGCCCGGGGGGCCGCCCCACACGTCCGGGCCGTGGTCGTAGAAGATTTCCGAGCACGGGCCGCACGGGCCGGTGTCGGCCATCTGCCAGAAGTTGTCCGACGCGTAGCGCGCGCCCTTGTTGTCGCCGATGCGGATGATGCGCTCGACCGGCACGCCCACTTCTTTCGCCCAGATGTCGTGCGCTTCGTCGTCTTCGTGATAGACGGTGACCCACAGCTTGTCTTTCGGCAGCTGGTACACACCTGTCAGCAGCTCCCACGCGTAGTGGATCGCGTCGCGCTTGAAGTAGTCGCCGAACGAGAAGTTGCCCAGCATTTCGAAGAATGTATGGTGGCGCGCGGTGTAGCCGACGTTTTCCAGATCGTTGTGCTTGCCGCCGGCGCGCACGCTGCGCTGCGCGGTCGTGGCGCGGGAATACGGACGCGACTCCGCGCCGAGGAACACATCTTTGAACTGCACCATTCCCGAATTGGTGAAGAGCAGTGTCGGATCGTTGCCGGGCACAAGGCTCGACGAGCGAACGATCGTATGGCCCTTCGATTCGAAGAACTTGAGGAATTTCTCGCGGATTTCGGCGGCTTTCATAGCGTGCGGGGGACGGGTTTGCCAGTTCCCTGGCTGTTACCGGCGGCATCGTGGGATGCGCCAACTGTTTGTTTCTTAAACGACTGATTATACGGGATCGGCGCCCGTGCGCGGCAGCGCGCCCTGCAGGGTTGGCCGTTCGGCCAGGTTTGAGCGGGCAGCGTGGGACATTATGGGGCGCGCCGTTAGTCTTATGACGTTCGGCCGACTCCGCCCGCGTGCCGGAATCGCTTAAGATTGCCTCCATTCGCGGCGCCTTGCGCGCCGCCTCGCGATTCGCAACTACGTGCATGAAACCAGGGCGCGCTGCGCGCTGGCCGACACAGGAGACATCTACGAATATGGGCGCTCTCAGTCATATCCGCGTGCTGGATCTCACACGCGTGCTCGCCGGACCCTGGTGCGCGCAGACTCTTGCCGATTTCGGCGCCGACGTGATCAAGATCGAACGCCCCGAAGTCGGCGACGACACCCGCCATTGGGGGCCGCCGTACCTCAAGACGCCTGATGGCAAAGACACCCGCGAAGCCGCGTATTACCTCGCGGCGAACCGCAACAAGCGCTCGGTCACCGTCGACATCGCTTCGCCCGAAGGCCAGCGGATCATCCGCGAGCTGGCCGCGCAGAGCGACGTGGTGCTGGAGAACTACAAGGTCGGCCAGTTGAAGAAATACGGTCTGGACTACGCATCGCTCAAGGAAGTGAAGCCCGATCTCATTTATTGCTCGGTGACGGGCTTCGGGCAGACCGGGCCGTATGCGCAGCGCGCCGGCTATGACTTTATCGTGCAAGGCATTGGCGGCTTCATGAGCATTACCGGCGAACGCGACGGCCAGCCGGGCGGCGGCCCGCAAAAGGCCGGCGTCGCGATCGCCGACCTCATGACCGGCATGTACTCGACCATTGCCGTGCTCACCGCCCTCACCCACCGTGACCGGACGGGCGAAGGCCAGTACATCGACATGGCGCTGCTCGACGTGCAGGTGGCGATGCTCGCCAATATGAATTCGAACTACCTGGCAAGCGGCCAGCCGCCGGTGCGCTGGGGCAATGCGCATCCCAACATCGTGCCGTACCAGACGTTCCAGACGAGCGACGGCTGGATCATCGTCGCAGTCGGCAACGACGGGCAGTTCCGTAAGTTCGTCGAAGTGGGCGGCCGTCCGGAACTGGCCGACGACGAGCGATTCGCGACCAACCCGGCGCGGGTGCGCAATCGCGACATCCTCGTGCCGATTCTCGCGGAGATGGTCCGGCTCCAGGGCAAGCAGCAATGGATCAGCGCGCTCGAAGCCGCAGGCGTGCCGTGTGGGCCGATCAACGATCTCGGCGAAGTCTTCGAGAACGAACAGGTGGTGGCGCGTGGGATGCAGGTGGATCTGCCGCATCCGTCGGGCGGCACGGTCAAGCTGGTGCGCAATCCGATCAATATGACCGGCACGCCGCCCGAAGCGCTTGCGCATCCGCCTACGCTCGGGGAACACACGGAGAGCATTTTGCGTGACGTGCTCGGCTATGACGAAGCGAGGATCGCGGCGTTGCGGGGGCAGTCGGTGATTTGAAGCCGGCGAGGTCGCGTTGGTCGCGCGTTGATCGCGGTGGCACGTTGATCGCGTTCTGCGCGGGCGTTACTCAGCGACGGTTTGACGCACCGAACGACTCCAGCCACTCGCGCCCTTCGTCCCAATCACCAAGCCCGCTGTCCGCGTTGATATGCCCGCGCGCACCGATGTCGATCCAACGGCTGCCCCAAGCGTTCGCACAGGTCTGTGAAAACGTCACGCCGCCATAGGGATCGTCGCGGCTCGCCACGACAATGGACGGA
Source organism: Paraburkholderia sp. BGA-UO-ETr-F21 (assembly GCF_059567925.1). NCBI lineage: Bacteria > Pseudomonadati > Pseudomonadota > Betaproteobacteria > Burkholderiales > Burkholderiaceae > Paraburkholderia > Paraburkholderia sp. BGA-UO-ETr-F21. The sequence goes on along the minus strand of NZ_JCAQOY010000040.1, from coordinate 733,742 downwards.
AACGGCAGGCGCGCGGGCGGCACGGGTGCGAAACCGCTCGCGTCCTGCGGGAAATGCGCTTCGGCGGGATCTGGCGGAGCGACCAGCAATGCGCCCGCCACCTTCGCAAGCTGCGCGGCGCCCGCGTACTGCGAGGCCCAGAAGGCGACCGTCAGGCAACCGAGGCTATGCGCGGCGAACACCACCGGCGCGTCAGCGGCGGCTACGGCGGCATCGAGCGTGCGGCACCAGGCGTCGCGTTCGGGGTGGTCCCAGTCGGTCATTCGCACCCGTACGAATGACGGGTCCAGCGCTTCCCAACGCGTCTGCCAGTGGCCAGCGCCGGAGCCTTGGTAGCCGGGCAGCACGAGTGTGCTCAGTTGTTTTTGTCCGCTCATCGCGTTCCCCGTTGGTCGTTACCTGCAGTTAGTCGTGACTTGCAATTTATTGTCGTAGGCACGGCCACCTTTTCAACGCATCACGCGCGCCACACCCACGCCGCGCGGGTCCGCTGCCGGCTCAGGCGCGGTGCCGTCGATACGAATCATCTGCACATCGCCGTTGAACGACTGCCCCTCGAGCGTGTAGCCCATGCCTTGCAACTGCTCGGCCAGCTCACCCGTGACCGGATGATACGGCTCGAAATAGATCGTCTTTTGCGGCAGCAACTGATGGTGGAAACGCATCGCGGCGAGCGCGTCGGCGGGCGGCATATTGAAATCGTACAGGTCGGTCATTACCTGGAATATCGAGGTCAGGATGCGCGAGCCGCCTGGCGTGCCGATCACGAGCGACACCTTGTTGTCCTTCAGCAGAATGGTCGGCGTCATCGACGACAGCGGGCGGCGTCCGGGCGCCACCGTATTGACCTCCGCGCCGCTCGCGCTCGCCGGCCTGGTGACGAAGTCATCCATGGCGTCGTTCAGCAGAAAGCCGCCGCCGTCCACCACCACGCCCGAACCGAAGTCACCGTTCAACGTGTACGTGTTCGACACGGCATTGCCCCACTTGTCGACCACCGAGAAATGCGTGGTCTGCGCCTTCTCCGGCGCCGCGTCGCCGAGGCCCGGCTTGACCGGCGCCGCGCCCGGCACTTCGTCGGGTTTGACTTCGTCCGCGCGCTGCGCAAGGTAGGCGTCGTCGATCAGTTTGCCGACCGGCACCTTGTACGCATCCGGATCGCCCAGGTATTGCTGGCGATCAGCGAACACGCGGTCCTCGATCTGTGCGATCAAATGGATATACGGCACGGAATTGAGTTCGAGGCCGTCGAACGCCTGCTTCAGATCGGCTTTCATCTTCAGCATCTGGATCAACCCGACGCCGCCCGAACTCGGCGGCGGCGCGGTAACGACCTGGTAGCCGTTCCAGTCGGCGGTGAGCGGCTGGCGCCACACGGCTTTGTATTGAATCAGGTCCTGCTTCGTGACAAGACCGTGGCCGTACATCTGCTGGGCAATCAGATCCGCGGTGCGGCCTTCGTAGAATTCGCGCCCGCCGTCGCTCGCAATGCGCGACAGCGTCTGCGCGAGTTCAGGCTGGCGGTACGTCAGGCCTGCCTTGAGACTGGAAAAGTACGCGTCGAAATTGGTCTTGCCGGCGAAGTTCTTCGCTGCGGCGTCGCGGCGCTGCTGCAACCATGGCTCGACCTGAAAACCGTCGGTGGCATAGCGGATCGCCGGCGCCAGCACCTGCTTCCACTTCAGCTTGCCGAAACGCTGCTGCGCCTCCCACATGCCCTCGACCGTCCCCGGCACGGCCACCGCGCGGTGGCCGACGGTGCTCATGCCCGGCAACAGGTTGCCCTTGTCGTCGAGGTACATGTCGCGGGTCGCCTGTTGCGGCGCGCGCTCGCGGTAGTCGAGGAAGTACGGCTTGCCGTCCATGAACACGGTCATGAATCCGCCGCCGCCCAGATTGCCCGCGTCCGGACAGGTCACGGCCAGCGTGAACGCGATTGCGACAGCGGCATCCACCGCGTTGCCGCCGGCGGCGAAAATCTGCTGCGCCGTGTCCGCGCTGTAACGGTCCGGCACGGCCACGGCCGACGCGTCGAATACGGCTTTGGGCGGCGGCGTTTTCGCCAAAGCGGGCACGGGCGCGAGCGCGCTGCCCGCAAACGCGGCGAGCATGGCCGACACCGTCACGAGCCGGGCGAAATTAAGAGCGGTGAAAGGCGCGCGAGGCGCGCCGTGCGTGGGGACAGACATCCGAGAAACTCCGGCAACTGAGGGCGCCATGGTGCACGAACGACAGGATTTCGTGCAAGGCGACAAGGGACTGTGCGGCCCGGGCATGGAAGGCTCGCGACCGGGCGCGGCGCCAGAAAGCCCAATGCGGGCATGCCGCACGCGAGCGGACGAGGCCGCGCCGCTCGCATCCTAAGTCGGCGGCGAACCCATCAACAAACCGATTTACCTCCTGTTACAGCGCCGGCTGCGCCCAGAATCCGCCACGAAAACCGCTCAAACGTTGGCTGCATGCCGCACTCGCCTGCCGCAACGGGGCTCGTCAGGTAGAATTGTCGGATAAGAGGACGCATTGCGCGCCCTCGACAGACTTTCACCTTCTCGCATGAATACCGAACGCAACGACGCGCCAGCGGCATCCAATTTCATCCGCAACATCATTGACGAAGACAACCGCACCGGCAAGTGGGGCCAGCGCGTCGAAACGCGCTTTCCGCCCGAGCCGAACGGCTATCTGCACATCGGTCACGCCAAGAGCATCTGCCTGAACTTCGGCGTGGCGCGCAGCTACGGCGGCGTGTGCCATTTGCGCTTCGACGACACCAATCCGGAAAAGGAAAGCGTCGAATACGTCGACTCGATCATCGACGCCGTGCGCTGGCTCGGCTTCGAGTGGGAAAAAGACGGCAAGGAACAGCTCTACTACGCGAGCGATTACTACGACAAGCTGTACGAATTCGCCGAGCTGCTGATCGAACGCGGCAAGGCGTATGTGGACAGTCAGTCGGCCGAAGAAATGCGCGCGAACCGCGGCTCGGCCACGGAAGTCGGCACGCCCTCGCGCTTTCGCGAACGTTCGGTGCAGGAGAATCTCGACCTGTTCCGCCGCATGAGGGCCGGTGAGTTCAAGGAAGGCGAGCATGTGCTGCGCGCGAAGATCGACATGTCGTCGCCCAACTTCAACATGCGCGATCCGGTCATTTACCGGATCCGTTTCGCGCATCACTACCGGACCGGCGACAAGTGGTGCGTGTACCCCATGTACGACTACACGCACTGCATCTCGGACGCGCTGGAAAACATCACGCATTCGCTGTGCACGCTCGAGTTCGAAGACCACCGTCCGCTGTACGACTGGATTCTGAACGAGCTTGCCGAGGCCGGCATTTTCATGCGCCCGCTCCCGCAGCAGATCGAATTTTCGCGCCTGAACCTGACCTACGCGATCACCAGCAAGCGCAAGCTGCTGCAACTCGTGACCGAAGGTCACGTGGACGGCTGGGACGATCCGCGTATGCCGACCATCGTCGGCGTGCGCCGGCGCGGCTTCACGCCGGAAGCGATCCAGTTGTTCTGCGAGCGTATCGGCATCACCAAGGTCGATTCGTGGATCGACATGAGCGTGTTCGAAGGCGCGCTGCGCGACGATCTCGATGCGAAGGCGCCGCGCACGGCCGCCGTGCTCGACCCGGTCAAGCTGATCATCGACAACTTCCCGGAAGGCGTGACCGAATCGTGCAATGCGCCGGTCCACCCGCATCATCCGGAAATGGGCGTGCGCGAATTTCCGATTTCACGCGAGTTGTGGATCGAGCGCGACGACTATAACGAAACGCCGCCCAAGGGCTACTTCCGTCTGTTCCCGGGCAACAAGGTACGCCTGCGCTACGGCTACGTGATCGAATGCATCGGCGCGGACAAGGACGAAAACGGCAACATCGTCGCGATCCACTGCAACTACTTCCCGGACAGCAAATCGGGCACCGAAGGCGCGAACAACTACAAGGTCAAGGGCAACATCCACTGGGTCAGCGCCGCAGGTGCGTGCCCGGCCGAAGTGCGCATCTACGACCGCCTGTTCAAGGAGCCGCAACCGGACGCCGGCGGCCGCGATTTCCTCGAGGCGCTGAATCCGGATTCGAAGCGCGTGGTCAACGCCTACCTGGAGCCGGGCGCGCGCGAGGCGCTGCCGGAACAGCGCTATCAGTTCGAACGCCACGGCTACTTCGTTGCCGACCGCGTCGATTCGCAACCGGGTAAGCCCGTATTCAATCGCATCGTCAGCCTGCGTGATAGTTGGGGCAAGCCGGCGTAAGCTGAACGTGAGCTTTGTTGCGCAGTAAACGTTGAATACGGCGTGCGTCTCGTGAGAAGGATGCACGCCGTTTTGTTGCATCCCTATTCCATCGACAGTGACGACGCGGTGTTCGCAAGCGCCAGTCCCGGAGGTCTGATGAAAGTTTCAGCCCGCCACAGGGCGAGTATCAAGGACACAACGCGGCACCCCATGCAGGACACGGCGTGGCGTGCAACGCACGGCGCCGCGCAGGCCACGCGCGACTGCGTTCGTGGTGCGCGTCGCGCGCTCATGGCACTGGCCGCCTTCGGCGCGGCGTCGCTGACTTGCTCCGCGTACGCGGACGAACTCACCGGCACGCTGAAGAAAATTCACGATGATGGCGTGGTCGTGCTCGGCGTGCGTGAAGCGTCGATCCCCTTTTCCTATTTCGACGGCAAAGGCACGGTCGGCTACTCGCAGACCATCGCGCTGCAGATCGTGGACGAGATCAAGAAGACGCTCGGCATGCCGCAACTGAAGGTGCGCGAGATCACCGTGACCTCGTCGAACCGTACGCCGATGTTGCTCAACAACCAGATCGATCTGGAGTGCGGGTCGACCACGCACACGGTGGAACGCGAAAACCTGGCTGCGTTCTCCAACAGTTTCTTCCAGTACGCGGTGCGCATGATCGCGCGCAAAAACAGCGGCATTACGGATTTTCAGGATCTGGCCGGCAAGGCGGTCGTAACGACCGCGGGCACCTCGGATGAACGCCTGCTGCGTCGCCTGAATACCGACAAGCATCTGAACATGCGCATCACCAGTGCCCGGGATCATCCCGAGGCGTTCGGCGCGCTCAAGGACGATCGGGCCGTGGCCTTCGTGATGGACGAGCCGATCGTGTACGGTTTCAAAGCGACCGACCCGCGTCCGGACGACTTCGTGGTGACCGGCACGCCGCTTGGCTATGAAGTTTACGCGTGCATGTTCCGCAAGGGCGATGAACCGTTCCGCAGCCTCGTGAACGGGGTGATCGCGCGCGGCCAGACTTCCGGCGAAGCGGAGCGTCTGTACAAGCAGTGGTTCACGCAACCTATTCCGCCGCACGGTATCAATCTGAATTTTCCGCTGTCGGAGCAGAACCGCGCCCTCTTCGCGCATCCCAACGACCGGGCGCTCGACTGAACTGTCAGGCGGCCTGCGCACTCGCCGCTAGAGCGACCGGTGCAGTTCCGCGAGTGACAGCGTGGTCTGAAAGAGCCGCGTGAGACTGCGGCTCGCATACTTGTCGACCTCGTCCGGCGAGGTCCAGCGGTAGGCATCCATTTCCGGAATCAGCGTGCCGTCATAGCGGCGCGGAAAAAGCGACGTGCAGGTGCATACGCTCAGATCGAGTTCGTCGACGGTAGCGCGCGCGCCGAACAGATGCAGATCCTTGTCGCGCCGGTAGACGAACAGACCCAGGTCTTTCAGACGCGCGGGCTCAATGGCGATTCCGGTCTCCTCGACCATCTCGCGCAACGCCGTGACATGCGGCGCCTCGCCTTCTTCGCCGTGCCCTTTCGGAATATCCCAGTGCGATGTCTCGGTGGCATGCGCGAGCAGCACGCGGCCATCCGGATCAAGCAACACGATGCCGCACGAGATCACCCGCGCGCTCATTGCGCCCCCGCTTCACGCGAGCACACACACCAGCGCGCAGGCACATGCGGGACTTCCAGCCGCGCCGGCAGCAAGCGGACACGCGCCGCCATGACGGCCTGCATGCTCAATGCTTTTTCTGCAGTTGCCAGGTGCCGCTGCCCTGCTTGCAGAACTGCGGGCGCAGGCTCATCGACTGTCCCTTCGCATTGAGGAGGACGCCGACATCACGGCAGGTGCGTTCGCCATCTTTGGCCGTGCTGGCAACCGTTATCGCTGCGTCGATCTTTACGCTGTTGCCCGTGCCTTCATTGACCCAGTTCGTGGTTTCGCCGTCCTGTTTGTCGTTGAGGGCGGAGAAGACCGCCTTTTTGACCGAGTCGATGTCGCGTTGCTTCATATAGGTGAGCGGCGTGTCGTTCAGAAAGCCGAGGTTCGCTGCGTGCGCGCCGATCGCGCCACCGAGCAACACACTAGCGGCGGTCAGGTGACACAGCACACGGGTTCGCATCGACATGAAGGGTTCTCCTCGAAAGTGTTCGGACGGTCTCGCGCTCGCTCACGGCGTCTCGCGATCTGGACCTCAAAAGCATAGCATGGCGCCTCTGAAGTGACCGTGCGAAACGGCTGAGCGCTGAGTCAGCGCAAACGCCCGCGACGTGAGCCTGCGGCGCGCGCCGCTCCCCGCGTCACGCGTTGGCACCTGCGGCGGCCTCACGCAATTTTAGGACGCGTCCCATTCCGAATAGTACGACCCATTCTTAAGATGGCTTGTCGCGCTTTCGCGGCAATCCGAAACCCGCCCCGGCCACCTCGCCATGCACATCCTGTCCACTCTGGAAATCTTCGCTGCCGCGCTGGCGCTGCTGTGCCTCGCGCTGGTGCCGGTTGCTATTCGCCGCGATCCGGGACTTGCGCGGCGCATCGTGCGGATGGACGCGCTGCCTCGCGCCCGTTGGCCCAATCTGCTGACGCGCGCGGGCATCGCTTGCCTGCTCATGTCGTTCGCCTGGCTGCTCGTCGGCTGCTATTACATGCTGGCGAGCGCGGGCGATTGAGACTGCGCTGAGCGGCTGGCTACGCGAGCAACAGCAGCCCTTGCACCACCTGCATCCACGTCTTGCTTCACTTCGCGGCCACTGAACTGACCGTCCCGCCACCCGCGCTATACCCGTCCGTCAGCGTATTCAAAAACGCGACCACCTCCTTGATTTCAGCCTCGTCGAGCGCCGGCTTGTCGCCCGGTTTGCGGTCGAACGGCGCCTCGGTATTCAGATTGGCCCAGTATTGCTGCGGCAGATCGTCGAACTTCTGCACCTTGCCTTTCGACACCGGATAGAACTTCTCGGGGTTCGTGTCGCGCTGCGCATAGAAGCGCACCACCTGATCGAGCGAATGATAGATGCCGTTGTGGAAGAAGCTCTTCTTCAACGCCACATTGCGCAGCGTCGGTGTGCGGAAAATGCCGCAAAATTCGGCGCGGCCCTTCAGATCGGTGCGCTCCGGACCGCACGCGCCGAGGTCGTAGAAATGCGGATCGCGATTCACGGGCAGCGCGCGATTGCGCGGCACGCCGATCGCGATCAAGCCGAAGTCGCTGAACTGCGGTGGCGCGCCGTCTTTGCTGCGCTGGCTGATGTGGCAGCTCGCACAATTGCCCTTATTTTCGTCGTTGAAGAGCTGAAGCCCGCGGAGTTCGGCTTGCGTCAACGTTGCCTTGCCCGCGAGATATGCGTCGTACTTGCTGGTGTACGGATAGAAAGTTTCGGGCGTCTGCTCGAAGGTTTCGAGCGCTTGCAGCACGGCTTTGAAGGTGGCGTCGTCGCTATCGAAAACGTGTTCGCCGAAGGCCGCACGGAAAGCACCGGCATACGGCGCGGCCTTGACCGCCGCTGTGACCCTGGCCGGCGTGCTGCCCATTTCGAACGACGACAGCAACGGAATGCGCGCCTGGTCAGCGCCACGGTCCACGCGGCCATCCCAGGTCAGGCCGCCCGTCGGCCCCGCGTCCACGCTTTCGTCGCCCTCGTCGTCGGACTCGTGATAGTGCTCGGCGAACGCCGGCACCGATTGCAGATACTTCAGCGTCGGCGCGGCGCGCATGCCGGTGCGGTGCATATCGCTGCCGCCCAGTTGCACCGACAACGCATTGGCCGGCGAGAACCCGTGGTCCGGACTGTGGCACGACGCGCAAGCGAGCTTGCCGGAGCCGGAGAGCGACGCATCGAAAAAGAGCTGCTTGCCGAGGGCTGTCATCTGCCGCACCGACTCGTAGACCTGCGCGCGCGACTGGCCCGCCTCACGAGCGGCGACCCGCACAGCCGACGCCGCGACCGGCCCCAACGAATGCGACGACGCGCCCGCGGCAGCGCTCGCCGCTTCACTCGCGATCGCCGCGGTCCCCGGCGCACCCGCGTCACACGCGGCAAGGGTCATGGTCATGGCCGTCAGCGCGAGCGCTGCGGCGAGCCGCACGCGCCTCGGCGCGAGTCCGGCAGTACGCCGCGCCGCGCCTCCAGCCATTATTTTTCGAATCCCGGACAGACCTGGCCGCATATGAAAGATGTGAGTTCGCGATAGTGAAGTCCGCGAGCGTATTTCATCCGCATGTCGATTAAATGACATGTAGCCGACGGAATTTCCCAAAGCAGAGGTGATTCGTAATCAATTACATCTTTCTGTCAAATTGCCTTGCCAAACTTTCGCCGGCGGCCATCCGTGTAAGGAGTGCACGTGGCCCGTCCCCAACGCGAGAGAGAAACCACATCAAATGAACAAGAAACTGATCTGCGCGACGCCTATCGCGATCGCAGCAGCGTTGAGCCTGTATGCATGCGGCGGCAGTGAAGTCACGCAACCGGACATCACCTCGATCAAGACGGTCGTGGTGATTTACGCGGAAAACCGCAGCTTCGACAACCTGTACGGCAACTTCCCGGGCGCGAACGGATTGCAGAACGTGACGGCGGCAAGCGCCACGCAGGTGGACCGCAACGGCACGACGCTCGCGACGCTGCCGCAGGTGTGGAACGGCCTCACGCAAACCGGCGTGACGCCGGTGGTGACGCAGGCCATGACGGCGAATCTGCCGAACAGTCCGTTCGCGATCGACGATCCGAACGGCTTCAACACGCCTATCACGGCCACCACGCGCGACCTGTATCACCGCTTCTACGAGAATCAGATGCAGATCGACGGCGGCAAGAACGACAAGTTCGCCGCGTGGGCGGATTCGGGCGGTCTCGTGATGGGCCACTACTCACTCAATGCCGACAAGCTGCCGTTGTGGAAGATCGCGCAACAGTACACGCTGGCCGACAACTTCTTCATGGGCGCGTTCGGCGGCTCGTTCCTGAACCATCAGTGGCTCGTGTGCGCGTGCACGCCGACCTATCCGAACGCGGACAAGAGCCCGGCGGCCGGCTCGATCTCGTCGGTGGAAAGCGACGGCGTCACGCTGAAGGTCGCGACCAACTCGCCGGCTTCGGCGTTGAGCGGCCCGCCCAAATACGTGAATTCGGGCAACCTCACGCCTGACTTCTACGCCATCAACACGATGCAGCCGCCGTATCAGCCGAGCGGCAACAAGGCGGCGTCGGGCGGCGACGCGAATCTCGCCGATCCGTCGGCGGCGACCACCTTGCCGGCGCAGACGCAGCAGCACATCGGCGATCTGCTGAACAACGCGAAGGTGTCGTGGGCATGGTACGGCGGCGCGTGGGGCGCGGCTGTGTCGGCGGCGCAAGCCGGCACGTCGAACGTGATCTACGGCGCGAATCTGTCGGCGCCGAACTTCCAGCCGCATCACCAGCCGTTCAACTATTTCGCCGACCTCGCGCCGGGTAGCGCGAACCGCGCGCAGCATCTGCTCGACGGCGGCCTCGCCGGCTCTGAGTTCATCAAGGCGATCGACAGCGGCACGCTGCCGCAAGTGTCGTTCTACAAGCCGCAGGGCAATTTGAACGAACACCCGGGCTATACGGACGTCGCGTCGGGCGACCAGCACATCGCCGACGTGATTTCGCATCTGCAGAAGAGCCCGCAGTGGAACAACATGGTGGTCGTCGTGACGTACGACGAAAACGGCGGCTTCTGGGATCACGTGGCGCCGCCGAAAGCCGACCGCTGGGGTCCGGGCACGCGTATTCCGGCGCTGATCATCTCGCCGTACGCAAAGAAGGGTTATGTCGACCACACGCAGTACGACACCACCTCGATCCTGCGTTTCATCACGCACCGCTTCTCCTTGCCGACGCTGCCGGGCATCGCGGCGCGCGACGCGGCGCTCGTGAGCAACGGCAGCAAGCCGATGGGCGATCTCACGGCCGCGCTGAACATCCGGCCATGAGCGAACGGCCAGACGTGTCCGATACCACGCGGACGACGTCGAGCATCAAGCAACAGTCCGCCGGACGGTGAGACTTTGAGGGGCAGCTTCGGCTGCCCTTTTTTTATGCCTGCCGCACGGAGTGCGACGCGTTTTCACGAGCGGCGTATGCTTCGACGCAAGACGCGATCGCTTCGCCTCGCCGATGACGGCTCGACATGCTTCGCAATGCATGGCGGGCTTGCCCACTCACTCAGGAGTTCGACAGCATGACTGGAAGAACCATCAAGGTACCCGGCCCCGATCATCCGATCACGGTCGAACCGGCGAAGGCGCGCGTGGTCGTGACCGTAGCCGGCAAGGTGATCGCCGATACGCACAATGCGCTGGTGCTGCGTGAAGCGTCGTATCCGGCGGTGTATTACATTCCGCGCAACGACGTCGAGATGACGCTGCTCGCGCGCACCGACCACGCGACCTACTGCCCGTACAAGGGCGATTGCGCGTACTACAGCATTCCGCTTGGCGGCGAGCGGACGGTGAACGCGGTGTGGACTTACGAGTCGCCGTATGCGGCAGTGAAAGAGATCGCGCAGCATCTCGCGTTCTATCCAGACCGCGTCGACTCGATCGATGTGAAACCGGCAGGTTGAGAACGGCGCGGCGAGGCAGCAGCAATGCGCGACGCACGCTCGCCGCGCACCGGCGCGGGCCGCGGCACGCCGCGCGGCGTGAGCACTCGCAAACATGAGAAGTACGGCAGGAGGGACTCGAACCCCCCACCCTCGGCTTAGAAGGCCGATGCTCTATCCAGCTGAGCTACTGCCGTATTGACGTGAGGCGATGCAACTACGCACAGCATGCATCGCCCGCAATGAGAACCCGCTCTCGGGCATTGGACCCTGTGCCCCGACAAGCCACAGAGTTCGTGGAATACCGAAATTCTAACTGACCGCGCCCCAGACGGGAAATCTGAGCCCGCATGGGACAGAGTTCCGCGAGCGGGCCCGAGCACCGTGGCAAGCCATCAAACAAACGGGCCCGGCAGGTTGAGCCGGGCCCGGATTATAACCGATCGCTCCCTGCCCGCCAGCACGCAGCGGACACGGCGAACACAATCAGACCGGTTGCGGATTCAGCAGGAACCAGCCGAGGAACACGATACCGGCAATCACGCAATACACGCCGAACGAAGCCAGACGACCGCGGCCTTCGAAATAGCGCATCAGGAAACGCACGCTGAGGTACGCGGCGATCGCCGTCAGCACGCCGCCAAGCAACGCGTCCGCGAGCTGGCCCGGCGCGTGGAACAGCTTCGGCAGTTCGAGCACGCCGGCCGCGAAGATGATCGGCGTGCCGAGCAGGAACGAAAACTCCGCGGCCTTCTCCGCCGTCAGGCCGGCCGCATTACCGGCGATCATCGTCAGGCCGCTGCGCGAAAAACCTGGAATCAGCGCGCCGATCTGCGCCAGACCCACGAAAAACGCCTGACCGAAACTCAGCTTCTCCGGCGCCTGATGCGTCCGCGTACGCTGCAGGCGGTCGCCGAACCACAGCAGCACACCGTTGACGATCAGCGCGATCGCCACGATCCGCAAGTCGTGGAAAATCCGCTCGAGCCGCTTTTCCAGCAGCAGGCCGACGAGACCCGCCGGAATCGTGCCGATGATGAGCGCCCACATCATGTGCGCGTCGTCGTTACGGCGGCCACCGAACGACGCGAAGAAACCGCGCACCAGCGCACACCAGCGTTTGCGGAAGTACCACAGCAGCGCGAACGCCGTGCCGAGATGCAGCGCGACGAGGAACGGCAGCAGTTGCGGCGCGTGTTTGTCGATATGCATACCGAACAGCGCGGGCACGAGCAGCGTATGGCCGAGGCTGCTCACCGGAAACAGTTCGGTGACGCCTTGCAGCACGCTCAGGAAGATCAGAAACGACAGGTTCACGCGGCGGATCCTTGTAAGGAAAATGTCGGGGACTAGCGCGCCGGATAAGGATCTGCGGGCGCGTCAAAGGCGCACCGATTATGCCTGGCTGCAATGTCAGCGCCAAGCGTTTGAGCCGCATTCGAGGAAATATTGTGCGCCGCGTCACAACTCGAAACCGTTGTTACGGGGCTGAAAAAGACGGGCACCGTGGGAAGGCTGCCCTATGTGACTAGCGTGTACGTCATGACAGCCGGCGGACCAACCATCCGCGAGCCGCGCTTTGACGGCGAAACAAGAAGGTAATCCGGAGCGCTCGAATCAGCGTTCGAGTTTGTAGAAGAAGTAGACCGTGCTTGCCGCGAACATGCCGAATAAAGCCACACCCATTGCCATTGCGAGATCCATACAGCCTCCTGAGCCGATCTTGCCGGGTCGTCGAAGTTACCCGGGAGTCAGACGAATTATCAGAAGGATGCCCTTGCGGCGACACCCGCAATTTCCCCAGAAGGGTTTCCCCGTAGCGGAAAGCAGCGCAGAATCATTCCTTTCGTGAGCCGCCGCGCGGCGATTTCCGATGTTCACCGTCGCTCGCAAGCCGCGCTTGCGCGGCCTTCGGCTCACCACTGTCCGCCCTCAAACCCTTACCCATCAGCCCATCGACCATGCCCCTCTCCCCGCAACAGGACATTCTCGAGATCGACCAGGACGACTCCGTGCTGCGTTTCGCGCCGCAAGCCGGCGGCCGCCTCATGTCGTGGACGATCGACGGCGAAGAAGTCATCCATTGGCCGGAGCACGCCGACTGGAGCCAACCCGCGCGGATTCGCGGCGGCAATCCCCTGCTCTTCCCGTTTCTCGGCCGGCATAGAGTCGACGGCAAAATCGGTTTCTGGCGTGACGCCAAAGGCACGGTGCGCGAACTGCCGATGCACGGCTTTGCCCGCGACCTCCCATTCGAAGCTCACGCCGACGTGCATGGCGCGGGACTGCGCATGATCCTCACCGATAGCAAGGCAACCCGTCACGGCTATCCGTTCGGCTTCCGCTTCGAGGCCGCCTACAGCCTCGCGGATGCGCGCACGCTCGACGTCACCTTCACCACCACCAATACCGGCGACGCGCGTCTGCCCTACTACGCCGGCCATCACTTCTACTTCACGCTGCCGCACACGCAGCGCGCCCAGACCTCGCTGGAGCTGCCGCGCACCGAACGGCGCTATCAGCAGGACGACGGGTCGATCAGCGCCGCCGAGCCTGGCGAAGCGCGCTACACGCTCGACGAGGCGCGCATTCATGACCGCTTCCATTGCCTCACTGGCACGCCGGATCAGCCGGTCCGCCTCATCGCGCCGGGTCTGGACCGGCTCGTCACGATCGACCTGCAACGGCCGGGCTCGGTGCCGTGGTACGCCGTGACGACGTGGACCGAAGCCGCGGACTCGGACTTCTACTGTGTCGAACCGTGGCTCGGACTGCCGGACGCGATTCACAACGGCATGGGCTTGCGCTGGCTCGAACCGGGTCAGACGGAGGTCGCGGCGCTGCGCATCACCGTCACCAGGCTGGGTTGATCGCGGTAATTTCACTTACAGGCTCGCGGACGGATTTGAAGCGGGGTTTGCTTCCGGCTTTAGCCCTGCTTTTGCCACGACCGTCGCTACATTTCACCGCACGTTGGCCCGCGCGAGCCTCCAGCGTTGGCGGCTTTTCGCGTGTTGCAGCGCAAAACCGTTAGAATCGAGCGCTTTGTATCCACCTGCCGCGTGATCGGGATCGGCGCGCGGCAGCGGTTTGCGAGGTCCAATGCGTAACACAACAAGAATGATGAAGCAGCTCGTCGGCGCGTCGTTGGTGGCTTTGCTCGCCGCGTGCGGGTCGGCGCCGGTGGGACCGGGCTTCTATCGGGTGGAACAGGGCGATACGCTGTCGAAGATCGCGCGCAGTAACCGGCAATCGGTGCAAAGCATCGTGCGCTGGAACAATCTGACCAATCCGGACAGCATCGAGGTCGGCCAAGTCCTGCGCGTCGCGCCGCCGGGCGGCGCCGCGTCGACCGGTGGCGCCGTGCGCAGCAGTGGAAACGGCAGCGCGTCTTTGCCGGCTACGCGCCCGGCGCCCGCGGACAGTACGCCGTCCGCCGCTCCGGCTTCGACCATCTCGCTGGTATGGCCAGCCGACGGCACGGTCATCCGCCGTTTCGACGGCAGCAATTCGAAGGGCATCGATATTTCGGCGGCAGCGGGCACGCCCGTGATCGCCGCGGCGCCCGGCACGGTGGTCTACGCCGGCAATGGTTTGCGCGGCTACGGCAATCTGCTGATTCTGAAACACAACGCCGAGTATCTGACCGCCTATGCGCACAACCGTGTGCTGCTGGTGAAGGAAGGCCAATCGGTCACGCGCGGCGAGAAAATTGCCGAGATGGGCGACACCGATACCGACCGTGTCATGCTGCATTTCGAGCTGCGCTATCAGGGGCGTTCGATCGACCCGTCGCGGGCGCTGCCGCCTCGCTAGAGGGCGGACGCAAGCGCGGACTGGCGGGCGGTTTCGCCAGTCCCGATCCGGACTTGCCGATCATGTATGCGCCTCTGGCGCTCACTCGGTCCCGTGTCTGGCACGCGCCGTGCAAGGCGGCCAAGGGAACCCGGCGTGCTATAAAACGCCCAATCAGGACACGACGTGGCCTCGCTTCACGTCTTTTTCGGTCATTTGTAAGGAACCTCTATGAAGAGCGCATTTGCGTCCGTCGCGACGGCTGCGGCGATCGGTCTCGGCGTACTGACGCTCGGCGGCCTCGGCGGCTGCTCCAGCACCACCACCATGACCTACCTGCCGAGCGGCGACACCGGCTTTGCAATCAATTGCAGCGGCAGCGACGCAAGCTCGAGCTGGGCCGAGTGCTACAAACGCGCGGGTGAAGTGTGCGGCAACTATGGCTACGACGTCGTTTCGAAAGATGTCGACAACGGCGCGACCTCGGGCGGAACGGTGGGCGGTATTTTTGGCGCGAACGTGAAAAATCGCTCGATGGTGGTTCGCTGCAAGCAATGACGATAACCCACGACCACGCACGGCAACGCGCCAGCCGCCACGCGGGCGGCCGCTGCGATTAGCGGCGGCGCCAGCGTCCTGAGCGCGGGTCGATGCGCGCGGCGAAGGCGACCAGCACGCCGAGCGCGATCGGCCAGATGCCAAGAAAGATGAGTAGCGCGGTCATACTCAGGAAAGAAAAAGTAAGGTTTCATGATCCGCCGTTGATATGAAACCGCAGTGACCCGCACGTGAATCCCACGAAAAAAAAGCCCGGCACGAGGCCGGGCTAACGGGGGTTCGGCGCATATCGGCAAAGGACCGGTTCACCATGCGCCAGAACGAAATCTAACAACCCGCTTTTACAAGCGCAATATATTAATTGCGCATGCAATGTGATACGGCGTACGGATTCCGCGCTACGTGAACCAAACAAGTCGGAAATAAACAGGCTTAATACGCCCAGCGTTTCAAATGAAACGCCAACAGTGCCACGCCGCAAAGCCCACGCAAAACCCGCGGATTGCCCGGCGCACCGCGCGGCGCTGGAATCCGCCTGAAATGGCCTGCGAAAAGGCTGAAGAAAGGGCACTGGCGGATTTCGGCTAATCCATTCAGCATATTTCGGACGCTTTGCGTCTTGCGTAGCTTTAGTGCGCCAACGCACTCTTTCTGACAATCAATGAAAATCGTGATGACATTCAATGCCTCGATAAATCAGCTGATTTATTCACCACACATTCGCGAATAGCGAATATACAGAGATCGGTTAATCCACCGACAAATTGCGGCGCCGAAAATCGACTCACATTAATGAGTCGATCAAACAAATCACAAGTACCGCCATCGAATCGTTCAAGCTGGCCGAATGGCTAAAATCGGCCGCCTGGAGTTTCGTGCCTACATGACGCGCAAGCCCAGTTCGGTGACGAGCACGGCTGCCTGAGCATGTGAGATCGTCGCGCCCTTGAAGAGCGCTGCGTCGACGAGCCGCACGCCGCTCAGGTCGGCTTCGCGCAGGTCCGCGCCGTCGAAGCGCGCGCCCTTCAGATGCGCGTCCTTCAGGCTGCCGCCGTCGAAAATCGCTTCGCGGAAATCGACCCCGGCGAGATCGGCGTCGGAGAAATCGAGCTGATGCAGAGTGGCTTTGCGAAACGACAGGCCGCGCAAGTGCGCGCCGACCAGCAGGGTTTCGACGAAGCTCAAGCCGAGCGCCGCGCACGCTTCAAAATTGGCGCCGGTCAGCTTACAGCTGTGAAACGACGCCGAAGCGAGCTTGGCGCGCCGCCAACTGGTGTTGTTCAGGTCACTCGACTGAAACTGCGCGTCGACCAGATCGGCTGACGCGAAATCCGCTTCGCGGCCGCGGCAACGGACCCAGCGGGTATGCGAGAGCGTCGCGCCGAAAAACGAGGTTTCGACGATCGTGCAGCGATGAAACTCGGCGCCGCGCAGGTCGAGTCGTGACAGATCCACGCCTTCGAAATCGCAGCCGGTGAAATGAAGCGGCGCCTTATTGCCGGCGCCGCTCGCCGCGATGAGTTGCTCGACCTCGGCACGCGTGAGCGTCGCGTCGGTCACGATATGCGCTGGCGCGCCCGCAGCCGGCGCCGTTGAATCCAGTGACATGAAGGTTAGAATCGATTTCGAAAGACCGCTAGCCTACCGGAACGCGGCCCCCGCTGGCGGCCCGTACCGATGGTTTATAGTAACGACCCCGTCAAATCCCGCTTACGATGACTTCCAACGACGCCACCCATAGCCCGCTGTACGCCAAGCTGCTCGCCGAAACCGCCAAGATTGGCTGGCCCGAACTCGAACGCTTTTTTGCGCGCGGCATGCTGCTGCGCGTCGTGCGCGACCTCGACCTGGTCAGCGTTGCCGAAGCCATCGCCAGCGACGACACCGCGCAGGTGACGCAATGGCTGTCCGCGGGCCTCGTCGAGCGCGTGCAGGCGGAAACCGCCGCCGATTTCGCCGCGCGCGACCCGGACCTCTGGGCGGTCGTCGTCTCGCCTTGGGTGTGCGTGCAGGAACGCAATTGAGCAATGCCGCGCGCGGCGCGGACCCGTCGGCAGCAGCGCCCGCCGTTCCCATCCACTGGCACCGCCGGGTGCTGGCGCTGGCGTTTCCCATCGTCCTTGCGAATCTGACGCAGCCGATTCTCGGTGCGGTCGACACCGCTGTCGCCGGCCATCTTGACGGCGCGTCGTATCTCGGCGGCGTGGCGCTCGGCGGGCTCTTTTTCAACTTCGTGTTCTGGGGCTTCGGCTTCCTGCGCATGGGCACCACGGGTCTGGTCGCGCAATCGCACGGCGCGAACGACTCCGCCGAACTGCGCAACAACGTCGTACGCGCGCTGTTGCTGGCGGCCGCGATCGGCGCCACGGTGCTGGCGCTGCAATTGCCTCTGATCGACTACGCCTTGCGCGTGATCGGCGGCAGCGACGCGGTACAACGCAATGCCCGGCTCTATTGCCACGCGCGCATCTGGGCCGCCCCGCTCGCGCTGGGCAATTACGTGGTGCTCGGCTGGCTGCTCGGCACGCAGCAGGTGCGGCTCGCGTTGCTCTCGCAGGCGTTTATCAACGGCGTGAACATCGCGGCAGTGCTGTTGTACGTGTATGTGTTCGATTGGGGCGTAGCGGGCATCGGCGCGGCCACGGCCACTGCCGACGCACTCGGCTTCGTGCTCGGCGCCGCGCTGTTATGGCACGGCAGGCCGCGCGGCCTGCCCGCGCTGAACCGCGCAGCCCTGTTCGACACGGCTGCGCTCACGCGGCTGGTGGTGCTCAATCGCGACATCTTCGTGCGCACCTTGTGCCTGCTCTCGTCGTTCGGCTGGTTTGCCCATCTGGGCGCGCGGCAAGGCGACACCACACTCGCCGCCAACGCGCTGCTGCTCAATTTTCAGACCTTCATGGCTTACGGGCTCGACGGCTTTGCGCACGCCGCGGAGGCGCTGGTCGGCGCGGCGATCGGCGCGCGCGAGCGGCATGCATTCACGCAGGCGATCAAGGTGACGGCGCTGTGGTCGGGCCTCGGCGCACTGGGGTTCTCGCTGGTGTATTGGAGCGCGGGCTCGTGGATCGTCGAACGTCTGACCAATCAGGCCGCGGTGCGCGTCACCGCTGAGATGTATCTGCCGTGGGCGGCGCTCTCGCCGGTGGTTTCCGTGTGGGGCTTTCTGCTCGATGGGGTGTTCATCGGTGCGACCCGCACGCGCGAACTCATGATGTCGATGGTGGTGTCGTTCACGCTGTTCGTGGCGGCGTCGTGGGCCTTGCTGGCGCTCTACGGCAATCACGGTTTGTGGGCCGCGATGCTGTTCTTTATGGCGCTGCGCGGCCTCACGCTCGGTCGGTACGTGCCGGGCGTCGTGCGCGGCATGGCGGGTGCGACGGGGTAGGTGGCTTGCTGGCTTGCTGGCTTGCTGGCTTGATCGGCTCGAAGGGCTCGAAGGGCTCGAAGGGCTCGAAGGGCTCGAAGGGCTCGAAGGGCTCGAAGAGCCTAAGCGGCTTGGCCCAGTTGGCCAGCTTAAGCCCCACTCATTTCGCATCGCGGTAGCCGGTTACGGCTTGAAACAAGCGCACACATATCCGCCGCCACGCGCGCCCTAAAATGACCCCAGCCCGCGCATTCCGCGCGAACAGTCTGCGCGGGTCAGAGGCGCCGGCGTGCCCGCGCCGGTGCTTCGCCCCCGCTACCCACATCCCCTTTGCCGATTTCGTGTTCCGTCGACGCTCAAGGCGCAGCCGGTGAAGGCACCATCGTTGGCGGCCGGGTGTCGGTCGGCACGCCGTGATAGTCGGCGGGATCTTGCGGCGGCGGACCGCCGTGATGGCCGGACGGATTGTTCGCACAGCCGGCAACGCCGGCAATCAGCAGCAACGCAAGCATCGGAACGCGGATCATAAACAGGTGGTCTCTCGAAGCAGAATGCAGAATAAAAAAAGCAGCAGCCGGCCGGTAGTCCGGCAAGCGCGAGCGCCGAGAGTCTAACCGCAAAGCGCCTTTAACGACGCCGCGGAAAACAGCGTGTGCCTGCCATTTTGTCGCGCGTGACCTACTATAAAGTCACCGCCGCATGTCATAGGAGGCTGCCATGGACGCAGAAACGATCGCGGGTCTGACCGGACTCGCCATAGGCCTGCTCGTGCTACTCGCCTTATCGATTTTCGAAGCGAGAACGTATCGGCGCGAACACGACGGCGAAGGCATGGTGCATCACTGGCTGACTCATCAGCACATGCCGCATTGGATGCGTCGCCGGCACTGAACGGAAACCGGCTGACGAACGATGACGCCCGCAGTGGTCTTGCTGTTGCAGGCGGATTTCAATCATGCCTGCGCGCGGAAGACCAGCGCGACGGCGGCCACGCACTGAATTATTGCCCCATTGCGCGGTGAAGGCGGCAACGCATCCGCCCGGGCCGCGCGAATCTTTCCTGCCCGTCACTCTCCACGCCCATTGCGCTCTCGTGACGCACGGCGCCCGACCGCCGTTCCGCGCTCGCTCGTCGCTACAACCCGCTCAGGCACACGCCTTGCTGCTCTCCAGTCTGCAAGCAGCGCGCAGATCGCGCGCGGAATGTCCCGGCGTGAATGCGCCGAACCAATCAGACTAACTGGCCGAGGCCAGACAGGGAGAACCAGAATGACCATCGGAACCATACTGCTTATCGTGCTCATCCTCCTGCTGATCGGCGCGCTGCCGAGCTGGCCGTATAGCAGCGGCTGGGGCTACCGGCCGACCGGACTCGTGGGCGTCGTACTGATCATCGTGATCGTCTTGCTGCTGATGGGACGCATATAATCGCGGCCGCATCGCGTTTCTGAGCGATTGTTTTCGGTCCGGCGCAAATCGTGATTGACTCTGGCACCCAATGCCACGTAGAATCTCGGATTCGTCGGAGCGTAGCGCAGCCTGGTAGCGCATCTGATTTGGGATCAGAGGGTCGAAGGTTCGAATCCTTTCGCTCCGACCACGAAAAGCAACACGAAACCCGCGTAGCCTCCGGCTACGCGGGTTTTTGCTTTTTGGCGTTCGCGTCGCGACAAACAAAGCGCGACAAACGAAGCAACTGCTCACGCGCGTCACACCGCGACGACTTGCCGCAACGCTTATACGGTCTGCCCCGATCGCCTTGCGGATTCACGAGCCCGCATGCGACAGTGATCAAAACCGTGCGCGTGCCTCATCAGGCACAAGCGCCGCAACCAGAGTCAAGGAGACACGCATGGATCTGATTCTCTGGCGTCACGCCGAAGCCGAAGAAATCGCCACGACCGACCTCGCGCGAGCGCTCACCACCCGAGGCCGCAAGCAGGCGCAAAGCGTCGCCAAGTGGCTGCGCACCCGACTGCCCGATGACGCCGTGGTGCTCGCGAGTCCTGCCGTGCGCACCATCCAGACCGCCGAGACCTTGAGCGATCAATATCGCGTGCTGCGCGAACTCGCGCCCAACGCGAGCGCGGACGACGTGCTCGAGGCGGCCGGCTGGCCCAAAGGCGTCGCGCAGACGGTGGTGATCGTCGGCCATCAACCCACGCTCGGCCACGTGGCCGCGCGTCTGCTTGGCAATAGCGAAGCAAGCTGGCCGCTCAAGAAAGCCGGCGTATGGTGGATTGCGAGCCGCGAGCGCGACGGCGACGACCACGCCGTGTTGCGCGCCGCAATGAGTCCCGATCTGGTCTGACTCAGTTCGGCGGGCCGGCTTAAAAAACCCCACGCGGTTCGGCGAGCCCGCGCCCATAAAAACCCACACGCGGTTCGCGACCCTCGCCGCGCCGCCCGTATCGATCACACGCTTGCCCCACTTCGCCGGGATTGAATCGTCCCGGCGCTCGAACTGCTCCCACACGTCGCCCCATGCCCGGCATTTGCGCGGGAGCAACACTCGCCGCCGCCCCTCGCAAGATTACAAGCCGCGCGCCTGCAGCTTACGGGCAGTCATCCAATCGTCATGGCTTTGCCATGCGAGCGTCACCAGGCGTTACTACATTGGCGAAAAAAGAATTCTCCCTTTTTTCGACCAGGACCCCCCATGCGAGAACTGCCGACGCCTACCCTGCCCCTCGCTTCCATCTTCGAGTCGCGCCGCCTGCCGCGCGCCGAGGAGACGGTCACCGCCCAGCATCGTTTGCAGGTGACGTGGGCGCGCACCGACGAGGAACTGCGCGAAGCCCAGCGTCTGCGCTACCGCGTGTTCGCCGACGAAATGGGCGCGCGTCTGACGGGCCCCGCGGGTCTCGACGTCGATTTGTTCGACGCCTACTGCGATCACCTGCTGGTGCGCGATCTCGACACGTTGAAAGTGGTCGGCACGTATCGCGCCTTGCCGCCGCATCAGGCCGCGCGCATTGGCCGTCTGTATGCGGAAAGCGAATTCGATGTGTCGCGCCTGACGCACCTGCGCGCCAAGATGGTCGAAGTGGGCCGCTCGTGCGTGCATCCCGACTATCGCAGCGGCTCGGTCATCATGTCGCTGTGGGCGGGGCTTGCCGCCTACATGAAGCACAACGGCTACGAGACGATGCTCGGCTGCGCGAGCGTGGCGATGGTTGACGGTGGCCACTACGCGGCGAATCTGTATTGCTCGCTGCGCGACAACGCGCTGACCGCGCCGGAATATCGCGCGTTCCCGCATACGCCGCTGCCGGTCGATGAATTGCAAACGGGCGCCGAAGTGGCGCCGCCGCCGCTGGTGAAGGGCTATCTGCGCCTCGGCGCCAAGATTTGCGGCGCACCGGCATGGGATCCCGACTTCAATACCGCGGACTTTCTGACACTGTTCCGTTTGTCCGATATCAATGCACGTTACGCTCGCCATTTCCTCGGCGATGCGCTGCCGCGCTAAGCGAACTCGCTCGCGTGACGCGCCTCGATGCGCGTCGGCGAAACGAACGGCCGTAAAAAAGCCCGGCGACATGCCGGGCTTTCTCATTTATGCACGGGCTCGAACGTTCAATCGTCCGTATAGACCACGCGATACGGCAGACCGACCTTCTCCCACTCCGCAGCTTCCTGGATCAGGCTGTAGTCGGTGAGCGGATTGTTGACCACCCACTCGTTCGGCAAACGCACCTCGTAACCGCCGTTGACTTGCGCCACCGAAATTCCCGGCAAGCCGACATCCGCACGCCGACGGCACAGCAGCGCCGCGAGGCGCAGACAGAACAACAGCGGCCACTCCACTTCGCGCGTTTGAGAAAGCTTGCCGAGTTTGCCCGCGTGACCGAGCACGAGCGCGGCGAGCCGCGCCTGGTCGGTGCGCGAAAAGCCCGGCATGTCCGCGTTGCTGGCGATATAGGCCGAATGCTTGTGATACGCGCTGTGCGAGATCGACAGGCCGATTTCGTGCAGCGCTGCCGCCCAGCCAAGAAACATGCGGTTTTCCGCACGGCGTTCTTCGTCGGGTTCCGCGAACTGGTCGTAAAAGCGCACCGCGAGTTCGCCGATGCGCCCCGCCTGCGCCCGATCCACGCCATAGCGGCGCATGAAGCCTTCTACCGTCACCGTGCGCATGTCCTCGTGCTGCGAACGGCCCAGCAGGTCGTACAGCACGCCGAGACGCAGCGCGCCGTCCGTGGTGTCGACGTAATCGACGCCGAGTTCGTCGAACACCGCGATCATGATCGACAGGCCACCGGCCAGCACCGGAACCCGATCGCCCTTCAACGCGACGAGCTTCAGCCGATTAACGTTCTCCGCCTTGATGAGCGCGCGCTTGAGCCGTTCAAGGCCGCCGCGCGAAATGCCGTGCGTAACGCCCGGATCATTGAAGCCGTTCGCTTCGACCAGTTCGGCCAACGCGCGTGCGGTGCCCGACGAGCCGATCGCCTGCTCCCAGCCGGTCTTCTTGTACTCGGCGGAAATGATCTGGATTTCGCGCCCCGCGGCGAGTTCGGCCTGGCGCATGGTGTATTCGTCGACGTTGCCGGCCGGGAAGAACGCACGGCTATGGCTCACGCAGCCGATATACAGGCTCTCCATCTTGATCGGCGTGTAATGCGAGCCGATGATGAATTCCGTCGAGCCGCCGCCAATGTCGACCACCAGACGTTTGCCAGGGCTCGCAGGCACGGAGTGTGCAGCGCCGGCGTAGATCAGGCGCGCTTCTTCACGCCCGGCGATCACTTCGATCGGAAAACCCAGCGCAGCTTGTGCCTCACCGAGAAATTCGCCGGCATTCTTGGCGATGCGCAACGTATTGGTGGCGACAGCACGCACATGATCGGGGTGAAAGTCGCGAAGACGCTCGCCGAAACGCTTGAGCGCGTCCCATCCGCGCACCTGCGAAGCGCGATCGAGCATCTTGTCGCGCGACAGGCCGGCCGCGAGGCGAACCGGCTCGCGCAACGCGTCGACCTGATAGATCTGGCTGCCTGCGTCGGTTTCCTCGACCCGGCCGACGATCAGCCGGAAGCTGTTCGAGCCGAGATCGACGGCAGCGAGGAGTTGTGGCGTAGTGACCATCGAGTAAGCGGACTCCATGCGCGCGAGCGTGGCGACGGAAGATGCGTGGGGAGCCGGTCGTCCACCCGGTGCCTTAGGCGCCTTCTGGCCGGCCGCGCTGTTCAAAGACGCCATTCTAAGCGTACCGGACCTCACGATGTCACCTCGCAGCGTTGGGGGAAACTATGCTCCCATATGAACTGCGTCATATTGACGACACGCAGCGAATCCGGCGTAAAATTTAAAACATCGAGAATGTCATAACAACGTCATCATACTGTGAGAATTTCCGAGCGTCTTTCCGCCTCTCTTCCTGACATTCCATTCTCGCTGCCGATGTCCATCCGCTACCCCTTATTGAATCGCGAGCTGGGCATTCTGGGTTTCAACGAGCGTGTGTTGGCACAAGCTGCCGACCCCGCCGTCCCTTTGCTCGAACGCCTGCGCTTCATCTGCATCACCAGTAGCAATCTCGACGAATTCTTCGAGGTCCGCATGGCCGGGCTGCAGGAGCAGATGCGCGACAACCCGGGCGCACTGTCGCCGGACGGCATGTCGCTGCAGCATGTCTACGACCTCGTGGTCGAACGCGCGCAGAAGCTCGTGCATCGTCAATACACCATGCTGCACGACACGGTGCTCACCGCGCTCGAAGCGGAAGGCATCTATTTTCACGGGACCGAAGCGTGGAACGAAGCGCAGACCGAATGGGCGCGCAACTACTTCTTCGACGAACTGCTGCCGGTGCTGACTCCGATCGGACTCGATCCGGCGCATCCGTTTCCGCGCGTGCTTAACAAGAGCCTGAACTTTGTCGTCGAACTGGAGGGCAAGGACGCCTTCGGCCGTCAGGCGATGATGGGCATCGTGCAGGCGCCTCGCGCGCTGCCGCGCCTCGTGCGCATGCCGCAGGAGCTATCCGGCTACCCGCATGGCTTCGTGCTGCTGAGCTCGCTGTTGCAACGCTTCGTCGGCGAGCTGTTTCCGAACCTCGTCGTGCGCAGTTGCAATCAGTTTCGCATCACGCGCAATAGCGAACTGTTCGTCGACGAAGACGAAATCACCAATCTGCGTGTCGCGCTGCAGGGTGAATTGCCGGCGCGGCATCTGGGCAACGCGGTGCGGCTCGAGGTGTCGGCGGACACGCCCTCGCACGTGGTGCGGCGCCTGCTCGATGAAAGCAGCCTCTCCAACAAAGATTGCTATTACGCCGACGGCCCCGTCAATCTCGTGCGGCTGATGCAATTGCCGGAGATGGTGGACCGCCCCGATCTGAAGTTCGTGCCGCACATTCCCGCGATTCCACCGCAGATCGCCAACAGCACCAGCATGTTCGACGTAATCGATCAGGGCGACGTGCTGCTGCACCACCCGTACGAAAGTTTTCAGCCGGTGCTCGAACTGTTGCTGCAGGCGGCCAAAGATCCGAACGTGATGGCCATCAAGCAGACCATCTATCGCACCGGCACCGATTCGCCGCTAATGGACGCGCTCATGCAAGCCGCGCGCAACGGCAAGGAGGTGACGGTGGTGGTCGAACTGCTCGCGCGCTTCGACGAAGAAACCAACATCAACTGGGCCTCGCAGCTCGAAGCGGTCGGCGCACACGTCGTGTATGGCGTAGTGGGCCACAAGTGCCACGCGAAGATGATGCTGATCGTGCGGCGCGTGTCGGTGGGCGGCAAGACCACGCTCAAGCGTTACGTGCACCTCGGCACCGGTAACTATCATCCGCGTACGGCGCGTCTTTACACCGACTTCGGCCTCATGACCGCCGACCAGAAAATCTGCGAAGACGTGCATCACGTGTTCCAGCAGTTGACCGGCATTGGCGGTGAATTGAAGCTGCACGAGTTGTGGCAATCGCCGTTCACGCTGCATCCGAAACTGGTCGAGGCGATTCGCGCTGAAGCCGAGCATGCGCGCGCCGGCAGGAAAGCGCGCATCGTCGCGAAGATGAACGCGCTGCTCGAACCCACGGTGATTGCCGAGTTGTACGAAGCAGCGCAAGCCGGCGTCAAAATCGATCTGATCGTGCGTGGCGTGTGTTCGTTGCAGCCGGGCGTGGCGGGCCTTTCGGAGAACATCACCGTGCGCTCGATCGTCGGGCGCTTTCTCGAACATCACCGCATCTTCTACTTCTACGACGGTGGCAAGGAACAGGTGTATCTGTCGAGCGCCGACTGGATGGACCGCAACTTCTTCCGGCGCGTGGAAGTCGCGTTTCCGGTCAACAACCGGCGTCTTAAGCGACGCGTGATCGCCGAAGGTCTGTCGGCGTTTCTCGGCGACAATCAATCCGCGTGGCTGATGCAAAGCGACGGCCATTATCGGCGCCGTCGGCCGGGCAAGTCTTCGCGCAACGCGCAGATGAGTCTGCTGGGGAAATTCTGTTCGTGACGGGTGCGCGCGCTTCGGCGGGCTAGTAACAACGCTCGTCACGCGCCGTCGAATAAGGTTCTTCTCGCTTTGGAAAGAGGCTTTCCCGGCGGCGGGCAACGTTTTGCCCCACATCACCCGCATGCGGCAGTTCGGGGCGGAGTCGATATCCGCTCATATTATGAGTCGATTAGGCGTTCAATCGACTCACGGTGGCTCACGCGAACATCCCGAGCCAATGCAAACGATGCGTTAACCTCAAACCGGCGCCGGTTGCCGACGCGCCGTGCGATACACCGGAAAGCGCACCGTGAACGTACTGCCACGCCCCTCTTCGCTCTTCACATCGAGCTGTGCATCGTGACGTTGCAGCACGTGCTTGACGATCGCGAGACCGAGACCCGTTCCGCCGGTGTCGCGTGAACGGCTGCGATCCACGCGGTAGAAGCGCTCGGTCAGCCGCGGAATGTCCGCGGCGGGAATGCCCAATCCACTGTCCGTGACGGAAAAGACCGCATTGCCGCCTTGCGCGTGCCAGGACACCTTGATCGCACCGCCGTCCGGCGTGTAGCGGATCGCGTTCGTGACGAGATTGCCGAACGCGCTGAGAATTTCCGTTTCGACGCCGGTGACGGTGAGCCCTTCATCGGCATCGAACACGATCTTGTGATGATCGCTCGACAGGCTTTGCGCGTCGTCACGCAAATGCCGCAACACCGCGCGCATGTCGATCATCTGATCGCTCGGCGGCTTGTTGTCGCCCTCGAGTTTGGCGAGCACCAACAGGTCGCTGACGATATGGCGCATGCGCGAAGCCTGTTGCTCCATCAGCTCGAGATAGCGCGAACGTTCAGCTTCGCTCAACGGCAACTCGCGCATGGTCTCCAGAAAACCCGAGAGCACCGTGAGTGGCGTCTTCAGCTCATGCGACACATTGGCGACGAAGTCGCGCCGCATTGCATCGGTCCGTTCGAGTTCGGTGATGTCTTGCGAGAGCACCAGCTTGCGGTTTTCGCCGTACGGAAAGACCTGTACCGACAGCACGTTTTGACGCTTGTCACCCATGCCGCGCATGATCAGCATCTCTTCGTACCGGTGCGAATTCAGGTAACGCACAAAGTCCGGCTGACGCACGAGATGCGTGATGTGTTGACGCAGATCGCGTTTCGCGTCCAGGCCGAAATGGAGTTCGGAGATCGCGTTGCACCACTCGATCTGATCATGATCGTCGAGCATCGCCACGCCGTTTGGCGAAGCCTGGATCGCCTGGATGAACCGCGAATGCTGCTGCTCGACCTGGCGCACCTGAGCGTGCCAGCGCTTCGCGAGCTTGTGCAAACGGTAGTAGATTTCGCCCCAGATGCCGGGGGCGCTCGGCACTTCGCCGTACACCGGCGCGTCGAGCAAACGCCACAGACGCTGCTTATGGAAGGTGCTGAAAATGCTCTGCGCGAGCAACATGACGATCGCGAGGACGAGCGCTGTCTTGACGTTCACCAGTGCGCCGACCACCACGCACAGAACAGCCAGCAGCACGACCGACACGATGGAGCGCGCCCAGATGATGTTCATGGTCTAGCGATCGAAGAAAAAAGCCTATGCGCCGGAATCGGAATCGCGGCGCCTAACGTAGCGAAGAGTGACGACGAGCAGCAAAGATCACGTACCTGGCGCGGGCGGCCCCAACGCCGCCAGCGCAAGCGTCAGGCGCTCTTCGCGAGCCGGTAGCCGCTGCCGCGCACCGTCTCAATCATAGCATCGCACCCGGCCGGCTTGAGGGCCGCACGCAGGCGTTTGATATGCACGTCGACCGTGCGCTCTTCGACGAACACGTGATCGCCCCACACCTGATCGAGCAATTGCGTGCGGCTGTGCACGCGCTCCGGGTGCGTCATGAAGAAGTGCAGCAGACGGAATTCGGTCGGGCCGAGATCGAGCTTGATCTCGCTGCCTTCCGCTGCAGCGGCCACGCGGTGCGTCGCCGGATCGAGCTTGAGACCGTTGATCGCGACCACGTCTTCGGTCAGCTGCGGCGCGCGACGGCGCAACACCGCCTTGATGCGCGCCATCAGTTCTTTCGGCGAGAACGGCTTGGTGACGTAGTCGTCGGCGCCGATTTCGAGGCCGAGCACCTTGTCCTGCTCGTCGCCACGCGCGGTCAGCATGATGATCGGGATATGCTTCGTGCGCTCGTTGTTGCGCAGATCACGCGCGAACGCAATGCCCGATTTCCCCGGCAACATCCAGTCGAGCAGCACGAGGTCGGGCAGTACGTCGCTGATCAGGTTTTGCGCCTGCTCCGCGTTGTACGCGCGAATCGGGCAGTGTCCGGCGTGTTGAAGATTGACCGAAATCAGTTCGGAAATGGCGGGCTCATCTTCAATGACGAGAATGCTGCTGGGCATCGGCACCTCTGGTCCTTATGTCTGGATTAACTGAGTGCTTCGCGTTCGAGCGCGTCGCGCGACTTGTGCCGCACGTCGGTGCCCTTCACGATGTAAATGATGAATTCCGCGATGTTCTTCGCGTGGTCGCCGATCCGCTCGATCGCCTTGGCGATGAAGAGGAAATCGAGGCCCACCGAAATCGAACGCGGATCTTCGGTCATGTACGAAATCAGTTTGCGCACGAATGCGCGGAATTCTTCGTCGATCGCTTTGTCGTCGCGCACGATCTGCGCGGCGGCCACCGTGTCGAGTCGCGCGAACGCGTCCAGCGCGCGGCGCAGAATCGACACTGCCATTTCACCCGACAACTTGATCTCGGCGATGTTGATGGTGCGCGAGGCGCCGTCTTCCATCAAACGCTTGGTGCGCTTGGCGATTTTTTCGGCTTCGTCGCCAGCGCGCTCGAGATTCGTGATGGTCTTCGAAATCGCGATCAGGAGGCGCAGATCACGCGCGGCCGGCTGACGGCGCGCGATGATGTTGCTGCACTCTTCGTCGATCTCCACTTCCATCTTGTTCAGGCGCTCTTCCGCGGCGATCACCTGCTCGGCGATGTCGAGATCGAATTCGTTGAGTGCCTGCATGGCCTTGACGATTTGCGATTCGACCAGGCCGCCCATTTCGAGCACCTTGGAGGAAACCAGATTCAGGTCGGCGTCGAACTGGCTGGACAGGTGTTTGTCGGACATGTCGTACTCCCTTGTTTGACTCGGCGATTTAACCGAAGCGGCCAGTGATGTAGTCCTCGGTTTCCTTGCGGACCGGCTTGATGAAGATCTTTTCGGTGTCGCCGAATTCGATCAACTCGCCGAGGTACATATAGGCAGTGTAGTCCGAACAGCGGGCCGCCTGTTGCATGTTGTGCGTGACGATCACGACCGTGTAATCGCTCTTCAATTCAGCGATCAGCTCTTCGATTCGGCCCGTGGAAATCGGGTCGAGCGCGGAGCACGGTTCGTCAAGCAGCAGCACTTCCGGACGGATCGCGATACCGCGCGCAATGCACAGACGTTGCTGCTGGCCGCCCGACAGACCGTAGCCGCTCTGGCCGAGCTTGTCCTTCACTTCGTTCCACAACGCGGCCTTGGTCAACGCCCATTCCACGCGGTCGTCCATTTCCGAGCGCGGCAGCGTTTCGAACATCTTCACGCCGAACGCGATGTTGTCGTAGATCGACATCGGAAACGGCGTCGGTTTCTGGAAGACCATGCCGATCCGTGCGCGCAGCAGCGAGATATCGCGCTTGGTGGTCAGCAGGTTTTCGCCGTCCATCAGGATCTCGCCCTCGGCGCGCTGCTCCGGATAGAGCGCGTACATCTTGTTGAGCGTGCGCAGCAACGTGGATTTACCGCAGCCCGACGGACCGATGAACGCGGTCACCTTGCCCTCCGGGATTTGCAGGTTGATGTTCTTCAGCGCGTGATACTTGCCGTAGAAGAAGTTCAGGTCGTTGATCTCGATCTTCGGGCGCGACGGCGCTTGCGATTGGCCGCTTTGGGCGGGGTCGAAGCCGGCGGGCGCCGTGGAGCGCTCGATCGGATTGAGTTGAGTTTCTGCCATATTCATCGGATTACACTCCGCCCTTACTTGTTCGTGAAGATCGTGCGCGCGAGGATATTCAATCCCAGCACCGCGAGCGTGATCAGGAAGACGCCGGCCCACGCGAGCGATTGCCACTGCGCGAACGGGCTCATCGCAAACTTGTAGATCGTGACCGGCAGGTTCGCGACCGGCTGGTCCATGTTCATCGAGAAGAACTGGTTCGACAACGCCGTGAAGAGCAGCGGCGCGGTTTCGCCCGCGATACGCGCCACGCCGAGCAACACACCGGTGACGATACCGGCGATGGAAGCCTTCAGCGTGATCGACAGCACCATCTTCCACTTCGGCGTGCCGAGTGCGAAGGCGGCTTCACGCAGCGCATTCGGCACGAGTTTCAGCATGTTTTCCGTGGTGCGGATCACAATTGGAATCTGCAGCAAGGCGAGCGCGAACACGCCGGCCCAGCCGCTGAAGTGGCCCATCTTCGCGACGACCAGCGCATACACGAACAGACCCACCACGATCGAAGGCGCCGACAAGAGAATGTCGTTGATAAAACGCGTAATGCTTGCGAGCCAGCCCTTCTGCCCATATTCGGCGAGATAGACGCCCGCCAGAATGCCGATCGGCGTGCCGACGAAAGTGGCGAGCCCGACCAGCATCAAACTGCCGACAATCGCGTTGGCGAGACCACCGCCATCGGTATTCGGCGGCGGCGTGGATTGCGTGAACAGTTCCACCGACAAGCCGCCGACACCCAGGCGCAAGGTCGTGTACAGAATCCAGATCAGCCACACGAGGCCGAACGCCATCGCGGCGAGCGACATGGTCAGCGCGATCGCGTTCTTCATGCGGCGGCGGCCTTGCAGACGCACGCGCATGGCTTCGAGCGCGGCGGCGTCGGTCGAACCCGGCATATTCAAAGTGGGCTGGCTCATTTTGCGCCCTCCCCTTTTTCGAGGCGAAGCAGCATGATCTTCGAGATCGCCAGCACGATGAAAGTGATCACGAACAGAATGAGGCCGAGCTCCATCAGCGCCGACGTATGCAGGCCCGGATCCGCTTCGGCGAATTCGTTGGCGAGCGCCGACGTAATGCTGTTGCCCGGCGAAAAGAGCGAGACGTTATCGAGCAGATTGGTGTTGCCGATCACGAACGTGACCGCCATGGTCTCGCCGAGCGCGCGGCCGAGACCCAGCATGACGCCGCCGATCACACCGCTCTTCGTAAAGGGCAGCACGATCTTCCACATCACTTCCCACGTCGTGCAGCCGATGCCGTACGCCGACTCTTTCAGCAACACCGGCGTGACTTCGAACACGTCGCGCATCACCGAGGCGATGTACGGAATGATCATGATCGCGAGAATCACGCCCGCGCACAAAATGCCGATGCCGATCGGCGCGCCCTGAAACAGCGCACCCACTACCGGAATGCCGCCGAGCACCACGCCGAGCGGCTTTTCGAAATACGTTGCGAAGATCGGCGCGAACACCAACAGACCCCACATGCCGTACACGATCGACGGAATCGCGGCGAGCAGTTCGATCGCGATGCCGAGCGGCCGGCGCAGCCACGCGGGCGCGAGTTCGGTCAGGAAAAGCGCGATGCCGAAGCTCACAGGCACCGCGATGATGAGTGCAATGATCGAGGTGGCGATCGTGCCGTAGATCGGCACCAATGCCCCGAATTGCTTGGTGGGTGGATCCCAGTCGGCGGTCCACAGGAAGCTGAGGCCGAACTGCCTGATCGACGGCATGGACGCGACGATCAGCGAAACGATGATGCCGCCGAGCAGCAACAAGGTGATGATGGCGGCGAGGCGCGCGAGACCGCCGAAGATCACGTCGCCGGCGCGGCCAGGCGCTTTCTGCTGCGATGCGCTGCCGGGCGGGGTCGACCTGCTCGCGCCGGACGCTAATTGGATATCGGACATGAGAGCCTGATGGACCTGTTTCCAGTTGCCGTATGACACGTGTCGTGCGGCCGGTAATGCCGAGGGTTAAAGCCGTTGGCCGTCCTCACATGAGGACGGCCAACGTGTTACGTACTGCTGTTGCCGACTGCCTGACTTACTCGGTAATTGCCTTGCCCGAAGCGTCCTTCACCTTCGACTTCCACTGCGTGCGGATTTCCGACACGACCGAATCCGGCAGCGAGATGTAGTCCAGATCGTTCGCGGCTTGCGTGCCGTTCTTGAATGCCCAGTCGAAGAACTTCAGCGTTTCCGTTCCTTGCGCCGGCTTGTCCTGCGCCGTGTGCAACAGCACGAACGTCGCGCCGACGATCGGCCATGCGTTCTTGCCCGGCTCGTTCGTCAGGATCTGGTAAAACGACTTCGACCAGTCCGCGCCTGCCGCCGCTGCCTTGAAGGTGTCCGTCTTCGGCTCGACCACCGCGCCCGACGAGTTCTTCAGCGCGACGTACGTCATGTGGTTCTGCTTCGCATACGCCCATTCCACGTAGCCGATTGCGCCCGGCAGACGTTGCACGAAGGCTGCAACGCCGTCGTTGCCCTTGCCGCCCGTGCCCGTCGGCCAGTTGACCGTCGAACCTTCACCGACCTTCGACTTCCAGTCCGCGTTGACCTTCGACAGATAGTTCGTCCAGATGAAGCTGGTGCCCGAACCATCGGCGCGGCGAACCACGGCGATGTCGGTATCCGGCAGCTTGACCTTCGGGTTCAGTGCAACGATCGCCGGATCGTTCCACTTCTTGATCTTGCCCAGATAGATGTCGCCGAGCACTTCGCCCGACAGCGTCAGTTCAGCCGGCTTCACGCCCGGCACGTTGACGACCGGCACCACGCCGCCGACCACCGTCGGGAACTGGAACAGGCCTTCCTTGGCGAGCTCGTCGTCCTTCAGCGGAGCGTCCGAACCGGCGAAGTCGACGGTCTTCGCGACGATCTGCTTCACGCCACCCGACGAACCGATACCCTGATAGTTAACCTTGCCGCCACCGGACTTCTGATAGGCGTCGGCCCACTTCGTGTAAATCGGTGCTGCGAAGGTGCTGCCCGCGCCGGTGATGTCTGCGGCTTGCGCTGCGATCGCGAAAAGCGCGCCAGCGACGCCAGCGAACACGGTTTGCATCAATTTCATGAGACCTCCAAGGTGTGAGCGGTGTGAGCGAGTAACACGAACACCGCGAAGCTTAGGGTCTCTTTGTGACAGTAACGTGACTAACCGTGAAACGGATGTGACAGTGGGATTACTAGGGTGAAAGGCTTTTGGGGTGGGAAATTGCCGGTTTTGCTGAACCGGGCGGCTTCGTTCTACAGATTAGACGAAAAAGATGGGGCGCGAACGTTTGCGCGTGAAAGGCGGGGTGGGGAAAGGTTTAGATATGTGGCCCGCATGACGCCGATTGGTTTGGCGGGTTTGGCGGGTTTGGCGGCGGGACGATATTGCCATGTCCCGCCGCACTGCACTAATAAGGCGCGCAGCTTACGCCGTAGCCTGCTTCACAGCGCTGGCAATCGATTCCGCATGATGAACCGCGTCGGCTACATTTTCCGCTTCCACCATCACGCGCAGCACCGGCTCGGTACCGGACGCGCGGATCAGCACGCGGCCGCGGCCGCTCAGCGCATCTTCGGCCTTGGCAATGGCGCGGCGAATCACGTCGCTGCCCTTCCAGTCCGCGTCGGGCTTCATCCGCACGTTGATCAGCTTCTGCGGGAACAGCGTCACCCCGTCGAGCAGATCAGCGAGCGTCTTGTCGCTGCGCTTCATGGCCGCCAGCACGAGCAACGCGGAGACGATGCCGTCGCCCGTGGAATGGCGGTCAAGCGAGAGAATATGGCCGGAGCCTTCGGCCCCGAGTTGCCAGCCGTGCTCGCGCAACTGTTCGAGCACGTAACGGTCGCCGACCGCCGCGCGGACGAACTTCACGCCGGCCTTCTGCAGCGCCACTTCCACCGCCATGTTCGTCATCAAGGTGCCGACCGCGCCTTCCACCTTGCCCTCGGTCGCAATACGGTCCTTGACGAGGATGTACAGCAACTCATCGCCGTTATAGAGCCGGCCAGCGGCATCGACCACCTGCAGACGGTCGGCGTCGCCGTCGAGCGCGATGCCGAGGTCGGCATGGTTCGCTCGCACGGCGCGCACCAGCGCATCCGGCGCGGTCGCGCCAACTCCGTCGTTGATGTTGAAGCCGTTCGGCGCAACACCGATCGGAATCACGTCGGCGCCCAGTTCATGGAAGACGTGCGGCGCGACGTCATACGCGGCGCCGTGCGCGCAGTCGACCACCAGCTTCAGCCCACGCAGGTCGAACGCAGCCGGGAAAGTGCTCTTGCAGAACTCGATGTAGCGGCCCGCCGCGTCGTCCAGACGCCGTGCCTTGCCGAGTTGCTCGGATGCCGCGCAGTTCAGCGGCTGATCGAGTTGCTCTTCGATCTGTGCTTCCACTTCGTCCGGCAACTTGTTGCCGTCGGCGGAGAAAAATTTGATGCCGTTGTCGTAGTACGGGTTATGCGACGCGCTGATCACCACGCCCGCGGCCAGCCGCAACGCGCGCGTCAAATAGGCGATGCCGGGGGTCGGCATCGGGCCGGCCAGCATCACGTCCACACCTGCCGCGGAGAAGCCCGCTTCGAGCGCGGCTTCGAGCATATAGCCCGACACCCGCGTATCTTTGCCGATCAGCACGGTTGGCCGCGTGCCCGTCCTCGCCCAGCGGTCCGCGCCCACCAGCACCTTGCCGGCCGCGTAACCGAGCCGCAATACAAATTCCGGCGTGATAGGTCCTTCGCCGACTTTGCCCCGAATGCCGTCCGTTCCGAAATAACGACGTGCCATGTTTTATATTCCTCCTTGGCTTGTGGGCTCAGCCGCGCGCGCGACTGTGATTCGCCGCTTCGCGCATGGCTGCCCAGACTTTCAATGCATCTACTGTTTGCGCGACGTCGTGCACGCGCAGAATCGCAGCGCCGCGTTCAGCGGCGCACACCGCCGCCGCAATACTGCCAGCAACGCGTTCCGGCGCCGGGCGCCCCACCACCGCGCCAATCATCGACTTGCGCGACATGCCGGCAAGAATGGGATACGGCGACTCGGCTCGCGGCGCCGTATCCGGCAGGTGGGCAAGCAGCGCATAATTGTGCTCGACCACGGCCTTGCCGAAGCCGAAACCTGGATCCACGCTGATGCGAGCACGCGCGATGCCAGCCTGTTCAAGCGTTGCGACGCGCTCCTCGAGAAACTCCCGAACGGCACTCACCACGTCGTCATAGAGAGGCTCGCCGAGTTGCATGGTCTGCGGCTCACCGAGCATATGCATGACGCACAGGCCGCATTGGCTGTCGCGCACCGCGTCGATTGCGCCGGCCATCCGGAAGCCCCAGATGTCATTGATCAGATCAGCGCCCGCGGCCAATGCGTGGCGCATCACTTCAGGCTTGTATGTGTCGACCGACAGCGGCACATTCGCGCCGCGCAATTGCTCGACGAGAGGGATCACCCGCTCGAGTTCTTCGTCAAGCGGCACTGGCGGCGCACCGGGCCGCGTCGATTCGCCGCCGATGTCGATGATGTCCGCGCCGTCGAGCATCATACGCTCGGCCTGGCGCAACGCATCGCCGCGCATCGCGTATTTGCCGCCGTCGGAAAAAGAATCGGGTGTGACGTTCAGAATGCCCATGACCAACGGGCGTTCAAAGGTCAGCTTGAAACGGCCACACTGCAACGGTTCCGGAACTGGTAAAGCAGAAAATTCGACTTTCGGCACGAGGAGATACTTCACGCAAACGAATAAATGCAAAACGGGCCGGTGTGAAAACACACCGGCCCGCACTTTCTAGTGGTCGCCGATCAGGCCGGAGCTGTTGCGCTACCCGGCTTGACCTCGGTACCCGGGCTGCCGCCCGATGAGGCGTCGCTTGCCGACGGCGGCGAGCTCTTCGGCGAGCGCGGCGGACGGCCAGCCATGATGTCGTTGATCTGATCAGCGTCGATCGTTTCCCACTCCATCAGTGCGGCGGTCATTGCCTCGACCTTATCGCGGTTCTCGTCCAGCAGGCGCTTCGCGAGGTTGTACTGCTCGTCCAGCACGCGGCGGATTTCGGCGTCGACCTTCTGCTGCGTCGCTTCCGAAATGGTGCGAGTGAAGCCGCGGCCAAACGGCGTCGCGTCGTTTTCGTCGTCGACGTAGACCATTGGTCCGAGCGCATCCGTCATGCCGAAGCGGGCCACCATGGCGCGCGCCGTTTGCGTCGCCTTGTTGAAGTCGTCCGACGCGCCGGTGCTGATCAGGTTCAGGAACAACTCTTCCGCAACGCGGCCACCGAACAGGATCGCGAGACGATCCAGCAGGTAGTCCTTCGAATACGTTTCGTTGTCATGCTCCGGCAACTGCCACGTCACGCCCAGCGCACGGCCGCGCGGAATGATCGTAACCTTGTGCACCGGATCAGCCTTTGGCAGGAGTTTGGCGATCACCGCATGGCCCGACTCGTGGTACGCCGTTGCGCGCTTCGATTCTTCGCGAATCACGGCCGACTTGCGCTCCGGACCCATGAAAATCTTGTCCTTCGCGTCTTCGAAGTCCGTCATTTCGACGATGCGCTTACCGCGGCGAGCCGCGAACAAGGCCGCTTCGTTCACGAGATTCGCGAGATCGGCGCCCGAGAAGCCCGGCGTGCCACGTGCGATCACCGCTGCATCGACGTCGTTCGAAATCGGCACCTTGCGCAGGTGGACCTTCATGATGTGTTCACGGCCGCGAATGTCCGGCAGACCGACATACACCTGACGGTCGAAACGGCCCGGACGCAACAGCGCCTTGTCGAGCACGTCCGAACGGTTGGTTGCAGCGATCACGATCACGCCCGAGTTCGCTTCGAAGCCGTCCATCTCGACGAGCATCTGGTTCAGCGTCTGTTCGCGTTCGTCGTTACCGCCGCCCATGCCGGCACCGCGATGACGGCCAACCGCGTCGATTTCGTCGATGAACACGATGCATGGCGCATGCTTCTTGGCTTGCTCGAACATATCGCGAACACGAGCCGCACCGACACCCACGAACATTTCAACGAAGTCCGAACCCGAGATGCTGAAGAACGGCACTTTCGCTTCACCGGCGATAGCACGTGCCAGCAGCGTCTTACCCGTTCCCGGCGGCCCGACCAGCAGCACACCACGCGGAATACGGCCGCCCAGTTTCTGAAATTTCTGCGGATCGCGCAGGAAGTCGACCAGTTCGGAGACTTCTTCCTTGGCTTCGTCGCAACCGGCGACGTCGGTGAAATTGATTGCGTTGTTGTTTTCGTCGATCAGACGTGCACGGGATTTACCGAACGAGAACGCACCGCCTTTCCCGCCTCCCTGCATCTGTCGCATCATGTAGAACCAGAAACCGATGATCAGGATCGTCGGCCCGAGGTAATACAGTGCGGACACAAGCGCATTGGGTTCGTCATCAGCCTTGCCGCTCACCTGAACGCCGTACTTCATCAGATCGCCGACCATCCAGATGTCGCCGGGCGACACGATCTGGTACTTCTGGCCGTCTGCTGGAGTGACCGTGAGGTTCCGCCCCTGGACAATGACGTTCTTGACTTTGCCGTTCTTTGCGTCGTCCATGAACTGCGAATAGGAAACGCCTTCCTGGACACGGGGCTTGTCGAACTGCTTGAACACCGTAAACAGCACCAGTGCGATAACCAGCCA
Organism: Paraburkholderia sp. BGA-UO-ETr-F21; assembly: GCF_059567925.1. Classification (NCBI taxonomy): domain Bacteria; kingdom Pseudomonadati; phylum Pseudomonadota; class Betaproteobacteria; order Burkholderiales; family Burkholderiaceae; genus Paraburkholderia; species Paraburkholderia sp. BGA-UO-ETr-F21. The sequence goes on along the minus strand of NZ_JCAQOY010000040.1, from coordinate 696,078 downwards.
CACTGCTGCTTTCGAAAACATATTGTTGTTCAAAGCACCACTCCTTCACTTAGACGGGCGCCTACATTTGCCTTGCGGCACCACGAAAGCATTCTAATCCAGTCCGCAGACCCCTGCCATAAGGTTTCACTACCACAGAAATAGGACAGCGTGCCATTGCAGCACCCGTTTCTGAAGTCGTGATCGCATTAACGGCAGATGCGGAACCTTCCTGCAGCGCCTCTATGCGGGCCGCTTGAGATGCTTACCCAAAATAAATGTTTCTGACGATTTGTCCCGCGACGCTTTCGGCTTGCGGGCCCCCACCACCTTGAACTGATGCTTGAACTTTTCGACAATCTGGCTATAACCGCTGCCGTGAAAACATTTGACTAAAAGGGCACCGTCCGGTTTCAGGTGATTTTGTGAGAATTCCAGCGCGAGATCGCATAGGTGCTCGATTCGCGCGGCATCCGCCACCGCCACTCCCGACAGGTTGGGCGCCATATCCGAAATTACAAGATCTACCTGACGCTCTCCGACCAATTCTTCCAGTTGCGCCAGAACCGAGTCTTCGCGGAAGTCACCCTGAATGAAGTGAACGTCGGCGACCGGCTCCATCGGCAGCAGGTCGAGCGCGATGATCGTGCCGTCGATCCCGCCTTCGCGCTCGGCGTCGCGTTGGGCGCCCTTGGCAAGTTTGTTGCGCGCATACTGGCTCCAGCTACCCGGCGTCGAGCCAAGGTCGACGATGACCTGCCCCGGGCGGATCAGCTTGTCCTGTTCGTCGATTTCCTTGAGTTTGTAGGCCGCGCGGGCGCGATAGCCCTCCCGCTGCGCCATTTTTACGTACGGATCGTTGATGTGGTCATGCAGCCACGCGGTGTTGAACTTGTTTTTTGCCATTAAACGTTGAACTCTTGCTGCGTGATGTCACGCTTTAGCGGATAATACGCGGTTAATTCGCGCGGCCACCGCCAAAACTGGCGGCCATCCGCGATTCTGTTGTTCTGACGCGCCGCCCTGCCGAATCGCCTCGATCAAGTCAATCGAACGACTGTACCGGGGAACGCAGGTGCCGCCATTTTAGTCGAGTCTCCCACTTTCCATGCCCGCCCTCAAAGTCTCTTCCGACCAACGCGCCGAGTTGCGCTCCCAGGCACATGCGCTCAAACCGGTCGTGCTCGTCGGCGCCGAAGGCTTGACCGACGCCGTGCTCTCCGAGATCAAGGTCCACCTTGGCGCTCATCAGCTCATCAAAATCCGTGTGTTCGGCGACGAGCGCGAAGCGCGCCTTGCGATCTACGAAGAAATCTGTGACAAGCTGAACGCCGCGCCGATCCAGCATATCGGCAAGCTGCTGGTGATCTGGAAGCCGGAAGCCGCACAACCAGCGGTGAAGGCCAAACGCGGCGCACTGCCGAGCGCGCGCGAAGCCGCTGTGGAAGCCAAACCGGGCAAAGGCCGCGCGCCACGCGTCGTAACGGTCGTCAAGCCCAGCGAAATCCCGATGCGCAAACCGAAGGCAAAAGCAGTCGTGGTGCGCGGCAATGAACGTGTTACCCAAGGCGGCAACATCAAGCGCGCCAAGAAGCGCCAAAGCAGCGCGAAGCGCGCGCATCAGTCGTCGAAATAAGCGATTGATGAGAGGTGCGGGCGAGTCCCGCATCTCGGCGTTGCCCGCCGAACGCGTCTTGCAAGCTCAACATCGCGCTCAACGAAAGAAACCGCCGCCGAGTCGATTTGCCCAGACGCTGCGAAGCGCCCCACTGGTTCGCAACGTCAGCCAGTGACCTTGCCCGCCGTGTTGCGGGTACCTTGCTCCGCCGCCGCAACGCCTGCGCCCGCAGGTAACTTCCACACGAGCGCCACGCCCAGCAGGCTTTCGATCAGATAAAACAGACTCGACACGCCGTGCAGGATGCCAAAGCGCGTCGCAAAAGCCGAATGGCCGACGTCGCTGCCCGCTTCGAGCGCGGCAATGCGCATGGCATTCATGAACGGCTGCAACGCGAAGTAGCCAACGAGCACGCAAACGAGCATGCCGGCGATCAGCCAGCGCAAACGCCGATAGGCATCGCCGCCGCGGCGAACCAGTACGTTCGCAAGACCGAGCAGCAAAATGCCGCACACCGCACCCAGCACACCTTCAATGCGAAACAGTTGCGCCGCGACCGCGCCCGCCGTCACTCGGTCGAGCGAGCTGAACAGCACGGGTGCGACGGCATAGCCGATAGTCAGCAGACTACCGACCCACACCACCGTCAATAACCGGAACAATCGATGCGGCATCTGGGGCACCAGGAGCGCGTTCAGACGTAGCTGACCGCGATGATTTCGTATTCGCGCACGCCGCCCGGCGCCTGCACCGACGCAACGTCGCCTTCCGACTTGCCGATCAAGGCACGCGCAATCGGCGAGCTGATGGAGATCAGGCCATGATCGATGTCCGCTTCGTCGTCGCCGACGATCTGATATTTGACGGACGCGCCCGAATCCAGGTCTTCCAGTTCCACCGTTGCACCGAACACCACACGACCGTCCGCTTCCACCGCTGACGGGTCGATCACTTGCGCACCGGCCAGCTTCGACTCGATTTCGGCGATACGGCCTTCGATGAAGCCCTGCTTTTCCTTCGCCGCGTCGTACTCTGCATTTTCCGACAGATCGCCTTGGGCACGCGCTTCCGCGATCGAATTGATCACCGAGGGACGCTCAACCGATTTCAGGCGCTGCAATTCATCGCGCAACATTTCCGCGCCGCGCTTAGTCAATGGAACAGTGCTCATAAACAACTCTATGCAAAAAACAGCCGTAAAAAAAATCACCGCGGTTAAGTGCATTCCGCAGGGGCCAGAGCGCCGGGCAAAACCCGGTGCCAAGCACCTGCGGAACGCCGCTTAACCGCGGCACTTACATCTTGGACAGGTATTCGAAGCCTTAGTTTAGGCGAGCGTGGAGGCCTTGTAAATCATAGACTTCCAGGTCCTTCAAATAGCGCAAACCTTCCACTGCGGCCCGCGCGCCGGACATGGTCGTGTAGTACGTGACCTTGTTCGCCTGGGCGCTCATGCGGATCGAACGCGAATCGGCGATCGCGGCGCGGGTTTCGTCGACGGTCGTGAAGACCAGCGCGATCTCACCATTCTTGATCATGTCGACGATGTGCGGACGGCCGTCCTTCACCTTGTTGACGACCTTGACCGGCACGCCGGCCGCTTCGATGGCTGCGGCCGTACCCTTCGTCGCGACGATCGGATAACCGAGTTCGTGCAGCATGCGCGCGACTTCGACCGCCTTCGGTTTATCGGCGTCCATCACGGTCAACAGCACCGTGCCCGACTCCGGCAAACGCGAACCCGCCGCGAGTTGCGACTTGAACAAGGCTTCGCCGAAGGTCTGACCCACGCCCATCACTTCACCGGTCGAACGCATTTCCGGTCCGAGCACCGGATCGACAGCCGGGAACTTGACGAACGGGAACACGGCTTCCTTCACGCTGAAGTACGGCGGGTCGATCTCTTTCGTCACGCCTTGCTGCGCCAGCGTCTGGCCGACCATTGCACGCGCGGCGATTTTCGCGAGCGGCAGGCTGGTCGCCTTCGACACGTACGGCACCGTACGCGAAGCACGAGGATTCACTTCGAGCACGTAGATGATGTCTTCTTTCGAACCGTCCGCCTGCGGCACCTGCTGGATCGCGAACTGCACGTTCATCAGGCCGACCACGTTCAGCGCCTTCGCCATTGCGCCCGTTTGACGCTTCAGTTCCGCGACGGTTTCCGTCGACAGCGAATACGGCGGCAGCGAGCACGCCGAGTCGCCCGAGTGCACGCCGGCCTGTTCGATGTGCTCCATCACGCCGCCGATGAACACGGCTTCACCATCCGAGATGCAATCCACGTCGCATTCGATCGCGTCGTTCAGGAAGCGGTCGAGCAGCACCGGCGAGTCGTTCGACACCTTCACGGCCTCGCGCATGTAGCGCTCGAGGTCGCGCGGCTCGTGGACGATTTCCATCGCGCGGCCACCCAGCACGTACGACGGACGCACCACCAGCGGATAGCCGATTTCGTCGGCGAGCTTGAGCGCTTCGTCTTCGGCGCGCGCGGTGCGATTCGGCGGCTGACGCAGACCGAGGTCTTGCAGCAGCTTCTGGAAACGCTCGCGGTCTTCCGCGGCGTCGATCATGTCCGGCGATGTGCCGACGATCGGCACACCGTTGGCTTCGAGATCGAGCGCGAGCTTCAACGGCGTTTGACCGCCGTATTGCACGATCACGCCGACCGGCTTTTCCTTGTCGACGATTTCGAGCACGTCTTCGAGCGTCAGCGATTCGAAGTACAGACGATCGGACGTGTCGTAGTCGGTCGAAACGGTTTCAGGGTTGCAGTTGACCATGATCGTTTCGTAGCCGTCTTCGCGCATGGCGAGCGCGGCGTGCACGCAGCAGTAGTCGAACTCGATGCCTTGGCCGATCCGGTTCGGGCCACCGCCCAGCACCATGATCTTCTTGTTGTTGGTCGGGTTCGCTTCGCACTCTTCCTCATAGGTCGAGTACATGTAAGCGGTTTTCGTGGCGAACTCGGCCGCGCAGGTGTCGACGCGCTTGTACACCGGACGCACGTTCAACTCGATACGGCGTTGACGCACTTCCGCAGGCTTCGCGCCGAGCAGTTTCGCGAGACGCCGATCCGAGAAGCCGCTTTGCTTCAGGTACTTCAGCTCTTCCTTCGAAAGGCTCCCGAGTGTGCGGCCGGCCAGCGCCTTTTCCTTCAGGATGATCTGTTCGATCTGCGCGAGGAACCACGGGTCGATCGAGGTTTCCTCGAAAATCTCTTCAGCCGTCATGCCGACACGGAACGCGTCGCCCACGTACCAGATACGATCCGGGCCGGCTTCGCCGATCTCGCGGATGATCTCGTCACGGTTATCGGTCTTTTCGTCCAGACCGTCCACGCCGACTTCCAGACCGCGCAGCGCCTTCTGGAACGACTCCTGGAACGTGCGGCCGATTGCCATCACTTCGCCGACCGACTTCATTTGCGTGGTCAGACGCGAATCGGCTTCGCGGAATTTTTCGAACGCGAAACGCGGGATCTTGGTGACGACGTAGTCGATCGTCGGTTCGAACGACGCCGGGGTCTGGCCGCCGGTGATTTCGTTCTTCAATTCGTCCAGCGTGTAGCCGACGGCGAGCTTGGCCGCGACCTTGGCGATCGGGAAACCCGTTGCCTTCGAAGCCAATGCCGACGAACGCGACACACGCGGATTCATTTCGATCACGATCATCCGGCCGTCTTTCGGATTGATCGAGAACTGCACGTTCGAACCGCCGGTGTCGACGCCGATCTCGCGCAGCACCGCGAGCGATGCGTTACGCAGGACCTGATATTCCTTGTCGGTGAGCGTTTGCGCCGGGGCAACCGTGATCGAGTCGCCGGTGTGGATGCCCATTGGGTCCAGGTTTTCGATCGAGCAGACGATGATGCAGTTGTCCTTCCTGTCGCGGACCACTTCCATCTCGTACTCTTTCCAGCCGAGCAGCGACTCTTCGATCAGCAGTTCGCGCGTGGGCGACAGGTCGAGACCGCGCTTGCAGATCTCTTCGAACTCGTCGCGGTTATACGCGATACCGCCGCCCGAGCCGCCCAGCGTGAACGACGGACGAATCACGACCGGATAACCGCCGCTGCCGGTTTGCGCGGCGATGTCGGCCTGCACCTGGAGCGCTTCTTCCATGGAATGCGCGGTGCCCGATTTGGCCGAACCGAGGCCGATCTTGGTCATCGCGTCCTTGAACTTCTGACGGTCTTCCGCCTTGTCGATGGCTTCTGGCGACGCGCCGATCAGCTCGACCTTGTACTTTTCCAGCACGCCGTGCGCGTGCAGATCGAGCGCGCAGTTCAGCGCGGTCTGGCCGCCCATCGTCGGCAGGATCGCGTCGGGGCGCTCCTTCGCGATGATGCGCTCGACCACTTCCCACGTGATCGGCTCGATGTAGGTCACGTCGGCCGTGTTCGGGTCGGTCATGATCGTCGCCGGATTGCTGTTGACGAGAATGACCTTGTAGCCTTCCTCACGCAGCGCCTTGCATGCCTGCGCGCCCGAGTAGTCGAACTCGCACGCCTGGCCGATGATGATCGGACCCGCGCCGATGATGAGGATGCTCTTGATGTCTGTCCGCTTGGGCATAACGCTCTCGCTAATGTATTCCTGAATTCTTTCCGTCGGCGCGCGCTGCTGTTACGCTGCGCGCGCTCTGCTCTGTCTGGTCCGGCTCACCGCGTGTTCGCAGCGTGTTCGTCGCGCATTCGCCGCGTGTGCGTCGATCACGCGCGGCGCGGCGCGAGCCGTGCGCCGCCGAGACTTTGATGCCGCTTTATGCCGCAGCGGTCTTGCCGGCCTTCTTCGTGTCCATCAACGCCGTGAAGCGGTCGAACAGATAGGCGATGTCATGCGGGCCAGGCGACGCTTCCGGGTGCCCCTGAAAGCAGAACGCCGGCTTGTCGGTCAGCGCGAAGCCCTGCAGCGTGCCGTCGAACAGCGAGACGTGCGTGGCGCGGGCGTTGGCGGGCAGCGTGTCGGCATCGACCGCGAAACCATGGTTCTGCGACGTGATCACCACGCGGCCGTCGTCCAGATCTTTCACAGGATGGTTCGCGCCGTGGTGGCCAGTCTTCATCTTCATGGTCTTGGCGCCGACCGCGAGACCCATGATCTGATGGCCGAGGCAGATGCCGAAGGTCGGAATGCCACGCTCGATCAGTTCCTTCGTGGCGCGAATCGCGTAGTCGCACGGTTCCGGATCGCCCGGGCCGTTCGACAGGAATACGCCGTCAGGATTGAGCGCGAGCGCGTCGGCCGCAGTGGCTTGCGCCGGCAGCACCGTGACGTGGCAGCCGCGTTCAGCCAGCATGCGCAGGATGTTGTACTTGACGCCGTAATCGAACGCCACGACGCGGTACTTCGGCGCGGCTTGCGTGCCGTAGCCCTCGCCCAGACGCCATTCGGTCTGGGTCCACTCGTACGATTCCTTCGTCGACACGACCTTCGCGAGGTCCATGCCCGCGAGGCCCGGGAACGAGCGTGCGAGTTCGATGGCGCGGGCTTCGTCGTCCGAACCGGCGAGGATCGCGCCGTTCTGCGCACCCTTGTCGCGCAGGACGCGAGTCAGCATGCGGGTATCGAGACCGGCGATGGCGACCACGCCTTCGTCCTGCAAATATTGCTGGAGCGTGCGCTCCATGCGGAAGTTCGACGCGAGAACCGGCAGATCACGAATGATCAGCCCGGCGGCATGGACTTTCGTTGCTTCGACGTCTTCGGCGTTCACGCCGACGTTGCCGATATGCGGATACGTGAGGGTCACGATCTGGCGCGCGTAGCTCGGGTCAGTCAGGATTTCCTGATAGCCGGTGATAGCGGTGTTGAACACGACTTCGCCGATGGTATGCCCGGGGGCGCCGATCGAGTAACCACGAAAGACCGTGCCGTCGGCGAGCGCGAGCAGAGCGGGAGAAAATGACGGCAACACGGGAGACTCCTTGGGGAACACCCTGTTGCCGACCTGTCTATCCGACTGCGAGCCGCAGCGAGACGCATCCGGGATGCGCGCGCAGACTCGCTCGCGAACTGCCGTTGACGTTGCAAGGGGCGCGATGGGTCCATTGTGTGGACGGATCGGCTGGGGGCGAAGCCCTGCTTGCTACGCCAGTGGCGCGCGGCGGATGAACGGTATGGGAGAGGTAGGCGCTAGGGTGCGGGTTGATAAGCTCAAACCTTGAAATTATAGCGTGAAAACGCCCTTCCGTCCAAATCCGAGATGGCGAGCGAGCCTGGGAAAGCACGCCTGAAAGCCGCTCAAAGCCTTGCTGTGTCTGGCGCGGCGGCATTCGACATAATTTCCACGGGTTCGAATCGGGATAGTCCAAGCCTGGTGTCGACGGTCGCCAGAATTACGCCGGCGGACTGCTCAGAGTGGCGAATCGACGCGGCTGGCAGCATCGAGGCGGGCTCGAGACAATGTTTAGCGAACTCAAGCTTCCTGTTCGAGGTGGACTTCAGGCGGACACAGCTGTTTTTTGCGGCCAGGCAATACGTACCAGATCGCGCTCAGCATCTGCAGCGTGACCAGAATGCCCCACGCGGTCAAATGCGCGGCCGCCGGATAATGGCCACCACTCGCCGGCCAACGTGAAAGCACGGCGCCCACGCCGATCTGGAAGCCGAAAATCAGCAGGAAGATGATCAACGTCAGTGTGGTGTTCACCCGGCCGATCATCTGCGCGGGGAAGTGCCGGGCCATGACCGCGTAGCTGAGAATGCCCGTGCCACCAAAGATCCCGTACGCCGCCCACAGGAGAGCCGCGGGCAGCGGCGCCTTGAACATGATCAGCAACTGCGTCAGCACATACAGCGCCATGCCGATGCCGCAAAACGCATGGAGCGAGATGCCGCGCCGCTCGAGACCGCGCGCCGCCGCGCCGAAGCCCACGCAGCCGGCCATCATCGCGAAGCCGAGAACCGACACGAGCGCTGCCGCCTCGCGCGCCCCGAAGCCCTGCACGTCACGCAACCACGCGCCGACCCAAAGCGACTGCATTGCATAGAAGACGCCTTGCGTGACGACTGAGAACGACGCGATCTTCCAGAACGCCGCACTGCGCAAAATATGCAGCGTGCCTTTGAACTGCGCGCCGAGACTCGCCTGGTGATGGGTTTCCTTCGTGTCCGGAGCGAGCGTCCATTGCGCCAGCGCGACGAGCACGGTCAGCAAGCCCAGCCCGACGCAGACCATGCGCCAACTGGCAAACGTCAGCACCCATGTCAGCGGCGAGCCGACCATCACGCCGCCGAAGCCGCCGATCGCCATCACCAGTCCGTTCATCAACGGCAGGCGCGCCGGCGTGAAGTGTTGCGCCAATGCCTTGAATGCGGCGCCAAGACAGACGGAGACACCCACGCCGATCAGCAGCCGCCCCGCCATCATCGCGCCGACGCCTTGGGCGGCGCCGAACACGCCGATGCCGAGCGCGGCAAACAACAGCGTGGCGGCCGTGACCCGCCGCGCGCCGAAGTGATCGAGCAGGACGCCGGCTGGAATCTGAGCGCCCGCAAAACCAAGAAAATAGAGACTGGTGAGCAAGCCCAGATCAGCCGCCGACAAGCCGAGATCACGGGTAATGAACGGCGCAAAGCCGAGGTTGACGCCGCGAAACACGTAAGAAACGAAATAACCGGCGGAAAACAGCAAAAAGACGCGCAGCTGGGTCGACGACATAAGCTCCTGGATCAGGCGGCTGGCCGGATCAGTTTGATCCAAAGCACGAACGATAAAGGAAAAGCGCCGGCTTTACCCAAAATGATCTGCAGAATGAAGAACGCCGTCACCACAGGTGACGGCGTTGGAAAAAGCACGGTGCGTGATCGGAGCGCAATTCACGCGCTGCTCCGCAGCGCATGTGGTCACTACCGTGTGAACCGCTATTGGTCTACTTACCCTTCTTCGCGTTGGCCGCGGTCTTCGGGCGACTCTCTGCCGCAGCCTTCGACGCCTTGCTGGACGTGGAAGCCGATACCTTGGTCACCTTGCCCTTGTTGGCGCTCGATGCCGTCGGCTTGCTGACTTTGCCTGCCGGCTCGGAAACCTTCACCACGCCTGACCGGCCGCGACCCTTCCTGTTATCGAAGCGCGAATCGCTTCTCGTGTCGGCGACGCGAGTGCCGATCTTCTCGACGCCGCCGCCCTGCACGTCCGTCGCGATCCGCTCAGGGCCCGGTTCGCTCGGCATCGCCTTGCCGACCGGCACGTGCAGCACGATCACCTGGCCGCGCGAGACGCTGTCCCGATGCGTGCGGTTCCATGCCTTCAACTGGCCGATCGACACCCCGTAACGCACGGCAATGGCAGCCATGGTCTGATTGCGGCGCACGCGAATCAGCATCTTGCGCGTGTCGGGGACGTCGGGTTCCATTGCCAGCACCGCGCTTTCAGCCACGTCCGCGCTGATGTCTTCGTCGTCGTCCGAACCGCGCGGCACCACGATCGTGGAGCCGGGTTTCAGGCGCATGCCGACGGGAATCTTGTTCACTTCCATCAGCGTGTCGGCATCGACACCGATCTTCTGCGCGATCGCCGCCGGCGCCGCGCGCTCGGTGACCGTATACGTGGTCCACGACGACAGCGAGCCGGAGTAGGTCTTCAGATTGCGTTCGAATGCGCTCGCGTTGTCGAACGGCAGCAGGATTTGCGGCTGCGTGGCGCCGAGAATGACCGGCTTTCTGAACGACGGATTCAACGAGCGGAACTCGTCCGTGGAGAGATTCGCAAGCTTGGCGGCCATGTCCACGTCGATATCGTGCGAGGTGGTCACCGTCACGAAATACGGGTGGTTCGGAATGGACGGCAGCGCGAGCCCGTACATTTGCGGGTTCATCACGATGTTCTTCACCGCCTGCAGCTTGGGCACGTAGTTACGTGTCTCGTTCGGCATGCGCAGGCTCAGGTAATCAGTCGGCAGGCCCGCCGCTTCGTTACGCGCGATCGCGCGCTGCACGTTGCCCTCGCCCCAGTTGTACGCCGCGAGCGCCAACTGCCAGTCGCCGAACATGTCATGCAGACGCGACAGATAGTCGAGCGCGGCACTGGTCGAAGCCAGTACGTCGCGGCGCTCGTCCTGCCACATGTTCTGCTTGAGATTGTAGGTGCGGCCCGTGCCCGGCATAAACTGCCACATGCCGGCCGCCTTCGCTACCGACAAAGCCTGCGGGCTATACGCCGACTCGATGAACGGCAGCAACGCGAGCTCGGTCGGCATATGGCGCGCTTCGAGCTCTTCGACGATGTGGTACAGGTACTTCTGCGAACGCTCGGTCATGCGCTGCACGTAATCGGGACGCTGCGCATACCAGTTCACCTGCATGTCGACGAGGTCGGTTTGCAGGTCCGGCATCTGGAAACCACGGCGAATACGGCCCCAAAGATCGGCGTCGGCGCTCGTCAACTGCGTGACGGAGCCCTGGTCAACGTTAATCGTTTCTTTGGCGGTGGCGCTCTTGCGAAGGGCGTCGGCTACGGCTTGCTGACTGGCGGGATTTGTTGCAGTGGAAAGGCTACTCGTTGTTGGTCCCTGGCTCGCGCAGGCGGCGAGCGTCAGAACCAGCAACGCACTTAAGATAAATCGCATGAACGTCTCGGCTTCCACAAGGGCTGGAATTTGCAGCCGATAGTACGAAACGGCAACGTTTACGTCAATCGGAAAATTACGAAAAAATCAAGTAAATCTTGGGCTTGGCGAATTTTTCCGATTCTTCGCGTGAACAACACCCTTCATTGGAACGGGTCAACGGAAGCGGTTTTTCCATTCGCGCATCAACGTAAAGGCCGTCAATCGATCGGGCACTTTTTCGTGCAACTGCTCTTGCAGGCTCGCCTGGACTGCCGGATTATCCGCGCGCAAAAACGGATTCACCGCGCGTTCGTGGGCGATCGTGGTGGGCAGTGTCGGCACGCCGCGCGCGCGCAAGTCGCTCGCCTTATCCCGCCAGGCTTGCAGTTCGACGTTGGCGGGTTCGCAGGCGAGCGCGAAGCGGATATTCGAGAGCGTGTACTCGTGGGCGCAATGAACCTCGGTCGCGCCGGGCAGCGCGGCAAGCGCGTCCAGCGAAGCGAGCATCTGCTTCGGCGTGCCTTCGAACAGCCGGCCGCAACCGCAGGCGAACAGCGTGTCGCCGCAAAAAACGTGCGGCGTGCCGCGCGGGTCGGCCGCCTGAAAATAAGCGATGTGCCCGCTCGTATGACCTGGCACATCGAGCACGCTCAATTCGAGCGCGGGGGCCGCAATCGACACGTGATCACCATTTTTCAGACGGCGCGTGAGATGCTCGATCGCCTCGCCCGCCGGGCCGTAGACGGGCACGTCCTGGCCGTTCAGCAGATCGGCCACCCCACCGACGTGGTCTTGATGATGGTGCGTGAGTAAAATAGCGCTCAGCCGCCAACCCCGCTTCGCCAGATAAGCTTGCACGGGGGCGGCCTCACCCGGATCGACGACGACCGCATTGTGTCCGTCGGAGACGACCCAGATGTAATTGTCATCAAACGCCGGGACCGGTACGTACTCGAGCGCATTCATAGGCGACGCATTCTCTGATATGACTGATCGAGCGATTATAGACTGGCCCGCGTGGACCGATTCGCCGCCTGGCCGCTACGTGCTTGAGTGGGAACAGACCCAGCTCGATCGCGTGGTGTCGGACGTGTTCGGTTACCATGCGCTGCAACTCGGCCTGCCGCAGCTCGACGCATTGCGCGAAAACCGCATGCCGTGCCGCGGGCTCGTGCTCGACGCCGCGAGCGGTGCGAGCGCGCCTTACGCTTTTCCGCGCGGGCTGGGGCATGGGGTCAGCAACGGCGCGCGCAACGGCGGCGCACAAGGCGGACTTGCAGGCCTGCCGGCGCCGGTCGGGCGCAGTGCCGTGTGGTGCGACCTGCTGGACTTGCCGTTCGAAGCACAGAGCGTCGATCTGATCGTGATGCCGCACACGCTGGAATTCACGAGCGACCCTCACCGTCTTCTGCGCGAAGCCGAGCGCGTGCTGATGCCCGAAGGCCAGTTGATTATTTTGGGCTTCAACTCGCTGTCGCTATGGGGCGCGCGGCAGTCGGTCGGCAAGATGACCGGCCGGCCTTTCGTGCCGGCGGCTGTCGACCTGATTGCCTTCACGCGCCTGAAAGACTGGATCAAACTGCTGGGCTTCGACCTTGAACGCGGTCGCTTCGGCTGCTATCGTCCGCCGCTTGGCAGCGAACAATGGCTGTCGCGCTACGGTTTCATGGAAGCCGCCGGCGACCGCTGGTGGCCGATCTTCGGCGCCACCTACATGATCAAGGCGATCAAGCGCGTGCGCGGCATGCGCCTCATCGGCCCGCTGAAAGTGAAGAAACCCGTCCTCGCCGCAGGCCTCGCGCCCGCCGCCACACCGAATACACGCAACCACACTCAATGACTTCCGATCTCATCGATATTTATACCGACGGCGCCTGCAAGGGCAATCCCGGCCCCGGCGGCTGGGGCGCGCTGCTGCGCTTCGGCGACCAGGAAAAAGAACTGTTCGGCGGTGAACCCAACACCACCAACAACCGCATGGAACTGATGGGCGTGATCGCCGCGCTCGAAGCGCTGAAACGCCCCTGCAAGGCGGTCGTGCACACCGACTCGCAGTACGTGCAGAAAGGGATCAGCGAATGGATCCACGGCTGGAAGAAAAAAGGCTGGATCACCGCCGCCAAACAGCCGGTCAAGAACGCCGATCTGTGGAAGCGGCTCGACGCGCTCGTCGCGCAACACGAAATCGAATGGCGCTGGGTGCGCGGGCATAATGGCCACCCGGAAAACGAGCGTGCCGATCAACTGGCCAATCGCGGCGTCGCATCACTCGCGCAGATTTGATTCCTGCTGCGACGGCCGTGCCGGCTAGCCGCGCGCGCCATCTTTTTTTGCTGCAATTTTCTGAGGCAGGCTAATCCGACATGCGTCAACTCATCCTCGATACCGAAACCACCGGCCTGAATCCCCGCACCGGCGACCGGATTCTCGAACTCGGCTGTGTCGAACTGGTGAACCGCCGGCTCACCGGCAACAACCTGCATTTCTATATCAACCCTGAACGCGACAGCGATCCGGGCGCATTGGCCGTTCACGGCCTCACCACCGAATTCCTGAGCGACAAGCCGAAGTTCGGCGAGATCGCCGATCAGTTCCGCGATTTCATCCAGGGCGCGGACCTGATCATTCACAACGCACCGTTCGATATCGGCTTTCTGGATGTCGAGTTCGCGCTGCTCGGCTTGCCGCCGGTGAACACCTACTGCGGCGAAATCATCGACACACTGGCGCGCGCCAAGCAGATGTTCCCTGGCAAGCGCAATTCCCTCGACGCGCTGTGCGATCGCTTCGGCATCAGCAACGCGCACCGCACGCTGCACGGCGCGCTGCTCGACTCGGAACTGCTCGCCGAAGTCTATCTGGCGATGACGCGCGGCCAGGAAAGCCTCGTCATCGACATGCTCGGCGATTCACATGCCGGCGGCGATGCGCGCGCACCGCGTGTCGCGCTCGACTCGCTGGATCTGGTCGTGCTCGCCGCCAGCGACGACGAACTGGCCGCGCACCAGGCGGTACTCGACGGTCTCGACAAGGCGATCAAGGGCACGAGCGTGTGGCGACTCGAACCGGCGCCGACCGCGGATGAGCAAACCGCTTAAAAAGTACTGGACGAGTGCAAAAATCCCTGACATAATTCGGCTCTCTTCGGGTGGTTAGCTCAGCGGTAGAGCACTGCCTTCACACGGCAGGGGTCACTGGTTCGATCCCAGTACTACCCACCAGAATTTTGGTGTGTCGATCACCGAAGACTAAAGGGCTTACGCAGAAATGCGTAAGCCCTTTTTCATTTGCGGCCGTTGGTTGCTGTGCGCTGCTGCGAGCTTTTGCTGCACGCCGAAAACCATATGGAATGCCAGGTAGATCTCGGCGTGCTCTGCAGCGGTTGAGCCACTCGCCTCCCTCGAAACGATTTGCATCGATCAAATCGAAGCGCCGTCACATGACCTCGCGTCGCGCTTTGCCGTCAATACCGAATCTTCGTACGTTTGCGGGCGCCGAATACTGCTGATATAGTTGGCACTCGGGCATTCGCCCCGTCCTTTTTCTTCACCTCATTCGACCACAGGGAGGCGCCACATGTTTGCAATGCGTATCGCCGCCCCTGGCATGGTTTCGCGAGTGTTGTCGCGACCTTAAGTTTCTCAGGTTGCTCATCCGCTGCTCACGCGGTTCCGCCTGAAAAGGCGCTCCGCGCAATTCCCAGACAGTCCGCAGTTCCATCGCCCGTGCATAGCGGCGCGCTTTGACTGTCTCGTCCTTTCGTTTCTGACTGGAACCTCGGTGCGCTCATGCGCCACCGGGTCGTAGCAAATGACCAGAAAAAAACTCGACTTTCGCGGACAGGCCTTCAAGGAAGTCCTCGGCTTTACCTTCCATCATTGGGCGCAGCAGCCCTGGCGCATTCTCGTGATTACGGGGCTGGTGCTGCTCTCCGCGTTGGCCGACGTGCTCACGCCGATGTTCGCGGGACGTCTCGTCGACGCCATCGCGTCGGGTGCGGCCAGCAACGCAGTGGCCTGGCACGCGGCAGTGACGGCGTTCTGCGCGCTGAGTGCGCTCGGCCTCGGCGCCACGCTGCTGCGGCAAGGCGTGTACTTCAACATCATCAGGCTCACACTCAAGATGATGAGCGAGATCGCCGCGAACGCGTTTCATCGCGTGCAACGCTTCTCGACCGACTGGCACGCGAACAGCTTCGCCGGCTCCACGGTGCGCAAGATCACGCGCGGTATGTGGGCGCTCGACCTGCTCAACGACACGCTGCTGATCGCGTTGTTGCCGTCGCTCGTCATGCTGGTCGGCGCCACGACCCTGCTCGGCTGGCGCTGGCCGATGATGGGCGCGGTGGTCGGCATCGGCTCGGTGCTGTATATCGCGGTGACCGTGGCCATGTCGCTCGGCTTCGTGGCGCCGGCCGCGCGCCTCGCAAACGCATGGGACACGCGCATGGGCGGCGCGCTCGCCGACGCAGTCAGCTGCAACGGCGTAGTCAAGGCATTCGGCGCGGAAGATCGCGAAGAAGCGCTGCTCGCGCGCGTAATCGGCAAATGGCGGCATCGTACGCGCCGCACGTGGATGCGCGGCACGATCAACGGCGGCGTCCAGGGCGGCATGCTGGTGGCAATCCAGGCCGCCATTCTCGGCGCGGCGCTGCTGTTGTGGGCGCGCGGCGAGGCAAGCGTCGGCGACATCACGTTCGCGCTGACCATGTTCTTCATGCTGCAGGGCTATCTGCGCGACGTGGGCATGCACATCCGCAACCTGCAACGCTCGGTCAACGACATGGAAGAACTGGTGTCGCTGGAAAGCCAGCCGCTCGGTATCGAGGACCGGCCCGGCGCAGGTCCGATTGTGATTGGCAAAGGCGAGATCCGTTTCGAGCACGTGACCTTCCATTACGGCGCGAGCGGCCAGCCGCTGTACGACAACTTCTCCGTGCGTATCGCGCCGGGCGAGCGCGTCGGACTGGTCGGGCATTCGGGCTCGGGGAAGACCACGTTCATCAAGCTGATCCAGCGTCTCTATGACATTTCGGAAGGCCGCATCGCGATCGACGGTCAGGACATCGCCCGGGTGAGGCAGGCGTCGCTGCGCAGCCAGATCGCGATCGTTCAGCAGGAGCCGGTGCTGTTTCACCGCTCGCTCGCCGAGAACATTGCGTATGCGCGGCCCGGTGCGAGCCGCGCCGAGATCGAACGCGCCGCGAAGCTCGCGAGCGCGCACGACTTCATCGCGGCACTGCCGCATGGCTACGACACGCTGGTCGGTGAACGCGGCGTCAAGCTGTCGGGCGGCGAACGTCAGCGCGTGGCCATCGCACGGGCGTTTCTCGCCGACGCACCGATCCTGATTCTGGACGAGGCGACGTCGAGTCTCGATAGCGAAAGCGAAGTGCTGATCCAGCAAGCCATGGAGCGGCTGATGATGGGCCGCACCACGCTGGTGGTGGCGCACCGTCTTTCCACCGTGCGCGCGCTGGACCGCTTGCTGGTGCTGGATAAAGGCAAGGTGATCGAGGAAGGCAGTCACGACGCGCTGATCCGACTCGAGAATGGCCTCTACCGGCGGCTGTTCGAGCGTCAGGCACTGGAGCTGATCAAGGGGCTGGGCGAGCCGGAGCTCGCGAATCATGCCTCGCGGCCGAGTGCGATCCGCACGGACGATTCCAGCTTGCTGGTCGGGAAGTAAATGATGCTAGTCGTGTGGGATGTCCGCTGGAAACCGCCGGTGTGAGCTGGCGGTTTTTGGCGGCGGCGTTTAAGCGACGTTTAAGCGACGTTTAGCCGCCAATCGTTTTCTCAGGTACTCAACGATCTCCTGAGCGCCGCTCTCCGCAAGCGTCCAACCACCCTTCGGCAGCCCCGGCTACACCACGCCCGCCGGCAACCCCACGCCGCGCGCCATCCCGGTGGCCGCCAACA
Organism: Paraburkholderia sp. BGA-UO-ETr-F21; assembly: GCF_059567925.1. NCBI lineage: Bacteria > Pseudomonadati > Pseudomonadota > Betaproteobacteria > Burkholderiales > Burkholderiaceae > Paraburkholderia > Paraburkholderia sp. BGA-UO-ETr-F21. The sequence goes on along the minus strand of NZ_JCAQOY010000040.1, from coordinate 679,007 downwards.
CCACAACCACCATCAATATCGTCTGGATCACGCTGAAGCGTGCGTAGGAGCGCGCCTTGTGCAGATCGGGCGCGGCGCCTTTTCTGATCGCGGCCCGCCAGCGCATCAGCGCAAGCATCGACGGCACTTCGAGGATAAGAATGACCACGACCAACGTCATCTTGAGGTGAAAGAGCGGCTCGTGGAGATAGTAATCGGCGCCCTTTTCAAACCCGCCGAAAGCGCGCATCAACCCGGTGACGATCAGCACCAACGCCGAGATGCCCCAGCCGGTATCCGCCCGGAAAACGGATCGTAGCGCGGCTGGCACCGTGGCGCGGCGCAGCGCCCATGTGCGCCGCAGAATCGACGCGAGTGCGAAGCCATAAGCAAGCAGATGGATGGCGGCAAGCAACCAGCGAACCAGCATGGCGACTCCTGCAAAGGACGCAATACGATCGTTGTATGTCTCACTCGCCCGCGCTGATGCGCCGGGCGCCATGACTTCATTATCGACTACGGCTCAATTTACAACGCCTGCTTCGACCACGGGGTGTGGCCAACTGCACAAACCGGCAGATTCAGACCTGCTGCAAGGATGTGTCAAGCGCACGAGCGGCGACCCGATCGCGCTCCGTCGTCAGTGCGGTACGGAACACGGTTTGGCGATTGTGACCCGCCGCAGCCGGCGAATCCCACAACAATTCGATTTTCGGCCGGCGGCCGAACGCGCCACGCGCAAGCGACGGCGCGGCGGCCGCGCCGAGTGACGCGCCGGAGCCGCCCGGCTCGCCCGCGGCGCTGAACGCCACTGCGGGCGTGGGCGTCGGCATGGGTCGCGCGGCTTGACCGGCAGCCCAGCGCACGGACAATTCGCGAGCGTCGTACTGCCCCACTTTGCGGCGCTCCGCCCACACGATGACGGTGCGCGTGACGGGGTCGAGCGAAACGGCATAGCGACCGATCGCAAACCGGCGCGCGGCGATATTGGTACGCCATAGCGCGCGCGGGCGGCAGATCCACAGCACGGCCGCATACAGCGCCGGCGCGGCCAGCAACCAGCCGTTGGACGCCGCCACCGCGTTGGCGGCGCGGCGCCAGCCGGCGCTCGCCGCGAACGCACCGACCGACCAGACCGCAAACAGGAAGCCGAGAAAAGCAAACAGACGTAACGCTTGCCGCAGCCATTGCGGCAGCGGATGAAACGGACGCTCGGCGACAGCGCGCGCGCCAGGCAGGAAAATCAGAAGGAACAGGAAGACGAGGTTGATGCACGCCCAAGGAGAGGACACCATGGCCAGCAGCGATGCGCCCGCATCCATCTGCGCCATGGAAAAAAGCCAGCGAGCGAGGAGCACGAGACCGATGGCGCGCAACGCGAAAATCGTTCCGGCGCCAGGCGCCGCGTTCGCTCGCGTCTCTTTCGTTCTCGCCAAGGCATCCTCCTGTCGTCGGCGGCGCCGCAGCCAAATTTGCGGCACGGCCATTATAGGGATTTTACGGAGAGCGGCTCATTCTTAACGGCCGAAACCGCTCACTTTCGTCGGTTCATTGAAAAAAGCGCGGCGCGCTTGCAACAACGCCCCGTGGGCCGGTGGCACACGGGGCGTTGCTGGAGGCTGGCGGAGCACCGCAAAGCGCTCCTCAACCGAATCGACTTATCTGTTGCGCATGAACCGACGGCGATTAGCCGGCGTTGACTTCGCGCAGCACGGTGCGGTGCTTCTGACGCAGTAGCTCTTCGTAGGTGGCGACGTAGTTCTGCGCCATGACCTTCGACGAGAAGCGCGATTCGAACGCCTTGCGCACGTTGGCGCGCGACAGCGTGTGCAGACGCTTGACCGCGGCGACCGCGCTGATTTCGTCTTCGACGACGAAGCCCGACACGCCGTTTTCGATCACTTCCGGCACCGAACCGCGGTTAAACGCGATCGCCGGTGTACCGCACGCCATCGCTTCGATCATGACCAGACCGAAGGGCTCCGGCCAGTCGATCGGGAACACCAGCGCGTGCGCATTGCCGAGGAACTCACGCTTTTCGGCTTCGCCGATTTCGCCGATGTACTCGACGTGCGGGAGCGCCATCAGCGGCTTGATCACTTCTTCGTAATAGGCACGGTCGGCCTTGTCGATCTTGGCGGCGACCTTGAGCTTCATGCCTGCCTGGCCGGCGATGCGGATCGCGCGGTCGAGGCCCTTCTCCGGCGAGACGCGGCCGAGGAACGCGAGATAGCCCGGCTCGACGTTGTCGATCGGCGTGAGCACGTTTTCCGGCAGGCCGTGATAGACGGTTTGCAGCCAGTTTGCCTGTGGCAGCGGAATACGCTGGTTGTCCGAAATCGACACCACCGGCACGTCGCTGAACGTATTGAAGATCGGCTGCAGTTCCGGCAGGTCGAGACGGCCGTGCAGCGTGGTCAGGAACGGCACCGGCTGGCGGGCGAACAACGAGAACGGGTAGTAGTCGATGTGGAAATGCAGCACGTCGAATTCGTCCGCGCGGCGGCGCACTTCTTCCAGCAGCAGCATGTGCGGCGCCATCACGTCACGGATGGTCGGGTCGAGGCGCAGCGCCTGCGGCCAGAAAGCTTCGAGTTTCGCGGAGGTTTGCGAATCGCCGCTCGCAAAGAGCGTGACGTCGTGGCCCTGCTCGACCAAAGCCTCGGTCAGGTAGGACACCACACGTTCCGTACCACCATACAGCTTGGGAGGAACCGCCTCGTGCAACGGAGCGATTTGAGCGATTCGCATAATGAAGAACTCCTCGTAAAAAATCAGGCAAAGGTACTGCGTTTGGTAAAAGCGACTCGCTTGCTCGCCAGGGCAGTCTGGCCGGATATGCCGGCGCGGGCCTGATTCTTTCGAGAAATCCTGCGATGGATCGCTTGGGTAGTGAGCCCAGACTGGTCGTCAGCGTCTGTGCATGTGCCGGTAAACGCACGCAAGACACCTACGTTGACAAACTGTCAGAAATTTCGGTGGGCCTACAGAGCATGCATTATCAATGCCGGGATTCTCGCTGCACCACAACATTTCAAAGTCTTTACGTTGTTACAAAGGCGAAACACTTTGCAAACCCTTGTTTTCTAAGACAGTTCTACAGTGTCAACTGGTTTGCAGCGCAGCAACGCCAGAACGGCGCAGTAAGGTCCCGAGTCAACTTTGCCAGCAAGCATTGAAGAAATGCCGCGCCGCAGTTGAATGCAATTTGTAATTATATCCTGAATTGGTTCCGCGACCTGCGGCAACCTGACCCGCCCGCGGGTCCTGTCGCGGCAGGTTTCGAACGTCCATCGCGAGATCAATCGCGCCAAGGCCCGATAACACAGGGCGCAATCGCTTTTGCATGTTTACAATGCGAAGCATCGGCTTCGCGGCGAACCGTTTCTGACGTGGCCCGCGCTTTGCATGCACAACCCCGAACCCATCGACCTTCACGATCAATTGGAACATTTAACCGTCGCCCAGCGTAATGCCCAGGACGCAAAGCTTGCGAGCTATGCGCACCGGCCGCTCGCGTTTCTTTTCCGCTTCATTCGCCGCCATCCGCTCGCGCATGCGATCGTGCTGTGCAGCGTGTTCGCGGCCGTCGGCTGCGCGCTCGCTTCCCAGTATGCGATCAAGCATCTGATCGATGTGCTCGGCGAAGGCCGGCATCATCCCGGTCCGCTGTGGGGCGCATTCGCCATCCTCGTCGGCCTGATCGCCGCCGACAACCTGTTGTGGCGTGTCGGCGGTTGGGTCGCCGCGCATACGTTCGTCGCCGTGACGGGCGATCTGCGGCGCGACCTGTTCCAGTATTTGAGCGGCCATTCGCCGACCTATTACTCCGAGAAACAACCGGGCATGCTCGCGAGCCGGATCACGGCCACCTCGAACGCGGTCTACACGGCGGAGAACACCACCGCCTGGAACGTGCTGCCGCCGTGCATCGCGGTGCTCGGCGCCATCGTCATGATCACCGCCGTGAATCCGCTGATGGCCGGCGGCCTGATGCTGTGCTCGGCGATTCTGTCGGTCGTGCTGTACAAGCTCGCCGGCCGCGGGTCGGCGCGCCATCACCATTTCGCCACCAAGGCGGCTTCGGTGGACGGCGAGCTGGTCGACGTGATCAGCAACATGGGCCTCGTGCGCGCTTTCGGCATGACCTTTCGCGAACAGCAGCGTTTCGGCGCAACGGTCAAGGCCGAGATGGACGCGCGCCAGCAAAGCCTGCTGTATCTGGAAAAGCTGCGCCTGCTGCATGCCGTGATCACCGCGCTGCTGTCGGCGGGCTTGCTGGGCTGGGCGCTGTACCTGTGGGATCAAGGCCGTGCGACCTCGGGCGACATCGTGCTCGTCAGCTCGCTCGGCTTCACGATCCTGCACGGCACGCGCGACCTGGCCGTGGCGCTCGTCGATGTCACGCAACACGTGGCGCGTCTCGCGGAAGCCGTCCGGACGCTGCTCGAGCCGCACGGCATGCCGGATCGCGACGATGCGACCGAGCTGGTGCCGCAAGGCGGGCGCATCGATTTCGAAAGTGTCACGTTCGCCTATCCGCGCCGCCGCCCGATTCTCGACCATTTCGACCTGCATATCCAACCCGGCCAGCGCGTCGGCCTGATCGGCAAGTCGGGCGCGGGCAAATCCACGGTGCTGGCACTGCTGCAGCGTTTCTATGAAACCCAGGGCGGCGCGATCAAGGTGGACGGACAGGATATCGCCGCAGTCACGCAGGACAGCCTGCGCCACGCGATCGCGCTGGTGCCGCAGGACATCTCGCTGTTCCATCGCACGGTGTACGAAAACATCGCCTATGGGCGTCCGGAGGCAACCCGCGAAGAAGTGCTCACGGCCGCTCGCGAGGCGCGCTGCGCGGACTTCATCGAGGCCATGCCGGAAGGCTACGACACGATCGTCGGCGATCGCGGCGTGAAGTTGTCCGGCGGACAGCGTCAGCGGATCGCGATCGCGCGCGCGATCCTCAAGAACGCGCCGATCCTGCTGCTCGACGAAGCGACCTCGGCGCTCGACAGCGCCTCGGAAGAAGCCATTCAGAAGGCGCTCGACCGGTTGATGGTCGGCCGTACCGTGGTTGCGATTGCGCACCGTCTGTCCACGCTGAACAACTTCGACCGGATCATCGTAATGAGCGCCGGCAAAGTTATCGACGACGGCAGCCCGGACGAGTTGCGCCAGCGCCCGGGCCTGTACCGCGATCTGCTCACCAAGCAGTATGGCAAAGGCACGACGCTGCATATCGGCGGCAAGAAGGTCGACGAACAACACGTGGTCTGAACCCGCGCGCGGGTATGCTTCGAGCCGCTGTCGCAACGACAGCGCGCCCAGCGCCAACGCCCCAGCGCCAAAAGAAAAGCCGCTCGAAGAGCGGCTTTTCTGCTTTTCACACCGCCGGTTGCCGGCGGCTCCGAACGCGCCTACCCGGCCCGAGTATCGCGTGCCTTTTTCCCCGGCACTGCGCGCGACTTCCCGCTTCGGGTGCTCTTTGCACCAGCAACGCCCTGCAGATCGCGCATGAAATTATCGCGCCACACGGACACATTGTTCTCGCGCAACTGCACCATCATGTCGCGATGACGTGCCTGACGCTCCGCGAGCGGCATCTCCAGCGCCCTCGCGAGCGCCTCGGCCATGCCGTCGATGTCGACCGGATTGACGATCAGCGCGCCGTCCAGTTCCTGCGCGGCGCCGGCAAAACGCGACAGCACGAGCACGCCGGGATTCTCCGGGTCCTGCGCCGATACGTACTCCTTGGCGACCAGGTTCATGCCATCGCGCAATGGCGTGACATAGCCGACGTGCGCGGTGCGAAAAAGTGCGGCCAGCACCGAGCGTTCGTATTGCTTATGGATGTAGAGAATCGGCGTCCAGTCGAGTTCGGCGAAACGCCCATTGATACGCCCCGACTCCCCTTCAAGCTGCAAGCGGATGTCCTGATACGCATGCATGTCGGCGCGCGTCGGCGGAGCGATTTGCAGGAACGACACCTTGTTGCGTTGCGCGGTCGCATGTTCGAGCAGACGCTCGAAGGCGCGAAAACGCTCGACCAGTCCTTTCGAATAATCGAGCCGGTCCACGCTCATGATCAGCTTGCGCGAATGCAGCGTCGCCTTCATCGTGCGCACCGGTTTGCCGCGCTCGCCCGCTTTCGCGAGTTCGGCGATCTCGTCCGGATAGACACCGATCGGATAGGCGGCCGCGCGCAGCGTGCGACCGAATGCGTGGATCGTCAGCGGGCCTTTCGCCGATGCGTCGACGGTGCCGTTCGCCTCGTTGACGATGTAGTCGCAGAACGCACGCAAATCCGGCGCCGTCTGGAAGCCGAGCAAATCGAACGAACACAGTGCTTCGACGAGTTCGCGATGCGGCGGCACCGCCAGCAGTACCTGCGAAGCCGGAAACGGAATGTGCAGGAAAAAACCGATGCGATTTTTTACGCCCGCCGCACGCAAAGCCTGCGCAAACGGAATCAGGTGATAGTCGTGAACCCAGATCACGTCGTCTTCACGCAGCAGCGGCACGAGTTGTTGCGCGAGCCACGCATTGACGCGGCAGTAGCCCTCGAAGTCGTGCCGGTCGTATTGCAACAGGTCGGCGCGATAGTGGAACGCCGGCCACAGCGTGGCGTTCGAGAAACCCCGGTAGTACTGGTCGTAATCGCGGCGCATCAGCGCGATGGTCGCGAACGTCACCGGGCCGCGCTCCTCGACCTTGATCTGCGGCTGGCCCGAGCCGAGCACGTCGCCGCTCCAGCCAAACCACATGCCGCCGGTTTCCTTCAGCGCGTCGTACACGCCAACCGCCAGACCGCCCGCCGCCGGGCCGCCCTCCGAGATCGGCGCAACCCGGTTCGATACGATGATCAGTCGACTCATGAAACGCGTTTCCCGATGCAGTACGTTGTTTTCTTTGAGCGATGCGGCATGGCCATCACGCCGAGCGCGCCGCCGTGACGACCGACGCCAGCCAGTCGAGCAGCGCCGGGACGGAGTCGATACGCGTTTGCGCCAGCGTCTCGCCCGGACCGACCTTGATCGACACCCCGCCGCGCTCATTGACGACGGCAAAGCCTTTCTCGTCGGTCAGATCGTCGCCGGCAAAGACCGGCTGGCGGCCGACGAAAGGCGGCTCGTCGAGGAACGCGCGCAACGCGCGGCCCTTGTCGACATCTTTGGGTTTGATTTCATAGACCATCTTGCCCGGCTGCAGCACGTAGGAGCCGGCGTAATCGGCCACCAGCCGCCCGGTTGCCTCGCGCGCCACCGGCTCGCGATCCGGCGCATTGCGATAATGCAGCGCCACGGCCGCGCCCTTGATTTCGAGCAGCATGCCGGGATTTTCGTTGACCACCTGCGCGAGCACCTGCTCCATGCGCAGGAGCCGCTCGTCATGAAAACCGATACGCTGCGTGTCGCCGTTCGCGTCGCGCCGCTCGGCGCCGTGCAGACCGGCAATCGGCAAATCGGGCATGCCGAGAAAACCGTCGATACTGTCGATACCGCGGCCCGACACGACCGCGACCGCACCGTTGGTCAGGCTGCGCAGCTCGCTCAACAGATCGACCACGCGGGGTTCCACCAGCACGCCGTCCGGCGTGGAAGCGAGTTCGACGAGCGTACCGTCGAAATCGAAGAAAAATGCAGTCTCGCCTGGAGACAGAACAGCCGGAAGTGCTTGCATCGGTTAGTTTTGCCTTTCAGCCTTGTGCGGCCGGAAAAGTGTGCGCATCTTACCGCGCATCCATCAATTTTTCGAGAAAGTAAGGCTGGACACAAGCCTGACCGAACGCCGCGAGCCAGCACCGTCGGCGATTGCGTTCAAAAAGAAAACAATCCGGCTTCATGCAGCTTTCAGCCGCCTGCGTCAAATTGCCTCGCAAAACGTGCGCCCGTCGGCGCTGCGCGACGCCATCAACGATTTTGCGCTACAGTCGCTGCCACGCAGATCATTGCCGTTACGACCAGTTTTGCACACTATGACGGCCCGCGCGAAACGCCCGAATCGCGCAGCGCCGCTCGCGCGCGCACTGGCGCCGCCATTCAATCGAGTAACTGAACCCTGCTTTGTTCCCGATCTTCTCATTCCGGCATTCGCAATCGCACCTGGCGTCTTCACACGGGCTGCGCCGCGCGCGCCTGTTGGCGCTGACGCTCGCGTTGGGCGCGCTCGCGGCGCTTGCCGGCTGCACGCATCGCCAGGACACGTGGCAGTTGACCAATGTGACCGGCCACCTGCCGGATCTCGACTTCACGCTGACCGGCGACGATGGCCGCGCCGTCAACGGCGACTCGTTCAAGGGCCGCACCTCGCTGGTCTATTTCGGCTACACGCATTGCCCGGACGTCTGTCCTGAAACGATGGGCCGGTTGATGCAGGTGCTCGGCAAACTCGGCCCCGACGCGCAGAAGGTGCGCATTCTGTTCATCACCGTCGATCCCGCGCGCGACACGGCACAAGCCTTGCACGACTACGTCGGCGCTTTCGACTCGCAACACGCCGAAGGGCTGACCGGCACCGACTGGCAGATCGAGTCGCTCGCCAAGCGTTACCGCGTTGCCTATCAGATGGAAAAGCGCGATCCCAGCGGCAACTACGAGGTCACCCATAGTTCCGCCGTCTACGTGTTCGACAGCCAGGGGCACGCGCGCCTGCTGGCCACCGACCACGACACGCCCGATGCGATCGCAGAAGACCTGCGCCGTATCATTGAAGACCGTTCCTGACCTTTCCCGAGTCCATTCATGTCGATCAAGATCAAAACGTTCGCTGCACTGAGTTGCGCCCTCGCCCTCTCGTTCGGTGTTGCCTCGACCGCGCAAGCGGCGGGCGCCAACGCGGTCAGCGCGAAAAACGCGTGGGTCCGCTGGCTGCCCAACAACCTGCCCGCCGCCGGCTATGTGACGCTCGTCAACGCAAGCGACAAACCGGTCGATCTCGTCGACATCTCCAGCAACGACTACGGCGACGCAATGCTGCATCAAACGGTGTCGAACGGTTCGTCGCAGAAGATGGTGATGGTCGACAAGCTGACCGTGCCCGCGCACGGCCAGGTCGCCATCGCGCCCGGCGGCTACCACGTGATGCTCGAAGATGCGAAGCACAAGATCGCGCCGGGCGACACCGTGCATCTCACGCTCAAGTTCTCCGACGGCGAAACGCTCGACACGCCGTTCGCCGTCAAGTCGCCGGCGCAGACGAAGTAACCTGCCGCGATGAACCTGCTCTACTGGCTCGATCCCTGGGAATTTTCGCCGACCGTCGTGATCGCCTTGCTGGTGCCGGCGATCCTCTTCGTGCGCGGTGCGCGCAAGGCGAAGATGTCGGTCGCGCGGCGTATCTCCTTCTGGTTCGGGCTGGTGGCGCTGTATGTCGCGTTGCATACGCGGCTCGACTATTTCTTCGAGCATGAGTTTTTCATGCATCGCGCGCAGCATCTGGTGCTGCATCATCTCGGGCCGTTCTTCATTGCACTGTCGTATCCGGGTGCCGCGTTGCGCGCGGGTATTCCGTTCAGCTGGCGGCAACGCTTCGTACGGCCTGCGCTAGAGACGCCGGTCGTGCGCAAGCTGCTCGACGTGGTGATGCATCCGGTCGTTGCGGTGACGCTGTTCGTCGGGCTGATTTACTTCTGGCTGATGTCGCCGATTCATTTCGTCGCGATGCTCGACTGGCGGCTGTATCGCGTGATGAACTGGAGCATGGTGATCGACGGCCTGCTGTTCTGGTGGCTCGTACTCGATCCGCGTCCCGCGCCGCCGGCGCGTTTGTCGCCCGGCAAGCGCGTGCTGGTGGTGATCGCCGCGATTCCGCCGCAGATCATTCTCGGCGCGTTCATCTTCTTCACGCCACGCGAGTTGTATCCGATCTACTCGATTTGCGGCCGTGCGTTTACATGGTTGAGCCCGATGCGCGATCAGCAGATCGGCGGGTTGTTGCTGTGGATTCCGGGATCGATGATGAGCGTGATCGGCGCGCTGGTGGCCTTGCGTCACTGGATGCGGCTGTCGGCACGTGGACGCTTGCGCGGCGAACGGCGCGCGAAGGCGACGCACGCTTTGGCGAACGCGGCTGCAACGCCTGCGGGCAATCGCCACTGATCCCATAGTTTGCAACGGTCGCCGGAAACTCCGCGCGCGTACAACTTGCGCGGAGGATGTGCGCTGCTTCAGGCGGAACGCATCCAGACATGCGGGATGCCATCTTCTTCGTGGACTTCCGACACCGGCGCGAAGCCGAACGCACCGTAAAAGCCTTGCAGATGGGCCTGCGCATGCAAGCGGATCGGCGTGCCCGACCACTGCGCGCGAATATGCGTAAGCGCCCGTTCGAGCATCGCATTGCCCAAACCGATGCCGCGGAATTCCGCTGTCGTGAGCACACGGCCAATGCGGATATCCGTGTCGTCCGCATCAGGCAGCAGCACGCGCAGATAGCCCGCGAGCGGCGGCCGCTTTTCACCGGGACCATAGGCCAGTAGATGCCAGGCGTCCACATCGAGCCCGTCGATATCGCCATACACGCAGTTCTGCTCGACGACGAACACCGCGCTGCGCGCCCCCAGCATCGTATAGACCTCGATACTCGTGAGCTCGTCGAAGTATTTCCAGCGCCAGTCGAGTTGCGCGAGCCGCTTGGCGGCGCTTTGCTGCAGTTCAGTCATGACAACGTTCAATAGAAAAAAGGCGCACCGCACGAATAACGGTGAGGCGAGATTATGCCGCATGGCACGTCACGGCTTCGTCGCCGTGCCGGCTCAGTTGTGATGCGCGGCGCGCGCCTTCGACGCCTGTTTATGGCTGTACATCGCAGCGTCGGCCGCCGCCAGCAGATCGGCAACCGATCGATGCCGGGCGGGATCGTACTGAATCTGCCCGACGCTATAGCGAATGTCGTAGCCACGCTGGGCTTCGGCGTTGCGCTCGTCCAGCAGTTGCGCAAGTCGGTGCGTCACTTCCTGCGTGGCGCCGCGGTCCGAATCGGTGAGCAGCACGACGAACTCGTCGCCGCCGAGCCGCCCGATCACATCGCTTTCACGCAGCGCGGTGCGCAGGACGTCGGCGAAGTTCTTCAGCGCGTGATCGCCTTCGGCGTGGCCGAGCGTGTCGTTGATCTGCTTGAAATCGTTCAGGTCGAAGAACAGCAGCGACGCCGGCTTTTGCATTCGCTTGCAGACGTTGAGCGCATGTTGCGCGAGTGACTCGAACCCGCGCCGGTTCGACAGAAGCGTCAGATCGTCGAGCGTGGCCAATTGCACCGCCGCCAGTTCCTGCTCGGCCATGCGCGCCAGATCACGCAGCAATTCGCGCTCTTCTTCATCGAGGCCGCGCGGCTTGGTGTCGATCAGACAGAGCGTGCCGAGCTTGCTGCCGTTGGGCACTGTCAGCGGGCAGCCGGCGTAGAAACGGATATTCGGGCTGTCCGTGACGAGCGGATTGTCGTGAAACCGCTCGTCCGCGAACGTGTCGGGCACCATCAGGATCTCGTCGCCAACGATCGCGTGCGCGCAGAACGACACGTCGCGCGAGGTCTCGCTCACGTTCAGGCCGACGCACGACTTGAACCACTGACGATCCGCGTCGACAAGACTCACGAGGGCGATAGGCACACCGAAGAGTCGCTTGGCAAGCCGGGTCAGGCGATCGAAGCGCTCTTCCGGCAATGTATCGAGAATATGCAGCGCACGCAGGGTGTCGAGACGGGCGCTTTCGTCAATGGGCGTCGGTGGCACATGCATGTAGTAGTCCCCAAGGCGACCGGTGTGGCCGAAGTGGCAGGCGGATAGTGTATAGCGACATAGGTTACTTGGGGCAAGACCAGAGCGCGAGAGTTCCCCCGAATTGCGTGCCCGCTGCGTCCGCATTCGCGCCGATGCAAGCCGCGCCGAGCCGAGACGCTCGCGCGGCCAGGCGTGACGGCGGCCTGACTACGAGCTTTCAAAGACCGGCTCGACGGGCCGCGCAAGACAGTCGATCAGGTTGTCGGGTCCGCACAGATGCAGCGCGCCAACGACCACCAACGTGCGCTCAGGCCGCGACAGCGAGTCCCTCAGGCGCGCCGCCCATGCGCGATTACGCGCGTCGAGAATCGCATGCCGGATGCCTGGCAGATTGAACATCGGCGACTCGTTGGCGATGCGGTGCACGGCGGCCAGATCGCCCTCCAGCCACGCGGCATGCATGCGTTCGAGCGTGCGCTGCGGTTCATCGAGATCGGCCATCAGCAGACCGAGCGCCGCGCCGACAGCATCGAGCGGAATCGATTCGAGCGCCGCCACCACTTCCTGCGCGGTCTCGAGATAGCGATAGGGTTTGGCCTGCGCGATCGCCGAGCGCAGCATGCGCGGCTCGACGCCTTCGACGACCTGCTGGAACAGCGTCGGCGCGACGATCAGCGCGGCCCACGGGCACAGATCGACGAGCGGCGCCAGCGGGCCTTCAACGGGCCAGGCCGCCTGAAGACGCTGCCACGCATCGGCGGATAGCAAAGGCTGCAGGCAAGCGGCTCCACCGTGGCTGGCGGCCTTCAGAAACGGGAGGATCGTCGGCGGATCAGACTCGAAGACGAGCGCCTCCGCCCAGTCATACGCTTCGGCGATCCATGGCGGTGTTCGGCGGCTCGTCGCCGGAAAGAGATGCATCGAGCCGAGCAGGCGAACCTGAGTGCCGGTGAGTTGTAGGTACATGCAACCTCGGTGTGGACAAGCAATGATGCAAAGAAGCTGGGCCGCCGTTCAACCGATCACGTGCGGCGCGGCGCACCGGCTCGCCGCACCTCGCCAGGCCGTACGCACGGTGAAGGCGACGAACAGCAGAAAGACGATCTGCGACAGATACAGATCCATACGGATCGGGTGATGCGGCGCGAACGACGAATTGTGCGCCACATCCGTGACGATAACGGCAATGCAAAGAATCAACCCTATTGCCGGAGAGACTAGCGGCAGTAACGCGGTGACAGGATCGATGAAGAGCAGCGAAGTCCAGTAGATGCGCGTAAAGTGCGCGACGTTGCCGTAGTCCCACGAGAGGCCATGCGTCAGCACCGCCCGAAGATGCGTCCACGTGGCGCCACCCAGGCAAAGCGCGTAGATCACGCGTAAATAAAGCGAGCGGCGGACGATATCCTGCATACGTATTTCCGGCGATTTTCGAAGTGTTCAGCAAAAATAAAGCCCCGGATTGCCGGGGCCTCTCGCAGGAAATCCTTCCGCTTGATACTCACACGCGGCAGATTATTCGGCGCTTCTTTTGAACGACTCCAGTTCGCTCGTATAGCGCTCGTTTCGCACTCCATTGCTGGCGTAATACTCTTCCACTGATTTTACCCACCGGCCAATTTCGGGCACATACCAGATTGCTTTATAAGTACGCCCGGTTGCCTGAACCGGGCCGGTTTTCTGTGCATGCGTCACCATGGCCGTATCGCCCTGCTGGACCTGCACGGCCTGGGTAACGGTCTGCGTCGGCTCGATTTGCGCGGTCCAGTCTCCCTCCGCTTCCACCTTGATCGCCTGGAATTTGCCCGCCGGCACTTCGACCGTTTCCGTGTCCACGACCCGATATTGGGTGCGCCACTTCTCCAAGGCGTGCATCTTGTTGGGATGCTGTTCCGCGTAGTCGATGCTCCAGGTTTTACCCGGCGATAACGGGAACGCGAGTGGCCGGTTGACCACCATTTCGGTGCCGTTCACGCTGCGCTCGCGACTCCAGTCCGCGCCCGCGATCAGTTCGTTCGGCGCCTGAGTCGAACCCGACGGCTTCGACGCGTAGTAAATGTGCGATGACGTGGCGCGCAAAACGGTCACTTCGTCATGCGTCTGGCGCCAGAGCGAAGGCGCTTTTTCAAACGTATTGACGTAAGTCCAGGTGTCGCCGGTCTTGAGGACCGGAGGCGGCGCCGACTGGGCACTCGCCAATATCGGCAAACAGATGGTCAACAGCACGGCTGCAGTTATCGTTTTTTTCATTGGTCGAGATGTAGTAGTTGTAGCGGGTTTGCATTACCCCATTCATTCACGATGAAAAGACATCTCTATCCATTCAGGTAGATAGCCGCCATGCTTTAAATGCGCGAATGTGCATTGCCACTGTACATTATCGACAATTATCGATGGCAATCAATACTGCTAACCGAGCGCAGTTCCACTACTAAAATAAATATGAAAGCCGATTAAATAAAAACGAAAGTACGCGAGAAGCGATTGGCAAACGGCATAAGGTTCAGGCGAGCGGCGCCGCGTTAGCTATGACTCGGTAGGCATGAGATTCGCGGGACCGGTTCGAGGTTGGCTGCAAGCAAGGATGGACTCGCGCTGAACCCGCTGATGATCGCGCGGGCCGACGCTGCTATGTGCACCCCTGGAGGTGAGAATGCTACACATGCGTAGCGTGAGCATCGGCATTCGCGCTGAAGGAGCGCGCACAAAAAAGAAAAGCCCCGACGAGTCGGGGCTTTTCTTTGCATCAACTACTGGAGGCGCGAGCCGGAGTCGAACCGGCCTAAACGGCTTTGCAGGCCGCTGCATAACCGCTTTGCTATCGCGCCGCAAGCGGACTGGAACCTAGCAACAGATTCGCAGATTCTGTCTGGCGGATAACCGGAAGGACCGGACCACCAAACAAAAAGGGAAGCACTGCTTCCCCTTATGTATGGAGCGGGAGACGAGGCTCGAACTCGCGACCTCAACCTTGGCAAGGTTGCGCTCTACCAACTGAGCTACTCCCGCATTGCACTGCTTCACAACGCGCTGCCTTTTTACTTCGCCAAACAACGCACTGCTTTAAAAATTTGGAGCGGGAGACGAGGCTCGAACTCGCGACCTCAACCTTGGCAAGGTTGCGCTCTACCAACTGAGCTACTCCCGCATTGTGCTGCTTTTGCCTGCTTATTACTGACTAACTGCTGCCTTGTTACTGCAACTACTCTCTTACTGCCACCGACGTTTCGAACTGCGTGCATCGGAGAAACGAGATTATGGAGAAACGACTGAAACGTGTCAACCCCCTTTTGCGAATCTCTTTTGCTGAACAGATTTCACTCATGTTGCCGCGAAGTTCGGACACGCACCGGACGTCTTCCGCCACGGCGAGCGATCAGGCCACACCGCTCCTCTCGCGAATCTGCGGCCATGCGAGCTTCATGTAGTAGAGCATCGACCAGATCGTCAGGAACGCGGCCAGATAGATGAGCCACAGGCCCCACACGCGCGTGTCGATCACCACGCCCCCACCGAACGGCAGCGGCCCATAAAACAGCAGCATGGGAATCGCGACCATCTGACAAACGGTCTTGAACTTGCCGAGAGAATTGACCGCGACGCTCTTCGACGCGCCGATCTGCGCCATCCACTCACGCAGCGCCGAAATCGCAATCTCGCGCCCGACGATCACGAGCGCAATGGCCGAATCGATTCGCGCGAGCTGCACGAGCACCAGCAACGCGGCGGTCACCATCAGCTTGTCGGCGACCGGGTCGAGAAACGCGCCGAATGCCGAAGTCTGATTCCATTTGCGCGCCAGAAAGCCGTCGAACCAGTCGGTCAACGCCGCCAGAATGAAGATCGTCGCGGCCGCCAGATTGCGGTGCGCGGGGCTCATCATCATGTCGGGCAAATAGAACACGCCGACGACGAGCGGAATCAGGACGATCCGCAGCCAAGTCAGGAAAATCGGGAAATTAAACGGCATGGGCAGGCGCAGCGTCTGACGAGGGAGATGCAATTGTGCCGTGTCACAGGGCCTGCCACAAGCAAAGCGGCGCGCGGATCCTCGCGCACGCGCCGCTCGAAAGGCGCGAGCGGCCGGCCGGCCCCGCCGCGATCAGTGCAACTGGCGGTAAATCTGCTCCGCGAGCGCCTGCGAAATGCCTTCGACGCTCGCCAGATCGTCGACACTGGCGGCGACCACGCCGCGCAGCCCTCCAAAGCGCGCGAGCAGCCGTTGGCGTCGCTTCGCGCCCACCCCTTCGAGCTCTTCGAGCCGCGAGGTCTGGCGCGTTTTGCCGCGCTTCGCGCGCATGCCGGTGATTGCGAAGCGGTGCGCTTCGTCGCGGATCTGCGCGACCAGCATCAGCGCGGCGCTTTCCTTGCCGAGTTCGAGCGGCCCGCGGCCGTCGGCGAAAATGAGCGTTTCGAGGCCGACCTTGCGTCCCTCACCCTTCGCGACACCGACCAGCATGCCGGTATCGAGACCCAGTTCCGTGAACACCTGGCGCGCGATTTCGACCTGACCCTTGCCGCCGTCGATCAGCACGATGGTCGGCAAGACGCCGCCGGCCGCGACCGGCTCCGCGGCGTCCGACGCGAGCGACGGATCCGCGGCCGCGTCGTTTTGCAATTCGGCGGCTTCATCGGCGGCATTCGCGGCGGCTTGCGCCACCATCTTCTCGTAGCGGCGCGTGAGGACCTGGCGCATCGCGGCGTAATCGTCGCCGGGCGTAATGCCGGTGATGTTGTACCGACGATATTCCGAGGACTGCATCTTGTGATGGTGATACACCACGCACGATGCCTGCGTCGCCTCGCCCATGGTGTGGCTGATGTCGAAACATTCGATGCGCAGATGCGCAAGATCGTCGCACTCCATGCCGAGCGTGTCGGTGAGCGCGCGCGTGCGGGCCTGCTGCGAACCCTGTTCCGAGAGCAGGCGCGCGAGCGCGAGCCGCGCATTCTGCTCGGCCATGGCGAGCCAGGCGCGCCGCTGTCCTTGCGGCTGACGCAGCACCGTTACCTTGTGCCCGGCCTGCTCGATCAGCACGTCGACCAGTTCGCGTGTAGCGGGCGCGTGGCTGACCACCAGCACCGGTGGCACGCGATTGCCCAGGTAGTGCTGCGCGATGAACGCTTCGAGGACCTCGGATTCGATGCCGCCGGCCGCGCGGGCGCGGCCTTTGCGCGGCTTCGCGGGTTCGGAGGCCGAGTCGGCTTCTTCGGCTTCTTCGGGTTCGCCGTCCTGTTCGTCCTGCTCGTCAGTTTCGCGCTCTTCGTCTTCCGGCGGCATATCTTGCGCGATTGCCAGCGCGTCCGCGGTGGCGGCTGATTCCGCCGCATCGTCCACGCCCGCTTCACCGAGCGAGCCTGGTGCAGCAGCCAACACCTCGCCGTCTTCTTCCAGACCACCCTCATCCGCCGTCAGCGCGCTTTCCACATGCGCCGGGAAGTACGCCTTGTCACCCAGATGCCGTCCGCCGCGCACCATCGCCAGATTCACGCACACACGCCCGCCCAGCGCGACCACCGCGAGAATATCGACGTCGCTGTCGCTGCCGACTTCGATCGCCTGCTGATGCAGCACCGTCGACAGCGAGCTCATCTGGTTACGCACCGCCGCCGCCTGCTCGAACTTCAGTTCGCTCGCGAAGGCGTGCATCTTCTGCTCGAGTTCGCTCATCACTTCGCCTTGCCGGCCGAGCAGAAAGCGCGACGCGTTGGCGACGTCGCGCGCGTAATCCTCTTCGCTGATGGCCGCGACGCACGGCGCCGTGCAACGGCCGATCTGATGCAGCAAACAGGGCCGCGTGCGATTGTTGAACACGGAGTCTTCGCAGGTGCGCAACTGGAACACGCGCTGCAGGATCTGGATGCTCTCGCGCACCGCCCATGCACTCGGAAACGGACCGAAGTACTGATTCTTGCGATCCACCGCGCCACGGTAATACGCCATGCGCGGAAACTTGTGCCCGGTGAGCTTGAGGTACGGATACGACTTGTCGTCGCGAAACAGAATGTTGTAGCGCGGCGCCAGCGCCTTGATCAGATTGTTTTCGAGCAGCAGCGCTTCGGCCTCGGAGCGCGTGACGGTCGTCTCGATGCGCGCAATGCGCGTGACCATCATCGCGATGCGCGGCGACAGTTGCGTCTTCGTGAAATAGCTCGAGACGCGCTTTTTCAGGTCGCGTGCCTTACCCACGTAAAGCACCGCGCCGTGCATATCGTAATAGCGATAGACGCCGGGCAGATGCGGCAGTTGGGTGAGCACTTTTTTCGGCTCGAAAGCGTCGGTTGCTTCGGGTTCAGTCATGCAGAATCGGTTGGGTGGGACGGTCTTGCGAAGCGTTGCCCCGCGTGCCGCGCGCGTCGGCGAACCTCAATGTGCGTCGCGCGCGCAATCGTGAACGGGTGCTTTAGAATCGCCAGTTTAGAACATTCCGCGTGCGTTCGAACCCTGTTGCCCCGAATCGGGCCACGCACCCGCGGCAGCCGGTCACGCCGCGACGCAGCAGGTTCAGACGGCTCGAACCGTACCGCTCCCTCCATCCGTTCCAATCCGCGACTCAGGCCATCATGTCCTCCGCCCCGCCTCTTCCCGACCACGCTGCTGACGCCTCCACGGCAATCGCTTGCGACATCTTCTGCGCGGTGATCGACAATTTCGGCGACATCGGTGTGTGCTGGCGACTTGCGCGCCAACTCGCGAGCGAACACCGCTGGCAGGTGCGCGTGTTCGTCGACGACCTGCATGCGTTTCAGAAGCTGTGCCCAGCCCTGACGCTGGAGCGCGCCCGCCAGACGGTGAGCGGCATCGTCGTCGAACACTGGCGCGAGCCGGCCCATGCGGGCGATACGCTCGAAGTGGCCGACGTCGTGATCGAAGCATTCGGCTGCGAACTGCCACCTGTCTATGTCGCCGCAATGGCCGCGCGCACGCGCACGCCCGTCTGGATCAACCTCGAATATTTGAGCGCCGAGGACTGGGTGGCGGATTTTCATTTACGGCCCTCACCTCACCCGCGCTATGCGCTGACCAAGACTTTCTTTTTCCCCGGCCTGGGCCCGGGCACCGGCGGCGTACTGAAGGAACGGCATCTCGACGGCGCGCGCGCCGCGTTCAAGAGTTCGCCCACCGCGCGCGAAGCGTGGTGGCGTGAAGCCACCGGCCACGCGCCGCCGCCCGCCGCGGCCACCGTCGTGTCGCTGTTCGCCTACGAGAACCCGGCCGTCGACAGCCTGCTTGAACAATGGCGCGACGGCGCCAGCCCGGTCGTGCTGCTGGTGCCCGAAGGCCGCATCTCCGGGGCGCTCGCGCGCTTCTTCGACCTGCCCTCGTTCGCTGCCGGTTCGCACGCCGTGCGCGGAAACCTCAGCGCGCACGCGCTCGCCTTTACTGACCAGGCCGGCTACGACGCGTTGCTATGGGTCAGCGACATCAATTTCGTGCGCGGCGAAGATTCGTTCGTCCGGGCTCAATGGGCCGCCAAACCGTTCGTCTGGCACATCTACCCGCAAGCCGACGACGCCCATCTGCCCAAGCTCGACGCGGCGCTCGCGCACTACGCGCGCACCCTGCCCGCCGACGCGCGCGACGCCCTTGGCCGCTTTTGGCACGCGTGGAACGGCGCGGGCCGGCCGGACTGGGCGCAATTGCAGCGCCACGCCCCGGCGCTCGAGCGCCGTGCTGGCGAATGGGCCGGCGAGCTGGCTCAAGTGGGCGACCTCGCCGGAAATCTGGCCTTGTTCGCAAAAACTCAGTTAAAATAAGCGGTTATCCAACGGCCGACGACGCAAGCGCGGCCCGATCGCAGCGGCAGAATCCGGCCATTTGGCTTGACCGGCCCGTCGACCCCGTATCGAAAGATGCGAGACAGTCCCCACATCAAAGTCTGAATGGCGGAAATGTCAAAAAAGGGACGTATGTTGCGGATCGGCGCCACTCGTGTACCCGCCCGCACAGGGTAAAAAGCAGGTAACGGATTGCTGGGAATGGCACAGGCCGAAGGTTGCGGCCCGAGAGCCAGACTCCGCGGCAAGCCGGCCACGCCTTGATTCGCCCGCAACCCGCCGAGCCATTCCAGTCGGCGCGGCGCGCAGTGGGCGAAACGCCGAAGCCGCTTGCGCCGTATGCCGTTGAGCAAAAGTTGAAGCTACTTATTTCGTACAGGACAGTTTTATGAAGACCGCACAGGAACTCCGCACCGGTAACGTCGTGATGATCGGCGCAGACGCAATGGTTGTGCAAAAGGCCGAATACAACAAATCGGGCCGCAACTCCGCCGTCGTCAAGATGAAGTTCAAGAACCTGCTGACCGGCGCAGGCATGGAAAGCGTGTACAAGGCTGACGACAAGTTCGACGTCGTCGTGCTGGAACGCAAGGAAGTCACGTACTCGTACTTCGCTGACCCGATGTACGTGTTCATGGACGCAGACTACAACCAGTTCGAAGTCGAAAACGAAATGATGGGCGACGCCCTTCATTACCTCGAAGACGGCATGGCTTGCGAAGTCGTGTTTTACAACGAGAAAGCCATCTCGGTCGAACTGCCGACCACGCTGGTCCGCGAAATCATCTATACGGAACCGGCTGTCAAGGGCGATACGTCGTCGGGCAAGGTGTTGAAGAACGCGAAGCTGAACACCGGTTTCGAACTGCAAGTGCCGCTCTTCTGCAACATCGGCGACAAGATCGAAATCGACACGCGTACGCACGAGTACCGCAGCCGCGCTTAAGCGCCCTGCTCGCCTGAATCCAGCGCCGCAACCCCGGCGCTGAGAAAAAAATGGCAAAAAAAAGCGCCCACATTGGGCGCTTTTTCTTTTTCGTGCTGCCGTGTATGGTTGAGGAAAACTTTACCGGCGATATTCTCGGATTTGCACACTGGCATCCCAATTTTTCCCATGATCCGCTCGGCAAACCATTGATTAGTTTAAGTAAATCACGGTGGTACAGTTCATGCTTATCTTGGGTGTAGGCCAATAAGGCTTTAATTTCTTCAACTCGGGAGATGCCATATGAATAACGACATCGCTGAAGGCAAGTGGAAGCAGATGGTCGGCAAGGCCAAGACGGCGTGGGGCGAACTGACAGACGATGAATTGACCAAGGCCGAGGGTCGCGCCGACAAGCTTGCGGGTCTGATTCAGGAACGCTACGGCAAGACGCGCGAACAGGCGGAACTGGAAGTACGCCGGTTTTTCGATAGCAATCGGGATTTCTGACAGGCCGAGTGAAGGAAATACAGGTGCCCGCCCAAGCTTACAAGAGGTCAGGATGGGCTCCGCAGTGTGATAACGCAAAGGACCAGAAGTACTCGAATCGAATCGCCGTGCGCCTGCCTGACTGTCTGATGGTTGGACGCGCTGCGGAGCCAGACGGTGTCGTCCGGCTCCTCTTGCAGCGCGCAAGACGAGTTTGGGAGCGCGACACTCGATTCGATCGGAGATACCGGCCTGCATCGCGCCTCGTGCCGCGCGCCGAATTATTGGCGCAGCGGGCTGGGGATTCCATCCATTTAAAAAATTGCGCTCGCCATGCCACACGCCCTGATTGTTGAAGACGATCCTAATAGCCTGTCAGGCCTGTCCGCCATCCTCGCCGCCGACGGCTTCTCTGTCGACACAGCGACCACCATCGCGGAGGCCCGGGCCGCTTTGACACGCTTTATTCCCGACGTCGTGCTGGTCGACCTGAACCTGCCGGACGGCAGCGGGCTCGACCTGCTACAGCATCTGCCCGCGCATCCGCCCGGCGGAGCCTTGCCTGTAATCGTGATGACCGGTAATGCGACGGTGGAAAGCGCGATCGAAGGTTTGCGGCACGGCATCTGGGACTACCTCCTGAAGCCGGTCAACATTCCACGCTTGCGCAGTTTGCTCGCACGCATTCCGCGGCCGTACGAACTGACCGAGGAAGTGCAGACGCTGCGTGCGTCGCTACGCCAACTTGGCCGTTTCGGTTCCATGCTCGGCCGTAGCAGCGCGATTCAGCATGTCTATGACACGATCGAGCACATTGCGCCGACTGAAGCCGCTGTGCTGATTTCCGGCGAAACCGGCACCGGCAAGCAGATGGCGGCGCGCACCATCCACGATATGAGCCGGCGCCGTAAAGGCCCGTTCGTCACGCTCGATTGCCGGACCGCCAACAGCGCGAATCGCTCGCTCGACAGCCTTCTGTTCGGCCACGAACGCGGTGCGTTCAGCGGGGCTGAGCAGCGCGAGCCGGGCCTGTTCGAGCAGGCGAGCGGCGGCACGCTGTTCATCGACGAAATCGCGGAATTACCGCGCGATCAGCAGGAAGCGCTGTTGCGTGCGCTCGATTCGCAAACCTTCATGCGCGTCGGCGGCACGAATCAGGTCGTGACGGATTTCCGGCTGATCGCCTCGACGCGCAAGGTGCCGCGCGAAGCAGTGGCTGACGGCAGCCTGCACGCCGATCTGGCGCTGCGGCTCGAAGCGGCCGCCGTGACGCTGCCGCCGCTGCGGGAGCGCGGCGAAGATCCGGCGCTAATCGCTCAGGCGGTCGTCGACGAGCAGAATCACGAAGGAGCCACGCGCGGCACGCTGGAGGCCGCCAAGCAGATCGGGCCGAATTTTCTGCGCGAGTGTCTCGCGTATGAATGGCCCGGCAATGTGCGCGAGCTGCACGACCGCGTGCGGCGCGCGTATCACGCGTCCGGCGATGTGCTGGAGTCGTTGCGCGCCGACGAAGCGGGCTCGGCAAATGGCCGCGATCTGAACGGCAGCCGCGTGCAGGTCACGGTGGGCACACCGCTCGCGGACGTCGAGGAAATGCTGATTCGCGCCACGCTCGATGCGGTGGGCGGTACACGTCACCGGGCGGCGTCGCTTCTGGGTATCAGTCCGAAGACGCTGTACAACAAGCTGCAGCGCATGCGCTTGAACTGAGCACTGCCGCGGCGGTTCGAGGCTAGCGCCTCGTCGATAAAGTTAAAAAACGGCACCTTTGAGGTGCCGTTTTTCCAGCTCGGGTGTTTGTTGCTTGCGCGACTCAGGCAAACGCGCTGCGCAACAATGCCTGCGCCTGCAGATATTGAGGCTCCGCCACCAGCTTGCTCCACTTCAAGGCTTTGCCGCGCGGACGCATGCGCTTGAGCCGCTGTTGCGATTCGTTCGACGGCGTGAAGCGCAGCGCATTCAGCACCTTTTCCGCCTCATCCGGCTGATTACAGATCAGCACCATGTCGCAGCCGGCTTGCAGCGCGGCGGTAGCGCCTTCGGTCAGCGTGCCGCCCTGGCGCGCGGCTTCCATGGAAAGATCGTCGCTGAAAATCGCGCCTTCGAAGCGCAGCTTGTTGCGCAGAATCTCCTGCAGCCAGATTCGCGAGAAACCCGCGGGCTTCGAATCGATTTTCGGATAGACCACATGCGCGGGAATGACCGATCCCAGCGACAGACCGAGCCAGTCATAAGGCGCTGCGTCATCGCGCAGGATTTCTTCGAGCGAGCGATCGTCGACCGGCATCGCGACGTGTGAATCCGCCTGCGCGAAACCGTGCCCCGGAAAGTGCTTCCCGCAATTGCTCATGCCGGCCAGCGCGAGTCCATGATTGAGGCTCTTCGCCAGCAAGGTCACCACACGCGGATCGCGGTGGAACGAGCGGTCGCCAATCACCTGCGACTGGCCGTAGTTCAGGTCGAGCACCGGTGTGAAGCTCATATCGATACCGCACGCGCGCAATTCCGCCGCGAGGATATAGCCGACGGCCGTCGTCACTTTGGTGGCGTGCAGCACGTCGCTGTCCCACAACGCGCCGAGCTTGCCCATGGCCGGCAGCACCGTGAAACCGTCGGTGCGAAACCGCTGCACGCGGCCGCCCTCGTGATCGACGGCGATCAGCAGATCCTCGCGGATCGCGCGGATCGAATCGGTCAGCGCGATCAGTTGCGCGCGGCTCTCGTAATGACGCGCGAACAGGATTACGCCGCCGGTCATGGGATGCGCAAGGCGGCGCTTGTCGTCGTCGTTCAGCGTTTTGCCGACCACGTCGAGCATCACCGGTCCGGGAATGGTTTTCATCGATTTCCGCTAGAAAAAAGCCTGGAACAAAGGAAGACGCGGCCGGCGTGCGCCGCGTTCAAAATATTTTTTATTCGGCTGCGCCGGGTGCCGCTGTTTGCGTGGCTTCCCGTGTCTCCGCGATCACGAACGACACCGCGTAATCACGCTCGTCGCTGATCGTGACGCGCGCCGTGATACCGCGCGCGTCGAGCCATTCGGCTAGCTCGCCGGATGCGACCACCATCGGTTCGCCGCTCGGCTTGTTGAGCGTTTGCAGCGCGCGCCACGTCATCGGCCAGCGCATGCCGAGGCCGATCGCTTTCGAGAACGCTTCTTTCGCCGAGAACCGGGTGGCGAGAAACGCGAGACCGCGCGCCGCCGAGCGGGCGTGCCGCGCGTGATAGACGCGCAGTTCGTCCGGCCCGAGCACCTTTTCTGCGAAGCGGCCGTTGGTGCGCGTCATGACCGCGCCGACGCGGCTGACCTGAACGATGTCGGTACCGATGCCGTAGATCGTCATGCGCAGGGCCCCTCAGGTTGCATCAGGAGCGCGCGCCGAGACGCGCGGCGACCATGATCGCCTTCATCTCTCGCACCGCATTGTCCCAGCCGGCGAAGATCGCATGCGCAACGATCGCGTGGCCGATGTTCAACTCAACGATGCCCTCGATCGCGGCAATCTGCTGGACGTTCGTGTAGTGCAGACCGTGGCCCGCGTTGACCTTGATGCCGAGCGTCGCGCCGAATTCGACGGCGCGCACCACGCGCTCGAATTCGCGTTGCTGTTCGGCGGGATCGTGCGCTTCGGCGTAACGGCCGGTATGCAATTCGATCACCGGGGCGCCGGCTTCATGCGCGGCACGAATCTGCGTTTCGTCCGGATCGATGAAGAGCGACACCCGCGAGTTCGCTTCTGCGAGCTGCCTGCAAGCGGCGCGCACGGCGTCGAACTGGCCGGCGACGTCGAGCCCGCCTTCCGTCGTCAACTCCTGGCGCTTTTCCGGCACGAGGCAAACGTCGTGCGGCTGCACTTCACACGCGATATCGAGCATTTCCTGCGTGACCGCGCATTCGAGATTCATGCGCGTTTTCAGGAGCGGGCGCAGCTTGCGCACGTCGGCATCGACGATATGACGGCGGTCTTCGCGCAGATGCAGCGTGATGACGTCCGCGCCGGCTTCTTCGGCCATTAGCGCGGCGCGGATCGGATCGGGGTAGGAAGTGCCGCGTGCGTTGCGCAGCGTGGCGACGTGATCGATGTTCACGCCCAGGTCAATCACATTCGGCGACGTAAGAAAGAAGCTCATAAGTTCTGCAAGTCGATCAGGATCTGGCGCGTCGCGAGCGGCGTGCCGCCAAGGTAAGTGTTGAGCAGAAAGCGCATCAGCGTCTTGCTTTGCGCCACGGTCTGCGCTCGATGGTAATCGTCCTGCTCCATGTCGAGCAAGGTTTGTCCGCCGATCACGGGCCATTGCGCGGGCAGATCGTCGGAAGCTTCGCGCACGCCGCGCTCCGGGTCGAACACGTAGCGGCCGTCGGCCCGCACCGCCTTGCGCGCGACCGTGCGATCCAACGCCATCGCGTAGCCGGTTTCGCGCAGCAGCACGCGCTCGAACGAACGCAGCACCTGCACGGGCGGTTCGTCGTGCGCGAGACGCGTCATCGTGACGACGTAGTGATGGAACAGTTGCGGATGCGGGTCTTCGCGCGCACAGAACTTGACCAGCAGTTCGTTGACGTAGAAGCCGCACAGCAGCGCGTCACCGGCCAGCGGCAACATGCCGCCGACCCATTCGGCGCCGGTCAGCGTGCGAACTTCGGATTTGCCCGACCATGACAGCGCGAGCGGCTGGAAGGTCTGCAACACGCCGCGCAGCGCGGAGTGCGGACGCTTCGCGCCCTTCGCGACGAGCGCAAGACGACCATGATCGCGCGAGAGCACGTCGATGATCAGACTGGTCTCGCGATACGGATAGCTGTGGAGAACGAATGCGGGTTGCTCCGCGATCCGGTAGTCGGATGCGGAGGTGCGCGGTGCGCGGCGAGGCGGCGCTTTGCGTGGTTCGCCTTCGGCGCCCTGGGCGCTTTTGGTCGATGAAGTTTTTCTGGTGCTACGAGCGGGTTTGGACGCGGGTTGGGACAAATCGCGTGCCGGCGCGGCCGGCTCCGAGTCGTCCGGATCAGCGTCGGAATTCAGCGTCATCCACGCGTCATTCGTACCCATACGCACGAAGTCCGGCTTCGTTGTCGGCCCAACCGCTCTTCACCTTGATAAAGGTTTCCAGATACACCGGACCGTCGAACAGCTTTTCCATGTCGAGGCGTGCTTCGGTGCTGATCTGCTTCAGCTTGGCGCCCTTCTGGCCGATGATCATCGCCTTGTGCGTATCGCGTTCGACCATGATGGTCGCGAAAATGCGGCGCAGGCGCCCTTCCGTTTCGAACTTGTCGATCAGCACGGTGCTCGTGTATGGCAGTTCGTCGCCGGTCCAGCGGAACACTTTTTCTCGCAGAATTTCCGCGGCGAGGAAGCGCTCGCTGCGATCGGTCAGGTCGTCTTCGCCGTAGATCGGCGCGCCTTCCGGCAGGAACGGCTTGACGGTCGCCATCAAACGTTTGATGTCGTCGATATTTTTCGCCGACAGCGGCACGATCTCGGCAAACTTGTGCAGCGTGCTGACCTGCTGCATGAACGGGAACAGCGAGTCTTTATCCGACACGCGATCGAGCTTGTTCGCGATCAGCAGCGTGGGCACCGACGGCGGAATCAGGTCGAGCACTTTCTGGTCGTCCGGGCCGAAGCGGCCGGCTTCGATCACGAACAGGATCGCATCCACCGAAGTCAGCGTGGACGTGACCGCGCGATTGAGCGAACGGTTCAGCGCGCCGCTGTGCTTGGTCTGGAAACCCGGCGTGTCGACGAAAATGTATTGCGCGTCTTCGAGCGTATGGATGCCCGTGATGCGATGGCGCGTGGTCTGCGCCTTGCGCGACGTGATACTGACTTTCTGGCCAACCAGCGCGTTCATCAGCGTGGACTTGCCGACGTTGGGGCGGCCGACGATCGCGACCATGCCGCAGCGAAAACCAGTGGGAGTGGGAACGTTCATATTCGGGCTACGGCAAGTTCAGATCGACACGCGGGAATGGCGCGCCGATGGCAATCAATGGCCCGCGTCGGCGACGCGCGTTTGCACCGCGTCGGCTACGCCGGGTTCGTGTTCGGTCGGTGCCGCCGCTGCGCTCGGCGCGGGCACGGCGGGACCGGGTGTGGCCTCGCGGCCGCGGTGTTTGTCGACACTGCGGACCGCAGCGGCGTCCGGCTTGGCTTCTGGTTTCGCGTCCGGTTTGGCTTCGGCGGGCTTGGCTTCCGTTTTGGCTTCGGCGAGTTTTGCGTCAGCGGCCTTGGTGTCGAGCCTTTCTGAGGCTTTTTCCGCTGAGGCTTTCTCTGCGGACTTGTCGCCCGCGTGAGCGGCCGTCTTCTCCGCCTTCTCTGCGCGCTCGGCCTTGTCCTGTCCGCTGTACTCCACGTGCGCGGCGCGAATCACCGCCAACGGCGCGGCTGCGGCTGTCAGCGTGGGGCGTTCGGCTGCCGGCTCCGCAGCGGCGGCCGCTCCTCGGGCCTCGCCGCGCCCCGCTGCGCGCTCGCTCTTGCGATCCGGGCTGCGCAAATCCAGCGCGGCTTGCACACCGGTCACGCCGGGCACGATCTCCGGCTCGACATGCTTCGCCGCGCGGGCGTTTTTCGAGCGCTTGGGTTTGGCGACCATGGCGGGCGCCGCGGCCATCACTTCGTCGAGAGCTTTCTTGGCCGCCGCCTGCTCCGCCGCGCGCCGGCTCGCACCGGAACCGGACACTTTCACGTCCAGCTTCGGCACCGTGCATTCGACTTCGAACTGCTGATTGTGCGCCGCACCATGTGTAGCGACGACGGTGTACGTCGGCAGCGCGATCTTGTGACCTTGCAGATATTCCTGGAGCAACGTCTTGGCATCCTTGCCGAGCGTGCGCGGGTCGATGTGATCGAGAATCGGCACGTAAAGACGTTTGATGACCGTCTGGGCGGCTTCGAAGCCGCCGTCGAGGAACACTGCGCCCAGCACGGCCTCGAGGGTGTCAGCAAGGATAGAGGGCCGACGGAAGCCGCCGCTGCGTAACTCGCCTTCGCCCAGCCGCAAGCCTTCGGAAATATTGAGGGCCTGAGCGATTTCGTAAAGCGACTGCTGCTTGACCAGATTGGCCCGGACGCGCGACAGGTCGCCTTCGTCCAGCTTGCTGAAACGTTGGAACAAAAGCGCAGCCACCGCGCAATTTAGAACGGAATCGCCAAGAAACTCGAGCCGTTCGTTATGCGTGGAACTGTGACTGCGGTGCGTTAAAGCCTGGCGCAACAATTCCGCATTGCGAAATTCATAGCGCAGACGGCTTTCCAACGGAGATAGGGGCATGGGCAGAGTATAACGCGGGCGCCTGACCCGGCGAAAACGCGGGGCGGCCAGCGGAAAAAGCGTGGTGAAGCGACGTTACCGCGGAATCTTAAAGTAGCGTGATAACACGCCGCGGCTGCGTGACCTGTGTAAAGGCCAACCGCGCGGCGTGTCGTGCAATGAACGCACACGAACTCAGTTGAATGAGCCGATGCGTTTCAGATTGCTGAAGTTCATCCAGATAAAAAACGCGCGTCCGACGACATTGTTGTCCGGCGCAAAACCCCAGTACCGGCTATCCGCGCTGTTGTCGCGGTTGTCGCCCATCATGAAGTAGTTGCCCGGCGGTACCTTGCAGATCACACCGCGCGCGTTGTACGTGCAGTTGTCGCGATACGGATAATCTTCCGCGCCGACGATAAACGGCGGCACCGCAGGATTGTTCAGGATTGCGTTCTTGCGGCCATCGAGATCTTCTTCGAACTGCTTCGCGTAACCCATGCGTTCGTCGTCGAGGTAATCGGGCAGCGGCGTTTCCGGCACCGGCTTGCCGTTGATCGTGAGCTGCTTGTCCTGATACGCGACCGTGTCGCCAGGCAGACCGATCACGCGCTTGATGTAGTCGACGGATTCGTCTTTCGGGTAGCGGAACACCACCACGTCGCCGCGTTGGAGCGGACGGCCTGCGGTGATCTTCGTGTTGGTGATCGGCAGACGGATGCCGTAGTCGAATTTATTGACGAGAATGAAGTCGCCCACCAGCAGCGTCGGCACCATCGAACCCGACGGAATCTTGAACGGCTCGACCACGAACGAGCGCACCACGAAAACCACCAGAATCACCGGGAAAAAGCTCGCCGAATATTCGAGCCACCACGGTTGGCGCAACTTGTCGTCACGCAAACGGGCGCGCGTTTGCGCCGCGTTCTCGTCGGCGAAACGCTCGCCGACGCGTGCCTGCTGGCGGTCGAACTCGGCGACCGCGGCTTCCGCCGCGCGGCGCCGTTGCGGCATGAAAACCAGTTTGTCTGCGACCCATGCGACGCCCGTCAAAATGACGAGCACAAAAAGAATCAGCGCAAAATTCATAGGGTTCCGTTGTTCGTCTTATTTGTCTTCGACACGCAGGATAGCGAGGAAAGCCTCTTGCGGAATCTCGACCGATCCCACTTGCTTCATTCGCTTCTTGCCTGCCTTTTGCTTTTCCAGCAGCTTCTTTTTACGTGAAATGTCGCCGCCGTAGCATTTTGCCAGCACGTTCTTACGCAACGCTTTAATGTTTTCGCGCGCAATGATGTTCGCGCCGATCGTGGCCTGAATCGCCACGTCGTACATTTGACGCGGAATCAGTTCACGCATTTTCGCCGCGACTTCGCGGCCGCGATACTGGCTTTGCGAACGGTGCACGATGACCGACAGCGCGTCGACCTTGTCGCCGTTGATCAGCATGTCGACCTTCACCACGTCTGCCGCGCGATATTCCTTGAACTCGTAATCCATCGACGCATAGCCACGCGAAATCGACTTCAGACGATCGAAGAAATCGAGCACGACTTCGCCCATCGGGATTTCATAGGTCAACTGCACCTGACGGCCGTGATACTGCATGTTGATCTGCGTGCCGCGCTTTTGCGTACACAGCGTGATCACCGAGCCGACGTAGTCTTGCGGCATGTACAGATTCACGGTGACGATCGGTTCGCGCACCTCTTCGATCTTCGACGGCTCCGGCATCTTGGCCGGATTCTCGACCATGAGAATCGTGCCGTCGCGCTGCAGGACTTCGTACACCACGGTCGGCGCCGTGGTGATCAGGTCCATGTCGAATTCGCGCTCGAGACGTTCCTGCACGATCTCCATATGCAGCAGGCCGAGGAAGCCGCAACGGAAACCGAAGCCGAGCGCCTGCGACACTTCCGGCTCGTACATCAGCGAGGCGTCGTTGAGCTTCAGCTTTTCGAGCGAATCACGCAACGCGTCGTACTGGTTGGCTTCGACCGGATAGAGGCCGGCGAACACCTGCGGCTTGACCTCCTTGAATCCGGGCAGCGGCTCGGCGGCCGGACGGTTCACCAGCGTGACGGTGTCGCCCACCTTCGCAGCAGCCAATTCCTTGATGCCGGCGATGATGAAGCCCACCTGCCCGGCCGACAGCGATTCGAGATTCTTCGACTTCGGCGTGAACACGCCGATGTGCTCGACCGGATACTGCGCGCCGGTCGCCATCATGCGGATCTTGTCCTTGGGACGCAGCGTGCCGTTGACGATACGCACCAGCATCACAACGCCGACGTAGTTGTCGAACCACGAGTCGATGATCAGCGCTTGCAGCGGCGCTTCCGGATCGCCCTTGGGCGGCGGCACTTTGGCGATCAGTGCTTCGAGCACGTCTTCCACGCCGAGACCCGTCTTTGCGCTGCAATGCGTGGCGTCGGTTGCGTCGATGCCGATCACGTCTTCGATTTCTGCGATCGCATTTTCGGGGTTCGCCGCCGGCAGATCGATCTTGTTGAGCACCGGAATCACGTCCACGCCGAGCTCGATCGCCGTGTAGCAGTTGGCGACGGTTTGCGCCTCGACGCCCTGGCTCGCGTCGACGACCAGCAACGCGCCTTCGCATGCGGACAGCGAGCGGCTGACTTCGTACGAGAAGTCGACGTGGCCCGGCGTGTCGATCATGTTCAGGTTGTAGACCTGCCCGTCACGGGCCTTGTACGTCAGTGCGGCGGTTTGTGCCTTGATGGTGATGCCGCGCTCGCGTTCGAGATCCATCGAATCGAGCACTTGAGATTCCATCTCGCGGTCGGACAGGCCGCCGCAAATCTGGATGATGCGATCGGCGAGCGTCGACTTGCCATGGTCGATGTGCGCAATGATCGAGAAGTTACGAATATGATCCATTCAGTGCCGATCAAGCAAAAAAGGCGCGCTCGGACAATAGCGGAGCACGCCTTGTAAGTAGGTGAAAAACCTATCTATTTTAGCCGAAAAGGCCGTCGCCCGGCGCATCTTGCGAAGCTCGGGCGGAAAAGACAGCTCGGCAACCCTGTCGCATGGGACCAGAGCACGGCGCTGCGGCGCCCACTCGGGTTGACAGGAAAGACGTGAAACTCGGTGTGAGCGGCGCGGCGTCGATGCCGCACCCAGAACCCCTTGCGAAAACTCAGGAGGCCGCCGCGACCCGCATGGCGAGAGCGGCGCGAACTCGCGCTACGTCGAGGTGATAGTGACACAGCTCGACGCCGTCACAGACCAGAACTGGCACCAGTTCGTTGTAACGGGCTTCCAGCAAGGGATCCGCGTCGACGTCGACAATTTCGACCCGCGCACCGAATTCGGCCAGCAAGGGCGCGAGCGCGGCACGCATGTCATCGCAAAGATGGCACCACGCGCGCCCGTAGAGCGTGAGCGGCGCCGTCTTTGTCATTTCTGCGCGCTGCGCGGGCGGACCGGCACGAACTGCGTGTTCTCGCCGCGGCGAACCAGCAGCGCGACCATCTTCTGCGAATCGAGATGCGAACTCACGTCGTCGAACTGCTTTGCGCTCGTGATGTCGGTATCGCCCACCCGCAGAATGATGTCGCCCTTTTGCAGGCCCACGCGCGCTGCGGGACCGTCCACGGCGTCGATCTGCACGCCGCTGTGCAGCTTCAGCGCCTTCAACTGATCGGCAGGGATATCGCTGACCGCCACACCCAGCACGTTCGTGGCGCGCTGTTTGGGCGGCTGCGGCTTCTTCTGATCCGCCTTGGTTGCCTTATCCGGCTGCATCTCGGCGATCGTCACCGGCAGATCGCGCGTCTGGCCCTTGCGCCAGATCGTGATCGTCGACTTCGTACCCGGCTTCGTGTCGCCAACCATGCGCGGCAGGTCGGTTGCCGTGTCGACCGAATGGCCGTTGAATTTCAGGATGATGTCGCCCGGCTGCACGCCCGCCTTATCTGCCGGGCCACCCGGCTCGACGCTGCTGACCAGCGCGCCCTGCGCCTTCGGCAGACCGAGCGATTCGGCGACGTCTTTGGTCACTTCGCCGATCGCCACCGCGATCCGGCCGCGCACCACCTTGCCCGAGGCCTTCAACTGATCGGCCACGCGCATCGCCTCGTCGATCGGAATCGCGAACGAAATGCCCATGAAACCGCCGGTGCGGCTGTAAATCTGCGAATTGATGCCGATCACCTCGCCCTGCATGTTGATCAGCGGACCGCCCGAGTTGCCCGGGTTGACGGCCACGTCGGTCTGGATGAACGGCAGATAGTCGCCCGTATCGCGCCCCTTGGCGCTGACGATACCGGCCGTCACCGTGTTCTCGAGCCCGAACGGCGAGCCGATCGCAACCACCCACTCGCCGACGCGAACCTTGTTCGAGTCGCCGATCGTGATGGTCGGCAGATTGGCTGCGCTGATCTTGACGACCGCAACGTCGGTGCGATCGTCCACGCCGATCAGCTTTGCCTTGAATTCGCGCTTGTCGGTGAGCGTGACGTAAATAGTGTCCGCGTCGTCGATGACGTGCGCGTTTGTCATCACATACCCGTCCGCCGACAGGATAAAGCCCGAGCCCACGCCGCTGTTCTGTTCCGGATCGCTGCTATCAGGCGTGTCCTGGCTGCCGCCACTGCCGCCGTTATCGCCGCCGCGGGGCGCCCCCGGCGAACCCGGCGATTGCGGTGACTGCGGCAACGGAATGCCAAAGAAGCGTCGGAAAAACTCCGACATGTCGCCGTCGTCCATACCCGGCGGCAAACCGCTGCGGGCACCGCTGCTGGACACGCGAGTGGTGGTGCGGATGTTGACGACCGCCGGGCCGACTTTGTCGACCAGGTCAGTGAAGTCGGGCAGATTGGCGGCGGGAGCCGCCGACGCCGTATGCGGCACGAGCGGCAAACACGCCGCTACTACCGCGGCCGCGAGGAATTTGCGCACCGAGAAAGTCGTCATATCGTAGCAAGCCGAGGGATTCAGGATTCGGAGGATTACTTCGGAGCTTTGTATTCTATGGCAGCCGCAAATTGCTGCAATGTGGTCTGGGGCACTTCACCCAGCAGAGTAATCCAGAAGTCGCCGCGACGCTTGACGAGCACGTGCGTCGCGCCGCTGCTGCCCGCGCCTTCCTTGCGCGTGTTGTTCTCAACCGGCTCGACGAACACCGAAATGGCCGCGAGGCCGTCGGAGAACACCGCCTGGTCCACTGGAATGGTCGGCTGGCCCGCATCACGCGCGGCCATGGGACGGCGCAGTTCACGAATCTTGCGGAAACCCGGCACGGTCGGCGTGATCTGCCAGCCTTGCGCGGCCATGTCCACCGGCTCGACCGGCGGGCGCACCACGGTCCAGCCCGCCGTATTACGAATACCGTTGACGATGCCGGCCTTATCGACCGGCACGCCGATGCGAATCTGCGAAAACGACAGTTGCTCGAGCACCTGACCGCTCGGGTCGAGTGTCTGGGCACGCAGCAGCAGGCCGGTTTTCTTGTCGGCCCACAACTTGTAGGCAAAGCGATAGGCGTCTTTCGGGTCGAGTTCGATCACCTGGCTGTCGACACCCGCGACACGGTCGTCGCCCAGCAGTTTGGGCTCGTAGACCGATAGCACCTGTTCGCCACTCACGGCCAGTAGCGCCGGGAACGAATCCTTGTTCTGACGTTTCTCGACGACGCACAGGTGCCGCTCCGGCACGAACGTGTAGAGCTCCTCGTTATGACGCAGCATTTTGCGCGGCTTGCCGTCGAGGCTCTCGAGCTGCTCGAATTCGCCATCCGTGCGGGTCGCGTAGTGCGCGATCCGCGACGTTTGAACGAAATTGCCGCGTTGGTAGACGAACGCGCCCTCGTAATTTTGCTGCTGTGCGGCTTGATGGATGCGATCGAGCAGATCCGCGGCCGTGCGACGGGCGACGAGCGGATCGTCGGTTTGCGCAAAGACCCGCGGTGTAGCGGACAACAACACGGCTGCGCAGAACAGAAATGCCGGCAGCCGCCCCCAGATAGTCGTTTTATTCAACCGCGGAGTCTGCATCAAACTATTGGCCTTGCGTAGAAACGGCGGCAGCGCGAATCAGCGGCATCGAGCCCGGCATGACCGGCTGTTGCGCGAATTGCTGGTGAGCTTCCAGATACTGGTCGAGACTGGCGTCACGAATGATATTCGCGTCTTGTGCGATCGGCTGGCCGGTAGCCGCCGGCACCGAAGCCATGGCCACGCGTTGCAGCGTATCGCCATGCGACTGGACCGACGCGAGTTGCGCCGTGCCCGGACCGCCCGGCACGCCTTGCAGTTGCGGCACGACGATCCACGTGAGCGTAGCGGCAGCGGCTGCGACGGCAAAGGCCGGCACGACACGGCGGCGCAGCGCCAGCAAACGACGCGCAACCGGCATGGCGGCGGGCGCCAGCACGTGCGGCTCGTTGTCGAAGCGCGCGGCAAAACCGCTCAGGAACGCGCTGCTCGTGGCCGGACTCACCGCCAGATCGTCAGAACGCAAAGCGTCGCCGATCAGGTGATAGCTCGACCAGGCGGCACGATCCTGGCCGTCTAGCCCGGACAGAAACGCGTCCAGATTCAGATGCTCTTCGCCGACCAGCTCACCGTCGACAAAAGCGGACATGCGCTCGCCGCGCGAGCTGGCTTGCGATTGCATCGAGACCGACCCCATGATGCTCCCCATCTTACAAATACCTCGTAGTGACACCACTAATCCAGATATTGCACCCGCGCCCCGCCCGGCCGGCTGGTGGTTTACCAGCGCTTGCCTTCAGGTGTGTCAAGTAACGGACGCAATTTTGCCGCAATGGCTTCGCGAGCGCGGAATATTCGCGATCTGACCGTGCCGATTGGGCACCCCATCATCTCAGCGATTTCCTCATAGCTCAAACCTTCAATTTCACGAAGAGTAATGGCGGTGCGCAACTCTTCCGGTAAAACCGCCATCGCAGCATTGACCGTCTCAGCGATCTGCTTGCTCATCAACATCGACTCAGGCGTGTTGATATCCCTTAGTTGGTCCGCGTCCGAGAAAGTTTCAGCTTCTTCAGCATCTGCTTCGGTCGAGGTCGGCGCGCGCCGCCCTTGGGTCGCAAGGTAGTTCTTTGCCGTGTTGACGGCAATCCGGTACAACCACGTATAAAAAGCCGATTCCCCGCGAAATTGCGGCAGCGCCCGATACGCCTTGATAAAGGCGTCCTGGGCGACGTCTTCCACCTCGGCGGGGTCCCGCACGAGGCGCGAGATCAGCCGGAGAATCTTGCGGTGGTATTTGGAGACCAGAAGCTCGAACGCGGCCTTGTCGCCCTTCTGGACGCGCTCGACCAGCACCTGATCAATTTCTTTTTCGCTCACCTGATAAATCCGTTAACTATAGGGCGCATGGCGGGGCACCATTGTAGCGTCCCCATCAACTGGGTACGTTACGCCGGTAACAGCGGTTACAGTCGTTACAGTCAGGCGCCGGCGCCACGCCGGCCCAGCACGGTCAGTTCGCGGAAGACGGGTGCCGGGAGAGTGTCGGCGGCAAGCAGGAGCGTGCGCGGGCCGCCTTCATCCGGCATGACTGCCAGAATCAGCAGGCGACCACTCCACTGCGAACAGCCGGCAATACGTCCGTGCGCCAGCAGTGCGCCTGTTCGGCCCCAAACGGACAAGCCGTCCGCCCCGATTTTCAGCGCGACGGGCTGCGCGCGCCCATAACGGAGCGCGCAAAGCGTGAGCCACGCCCATACCGCGAGCGTCAACGGAACCGCCTGCCCGGCGCCCAGATGCGACGCGAGGCAAGCGAAGACGGCAGACGTCGCCGCCAGAATGAACACCGCCAGCGCAGCCCATATGGCAACGGAGCGCCGCAGCGCAATCCGCTGCGGCGCTCCGTCGGGCGTTGCCGGTTCAGGGGAAAGCGCCGGCACAACCGGCGCCGTCGACTGGCGTATCACCAACTATCAGGCGATCAGGCGCGCTTGAAGACCAGCGTGCCGTTCGTGCCGCCGAACCCAAACGAGTTCTTCAGCGCGACGTCGATCTTCATTTCCCGCGCGGTATTAGCGCAGTAATCCAGATCGCAGGCCGGATCCTGGTTGAAGATGTTGATGGTCGGCGGCGACACCTGATGATGCACGGCCAGCACGGTAAACACCGACTCCAGACCGCCGGCGCCACCCAGCAGGTGCCCCGTCATCGACTTGGTCGAGTTCACGACCATGTCTTTGGCGTGATCGCCGAAAGCGCGCTTGATACCGGTGGTTTCGGCCAGATCGCCGAGCGGGGTGGACGTGCCGTGCGCGTTCAGGTAATTCACCTGGTCGGCATTGACACCCGCGTTCTTCATCGCGGCCAGCATGCAGCGGCGAGCGCCGTCGCCGTCTTCCAGCGGCGCAGTCATGTGATAAGCGTCGCCGCTCATCCCATAGCCGCTGACTTCGGCGTAAATCTTCGCGCCGCGTGCCTTCGCGTGCTCGTATTCTTCGAGCACCATGACGCCGGCACCCTCGCCCAGCACGAACCCGTCACGGTCCTTGTCCCACGGACGGCTCGCCGTTGCCGGATCGTCATTGCGTTGCGACAGCGCACGCGCCGCCGCAAAGCCGCCGACACCGAGCGGCGATACAGTCGATTCCGCGCCGCCGGCGATCATCACGTCGGCGTCACCGTATTCGATCAGGCGCGAAGCCTCGCCGATACAGTGCAGGCCCGTGGTACAGGCCGTGACGATAGCCAGATTCGGTCCCTTGATGCCGAATTTGATCGACAGGTGGCCGGAAATCATGTTGATGATCGACGCCGGCACGAAGAACGGCGAAATACGGCGTGGGCCGCGATTGAGCAGTTCGGTTTGCGTCACTTCGATCATCGGCAAGCCGCCGATGCCCGAACCGACCACTACACCGATACGCTCCGAATTCTCGTCGGTGACTTCGAGGCCGCTGTCCTGCATCGCCTGGATGCCTGCAGCCACGCCGTAATGGATGAACGTATCCATGTGGCGCGCTTCCTTACCGGGGATGTAGTCCTCGATATTGAAGCCCTTCACCTCGCCGGCAAAACGAGTCGAAAAGTTCGACGCATCGAACTTCGTGATATTGGCAATACCCGACTTGCCGGCGACCAGATTGGCCCAGCCGTCGGCAACATTATTGCCAACAGGCGAAATCAGCCCCAGGCCTGTAACAACAACACGACGGCGGCTCACGGTAACCCCTTTTTCATAGATGACAAAAGCAAAAGCCACAGCGACCACAGGAACTTGCCCTGTATGCCCTGTGGCTGTTTAACTCGGCAATCGCGCGAAAAATTGCGCAGTCAACATCGCTCGCTCCTGCTTGGCAAAACGCGTGGCAAAAAGCGCCAACCCTGCTGGCGTCGGCAACCGACACGGCAGGGCGTCATACGCCGCCAACGCAGAAACGCGGGCGCGAATGACCTTAGGCCTTGACGTTCGCGCGAGCGTAGTCGATCGCTTGCTGAACGGTGGTGATCTTCTCGGCTTCTTCATCCGGAATTTCCATGCCGAACTCGTCTTCGAGGGCCATCACGAGTTCAACGGTGTCGAGCGAGTCGGCGCCGAGGTCGTTCACGAACGAAGCTTCGTTCTTGATCTCAGCTTCTGCAACGCCCAGTTGTTCTGCGACGATCTTCTTGACGCGCTGTTCGATATTGTCCATTACCCCTCCAAGGGAAAAGAAGTTCAAAAATACAGGTGCGCGCATTTTATCAGGTTTGACCCGGCAAAAAAGCGGCGCATCGGGTGGCTGTCAAGGCATGCGCCTTACGCATTTACAAACGCATCAAGGCGCGGATAGTAACCGAATTTGGTTACGACATGTACATCCCACCGTTTACATGCAATGTCGTGCCGGTGATATAGCCCGCGTGTGGCGACGCCAGAAACGCCACGGCGTGCGCAATATCTTCCGGGCTGCCGAGACGGCCCAGCGGAATCTGCGTCTTCAGCGCCGTTTGCTGCTCTTCCGGCAACGTCTTGGTCATGTCGGTATCGATGAAGCCTGGCGCGACACAATTCACCGTGATGCCGCGGCTGCCGATCTCGCGTGCGAGCGCACGCGTCATGCCCGCCACGCCCGCTTTCGCGGCGGCGTAGTTGACTTGCCCGGGGTTGCCGGCTGAGCCGACCACCGACGTGATGTTGATGATGCGGCCGCCCTTCGCCTTCATCATGGGACGCAGCACCGCGCGCGACAGCCGGAACACCGACTTGAGGTTGGTGTCGATCACCGCGTCCCAATCGTCGTCCTTCATGCGCATGGCGAGTTGGTCCTGCGTGATGCCGGCGTTATTCACCAGTACGTGCAGCGCGCCGAATTCCTTCACCGTGCCGTCGATCAGCGCTTCCGCCGCGGCCGCGTCGTTCACGTTGAGCACCGCGCCGCGGCCGTTCACGCCGGCGGCGTTAAACGCTTCGCTGATTGCGGCTGCGCCGCTTTCGCTGGTCGCCGTGCCGATTACCGTCGCGCCCTGGCGCGCCAGTTCCATGGCGATCGCCCGGCCAATACCGCGCGAAGCGCCGGTCACGATTGCGATCTGCTTGTCGAGAGTCTTTTCCATCTGTCAGTCCGGATGCCCTTCGGAGGGCTGATTGATTCTTGATGCGATGATCTGATGCTCTCGCGCAGCGCGTGCTGTCAGCGCCTGGCACGCGCGGCGCGGTCCTCAGCCAGCCGTCACGAGTTTGAGCGTCTCTTCGAGCGAAGCCGGATCGAAGATCGAAGCGCCGACCAGATTGCCGTCGATACGCTTGGTCAAACCCGCAAGGACCTTGCCCGGACCGCATTCGATCACGTGCGTGACGCCCTGAGCGGATATGGCCTGAACGCTTTCCACCCAGCGCACCGCTCCGGCAGCCTGGCGCACCAACGCGTCCTTGATCCCGGCCGGTTCGTTGACCACGGCAACGTCGACGTTGTTGATGACCGGAATGGCCGGCACCTGCACGTCGACACTCGCGAGATACTCGCGCAATTGATCCGACGCGGGCTTGAGCAGCGACGAGTGAAACGGCGCCGAGACCGGCAGCGGCAACGCGCGCTTGGCGCCCTTAGCCTTCGCGACTTCGCAGGCCTTTTCGACCGCGGCCTTGTGGCCCGCGATCACGACCTGCGCCGGCGCATTGAAATTGACTGCCTCGACGACGCCCGCAACCGACGCTTCAGCGCACACCGCGCGCACCGTGTCGTCGTCGAGGCCGAGGATCGCGGCCATACCGCCTTCACCGACCGGCACCGCCGTTTGCATGGCTTGCGCGCGAAAACGCACGAGCGGCACGGCATCGCGAAACGCGAGCGCGCCCGCCGCGACCAGCGCGGTGTATTCGCCCAGGCTGTGACCCGCGACGATCGCCGGCTTTGGGCCGCCAGCCTGCAACCACGCGCGATACATGGCGTAGGAGGCGGTCAGCATGACAGGCTGGGTGTTGGTGGTGAGGTTCAGATCTTCGGCCGGGCCTTCGGCGATCAGCTTGCCGAGGTCCTGATTGAGCGCGTCGGAGGCTTCCTGAACCGTCTCACGCACGACTGCGTGATCGGCGAACGCGTTGAGCATGCCGACCGACTGCGATCCTTGCCCAGGAAAAACGAACGCAAATTTCATATCGTCCCCAAAATCGATGTTGTCAGATGTGGGTGGCGCGCCCGATTGACGGCGAGCGCGCTCAAGCGTAGCCGAGCGCCGTGAAGCGCGCTCGCCATAGCGTCGCCGCTATCAGTAGCGGATAACCGAGGCGCCCCACGTGAAGCCGCCGCCGACGCCTTCGATCAGCACGTTCTGGCCGCGCTTGATGCGGCCGTCGCGCACGGCGACGTCGAATGCGAGCGGAATGGACGCAGCCGACGTATTGCCGTGCTCGCCCACTGTGACGACCATGCGTTCCTGCGGCAAGCCGAGCTTGCGGCAGGTGCTTTGCATGATGCGGATATTCGCCTGATGCGGGATCAGCCAGTCGACCTGCTCAGCCGACAGATTGGCCTTCTCGAGCGCTTCGACCGCGACCTTTTCGAGCACATTGACGGCAAGCTTGAACACGGCCTGTCCGTCCATATGCAGAAACGCGCTGCCGGCCACTACACCGCCGTTCACGTTGCCTGGCGTGCAGAGAATGTTCGAATGGCTGCCGTCCGCGTGGAGCGCGCTAGCGAGCACGCCCGGTTCTTCGGATGCCTGCAGGATCACCGCGCCCGCGCCGTCGCCGAACAGCACGCAGGTGGTGCGGTCTTTGAAGTCGAGAATGCGCGAGAAAGTTTCCGCGCCGATCACGAGCGCCGTACGATGCTGACCGCTGCGAATGAAGCTGTCCGCTGTCGCCACCGCATAGGCAAAACCGGAACAGACGGCCTGCACGTCGAAGGCCGCGCCGTGGTTCTTGATGCCGAGCTTGTTCTGCAACAGGCACGCCGTGCTCGGAAACACGAAGTCCGGCGTGGACGTGGCGACGATGATCAGATCGATGGACTGCGGGTCGATATCTGCCGCTTCGATCGCGCGTTGCGAAGCGATGAACGCCAGATCGCTGGTCGTGACATCAGGTTCCGCGAAGTGGCGAGCATGGATGCCCGTGCGGGCGACGATCCACTCGTCGCTCGTCTCGACGCCCTGCTTGGCGAGACGTTCGGCCAGATCCTGATTGGTGACGCGGTTGGGCGGCAGGTAGCTGCCGGTGCCCAGCACGCGGGAATAAATTGTCGATTGAGCCATTATGCCTTCGAGGATTGCGCAGCGTAGGGCTCGGCTGGCTGGCCTGCGATCGGGCTTGCGTGGCCCGCACCGCTCGCGTCGCGCGCCGCCTGTTCAAGAGAACCCGCGTTCTCTTCC
This sequence comes from Paraburkholderia sp. BGA-UO-ETr-F21, assembly GCF_059567925.1. Lineage (NCBI taxonomy): Bacteria > Pseudomonadati > Pseudomonadota > Betaproteobacteria > Burkholderiales > Burkholderiaceae > Paraburkholderia > Paraburkholderia sp. BGA-UO-ETr-F21. The sequence continues at coordinate 638,053 of NZ_JCAQOY010000040.1, read as the reverse complement.
ATCGCTCGCGCGAGGCGCTCCAGCACGCCGTTTTTGACGGCATCATACCCGCGTTTGATAGCCCACTCAAACCCGTAGGCATCCGCCGAACCGTGGCTTTTGATCACCAGCCCGCGCAGGCCGAGCAGTGCGGCACCATTGTATTGCCGATGATCGACGCGTTTCTTGAAGCGCATCAATACCGGCAATGCGAGCACCGCCATCACCTTGGTGAGCCACGAACGGCCAAACTCTTCCTTGATGATGTTGGACAGCATCTGCGCGAGGCCCTCCGACGTCTTCAGCGCGACATTGCCGACAAAACCGTCGCAGACGATTACGTCGACCGTGCCTTTGAAGATATCGTTGCCTTCAACGTTACCGTGAAAGTTAAGTGTACTCGCGCGCAGCAATTCGCCGGCACGTTTGATGGTGTCGTTGCCCTTGATGACTTCTTCGCCGATATTGAGCAGACCGATGGTGGGCCGCTCCTTACCCTCGAGCGCCGACACGAGCGCGTGCCCCATCTCCGCGAACTGCAGCAGGTGCTGAGGTTCACAGTCGACGTTGGCGCCCAGGTCGAGCATCATCGTGTAACCATTGGGATTGGGCAGTGCCGACGCGATAGCCGGGCGTTCGATGCCCGATAGCGTTTTCAGCACATAGCGCGAGACCGCCATCAGCGCACCGGTGTTGCCGGCGGAAATGCAGGCTTGCGCCTCGCCTTCCTTGACGCGGTTCAGCGCCACGCGCATGGAGGAATCTTTTTTCTTGCGCAGCGCGACTTCGACCGGATCGTCCATGGCGACGATCTCGGAAGCGGGTACAACGGTCAGCGCCGGCAGGTCCTGAGCCTTCAACTTCTTCAGCTGCGCACGAATCGCACTTTCAATGCCGACGAGCAGCAACTGCGCATCGGGATGCGAACGAACGAAGTTGACGGCAGCGGGAACGGTCACGGACGGGCCGTGGTCGCCTCCCATGCAATCTATCGTGAGCTTTACTGTCATGGAGTGCGACGAATTTCAGGCGCCCTGCATGGGACCGCGGTAGGCGCTAAATTGCCAGCTGCGATCGACACAAAAAAGCGGCAATTGAATGCCGCTTTTTTGCCGAGCCGGGAAAATGTCAAGCGAGCCGATCGCCACGCGAAACGCCAAGGGGCGACACGCAGAGAAACAGGCAGCGAAACGATTAATCGTTCTTCGTCTTGACAACTTTCTTGCCACGATAGTAGCCGTTCGGGCTAACGTGGTGACGCAGATGCACTTCGCCCGTGCTCGGTTCCACGGCCAGCGGCGCTGCCGTCAGGAAATCGTGCGAACGGTGCATGCCGCGCTTCGACGGCGACTTCTTGTTTTGCTGAACTGCCATGACTAACTCCTAAAAATTTTCCGGATTCTAACACAGCCCGACTCGGTGTCCGCCACTGGCCGAGTGGCCAATGCGCCCGCGTCGCGCTCCAATGCAACTGTTCAGTGCTTCTTGTCGCCCGGCTCACCGCGCTTGAGACTCTGGAGCGCCGCAAACGGATTCGGCCGCTCGGGCTCACCGCCCTCATCAGCCTCGTCCAGTGCGCCCTCGTCGCCCTCGCCTTCAGTACCGGCCACACCAGAGACGAGACTCTCGTGCACTTCGGGACAGACCTCATGCTTGGGCACGAGCGGCAAGGAAAGCAGCAACTCTTCTTCGATCAAGTCGATGAGATCGAAATGGTTCGAGCCCACGATCACTTCGACTTCATCCTCGTCGAGCGGAAACTCTTCGGCTTCCGCCTCAGTGTTGACGATCCGGTAAGTTGCATCGACGTTGAATGCCTGCAAGTACGGTGTCATGCACCGCTGACATTCGAGCCATGCGGCGCCGTGAATCGCCAACCTCAAATAAGGCTGGGGACCCTCGGTGCCATCGTCCTGCAATTCCGGCTGCGTCGCCCCTTCGGCTTGCCAGGTGAACGCCGTATCGCGGTCTGGCGCTTCTGCCGGGACTTCGTTTAACATGCGCGGCAGTTGCGAGACGCGCACGACACCCGCGGCCTGACGCGCACTCCGCGCAAATTCGAACAGATCGAGATTATGCGGGTCGGACAGACCTGCAGGGTTGCCAGGATGTTGAGTCATGTGCGCTCCTGCTTCGGCAAGGGTTTCGCCGGGGTATAAACCGCGAGGTACAACCGCGGGGTTCAAACGGTTTGCGAGACAACCTGAAAGACCCACGAGTTGTACGCCACACCTGCAAGTCCGCTTGCACGCCTGACACACACCGAGGCCCGCCTAGCGCAAGCATACCGATGAAAAGCCCAAAATCATATCCGTTTTGTCTTTTCGAGTCAAACACTTAAGCCCGTACACGCGCAAGCTTTCCGCGACCCCGTACGTTCCGTCTCTCTAGCCGTTGATTGCCCATGCCAGATTCCCTCAATCGCCCGCCACGCCTGATCCTGGCGTCGAGTTCGCCTTATCGCCGCGAGCTGCTCGAACGCCTGCGTGTGCCGTTCGATGTCGTCGTACCCGCGATCGACGAGACGCCGCTCGCCGGCGAGACGCCCGAAGTGACCGCTCTGCGGCTCGCGCAAGCCAAAGCTCGCGCGGTTGCCGGTGGACTCAGCGCCGGTGAGGCCGCGCTCGTAATCGGCTCCGATCAGGTCGCGACTTATGATGGCCTGCAAATCGGCAAACCGGGCACCCACGCCAATGCGCTGGCGCAACTGCAGGCAATGCGCGGCCGCGAAGTGCAATTCCATAGTGCACTGTGCCTGTTCGACAGTCGCTCGGGGACAGTGCAAGCCGCCGACGTGATTACCCGCGTGCAATTCCGCGATCTGCCGGACGCCACGCTGGAGGCCTATCTGCTGGCCGAAACGCCGTACGACGTTGCAGGCAGCGCCAAATCCGAAGGACTCGGCATCGCGTTGCTCGAAGCCATCCATTCCGACGACCCCACCGCGCTCGTCGGCCTGCCGTTGATCGCACTGTCGCGCATGCTGCTCGCAGTGGGCTTTCCGCTTCTGGGGGCGCAATGACCGGCACACTCTATCTGATTCCGAACACGCTCGGCGAAGGCGACGCCGAGGCGCTCGACGCCGTTCTGCCGGCGCCGGTACGCGCCCGCGCGGCTTCGCTCCACTATTACATCGGCGAAAACGCGAAAACCACGCGCGCGTTCCTGAAAAAGGTCGGCACGGAACGGCCGATCCAGGAAATCGAGATCCGCGAACTGAACGTCAACACGCCGGCCGGGGAGATCGATAAGCTACTTGCGCCGCTTCTCGCCGGCACCGACGCCGGTCTCGTCTCCGAAGCGGGCTGTCCGGCGGTCGCCGACCCCGGCGCCCTGCTGGTGCGCCGCGCGCATGAACGAGGAGTGAAGGTGGTGCCGTTCGTTGGCCCCAGTTCGATTCTGTTAGCCTTGATGGCTTCCGGGCTCAACGGCCAGAGCTTTGCGTTTCACGGCTACCTGCCGGTCGACGCCACGGAGCGAGCCAAACGCCTGCGAGACCTCGAACAGCAATCACGCAAAGGCAAGCAGACGCAGATCTTCATCGAGACGCCCTACCGGAACCGCGCGCTGCTGGATACGTTACTGGCGACGTGTGCGCCTTCCACGCTCGTCTGCGTGGCGGCCGACCTGACGCTGGAAACCGAAACCATTGCCAGCCGCACCGTAGCCGACTGGAAGAAACAGCCTGCAATCGATCTGCACAAGCGGCCGGCCATTTTTCTGATCCTGGCCGTTTGATCCGGACCAACCCGGGGTAGATATAAAAAAGCCCCGCGCGATCGATGTTTTGACGATCGCGCGGGGCTTTTCACATCAACGCATCAACGCAGATTCAGCTTCCCGCCGAGCGCCATGGCGTGAACCGCACCGCTGCCCACAGCCGCGCCGAATTTACGCGCAACACGGTCCGTAATGCTCTCTTTCACCGTGTAGTCGACAATATCCGGCGCCTTGAAGAGGTCGCGCGCTACATAATCCGCGTCGCCGAAACCATCGGCGAGACCGAGCTCAACGCTCTTTTGACCGGTCCAGAAAAGCCCTGAGAACATATCCGGCGTTTCATGCAGGCGCTTGCCGCGGCCCTGGCGAACGGCGTCGATAAATTGCGCGTGAATCTGATCGAGCATGTCTTGCGCATGTTCGTCCATCTTCGGCGTTTCTGGCGAGAACGGGTCAAAAAACCCCTTGTTCTCACCCGATGTGTGCAAACGCCGCTGAATTCCCAGCTTATCCATCAGGCCGGTAAAGCCGAAGCTGTCCATCAGCACGCCGATCGAGCCGACGATGCTCGCCTTGTCCACATAGATCTTGTCGGCCGCCGCGGCCGCATAATAACCGCCCGACGCACACATATCGCCTACGACGACGTAGAGCGGAATTGACGGATATTTGGCCCGCAAACGACGAATTTCGTTGTAGATAATGCCCGCCTGCACCGGACTGCCGCCCGGACTATTGCAGCGCAGGATCACGCCGGCGGTGCCCGCATCGTCGAACGCACTTTGCAGCGCGGTGTTGACATCTTCCGCGTTCGCGTTCGTATCGGCGGAGATTTCACCGTCAAGCGATATCAAAGCCGTATGACGGCCGGTGGCAGCCACCTTATCACCGGACAAGTCGATGGCGGCCCATATTGCCAGCAGCAGGACGACTAGGAAAACGAAGCGGAAAAAGATTTTCCAGCGCCGCGCCGCGCGCTGCTCATTGATCGCGGCAAGAGCAATGCGCTCGAGCGCCGCGCGTTCCCAACCGGGCTCATCGGCAGGCGTGCGGGGGCGGCCTGTCAGGGACGGTTCCTTCGGCTCGGGAGTCAAATTGTCGGACATTCGGTGCAGTGGAAAGGTCGAAGAAGAGAAAAATCAGGGGGTGTCCGGACGCAGTTCGCCGTCAGGCAGCCAGAAAACCGCGCGGCCTTCCGGCGTATCGCGTTCGTCCACCTGAACGGGCCGCAATCTGCCGCCGCGGCACGGACCACCGACGCATTTGCCTGTATCCGGCGCGTAAATCGCACCGTGTGTAGCGCACATCAAGTATAAACCGGACGATTCGAAGAACTGGCCCTCGGCCCAGTCCAGCTCCATCGGCACATGGGCGCAGCGGTTCAGGTAGCCGTAAGCGCGGCCATCATAGCGAACAAAAAATACGACGACGTCGCCTCCGCCGAGCTTCGCTCCGCGGCGCACGCCCGCGCCGCCGTCGACCAATTCCGCCGACGCGCAAATGCGAACCGCGTGCGCCGCGTCCGGTGTCTGCTCGCTCATGCGTTTTCTCGCAGCCAGCCCGACAGCACACTGACGCTCGACGCCACGAACTTCGGCGATAACGCACTCAACGAGCCCGCAGGATGCGCCCCATATGTGACACCGATGCCCGCGACACCCGCGTTGATCGCCATTTGCAGATCGTGCGTCGTATCGCCGACCATTACCGTGCGGGCATTGTCCTGCCCTAGTTCACGCGTCAATTCGTGCAACATGGCCGGGTGCGGCTTCGAGAAAGTCTCGTCGGCGCAGCGGGTGCCGTCGAACAGGCTCGTGAGGCGCGACTGGTCAAGCGCGCGATTCAGCCCGACGCGGCTTTTGCCCGTGGCCACGGCCAATAGATAGCCCAGGTCGCGCAATTCCTGCAGCATTTCGCGCACACCGGCGAATAGCTCGGTGGTCTGATCCTTTACCAGATAGTGGAAGCGATAACGCTCGGCCAGCCGCGGATAGTCCGATGGGTCCAGCGTGGGCGCGGCAATTTGTAGCGCATCACGCAAACCGAGGCCGATGACGTAGCTCGCCGCCTCGTCGGCGGGAACCGGCAAGCCGAGATCGCGGCAAGCCGACTGGATGCTGCGCGTGATGTGGGCGGTCGAATCCATCAGCGTCCCGTCCCAGTCGAAGACGATCAGATCAAATTGCTCTCTAGCCATGCGGTGTCGTCTCCGGGTTTGACCCATTTCGTAATTCGTTGAGCTGCGCGATGAAGCTGCGGCACTCGGCCGGCAACGGCGCCTCGAACTGCAGCGGCGCGCCGGTTGCCGGATGCGTGAGTTTCAACCGGTAGGCGTGCAGGAACATGCGCTTCAGACCCGGCTTCGCATTGGCGCGCGCCAGTGCCTTATTCAGCGCGAAGTCGCCATATTTGGCGTCGCCGACGATCGGCAGTTCCAGATGCTGCAAGTGGACACGGATCTGATGCGTACGCCCGGTCTTCAGTTCCGCCTCGAGCAGCGCGTACTCCGGCCAGCGGTCGATCAGGTTGAAAACCGTGTGCGACGCGAGGCCGTCGGGCTGCACGCGCACGCGGCGCTCGCCGTCCGCGGTCAAATACTTGTGCAGCGGCTCCTTGACCGCGCGGCGGCGGCCCCAATCGCTTGCCCAGTCGCCGTGAACGCAAGCATAGTAGCGCTTATCCATCTTGTTCTCGCGAATCTGCTCGTGCAGATTGACGAGCGCCGAGCGCTTCTTGGCGAGCATCAGGATGCCGGAAGTCTCGCGATCCAGCCGATGTACCAATTCGAGGAATTTCGCCTGCGGACGCGCCTCGCGCATCTGCTCGATCACGCCGAACGCTACCCCGCTGCCACCGTGCACGGCCACGCCGGCCGGTTTGTCGATGACGAGCAGATGCTCGTCTTCGAAAATGATCTTGAAATGCGCGGCGGGTACCGGCGCCTGGGCGGCGGTTTCGCTCGGTTGGGCGACGCGAATGGGCGGCACACGCACCAGATCGCCTAATTCGAGCCGGTACTGCGCGTCTATCCGGCCCTTATTGACGCGGACCTCACCACTGCGCAGGATGCGGTAAATATGGCTTTTCGGCACGCCTTTACATACGCGTAACAGGAAGTTGTCGATGCGCTGTCCGGCCGCACTGTCGTCGATCTCGATCATCGAGACCTGGTCGCTTGCGACCGATTTCTGGGATATTTTGCCTAACTCTTTCATTCTGAATATAATTTGCCCAGCAGTCTGCGGCGGCCGGCGCAGTGTTCGGAATTCGGGCGGATTGCGCAGGCGCAAGCGATAAACCGTTATTTTACTTGCGCCGGGGTCTGGTTGCTCACCCTGAAAATGAGATGCAACAAGTTGCACGCACGAAGTCAGTACCCGGCAGGGACGGCGCCCATAGGCGCGTTCGGTCAAGGTCGGCTTCGACGGTAACGGAATTTTGGTAAAAAAGAATTTAACTTTCAGCTTCGGTATCGGGCGGTCTGACGCCCAGTTGTAGAGGCTGCAAGTTGCGAAAATACGGCGTGCGCCCGAGGCGTCTTGTAGAAAGTACAAGACATGGCGACGTCAAAATGAGGCGAGACACCCCCAGCAGGAAAAGACGCGCCGACTGCGCGAACTTCCCGCTGCGGCATGGCCGCAGCCTTCGACCCTCCGGTCACGCGCCCAGTTGGCGCACCGGCGCGAGTGGACGAAGGCTTTTGAAGGTCTGCCGGCAGAACCCGCGGCGTGTCGGGTCGTTATTTGAAGCCGTGTTCGCATGTGCCCTGCGGCACCGCGCCCATTTTTCAATGGGGCCGGGCCCTCTCAGGCAATTCTCCCGCCAGTTTTCCCGCTCCAGCGTGCTTGTGAAAACACAATAAGGCGCGGCATGCCGCTGCCCGCTTCGCTCTCGCGACTGACAACCGCGCAGCGATGGGCTGGCTAAGCCGCTCTGGAGCCGTTCAATGAAACGAATGTTGTTCAACGCGACGCAGCAGGAAGAACTGCGCGTCGCCATCGTCGATGGGCAAAAACTCATCGATATCGACATCGAAACCGCCGGGCGCGAACAGCGCAAAGGCAATATTTACAAGGGCATCATTACCCGCATCGAGCCGTCGCTCGAAGCCTGTTTCGTCAACTACGGCGAAGACCGCCACGGCTTTCTGCCGTTCAAGGAAGTCGCCCGCCAATATTTCCGCGACGGCGTCGACATGCGCTCGGCGCGCATCCAGGACGCGCTCCGTGAAGGCCAGGAACTGATCGTTCAGGTCGAAAAGGAAGAGCGCGGCAACAAGGGCGCGGCCCTCACCACCTTCATTTCGCTCGCCGGCCGGTATCTGGTTCTGATGCCGAACAACCCGCGCGGCGGCGGCGTGTCGCGCCGGATCGAAGGCGACGACCGTCAGGAACTGCGCGAAACCATGGCGCAGCTGCAATTGCCGGAAGGCATGAGCATCATCGCGCGCACGGCCGGCATTGGCCGCAGCGCCGAAGAACTGCAGTGGGACCTGAACTACCTGATGCAACTGTGGCGCGCGATCGAGGCCGCGTCGCAAAGCGGTTCGAGCGGTCAGCCGATGCTGATTTATCTCGAATCGAGCCTCGTGATCCGCGCAATTCGCGATTATTTCCAGCCGGATATCGGCGAAATCCTGATCGACACCACCGAAATTCATGACCAGGCACGCGCCTTCATGGATATCGTGATGCCGGACAATGTCAGCAAGGTGAAGCGGTACCACGACGACGTGCCGCTCTTCTCGCGCTTCCAGATCGAACACCAGATCGAAACGGCGTACTCGCGCACGGTGCCGCTGCCCTCGGGCGGCGCGATCGTGATCGACCACACCGAAGCACTGGTCGCGATCGACGTGAACTCGGCCCGCGCCACCAAGGGCGCAGACATCGAGGAAACCGCCGCGCGCACCAATCTCGAAGCCGCCGACGAAGTCGCCCGCCAATTGCGCCTGCGCGATCTGGGCGGCCTGATCGTGATCGACTTCATCGACATGGAATCGGCCAAGAGCCAGCGTGAAGTCGAGCAACGCCTGAAAGACGCCCTGAAGCACGACCGTGCGCGCGTCCAGATGGGCAAGATCTCGCGTTTCGGCCTGATGGAACTGTCGCGCCAGCGTCTGCGTCCGGCCCTGTCCGAAGGCAGCCACGTGACCTGCCCGCGCTGTAACGGCACGGGTCACATCCGCGATACCGAATCGTCCGCGCTGCAAGTGCTGCGGATCATTCAGGAAGAAGCGATGAAGGAAAACACCGCGGCAATTCATTGCCAGGTGCCGGTCGAAGTGACCGCCTTCCTGCTGAACGAAAAGCGCGCTGAAATCAACAAGATCGAGTCGCGCTTCAAGGTCAACGTCGTCCTGATTCCGAACAAGCATCTCGATACGCCGCATTACAAGCTCGAGCGTCTGCGTCACGACGACGCGCGCCTCGACGAACCGCGCGCTTCGTGGAAGATGGCCGAAGAAGCGGCCCGCGAGCTCGAATCGGAAACCGGTTACAGCAAGCGCACCGAAGAAGCAAAGCCGAAGCAGGAAGCGGCGGTCAAGGGCATCACGCCTGAAAAGCCGGCGCCGAGCGCACCGGTTCGCCCTGTTGCCGCCCCGGCTCCGGTCGCGGTCACGCCGGCAAGCGGTGGGTTCATCGGCTGGCTGAAGAATCTGTTCGGCATGCAGCCGGCGGCACCAGCGCCTGTCGCGCCGGCTACGACCGACAAGCAGACGCGTCCGCAACGCGGCGAACGCACGGAGCGCGGTGAGCGCACCGGTGAACGCGGTGGCGATCGCAACCGCAATCGCCGTGGCGGCGCAGGCGGCCGCGATGCAGCGGGCCGTGGCGAAGGCGCGACCGGCGGCCGTCAGGCTCAAGGCCAGCAGCCGTCGCAGCGTCGCGAGGAACGCGAACCGCGTGAAGCACGTGAAGGCCGTGAGCCGCGTGAAGCGCGCGAGCCGCGTGGCAACCGCGAGCCGCGTGAGGCCCGCGAAGGCCGTGAACCGCGCGAAACCCGCGAGCCGCGTGAAGGTCGCGAGGGTCGCGAAAACCGTGACCGCGAGAATCGCGGCAACGACCGTGCGGAAGCCGTCGAAGGCGCACCGCGCACTGAACGTGGCGAGCGCGGCGAACGTCCGGAGCGTGGCGAACGGCGTGAACGTGGTGATCGCGCTGAACGTGGCGAGCGCCGCAAGCCGCAAGCTGAAGCCACCGAGTCTCTGACGCAAAGCGACGCTCAACCGGCGGAAGAACTGGCGCAAAACCAGACCGCCTTGGGCGAAAACGGCGCGCCGATCGATCAGGAAGCCGTTGCACGTGAAGGTGAAGAGCGTCGTCGTCGCCGTCGCGGCCGTCGCGGTGGTCGTCGTGAGCGTGAAGAGGACGTGAACGGCAACCTCGCAGCGGACGTCGCGGAAGCTGAAGGCGACAATGCCAGCGTTGCCGACGAAGCGCCGGTGCGCACCGCGCATCAACCTGTCGAGCACAAGACGGAAGTCAACGAGGCGAAGGACGTGACGCCGGTAGAGGTGGTGGTCGCCGCTGTCGCGACTGAAACCGCGGTGGTCACCGAACTGCACGCGGCTACCGAAACGCCGGCTCTGGCTGTCGAAAAGGCTGCGAAGACGGAAACGGTCGTCCCGGTAGCGCAAGCGCCGGCGACTCCGGCTGCTGTCGAACCGGTCGCCGAAACGCCGGTAGCGCCCGCCGCTGCCGTGCCGGTCGAAGCAGCGCAAGCCGCGCCGGCCGTCAGCGAGACGGTTTCGCTGGTTGAACCGGTCGCACGCTTTGAAGCACCGGCTCAGCCTCAAGTCGAAACGCCGGTATTGGCGTCGCCTGTCGAAGCACAAGCTGCGCCGGCCCCGGTCGAAACCGCCGCTCCGGTTGCGGCCGTCGAAGCTCCGGCGGCTCAGCCTGTGTTGCATGCCGAGATCGCCGAAACGCAGCCGGTTGTGGCCGCGGTCGAGCCGACGGTGATCGAGCCCGCGCCTGTCGCAGTTGCACCGCAAGCACCGCGTCATGGCGCCGTGTCAGCGGAAGCCTTGAAGCCGGTGCTGGAACAAGCCGGTCTCGTCTGGGTGAACACCGACGCCGACAAGCTTCGCGCCGCTCAGGAAGCGGCCGCGCAGACGGTCAAGCCGGCTCGCGTGGTGCGCGAGCGTAAATCGTTGCCGCCGCTCGATAGCGCGCCGATGCAACAAGTGGAAACGGGTAAGCACCCGCAGTAAGCTGCCCCGCTCCACCAGTAAAGCCCGCCTTCATGGCGGGCTTTTTTTATGCGCAGCGCGGGCGCGCCGGTGGCATGCACCTCCCCGTATACCCGATACCGCCGGGGGGGTCCCACTGCCTTTTGAGGCATTTCCGATAGAATGAATATCTAGCTTTGATTTCAAGCACTAAGTTCAAGCACTAAGTTCAAGCACTGAGTTCAAGCACTGAGTTCAAGCACTGAGTTCAAGCACTGAGCAAAGCAAACACGCGAAGCAATTAAGCGAAGCAATCATGTCCCGACGCATCATCCCTGTTGCCGATTTCAGCGCTGTGCCGGTTATCAGCGGCCCCGTGCAGACGCCTAGCGGCGCGCTGCACGACAAGCTCGCGCGGCCGCTGCGCGACCTGCGCATTTCGGTCACGGATCGCTGCAATTTTCGGTGCGTCTACTGCATGCCGCGCGAGGTGTTCGACAAGGACTACACCTTTTTGCCGCACAGCGACCTGCTGAGCTTCGAGGAAATCGAACGGGTGGCGCGAATCTTCGTCGCGCATGGGGTCGAAAAAATCCGTCTGACGGGCGGCGAACCGTTGCTGCGCAAGAATCTCGAATTCCTGATCGAGCGGCTCGCGCAACTCTCCACGCCGGCGGGCCGTCCGCTCGATCTGACGCTGACCACCAACGGTTCGCTGCTGGCGCGCAAGGCGCGCAGCCTGAAAGACGCCGGTTTGACCCGCGTCACGGTGAGTCTGGACGCGCTCGACGATACGCTGTTTCGCCGCATGAACGACGCCGACTTCGCCGTCGCGGACGTGCTGGACGGCATTGCCGCCGCGCATGCGGTGGGGCTCGCGCCGGTCAAGGTGAACATGGTCGTCAAACGTGGCACGAACGATAGCGAAATCGTGCCGATGGCGCGTCATTTCAAAGGCTCGGGCGCAGTGTTGCGCTTTATCGAATACATGGACGTCGGCACGTCGAACGGTTGGAACATGACCGAAGTGCTGCCGTCCGCCGACGTGGTCACCCGCATCGCCGAACACTTCCCGCTCGCGCCGCTCGAAGCGCACAGCGCCGCCGAGACCGCGCAGCGCTGGGGTTATGCGGACGGCAGCGGCGAAATCGGCGTGATTTCGAGTGTGACCCGGGCGTTTTGCGGCAGTTGCACGCGAGCGCGTCTGTCGACCGAAGGCAAGCTCTATCTGTGCCTGTTCGCGTCCTCGGGGCACGACCTGCGCGCGCTGGTGCGCAACGGCGCGAGCGACGCCGGTATCGCCACCGCCATCGCCGAAATCTGGCAAGGCCGCGGCGACCGGTATTCGCAGCTGCGCGGAAACATTCCGGCCGATTCGGGCGCGCGCGACGGCCGTCGGGTCGAAATGTCGTACATCGGCGGCTGAGCGGCGGCGCATGAGACCGACGCGCGAACACATCACCGGCCTGTTGCTCGCGGGCGGACGCGCCACGCGCATGGGCGGCGCCGACAAGGGGCTGCAAACGCTGCACGGCGAGCCGCTCGCCAGCCATGTGCTCAAGCGCCTCGCACCGCAAACCGGCGCCCTGCTCATCAGCGCCAATCGTCATGCCGAAGCGTACGCCGCACTCGGTGCGCCGTACGGCGCCACGGTCGTGGCCGATACGCTGGCCGGATTTCCGGGCCCGCTGGCAGGCCTGCTCGCCGGCTTGCGCGCAGCCGGAACCGGCTATGTGCTCAGCGCACCCTGCGACTCGCCGTGGCTTCCCGCCGACCTCGCCGAGCGCCTCGCGCGCGCCCTCGACTCGAACGGCGCCGATATCGCCACGGTCGCCACCTCCGACGCACACGGTCAGTTGTCCCTGCACCCCGTTTTCGCACTGTTGCGCACGGCTCTCGCGGACGATCTGGCGGCCTTTCTGGAGGCCGGCGAGCGCAAAGTCCGCGCGTGGTACGCGCGCCACAAGACGGAGGAAGTCGTCTTTACCGACGAGCGCGCGTTTTACAATATCAATTCGCTACAAGAACTCGCCGACCTCGAACGTGATTGAGGCCCCGGTTGAAATCCCGCTCCGGCCGCACGGCAACTGCCGCTGCCGCCTCCGGTCGCGACGTCCCGCTCTTCATGACCACGCCTAACGAATTCTCCCGCTGCGTCGCGCAGTACGATCCTCACGCGCTACCTGTGTCAGCCGCTCAGGCGATTGTTCGCCAGTGGGCCGCACCGGTCACGGCCACGGAACGCGTGCCGCTGCGCGATGCGCTAGACCGCGTGCTCGCGGCGGATGTCGTGTCGCCAATCGACGTGCCTTCGCACGACAACTCCGCCATGGACGGCTACGCGTTCAGGAGCGCGGCACTCGCCACCGGCGGCGCCACCGTCGAGTTGACGGTGGCCGGCAAAGCGCTCGCCGGGCATCCGTTCACGGGCCGCGTCGAAACCACACAATGCGTGCGCATCATGACCGGCGCCTGCATGCCGGCCGACTGCGACACGGTCGTGCCGCAGGAGGTGGTCGAGCGCGACGCCGACTCGGGTTCGATCCGCTTCGCCGCCAACGCCGTGGCAGCCGGCGCGAACCGGCGTCTCGCCGGCGAAGATCTCGCGCGAGGCCACGCCGCACTGCGCTCGGGCCGTATCATGCGCGCGTCGGACCTTGGTTTGCTGGCCTCGCTCGGCATCGGCGAAATCAATGTCAAGCGGCGCTTGCGCGTGGCCTTCTTCTCCACCGGCGACGAATTGCGCTCGCTCGGCGAGCCGCTCGACGCGGGCTGCGTGTACGACAGCAATCGCTACACGCTGTTCGCCATGCTGCGGCGCCTGAACATCGACACGCTCGATCTCGGCGTGGTGCGCGACGAGCCCGCCGCGATGGAAGCCGCCTTGCGCAGCGCGGCGGCGAGCGCCGACGTGGTGCTCACCTCGGGCGGGGTTTCGGTCGGCGAGGCCGATTTCACCAAACAACTGCTGCAAACTTTCGGCGACGTCGCCTTCTGGAGTCTCGCCATGCGGCCGGGCCGGCCGCTCGCATTCGGCCGCGTCTGGTCCGGCGAGCGACCCGGGCTCGGGCTTCCCGCGTTATTCTTCGGTTTGCCGGGCAATCCGGTCGCCGTGATGGTGACCTTCTATCAGATCGTACGAGAGGCGCTGCTGCTGATGTCGGGCGCAACGCCGCAACCGTTGCCGTTCATTCACGCCCTGAGCCGCAAGGCCATCCGCAAGCGCGCCGGCCGCACCGAGTTCCAGCGCGGCGTAGCCGAACAGGACGCGCACGGACAATGGCATGTCACGCCAACCGGCTCACAAAGTTCCGGCGTGCTGAGTTCGATGAGCGAAGCCAATTGCTTCATCGTGCTCGGGCACGATGAGGGCGAGATTGCGCAAGGGGAGCGCGTCGCGATCACGCTGTTCGACGGCCTCATCTGACGCCCGGCTCACGCCTCGCTCTCGCCAGCGGCCATTCATAGCTTTACCCATTACCACTACGACACACGGGTTTGACTTACATGAAAAAACAGATTTCGTTCATTGCACCAGGACAGACAGCCAAAGCACTGATCCTCGTGTACCTGACGTTTTCGGTACCGATCGTGCTGCTGGGCGTACTGGTGGCGTTCGTGCGCTATGGTTCGGTGGAACTGAGCACGGTGTTCAGCGCGCTGCTGCTGAATGCGATTCTCGGCTTCGTCCTGCTATGGATCGCCTGCCATGCCTACAACTGGGTTGCGTCGCGCTTCGGCGGAATTGAAATCCAACTGACCGACGCCCCGGAAGAAGCGTAATGCCCGCGACGATCCGCGCCGCCACGCCTGCCGACACCAGCGCGATCTTCGCGCTGACGTACGAGCTCGCGGAATTCGAAAGCCTCACGCACGTCTTTGTCGCAACCGAAGAGGGCTTGCGCGACGCGCTGTTCGGCGCGCGGCCTTCCATTGAAGCGCTGGTAGCGGAGAACGAAGGACGCATCGTCGGCTATGCGCTGTTCTTCCACAATTATTCGAGTTTCGTCGGCAAGCGCGGACTATATCTCGAAGACGTCTACGTACAACCCTCGCAACGCGGCAGCGGTCTGGGCACCGCGTTGATTCAACGCCTCGCCGCCCTGGCGGTGGAACGGCAATGCGCGCGCTTCGAATGGACCGTGCTCGACTGGAACCGGCAGGCCATCAGCTTCTATGAAAAGATGGGCGCGACCGTCATGCCCGACTGGCGCGTGGTGCGCCTGACAGGTGACGCGCTTGAACAGTTGGCAACAAGCGCGCGTGCCTGAGTGATTGGCGAGCGGAGCTTCACGCCGGGTTCCGCCACACCTGACCGTTAGCCCCGTACCCTCATTGCTCTTCGGGCTCCGCACCCGAGAGCGCATCGCCGAGCAACCCGCTCGCCTCCTCGCCCGGTAATGCCTCGACATCGCGCAGTCTGCGGCTCATGACACGCGTGCGCGTTTCCGCCGCTTCGATAGAACGCGTGACGGTTTCCAGTTGCGCCTTTGTCTTCGCCAGCACGTCACCGAATTTGCCGAACTCCGTTTTCACCGCGCCGAGCACCTGCCACACCTCGCTCGACCGCTTTTCGATCGCGAGCGTGCGAAAACCCATCTGCAGACTGTTGAGCAATGCGGTCAGCGTAGTCGGACCGGCGATCGTCACGCGATAGTCGCGTTGCAGCAGGTCCGTCAGGCCCGGCCGGCGCAACACCTCCGCGTACAGGCCCTCGGTCGGCAGGAACAGCAACGCGAAATCCGTGGTGTGTGGCGGCGACACGTATTTCTCCGCAATCGTGCGGGCCTCGGCGCGAATCCGCGCTTCGAGCGCGCGGGAGGCTTCTTCCACCGCGACTGGATCGGCGCGCTCCTGCGCTTCGATCAGACGCTCGTAGTCTTCACGCGGAAACTTGGCGTCGATGGGCAGCCAGACCGGCGTGGCCACGCCGCCCTGCTCCGCGCGCCCGGGCAACTTGATCGCAAACTCGACGCGCTCCGTGCTTCTCGGCACCGTCGCGATGTTCTTCGCATACTGGTCGGCGGTGAGCAGTTGCTCCAGTAACGCTTCCAGCTGCACTTCGCCCCACGTACCGCGTGTCTTCACATTGGTGAGCACTTTCTTCAGGTCGCCGACACCGGCCGCCAGCGTCTGCATCTCGCCCAGCCCGCGGTGCACCTGCTCGAGCCGGTCGGACACCAGCTTGAACGATTCACCCAGACGCTGTTCGAGCGTGGCGTGCAGTTTTTCGTCGACGGTGCGGCGCATTTCCTCGAGCTTGACCGAGTTGTTCGCCTCGATATCCTTCAGCCGCTGTTCGATGGTTGCGCGCACCTCGGCGAAACGGCGATCGTTCGCCTCCGTGAGTTGCCCCAGTTGCAGGCTCAGCGTGTCGCCGAACTGCTTGAGCGAGCGGCCCTGCTCGTCGCGCGCCTGCTGGGCCTGCGCCTGCAGACTGTGGCGCACGGCGTCGAGCTGCTGGGCGAACCCGTCGATCTTGCCGGCCTGCACGGTCGTCATACTGCTGAACTGCGCCGCCAGCGTCTGCTGAAAGTGCGCGAAGCCGCTGCTCTGTTCAGTACGCGACACCCGCGCGGTCTCGGTGATGTCATTGCGCAGTTGCCGTTCGAGACGTTCGTAGGCGTGTGCTTGCGCGTCGGTCGAGGCGTCCAGCCGCTCGTTGAGCAGTTCGAACTGCTCGCTCTCTTGCGCGCGGCTGTAGCCGCGCATCAGCAAGGCCAGCGCAATGACCAATGCGACCGCCAGCACTGCGACGGCCGCCACCAGAATCATTGTCATGAACGCGCCTTGCCGATGACCTCGGGATTGATCGGATTCGGCGGCCGGCCCGCGCGCGGCCCTGCGCCCAGGCCCGCGATCAGATTGTCCGCGGCGAGATTCGCCATGGCGCGGCGCGTGGCTTCGGTCGCGCTGGCAATGTGCGGCGTCAGCACGACATTCGGCACGCTCAGCAAGTCCTGGTTCAGTTTCGGCTCGCCTTCGAACACGTCGAGACCGGCGGCGGCGATCTGCTTCGAGCGCAAGGCCTCGACGAGCGCCGCGTCGTCGACAATGCCGCCGCGCGCGATGTTGGTGAGCGTCGCGGTCGGCTTCATCAGCGCGAGTTCGGCGGCGCCGATCGTGTGATGGTTATCCTTCGTGTACGGAAGGACGAGCACGACGTGATCGGCACGCCGCAACAGGTCCTCTTTCGACGCGTATTCCGCGTTCAGCTCGGCTTCGATCTCCGGCGCGACGCGCGAACGATTGTGATAGATCACCTGCATGTTGAAGCCCTTTGCACGACGCGCCAACGCCTGGCCGATGCGGCCCATGCCGATCACGCCGAGCGTCGAGCCATACAGGTCGCTGCCGAGAAAACCGTCATACGCCCACTTCTGCCATTTGCCCGCACGCAGCCAGTGCTCCGATTCGGCGATACGGCGCGCCGCCGCCATCATCAGCGCCCAGCCGAAGTCCGCCGTCGACTCGTTCAACACGTCCGGCGTATTGGTGCCGAGCACGTTGGCCGCGGTGAAGGCGGCCATGTCGAAATTGTTGTAGCCCACCGCCATGTTCGACACCACGCGCAGACGCGGCGCCGCCGCGAGTACGCCCGCGCCGACCGGATCGCCCGCGGTGAGCGCGCCGTCCTTATCCGCGAGACGGCGCGTCAGTTCGTCGGCGGACAATACGTCGCCCTGATTCCAGTCGACGTCGAAATACTGTTTGAGCCGTTCGATCACGTCAGGAAAGATTGGACGGGCGACGAGGATCTTCTGCATTGCAATTCTCCGTATAGCGCGTCGAGTTCGATTGCCTCGGCGTCAGAAAAAAAGCCAGCCGGTCACGAGGAACAACGGCAGCAACACCGCCGCGGACCAGCCCATATACGCGAAAAAACCCGGCATGCGTACGCCGCGCGATTCCGCGATTGCCTTCACCATGAAGTTCGGCGCATTGCCGATATACGTGTTCGCACCCATGAACACCGCGCCAGCCGAGATCGCCGCGAGCGTGGTAGCGCCGGTGGTCATGAGCGTCTGCGCGTTGCCGCCGGCCAGGTTGAAGAACACGAGGTAGGTCGGCGCATTGTCGAGAAACGAAGACAGCAGCCCGGTCATCCAGAAGTACATCAAATCGTGCGGCTGGCCCGATGCGTCGTTGACCAGATGGACGATGCCGGCAAAGGCGCCCGCCTCGCCGGCACGCAGGATCGTGATGACCGGCGCGATCGTCACGAAGATGCCGGCGAACAGCTTGGCCACCTCTTCGATCGGCGCCCAGTTGAAGTCGTTGCCCGCGCGCGCCGTACGCGGCGTGAGCACCAATGAAAGCAACGTGACGCCGAGCAGCGCGGCATCGCGCACGGCATTCTGCAGCGCGAGGTGCGTGCCGAACACGTCGAACTGCACGCCCGGCTTCCACAACCCGCTCATCAGCACGAGCCCGACTACCGCGGCAAGAAGCACGAAATTGATCTTGCCGTCGATGCCGAGCAGCGGCGAGTCAGGCGTGGGATCGAGAAAGCGCGAGCGCTCTTCCTCACACCGATGAAAGTAGTACGAGTCGAGCGCATAGAACCCGATCAGCAGCACGCCGCAAATGAACAGCATGGGTAGCATCAGATGCGTGGTGGTCCAGAAAAAGCTCACGCCCTGCAAGAAGCCGAGAAAGAGCGGCGGGTCGCCCAGCGGCGAGAGCGAGCCGCCCGCGTTCGCCACGAGGAAGATGAAGAACACGACTACATGAACCACGTGCTTGCGATTGTCGTTGGCGCGCAGCAATGGACGGATCAGCAGCATGGCCGCGCCCGTCGTGCCCATGATGCTGGCCAGCAACGTGCCGAGCGCGAGAATTCCCGTGTTCAGACGCGGCGTGCCATGCAGATTGCCGCGCACGCAGATGCCGCCCGCCACGGTGTACAACGCCGTTAGCAGCACAATGAACGGAATGTATTCTTCGAGGAGCGCATGCACGAGCGTGCCGAACGCGACGCCTGTACCGAAGGTGAACGCGAACGGCACGAGGAACGCGAGTGCCCAGGCAGCCGCGATCTTGCCGAAATGGTGATGCCAGAACGCCGGCGCGATCAGCGGAAATACCGCGATCGACAGCAGCACGCCCGCGAATGGCAGCCCCCACAGCGCCGACAAAGTGGCGCCATCGAGCGTAGCGGCAGACGCCAGTTGCGGCCAGCCGGCCAGCGTCAGTGCAGCCGCGAACCCCATGCCCGTCCAGACGGCATGTCCTTTCATAGCGTTGAAATCCTTGTTATTGCCGGCAGCCGCGCGTGGGCACATGCGCCACGTGGCGCGGGCCGCGCTTGCCGTTCAGGCGCCCTGCACGACGATCACATGCACGCGGTAAGGCCCATGCGCGCCGAGCACGATGGTCTGCTCGATATCCCCGGTGCGTGAAGGCCCGGAAACGAAATTGACCGCGCGTGGAAGTTCGCCGCGTTCTTTGCGGATCAGACCGAACGCCTCTTCATGACCCGATACGATGCGTGAAGCCGGCACGATGGCAATGTGCGTTTCAGGCAGCAGACCAGCGGACGCATAAGTTTCCGGTCCCGACAGCAACACGAGCGTGCCGGTCTCGGCGGTCGCGCAGAAGCAGCCGGTCAGGCCGACCACGTCGCCGTCTTGCGGCTTGCGGAATTCGACAGTGAGGCCGGCTTCGGCCCACTGCAGATCCTGCAGCGTTTGCCAGGCGATAGCCTGCAACGGCAACGCATGTTGCATGAGGTAGCGATGCGCCGCGGCCGGCACGTCGCTCAGTGCCTGAACCGATTCGACGGTGGTCGCCATCTTCCGGGCCTGTTCGATGAAGCGCGCAACGAGGTCGGCCGGCATCTCGGGACGCGGCCCGGCAGGATGGCGCGCCAGGTAGTCCGCCGCCGCCTCGCGCTCGGCAGCGGATGGCTCCGGCTCGCGCCCTTGCGCCGCGCGGATGCGCGCCAGTATGTTGCGTCGGGCAATCGATGTATCCATGTGCGAAATCCTCGTGTCGACAGCCGTGCGGGATGGCGGGAATTATACCGGCCGCCCCGCGCGCGGCCACCTTGGCCAAACGGGATATTGCCGCGTCTCGCACACGCGGCTTACGCTGTATGCAACGGTGGTAGCCAGCTGCGAACCGGGTTACTTCGCCGCCTCTTCCTCGGGCTGCGCAATGCCGAACACCTGGCGCAGGTAAGCGAGGTAAGCCTTGTCTTCGCACATGTTCTTGCCCGGCGAGTCCGACAGTTTCGCCACCGGCTGGCCGTTGCAGCGAACCATTTTGATGACGATCTGCAGCGGGTTATAGCCGAGGTCGTTGGTCAGATTCGTGCCCACGCCGAACGCCAGCTTGCAGCGGCCGCGGAAGCGCTCATAGAGCTGCAGCACTTTCGGAATGTCGAGGGCGTCGGAAAATACGAGGATCTTGGTGCGCGGATCGCAGCGATTCGCTTCGTAGTGCTTGAGCAGACGTTCGCCCCACTCAAACGGATCGCCCGAATCATGGCGCGCGCCGTCGAACAGCTTGCAGAAATACATGTCGAAGTCGCGCAGGAACGCCTCCATGCCGTACACGTCGGAGAGCGCGATACCCAGGTCGCCGCGGTATTCCTTAGCCCACATTTCGAAGCCGAAGATCTGCGAGTCGCGCAGCCGCGGGCCGAGCGCCTGGCACGCCTGCAGATATTCATGCGCCATCGTGCCGAGCGGCGTGAGGCCGTGCTTCATTGCGTAGAAGACGTTGCTGGTGCCGGCGAACTGCTCGCCGAGGCCCTCTTTGAGCTTGAGGATCACTTCCTCGTGCCATTGCTTCGAGAAGCGGCGGCGCGTGCCGTAGTCGGCGATCTTGCAGTCGGCGAATTCCGGACGCGCGCCGAGCAGCTGGATCTTGTCGACGAGGCGGCCGCGCCCTTCGCTGTAGTCCGGCTTTTGCTGTGTATTGCGGAAGTAGACCTCGTTGACGATCGCGAGCATCGGGATCTCGAACAGGATCGTATGCAGCCACGGTCCCTTGATCTCGATGTCGATTTCGCCATTGCCCTTCGGCGACGGTTCGATCGAAATGTATTTTTCGTTCAAATGGAACAGCGCGAGAAACTCGATGAAGTCGCCCTTGATGAAGCGCATGCGGCGCAGGTAGTCGAGTTCGTCGTCGGTAAAGCGAAGCTGGCAGAGCTTGCGCACTTCCTCGCGAATCTCGCCGATATACGGAACGAGATCGACATTCGGCGTACGGCAACGGAAGCGATATTCCACGTTCGCCGCGGGAAAGTGATGCAACACCACTTGCATCATCGTGAACTTGTACAGATCGGTGTCGAGCAGCGAAGTAATAATCATGATGGTGCGAACTGGACTGCAGGAAAAACGGAAGGCCCGACACGAAAGGCCCGACTCAACCATGCGCATACGGCGCGCCCCGTGCGCACCGACCTGACGCATGTTACCCGAATGCCGCCGGATTCCGCGCGCCGCCGGGCGCTCGCACCGCGCGCCCAAAGAAGGTCTCCGTGGGTGAGCGCCGCGAAGCAGGTGGCCTTCAGCGCGCCATAAACTAATCACGAAAACGTATAAAAGGCATGGTGCGATGCTGCATGCGCCTCTTGACGTTACGATACAATAGCGCTTTTGGCGTTTGCGCCTCCCCAGATACCGCATGCAGGAGCTGCCTGAATGACTCACGTTGTGACCGAAAGCTGCATCAAGTGCCGCTATACCGACTGTGTCGATGTGTGCCCGGTGGACTGCTTTCGCGAAGGTCCCAACTTCCTCGCGATCGACCCCGATGAATGCATCGACTGCGCAGTGTGCGTAGCCGAATGCCCGGTGAACGCCATCTATGCCGAAGAAGACGTGCCGGGCGACCAGCAGAATTTCATCGAGCTGAATGCCGATCTCGCGAAAAGCTGGCCGAGCATCACCAAGACCAAAGCACCGCTGCCCGAAGCCGACGAGTTCAAGGACGTAAAGGAAAAGCTCGAGCTGCTCGTACGTTGAGTCTCGCAGCACGTCACATACGCAGCGGACTTCGAATGAAATCGAGATGAACGCAGGGTATTGACAGCCGCTTAAGCTCCTCCTACAATTTCGTTTCTCTGCTGTTGTTGTTCTGTTCCTCGATAGCTCAGTCGGTAGAGCGCCGGACTGTTAATCCGTAGGTCCCTGGTTCGAGCCCAGGTCGAGGAGCCAAGAATTGCAAAAGCCCGTTAACCAAGACGGGCTTTTTTATGTAGATCAAGCTGTACTGTTGTTCCTCGATAGCTCAGTCGGTAGAGCGCCGGACTGTTAATCCGTAGGTCCCTGGTTCGAGCCCAGGTCGAGGAGCCAAAAATTTTGAAAGGCCCGCATTCGTGCGGGCCTTTTCTTTTTCCGCGTCACATTTCTGCACGCCCGATCACAGCCCCGGGTCGATACTCTCGCAGCAATCCCGAACATAGCGGACGCTGTCCGCGCTCGCCTGCAAAAGCCCGATGATCGGCTCGCCGTTATACGATGGCGGCTTGCGGCATGCATCCCGCGCCAGCCCAGGCGCTCAATTTCTGGCGATCCCATGAAACCCACTTTGTTGCGCATCGCGCTCGCGGCGACCGCCGCGCTGCTGCTGCCTTCGGCACACAGCGAAGAAGTCGGCAGCGTCAATACCAATTTCCACGTCACGGGTTCCGACCGCGTGGTCGTAGAGGCCTATGACGATCCCGTGGTTCAGGGCGTGACCTGCTACGTATCGCGGGCGCGTACGGGTGGTGTCAAAGGGACGCTCGGCATCGCGGAAGATCCCACGGAGGCGTCGATCGCTTGCCGTCAGGTCGGCGAAATCCACTTCACGGGTCCTGTGAAGAAACAGGCCGACGTGTTTTCGGTGAGCATGTCGCTCATCTTCAAGTCGCTGCATGTGGTGCGGGTCGTCGACGCGAAACGCAACTCGCTGGTGTATCTCACCTACAGCGACCGGGTCGTCAGCGGTAGCGCGAAGAACAGCGTAAGTGCCGTGCCGATGCCGGCCGGCACGACGATCCCGCTCAAGTAAGCGCCCCGCCCTACGAAAAAACGCAGCCGGCCGATTCGATGGCGTGAATCGGTGGCCTCAGGCGGTGGGAGGAAAGCTACTGCTCGAACCGAGGCATCACGCTCCGGCAGGAGACACCCGCACGAGCCCTAGGTCGATGAAGCGCCGCCCGTCACGACGCGCTACACTGACCGGTCCTGCTGGACCTTCGCCATGACCACCGCCCATCGTTTCCAGGATTCCGCCCGCTACTGGCGCACGCCGCTTCTGCCTGGCGCGGACCTGCTCACGGCCGAATATCACGATCACGAGTTCACGCCGCATTGGCACGACGCGTACACGATTCCGGTGATCGTCGCGGGCGCCGAGGGTTATCGGTACCTCGGTTCCGACTACGTGGCCGAAGCCGGCAGCGTGCCGATCATCAATCCCGGCGAGTTGCACACCGGCTCGAAGGCGGTCGAGGCGGGCTGGCGGTATCGCGTGATGTATGCGCCGGTGGATTTCATCCATTCACTTGCCAATGAAGTCAGCGGCAAACCGCAGGCGTTGCCGTGGTTTGCGCCCGGCGTGATCCGCGATCCTGATCTCGCTACGCGGCTCGCGCACGCGCATCGCCTGCTGGAAGCCGGCGACGACGCGCTTGCCGCCGAGGCCGCCATGCTCGACGCGTTGTCCACGCTGCTGGTGCGCTATTCGCAAACGCGCCCGGCACGCGCCCGCCTCGCCACCGACGACACACGCGTGGCGCTCATGCAGGAATGCCTGACGGGCGACCTCGCCGAACCCGTCACACTCGCCGAAGTCGCTCAGGCGGCCGGGCTTTCGCCGTTCCACGCGGCACGTCTTTTCACTCAAACGACCGGCTTGCCGCCGCATGCATGGCGCAATCAGGTGCGCTTGCAGCGCGCGCTCGCGCCATTGCGCGCCGGCGTATCGGTCACGGATGTCGCCGCCGCCAGCGGCTTCACCGACCAGAGCCATTTCACGCGGCATTTCCGGCGGATGTTCGGCGTGCCGCCCGGACGCTGGCAAGGGGTCTAACTGGGTGTGGGTGTTGGCGTGGGCACCGGCGTTGGGCGAGCTGTGCGTCCGGCGGCCTCAAAAAGTCCAGCCGCTAAAGACAGCCTTAGCGCGAACGTTGCCGGCGACCTTTACCGCCGTTCCGGGCGCTCTAACCGCCAGAGACAACCCTAGCGCGAACGTTGCCGGCGACCTGTGCACGCCCGCTGCCTGGGACGCCGCGGCCGCCGCCGTCATCCCAGCACGAAATTTGCTGCCAACCTTTGCGCGCGCCGCCGCGTCGCTCATTCCGGCCGCACGACACGCCCTGGCGCGCAAGCCCCCAACCAACGACATCGCCACGCGTCAGCGCATCGAGTCACGCCCAGCCGCAAGAACGTACAAGCCCCGCTGGCCAGCCCCCGCTAAGCTTCCCGATTCAAGGAGGCAAGATTGACCCATTCCACCGCAGGCCAGCCCACGAGCCATGGCCATCTAAAAGAGTTCACCGCCGGCGCGCGCGACATCATTCCGATGATGGTCGGCGCGGCGCCTTTTGGCGTCATTTTCGGCACACTCGTCGCATCCGGTCCGCTGCACCTCTGGCACGGGCAGTTGATGTCGCTCGTCGTGTTCGCCGGCTCCGCGCAATTCATCGCACTCGGCCTGATCGCAGGTCACGCGAGTTTCGCCGTGATCTGGGCGACTACGCTGGTGGTCAATTTGCGTCACGTGCTGTACAGCGCCACGCTCGCACCGCACGTCGCGCATCTGTCGGCGCGCTGGCGCTGGGCGCTCGGCGCGCTGCTCACGGACGAAGTCTTCGCCGTCGCGTGGGAGCATTACCGGCATCGGGAGCCCGGCACGGTCGGCCCGCACTACTTCTTCGGCGCGGGTCTCGCCATGTACCTGAACTGGCAGATCTGGACCGTCGCCGGCCTGTTGTTCGGGGCGGCCTTTCCGGGATTGCAATCGCTCGGCCTCGATTTCGCGATGGTCGCCACCTTTATCGCGATCGTCGTGCCGCAACTCGTGGCGCTGCGCTATATCGCGGCCGCAGTGACCGCGGGCACGCTGGCCTTCTTCTGGCAGGCGTGGCCGTACAAGCTCGGGCTGCTCGGCGCGGTATTCGCGGGCGTGGCGATCGGCGTCCTGCTGTCGACCTCGCGCCCCAACCTGCGCGGCACGGGCAAAACCGCGGAGGCGTCCCGATGAACTACGTCGTTCTGATTCTCGGCATGGCGGCCATCACATGGGTGATCCGCGCCGCGGTCTTCGTGCTCGGCGACCGGCTCGTGTTTCCGCCGCTTGTGCGCACCGCCCTCGGCTTCGTACCGGTCACCGTGCTGACCGCGATCATCGTGCCGATGGCGGTTTCACCGCACGGCAGCAATGCCGAGCTGACCTGGCGCAATCCGCAACTGGTCGGCGCGCTGGCCGCGGTGCTCGTCAGCGCGGTCACACGGCGGCCGCTTCTGACCATTGCGGTCGGCCTGGCGGTGTTTTTTGTCTGGCAATGTATTGTGCTGAAATAGGTGCATGCCGCCTTCATGGCGGCATCCCGGTCGTCCGGCTTGCGACACGCAAGCGCATGCCGGGCGACGCTTCCCTCTAAAGCGAGCGCACCCGTCCCGCACGCCCTTAAGTTTCCCCCCGATCCGCCGTTATGCAGTCGAGGTCCGCTCATCGGGATACGTCCCGCTGGTTACGCGGCAACAGGCAGGAATCAAGCGCGCGGGCATCGAACGTCGCGTCTCCCAAGGCCCGCGCGGCCGGGTGGCGCGGCGAAGCCGCGCGGCAGGACCAAACGGGATAACTCATGGGTCAAATCACCCTCACGCTCAAAGACGAGACCATTGCGACACTGCGCAAGGATTTCGACGCTTTTCTGCGGGTATCGCTGAAGCTCGATCCGCAGTTCGCGACGCCGTCGTTTGAGGATTTTTTGCGCGCCAAGCTGCTCGACAATATGGTGCCGCTGACCGAACACGCCGTTCAGCGGATGTTGCAGGGCGGCCAGTACGCGTGGGCCAAACGAACCCTCGACAAGGAGTTTCCGGACGTCGTCGCGATCCTGATGCGGCAAGCGGGCGAATTCGGCTTCGGTTTCGCGGCCCGCTCGGAATGGACGCCGGAAGAACTCGCCAAGCAGTGCCGCGACTGGGCGGCGGCGATCGTCAAGGAAGCGGAAGGCGACGCCACGCTGGTCGACCCGCTCGCGGCGCAGATCAAGAGCGCGGCGCAGGACATTCAGGCGCTCGAGGAAGTCATGCAGACACCGGCCTGGAGGCTGGTGGAATCGCTGCGCCAGCGCGTCTACGAGGCCAAGGTGGCGTGCGAAACGAGCGTGGGGAGCACCGCGCGCGAAAAGCTCGGCGAACTGCGCGGGCTTCTGCGGCTGGGCATCTCGCACGGCTCGTTCCAGAAACAGGAAGCGCAACAGATCATGGAATTCCTGCGTTTGCTCAAGCCGGAGATTTTCGTCGAAGAGCCGTACGACGTGTTCTCGCGCATGGCGGCGTGGCTGCGCAACTTCTTCGTGCCGCCGCGTCCGGCCCCTCAGCAGCAACAACGGCAGTCGCGCTGAAGATCGAGGCCTTCAGACGGCAGGCGCCGCGCACGTAACGGCGGCGCCTGCCGCATTCTCAATCCCACATCTTCCTGAGTTTCGCCGCGATCTCGATCTTCGCCTGCGCGGCGGCGGCCAGCCCGGTCGCCGTGGGCGCGCTCGGGACCGCCACCCGCGGCCACGCGTAGGCGTCGAACAGCGGCATGAGATGCGCGGGAATAAAGCGCGTACGCGACGCCCACACGTGACGATCACCCATATGCGTCTGGTTGTGCACGTAAAAGCGCTGCGGCACGATGATATGCAGATCCTCTTTCGCGCGCGTCATCGCCACGTAGAGCAGGCGGCGCTCCTCGTCGATTTCCT
This sequence comes from Paraburkholderia sp. BGA-UO-ETr-F21, assembly GCF_059567925.1. Taxonomy (NCBI): domain Bacteria; kingdom Pseudomonadati; phylum Pseudomonadota; class Betaproteobacteria; order Burkholderiales; family Burkholderiaceae; genus Paraburkholderia; species Paraburkholderia sp. BGA-UO-ETr-F21. The sequence continues at coordinate 611,252 of NZ_JCAQOY010000040.1, read as the reverse complement.
CCTCGCTGCCAGTGCCGAGGTCGGACGGAATGCAGCCGTCCACACCGTTCAGCACGAACACGTTGCGCCACTCCTGCCCCTTCGCGGAATGAATCGTGGAGAGGATCAGGTAGTCTTCGTCGAGCAACGGCACGCCGGATTCGTCGCTGGTGGCATCGGGCGGATCGAGCGTCAGCTCGGTCAGAAAGCGTTCACGCGACGCATACGTGCCCGCGATGCTCTCCATCTGCAACACGTCCGCATGACGGATCGCGGCGTCCTCGTGGTTGCGCTCGAGATGCGGCTCGTACCACCGGCGCACCATCTCGAACTCGGCGGGCCACGGCGTCTGGCGGCCGTACACGCTCGACATCAGCTTGACGAACGGATGCCAGTCTTCCTGCGCGCGAGCCGGCGCGGCGAAGGCCGCCAATGCGCCACCGGCGGTGTCGGCGGGATTGCCGCTGCCCGCGCGCGCGACGATCTCGTCGAGCACCTTCGCAGCCGTGGCCGGGCCAACGCCCGGCAGCAGCTGCACGACGCGAAAGCCGGCTACGCGGTCGCGCGGATTTTCCGCCCAGCGCAGCACGGCGAGCACGTCTTTCACGTGCACTGAATCGAGAAACTTCAAGCCGCCGAATTTCACGAATGGGATGTTGCGCCGGGTCAGTTCGATCTCCATCGCGGCGCTGTGATGCGCTGCGCGAAACAGCACCGCCTGTGATTTGAGCTTCATGCCTTGCTCGCGCGCTTCGAGCACCTGTTCGACGATGTAGCGCGCCTGATCGGCCTCGTCGGCGACGCTCACGAGGCGCGGGCGCTGCGCCGACGCCTTGTCGGTCCAGAGATTTTTCGTATAGCGCTCGCTGGCCAGTTCGATCACCGCGTTCGACGCCGCCAGAATCGGCGCGGTCGACCGGTAATTGCGCTCGAGCGTGACCTGTTTGGCCGGCGGGTCGAAATGCGCGGGGAAATCGAGAATGTTGCGCACGGTCGCACCGCGAAACGAATAGATAGACTGGGCGTCGTCGCCGACCACGGTCAGGCCGCGGCCGTCCGGCTTCAATGCGAGCAGGATCGACGCCTGCAGACGGTTGGTGTCCTGATATTCGTCCACCAGCACGTGATCGAAGCGCGCCGACAGGTCGGCGGCGATCGCCGGCTCGGCCGCCATGTGCGACCAGTAAAGCAGCAGGTCGTCGTAGTCCAGCACGCTCTGCTTCTGTTTGGCCTCGACATAAGCCGCGAACAGCCTGCGCAGATCGGCTTCCCATTCACGGCACCAGGGGAACGCACTGTCGAGCACCTGGCCGAGCGACGCGCCGGTGTTCACAACGCGCGAGTAAATGGCAAAGCACGTGCCCTTGGCCGGGAAACGCCGCTCTTTCGCCGACAAACCGAGCTCGTGGCGCACGAGATTCATCAGGTCGGCGGAATCTTCGCGGTCGTTGATCGTAAAGGCCGGCGCGAGGCCGATCAGGTCCGCGTACTCGCGCAACAGCCGCGCGCCCACGCTATGGAACGTGCCGGACCATGTCAGCCCTTGCGCGAGCGCGGCTCGCGTGCCGAGCGCCGCGCCGGCGATGCGCGTGACGCGCCGGGTCATTTCGAGCGCGGCGCGACGGGAAAACGTTAGCAGCAGGATGCGGCGCGGATCGGCGCCGTTCACCACCAGATTGGCGACCCGGTGCGCGAGGGTGTTGGTCTTGCCGGAACCGGCACCCGCGATCACCAGCAATGCGCCGGGCGGCGCGGCAGGCGTGTCGGCGCCGTATTCGACGGCTTCGCGCTGCGCGTCGTTGAGCTTTGCCAGCCAGGCGGCGGTATCGAACGACGGGGATTCGGCGACGGAGAGCACGATCGGTTTGGACGTTAGGTGGATTCAGTACGGCGACGCATACTGTATATCCATACAACCCTCGTCGACAAGCGACCCTTTTTTCGACCGCGCCCCGGGCGGCCGGCATCCCGCCGCATGACAATTGCGCGCAGGAAAAAAATGGCCCGTGGCGTGGAAGCGCACGGGCCATTTCTTTGAAAGCGCAACGCGGAGACGTTCACACGTCGTCGCGAGGCCAGCTATCAAGCCGGGCTACTGCGTCTTCGCGTCCTTCACATTGGCGTCGGCCTTGGCCTTATCGGCGTCGGCCTGAGCGTCGGTTTTCTTCTTGTCCGCCTTGGCTTGCGCGACGGACGCTTTCTTATCCGCCTTCGACTGCTCCTTGGCCGCCTTCTTGTCGGCATGGGTAACCGGCGCCGCAGCCGGATCGCTTGCCTGCGCGAAGGCAACCGACGACAGGCAACCCGCGATCAACGCGGCCGAAATTCTGGACTTCATGGACAGAGTGATATTCATGCGATACCTCCGTGAAACGAGATGCCTGGACCTTGCGATCCTTCAAACGCGATCGGTCGAGGCGGCGGCGCTGGCAACCTGTGCCGCCCCGCCACCGCCTTGACGCTCAGCCTCGGTCTTAGTGCTTGACGTCGGCGCCGTCCGCCTGAACGCCCGCCTGGCCCTGCATGTCCATCTTCATTTCATTGTTGGCGGCCTGTTTATCCGCCTTCTGATTGATCTTGGCGCCGCGCACCTCTTCCTTGTACTGCGCCTTGGCGGCCTTCTGCTGGTCCTTCAGCTCGGCCTTTGATGCCTTCTTCGACGCGCGATATTCAGCATTGGCCTTCGCATTGGCATCGCGCTTCTGCACCAGCGGGTCGGTCGAACCCGACGCCGTCAGGCGTGCCGGGGGCGGTGTGACCGGCTGCACGCCCTGCGCGGAGGGCGCAGCGGGCGCAACGCCGGCGCCTTGCATCTGGACTTGCGGCTGGCCGTTGACACCCTCGGCCGGTTGCGCAGTCTGCGCAACGGCTGCGGTAGCCGCAAACGCGGTCACGGCGGCGGTCAGGGCGGTATTGATCAGAAGCGTTCGAATTTGGGTCATGACTAATCCTCTCTAAAGTTGTTGTGACGCGGGCGACCTGTCCGGCATTGCGCATTCTCGAGCCGCTTTGCAAGCTTGCTCTGCGTGCCTCGCCCGGTCTGCTCGCTGCCAGATAAATCCAGCAGGCTTTACCACTGACCTGCACTTTACGAGTGAAGTTCGTGTCTTACGACCGGTGTTACGCAACGTTTCACTTTCTGACAATCGCATAACATCTGCTTGCAGATACTCACGCGAAGTCGGCGCACACCGCGAACTTCATCCAGGGCAAGCTTCTGGCTTATGATGCGAACCCCTTGCCTGAAGGCGCAAACGCCATGCCCAACCTAGATTTCACCCTCACCGGCGACTACGTCGAACTGCATAATCTGCTGAAGATAACGGGGCTCGCGGACAGCGGCGGCTCGGCAAAAATGATGGTGGCGGACGGTGCGGTCACCGTAGACGGCCGGGTCGAAACGCGTAAAACCTGCAAAATCCGCGCGGGCCAGGTCGTCTTGCTCGGCGACACGCGGATTGCGGTTCACGAAGCCTGACGCAACGCCCCGCCACTCTGCGGTTTCCGAAAACTCGGAGGAGGCGCGCGCACCAAAATCGTGCCTTCTCCATCGACAGCGCCGCGCCTAAGCAATAAGCTGTCAGTTTCGACAGACAAACAATCGGCTGACACTTCCGGCTGGCGGTTGCTTCGTGCGCTTATTTCGTGCGCTTGCTTTGTACGCTTGTTTCGTACGATTGCCTCGTGCGTTCACCAAGGCCCACCGAACCGCTGCCCTCGCCACCGCCCGCGCGACTACCGCGCCCGCCGTCGCGCTGTCGCCACTTCCGCTGCCAAGCGCTCCATGACTCAATCCGGCTTCACCCGGGTGGCCGCCCGGCCGCCGACCCTGACCCGCCACGCGGCGGACACTGCCCGCCTCGCCGCGCCGCTCGCCATTGCGCAGCTCTCGCAAATGGCCATGGGCGTGACCGACACGATCCTGCTCGGCTCGCTCGGCCCCGACGCGCTCGCGGCCGGCGGCCTCGGCGCAAACCTGTTTTTCGTGGTGGTCACGCTGCTGCAAGGCGTGCTGACCTCCGTCAGCGTGAGCGTGTCGCACGCGCGCGGCGCAGAGGACGAGGGCCGCGTGCCGCACATCTACTGGACCGGTTTCGCGCTGTCCGTGCTGCTGTCAGTGCCGGCGTTCTTCCTGCTCTCGTTCGCCACGCCGATCCTGCTCGCTTTCGGCGAACCCGCGCTGCTCGCGCACAACGTCGGTGAGTACGCAGCGGTGCTGCGCTGGGGGTCGCTCGGCAGCCTGATCGGCGTCGGCCTGATGCGCTCGTTCCTGCCGGCCATCGGCGCGGCCAAACGGCTGTTGTGGGTGTCGCTCGCGAGCGTCGGCGTGAACGGTTTTCTCAACTATGGGCTGATTCACGGCGCCTATGGTTTGCCGCAGCTCGGCTTTCTCGGATCGGCGGCCGCGACTTCCATCACCGTCTGGCTGAGCGCGCTCGTGCTGATGGCGCTGTTGCATTTGCGGCCGCGCTACCGGCACTTCGTCGTCGCCACCCGGCCGAACGTGCCGTTGATGGGCGAACTGTTCGGCATCGGCTGGCCGGTCGCGATCACCTACGGTGTCGAATCGACGCTCTTTCTCGCCACCGGCCTGATGGTCGGGCTGCTCGGCGAGTCGCAACTGGCTGCGCATCAGATCGCGCTGAACGTCGCCTCGGTGGCCTTCATGGTGCCGCTCGCGATCGGCCAGGCGGCCAACGTGCGAGTTGGCTTCTGGTCCGGCGCCGGCCAGCCGCTCGCCGCGCGCCATGCGGGGTTTGTCGCGCTGGCGCTCGGCGTCGCCTTCATGACGCTGTCGGGGCTCGTGCTGATCGCCGCGCCGCACTGGATCGTCGGCCTCTATCTGCATCTGGACGATCCGGCCAACGCGGCCACGGTCGCGCTCGCGAGTTCGCTGCTCGGCGTGGCGGCGATCTTCCAGATCGTCGACGGCATGCAGACGGTCGGTTCCGGCTGTCTGCGCGGCCTGAAAGACACTCGTGTACCCATGATCGCCGCCGCGTTCGGTTACTGGGTGATCGGTTTCCCAACCGGCTACACGCTGGCGTTTCACTTCGGTCTCGGCGCGCGCGGCTTGTGGTGGGGACTCGCCGCCGGTCTCGCGAGCGTCGCGCTGCTAATGACGCTGCGCTTTCACAAACTGAGCCTGCGGCGCGTGCCGGCCAATCCCGTTTGAACGATGCCCGACTGGTTGCACGCGCAACCACCGGCGCACGGGAAATTCGCCGCGAACGGTAAAATACCGTGTTCCGGCGCATGGACGCGCACCCGCGTCCATGCGCCGAAAACCCACTCGCGCGCCTCAAAAAGGCCCGCGCAGCCCGAAGGCTCATCACCCGCCATCACGGCTTGCCGCGCTCACGCGGCAGACTCCCGCCAGCGCGCCGCCAACGGCGGCGTGCCGCCCGACCGACCCTGCTTCTCGCGATAAAACATAATCAAGGAACACCTCTCATGCTTGCCCGCGTCACCCGTCTCTTCCCGCTCTGGGCCGTGCTCGTTTCGATTGCCGCGTACTGCTCGCCCGCCTCGTTCTCAGGCATCGCGCCGCACGTCACCACGCTGCTGACGATCATCATGCTGGCCATGGGCGTCACGCTCTCCGTGGCCGATTTCCAGCGTGTCTTCACGCGGCCCGCGCCGGTGATCGCCGGCATCGTGCTGCACTATCTCGTCATGCCGCTCGCCGCGTGGGTGATCGCCAAGGCGTTGCGCATGCCGCCGGACCTCACGGCCGGCATGGTGCTGGTGGGCAGCGTGGCGAGCGGCACCGCGTCGAACGTGATGATCTACCTCGCGCGCGGCGACGTTGCGTTGTCGGTGACGATCAGCGCGCTGTCGACCCTTGTCGGCGTATTCGCGACGCCGCTGCTCACGCGTCTCTACGTGGACGCCTCGATCGCCGTCGACGTACACGGCATGCTGATGAGCATCCTGCAAATCGTCGCGTTGCCGATCGTGGTCGGCCTGATCGTCAATCATCTGTTCGGCAAAATCGTGCGCAAGATCGAACCGGTTCTGCCGCTGATCTCGATGGTCGCGATCGTGCTGATCATCGGCGCGGTGGTGGGCGGCACGCAGAAGAGCATCGCGTCGGTCGGCCTCGTGGTGATGCTGGGCGTGGTGCTGCATAACGGCATCGGCCTGCTCGGCGGCTATTGGGGCGGGCGTCTGCTCGGCTTCGACGAAGCCGTGTGCCGCACGCTCGCCATCGAAGTGGGCATGCAGAACTCGGGCCTCGCCGCGACGCTCGGCAAGCTCTATTTCACGCCGATCGCGGCGTTGCCCGGCGCGCTGTTTTCGGTGTGGCACAACCTGTCGGGCTCGCTGCTCGCCGGATACTGGGCAGGACGTCCCGCGAAAGGCTCGACGCATATGGACGGTGAGCAGGTGTTGAACGCCGAACGCGGGTAACAGCGCGAGCGGCGCGCTTGCTTCGCGATCCCGGCGCGCGCCGGCATTGAATTTCGGGTTCTGCCGATACGTTCACGACGCATCCGTAGAACCCGCAACGCGAGCGGCGCATCGCGAGATGCATCGGCCGGACGGCGTATAAGATCAAAAAGCAGAACAACAACCAGAACGAAAACCCGCCCGCCTGATTCCCCTTAGAATGCATTTCTCGACAGCGTGAATAGCTCGCGCGCTGTCGCCATGAGAAGCCTGCAAACCAGGGGAGAAAGCGTGCCGTCGCATCCAGATAAAAGCAAAGCCGCACCGCAACGCCATTGCGCGTTCAGCACCCCCCAGCGCAAGAACGCCTGGGGCACCACGAGACATTTCTTCCTGCTGTGCTGCGCAACGGCACTATTGACCGCCTGCGCCACCAAGCCGCCGGCCACCGAGTTCGACCGTCACGTCACGCACGCCCTGCCTGTCACGGAAACCACGCCGCTTCGCACGGCACTCGCGCCGCTCGAAGCCGCGCATCCGGATCAATCCGGTTTCCGGGTCCTTCCGAACGGCACCGACGCCTTGCAGATGCGCATTGCGCTCGCGCGCGCCGCGACCCGGACCCTCGACATGCAGTACTACATCGCGAACGAGGACACCACCGGCAAGCTGCTGCTCGGCGCCGCGCTCCTTGCGGCCGATCACGGCGTGCGGGTGCGCATGCTGGTCGACGATCTCAACTTCAAGGACATCGACCGCGTGATGGCGGGCTTGAACTCGCACGAGAACATCGAAATACGCGTCTTCAATCCGTTCGGCAGCGCGCAGCAAGGGATGTTCGAACGCACCACGAACGTGTTCACGCAAATCGGCCATTTCACGCGCCGCATGCATAACAAGGCGATGATCGCGGACAACCAGCTGGCGATCGTGGGCGGCCGCAATCTTGGCGACGAGTATTTCAGCGCGAGCGAAACATTGCAATTCCGCGACCTCGACGTGCTCGCCGCCGGCCCGATTACCGCCGACGTCTCCGCGAGTTTCGACGACTACTGGAACAGCAGCATCTCCTATCCGTTGCGCGTGCTGAACAAGCAGAAGTTCGACGCGAAGGAATTGGACCAGACACGCGACGAGTTGCGCCAGCACTGGCGCACCAACGCCGATCCGTACAACGCGAAGCCGCTGAACGCCACCCCGCTCGCCTCGCAGATCGCCAAGGATCAACTCGGCCTGACCTGGGCGCGGGCGGAGTTCAAGGCGGACCTGCCGGAGAAGATCGTCCATCCGTCGCCGGACTATGTGAGCCCGCCGATGCAACGGCTCGGCGAATTGATGCGCGACGCGCAGAAAGACTTTCTCGTCATTTCGCCTTACTTCGTGCCGCACGAAGCCGGCGTGAAGACGGCCGGCGAACTGACGCATCGCGGCGTACGCATTGCCGTGCTGACCAATTCGCTCGCCGCCACCGACGCTGTCGCCGTGCAGGCCGGCTACAGTCCGTTTCGCGTACCGCTGCTGCAACAGGGCGTCGAGTTATACGAATTCAAGCCGCAGCAGAACACGCCGCGCGTGGGCTTCGCAGGCTCGCGTTCGCGCGCCAGCCTGCATGCCAAAACGTATGTGATCGATCGCAAGATTCTGGTGATCGGCTCGATGAACCTCGACCCGCGTTCGGCCAATCTGAACACCGAACTGGCGCTGGTGATCCACAGCCCGCCGCTCGCCGACCAGGTCGCGCAAATCTTCGAACGCGCCACGAGCCCGGAGGAAAGCTATCGCGTCACGCTCGCCGACGACGCGCAACTCGCGTATCTGCGTTCGATCGGCGCGCCGCTCTCCCCGCTTGTGTGGACCGACGTCGAAGACGGCACGCGCCGCACCTACATTTTCGATCCCCAGGCCGGTTTATACCGGAATGCGCTAACAGGTCTATTCTCCCTATTGCCCGTCAACGCAGAACTTTGAAGCGGAGTTGAACATGACTGAAGACGTACGATTGGAGCGCGACACGTTCGGCGAAATCGCCGTGCCGAACGCTCGTCTATGGGGCGCGCAAACTCAGCGCTCGCTGCAGAATTTCCGCATCTCGACCGAGAAGCAATCGCCCGAACTCATCACCGCGCTGGCCGTCATCAAGCGCGCCGCCGCCGAAGTCAACCTCGGCCTCGGCGTGCTCGACGAGAGCAAGGCAAAGGCGATCATGCAGGCCGCGGACGAGATCATCGACGGCAAGCACCCGGAGGAATTTCCGCTCGCCGTGTGGCAGACCGGTTCCGGCACGCAGACCAACATGAACCTCAATGAGGTGATAGCGAACCGTGCAAGCGAGCTGCTCGGCGGTGAGCGCGGCGAAGCGCGCAAGGTGCATCCGAACGACGACGTGAATCGCGGCCAGTCGTCCAACGACGTGTTTCCAACCGCCATGCACGTGGCCGCGGCCTATGCGATCGTCAAGCATCTGCTGCCGGCGCTGAAGACGCTGCGTGACACGCTCGACGGCAAGGCGAAAGCGTTCGTGGGCATTGTAAAGATCGGCCGCACGCATTTGCAGGACGCCACGCCGCTTACACTCGGTCAGGAGTTTTCGGGTTACGTCGCGCAACTCGAACACGGCATTCGTCACGTCGAATCGGCGCTGCCGCATCTGTACGAGCTCGCGCAAGGCGGCACGGCGGTCGGCACGGGTTTGAACGCGCATCCGCAGTTCGCCGACAAGGTGGCCGCGGCAATCGGCAAGCTAACCGGCTTGCCGTTCGTCTCGGCGCCGAACAAATTCGAAGTGATGGCCGCGGCCGACGCGCTGGTGTTCGCGCATGGCGCGTTGAAAACGGTGGCGGCGAGCCTGAACAAGATCGCCAACGACGTGCGCTGGCTGGCAAGCGGCCCGCGTTGCGGCCTCGGCGAACTGTCGATTCCGGAGAACGAGCCGGGCAGCTCGATCATGCCGGGCAAGGTCAATCCGACCCAATCCGAAGCATTGACGATGCTGTGCTCGCAGGTGTTCGGCAACGACGTCGCGGTGAATATCGGCGGCGCGAGCGGCAACTTCGAATTGAACGTGTTCCGGCCGATGATCGCGCACAACGTGCTGCAATCGGTGCGCCTCCTTGCCGACGGCGCGCACAGCTTCAACGACAACTGCGCGGTCGGCATCGAGCCGAATCACGAGCGCATCGATACCCTGCTCAATGAATCGCTGATGCTGGTGACGGCGCTCAATCCGCACATCGGCTACGACAAGGCCGCGAAGATCGCCAAGAAGGCGCACAAGGAAGGCACCACGCTGAAGGCGTCGGCGCTCGCGCTCGGCTTCGTCACCGAACAGCAGTTCGACGAATGGGTGCGGCCGGAAGACATGGTCGGGCATTCGTCGGCGTGATCGGCCGCGCCGCTGCGCCTGGGGCCGCCGGATCGAGTGACCCGGCCGGCGTGCTTTGAGCCGCTACGGTGATTTGGACACCGTGTCTGGAAGTACAGCAACAGCAGGCCGGCGAACACAACATTCGTGCGGGCCTGCGAGCGGCGCTTCAGGGCGCCGCTTAAACCTTCCCCTGCGCCACTTCTTCCGGCTTCAGTTCGACGATCGCGTCGAGCGCTTCCTTCACGTCCATCGCGTACCGGGCAAGACGCTTCTGTTCGTCCGTCTCCGGCACGAAGGCCGGCACGGGCACGGGCTGGCCGTTCTCGTTGACGGCGACCATCACGATCAGGCAATCCGTGGTTTGCAGCAACTCGCCGCCCTTCGGGTCGCCGGCCTGCACCGAAACGTGAATGTGCATGCTGGTGCGGCCCGTCGCCACGACCCGAGCGCGCAACTCGACCAGATTGCCGACCAGAATCGGCCGACGAAAGCGGATATTGCCCACGCTGACCGTCACGCAATAGCGCCCGGACCACACCGCCGAGCACGCGTAAGCGGTCTCGTCGATCCACTTCATCAGCGCGCCGCCATGCACCTTGCCGCCGAAGTTGACCGAGGTCGGTTCGGCAAGAAAGCGAAAAGTGGTTTCGGAACGGTCCAGCGGCGCTGCGGCAGGGGTGCTCATCTTGACTCCGGTCAATCGATGCATTGAAAGGAGGCGATTATACGAGCGCAATATTGACCTCGTCTCCCGCGCCGGTTGAGGCGTCAGATCCGGCGAGAGTGCATCTTGAGCTTTTCGGGGCGCTTTGGTTTCGTGTCCGAGATCAACTTGCCTCGACAAGCTCGGAAGCGCTCTCGCTTCGCGGCGCGCCGGCCGACATGAAACGCTCGCGATAATCCAGCGGCAGCACGCCGAAACGCCGTAAAAACGCCCGCCGCAGATTCTGTTCACTGCCAAAACCACAGTCCAACGCAATCCGCTTGAGCGGCCGGCGCGACTCGGCGAGGGCCCGCGAAGCCGCTTCGAGCCGCAGCGCCGAGACGGTTTTAGCCGGCGTGCGGCCGACTTCATCGACATAGCGGCGCGCAAACGTGCGCGGGCTCATGCGGATTCGCTCGGCGAGCCGCTCGACCGACAGGTCTTCGCGCAGATGCGCCGCCATCCAGCTGTGCAATGCCTCGAACGGACCGTTCGCCGAGGCCTGTGCCGCCAGCGCCGCGCTGAACTGCGACTGACCGCCGGGCCGCTTCATGAAGACCACCAGCCGCCGCGCGGCCTGCATCGCAACGGCGTGGCCGAGGTCCTCCTCGATCAGCGCCAGCGCCAGATCGATGCCCGCCGTCACGCCCGCCGAAGTCCACACGACGCCCTCGCCTTCACGGCGGCCCACATCGCGGATGAAGATCGGATCGGCGTCCACCTGGACGCTGGGAAAGCGCTGCGCGAGGTGCGGGGCGTCGCGCCAATGCGTGGTAGCGCGGCGGCCGTCGAGCAGGCCGGCCGCCGCCAGATAGAACGCGCCGGTACACACCGAGCACACGCGCCGCGCCCGCGGGGCATGCCGTCTGATCCATGCGACGAGTTCGGGCTGGAGTGTGCAGTGCTCGTCGACCGGGACGCCGGGAATGATCAGCGTGTCGATCGGCCGGTCGTCGAGCGAATCGAGCCGTTCGGTGACGATCGGCAGACCGGGGAAAGTCTGCAATATGCCGCCGTCGATCGAGGCGACCGTCGTGCGATAGGCCACGGCTTGCGCGGGGCTGCCGGTCGAACCGGCCGCTCTACCCGAGCTCCCCGCGCTGGCGCTTTCAGCAGGATTCACGACGCCAGAAGTGCCGCCACCGGCGGTCGCGGCAACCGTCAACTCCGCGCGCCAGAACGCCTCCAACGGCCCGCAGGCGTCGAGCAGCACCAGATCCGGCGCGACCGCGAACACAATATGACGCGCCACCATCAGGACACCTCCCTCGCCACCTGCCGCCTGCGCGACCACGCGTAGCCTAACGTGGCAAGCGCCGCCGCGCCGAGCAGCGGAAATATCGCGGCATTGATCGTCGCCCAGCCGAAGCGGGCCAACAATTGACCCGCGAACAGCGAGCCCAGCGCGGAGAACGCGAAAGTTGTGAATTCGCTGGCCGCCTGCGTCTTGGCGCGCTCCGACGGCCGGTACGATTGCGCGAGCAGCGTCGAGCCGCCGACGAACATGAAATTCCAGCCCACGCCGAGGCAAGCAAGCGCCGCGTAGAAATGCGGCAGATCGGTCGAACGCAGGGCGAGTACCCCGCACAGCGCCGACAGCGCGATGCCCACGCCGATCACCGGCAGCACGCCAAAGCGTTTGATCAGCCGCGCGGAAAATAGCGACGGCGCGAACATGCCGACCAGATGCCACTGGATGATCGCCGCGCCGTCGCCGATCGTGTGGCCGCAGGCGAGCGCGGCGATCGGCGTGGCGGTCATCACGAACATCATCACCGCGTAGCCGAGCGCATTGTTGGCGAGCGCCGCCGCAAAGATCGGCTGCCGCACGATTTCGCCGAGCGGCCGCGCCGCTTCATGACTCGCCGCCGTGCTCACGGCCGGCGCCGCGTCGCGATACAGCAGCGCCAGCAAGGCGACCGACACCAGCCCCAAACCCGTCACGAGCGCGTACGAACCCGCGAACGCGACCGGTGCCAGCCAGTCTTTGCTCCATGCGGCAAGAAGCGGTCCGCAGACGGCGGCCACTACGCCGCCCGCCAGCACGGTTGAAATCGCGCGGCTTTTGTCTTCTATGCCGACGGCGTCGGCTGCGGCCAGCCGGTAATACTGCGCGAACGCCTGGAATACGCCGACCGTCGCCGTGCCGGCGCAAAAAAACCAGAAACTGTGGTGAAAGATCGCCCATACGGAAACCGCACCGCCGAGCGCACCGACGCCCGCGCCCAGCACGAAACCCGCGCGGCGGCCAATGCGCGCCATCAGGAAAGACGCGAAGATCGTCGTTAGCGCGGCGGCGACCGTGATCAGCGAGAAGGGCAGCGTAGCGAGGGCTTTGTCCTCGGCGAGCGTGTAGCCCACGAGGCCGGTCAACGTCAGATCGATCGATACGGATGAGGTGTACAGCGCCTGGCATACGGCCAGCACGCGTGCGGCGCGGCGGTCGTGCGGATCGGCGTCGCGCAGGCCGGTGGAGTGGGCGGGAAAGGTGGAAGCGGCGGACGGTGGCATCGATAGGTTCCGGGCGGCGGACGTGAGATGGCCTGATCGTCACACGGGCGCCGTTGGCAGAGATGACAATCATGCATCAATTTCTGCCAGTCGCTGCGGTTGTCCGCGGTTGTCCGCGGTTATTTGCGTAAGCGCCGGCGAGCCGCCTATTTGCGCACCGTGACGCCTTCGTCGATCGTGCCGTACATGGTGATGCTGCCGGTGCCCGCGCCCGAAGACGAACCAGCGCCGCCCTGCGCGCAGGCGCTGATCAGCAGGGCCGCGGCAATCACGGCGAGAAGAGTTTTCATGACAACGTATTCCTGCAAGGACAGACAACAATTCTAGCCTGGCGGGTCTGCGCGACATCGAAGCGCTGGCTGGGACGCACGCGTTCGCTGAAGGCCCGCGTCTTCGCCGGGTTTTCGTAACTGCCGCATTCGACAGTTCACGCTAAGCTGAAACATCGAATCGGCTGGCCCGATACAGTGGGCTGCATGGCGCCCTGCCCGCGCCGCCCCAGGAGACGCCAAATGACCGCCACCCTCGCAGACGAACAGAACCATTTTCCCGGCTTGAGCCGTATCGGCGCACTGCTCGCCGATCCCGGCCGAGCCGCGATGCTGTGGGCGCTCATGGACGGCAGCGCCCGCCCGGCGGGCGAACTGACCATGATCGCCGGACTGTCGCCGTCCGCGGCCAGCGCCCATCTCGCGCGTCTGACCGACGGCGGCCTGCTCGCCCTCGAGGTGCGCGGCCGGCATCGCTATTTCCGGATTGCGTCGCCCGACATCGCCGCGTCGATCGAAGCGCTTGCCAACGTCGCGCAGGTCAGCGCGTCGCAACGTCCGGTGCCGCGCCCCGTGCGCACCGTGCCGCTCGACATGCGCTACGCGCGCACCTGCTACGACCATATGGCGGGCGAGCTGTCGGTGCGCGTGTTCGAGCGGCTGGTCGCGCGCGGCCTGCTGACGCTGCACGGCACGTCGCTGGAGGCCACCGCCGACGGCGCCGCCCGCTTCGCCGACTGGGGCATCGACATGTCGGCGCAGAAAAGCCGGCGCCGCCGCTTCGCCTGCACCTGCCCCGACTGGAGCGAGCGGCGTCCGCATCTGGGCGGCGCACTCGGCGCGGCGCTGCTCGACTCGTGGTCGTCGCATGGGTGGGTCGAACGCACGGAGCGGCCGCGAATCCTGCGCATCACGCCGGCCGGGCATCGGCATTTCGATGCGTTCCTCGCCACCTGATACAGGCCTGAAGGTCCGTCGCGCTTACAGGACATCGGCAATCCGCTTACGAATAACCTATCGAGACCTTTTTCGAGATCTTTTGTTACACGGTGGCAAGGCGGCCTTACAAAAGTGGGGGCCTTGAAACAATCGCCACGGGTAGAGTGACTGCACGGATGCCGCAAGATGCCGCGTTCGTCGGAGATAAATCATGAGAACAGTCACCCCTCGCCACCATTCGAACCGCCGGGTCATCGGCTATACGCTGATCGCAGCCGCCACGTTCCTGTTCGCGGCTCAAGCCACCTTGGCGCAGGAAATCCAGGAAGCGCCTCAAGGCGTCGCCGCCACGCAGAACACCGATCCACCCGGCCGCGTCGCGCGCCTGAACTACACGGCGGGCACCGTGACCACGGAACCGGCCGGCGCCACCGACTGGTCCTACGCGCAAATCAACCGCCCGCTCACCACCGGCGATCAGCTGTGGAACGATCAGAACGCCCGCTCGGAGCTGCACATCGGCTCGACCGCGGTGCGCCTCGGCCAGTCCACCAGCCTCGACCTGCTGAATCTCGACGACAACAGTGCCCAGCTCAAAGTCGCTCAGGGCACGCTGTCGGCCCGCGTGCGGGAACTCGCGCCGGGCTCGTCCTATGAAATCGACACGCCCAATCTCGCGCTCGGCCTGAACGGACCTGGGGACTATCGCGTCGACGTCGCGCCGGACGGCAGCAGCACCACCGTCACCGTGCGCAGCGGCAGCGCGACGGTGTACGGCGACAACGGCCAGGTGCCGGTTGCGGCCGGCCAGCAGATCCGCTTTGGCGGCACCAACCTCCAGCAGATCGCCGACAATGGTGCGCCCGGCCTCGACGGTTTCGATCAATGGGCCGCGAGCCGCGACGCTGCCGAAGACCGCTCGGTCTCGGCGCGCTACGTATCGCGCGACATTCCCGGCTATCAGGATCTCGACGCCAACGGCACGTGGCAGAGCTCGCCGCAATACGGTGAAGTGTGGGTGCCGCGCGGTACGCCCGCCGGCTGGGCGCCGTATCACGACGGCCATTGGGTATGGCAGGCGCCGTGGGGCTGGACCTGGGTCGACGACGCGCCGTGGGGCTTCGCGCCCTACCACTACGGCCGCTGGGCTCAGGTCGACGACACATGGGCGTGGGTGCCGGGACCGGTCGCGGTCAGCGAGCCGCCCGTCTACGCACCCGCTCTCGTCGCCTTCGTGGGCGGCGGAGGCGGCGGCGTGAACTGGGGTGTCGATCTGGCGATCGGTGGAGCGGTAGCGGCGGGCGTCGCATGGTTCCCGCTCGGCCCGGGCGAGCCGTGGCACCCGCACTGGGGCGATCACGATCACTGGAGCCCCGGTTACTACAACCGCGTCAACCAGACGACGATCGTCAACAACTACAACCGCAACGTGAATGTGACCAACATTCACAACACGTATATCAACTACCGCGCGCCGGGCGGCGTGACCGCGATGCCGGCGACGGCCTTCGTACATGGTCAGCCGGTCGGACGCTTCGCCCAGAAGGTCGATCCGCGGCAATGGCGCAACGCGCAGATCAACCCCGGCGGCCCGGGAATCGCGCCGGTGCGGGAGAGTTTCGGCCCGGGTTTGCGCAATGCGAACTACCGGCCGCCTGCGGCGGTGATGGCGCGCCCGGTGGTAGCGACACGTAGTCCGGCGATGCCGGCGGCTTACCACGACAGCCTCGCTCAGCGGTTCGCGCAAAACGGCGGACGGGTGTCGGGCGCCGGCCAGCCTATCGTGCGGACTTCGGTGCCGGCGCATATGGCGGGCGGTCCGAGCGCGCTGCCAGTGCAGAACGTGCGGGTCGTGCAGTCGCATATCGCGGGACGTGCGCCTGGGATGGCGGCGGGCGCGCCGGGTGGGCCTGGCGCCGGACAGCAGATGGGACAGCGGCCGGGTGAAGGTCCGCGTGGCGGCATGCAGCAGGCTGGGCAGCAACCGGGTGAGGCGCCGCATGGCGGCATGCAGCAGGCTGGGCAGCGGCCGGGTGAGGCGCCGCGTGGCGGCACGCAGCAAGCTGGACAGCGGCCAGGCATGGCGCCGCAAATGGCAAACCAGCGCCCGGAGCCTCAAGAGGCGCAACGTCCGTCGAACGGTGTGCCGCGTCCGCCGCAAGCGAACGGCGGCAACCCGGGCGGCAACCCAGCGGCGTGGGCGCAGCAACAGCAGCGCGGCATGCCGCAACAGGCAGGTCAGCAGCCGGCCATCAACGAACGCCACGAGCCGGCCTGGACACAGCCGCACACGCCGATGGCCCAGCAGCACGGCGGTGCGCAACAACAGGCTGGGCGGCCGGATCCCGCTCCACAGCACGGCGCTCAGCCACAGGGAAGGCTGCCGGAGACGGCGCAACAACAGCACGGCGCGGCGCATCCCACGGAAAACCCGGCCGTGCAGCAGCAACAGCAGCAGGCGCGCCAGCAGGGGCTTCATGCGCAGCCACAGCCGCAGGCGCAGATGCAACGTCAGCCTGAGCAGCAGATGCCGCGTCCAGCGGAAGTCCAGGCGCAACAACAACCGCGTCAGGAATATCATCCGCAGCCCATGCAGCAGGCGCCGCGTCAGGAGCCACGTCCTGAGCCGCGCCAGCAACAGGTGCAGCAACAGCCGCGGCCGGAGTTTCATCCGCAGCCTCAGCAGCAGCCCCGACAGCAACAGGCGCAGCAACAACCTCGGCCGGAGTTTCATCCGCAACCGCAGCAGCCGCGGCAGGAATCACGGCCGCCGCAGGCTCAGCAGCCGCATCCTCAAGCACAGCCGCAGCACGCCGAACAGCATTCAGGTGGCGGAAGCCGCGACGAGCATCACAAAGGCTGAGCACCTCCGGCTTGCGTTTGCAGCCTGCATGAGAAAACCCCCGCGATTCGCATCGCGGGGGTTTTTTCTTCATGCGGACCGGGCAGCTTGCCCGCCGACGCTCAAACGGCCATTGGCGCAGTGAGCGGCTCGTGATGCCGGTAGCCGACCAGCGAGAAATCCGACGGCTCGATCTTTTCGAGCCATTCCGGCTCGTACACGCCGGTTTTTGCGTACTCCGGCACGCGATCCGAAATCGCGAAAGCCGGGCTTTCGTACGGCTCGCGCGTGAGTTGCTGCTGCAACATGTCGAGCTGATTCTCGTAAACGTGCGCGTCACCGATGAAATAGGTGAACCACCGCGGCGTATAACCCGTCAGACGACCGACCAGGTGCAGCAACGCCGCGCCTTCGGTCAGATTGAACGGCGTCCCCAAGCCCACGTCATTGCTGCGGATATAAAGGCACAACGAAATTTCCTTGCGCACCACGTTCGGCACGAACTGGTAAAGCAGGTGGCAAGCCGGCAGCGCGATCTGATCCAGCACCGCGGGGTTCCACGCATGAAACAGAATGCGCCGGTCCGCCGGGTTCTGCATGATCGTGTCGAGGCATTGGCGCAACTGGTCGATCGCTTTGTACAGCAACACTTTGCGGCTGCCATCTTCTTCGAACTCGGTCACCACCTGGAAGCCGCGCGCGGTCGCGTCGGCAAGCTGCGCGCTCGCGTCTGCGTTCAACACCTTGTAGGCCGGCCACTGGCGCCACTGCACGCCGTACACGTCGCCGAGATCGTCCGGGCCTTCGCGATAGGGATTGGCGAGCCACTGCGGATTCTGGTTGGCGTTCGCGTCCCACACCTTGCAGCCGAGGTCGCGGAAATCCGCGGCGCTGCGCGAGGCGCGCAGAAACCCGACCAGTTCGCCCACGGCCGATTTGAACGCCAGCTTTTTCGTGGTGACCGCGGGAAAGCCTTGCTGAAGGTCGAAGCGCAACATGGCGCCCGGCATGCTGATCGTGCGGATGCCAGTGCGGTTCTCCTGCCACGTGCCGGTGTCGAGAATCGTGCGGACGAGGTCGAGGTATTGTTTCATTCGGGTTCCTTCGACGCGGCGCCTGCCGGATAGATCCGGGCGCCACGGGGATTGAGCGGAAAACCCGATTTTAACAAGCGCAGCCAGACGGCGCCCGGTTGGGGCGCGCGGCATTGAAATTATCTCGGGAAAAGGCGGACGCAGATGGCGCACCCGGACGGCGCGCCGCCGATCACAGCGCGGCTAATGCGCCCTGCATCAATCGCTGAAGTCGCTCTAATGGCCGGCGCAAACCACGCGGCCCGTCAAACGATTTACAGGTGCGGCACCGAAGCCGGCAAATCGCCGTGCGGCGAAGCCAGCGGCTCGCCCTCCATATGCCGCATGCCATGCGAGCACAAGAGCCGGTACAACGTGACGCGTGAGATGCCGAGTTCTTGAGCCGCGTCGCCCAAACGCCCGCGGTGACGCAACAGAGCCAGCTCGATCGCCTGACGTTCGGCCGCTTCGCGCGCCTGCGCGAGCGAGACCGGCACGATCTCCACATATTCGGCGAGCTCCAGATCGCGCGCCGTGATCGCGCGGCCTTCGGACATCACGATGGCGCGCCGCACCCGGTTGATCAGCTCGCGCACGTTGCCCGGCCAACCGTAGTTATGCAGTGCCGCGATCGCGTCCGGCGCGAAGCCGCGCAAGCGGCGGCTCGCATCTTTCTTGAAACGTTCCAGCATGTGCCGGGCAAGCAGTTCGATATCCTTACCACGCGCGCGAAGTGGAGGTTCGTCGATCTGCAGCACGCAGAGGCGGTGATACAGGTCGGAACGGAAACGGCCTTCGATCATCGCCGCCGTCATATCCACGTGCGTGGCCGAGATAATGCGCACGTCGACATCGACCGCGCCGTGCCCGCCCAGCCGCTCCACTTTGCGCTCCTGCAGAAAGCGCAGCAGGCTCGCCTGGCTTTCGAGCGGCAGATCGCCGATTTCGTCGAGAAAGAGCGTGCCGCCGTTGGCCGCTTCCACCCGGCCGATCTTGCGCTGATTGGCGCCGGTGAACGCGCCGCGCTCATAGCCGAACAGTTCGGATTGCAGCAGATGCGGCGGAATTGCGCCGCAGTTGATCGGCACGAACGGCGCGTTGCGCCGGGCCGAGCGTTCGTGAATCGCGACAGCGGTCAGTTCCTTGCCGGTGCCCGATTCGCCCGAGATGAACACGGGCGCATCCGTCATCGCCACTTTGCGGATCGAACGGAACAGCGCGAGCATGGCGTCGCACGAGCCGACCATTTCGCCTTCGGCGCCTTGCGATGCGTCGTTGGAAGCCGGCTCGCCCAAGGAAATCATGCCGTATGCGTGACCCACCGAGTCGACGATCCTGTCGCCCGAATACGGCACGGTCACATAGTCGAAACAATAGTCGCGTACGAGCCGGCGCAACGCGGCGTCCTGCAGCTGACCCGGCATGGTGGCCGCGACCCAGCCGACGTTCGGCATGGTCAGGCACGATTCGAACGCAGCGATTTCGTGTGGCTGAAAATCGCTAGAGAGATCGAGCAGGCCGCCCGCCGCCATTCCGGCGCGAACCGCCCGGCGCACGTCGCGCGCCGACCCCACCACTTCGACCTGCCAGCCGCGCTGATGAAACCGAGTATTCAGCTCCGCGCTCGGATCGCGCGAAACGTAAATCAGTTGTCGCGTTGCGGGTTCCATTATTCAGATCCTCTCGTCAACGAACGTTAAGGATGACGCACGCACCTGAACCGAATTCAGACACGCTGACTCATTCGGGATTCGCGAAATAGCAAAAACCGAACGGGCATTCCATTCCGTGCGGACAGCTGATCCCCAAGAAAGCGGCGTGTGTGTGATTGAGACGGCCCTTTGGTGGGCTTTTTTAAATCTGCAGCTCTTTTCTGAGAGCTTACTATACGCGCGGCGCTTGGAAAACAGTTATGCGAATTTAATCGTGCACTCCTTACCCAGCAAGGCTCTACGGGCAATAAACGGTTATTCAGCCGACGAATAAAAGATTAGTGGAAGCGCTTTCCCAAGCGGAGA
Organism: Paraburkholderia sp. BGA-UO-ETr-F21; assembly: GCF_059567925.1. Lineage (NCBI taxonomy): Bacteria > Pseudomonadati > Pseudomonadota > Betaproteobacteria > Burkholderiales > Burkholderiaceae > Paraburkholderia > Paraburkholderia sp. BGA-UO-ETr-F21. The sequence continues at coordinate 591,161 of NZ_JCAQOY010000040.1, read as the reverse complement.
GCCAAGGTACTTCATACCGACTGAATTAACAAATTATAGGTATTTCCTGCATGTCGTTTCAGCCCTGAAACGTTTTTGTTCAAATTCTCAAACATTGCTTCGCGCTTTTGCTTCACCTCCTGATGCACCAATGGATTGCGAGTGATGGCACACGTTTCGCTAAAATGCCGTGCACCAAGGAGACACATCATGCGACTTGTTTTCCGCATCGATCTCACCCCCGTTACACCCCGCGCGGCCGATGGCGCTTCAATCGCGCTGACCACGGTCCTGTTTGGCGCCCATGCGCAGGACGCGGAACCGGCCCAATCCGCCCATGCCGGTGCGGCCGCTTCCTCCGAGGCCACGATCACGCGAGCCGGCTCCTCCGATGCGAGGGCGCGCACCGCCGCCGCCTTTCGTCAGGTCGCGAACTCGCTCAGTATTTCGGCCGATGCTGCATCCATGAACGATTTTTCGCTCGACGACCGGATGCTCCCGCAGCCACGCGGCAGCGCCGTCGGCATGGTGATGGTGGCCGCCACGCCGCAGTTCATGCGCGACAACAGTGGCGGCTGCAGCAACGTGACACTGTGGGACGAGATCGCCCCGCCCTCGCCGTTACCCATCCCTATCGACGCGGCACGCGCGGCCCACGGCAACGTCGGCACTTACCAAAGAAAGTAGCCCGAACAAATTAGCGATGCAAACAGGGCTGGCGGTGCAGCGAACACACCGCAACTGGCCCGGCAACGCCCGCGAATCTTTGCCGCTGGCTCGCCACCCGCCTCGGCGGCATGGCCTTGCGCGTCAGGTAGAATTGGTCCGGTTACGTTCCCCTTTCCATTCGATGACGACGCTCACCCTGATCGTCGCTCGCGCCAATAACGGCGTGATCGGCCGCGACAACCAGTTGCCCTGGCGACTTCCCGAAGACCTCGCGTTCTTCAAGCGCACCACCATGGGCGCGCCCATCATCATGGGCCGCAAAACGCACGAGTCGATCGGCCGGCCTTTGCCCGGACGCCGCAACATTGTCGTGACGCGGGATGCCGCGCGGCGCTTCCAGGGTTGCGACGCGGCCACGACGCTCGAAGAGGCGCTCAAGCTCGCCGCTCAGGATCAGGCGCCCGAAGCATTTCTGATCGGCGGCGCGCAGTTGTATGAGGAAGGGTTGCGGCAGGCGGACAAGCTCATCGTCACCGAGATTTCCGCCGACTTCGAAGGCGACGCCACCTTCCCCGAACTCGACGAAACCGAGTGGGAAGAAGTCGCGCACGAAACACACCGCGCGCATGCGCCGAACGACTTCGACTACGCGTTCGTGACGTACCGGCGCAAAGGCGTCTGAGACCGGCCCCCTTCAGGGGTAATCGTGCCCGCTCGAAGCAGACAGTCGCCGCCGAGCTGATACAAAAAAAACGCCACGCAATGACCTCGCGTGGCGTTTTCTCATCGAACGACGAACCGCCGGCTCGCCGGCTCGCGGCAAAATTTTACTGCCCGGCGATCGTCATGCGCTCGATCAGCACCGAGCCGGTTTTCTTGGTGCCGCGCGTGATCGTATCCGCGCCGATCGCCACGATGTGGTGGAACATCTCCTGCAGCGTGCTCGCCACCGTGATTTCCTCGACCGGATACTGGATCTTGCCGTTCTCGACCCAGAAGCCCGACGCGCCACGCGAGTAGTCACCCGTCACGTAGTTCACGCCCTGCCCCATCAGTTCGGTCAGCAGCAGGCCCGTGCCGAGCTTGCGCAACATTTCTTCGAAGTCGTCCTCGGGGCGTGTGTTGGAGCTCAGCAACGAGAGGTTGTGCGAGCCGCCCGCGTTACCGGTGGTCTGCATGCCGAGCTTACGCGCCGAGTACGTGGACAGGAAATAACCTTCCACCACGCCGTCTTTCACCACCGACCGCTTTTTGGTGCGCACGCCTTCTTCGTCGAACGGCGCGCTGCCCATGGCACGCGCGATATGTGGGTCTTCGAGCACCTGCACGTGCGGCGCGAACACCGGCTTGCCGAGGCTGTCGACGAGGAACGAGGTCTTGCGATACAGCGCGCCGCCGCTCGTGGCTTGCACGAACGCGCCGAGCAGGCCCGCGGCGAGCGGCGCTTCGAACAGCACCGGCACCTTGCGCGTATCCAGGCCGCGCGCGCCGATGCGCGCGAGCGCGCGTTGCGCCGCGTAACGGCCCACGGCTTCGGGATCGGCCAGTTCTTCGGCGCTGCGGGTCGACGTGTACCAGTCGTCGCGCTGCATGTTGCGGCCGCTGCCTGCAATCGGCGCGCACGCGATGTAGTGGCGCGAGTACGGATAACCCGCGAGGAAGCCGCGCGAGGTGGCCAGCACGAACTGCGAGTGCTGTGCCGAGACGCTCGCACCTTCCGAATTCTTGATCTGCGGATCGGTGGCGAACGCGGCGTCTTCCGAGCGGCGGGCAATTTCCACCGCTTCATCCGCAGACAGATTCCACGGGTGATAGAGATCGAGATCGCGCGGCGCCGTTTCCAGCAATTCGGCTTCGGCGAGACCCGCGCAGTCGTCTTCGGCCGTGAAGCGCGCGATGTTGTAGGCGGCCGCGACCGTGTCCTTCAAAGCCTGCGACGAAAAGTCCGAAGTGCTCGCGTTGCCGCGCTTGTTGCCGATGAACACCGTCACGCCGACCATCTTGTCGCGGTTGTGCTCGATCGTCTCGACTTCGCCGCGCCGCACGGAGACGGACAGGCCGTCGCCTTCGGAAATCTCGGTCGCCGCATCGGTACCGCCGAGCGACTTCGCGTGACGAAGGATGTCCGAGGCGATTTCCTTCAGCTCATCCTGGGTATGCGGAAAAAAGCGCTGCTTGACGTCCATGTCTGCTGCCATTGTCGTTGCCGTCCTGTTCGGGGCCGAGCGGCCCTGGGTGTGTTCGCTATGTTCGCACCGGTTACGCACATGCCTCACGCATGCGCGCGCCCGTGTCGGGTTATGCATCCCGCGATCATAGCAAGGTACGCGACGCCGTACCTGGCATTCGCAGCGCCTCGCCGTGCGCAGCACTGCGATCGCTTCGCAAGGCGTAATGCCTCGCGCGCGGCAGCACGGCGGGTAAGCGGGCGCGGCACGCTACAATATCGGTATGACACGCAAAACCCGCATCCAACCGATCGAATCCGCCGAGCCGGAAGTCGACGAAAACGGCTACGACCGTCCCAGCAAGTCTCAGCTCAAGCGCGAAATGCACGAGCTGCAGGAACTGGGCGCGGCGCTGATCGCGCTGCCCAAAGACGCGCTCAAACGCATGCCGATGCCCGAGAAGCTCGACGACGCCGTGCGCGAAGCGCGCCGCATCACCGATCACGAAGGCAAGCGCCGCCAGGTGCAGTACGTCGGCCGCGTGATGCGCTCGCTGCTGGACGAGGAAACCGCCGCGCTGCGCACCGCGCTCGACACCTATAACGGCGTCAACAAGGCGGAGACGGCCAAACTCCACTGGATCGAGCGCACCCGCGAAAAACTGCTCGCCGACGACGCCGCGCTGACCGATTTCATCCGCCAGCACCCGAACGCCGACCCGCAGCAGGGCCGCACACTGATCCGCAACGCGCGCAAGGAAGCGCAGCAGAGCAAGCCGCCGCGCTACTTCCGCGAACTGTTCCAGTGGATCAAGAACGCGGACGGCCCGTCCGCGCAGACCGATTCCGACGCCGACGACGCCCTGGACGACGATGACGATGACGACCGCGACGCATGATCACGCAGGCAAGCCGGCACGCAATCACCCCGACGAAATCCTGATCGGTCTCGTGTCGATCAGCGACCGCGCCTCCACCGGCGTGTACGAGGATAAGGGCCTTCCGGCCTTGCAGGAATGGCTCGGCGCGGCCCTGACCTCACCGTGGCAAGTGGTCACCCGTCTGATTCAGGACGATGCGCCGACCATTTCCGCCACGCTGACCGAACTGGTCGACGAGGTCGGCTGCGATCTGGTGCTGACGACCGGCGGGACCGGCCCGTCACGCCGCGACGTGACGCCCGAGGCGACGCTTGCGGTCGCAACAAAGGAAATGCCGGGTTTCGGCGAGCAGATGCGGCAGATCAGCCTGAATTTCGTGCCGACCGCGATTCTGTCGCGCCAGGTCGCCGTGATCCGCGAAACCGCAGAGCACGCAGCGCTGATCATCAATCTGCCGGGGCAGCCGAAGTCGATCAAGGAAACGCTGGAAGGTTTGCGCGACGCCGAAGCGGGCGGTGCAGTGAAGGTGCCGGGCATTTTCGCCGCGGTGCCGTACTGTATCGATCTGATCGGCGGCCCCTATGTGGAAACCAACGCCGACGTGGTGAAGGCGTTCCGGCCGAAGAACGCGCAGCGCGCGCCCAAGTCTGCATAGGCTGGAATCACGGCGCGGATTGGCCGCTGTGATTTGGCCGTCTGGCTTCGATCCGGAGCTTCGGTTTTGAGTCGCGCTCTGGCGCAGGGAACTGGCAGGCGCCAGTCAGCCGCGACCAGCGAGGTGCGCCCAGCCGGAAGGCGGCGCCGCGCCGGCCAGCCACCGGCGCGTTACGCGTCGAAGCAGATCAGCCCCGTTATTCCGCGCCGCCGGCGGCGTCCGGCGCCGACGGGATCAGGAAGTGCTCGCGGTAGTACTTCAGTTCGTCGATCGACTCGTGAATATCGGCCAGCGCCGTGTGCATCGCGCGCTTCTGGAAACCCTTGTAGATGGCTGGCTGCCAGCGGCGGCACAGCTCCTTCAACGTGCTGACGTCGAGATTGCGGTAATGGAAGAAGCGCTCCAGGTCCGGCATCCAGCGCGCCATGAAGCGGCGGTCCTGGCAGATCGAGTTGCCGCACATCGGCGATTTGCCGGGCGGCACGAAGACGCTCAGGAAATCGCGGATTTGCTCGGTGGCGTCGGTCTCGCTCACCGTGGACGCCTTCACCCGGTCGATCAGCCCCGAACGGCCATGGGTGTTCTGATTCCACTGATCCATTTTGGCGAGCGTCTCGTCGCTCTGGTGAATCGCCAGAACCGGACCTTCGACGAGGCGGTCGAGCGTCGAATTCGTCACCACCACCGCGATTTCGATGATGCGGTCGGAATCGGGTTCGAGCCCGGTCATTTCCATGTCCAGCCAGACGAGATTCATGTCGCTGCGCACGAGCGGCGGCTGTTCGGTGGATGCGAGGATGTCAGTCATGAAGGCAACCTTGATGGCCGGGCAAACGGCTTGTCAGCAAGCCCGCCTGCCGCGGCGATTGTTCGTTTGAGATTGGATTAGGCTGGTGCGAGCCGGTTTGGACTCACCTTCCCGCCGCGAGGCAGGAAGAAACATATAATTCTCGCATAGATACCACGGAATCCCCGGATGCCTACCCTGTACTTCACCGTTCTGTTCGTCGTCGCCGTCGTGGCGATGGTCGGCACCAAACTGTGGCTCGCGTCGCGGCAGATCCGCTTCGTGGCCCAACATCGCGAGCAGGTGCCGAGCCAGTTCGCCGGCACCATCGCGCTCACCGCGCACCAGCGCGCCGCCGACTACACCGTCGAGCGCACGCGTCTGACCATGATCGAGATCGTCGTCAGCGCGGCCGTGCTGATCGGCCTTACGCCGCTCGGTGGCGTGCAGGCGCTCGATCTGGGCATTTCCGACTGGCTCGGCCGCGGATACATCGGGCAGATCGCGCTGGTCGCCGCGGTGATCGCGATCACCAGCGTGGTCGACCTGCCGTTCGACTACTACCGGCAGTTCGTGGTGGAACAGCGCTTCGGCTTCAACCGCATGAGCCGCGGCATTTTCTTCGTCGACCGCCTGAAGGGCGTGTTGCTCGGCGCCGCGTTCGGCCTGCCGCTACTGTTCGTCGTGCTGTGGCTGATGAACCAGGCCGGCAGCCTCTGGTGGCTGTGGACATGGGTCGTGTGGGTCGTCTTCCAGATGCTCGTATTGGTGCTGTATCCGTCATTTATCGCGCCGCTCTTCAACAAGTTCGAGCCGCTCAAGGACGAAGCGCTGAAAAGCCGCATCGAAGCGCTGATGCAACGCTGCGGCTTCGCCGCCAAGGGTCTTTTCGTGATGGACGGCAGCCGCCGTTCCGCGCACGGCAACGCCTATTTCACCGGCTTCGGCGCCGCCAAGCGAATCGTGTTCTTCGACACGTTGCTCGCGCGCCTGTCGGGCAGCGAGATCGAAGCCGTGCTCGCGCATGAACTCGGCCACTTCAAACGCCGTCATGTGATCAAGCGCATGCTCGTTACCTTCGCGATCAGTCTCGTCATGCTCGCCCTGCTCGGCTGGCTCATGCAGTGCGTGTGGTTCTATGAAGGGCTAGGCGTGCGGCCGTCGCTGGTCGGCGGCAATAGCGGCCTCGCGCTGGTGTTGTTCTTCCTTGCGCTGCCGGTGTTCCTGTTCTTCGTCACGCCGCTCGGCAGCCTCAGCTCGCGCAAGCATGAGTTCGAAGCCGATGCGTTCGCCGCGACGCAGACCGACGCGCAAGATCTCGTCAACGCGCTCGTCAAGCTGTACGAGGACAATGCGTCGACCCTGACGCCCGATCCGCTCTACACCGCGTTCTACTACTCGCATCCGCCGGCGTCGCAGCGGATCGACCGCCTGCTGCGGCACGCATGAGCGGCCGCTCCCCGAAAGCGCCGCGCGCGCCGTCCAGCGCGCGTGTAGGCGGCCTCGTGGTGGCCGCGCATGGCCGCCACTATCTCGTCGCACCGGATGACGGCGGCGCCATGCTTCAATGCTTCCCGCGCGGCAAGCGCAGCGAGGTGGCGGTCGGCGATCACGTGATTTACGAACTGGCTTCGGTGGACCAAGGCGTGATCGTCGAGATCGGCGAACGGCGCAATCTGCTGTATCGCTCGGATCAGTACAAATCGAAGCTGTTCGCGGCCAACCTCGACCAGTTGCTGATCGTGCTCGCGACTGAACCGCACTTCAGCGAAGACCTGCTCGGCCGCGCGCTCGTCGCGGCCGAGGCAAACGAACTGAAGCCGTTGATCGTATTGAACAAGACCGACGTGACCGATGCGCTCGAAGGTGCGCGCAAACGGCTCGAGCCGTATCGCGCGTTGGGTTATACGGTCGTGGAGGTGTCGATCAAGACTCAGCCCGAGGCCGCACGTGCCGCGTTGATCGAACATCTGCATGGTCATTCCACGCTGCTACTCGGCCAGTCGGGTATGGGTAAATCCACACTCGTCAATCTGCTGATTCCCGATGCCGAAGTCGCCACGCGCGAAATTTCTACGGCGCTCAATAGCGGGCGCCATACGACGACTTTCACGCGTCTCTATCCGCTGCCGGACAGTGCGGACGGCATAGGCGGTTCGTTGATCGACTCGCCGGGCTTCCAGGAATTCGGCCTGCATCATCTGACCGAGGGCCGGCTCGAGCGCGCGTTTCCCGAGTTCAGGCCGTTGCTGCCGAACTGCCGCTTCTACAACTGCCATCACTTGCATGAGCCCGGTTGCGCGATCCTCGAAGCGGTCGCGGACGGCCGCATCCGCCCCGAACGGCATGCGCTGTATGCGCAACTCGTGCACGAAGCCAGCCAGATCGTGCGCTGATATGAAACTGATGCGCGCGCCGAATCTGATCATCGGGCAGCACTGGGTCAATGTGCTGGCGACCGCGGGCATTGCTTGCGAGTTGCACAACCGTTATCTGAACGGCGCGCTCGGCGATATTCCAGCGGATCAGTGCTCGCCGGAGCTTTGGCTCGTCGATGACCGTGATGAGGCGATGGCGCGAAGGTTGATCGATGCAGCCTCGCACGGGCCGGCGGCGGGGACGCCCGGCTGGCGGTGTCGGCACTGTGGTGAGACGCTCGAGGCACAGTTTACGGTGTGCTGGCAGTGCGGGACGGCGCGCGATCCGCGGGATGGGTGATTCCGTACGAGATCGGTGTCAGCTTATTTCAGGATGAGTTGCAGGCATAAAAAAACCGGACGTTGTCCGGTTTTTTTATGCCAATCAGGATCAGCTAAGCGACTTTAAGCCAGCCACACTGCAATCGTCAGCATCAACAGCAGAATCATCCACAGCACCACCGCGCGCCACACCAACCCGACAGCCGATTGCAGCGTGCGCGGCGTGCAGTCGTCGCCGACCTGCATCGGGCCGCCGTCGCCGGTGGCTAACGCGTCGAGACTCGACGGCTCGGCAAGCGGCCCGCTCAAACGTGCGCCCAATGCACCACTGCCTGCGGCCAGCAACACGCCGTCGTTCGCATCCGGCCACTGGCGCGCATGATTGCGCCATGCATAAATCGCGTCTTCGAAATTGCCGACAATCGCAAAGCCCAGCGACGTCAGCCGCGCCGGCACCCAGTCGATCACGAAGAAGGCGCGCTGTGCGAAGCTCGAAAACGCAACCGTGCGATCGTCGACCGGACGTGCCCACGTGCGCGCCAGATACTCGGCAATCCGATATAGCACCGCGCCCGCCGGACCAACCGGAATCAGAAACCAGAAGAACACGCCGAACACATGCCGATGCGAAGCGACCACCGCATGAATCAGCGTATGACGCACGATTTCGCTGACGGGCATGTCGACGGTATCGAGTCCGGTCCATTCGTTCAGGATTTCACGCGCGTGCGGCACGTCGTCGTTATTCAACGCGAGGTGGATGTCCGTGAAGTAATGGCTGAACTGGCGAAAGCCGAGCGTGAAGTACAGCACCGCGACGTTCCACAGGAACGCCAGCGCGAAGTGAATGTGATACAGCACGTAGTAGACGAGCGCCACGGCCAACGTCCAGGGCACCACCACCACAAGCCAGGCGAGCAAGCCATGCTTCGGCTTGCCGGCATCGAATCCGTGCGCCGCCGATTCCGCATGGTATTGAAGCAACGCGGACACCGGATTATTCGGTGAAAGCGCACGCACCTGTTCAATGATCAGAGCCAGCAATACAGAGAAAAAAGTCATGCGATGCGCCGTGCTTTTCGAGTTTTACGATTGTTTTATAACGATAGCACAGGGTCGGATGCGACTGAGCGCAGTCGTTGACAAACACCCAACAACTGCACAGTCCCGTGCGGTTTACGCTGCGAGGAAGCGATAGAAGTTGCGCAGCATCGCCGCGGTTGCGCCCCAGATGAAGTAGTGACCACCGAGCGCGCTTCCGCTCTCCGCAGCCTGCGCCTCGGCCGACGCGGCGCGCGGATAGGGCATGGCGAAGAAGCGCCGCTCACCGCCCTCGTAGCGAAACACGCGCTCTTCGTGATGGGCGGGGTTCATGAGAAAGGCGAGTGGCACTTCGAAGACTTCGGCCACTTCGAGCGCGTCCGCTTTCACTGTGAACGGCGGATGCACGAGGCCGATTACCGGCGTCACGCGAAAACCAGTGCCCGTCAGGTAGTCCGGCAAGGCGCCGAGAATCTCCACGCGCGAGGGCGCAAGACCCACCTCTTCCTGTGCTTCACGCAGCGCGGTGGCGGTGGCGTCGGCATCGAAGGGTTCGTGACGGCCACCGGGAAAGCTCACCTGCCCCGCATGATCGTTCAGATGGTCGGCGCGCTGGGTCAGCAGCACGGTCAGGCCGCGCTCGCGCACCACCAGCGGCACCAGCACCGCGGCAACTCGCGGATCGGCATGCGTATCGCGCCACGGCGCTTCGACGATAGGTTCGGGAGTCCAGGCAAGGCGCTGCTCGAAGCGTGCGCGCAGGCCGTCAGGCGTGAGACGGTCGCCCGCCACCGGCGGCAGATCGGCGCCGGTCGCTTCGACAGGCAGAGTTTCAGGCTCAAAGACGGGGCGGATCAACGGGTCTCTCGAAATAAGCGGATAGGGGACATGCCGCTATTTTGACCTGGCAAACAAAAAAGCACCCGCGAGGGGTGCTTTTTCTTACAGCATTTACGCTTGGGAAGCAGCGCGGTCTTTCGAGACCAGCTTTTCCTTAATCCGGGCCGACTTGCCCGAACGGTCGCGCAGGTAGTACAGCTTCGCACGGCGCACGTCACCACGACGCTTGACGACGATGCTTGCCAGCAGCGGCGAGTACGTCTGGAACGTACGCTCGACGCCTTCGCCCGACGAAATCTTGCGGACGATGAACGACGAATTCAGACCACGGTTACGCTTGGCGATCACGACGCCTTCGTAAGCCTGAACACGCTTACGCGTACCTTCAACCACGTTCACGCTGACGATCACCGTATCGCCGGGAGCGAATTCGGGAATGGTCTTCTCGCCGAGGGCGCGCGCGATTTCTTCCTGCTCGAGTTTTGCAATCAGATTCATCACTGACTCCTAAGTCCATCTTGTCGGCGTTCGTACCTGCCTTGCACTAAGTTTCCTTATTGCGCTCGGCTACGGCCCCGATAGAGGATGGGTTCACATCAGGCGCCGTGCACGCATGCGCGGCGCCGCCTGGTGTCCGCTTGAAAGACCCAAGGCTTTACGCCTTCGACTCTTCCTTCGCGAGACTCGCAAGCCATGCCTCATCGGCACGGCTCAACATCTTGTTCTTTCTGGCCTTGACGATCAGATCCGGCCGTTTGTTCAACGTGTTGCGCAAGGCTTCACGCCGACGCCATGCTTCGATCTCCGCATGATGGCCGCCGAGCAGCACATCGGGCACACGCACACCGTCGTATTCCTCAGGGCGCGTGTAATGCGGGCAATCCAGCAGCACGTCGACAAAACTATCCTGCACCGCAGACTGCGAGTCGTTGAGCACGCCGGGCAACTGACGCACCACAGCATCCATCAACGCCATGGCCGGCAATTCTCCGCCAGACAGCACGAAGTCGCCAAGGCTGACTTCTTCGTCGACGACACGGTCGAGCAAACGCTGGTCGATCGCTTCATAGCGCCCGCACAACAGGATCAAGCCGGGTTCCGCCGCGAACTGCATGACACGGTCATGATTCAGCGTGGCGCCTTGCGGCGACATCATCACGACGCGCGACGCGCCGATACCCTGCTCCGCCTGCGCCGCTTTCGCCGCGCCGATCGCGTCTTCCAGCGGCTTGGCCAGCATGACCATGCCGGGTCCGCCGCCGTACGGGCGATCGTCGATTGTGCGGTAGTTGTCGGTCGTGAAATCGCGTGGATTCCACGTACGCAAACCGTAGCGCTCCTGTTTCGCCGCGCGACTGGTGATACCCCAGTCGGTCAGCGCACGAAACATGTCAGGAAAGAGCGTGACGACATCGAACTGCATCGCTCTCTCCGTTCAGCGAATGTTTTAATAATCGGCTTCCCAGTCGACAGTGATCTGCTTCGCCGCCTGGTCCACCGTTTTGACAAAGACGCCGACGAACGGGATCAAACGCTCGCCGGTGACCGGCTTGCCGCTTTTGTCGGTAGCCGGGTATTCGATACGCATCACCGAGTGCGCACCGTTGTCGATCATGTCTGCAACCTTGCCGAGATTGACCCCGGCAACGTTCACCACATCCAGGCCGAGCAGGTCGACCCAGTAGAATTCGTCGGCTTCGAGAGCCGGAAACTCGCTGCGGCTGATATAGACGCGGGAGCCGCGCAGTGCCAGCGCCACGTCGCGATCAGTGACGCCGCCCAGATGGGCCACCACACTATCGCTATGCGTTTTCGCTTGCAACGACGGCGCCGATTTGCGCTCCTGGCCTTTGAGCAGCCACCAGCGCTTCGCGCTCAGCAAAGCGTCGCCGCCATGTCCGGCATCCGCATGCGCGGCTACCTTGACCCAGCCTTTGAGGCCGTAAGCGTCGACGATTGCACCGACCTCGACCGCATCGGCCGGCCAGCTTTCCACCGTTTCCATGCGCATTTCTGCCGCACCAGAACCGGTGTTTGCAACATTGGCTTTCGCCTTGCCCTCGGCTTTTTCGACCGGCTTGCGGACGAATGCACCGAACGGCGCCTGATCAGACGTCTTCGCGCGCGGGGCTACTGCCTTGGCGCTACCTGAACTGCCGGAATCACGCTCAGACATAAGAGAACCTCGCTACCAGCTTCGACGCCTGCTTCAGCAAAACAACTCGCGCATCGGACTGCTCATTGGGCCGCTCACGCAAACCGCGAGAGCCGCCGGACGAACCGACGACGATACGCAGGCTAGCTACCATTAAGCAGCCGGCTGCGCCTTTGCAGCTTCCTTCACGAGACGCTCGACGGTCGGCGACAGTTGTGCGCCAACGCCTTGCCAGTACGTCAGGCGGTCTTGAGCGATACGCAGCGACTCACCCTTCGTAGCGACCGGGTTGTAGAAGCCAACGCGCTCGATGAAGCGGCCGTCACGACGGTTACGCGAATCGGTTGCGACGATGTTGTAGAACGGGCGCTTCTTGGAGCCGCCACGAGCCAAGCGGATGATGACCATACTAGAATCCTTGAAAACCGGGGTTCGGAACGACTGAAACACGCGATTATAGCGGGAAACCGACGCCATAACAAACACTTACCGGGATAAACTGAGTAACGGGGCCGCGCCGGCCTGACAGGCGGGGACCTCGCACCACGCCGAAACGCCCGAATTACCTGACGGAGCGCCCTTGAAACTCCTGCCACCCATTGTGTTTTTGCGCGATTTTCTTGGCACCGTTGCGCGACTTGCCGGCTCGGCGTGCATTCTGCGAAGCAGGACTCTGAACACGGGCACGGCCGTCTTGCTCGCCGCGACTGCCCTGCCGGCGCTCGCCGCACTGCCGGTAGACCGGATCAAACTACCGCCGGGCTTTCGCATTGAAGTCTTGTCGGACGCCGTGCCCAGCGCGCGAGCCATGGCGCTCTCGCCGAAGGGCATTCTTTATATAGGCAGCCTGGACGGCCACGTCTACGCGCTCGAATTGCAAAATGGGCAGGTGACAGCCCGCCACGTGATTGCTTCCGGGCTGGAAACGCCGGCGGGCGTGGCATGGCGCGATGGCGCGCTCTATGTTTCGGCGGTATCGAAAATTGTTCGCTTCGATGCGATCGACACGCACCTGAACGATCCGCCCAAGCCTGCCGTCGTGATCGACACCCTGCCCACGGAGACGCACCATGGCTGGAAATTCATCGCTTTCGGGCCGGACGGCAAGCTTTACGTGCCGCAAGGTGCGCCCTGCAACGTCTGCCTGAAAGACCGCGACCGTTTCGGCCTGATCGGCCGCATGGACCCGGACGGCAGCCACTATGAAGTCGTGGCGCGCGGCATCCGCAATTCGGTCGGTTTCGCGTGGCATCCGGTGACGCATGAACTGTGGTTCACCGACAACGGCCGCGACCTGCTTGGCGACGACGTCCCGGACGACAAGCTCAACCGCGCGCCGCGCGCCGGGATGGATTTCGGTTTTCCCTACTGCCACGGCGGCAACACGCCCGATCCCGAGTTCGGCAAGGACCATCCGTGCAGCGAGTTCACGCCGCCGACGGTCAAACTCGGTGCGCACGTCGCCGCGCTCGGCATGCGCTTTTACAGCGGCTCGATGTTTCCGCCCGCTTACCGGAATACGATTTTCGTCGCCGAGCACGGCTCGTGGAATCGCAGCAAGAAGGTTGGCTATCGCGTCGTGCATGTCGTCACGGACCCGGATGGCGGCAACGCCCGCCAGGAAGTCTTTGCGGAAGGCTGGCTGCAACGAGGCGAGGCCGTATGGGGCCGTCCCGCCGACGTGTTGCCCCTACCCGACGGTTCACTCCTGATCAGCGACGACTACGCCGGAGCGGTTTACCGCGTCACTTACTCCGCGCCGTAGATAGCCGTCAGCGACATTCAGCCGCAGCGCGCCCGAAGCGCCGCCGTTCTTCCGAACCAGCGAGCCGCCCCGCGGATGCAACCGTACCAACTCCGGCGTTTATCGCAAAGGCACCTCACTGCAGCGCGACCCTCCACGTGACCGGCGCCGTGTGGCGGGCGTAGAATGCGCGTCGGTCCGCGCGAGCCGCGCGCCGCTCCTTTCGACCGCCTGTCACTCTGACCTCGCCTACATGTCCACCCTTGCTTCGACTTCCCCGCGTTTCAGATCCAAGACGATTACCGCCGCACTGGCGTTCTTCTTCGGTTGCCTCGGCGCTCATCGCTTCTATCTGTATGGCACGCGCGACATCTACGGCTGGGCGCACGTGATCGGTACGCTGATCGGCATTCCAGGCGCCATGCTGGTGGTGGCCAGCGAACGGGCTTCCATGCTCGGCTGGGTGTTGGCGTTTCCCGGTGCGGTTTCGCTGCTCGCCGCGTTTCTCGCTGCGATCGTCTACGGGCTGCGTCCGGACGAAAAGTGGGACGCGCAATTCAACGCCCAGACTCAACGCAAGAGCCGCTCTGGCTGGACGGTCATCTTCGTCGTCATTTTTTCACTGTTGATCGGCGCCTTCCTGTTGATGACAGGGCTCGCCATCTCGTTCCAGACCTACTTTGAAGGTCAGGTGCAGGCGGCCAAAGCACTCTCGCAGTGACGCGTCTCATGCAGCGTTAAAAAAGATCCAGTTGAGGATCGTCGCGCGCCGATTCATGGGCGCGCGGCGCTTCCGCCCGGCGAAAGTGCGACATATCCAGAATGCCGCGATCACGCTGGTTCAAGCCGAGCCGGCGCACCGCTTTCTGGAATCGCTGCTTGAGCAGGTCCGCCCACAAGCCTTCTCCCTTCATTCGCGACGAGAAGCAAGAGTCGTAGTCTTTCCCGCCCCGCATGTCCCGCACGCGGCCCATGACCCGCTCGGCGCGATCGGGAAAATGCGCCGCGAGCCAGTCCTTGAATAGCGGCGCGACTTCCCACGGCAGACGCAGCACGATGTAGCTTGCGTTGCTTGCGCCGGCCTCCGCACAGGCCTCCAGCACACGCTCCATGTCCGGTTCGGTGACGAACGGAATCACCGGTGCGATGCTGACGCCGACCGGAATGCCCGCCTCACTCAGCGTGCGAATGGTGCGCAGCCGCCGAGACGGCGTGGCCGCTCGCGGTTCGAGCGTGCGAGCGATCTCGGCGTCCAGCGTGGTGATGGTGATGGCCGCCATGAATTGCCCGCGCGCCGCCATAGGCGCTAGCAGATCGAGATCGCGTTCGATCAGCGACGACTTGGTGATCGCCGCGAACGGATGATGCCGCTCGCTGAGCACTTCAATCACACGGCGCGTGAGCCGCAAATCACGCTCGACGGGCTGCCAGGCATCTGTATTGACGCCCAGCGCAATCGGCTCCGGCGCATAGGTCTTCTTCGACAACTCCCGCTCGAGCAACTCCGGTGCGTTGACCTTGGCGTAGATCCGGCTTTCGAAGTCGAGCCCGGGGGACAGTCCCAAATAACTGTGCGTGGGCCGCGCAAAACAATAAATGCAGCCGTGCTCACAGCCCCGATACGGGTTGAGCGACACGCCGAACGGAATGTCCGGCGATGCGTTGCGCGTAAGAATGGTCTTGGCCCGCTCTTCGAAGACTTGCGTGCGTAAGACCTTCGGCTCGTCGTCGCCTTCCGCCGCTGACAGCCAGCCGTCGTCCACTGCTTCGCGCTGGTCGACTTCGTAGCGGCCTTGCAGGTTCGTCACCGCGCCGCGGCCCTTGCGAGGCGCGGGCGGCGCGATCGGAAATTCGTTGACGGGTTCGGAGTCGGAGTCGGTCACGGCTAGAAAACGCAAAGCACAAACGGCGTAAAATACCTGTACAAATATACAGTGTTTACGCCGTTTGTCGAGCCCCGTCTTGCGCTTGCCGTGCTGTCTAATCCCCGACTGCGATCGTCAGCGTTTCCTTGATCTCTTCCATCACCACGTAGCTTTTCGACTGCACCGCGCCGGGCAATTGCAGCAGGATGTCGCCGAGCAGCTTCCGGTAATCGGCCATTTCGCCGATGCGCGCCTTGATCAGATAGTCGAAGTCGCCCGATACGAGGTGGCACTCCAGCACTTCGGGAATCTTCTGCACCTCGCGGCGGAACTGGTCGAACATGTTGCCGCTCTTGTGGTCCAGCGTGATCTCGACGAACACCAGCAGCGCCGCGCCCAACTCCGCCGGATTCACGCGCGCGTGGTAGCCGGTTATCACGCCGTCGCGCTCCATCCGCTTGACGCGCTCGATGCACGGCGTCACCGACAGTCCGACCTGCTCAGCCAGGTCTTTCATGGCCATGCGGCCATCCTGCTGCAAGAGCCGCAGGATCTTGTGATCGAGTTTGTCGAGAGCCCGGACCGGTTGGCGCTGTGTACGCATGATGTTTTTGCTGAAAATCTTGAAAATACAATAACAAAACCTGCCTGACTGTTAATAGTATAGCGGTTAACACTGGGCGATCCGCGTTACACCTCGTTAATCGAACGAATTCCAACGACTCGACGAGCGCACCGCCCTCAGACCTCATCTGAATATCCTGGAGCATCTATGCGAGTCGTCGTTTTGGGCAGTGGCGTCGTCGGGGTGACGAGTGCGTATTACCTGGCGCGCGCCGGTCATGAAGTGACCGTTATCGATCGCGAGGCCGGCCCGGCGCTCGAAACCAGTTTCGCCAATGCCGGTCAGATCTCGCCGGGCTACGCGTCGCCTTGGGCCGCGCCGGGCGTGCCGCTGAAGGCCGTCAAATGGATGTTCCAGAAACACGCGCCGCTCGCGATCCGCCTCGACGGCACGCAATTCCAGTTGCAATGGATGTGGCAGATGCTGCAAAACTGCACGTCGTCGCGCTATGCGGTGAACAAGGGCCGCATGGTCCGTCTCGCCGAATACAGCCGCGATTGCCTGCAAGCGCTGCGCGCCGAAACCGGCATCCAGTACGAAGGCCGCACCGGCGGCACGCTGCAGGTGTTCCGCACGCAGCAGCAGTTCGACGGCGCCGCGAAAGACATCGCCGTACTGCGGGAAGCTAACGTGCCGTATGAACTGCTCTCGCCGGCTGAACTCGCGCAAGCGGAACCGGCGCTCGCCGCGGTGTCCCACAAGCTGACCGGCGGTCTGCGTCTGCCGGGCGATGAAACCGGCGACTGCCAGATGTTCACCACGCGCCTCGCCGCGCTGGCCGAGCAACTGGGCGTCAAATTCCGCTACAACACGCCGATCGACGCGCTCGCCATGGCCGGCGACCGCATCGCCGGCGTGAAGTGCGGCGAAGAACTCGTGCGTGCCGATTCGTTCGTCGTCGCACTGGGTTCGTATTCGACCCAGTTCCTGTCGGGGCTCGTCAAGATCCCGGTCTATCCGCTCAAGGGGTATTCGATTACCGCGCCGATCGTCAATGAAGCGTCGGCACCGGTGTCGACCGTGCTCGACGAAACCTACAAGATTGCGATCACGCGTTTCGACGACCGGATTCGCGTGGGCGGCATGGCTGAGATTGTCGGCTTCGACAAATCGCTGCGCCAGGCGCGTCGCGAAACACTGGAACTGTGCGTGAACGACCTGTTCCCGGGCGGCGGCGATACGTCGAAGGCTACCTTCTGGACCGGTCTGCGCCCGATGACGCCGGATGGCACGCCGATCGTCGGCCGCACGCCGGTGGCGAATCTGTTCCTGAACACGGGCCACGGCACGCTGGGCTGGACGATGTCGTGCGGCTCAGGCCAACTGCTCGCCGACGTGATGTCGGGCAAGCAACCGGCCATCAAGGCAGACGACCTGTCGGTGCATCGCTATCTCGGCGAAATTGGCGGCGCGCATCGCCCGGCTTATGCCTGAGGTTTAACGACGCTTCGCGAGCGGTTGAGCTGGTATGTAATCTCGCAGACCAGATCGACAAAAACAAACGGCGCCTTTCGAGGCGCCGTTTGTTTTTTCAAGCGAGGTTTTAAAGCAGAAGCAGCGTCAGAACTGATCTTCCGACAGCGCCAGCACACTCTCGCCACCCTTCGCACTGACAATCGACGCCTCCAGCGCCGATGCGAGCGTCAGCACATGCTCAGCGTAGAACTGCGCGGTCGCGATCTTCGCACCGTAAAACGAAGGATCTGCGTCGCGCTTCCCGGCTGCCACGAGCAACGCACGCGCCATCTGCCAGCCGCCAAGCACGATGCCCGCGAGCTTCAGATACGGCACGCTGCCCGCGAACACCGCGTTCGGATCGCTCTTCGTATTGGTGACAACAAAGTCCACCACCGTGCTCAACGAGCGATGCCCCTGCGCAAGATATTTCTTCATCGACCCGAACGCCGGACCCTGCTGCCCACCGAGCGCTTCGATCGTTTCGGCCACGCCGGCGAGCAGCGACTTCGCCACCTTGCCGCCGTCGCGCACGGTCTTGCGGCCGATCAGATCGTTCGCCTGGATCGCGGTCGTGCCTTCATAGATCGGCAGAATCCGCGCGTCGCGGTAATACTGCGCGGCGCCGGTTTCCTCGATGAAACCCATGCCGCCGTGCACCTGTACGCCGAGGCTCGTCACATCGATCGACAGCTCCGTACTCCAGCCCTTCACGATCGGCACGAGGTATTCGTAGATCGCCTGATGTTCCGCGCGCGTGGCTTCGTCAGCGTGACGATGCGCGATGTCGCAGTGAGCCGCGGCCACATACGCCAGCGCGCGTGAGGCTTCAGTCAGGCCGCGCATCGTGGCGAGCATACGGCGCACGTCGGGGTGCTGAATGATCGCGACCGGTTGCTTCGCCGAGCCATCCACGGGACGGCTTTGCACACGGTCTTTCGCGTACGCCACCGCCTTCTGGTAAGCGCGATCCGACACACCCACGCCCTGCATGCCGACCGCAAAGCGCGCCGCGTTCATCATGATGAACATGTATTCGAGGCCGCGATTCTCTTCGCCGATCAGATGACCGATCGCGCCGCCGTGGTCGCCGAACTGCAGCACCGCGGTCGGACTCGCCTTGATGCCGAGCTTGTGTTCGATCGACACGCAATGCACGTCGTTGCGCTCGCCGAGCGAGCCGTCTTCATTGACGAGAAACTTCGGCACGATGAAAAGCGAAATGCCCTTCACGCCTTCCGGTGCGTCAGGTGTGCGCGCCAGCACGAGATGTGCGATGTTCTTCGCCATGTCGTGCTCGCCCCACGTGATGAAAATCTTCGTGCCGAACAGTTTGAACGACCCGTCGCCCTGCGGCTCGGCGCGCGTGCGCACGAGCGCGAGGTCGGAGCCGGCCTGCGGCTCGGTCAGGTTCATCGTGCCGGTCCATTCGCCGGAAATGAGTTTGGGCACGTAGGTCTGTTTCTGCGCTTCGCTGCCCGCCGTGAGCAGCGCCTCGATCGCGCCATCCGTGAGCAGCGGGCACAGCGCGAACGACAGGTTCGACGCATTGAGCATCTCGATACAGGCGGTGGCAATCAGCTTGGGCAGACCCTGGCCTTCGTAGTCGACGGGATGTTGCACGCCCTGCCAGCCGCCAACGCCAAACTGGCGAAACGCTTCCTTGAAGCCGGGCGTCGCGGTGACCACGCCATCTTTCCAGCTGCTCGGATTGCGATCGCCTTCCACATTCAGCGGCGCCAGCACTTCGCCGCACAGTTTCGCCGACTCTTCGAGCACGGCCTGCGCGGTGTCGAGATTCGCGTCTTCGAAGCCCGGCAGCGTCGCGATGTGTTCGAGACCGGCCAGTTCTTTCATCACGAACAGCATGTCCTTGATGGGTGCCGTATAGCTCATTTTCGTCTCCTCCCGCCGTCGATATAAAAAAGGGCGCCGGACTTGATCGGTCCCGCGCCCTTCGCGTGTTGACAGACGCCTTTTACAAGGCGCTTCGGCGCTTAGCCGAGCTCGCTAACAAGCTCCGGCACGACCGTGAACAGATCGCCCACCAGACCGTAATCGGCGACGCTGAAAATCGGCGCTTCCGGGTCTTTGTTGATCGCGACGATCACTTTGCTGTCTTTCATGCCGGCCAGATGCTGGATCGCGCCGGAGATACCGACCGCCACATACAGTTGCGGCGCGACGATCTTGCCGGTCTGGCCGACCTGATAGTCGTTCGGCACGAAGCCTGCGTCCACTGCTGCGCGCGATGCGCCGAGCGCTGCGTTCAGCTTGTCTGCCAGCGGCTCGAGAACCTTGGTGTAGTTCTCGCCGTTGCCTAGACCACGACCGCCCGAAACGATGATCTTCGCCGACGTCAGTTCCGGACGGTCCAGCTTCGTCACTTCACGGCTCACGAAGGACGAGATGCCGCTGTCTGCCGCCGCTTCGATCTTCTCGACCGTTGCGCTGCCGCCAACAGCCGCCACAGCGTCGAAACCGGTCGAACGAACCGTGATGACCTTGATCGGGTCAGCCGATTGCACTGTGGCGATTGCGTTACCTGCGTAGATCGGGCGCTCGAACGTGTCAGCGCTGTCCACTGCGGTGATGTCGCTGATCTGCGCGACATCGAGCTTTGCGGCGATACGCGGCGCGATGTTCTTGCCGTACGCCGTTGCCGGCGCGAGGATGTGCGTGTAATCCTTTGCGATGTTCAGCACCGTCGCTTCGACGTTTTCCGCGAGGCCCGCTTCGAGTTGCGGCGCGTCAGCCAGCAAGACCTTGGAAACGCCTGCAATCTTCGCTGCCGCATCCGCTGCGGCTTGTGCGTTGTGCCCTGCCACCAGCACGTGAATATCCCCGCCAATCTTCTGCGCCGCTGCGATCGTGTTCAGCGTCGCGGCCTTGATCGACGCGTTGTCGTGTTCTGCGATTACCAGATTCGTCATTTGCTCTGTCTCCCTCACAGCACCTTGGCTTCGGTCTTCAGCTTCTCGACCAGCGTCTTCACATCCGGCACCTTCACACCGGCGGAGCGCTTCGGCGGCTCGACAACCTTCAGCGTCTTCAGGCGCGGCGTGACGTCGACACCCAGGTCTTCCGGCTTGATCGTTTCCAGCGGCTTCTTCTTCGCCTTCATGATGTTCGGCAGCGTCACATAGCGCGGCTCGTTCAGGCGCAGGTCGGTCGTAATGACTGCCGGCAGCGTCAGCGACAGCGTTTCAGCGCCACCGTCCACTTCACGCGACACCGTAGCCTTTCCGTCAGCGACGACAACCTTCGAGGCGAACGTCGCCTGCGGCAACCCGGCCAAAGCAGCCAGCATCTGGCCGGTCTGGTTCGAATCGTCGTCGATAGCCTGCTTACCGAGGATGACCAGTTGCGGCTGCTCCTTATCGACCAGCGCCTTCAACAGCTTGGCCACCGCCAGCGGCTGCAGCTCTTCGGAAGATTCGATCAGGATCGCGCGATCCGCGCCGATCGCCAGCGCCGTGCGCAGCGTTTCCTGCGACTGCGTCACACCCGCCGACACGGCGATCACTTCGGTCGCCACGCCCGCTTCACGCAGACGCACCGCTTCTTCAACCGCGATTTCGTCGAACGGATTCATCGACATCTTCACGTTCGCGATGTCGACGCCCGTGCCGTCCGATTTGACTGGAACCTTCACGTTGTAATCGACCACTCTCTTGACTGGCACCAGGATTTTCATGCACACGCTCCAAAGTTACGAATACGTCAACCCACGAACATTATAACGACTGCCCTCGCGGCAGCCCTGTCGCGGGCGCTCTAGCAGGAGGATATCGCTCCTCAGCGGCGTGACGGCAATATCGAACGGTCGTTCTATTTTAATCTCGAAAAAACCCGGGCGACAACCCCGGGTTCCGACTTACGACTCTAATTTTGCATTGCCGTCGCATCTTGCTTGCTCTGCAGGCCGCCGGCTCACCAGGCGGTGATCACGGCCCCGCCGAATTTGCTTTCAACAAACTGCTTCACTTCCGGCGAATGATACGCCGCGACCAGCTTGGCGACCCACGGCTTATTCTTGTCCGCCTCGCGGATCGCGATGATGTTCACGTAAGGCCCCTTCGGATCTTCAATCGCGATGGCGTCCTGCTTGGGCTTGAGACCCGCTTCCATCGCGAAGTTCGTGTTGATCGCCGCCGCGTCCACGTCGTTCAGCGAGCGCGGAATTTGCGCGGCGTCGAGTTCGACGATCTTCAGCTTCTTCGGGTTCTCGACGATATCGAGCGGCGTCGCCTTCAGGCCCGCGTCGGCGCGCAGCTTCAGCAAGCCCTGCTTTTGCAGCAACAGCAGCGCGCGGCCGCCGTTGGTCGGATCGTTCGGCACAGCGATCTTCGCGCCCGGCTGCAGTTCGGCCAGCGTCTTCACTTTCTTCGAATAGATGCCCATCGGGTACGTCACCGTATCGGCGATGCGGATCAGCTTGTAGCCGCGATCCTTCACCTGCGCCTCCAGATACGGGTCGTGCTGGTAGCTGTTCGCGTCCAGATCGCCGCCTGCGAGCGCGGCGTTCGGCTGCACGTAATCCGAGAATTCGACGATCTTGATGTTCAGACCGTTCTTCGCCGCGACGGTCTTCACGACTTCCATGATCTGCGCGTGCGGGCCGCCGGTGACGCCGACCTTGATCGAATCTTCAGCGCAAGCCGCGCCGACAGCGAACAGGGACGTGGCGCCGAGCACGGCAGCCAGTTTGAGAATGAAACGACGTTGCATGATGGACCTTTCCAAACCTATTCGAAATTGTTGTTTTACTTATGGCTCAAACGACGCACGAGCCAATCCCCGAACGACTGCACCAACTGCACGAAGACGATCAGAATCACCACGACCGTCAACATCACTTCCGGCAGGAAGCGCTGATACCCATAGCGAATGCCGAGATCGCCGAGACCGCCGCCGCCGATCGCGCCGGCCATCGCCGAATAGCCGACCAGCGAGACGAAAGTGATCGTCAAGCCGGCAACCACGCCCGGCAGCGATTCCGGCAACAACACCTTGAAGACGATCTGGCTGGTGGTCGCGCCCATCGCCTGCGCGGCTTCGATCAGCCCGCGATCCACTTCGCGCAACGCCGTCTCCACCAGACGCGCGATGAACGGCGCGGCGGCGATCGTCAGCGGCACGACGGCGGCCGCCGTGCCGATCGACGAACCCACCACGAGGCGCGTGAACGGAATCACGGCGACGAGCAGGATGATGAACGGCGTCGAGCGAACCGCATTCACGATCACGCCCATCACGCGATTCACCGCAATGTTCTGCAGCACGCCCTGCCGATCGGTCAGATACAGCAGCACGCCGAGCGGCAAGCCCACCAAAGCGCCGACCAGTCCGGAAATGCCCACCATGACGAGCGTTTCCCAGAACGACTGGACGAACATGTCCAACATTTCACTCAACATACGACAGCTCCTCCACCACCACACCCTGTTCACGCAGATATGTCAGCGCCTGCGCCACTTTCGCCGGTTCACCGCCCGCGAGCACCGCGAGCGAGCCGAACGCCTGCCCCTGGATCTCGTCGATCTGGCCGTGCAGGATGTTGAAGTCGAGTTCGTAACGGCGAATGGTTTCCGACAGGATCGGCTGATCGACGCCGGAGCCGGTGAACGCGAGTCGCAACAAGTGACCGCTGCCGGTCTTGAGGCGCTCGGCGACACGTGCCTTCATGGCGGGTGGCAATTCCTGCGCGATCACGTCGCCGATCAACGCGCGCGTGACTTCGTGATGCGGTTGCAGGAACACGTCGATGACCTTGCCTTCTTCAACCACGCGGCCCGCATCCAGCACGGCGACGCGGTCGCAGACCTGCTTGATCACGTCCATCTGGTGCGTGATCAGCACGATCGTCAGGTTCAGTTCGCGATTGATGCGCTTGAGCAGGTCGAGAATCGCGCGCGTGGTTTCGGGATCGAGCGCGGAAGTCGCCTCGTCGGAGAGCAGCACTTTCGGCTTGCTCGCCAGCGCCCGCGCGATGCCGACGCGCTGCTTCTGACCACCACTGATCTGCGCCGGATAACGATCCTTCTGCGCCGACAGGCCGACCAGGTCGAGCAGCGGCAACACGTTCGCTTCGATTTCATCGCGCTTCATGCCGGCGAGTTCGAGCGGCAGCGCGACGTTCTCATACACGGTGCGCGACGACAGCAAATTGAAGTGCTGGAAGATCATGCCGATCTCGCGGCGCGCCTCGCGCAATTGCGCGGCGGGCAGCGTCGTCAGGTCGCGGCCGTTGACGACGATATTGCCCTCGCTCGGGCGTGTCAGCAGGTTGAGCGTGCGCACGAGCGTACTCTTGCCCGCGCCGCTACGGCCGATGATGCCGAACACCTCACCCGCCGGAATCGACAGATTGACGTTGTGCAGCGCCTCGACCCAGCCCCGGGGCCCGGCGAACCGCTGGGAGATATTGCGTATTTCGATCATGGAAAAACGAAACGGCGGAGGTTGTCAGCGAGCGTGATGCGCTCCCGACAAGCGGCCGCCGTTGCTTTTATTGGGATTTGAGCCCGCAATTCTACCGCAGCGCCGACATTCCCTTTAATAATCAATTACGATCTTTTCATAACCTGTTGGAATTAGAGGCCCGCCCGGTGCGCGGTGCTCGCGTGCGCACGACCGCTGCGACTATGATCGGGCGAAACAAAATCAGGATAAGCGGTAGCCATGGAAACATCTCCAAGCAACACGGTGCGGCCCATCGCGGGCAAGCGAAACAGCGGCGAGCCGCTACGCTCGTCGGTCACGACCGGGGACGGCGTGGAACTACCGCTGTACCGCTGGCCGGCCGCCACGCCGACGCGCGCGACCGTGGCGCTGCTCCACGGGCTGGCCGAGCACGCCGGTCGTTACGCGGCGCTGGCCGCGCGCCTGAACGCAGCTGGCGTCGAACTGGTGGCGATCGATCTGCGTGGCCACGGCCACGCACCCGGCAAGCGGGCTTACGTGAAGCGCTTCGACGACTATCTGCTGGACGCGCAAGCTTTGCTAGACGCCGCCGCGCAAAGCTGCGCCCCGCTCTTCCTGATGGGCCACAGCATGGGCGGCGCCGTGGCCGCGCTCTACGCGATCGAGCGCCTCGAAGCGAGCGGCCGGCGCCTGAACGGGCTGATCCTGTCGAGCCCGGCGCTGGCGCCGGGCCGCGACGTGCCGCGCTGGATGCTCAAGCTGAGCCAGGTGATCAGCCGTCTCTATCCGAGCTTCCCGGCGATGAAGATCGACGCCGCGTTGTTATCCCGCCTTCAACCCGTGGTGAACGCCAATCGCAACGATCCGCTCGTGCATCACGGCGCGATTCCCGCGCGCACCGGCGCGGAGCTGTTACTGGCGATGGCGCGCATCGAACGCGGCCGGGCGGGCTTGCGAGTGCCGCTGCTGGTCTATCACGGCACCGCCGACAAGCTCACCGAACCCGAAGGCAGCCGCGAATTCGGTGAGCACGCGGGCTCGCCGGACAAGACGCTCACTCTGCACGAAGGCAGCTATCACGAGACGATGAACGACATCGACCGCGACCGGGTGATCGGGGCGTTGATCGATTGGATCGAAAAACGGCTGGTGGCGAGAGCCTGATCGACGCGGCTAGTCCGCGTCACGCTTCCAGTCGGGCGGGCGTTTGTCGATGAACGCCTGCACGCCTTCCAGCGCCGACTCATCCATCATATTGCAAGCCATCGTCTGGCCGGCAAGCTGGTAAGCCGCTTCGATTCCCATTTCCAACTGGCGATAGAAGAGGCCTTTGCCGGCGCTCACGGCTTCGACGGGTTTCGCGCAGATGCTGGTCGCAAGCCGTGCGATTTCCGCGTCCAGCGCATCCTTGGGGACGACGCGGTTCACGAGCCCTTCCCGCTTCGCGCCCACGGCGTCGATGAAATCGCCGGTGAGCAGCAATTCGAGCGCGGCCTTACGCGACAGGTTGCGCGACAGCGGCACGGCAGGCGTCGCGCAGAAGAGCCCGAGGTTCACGCCCGAAACCGCAAAACGGGCCGTGTCGGCAGCGACCGCCAGATCGCACATCGCGACGAGTTGACAACCAGCCGCAGTCGCGATGCCTTGCACCCGCGCGATCACCGGTTGCGGCAAGCGCTGGATCGTCATCATGAGCTTCGTGCAGCGGGCGAACAGCGCCTGATAGTACGCCAGCGAAGGCGCCGCGCGCATTTCCTTCAGATCGTGTCCCGCGCAGAACGCCCGGCCCGCGCCGGCGATCACGACCGCGCGCGCGTCCGAGCGGCCGATCTCGCTCAATGCCGTCTGCAGGTCGTCAAGCAAGGCTTCGGAGAGCGCGTTAAAGGCATCGGGCCGGTTCATCGTCACACGCACCACGCCCGGCACGCCGTACGCGCCGTGTTCGATCTCGACCAGTGACGCGTCGCGCGCATCGGCGTTCATGGCTCGCTCCTCATAGAGTGGATGGCGCTGCGCGCCGCGCGACGGCTCAGATCCCGGCCAGCGAGCGCACGTGGGCGACCACGCTGCGCCCCAGCGCGGACAGGTTGTAGCCGCCTTCGAGACAGCTCACGATGCGCCCGTGCGAATAGCGCTTCGCGATTTCGCGCATCTGATCGGTGATCCACGCGTAATCGTCTTCGACGAGGCCCATGTTGCCGAGGTCGTCCTCGCGATGCGCGTCGAAGCCGGCCGAGATGAACACCATCTCCGGTTTGAACTCATGCAGGCGCGGCAGCCACAGCATGTCCACCGCCTCGCGCACCGCCATGCCTTTCGAGCGCGCCGGCATCGGCACGTTGCACATGTTGGGCGCCTGGTTGTCGGCGCCGGTGAACGGGTAAAACGGATGCTGGAAGAAGCTGCACATCAGCACGCGCGAGTCGCCCGAAAAGGCCGCCTCGGTGCCGTTGCCGTGATGCACGTCGAAGTCGATGATCGCGACGCGCGAGAGGCCGTGCACTTCGAGCGCATGACGCGCGGCGATCGCGATATTGTTGAAGAAGCAGAAGCCCATGGCGCGCGCCGGTTCGGCGTGGTGGCCGGGCGGCCGGATGCTGCAGAAGGCATTGTCGTAGCGGCCTTCGATCACCGCGTCGGTCGCGGCTACCGCTGCGCCCGCCGCACGCAGCGCGGCTTTCAACGTGTGCGGGTTCATCGTCGTATCGGGATCGATTTCGGCGGTGCCTTCAGCGGGTGAGCGGCTGCGGATGTAATCGACGTGGGCTTGCGTATGCACGCGCAGCAGCGCGGCTTCGTCGGCAAGCGGCGCCATCTCGCGCTCGATCAGCGAATCGATGCGGCTTCCGATCAATTGGTCTTCAATTGCCTGCAGGCGCGCGGGGCATTCGGGATGCCATTGCCCCATATCGTGCAGCAGACAGTCGTGGTGGGAATAAAAGCCAGTTGCCATGATTCTTTTCTGCGGCGACGCGTTTCGAACGCGTGCGGCATGTCTCCATCCAGGGGCGCGCGCCCTCGGCGCGCCAACAGTCATCAAGTTACCACACGATGCGGCTGTGACGCGTCAGGCACAGTTTTGCGGGGAGGCGTCGGGTATACTGCCCCGATCGATTTTTCCCGTCTTCCCTCGTCTCCCGCGCACCGCGCCTTAGCTCACTATGACCGTCAAGCTTGCTCTGTCTGCACGAAACCGGCTACGCATCACGTCCATGGCCGCCGCACTGTCCGTCGCATCGTGCATGATCATGGCAACCAGTCCCGCGATCGCGCAAAGTGCCGGCAAGAAACCATCGGTGCTGCTCGCGCAAGGCCAGCCGCAACCCGCTGTACCTCAAGGGCAAACGTTTGAAGAAGAGATCATCCCGCAGCGCTACGCGAACAACCCCAATGTCGACGCGTTCATCAACGACATGGTGGCGCGTTACGACTTCGACGAGTCCGCGCTGCACGCACTCTTTGCCGGCGTGAGCTATTCGGCGACCGCGGTCAAGCTCGTGACGCCGTCGCCTTCGCCCGCGGTCAAGAACTGGCGCGTGTACCAGGCGCGCTTTCTCGACCAGGTCCGCATCAATGCCGGCGTGCGCTTCTGGCGCGCGAATCAGGCCACGCTGCAACGCGCCTATGAAGAGTTCGGGGTGCCGCCGGAAGTGATCGTCGGCATCATCGGCGTGGAGACGATTTATGGGCGCTTCATGGGCAACTTCCGCGTGCTCGACGCGCTGACCACGCTCAGCTTCGACTATCCGGGCACCGCTAATCGCGCGGACCGCCAGGCGACCTTCCGCAAGAATCTCGAAGACTACCTGGTATGGACGCGCGACTCGCAGATCGATCCGACCACGGTGCTGGGTTCCTACACCGGCGCGATCGGCATTCCGCAGTTCCTGCCGAGCAGCATCGTGCAATACGCGGTGAGCTACGACGGCAACAAGCAGATCGACTTGCGCACGAGTCAGGCGGATGCGATCGGCAGCGTGGCGAATTACCTGCGCCAGAACGGTTGGGAAAACGGCCGGCCAGTAGTGTGGAAGATCGGCTCGGACGCCGGCAGCCTGGGCGTCGCGCAAGCGGCCGCCGACGGCCAGCCGGAGCCGCACTGGCCGCTCGACCAATTGCTGCGCGCCGGCTTGCTGCTGAACGAACCGGGCGTGGACATCGCCTCGGAAGCCGGTACGCCGGTCACGGTGGTGGATCTGCCCTCGCCCGGACGCGGCACCGAGTTCATGCTGGGCTTGAAAAATTTCTACGTGCTGACGCGCTATAACCGCAGCTTCTTCTACGCGCTCGCGGTGTATCAGTTGGGCCAGCGGGTCAAGGCGCAGATGGAAGCAAGCGACGCGACCAACGCCGTCAACAACGCCGCGCCGCCGGTTGCGGCCTCGCAATAGCTGGCGGTGCGGGCGCCGGGTGCGTCCCGCAATGCCACAAGACGAAAAAAAGCGCCGGTCTTCTGAACCGGCGCTTTTTCATTGCGCGAGCGGCTTCAAGCTACGCGCTTACGCAGGAAACACACCCGTCGACAGATAGCGGTCGCCGCGGTCGCAAACAATGAACACGATCGTCGCGTTCTCGACCTGCCGTGCGACGCGCAGCGCCACTTCGCACGCGCCGCCCGACGAGATGCCGGCAAAGATGCCTTCCACCGACGCCATACGGCGCGCCATGGCTTCAGCCGCGGCCTGGCTCACATTCTCCACGCGGTCCACCCGGCTGCGATCGAAAATCTTCGGCAAATAGGCTTCCGGCCATTTGCGAATGCCCGGAATGCGCGAACCCTCTTCGGGTTGCGCACCGATGATCTCGATAGCCTGGTTCTGCTCTTTCAGATAGGTGGACACGCCCATGATCGTGCCGGTCGTACCCATGGACGACACGAAGTGCGTAATGCGCCCTTCGGTGTCGCGCCAGATTTCCGGGCCGGTGCCTTCGACGTGCGCGGCTGGATTGTCCGGATTGGCGAACTGGTCGAGGATGATGCCCTTGCCTTCGCGCTGCATCTGCTCGGCCAGATCGCGTGCGTACTCCATGCCGCCCGTGACCGGCGTGAGAACGATCTGCGCGCCATACGCGGCCATGCTCTGACGGCGCTCCACCGACAGATCTTCCGGCATGATCAGGACCATTTTGTAGCCACGGATCGCGGCCGCCATGGCAAGCGCGATACCGGTGTTGCCGCTGGTCGATTCGATCAGCGTGTCGCCTGGCTTGATACGCCCGCGTGCTTCCGCTTTCGCGATCATCGACAACGCCGGACGGTCCTTCACCGACCCCGCGGGGTTGTTGCCCTCGAGCTTCGCAAGGATCACGTTATTGCGGCTGCGGATCTCGTCGTCGGGGAGCCGGACGAGTTGTACGAGCGGCGTATTGCCGATCGTGTCTTCAATCGTTTTGTAAGCCATATTGGTTCTGGTGCTGTCGCCGCGCAAAGTCTCAATCCATCGATTCTAAACCACCGTGCACGCGACTGCCGTGCGGCCCTTCTGAGCGCATGGATGCAGGCTCCCCTGAGTGAGGGGACGCAGCACAAAAAGCCCGCGGCTGAGAACCGCGGGAGCCAGTCATCTGCATGACAGCTGAAGGAGCGTTCTTGACGACTCCGACCATGAAGGGAAAATCAGGGCGACGCAGCTGGCGCGCGGGCCACCAGGCCCGCGCGCCAGCTGCGCGTGAGGCTATTTCTTCACCGCCACCGTGGCGTCGTTCTTCGGCGTGTTGGCCGCAGCGGCCGCGCCTTTGGTCTGTGCAGACGCCGCAGCCTGCGGGTTAGCAGCCGCGCCAGCCGGACCGATAGCGAGACCCTCCGCCTGCAGGCGCTCGACGGTATGCCCGCCCATGCCTTTGACGCGCTTGCCGAGATCGGCCGGGTCCTTGAACGGACCATGCGCTGCACGCTCGTCGAGAATGGCTTTCGCTTTGGCAGGACCGATGCCCTTGATGCCGCGCAGCGCATCCTCATTAGCCGTGTTGACGTCGACCGCCGCATAAGCGTGGCCAAAAGCGGCGAGCATGGCCGCGGTAACCAGAATTTTTCGAAACATATGGAATCTCCCTCGTACAACCGGTTGGCGACCATCACCAACCGGGAGATTCCAGTTTAAAGAGGGATCCGAATTATTTACACCTGGCCGAACAGCCAACGTACGTAACGGTCGACACCTTCCTGCACGCTCAGGAACGGCGCGTCGTAGCCGGCCGCGCGCAGCTTCGACTGGTCCGCTTGCGTGAAGCACTGGTACTTGCCGCGCAAGGCGTCGGGGAACGGAATGTATTCGATCAGCCCGCGCTGCACCTGATCCGCGAGCGACAGCGCCGGTTCGTTGTTGAGCGAGCGCAGCGTGTTGACCACCGTGCTGGCAATGTCGTTGAACGGTTGCGCACGGCCGCTGCCGAGATTGAAGATGCCCGATTTGTCCGGATTGTCGAAGAAGAACAGGTTGACCTTCACCACGTCTTCAACCGAAACGAAGTCGCGCGTCTGTTCGCCCGCGGCATAGCCGTTGTATTCGCCGAACAGCTTGACCTTGCCCTCGGCGCGGAACTGGTTGAAGTTGTGGAACGCCACCGACGCCATGCGCGCCTTATGCGTTTCGCGCGGCCCGTAGACGTTGAAATAACGAAAGCCGGCTATCTGGCTCTTCGCGGTGGGCAGCACGCGGCGGATCACCTGATCGAACAGAAACTTCGAGTAGCCGTACACGTTCAGCGGCTGCTCGACTTCGCGCTCTTCGACGAAGCGGCTCGAGCCGCCATACGTTGCCGCCGACGACGCATACAGGAACTGGATGTTCTGTGCGAGGCAGACGTCCAGCACTTCCCGGCTGTAGCGGAAGTTGTTGTCCATCATGTAGCGGCCGTCGGTTTCCATCGTGTCCGAACAGGCGCCTTCGTGGAAAATCGCGCGCACCTTGCCGAAGTCGCCACGCTGGAAGCGTTCGACGAACTCAGTCTTGTCGAGGTAGTCGTCGATCTCGCAGTCGACGAGGTTCTTGAACTTGTCCGCGCGCGTCAGATTGTCGACCGCGATGATGCGTTGTTCACCGCGCTCGTTGAGCGCCTTCACGAGATTGCTGCCGATAAAACCGGCCGCGCCGGTGACGATGAGGGTCATGATTGATGATCCTGCGATAGTGAGCTTGGCATGGGATCGGAGTCAGCGCCTGGCGCTCGCTCCGATCGACAGGTTCAGTCGACGCCGCGCGGGTCCCCGTTGCACGCCGTTGATAAAAGCACAGCGAGAGACCCGGCGGGCCGCATCAATGAAAAAGTTCGTCGTAGTCGACGGTGGCGGTGCCCAGTTTGCCGACCACGATGCCGGCCGCGCGATTCGCGAGCCCGACCGCCTCGACCAGCGTGAGGCCCGCGCCGAGCATCGCGGCAAGCGTGGCGATCACGGTGTCGCCCGCGCCCGAGACATCATACACTTCGCGTGCGACAGCCGATGCGTGCAGGACGCCGTCGTCCGAGAAGAGCGTCATGCCCTCTTCCGAACGCGTCAGCAGCAGCGCCTTGAACTGAAGATCGGTGCGCAGTTTCGTCACGCGCGCGAGTAGATCCTCTTCTGATTTCCACTGGCCAACCACCTCGCGCAACTCGGCGCGGTTCGGCGTGATCAGCGTCGCGCCGCGATAGCGTTCCCAATCATCGCCCTTCGGATCGACCAGCACCGGCTTGCCCGCCGCATGGGCCTTCGCGATCATCTGCGTGACGTGGGTCAGGCCGCCCTTCGCGTAGTCGGACATCAGGATCACGTCGTGCGACGGCAGCAGTTCGTCGAACCGTGCGAGACCGGCGAGCAGCACTTCGTGCGCCGGCGAGTTTTCGAAGTCGACGCGCAGCAGTTGCTGCTGACGCGACAGCACGCGCAGCTTGATCGTGGTGAGAAGCGCCGGGTCACGCTCGAGATAAGGCTTCACGCCGCTTTCGTTCAGCAACTGCACGATGCGCTCGCCAGGTTCGTCATGGCCGACCACGCATAGCAAGCCGGCTTGCGCGCCGAGCGCCACCGCATTGCGCGCGACGTTCGCCGCGCCGCCCAAGCGGTCTTCCTGACGCTGCACGTGCACGACCGGCACCGGCGCTTCCGGCGAAATGCGGTTCACGTCGCCGAACCAGTAGCGATCGAGCATGACGTCGCCCACCACCAGCACGCGCGCTGCGGCGAGCTGTTCGCGCGGCACGACGGTGAGCTGCGGCGCGGGCGTGGACGGGATGGCGCCGGGCACGGTCTCAGGCATCGGCCGGAAGTTCAGAGGGTTGGGCATAAGGGCGTCCAATCGAGTGATAGTCGATGCCGAGTTCGGTCATCGCGTCCGGTTCATACAGGTTGCGTCCGTCGAAAATCAGCGGCGACTTCAGCACCGATTTCAGATGCACGAAATCCGGGCTCTTGAATTCTTTCCATTCGGTCACGATCACAAGCGCGTCGGCGTCCGTCAACGTTTCGTCCTGCGTGCCCGCGAAGGTGAGACGCGCGAACTGGTCCGGCACGTCATGCAGATCCATGGCGAACACGCGGCGCGCTTCGGTCACCGCAACCGGATCGTACGCACGCACGTGGGCGCCGCGCGCGAGCAGTTCCGCGATCAGGCGACGGCTCGGCGCCTCGCGCATGTCGTCGGTATTAGGCTTGAACGCGAGCCCCCACACGGCGAACGTACGGCCGCTCAGATCGTCGCCGAGCTTGCCCGTGATCTTGTGCACCAGCACGTCTTTCTGCTTGTCGTTCACTTCCTCGACCGCTTCGAGGATGCGCAAATTGTGGCCGCTTTCGCTAGCCGTGCGGATCAGCGCCTGGACGTCCTTCGGGAAACACGAGCCGCCGTAGCCGCAACCGGCATACAGGAAGTGATAGCCGATGCGAGGATCGGAGCCGATGCCGCGGCGCACCGCTTCGATATCCGCGCCGACCCGGTCCGCCAGATTCGACATCTCGTTCATGAACGAGATGCGCGTGGCGAGCATCGCATTGGCGGCGTATTTGGTGAACTCGGCCGAGCGCACGTCCATGTAGAGCGTGCGTTCGTGATTGCGGTTGAACGGCGCGTACAGACGCTTCATCAGTTCGCGCGCGCGCAGGCCGGCTTCGTCTTCATCAAGGCCGATCACGATGCGGTCGGGGCGCATGAAGTCGTCGACCGCCGCGCCTTCCTTCAGGAATTCGGGATTGGACACCACCGAGAAGCGATGTTGCGCGCTGCCCGCGAGTCCGCGTTGGGCCAGTTCTTCTTCAACCACCGCGCGCACACGCTGCGCGGTGCCGACCGGTACCGTCGATTTGTCGACGATCACCTTGAAGCCGTTCATCGTGCGGCCAATGTTGCGGGCCGCTTCGAGCACGTATTGCAGATCGGCCGAACCGTCTTCGTCCGGGGGCGTGCCGACGGCGATGAACTGCACGTCGCCGTGCGCGACGCTGGCTTCGACATCCGTGGAAAACGTGATGCGGCGCGCCGCGCGCGTGCGGGCGATCATCTCCTGCAAGCCGGGCTCGTGAATCGGCACGCCGCCGTTGTTGAGGATTTCGATCTTGCGCGGATCGACGTCCAGACAGAAAACGTCGTGGCCGATCTCGGCGAGGCACGCGCCGGTGACGAGACCCACATAGCCCGTGCCGATAATGGTGATTTTCATACGCTTTCCGGTAGAAGGTTCCGGTGATGATTCCCGACGATAAAGCCGGTCATGAACAGGTTGCGAGATCCGCCCGCGCGAGGACGCTTGCCACGCGCGGATTCGCGGCGCGAGCGCGTGGCTGGACCCGGCGTGACCACCCGCGTGTCAGTTCGACGCGGTGATCGGCTCGACCCGGCGCGGCGCATAGGTTTCCCAACCGCTGCAGCCCGGACATTGCCAGTAGAAAAGCCGCGCCCTGAAACCACAATTCTGGCACGTATACCGTGGCAGATTTTTGGTGCGCTGGCGAATCAGCGTGCGCATCAGCTCGAGTTCGCTGCGGCGCGGTTCTTCCGCGACGGCTTCCTGTGCCTCGAGCAGCCGCGTCATGCCCGCCAGATTTGGTGACTTCTGCATTTGTGAGCGCGCCAGCGCATGCGCGGCCTCGGGTCCGCGCAGCGATGCGACGTGCTGGTAAGCCACGTCGAGCAGATCGTTGGTCGGATAGCGGTCCACCCACGTGGTGAGCAGATCGGCGCCATCTTGCGGACGGCCGAGCGCCTCGTAAGCCTTCATCAGCTTTTCCGCGACCAGCGGCAGATAAGCCGGATTCTGCTCCTCCACCCGCCGCCATTGGGCGATCGCCGCTTCCGGCGCACCGCCCGCCGCGTCGACGTCGCCGAACAGGATCGTGGCGCGCACATTGGTCGGGTTCGCCTTCAATGCGAAACCGAGCTGACGGCGGGCCTCGTCGGGCTTCTTCTGTTGCAGCGCTTCCTGCGCGAGTTCGCAGTGGAACTGCGCGATTTCCTTGTCGAGCGACTCCGCACCCATCGTTTCCAGATGACGGGCCGTGTCGATCGACTTGACCCAGTCCTTCTCGATTTCGTAGATGGTGAGAAGCGCGCGCTGCGCGCCGAGCGCATAGTCGCCGGTTTCGAGCGAGCGGAAGGTTTCTTCGGCGCGATCGAGCAAGCCCGCTTTCAGGAAATCCTGCCCCAACTCATAGAGCGCATGATCGCGCTCGCTGACCGGCAGGTCGGCACGGCTCAACAGATTCTGATGCACGCGAATCGCGCGATCCGTTTCACCGCGGCGACGGAACAGGTTGCCCAGCGCGAAGTGCAGTTCGACCGTTTCCGGATCGAGCTTGACCACTTCGATGAACGCGTCGATCGCCTGGTCCGGCTGCTCGTTGAGCAGGAAATTCAGGCCGCGAAAATACGAGCGCGGCAGGTTGGCGCTTTCAGACAGCAGCGTCTTGAGGTCGTAGCGCGCAGCCATCCAGCCGAACGCGAAAGCGACGGGTATGACAAGCAGCCACCAGAAGTCTAGATCCATGCGATAAATGCAAATGTGCGGGAAAGCGAAGACGGAAAGCCGCGCTCATGCGCGCGGCGAAGGGAATTCAGATCAGCGGCGGCATGGGCGGCTGTTCCACCACGACCGGGGTTTCGCGCGCCACGCGCAACTCGCGTTTGAGCCGGCCGTTTTCCATGCGCAAGCGCACCATGGCCGGCATCGACGACACCAGCCCAGCCAGCAGCCCTACCACGAAGAACGCGAGGCCGATCAGGATCAACGGCGCCGACCATGCGTAGCCGGCGAGGAAATTCAGCGTAGCAGGTTGTGTGTTGGAGAGCGCCAGCACCAGCAGCAGCACGAACACCAGCACACGGATCAGCCAGACGATAAATTTCATGTATAGGTCTCTTGACGGCAGTTGCGGGGTGACGCCGGCTTGATGACGCGTCGCGCCACGGTGTTGCCCGCGCCGAAGTGACCCGTATTGTAATTGAAGCCCTCGCGGCTGGGCAGGAACTGGCGGATTACGGGCTTACGGGGCTTTATCGTGCTACATCTTGCCGCAAACGGCTACGCGCGCTGGAGAGTCGGAGATTGGGTGATTGGGTAGTCACGCGGTTAGACGGCTCGGCGGGAGGCGCTACCAGCCAATCGCACGTCGATCCAAGTGAATCCGCACGCGCAAAACGTACAGACGAAAAAAAAGCACCCGAAGGCGCTTTTTCTGGTCTTTTGCCGACTGGCTTTGGCCGCTGACGCTACCCATGCCACGCTGCAAATAACACAGCGAAGCATTTACAGGTCGTCATCCGGCTCTTCGGCCTTCAGCGGCTCGCCCGCGCGACGATCTACCCGCTCGCGCAATTCCTTGCCCGGCTTGAAGTGCGGTACGTACTTCTCAGGTACCAACACCTTCTCGCCCGACTTCGGATTACGCCCGACGCGGGAGGGACGGCGGTTAAGGCCGAAGCTGCCGAAGCCACGAATTTCGATGCGATGACCATTGGCAAGCGCCTCCGACATCGCATCAAGCATCGTCTTCACCGCGAAATCCGCATCTTTAAGAACAAGTTGCGGAAATCGCGTAGCCAGCTGGGCGACCAATTCCGATTTGGTCATACTGCAGCAGACCTCTCAGGCTTACTGGTTCTGGCCGTCGAGCTTGGCCTTCAGCAGCGCGCCGAGGTTCGTCGTGCCGGTAGCAGCCGAGCTCGAGTCCGACGAAGCCAGGCCGCGGATCGCTTCCTGTTGCTCAGCCGAATCCTTGGCCTTGATCGACAGGTTGATGCCACGCGACTTGCGATCGATGTTGATGATCATCGCGTTGACCTTGTCGCCGTCCTTCAGCACGTTGCGAGCATCTTCCACGCGGTCTTGTGCGATTTCCGAAGCGCGCAGGTAGCCTTCGACTTCAGCCGACAGCTGAACCACGGCACCCTTCGCGTCCACCGACTTGACCACGCCGTCGACGATCGAACCCTTGTCGTTCATGGCAACGAAGTTGCTGAACGGGTCGCCTTCGAGCTGCTTGATACCCAGCGAAATGCGTTCCTTCTCGACGTCGATGCCGAGAACGATCGCTTCCACTTCGTCGCCCTTCTTGTACTTGCGAACTGCTTCTTCGCCCGTTTCCGACCACGACAGGTCCGACAGGTGAACCAGACCGTCGATGCCGCCCGGCAGACCGATGAAGACGCCGAAGTCGGTGATCGACTTGATCGCGCCTTGCAGCTTGTCGCCCTTCTTGAAGTTGCGGCTGAAGTCGTCCCACGGGTTCGGCTTGCATTGCTTCATGCCGAGGCTGATACGGCGGCGGTCTTCGTCAATTTCGAGAACCATGACTTCGACTTCGTCGCCCAGTTGCACAACCTTCGACGGTGCAACGTTCTTGTTCGTCCAGTCCATTTCCGACACGTGAACCAGGCCTTCGATGCCCGATTCGACTTCGACGAATGCGCCGTAGTCCGTGATGTTGGTGACCTTACCGAACAGGCGCGTGCCCGACGGGTAACGGCGCGAAATGCCTTCCCACGGATCGTCGCCCAGTTGCTTGATACCCAGCGAAACGCGGTTCTTCTCTTGATCGAACTTGAGGATCTTCGCGGTGACTTCCTGGCCAACCGACAGCACTTCGCTCGGGTGACGCACACGACGCCATGCGATGTCGGTGATGTGCAGCAGGCCGTCGATACCGCCGAGGTCCACGAACGCGCCGTAATCGGTGATGTTCTTCACCACGCCTTCCACGATCGCGCCTTCCTTCAGCGTTTCGAGCAGCTTTGCGCGCTCTTCGCCTTGGGTCGCTTCGATCACAGCGCGGCGCGACAGCACGACGTTGTTACGCTTGCGGTCGAGCTTGATGACGCGGAATTCCAGCGTCTTGCCTTCGTACGGGGTCGTGTCCTTGACCGGACGCGTGTCAACCAGCGAACCCGGCAGGAACGCGCGGATGCCGTTGACCATGACGGTCATGCCGCCCTTGACCTTGCCCGTGATCGTGCCGGTCACGAGTTCGTTGTTGTCGAGAGCCTTTTCCAGCGACAGCCACGAAGCCAGGCGCTTCGCCTTGTCGCGCGACAGGATCGTGTCGCCATAGCCGTTTTCCAGCGCGTCGATCGCGACGGAAACGAAGTCGCCCGCCTGCACTTCTACCTCGCCCGCGTCGTTCAGGAACTCTTCGAGCGGGATGTAGGCTTCGGACTTGAGACCAGCGTTGACGACCACGAAGTTGTGGTCAACACGCACGACTTCGGCGGAGATCACTTCGCCGGCGCGCATGTCTTGCTTGGTCAGCGACTCTTCGAACAGAGCCGCAAAAGATTCGGTATTCGGGGTAGAGGTTTGCAGGTCGGACATAAAAATCAAAATTTGCATGGTTCTCGCGGTGCCCGGCTGGCCGGATGGTCAGCAATAACGGCTAGTGTGCGAATGCCACGCGGGGTTAAAGGGTTAATACAAGCTTCGCGACGATCGCGAAACACCTACTGACAACGGACTTCTACTGCGCCCACACCTGAAGCACAACTCGTACTTTCATCAGGCATGCGGGACTAAAGCTTCATACCATTGCACCACCTGCTCGACCGCCTGGTCGACCGACAATGCGGAGGTATCAAGCAGCTTTGCATCCGCTGCAGGCTTGAGTGGCGCGGCTACGCGCTGACTGTCACGCTCGTCGCGCTCACGCAAATCCCGGAGCAAGTCATCTATATTAGCAGAAAATCCTTTTTGGATCAATTGCTTATGCCGGCGCGCCGCGCGGGCCTCCACGCTGGCGGTCATGAACACCTTCAGCACGGCGTCCTGGAAGATCACGGTGCCCATGTCGCGGCCGTCGGCAACCAGCCCCGGTTCCTTACGAAAAGCCCGCTGGCGCGCCACCAGCGCGGCACGCACCGGCGCGTGCACAGCGATCGCCGAGGCGCGGCTGCCGACTTCCTCGGCGCGAATCTCGGCCGATACATCGACACCGTCGAGCTGCGCCAGCCCTTCGCGAAAAGTGATATGCAGATCG
The DNA here is from genome assembly GCF_059567925.1 of Paraburkholderia sp. BGA-UO-ETr-F21. Lineage (NCBI taxonomy): Bacteria > Pseudomonadati > Pseudomonadota > Betaproteobacteria > Burkholderiales > Burkholderiaceae > Paraburkholderia > Paraburkholderia sp. BGA-UO-ETr-F21. The sequence goes on along the minus strand of NZ_JCAQOY010000040.1, from coordinate 552,739 downwards.
TCGATCAGCTTCGTCAACGCGTCGGCATCGTGTTCCGCAATGTTATAGCGCAGGCTGGCAAGCGCGGCGAGACGGTACAGCGCGCCGCTGTCCAGCAAGTGGAAGCCGAGGCTCGCGGCAACCAGCGCGGCCACGGTGCCTTTGCCGGAGGCACTCGGGCCGTCGATCGTAATGACGGGCGTCTGGTGAAAGGGACGGGTCGGTTTCATCGAAAAAGTCGCACGTCGGTCGATTCGGGGTCGAATCAGGGTTGAGCAAGCGCAATAAAGCGCTCGAAATAATCGGGAAAGGTCTTGCCGACGCACTTCGGGTCGTTGATCCGCACCGGCACGCCGCCGAGACTCACCAGCGAAAAGCACATGGCCATGCGGTGATCATCGTAGGTATCGATGGCGGCGTTTGGAATCAGCTTTTCAGGCGGTTCGATGACGATGAAGTCCTCGCCTTCCTGCACTTTGGCGCCGACCTTGCGCAGTTCGGTCGCCATCGCGGCGAGCCGGTCGGTTTCCTTCACGCGCCAGCTGGCGATATTGCGCAGCGTGGTCGCGCCGTCGGCGAACAGGGCCGCGACGGCAATCGTCATGGCAGCGTCGGGAATCAGATTGCAGTCCATGTCGATCGGCTCGAGCTTGCCGTTGTCGTGACCGACGCCGCGCACTTCGATCCAGTCGTCGCCCATCTGCAGGTTCGCGCCCATCTTGATCAGCGCATCGGCAAAGCCGACGTCGCCCTGAATGCTCGCGCGGCCAACGCCCTCCACTCTCAACGGCCCGCCGCCGAGGGCGCCGGCCGCGAGAAAGTACGAAGCGGACGACGCATCGCCCTCCACCATGATCGTGCCCGGCGACTGATACCGCTGCCCCGCCGGCACGATGAACTGATGCCAGCCATTGCGCTCGACCTTGATGCCGAAGCGCTCCATCAGCTTGATGGTGATCTCGATGTACGGCTTCGAGATCAGTTCGCCGTCCACCTGCACGGTGCTCACGCCGCTTTCGGTGCGCAGCAGCGGCAGCGTCATGAGAAGCGAGGTCAGGAACTGGCTCGACACGTCGCCACGCACGGTGATCGGCGCGTCGGCGTTGATCTGCCCGGGGCGAATCCGCAGCGGCGGATAGCCTTCGTTCTCTTCGTAATCGATCTTCGCGCCGAGCTGGCGCAGGCCGTCGACCAGATCGCCGATCGGCCGTTCGTGCATGCGCGGCACGCCGTGAATTCGATAGTCGCCACCATTGACCGCCAGCGCCGCCGTCAGCGGACGCACTGCCGTGCCGGCGTTGCCGAGAAACAGGTCGGCCGTGCGCGCCGTGAATGCGCCGCGCGTGCCCGCCACGACGCAGGTGTCGCCGTCGCGCTTCAGACGCACGCCGAGTTTTTCGAGCGCGTCGAGCATCACGCGGGTGTCGTCGGAGTCGAGCAGGTTCGTGATCGTCGTTTCGCCTTCGGCGAGCGCCGCGAGCAGCAGCACCCGGTTCGAGATGCTCTTCGAACCTGGCAGACGAATCGTGCCGGACGCGCGGGAGAACGGTCCGAGATCGAGGAATTCCATGATTGAGTCCAGTTTCCGGTTATTTCGACGCGTCGCTATTGGCGACGCCGGCAGCGCGCTGTTCCTGCCATTCGGTACGCGCCACGCGCGAGCGCGCGAACACGCTTTCGAGGGCGGCGCCGTCAGCGGCTTCGATCGCCGCGCGCAGGCGCGCGAGCACGGCCGTATAGGCGTCGAGTTCGTCGAGCAGCGCAACGCGATTGGCCACGCACACGTCGCGCCACATTTCCGGGCTCGACGCGGCAATCCGCGTGAAGTCGCGGAAACCGCCCGCCGCGAACGAGAATTTCAGCGCGGCATCGGGCGAATTGAGAATCTGCTCGACCAGCGCGAACGAGAGCACGTGCGGCAAATGGCTGACCGACGCGAACACGCGGTCGTGCTGCTCAGGTGTCATATTGCGCACCAGCGCGCCGGTGGCCCGCCACATGGCCGCGACGCGCTCCACGTCTGCCGACGCGTTCTCAGGCAGCGGGCACAACACGACATTGCGGCCCACATACAAGTCAGGCAACGCGGCATCCACGCCGCTTGCCTCGCGGCCGGCAATCGGATGCCCCGGCACGAACTGGCCGATACGCGCGCCAAGCGCCGCACGGGCAGCAGCGACCACGTCCGACTTGGTGCTGCCGGCGTCGGTGACGATCGTGGCAGCATCGAGAAATGGGGCGATGCGCTCGAGCAGCGGCTGCGTTTGCGCGACCGGCGCGGCCAGCAGCACGAAGTCGGCGCCGGACAACGCTTCTCGCAGTGAAGTGTCATCATTTAGCGCCGCCGAGCCGTCGATCACGCTCAGTTCCAGCGCACGCTCGGTCGACGCAGACGAACGTCCGACACCAATCACCTTGCGCGCACCCTCGGTCTCGTCCCGCTCGCGCAACGCGCGCGCGAGCGATCCGCCGATCAGGCCGACACCGAAAATTACCAGCTTGTTAAAAGAAAACGCGGCCACGTCGGTCACAAATTGAGCGCGCCTGTCGTGCCGACGAGGCGCGCGGGTCAAGGGTTACCGCTTAAGCGGTGGCGAGCGTTTTTTCGAGCGCCGCGATGAATGCTTCATTTTCTTCCGGCAGGCCGATCGTGATGCGCAGCCATTGCGGCAAACCGTAGTTGCCGACCGGACGCACGATCACGCCCTGCTTCAGCAACGCCAGGTTGACGCGATTGCCGGCTGCGTCGTCGTTGCCGACACGCACCAGCACGAAGTTGCCATCCGACGGCACATATTCCAGACCGAGCTTGTCGAACGCTTCGGTCAGACGGCGATAGCCTTGCGCGTTCAACGCGGCGCTCTTTTCCAGAAACGCCTTGTCATTCAGTGCAGCGATCGCCGCGGCTTGCGCCAGCGTGTTCACATTGAACGGCTGACGCAGACGATTCAGCAGGTCGGTCAACTCGGGCTGTGCGATCGCGAAACCCACGCGCAAACCCGCCAGGCCGAACGCCTTCGAAAACGTGCGCGACACCAGCAAATTCGGATAGCGGCGCACCCACGCGATCGAGTCATAGCGCTTTTCTTCCGGCAGATACTCCGTGTACGCCTCGTCGAGCACCACGACCACGTTGCGCGGCACCTTGTCGAGAAACGCCTCGAGCTTCGCGCCTTCGATGAACGTGCCGGTCGGGTTGTTCGGGTTGGCGACGAAGATCAGGCGCGTGTCGTCGGTGATCGCGGCGAGCATCGCGTCGAGATCGTGACCGTATTTGACGGCCGGCACGACGATCGCACGAGCACCCAAGCCTTGCGTCGCCAACGCGTAAACCGCGAACGAGTACTGTGCATAGACGATCGACTGGCCTTTTTCCACAAAGGCATGCGCCGCAATTTCGAGGATGTCGTTACTGCCGTTGCCAAGCGTGATCCAGTCCGCCGGCACGCCATAGCGCTCGCTCAGCGCAGTTTTCAACTCGAACGCATTGGCATCCGGGTAGCGGCCCAGTTCGCTGGCGGCCTGCGCCATAGCACGCTGCGCCGACTCCGGCATGCCGAGCGGATTCTCGTTCGATGCGAGTTTCACGATGGTCGCTTCGTCCAGACCGAACTCGCGGGCCACTTCCGAAATCGGTTTGCCCGCAATGTAAGGCGCAATAGCGCGAACGTAGGAAGGACCGAAAGACGCTGTCATGAGACTCTCCGAACGACTATGAGTAATTGAATGTGCGGCTGGCGCGCCCGGATGCTGCGGACCGCCGCTTGAGTAGCTTCAGCGGGCGCGCGGATACGAGCCCAGAATTTTCAGGAATGCAGCCTTCTCGCCGAGTTCGGCGAGCGCGGCAGCAACCGCCGGATCGTCGCGATGACCTTCAACGTCGATATAGAAGTAGTACTCCCACGTGCCGACGCGCGCCGGTCGCGATTCGAAGCGCGTCATCGATACGCTGTGACGCGCTAGCGGCTCCAGCAGCTTGAACACGGCGCCGGGCTCGTTCTGCACGGAAACGATCAGCGAAGTCTGGTCGTGTCCGCTCGGGCCGGCGGGCTGCTTGCCGATCATCACGAAGCGCGTGCGGTTGTGCGGATCGTCCTGGATCAGCGCATACGCTACCTGCAGGCCGTAGTGAGTCGCAGCGCGATCGCCGGCGATGGCCGCCACGGTCGGATCTTCAGCGGCCATGCGGGCCGCTTCCGCGTTGCTCGACACCGCCTGGCGCTCCAGATGCGGCGCGTTGGTCGACAGCCAGCGCTGGCATTGGGCGAGCGCTTGTGCATGCGCGCACACACGCGTCACGCCGGAGAGATCGCCGTTTAGCGTCAACAAATTATGATGGATCGGCAAAGCCAGTTCGCCGCCGATCGTGAGTTGCGTTTGCAGCAGCAGATCCAGCGTGCGCGACACCGCGCCTTCGGTCGAATTCTCGACCGGCACGACGCCGAATTCCGCGGCGCCCGCTTCGACCGAGCGAAACACTTCGTCGATCGACGGACACGGCAAGCCTTCGATCGACTGACCGAAGTACTCGTGCATCGCCTGCTCGCTGTAGGTGCCGACCGGGCCGAGGTAAGCGGCCTTGATGGTCTTCTCGAGCGCGCGGCTCGCGGCCATGATCTCGCGCCAGATCGCACTGATATGCTCGCTCGCGAGTGGCCCTTCGCTCATGTCCTGCAGACGCGCGATCACCTGCTGTTCGCGCTCGGGCCGAAACACCGGCGCGTTGAAATGCTTCTTGACTTCGCCCACCTCGAGCGCCACCGCGGCGCGTTGATTGAGGAGCGCGATCAACTGCGCGTCGAGTGCGTCGATGCGTTCGCGAAGAGGCTTGAGTCGGGTATTGAGTTCGTCGTCCATGCGTGAAAACGGCCCTGCCGGTAGCTGCTGCACAAATGCGTGCTGGAAAGGATGCGCGCGCCCTGATGACTCAGGCGCTGCGCTGTTCGAATTCCTTCATGTATTCGACAAGCGCTTTGACGCCCTCGAGCGGGACGGCGTTATAAATCGACGCCCGCATGCCGCCGACGGACTTGTGGCCCTTTAGCTGCACCATTCCCCGCGCTTTCGCGCCGGCCAGGAAATCTTCGTTGCGGGACTCGTCGGCGAGGAAGAACGGGACGTTCATCCGCGAACGCGAGCCACGTTCGACCTTGTTCAGATAGAAGCTGCTCGAGTCGATCGCGTCGTACAGCAACTTCGACTTTTCGAGATTACGTGCTTCCATCGCGGCAAGGCCGCCCTGCTTCTTCAACCACTTGAACACCAGCCCGGCGATGTAGATCGCATAAGTGGGCGGTGTGTTGTACATCGAATTGTTCTCGGCGACGGTCATCCATTCGAACGCCGACGGGCAGATCGGCAGCGCACGATCCAGCATGTCTTCGCGCACGACCACCACCGTCACGCCGGCCATACCGATGTTCTTCTGCGCGCCGCCGAACAGCACGCCGTATTTGGCGATGTCCATGGGACGCGACAGGATATGCGACGAGGCGTCGGCCACCAGCGGAATATCGCCGAGATCGGGAATCTCGAACGTCTCGACGCCGTGGATCGTCTCGTTCGTGCATAAATGCACGTAAGCCGGGTCGTCCGACAGTTGCCATTCGGAGCGCGCGGGCGCGCGGGTAAAACCCTCAGCCGTCTGGCCGCTCGCCGCCAGATGCACGGTGCCGTACTTCTGCGCTTCCTTGAACGACTTCTGCGACCACGAACCCGTCACGACGAAATCCGCGCGCGGCTTCGCGCCCATCAGATTCATCGGCACGATGGCGTTCTCGCCGAGACCGCCGCCTTGCAGGAACAGAATGCGATGGCTCGCCGGCACCTCGAGCAGGTCGCGCAGATCGACGAGCGCTTCCTCGTGGATCGACATGAACTCTTTCCCGCGATGGCTCATTTCCATCACGCTCATGCCGCTGCCTTGCCAATCGAGCATTTCGTCGGCGGCTTGACGCAGCACTTCTTCGGGCATGGCCGCAGGGCCGGCGGAGAAATTAAAGACGCGCATCGTGAGATCCTGGAAGCAGGCGCGAAAAACGAAGATCGCGCAAAAATCGGCGACGTTGGCAGCCGGGCCGGCAATGACCGTCAACTGACAACGTGATTTTGCCGGCGCAATTTTCTGACGCGGGTTTCAGGCCGCGGGTTGCAGACCGCGGGCTTCAGACCATTTCGCGCCAAAAAAGAAAATGGCCGTCTGCGCGTGTGCGCAAACGGCCATTATCGCATTGTCACCGCCAAGCCGCCAAACCCCGTGCGCCATCCAGTCTATGAGGCGGCCCCACCGGGAGGCGGCTGGCGCGATATCAGCGCAGCCTTTCGACCTTGAGCTTACTTGGCCGGCTTGACCGACGCGACTTCCTTGTCGGCCTGGTCACGCGTTGCCTTGATCGATTGCGGCATGTACTTTTGCATCAAGCCGTTCACGACGTCGCGGCCAACCTGGTCTTGCACCTGGATGAACTTGCGGCCGGTCGGGCTCTTGTAGAACGTCGTCAGATCCTTGATTTCCGACGTGCTGTAGTACTTCGCGTACGCGTCGTACTGAGCTTGCATAGCGTCCTGACGGAACGAGTCCGTTGCGAACACCTGGCCTGCGCCGTCAACCAGCTTCGGCACTGCGTTCTTTTGCAGCGTCGGGACGGAAGCCTGCTTCTGCTTGTCCGTCATCGTCTTGTTTTCGCTCAGTGCGTCCGACAGGATTGCCGGAACCAGCTGCTTGGCTTGCATCTGGGCGCTGTTGCCGATCGCGCCGACGAGCTTTTGCGCGTCGATGGCGTCCAACAGGTCCTTGATTGCAGCCTGCTTGGCCGGATCAACCGGTGCCGCGGCAGCAGCCGGAGCCGCCGGAGCCGGGCTCTGAAGCGCTTGAGCCATAGCGAAGGTCGGCACGAGGGCAGCCAGCAACATCAGTTGTTTGAATCGTTTTTGCATCATTACTCCCTAATAGAAATGAACTTGAACAGCAAGCTGCGCGGGACACGTATCAGCCCGACACGCCATTATTCCCGGCGCAGCTTTCAACCAATCACTGAGACTGTAAGACGCAGACACGAATCAGGCAGCACCGCCCGGTTCGCCGCCGTTGTCACCCGCGCTGTCACCTTCGGCGGGACCTTCGACGTCGCCCTCCGCATCACCCTCTGCTTCCGCCTCAGCAACCTGTTGCAGACCTGAAAGCTTGGTCCCTTCGTCAAGGCTGATGAGTGTAACACCTTGGGTTGCACGTCCCATTTCCCGAATTTCCGACACTCGCGTACGGATTAGCACCCCGGTATTGGTGATCAGCATGATCTGCGCCTCCTGATCCACCAGCGTGGCGGCGACGACCTTGCCGTTGCGCTCCGAGGTCTGGATTGCGATCATGCCCTTCGTACCGCGGCCATGACGGGTGTATTCGATGATCGGCGTACGCTTGCCGAAACCGTTTTCCGTCGCGGTAAGCACCGACTGCTGCTCGTCGCCCGCCACCAGCAACGCGATCACGCTCTGACCGTCTTCGAGCTGCATGCCGCGCACGCCGCGCGCTTCGCGGCCCATCGGACGCACGTCGTTCTCGTCGAAGCGAACCGCCTTGCCCGAATCCGAGAACAGCATGACATCGTGCTGGCCGTCGGTAATGGCGGCGCCGATCAGGTAATCGCCGTCATCCAGACCGACCGCAATAATACCTTTGCGCAACACACGCCCAAAGGCTTCCAGCGGCGTCTTTTTTACCGTTCCTAACGCGGTGCCCATGAAGACGAATTTGTCAGCCGAGAATTCCTTGACCGGCAAGACAACCGTAATCTTTTCGCCTTCCTGAAGCGGGAAGATATTGATGATTGGACGGCCCCGCGAGTTCCGCGAACCTTGCGGCACTTCATAGACCTTCACGCTGTAGACGCGACCGCGATTCGAGAAGCACAGAATGTGATCGTGCGTGTTCGCGATGAACAGCGTGTCGATCCAGTCGTCTTCCTTCATCGCCGTGGCCTGTTTGCCACGACCACCGCGTTTCTGCGCGCTGTATTCGGACAACGGCTGCGATTTCACGTAGCCGGCGTGCGACATGGTCACGACCATTTCTTGCGGCGTGATCAGATCTTCCGTATTCAGTTCGGTTGCGTTCAGCTCGATCTTCGAGCGGCGCGCGTCGCCAAATTCGGCTTTGATCGACGTGAGTTCGTCGACGATGATCGCCGTAATGCGCTCCGGACGAGCCAGAATGTCCAGCAGGTCAGCGATTTGCGCCATGACTTCGCGGTACTCGCCGATGATCTTGTCCTGCTCCAGGCCGGTCAGGCGCTGCAGACGCATCTGCAGAATTTCCTGAGCCTGAGTGTCGGACAGACGGTAGAGGCCGTCGGATTGCATGCCGAACGACGGATTCAAACCGTCAGGACGGTAGGCTTCGCGACCACCCGCCGTCGCATTTTCCGTCTCGGCGCGGGACAACATTTCGCGCACCAGCGAGGAATCCCACGGACGCGCCATCAATTCCTGCTTGGCGATCGGCGGAGTCGGCGCGGCTTTGATGATCGCGATGAACTCGTCGATGTTGGCGAGTGCAACCGCCAGACCTTCGAGCACGTGGCCGCGTTCACGCGCCTTGCGCAGTTCGTATACAGTGCGCCGCGTCAGCACTTCCCGGCGATGCGACAGGAAGCACGACAGCATTTCCTTCAGGTTCAGCAGCTTCGGCTGGCCGTCGACCAGCGCGACCATGTTCATGCCGAAGGTGTCCTGAAGCTGGGTCGCCTTGTACAGATTGTTCAGAACGACTTCCGGCACTTCGCCGCGCTTGAGTTCGATCACGACGCGCATGCCGCTCTTGTCGGACTCGTCGCGAATGTCGGAAATGCCCTCGAGCTTTTTCTCGTTGACCAGTTCGGCGATGCGCTCCAGAAGTGAGCGCTTGTTCACCTGATACGGCAATTCGTCGACGATGATCGACATGCGCTGACCGCGGTCGATTTCCTCGAAGTGCGTGAGCGCGCGCATCACCACGCGGCCGCGGCCGGTGCGATAGCCGTCGCGCACGCCGGCCACGCCGTAGATGATGCCGGCGGTCGGGAAGTCGGGCGCCGGAATGATCTCGATCAGCTCGTCGATCGTGGATTCCGGGTTCTTGAGCAGATGCTGGCACGCGTCGACAACCTCATTGAGGTTGTGCGGCGGGATGTTGGTCGCCATGCCGACCGCGATGCCGGACGAACCATTGATCAGCAGATTGGGAATACGCGCCGGCAGGATGGCCGGTTCGTTTTCGCTGCCGTCGTAGTTCGGCGTGAAGTCGACCGTTTCCTTGTCGATGTCGGCCAGCAGTTCGTGGCCGATCTTCGCCATACGGATTTCGGTGTAACGCATGGCCGCGGCATTGTCGCCGTCGACCGAACCGAAGTTGCCCTGGCCGTCGACCAGCATGTAGCGCAGGGAGAAGTCCTGCGCCATCCGGACGATGGTGTCGTATACAGCCGTGTCGCCGTGCGGGTGATATTTACCGATAACGTCGCCGACGATACGCGCGGACTTCTTGTAAGCCCGGTTCCAGTCGTTGTTCAGTTCGTGCATCGCGTACAGCACGCGCCGGTGCACCGGCTTCAGGCCATCGCGAACATCGGGAAGCGCACGCCCTACGATCACGCTCATCGCGTAATCGAGATACGAACGGCGCATTTCCTCCTCTAGGGAGATTGGCAGAGTCTCTTTGGCGAATTGATCCATTATCCGTATCTTTTACGTGCCAAGACGACGGCTTAACTGCAATTCGCCGCGTCTTCGCGTAAGCATTGCAGACGCAACGCATCACGCGATTCTAACATGCCGCGAATCCGCTCCCGACGAAGGTACGTATACCTATTAGGCAGTGAACGCGAAGCCCACCTCGACGCTCCATTTTTGAGAGAGAGCAGGCTCGATTCGTGCGTGGGGCAATTCGCCGCTGAGCCATGACTGGCGGCCCCTCCGGGCGATTACTTCTGTTGCGCATGCACCACAATTGGAGGGGGATTTGATGGGGGGCAGATTTTTTTATCGTTGGAAGGGAACGATATGGCAAAATGCCAACGCACAAAGAGTTAGACACTGCTCGAAGTCTACACAGCACGTTTTTTGTTCTACACCGATGTTATACTTCGAGCAATGTATGACTTGTCTTCGTCAACAGGCTCGCAGTAAACCTGCGGTAATCTCAATTTCGAGAGGAGAAATATGAATAAACTTTCAAAGCTCGCGTTCATTGCAGCTACCGCAGTTATGGCTGCATCCGCCATGGCGCAATCGGTGCCGGCGTCGCGACAAGCCACGAACGACAACTGGGTGAATGGTACCGGCGAATACGTGTGGATGAACGGCACGAACGAGCTTTGCTGGCGCGATGCATTCTGGACGCCGGCAACGGCCAACGCAAAGTGCGATGGCGCCCTGGTTGCCCAGGCTCCGACCCCGCCGGCTCCGGTCGCACCTGCACCGGCTATCACGAGCCAAAAGATTACGTATCAAGCTGACGCTCTGTTCGACTTCGACAAGGCAATCCTGAAGCCGGCTGGCAAGGAAAAGCTGGACGATCTGGCATCGAAGATCGGCGCGCTGAACCTGGAAGTCGTCGTCGCAACGGGTTACACGGACCGCATCGGTTCGGACAAGTACAACGACCGTCTGTCGCTGCGCCGCGCTCAAGCTGTGAAGGCATACCTGGTCAGCAAGGGCATCGAATCCAACCGTATCTACACGGAAGGCAAGGGCAAGCGCAACCCGGTCACGACCGGTTGCAACCAGAAGAACCACAAGCAACTCATCGCCTGCCTCGCACCGGATCGTCGCGTGGAAGTCGAAGTTGTCGGTACTTCGAAGCAATAAGCTGCGCGTTACCGCAGTATCAAAGCCCCGCTTCGGCGGGGCTTTTTTTATGTCCGGCCGCCTGCTCGCCTCCGTCTGCGCGCACCCGGCCGAACCTCGACGGGGCGGCATTTTGCCGCCTCGTCCCTCGACCTATATACTCCGGGTTTATCCTCGAGCGCCCGCTCACCGCTTTCTTCGAGGCAGCTTCCGCCATGACCAACGCCGATCCCCACGAACTGCAGAAATTTAGCGACCTTGCACATCGTTGGTGGGACCCGAATGCCGAATTCAAGCCGCTGCACGAGCTCAATCCGATCCGCCTGAACTGGATCGATGCGCACGCGCATCTTGCCGGCAAAACCGTGCTCGATATCGGCTGTGGCGGCGGCATTTTGTCCGAGTCGATGGCCGGCCTGGGCGCGCACGTCAAGGGAATCGACCTGTCGACCCAGGCGTTGGGCGTGGCAGACCTTCACAGCCTTGAAAGCGGTGTAACCGTCGATTACGAAGAAATCGCCGCTGAGGCGCTCGCCGCCCGCGAACCGGGCAAGTACGACGTCGTCACCTGCATGGAAATGCTGGAGCACGTGCCTCAGCCCGCCGCCATCGTCGAAGCGTGCAAGACGCTGGTGAAACCGGGCGGCTGGGTGTTCTTTTCCACACTGAACCGCAACGTGAAGTCGTACCTGTTCGCCGTGATCGGCGCCGAGTACATCGCGCGCATGCTGCCCAAGGGCACGCACGACTACGCGCGCTTCATTCGCCCTTCGGAGTTGGCGAGCTTCGTGCGCGCTGCCAACCTGCGCACGGCCGATATCAAAGGCATCGTCTATAACCCGCTCAGCAAGCATTTCACGCTGTCCGCCGACACGAGTGTGAACTACATGCTCGCCTGCCGGCGCGACGTCTGATCCGCCCCGACCTGCCGGACCTACGAATCAATGAGCGATCCCACACCCCTGCCCCAACGCGAAGACAACGAAGACGCACTTGGTCTTTGCATGGCTGTGCTGTTCGACCTCGACGGCACGCTAGCCGACACGGCGCCCGACCTCGCGGCTGCCGTCAACAAGATGCGCCACGATCGCGGGCTCGAGATGGTACCGCTCGAAGATCTGCGCCCACTGGCGTCTGCGGGCGCGCGCGGGCTGATCGGTGGGGCGTTCGGGATCGGCCCCGAACATCATGAGTTCGCGTCGCTGCGCGAGGAATTCCTCGCCAACTACGAAGCGGACCTGTGTATCGAGACCACGCTGTTTCCGGGCATTCCGGAAATTCTCGACGAACTCGACGCCCGTGGCGTGCTCTGGGGCATCGTCACCAACAAGGTTGCGAGGCTCACCGAACCGCTGATCGCGCAACTGGGACTGGAAGAGCGCGCCGGCTGCATCGTCAGCGGCGACACGACTCCCCATTCGAAACCGCACCCGGCACCTTTGCTGCACGCTGCGCGGGAACTGGACGTGGTGCCCGAACGCGTCGTCTACGTTGGCGACGATCTGCGCGACGTGCAGGCGGGTTTCGCCGCCGGCATGAGGACCATCGCGGCGGCGTACGGCTACTGTGGCAACGATATTCCGCCGACACAATGGCACGCGCAGCACGTTGTCCAATCGCCGGCTGAATTGCAGAGACTATTGCGTGACCTCGGCTGAAGCATGGCCTCCCGGCCCGATCAAGCCCGGCCGCCATCGCGCCCGCCACGTCAATGAGTCAGGACGTGGCCGTCAATCTATTGTAAAATCTACGCTGGCTCATATATTTTGAGCAACGAACCGCGGGGGCGACCTGGTTTCGACAGGGGTTGCGAAGCGGCTAGGGCATGTCGAGGACCCGTCACCTCGTTAATCAATGGGAAAAACGTAACTGCAAACGACGATACGTTCGCACTGGCAGCCTAAGGGCCGCCGTCCTCTGCCTAGTTTACTGACGGGCTAGAGTCGCAAGACCGGTAGCAATACCGACAGAGGTCATATACGTCAGTTAAGCCTTGGTGGTGTCACGACATCCGGGTCGAAAATCTAGTGAATCGCCGTAGTGCAGCGTGTTCGTCCGCGTCGCTGCGGTTAAATCAAATGACAGAACTAAACATGTAGAACTGGTCGTAGAGTGCTTCTGGACGCGGGTTCGATTCCCGCCGCCTCCACCAGAACACGTTTCAGGCAGTACATTCAAGTCTCACCGAAAACCCGTAAGCGGCCTGCTGCTTGCGGGTTTTTTGTTGCCCGCCGCGTCCGTCCTGCTCGTCTGGTTCGCCCCCCTTGCCGCTCCCGCTCCCCATGCGAAGAAACGTTTGGAATAAACGCATCCGCTCGATCGTTTATTCCTCACGCGCGCGCACGCCGCGTTTCGCGCGAAACCAACACCAAGATCAGGAGCCGACATCATGCGCAAAACCCTTTTCTGCCTCGCCCTCCTCGCACTGCAACAAAGCGCTTTTGCCGAAGCGCCAAAAGTCGTCGACGGGCGTTTCGTCACGGCGGACGGCATGACGCTCTACACCTTCGACAAAGACACCACGCCCGGCGTGAGCACCTGCACTGGCGGCTGCCTGAACAATTGGCCGGCAGCCACGGCCAGCGCGTCGGACAAACCGTCCGGCGAGTGGACGCTAATTGCCGCCGCCGACGGCAAACACCAATGGGCGTACAAAGGCCACCCGCTCTATCGCTTCGCGGCGGACAAGCAGGCGGGAGATATGAAGGGAGACGGCTTCAAGGACATGTGGCACACGGCCAAACCCTGAACATCCGCCACAGGGTGAAGGCAAAGGCAACGGCAACCGCAACGCCGGGCTAAACCTGAACCTCGAGACCCATCGAAAGACGCCGGCAGAACGCCGGCGTTGCACAACCAACGGACTCGCGAATCCGCTTATTCGTCTTTAGGACACTGCAGATTGCAGCCATTCGGATCACCCATATCGCCGCGCTTGCGCATGGCCGATTTTTTACCGCTCTGATATTTGTCCGAGGGCGCCGACGCGGCAAACGGCATTTGCGGATGCTCGGCAAGACGAAACTGGTCTTGCAGGATACCGCCCGGAACACCCGGCGAATTCTGCGCAACAGCAACCGAAGCGGTGGCGAGCAGCACACCAGCCGTTGCCACGGCAGCACATGCGTGAAAAATAACGTTCATAGAGATCGGCGCGACATAACGCGCGGTTAAGGCGGAAGCGGAAGCTTAAAGAGTATCCCAAACGGACGCCATACGCAGCGCCGAACACAGCCCGATGTTTACGGCGGCTTACGCCACGGCTTCGCCGAGACCCTCTTCCAGTTCCACCACCCTGCCGCAGTCTTGCGGGTCGTAGCCTTCGAGCTGATCGACGCTATGACGAAACGCGCTGCCGCGCAGCAGACCGATCACGGTCGCAAGCGGCGCACGCTCGAGGCGCGCGCGGTCGCAGGCAAAGTAATAGTCTTCGTCGACGACCGGGATGAAGTCGAGGCCGAAGTGATGCGCTGCGGGCTCCACGCCAAAGCCCACATCCGCCATGCCGCTCGCAACGAACGCCGCAATCGCCGAATGCGTGAGTTCGGCCGACGCATAACCATTCACCCGATCCGGATCCACCCCGACGTTGCGTAGTGCGAGATCCAGCAGCATGCGCGTGCCGGAGCCGGGCTGCCGGTTGACGAAGCGAATGTCGTCGCGCGCCAGATCGCCCAGGCCCGTGATGCCGCGCGGATTGCCCTTGCTCAAAAAGAGCCCCTGCTTGCGTCGAGTGAGATGCACGAGCACGTGACGCTGCGGATCGAGCCAGCGCCGGTACGCATCGGCACATGCCGCGCGAAACTCACCGCGCGGCACATGGAAGCCGGCCAGATCGCATTCGCCGCGCGCCAGCGCGCTCACCGCATCCGCGCTGTCGCGATACTTGATGTCGACCGGAAGATCGTTCGCGACCAGCGCCGTGACGAGTGCGGCCACGGCATAACCATGCGACGCGAAGATGCGCACGTCGTCGGCGGGCGGCGCGAGCCAGCGGTTCAGATCGCTCGCCACTTCGCTGGCAAGCGCCTGCATGTTGCCATCGAGCCTTTCGCCGCACAGACGCTGCGCACGCAATACGGCTTGCCCAAGTTCGGATAGCACCGAGCCGCGGCCGCGCTCCTTGGCGATCAGCGGACCGCCCAAACGCTCCTCGATGCTGCGCAGCAAACCCCACGCATGGCGGTAGGACAAACCCTTAAGCGTCGCCGCCTGCGCGATGCTGCCGGACTCGTCCACCAGCGCGAGCAACGGCACGACGTCCGACAGGCTTGCCTCGCGGCCATCCGGGCCCTTCACCACCAACTGCGCCTGGCACTCGATTCTGATCATATATGTTCAACTCTTTCCTATTGCGCCAGCCGAATCAGCCGCCTATTGTTCGGCTATCCCATATCGAATATACGAAGCATAAGTGCACGCATTATGAATGACAAGTGCATATATGCCTTTGGAGGAGCCACCACTTGGACGATTCCATCGCCATCGCGCCGGATCAGCTCGTGCAGCGTCACGCGCAGCCGGGCAGATCGCTGCTAGCCGTCTTGCACGCGATTCAGGACGAACTCGGTTACGTACCGCCCGCTACGGTCGCGCCGCTCGCGCTCGCCATGAACCTGTCGCGCGCGGAAGTGCACGGCGTCATCACCTACTACCACCACTTCCGTACGCAGCCGGCCGCACAGGTCACGGTGCAACTGTGCCGCGCGGAAGCCTGCCGCAGCATGGGAACCGAAGCGCTGGCCCAGCATATCGAATCGCACACCGGCTGCCGCTTCGACGCCGAACATGAGCACGGCGCGACGGTGGAGCTGGAATCGGTGTATTGCCTCGGGCAATGCGCACTGTCGCCGGCACTCATGCTCAACGGCACCTTGCACGCCAAGGTCACGCCGCAAAAGTTCGACGCGATATTCGCGGCCGCCAACAAGTGCGTGGAGGTGACGGCATGACGCGCATCTACGTTCCCCGTGATTCGTCGGCACTGGCGCTCGGCGCCGACGCGCTCGCTCAGGCGATCGAAGCCGAAGCCGCGCGCCGCGGCGTCGAAGTCGAAATGGTTCGCAATGGTTCGCGCGGCCTGCTGTGGCTCGAACCGCTCGTCGAAGTTCAAACACCGGAAGGCCGCATCGGCTACGCGAATGTCGAAGCAGGCGACGTCGCCGCGCTGTTCGATGCAGGCCTACTCGAAGGCGGAGCGCACGCAAAGCAAGTCGGCGTGGTCGACGAGATTCCGTATCTGAAGAAGCAGCAGCGCCTGACGTTCGCGCGCATCGGCATCACCGACCCGCTTTCCATCGACGACTACGTCGCCCACGGCGGCCTCGAAGGCTTGCGCCAGGCGCTGCAGACCGACGGCGACGCCGCCTGCGAAGCATTGATCGAATCCGGCCTGCGCGGCCGCGGCGGTGCAGCCTTCCCGGCCGGCATCAAATGGCGCACGGTGCGCGGCGCGAAAGCGGCGCAGAAGTACATCGTCTGCAACGCGGACGAAGGCGATTCCGGCACCTTCTCCGATCGCCTCGTGATGGAAAGCGATCCGTACGTGCTGATCGAAGGGATGATCATCGCCGGTGTCGTGACGGGTGCGACGGTGGGCCATATTTACGTGCGCAGCGAGTATCCGCATTCGATCGCGACGCTCGAAGCCGCTATCGCCAAAGCACGCGCCGCCGGCTGGCTCGGCGATAGCGTGCTCGGCTCGACGGCGCATCGCTTCGAACTGTTCGTCGCGAAAGGCGCCGGCGCATACGTGTGCGGCGAGGAAACGGCGCTGCTCGAATCGCTCGAAGGCAAGCGCGGCATCGTGCGCGCCAAGCCGCCAGTGCCGGCGCTCGTCGGCCTTTTCGGCCAACCGACCGTGATCAACAACGTGATCACGCTCGCCACGGTGCCGATCATCTTTGCGCGCGGCGCCGCGTTCTACAAAGACTTCGGCATGGGCCGTTCGCGCGGCACGCTGCCGTTCCAGCTCGCGGGCAACGTCAAGCAAGGCGGCCTCGTCGAACTCGCGTTCGGTGTGACGCTGCGCGAATTGCTCTATGACTTCGGCGGCGGCACGGCGAGCGGCCGGCCCGCTCGCGCGGTGCAGGTGGGCGGCCCGCTCGGCACGTATCTGCCGGAAAGCCAGTGGGACATTCCCATGGACTACGAAGCGTATGCGGCAGTCGGCGCGGTCGTGGGCCACGGCGGCCTCGTCGTCCATGACGACACGTCGAATCTGGCCGAACTCGCGCAGTACGCCATGCACTTCTGCGCCCTCGAATCATGCGGCAAATGCACACCGTGCCGGATCGGCTCGACGCGCGGCGTCGAAGTAATCGGCCGGATTCGCAACGGCGATACCTCCACCCGGCAAGTGCAATTGCTGCGCGATCTGTGCGACACGATGGTGTCCGGTTCGCTCTGCGCGATGGGCGGCATGACGCCGTTCCCGGTGCTGTCCGCGCTCGATCATTTCCCCGAAGACTTCGGTCTCGCCAACGTGTCTGACCACGCGCCGAAAGCGGCCTGACCCAGGAGCCAAAACATGTCCGACGTGCTCAACTCTCCCACTGGCGGCTGCGGCTCAGGCAACTGCGCGTGTAAATCGCAAGCCCTGCAGCAGCGTGCGCCCCGTTCGTTCTTCGACGACACCGATTTCGGCACGCCCGAGCGCCATGCCGACATCGACGTCACGCTGGAAATCGACGGCCAGTCCGTCACCGTTCCCGCCGGCACCTCCGTGATGCGCGCCGCCGTCGAAGCGGGCGTCAACGTGCCGAAACTCTGCGCGACCGATTCGCTGGAGCCGTTCGGCTCGTGCCGTTTGTGTCTGGTGGAAATCGAAGGCAAGCGCGGTTATCCCGCTTCATGCACGACGCCGGTCGAAGCCGGCATGAAGGTCCGTACGCAAACCGATCGTTTGCAGTCGTTGCGCCGCAACGTGATGGAGTTGTACATCTCCGATCACCCGCTCGACTGCCTCACCTGCCCCGCCAACGGCGACTGCGAACTGCAGGACATGGCGGGCGTCACGGGCCTGCGCGAAGTGCGCTACGGCTTCGACGGCGCGAATCACCTGAAGGACAGGAAAGACGAGTCGAACCCCTACTTCACCTACGACCCGTCGAAATGCATCGTCTGTAATCGCTGCGTGCGCGCGTGCGAAGAAACGCAAGGCACGTTTGCGCTGACCATCGCCGGACGCGGTTTCGAGTCGCGCGTGGCCGCCAGCGAAGACGTGCCGTTCATGGAATCGGAATGCGTGTCGTGCGGCGCGTGCGTGGCCGCGTGCCCGACCGCGACCTTGCAGGAAAAGACCGTGATCATGCTGGGCCAGGCCGAACACTCGGTCGTCACCACATGCGCGTATTGCGGCGTCGGCTGCTCGTTCAAGGCCGAGATGAAGGGCAACCAGGTCGTGCGGATGGTGCCGCACAAGAACGGCCAGGCCAACGAAGGCCACGCTTGCGTGAAGGGCCGTTTCGCGTGGGGCTACGCGACGCACAAGGACCGCATCACCAAGCCGATGATCCGCGCGAAGATCACCGATCCGTGGCGCGAAGTGAGTTGGGAAGAAGCGCTCACGTATGCGGCATCGGAATTCCGCCGCATTCAGGCGAAGCACGGCCGCGATTCGATCGGCGGCATTACGTCGTCGCGTTGCACGAACGAAGAAACGTATCTGGTGCAAAAGCTCGTGCGCGCCGCGTTCGGCAACAACAACGTCGACACCTGCGCGCGGGTGTGCCATTCGCCGACCGGCTACGGGCTGAAAGCCACGCTCGGTGAATCGGCGGGCACGCAGACTTTTGCTTCCGTCGATAAAGCCGACGTGATCATGGTGATCGGCGCGAATCCGACCGACGGCCATCCGGTGTTCGGCTCGCGGCTGAAGCGCCGTGTGCGCGAAGGCGCGAAGCTGATCGTGGTGGACCCGCGGCGCATCGATATCGTCGACACGGCGCACGTGAAGGCCTCGCATCATCTGCAATTGCGGCCCGGCACCAACGTGGCCATCGTGAATGCGCTGGCGCATGTGATCGTCACCGAAGGCCTGCTCAACGATGCATTCGTTGCCGAGCGTTGTGAGACGCGCGCGTTCGAGCAATGGCGCGATTTCGTCGCGCTGCCGGAAAACGCGCCGGAAGCGACCGAAGCGGTGACCGGCGTACCGGCCCAATCCGTGCGCGAAGCGGCCCGCATCTATGCGACCGGCGGCAACGCCGCGATTTACTACGGCCTGGGTGTCACCGAACACGCGCAAGGCTCGACGATGGTGATGGGCATCGCCAACCTCGCCATGGCAACGGGCAACATCGGCCGCGAAGGTGTGGGCGTGAACCCGCTGCGCGGCCAGAACAACGTGCAGGGTTCCTGCGACATGGGCTCGTTCCCGCACGAACTGCCGGGCTATCGCCATATCAGCGACACGGTCACGCGCACGTTGTTCGAAGAGGCCTGGAACGTCACGCTGCAACCGGAACCCGGCCTGCGCATTCCGAACATGTTCGACGCGGCCGTGCACGGCAGCTTCAAGGGTCTGTATTGCCAGGGTGAAGACATCGTCCAGTCGGACCCGAATACGCATCACGTATCCGCGGCGCTGACGGCGATGGAATGCATCGTCGTGCAGGACATCTTCCTGAACGAGACCGCCAAGTATGCGCACGTGCTGCTGCCCGGTTCGTCGTTCCTCGAAAAGGATGGCACGTTCACCAACGCGGAGCGGCGCATCTCGCGCGTGCGCAAGGTCATGCCGCCGGTGCCGGGTTACGCGGACTGGGAAGTCACGGTCATGCTCGCACGCGCGCTCGGCTATGAAATGGACTACGCGCATCCGTCGCAGATCATGGACGAGATCGCGCGTCTCACGCCGACTTTCCACGGCGTGTCGTACAAAAAGCTCGACGAACTCGGCAGCATTCAGTGGCCGTGCAACGAGAATGCGCCGGACGGTACGCCGACCATGCACATCGACACCTTCGTGCGCGGCAAGGGCAAGTTCGTGATTACGAAGTTCATCGCGACGCCCGAGAAAGTCACGCGCAAATTCCCGCTGCTGCTCACCACGGGCCGCATCCTGTCGCAGTACAACGTGGGCGCGCAAACGCGCCGCACCGAGAACTCGCGCTGGCACGACGAGGACCGACTGGAACTGCATCCGCACGACGCGGAAGAGCGCGGTATCAAAACCGGCGACTGGGTGGGCATCGAATCGCGCGCGGGGCAAACCGTGCTGCGCGCGAAGATAACCGACCGCATGCAGCCGGGCGTCGTGTACACGACGTTCCACTTCCCCGAATCGGGCGCGAACGTGATCACCACCGATAGCTCGGACTGGGCGACCAACTGTCCGGAATACAAGGTGACCGCGGTGCAGGTGATGCCGGTCGAACAGCCGTCGCAATGGCAGAAAGACTACTCGCGCTTCAACACCGAACAGCTCGATCTGCTGAAGCAGCGTGAGTTGGCCAACGCGACATCGGGCAAGTGAGGACGGCCATGGACAATCAGAACCTGATCGACATGGCCAACCGGATCGGCGACTTCTTCGATTCGATGCCGGACCGCGAGGAAGCGCTCGCCGGCATCGCCGACCATATTCGCCGTTTCTGGGAGCCGCGCATGCGCCGCGCGCTACTCGCAGAGCTCGATGAACCGGATGCGAGCGGTATCCCGATGTCGGGCATCGTCAGGGAAGCGCTCGTCAAACATCGCGCGCAACTGACGCCCGCCGCGCCCGCGACGGTGTAAGCCGCGCCGCACTCGCGGCGCTCAATGTCCGCGGGACTCGCGCGACTCGGGCGGCCCCGCTCACAGGGCCGCCTGCTCCGGTATTTCCCCGCTCACGGCGAACCAGGCTTCGCAATGCCGTAGCAAACCGTGCAGATCGGTACCGGTCCGCCCGCGCGCGCTGATGTAGCCGTCCGGCCGCACCAGATAGAACGACGGCCGCGTTCGGCCATACGATTCGGACAGCGCCGGGCCGCCGTCGCCAGTGGTATCCGTGATGCGCCAGATGCGCACTCCGCCCGGCAGCAATCTCTCGACTTCCGCCGCCACACGCTCCAGTTCCGGGTCGGGCGGTGGCGCATGCTTCGCCGCGGGATCGAGCGGTTTTTCGTCGACGGGCAACGGCGGCACCAGCAGAAACAGCGAGAAGAACGCCGGATCGTGCAGATCGAAAATGCAGCCCACGCCGGGCGCACGCCCCAGCGGTCCATCCACCACATGCACCAGCGCGTCCGGTGCGCGCTCGCCGGCGCGTGGTCCGCCGTCGAGTACACGTTCGAGCGTCAGCGGACTGCGCCGGTACTGGATCGACAACTCGCTGATAGTGAGGCGCGCAGCGTCGCGCAGCGGACCGAGCGCAGCAAGGACCGGCATCACCCGTTCGCGCAGCAGCTTCAATGGTCCGTGATCGGCCTCCGCCATCTGCGTGATGAAACCGGTTTGCCGCAGCACGTCACGTTCGATCGGGTGACGCTCGACGTGATAGGTGTCGAGCAGGCGGTCCGGCGCCGCGCCTTTCAAAACGCGCGCGAGTTTCCAGCCGAGGTTGAACGCTTCCTGAATGCCGGTGTTCATGCCCTGGGCGCCGGCCGGGCTATGCACGTGCGCGGCGTCGCCCGCAAGGAAGATGCGGCCGACGCGCAGCCGGTCCACCATGCGGCTATTCACATGGAAATACGAAGACCACGCCAGATCCGACACGTCGACCCGCTCGCGCACGCGCCGGGCGATCAACGCCTCGCATGCCGCGAGCGACGGCGACGGCACCCTGTTCAGCGGCGGCTCGCCCAACACCGCGGGCGTCTCGGCCGGGGCGACGGCGGCAGGCTCGATCGCATGATCCGCGATCAGACGATGCCGGCCGTGGCCCATCGGAAACAGCGCGACCAGGCCTTCGCCTGACGCGAAGATATGAAACTCGTCCTCGGGCCAATCGGTTTCGGCGTGCAGGTCGGCGAGCAGGAAAGTCTGCTCCAGGGTCTTGCCCTCGAAACTCAAACCCAGCCGGTGACGGATCGCGCTATGCGCGCCGTCGGCGGCGATCATGTACGACGGGCGCATCGTCTCCGTGTGACCGTCCGCGCGGCGCAATGTCGCCTGAAGGCTGGCGGCGCCCTGCGCGAACATCGTCAGTTCGACGCCGCGCTCGACCGTCACGCCCAATGTGGCGAGATGCTCAGTCAGCAGACGCTCGGTCACGGACTGATCGAGAAACAGCAGATACGGATAACGTGTATGCAGCGGATCGAAATCGAGCTGCGCGAGACGCATGCCGTTCGAAAACAGATTGGCGATGCGCGCGCGATGGCCGAGCTCGAGAAACGGCTCGACCAGCCGATGCTGCTCGAGCAATTCGAGCGTGCGCGCCTGGATGCCGATGGCCCGCGAATACGGGTTCGGTTGCATGGCCTTGTCGATCACACGCACGGGGATGTGGGCACGCGCCAGACTCATCGCTGCGGCGAGTCCAGTCGGACCCGCCCCGACGATCAGCACCGGCGACGCATCGTTTGCGGCAGCGTCCATGCGGAACTCCGGAGACAACAATGCGTTCTAGTGTACGCCGCCAGGAAGTCCGCTAGGGGCGCGACGATCGCCTGCTCAACGACGGTTGCAGTGCATCAAGCGCGCAGCGAGCATGGGCTCGGCGTGGCTGCTTCTTGCTTTCAGCGCTCTGCCCGTGCCGTGACCTCGCAACGCGTTCCTGTCAGCCTCAATGCGCGTGCGGCGCATGATCCATCGCGCAGCGATGCTGCGTCGTACCAAGATCCACTTGCAGCGTCGCATGGTGCATCGAAAAACGTTCGCGCAGCGTGAGAACGATGCCGTCGAGCGACTCGTCGCCCGGATGGCCCGCCGGCATCACCAAGTGCGCGCTGAGCGCGTTGCCGGTCGTGGACAGCGCCCACACGTGCAGATCGTGCACGTCGACGACGCCCGGCTGCCCCGCCAGATAGTCGCGGATGCCTTGCAGATCGACGCCGGGCGGCACGGCGTCGAGCGCAAGGCGCACCGAATCGCGCAGCAGGCTCCAGGTGCCGGCCACCACGACCGCCACCACGAGCAGGCTCATCACCGGGTCGAGCCACGTCCAGTTGGTATAGAGAATCACGAGGCCGCTCACCGCGACCGCCGCCGAGATACCGGCATCCGCCGCCATGTGCAGGAACGCGCCGCGGATGTTCAGGTCATCCTGCTGCCCGCGCATGAAAAGCCACGCGGATATTCCGTTGATGACCGCGCCGCCCATCGCCACGACGAACACGGCGAGCCCCGCCACCGGCGCCGGATTGATCAGACGCCCGATGGCTTCCGCGACGATCACGCCGCACGCGAACAGCAGCAACCCGGCGTTGACGAGCGAGGCCAGGATCGACGAGCTGCCGTAACCGAACGTGTAGCGCGCCGACGGCCTGCGCGTAGCGAGCCAGGCGGCGCCCCACGCGAGCAGCAGGCCGAGGACATCGGAGAGGTTGTGGCCGGCGTCGGCAAGCAGCGCGGTGGAATGGGCGAGCACGCCATAGACCGTCTGGGCCACCACGATCGCGATGTTGAGCACGACAGCCAGGGCGAACGCGCGGCCGTGACCGGCAACCGGAGCGTGAGCGTGGTGGTGGCCGGCGTGCCCGTGACTGTGGGAATGACCGGCGGGACCGTGGTTGCCGTGGCTATCGTGGTTGCCGTGGTCAAGCGGCGTGGACACGTGCGCGTCCTCTTGATCCGCCGCAGTTCCGTTCGGGGTTTCGGGTTTCTTCATGACTGATCCAGAGAATCATTGCCGGCCGGTTCGGCCACGTGTTCGAGCATCCCGGCCAGCATCGCGCTGATATGGCGATCGGCGGCGAGGTAGAAGACCTGCTTACCCTGCCGCTGCGCACGCACGATTCGCGCCGCACGCAGCAACCGCAAATGATGGCTCACCAGCGACGACGACAAACCCAGCGCCTCGGCGATCGCCCCGACGGCGCGCCGCTCGTCGAGACACGCCAGCACGATGCGCAACCGCGTGGGGTCGCCGAGCAGGCGAAACAGGTCGGCCAGCGGCACGATGGTATCGGCCGGGCGATCGTGGATGGCGGTAAGCGAAGTGGATGCAGCGAGGGAAGAAGCCATGATGGACGGCGGCTCGGCAGCACATATGAACACGTGTTCACACATTATAGATACCGGGACAACCGGTCAAATCGGAGCGCGCTCCGGCGAGTGTGGGAAAATGCGGCCTCTGCCTCACCCGAATGCCATCCCCCGTCATGCAACCTGTATTTGACCGCGCTTTCGCGGCGCATCGTGACGGCCGCCTCGAAGACGCCGAACGCGGCTACCGCGCGACGCTCGACGGCAACCCCGCGCACGTCGATGCGTTGCACCTGCTGGGCGTTCTGCGCCACCAGCAGGGTCAGCACGCCGAAGCCGCCGAACTCGTCCGGCGCGCCGTGAACCTGCGCCCGGAAGACGCCGCGCTGCAGCTGAATCTGGGCAACGCGCTAAAGGCGCTCGGCCAGATCGACGACGCGATCGAACAGTTCCGCAACGCGCTGACGCTCGCGCCGTCGTTCCCCATGGCGCACTACAACCTGGGCAACGCCTACGCCGCAGCGGGCCGTCACGAAGACGCCGCCGACGCGTTCGAAAAATCGTTGCGCCTGCAACCGAACGACGCCTCGTCGCACAACAACCTCGGCAACGCGCTGCACGCGCTCGGACGTCACACGGAAGCTATCGCCGCGTTCAGGCGCACGCTGGAGCTGCGTCCTGGCCACGCCGGCGCGCTCAATAACATGGGCATGTCGCTGAACGCGCTCGGACGCGCGGCAGAGGCGATCCCGTGTTTTCAGGCGGCGCTGACGGCCGAGCCGCGTTTCGTCGCCGCGCACTTCAACCTCGCCAATACCTTCGACGCCACCGGCCGCCATGCGGAAGCGGTCGCATCGTTCCGTGCGGCGCTGACCTTGCAGCCGAACCTGCCGCCGGCCATTTTCGGCATGGGCAATGCGCTCGCGGCATTGGGACACCATGCGCAGGCGCTGCCCTACCTCGAGCGCGCGGTCGGTCTCGATCCGCAATTCGCGCTCGCGTGGCTGAGTCTCGGCACCGCGCACCAGGCGCTGGGCGCGCATGGTCCCGCCGTGCGTGCATTCGATCAGGCGCTGCGCCTGCGCCCCGACCTCGCCTCCGCGCACATGAACCGCGCGCTCGCATGGCTCGCGATGCGCGATTTCGCGCGCGGACTGCCGGAATACGAGTGGCGTCTGCAAACCATGGCGCAGCCGGAGATCCAGACGCTGCCGCGCTGGCACGGCGAGCCAATCGCCCAGCATACGTTGCTGGTCCATGCCGAGCAGGGGTTCGGCGACACGCTGCAATTCGTGCGCTTCGTCCCGCTCGCCACGCAGCGCGCGGCGCACGTCATACTCGAAGTGCAGCCGCAACTGCTGCCGTTGCTGGCGCCTGCCGCGCAAGCCTGGCGCGTGACGCTGATCGCTCAAGGCACGCCACGACCCGCCGCCGATCTGCAATGTCCGCTGCTAAGCCTGCCGCTCGCACTCGGCACCACCTACGACTCTATTCCCGCCCGCACGCCTTACCTCAGCGTGCCGCCCGCCTACAGCCGCAAATGGCGCGGCTCGCTCGGCGGTCAGGCAAAACGCAAGATCGGCATCGTCTGGTCGGGCCGCATTCAGCAAAATGAAACGCGTTCGATGCCGCTCGCCGCGCTCGATCCACTGTTCGCGCTCGAAGGCATCGACTGGATCGTGCTGCAACCGGAGTTGAGCGCCGACGAGCGCGTGGCGCTCGACGCGCATCCGCGCGCGGCGTCGATTCATCGCTTCGACAAGCGCATCGGCGACTTCGCGGACACCGCTGCGATCATCGAACGGCTCGACGCGGTGGTGTCGATCGATACCTCCATCGCGCATCTGGCCGGTGCGCTGCGCAAGCCGCTCTGGTTGATGCTGCCGTTCGCGGCAGACTGGCGCTGGTTCGCCGGCGAGGCGCGCAGCCCCTGGTATCCCGGCGCGGCACTGGTGCGTCAGCCGCAACCCGGTGCGTGGAGCGAAGTTGTCGAAGCCGTGGCGAACGAATTGCGCAAGCAGTAACGGGACGCCGCGCGCTGAGCGCAGCGTCGCTGCCGGGCCAAAAACAAAAACCCCGCGTTCGTGAGAACGCGGGGTTTTTGTTTGACCCACGAACGGTGACCGCCGAAGCTCAGGCCGTCCGATACTGATCGCGCGATTCCGGCGTGCGGTACAGCACCAGCGTCGCAATCAACCCGCAAATCGCCGCCAGGCCCAGGAACAGCCCCGGCGCGGCCTTGTTGCCGGTGGTGTGAATCAGCAGCGTCGAGATAGCCGGCGTGAAACCGCCGATCGTCGTGGCAAGGCTGTAGGCGAGCGAGAAACCGGCCGTCCGCACTTCGACCGGCATCACTTCGGTCAGCGCCACGACCATCGCGCCGTTATAGCTGCCGTACAGGAACGACAGCCACAACTCGACCGCCAGCAAACGCGCGAACGAAGGATCCGCCACCAGCCATTGCAGCGCCGGATACGCGGTGATGATGGTCAGAATCGTGAAGGCCAGCAGCACCGGACGGCGGCCGATACGGTCCGACAGCGCACCCGCGAGCGGCAGCCAGATCAGATTCGACAAACCGATACAGACCGTGACGATCAGCGTATCGATCGAAGACAGTTTCAGCACTTCCTTGCCGAAAGTCGGCGTGTACGCCGTGATCATGTAGAACGACACGGTGGTCATGATCACCATGCCCATGCCGCCCAGCACGATGCCCCAGTTCGCGGCCATCGTCTTCATGATCTCGCCCATCTTCGGGTGATGCTTGCGCGCCTTGAATTCCTCGGTTTCCTGCAGCGAACGGCGGATCAGGAACAGGAACGGCACGATCAGGCAGCCGATCAGAAACGGCACGCGCCATCCCCAGGCGCTCATCTGGTCGGCCGGCAGCATCTTGTTCAGGAACACGCCGATCAGCGCGGCGAACACCACGGCAACCTGCTGGCTGCCCGACTGCCACGCGCAATAGAAGCCCTTGTTGCCCTTGGTGGCGATCTCCGACAGATACACGGACACGCCGCCGAGTTCGACCCCGGCGGAAAAGCCTTGCAACAGCCGGCCGAACAGAACGAGCACCGGCGCCAGCACGCCGATCGTCGCGTACCCTGGAATCGACGCCACCGTGAGCGTGCCGAGCGCCATCAGGCCGAGCGTGAGGATCAGGCCCTTGCGCCGGCCGTGATGGTCGATGTAGGCGCCGAGGACGATCGCACCGAGCGGCCGCATCAGGAAGCCCGCGCCGAACACCGACAGGGACAGCATCAACGAGGCGAATTCGTTGCCGCTCGGGAAATAGGTCTTGGCGATCGCCGAAGCGTAATAGCCGTAGACCATGAAATCGTACATCTCAAGAAAGTTGCCGCTGACCACGCGGAATACTGTCTTGACCTTGGATTCTTCCGCTGAGGAAGTAGCGTGTGACGCAGTAGACATGACATTCTCTTATAGGCCTGCTGCCACGAAAGAGGCGGTGGCGGTCAGGCAGTTGAAACGATCCACTGCGCTCGGCAAGCGGATGCCGCGGACGGATAGAAAGAACGCGCCGGGGGCGCTGCATTTTCTTGCGGAACGCGTTCCCATGGTATCCGGGTAAACGTTGTGAATCATGCAGCGCTCGCTCCACGTAATGTTACCGTTGATAAAGCTGTCGCGTATTGCATACAGTTTCATTACACATGGTGTCACCTGTGGTCGCGGTAACATTTTTGCAGTCAGGCATTTCCGTTGAGCACTACCGATGCGAACCACCCCCGCTCTTTCACTGCGCCCCGCGACGCTCGCGGATGCCGCGCTCATTGCTTCGATCCACAGCAGCAGTTGGCAGGCCACTTATCGCGGCCTGCTGCCCGAAGCCTTTCTCGACGGCGAAGTCACGCAGGAGCGCGCCGCGTACTGGGAGGCTCGTCTCAGCGCGCCCGGCGGTGAACGGCGCATCGTGCTGATCGCCGAACTTGCGGGCGAGGCGGCCGGGTTCGTGTGTGTTGAACGTCAACCGGAGTCCAGTTGGGGCGTGCTGCTCGATAACCTGCACGCGCGGCCGGCCTACCAGGGTATCGGAGTCGGCAAGCTGCTGATGCGAGCCGCCGAAGACTGGGCTCGCGCGCAAGGCGAGGCGCAACTCTATCTGTACGTGCTTCAGGGGAATACCCCGGCGATCGGGTTCTACGAGCGGCAAGGCTGGCAATTTGCCGGCGCCGAACCGGATCATATGGGCGGCGTGGACATTACCGCGTTGCGCTACATATACAGACTCGACCGCAGACTCGACCGGTAGAGGCGCTGCGGCGCGCTTGTTCGTTATCCCAGGTTTTCCCGATCATGGACGTACCGGCACCTCATTTCGGAACCGTCCGATCGCCAGGTCGGCTGCTTCCTGGCATCATCCTCCGCACTCCGATGGCTTCATAGCGACACGCCCTGTGCCCCGTTTGCTCGTCGCGAGCACGGCGCCGGCGCCTCGCGTCGACGCACGCCGTGCCGTGTAGGGATGGCGTTCACGCGCATCGTACCGAGGCCCGAGTCCCCGCAGACCACGGGATCGCCGATCGGCGCTCCCCTTACAAGGCGCTGGAAAAGACCGATGTCCACCATTCCGTTCACCCCGATCGAAGGCTATCTGGCGCTGCCGCGCGTTCGCCCGCTGGTTCATGTGCCAGCGCCATTCGGCCGGGACTGGGCGCTGCTTCCGCCGGGCTACAGTCTGCGGGCTGAACTCAAGGCGCTCTACGCCGCCATGCTGCGCACGTTCTGCCTGAGCGATCAGGCCATTCGTTCGCTTTGCCGATGGTCGCCGCTGGGTGAACAACGCGTGATCGCACCTACGCATGAGCCTGTATCTGCCGCGATAGCGGCGCAGGCAACGAGCGTTGACGCATCGCCCGAGACAGCCATTCGCGCGGCCGATGCAACGCCCGCCGTCGCGTCCATTGTCGGGCCCGCGTATGGAACCAGGGCGCGTGGGTATGGCAACCCTTGGGGCGCTTTAGCGGGCGGCGCCTGCGTGATCGGCGGCGCTGCGGTGCTGGCGTGGGTCGGGTTCGATTATCTCGCGCATCGTCAAATGGCCGCTCCTGTCGCCGACAGGGCATCGGGTCATCGGGACTCGCAGCTAGCGGACCTTCGGACGCCCGCCACGATTACAGGTCGCGCGGTCGATACCGGTGCGTTGCGCGCACCTGCCGCGTCTGCTGCACTTGCGCCGTCTGCGCCAGAGCGCACACGCGTGCAGCCAACATTCGCGCCTGCGTCCAGCCTTTCGACGGCAACAGTGTCTACAACGGCTTCGGCCCAGATTCAGACTCGGGCACTGCCTTCCGCTCAGGCGCGTATCTCCGCGGACAATACGTGATCACCTCGTCCCCGCCGCCTTCGCGAAAAGGTCGTCACGCTGCAGAAACATAACCGCCAGGCCAGCGCACGGTTTGTCGCCGCCAACCCATCGCGACATGCGGCAGCACTTGCCGCTAACCTGCCGCACATCGCAGTGCCAAGGCTTGCGGCAAGCTTGCCGCCGAGTTCATCCGCTGCGGGGGCTTATTCGCCTCCAGCACCGACTCGACTCGGCGTCGACGAATACGCGGGCGTGATCATGTCCGCAGCGACGCATCCCCGCAAGATGGCGCCGCCGCACGCCGGCTCAGCGACCAATGCATCCGGCACCAGTGGAACGGAGTGGATGACCCGCCTGTCGCAGCGGCGTGTTACCGAGGTTCCCGACCAATTCGCGAAATAGGCATGACACCAATCGCAGTAGCTTGAAACAAAAAAGCCCGGTCATTTCGTGAATGGCCGGGCTTAGTTACGTTCATGCGTCTACTTCTGAATCGGCAATCCCATCTCGGTTTGCCGCTGCAGTTGCATCACTTCGCCTTGCACCTGGCGCAACTGCGCCTGCGCCCTTTCCTTCTCCGCGTGCAGCGCGGCCGCTTCGCCTTGCGTCTGACGCTGATAGTCGTTGACCTTGGCTTGCTGCGTGCGAGCCACGTCGAGATCGGCTTGCAGACGCTTGGCGCGATCTTCCGATAACGCAATGATGTCTTCGATATACGCCTTCTGCGCCTGCAACTGCGTGCGACGAATCTCGACATCGGCGAGTTGCGTGGTCTGCTGGGCAAAGCCCGCATAGACCGCTTCCGCGCGCGCGGCGTCTTCGGACTTGAGCACGCGCCAGAAATGTTTGTCCTGGAACAACGCGACGTAGTACGTCATTTCCTGCGGATAGAAAAACAGACTGGCGCCGTAACTGCCGTTATACGTGGTGCGCAGTTCGCTTAACTTTGCGTCGTGAATCATCTGCATGAGCTCGGCGACATTGCCTTGCGCATCGCTAGCCGAAGCCGGTGAGGCTGACGCCGTGTTGCGCAGCGCGTCAGCCGCGGGCTGCGGCGTCAGGGTGTTGATAGCGGGCCTCGTGCCGGCCATCGGCACGGCCTCGCCGCCTTGCGCTGCCAGTACGAGACCGCCCTGCTGCAACAGCGCACACGAAGTCGCGAGCAGCATGGCGCGCCGTACAATTAAGGGGTACTTCATACGTGCATGCTCCATGCGAATCCAAATCAGCCGCAGATTATCGCGCGGATTGGCCCGTAAACGAAGCATTCAAATGTCGCGCGGACCGACTTTAAATCGAGATAAATGGCTGCCGACTAAATTAGCCAAATCGCTTCAGCAATCTCGAAACAAACAAATTCGGATAAGCCGAAAAAGGAAGGCTAAGCCTCGCTTGGACAAGCCTGAACTTATGCCTGGTTGGTGCAAATCCAGCAGCGAACGGACTCGAAACAGGAGGATAGAGTGCCGGCCATGAGAAACACGCACTCCTGATTATCTATCTCGACAACGAAACACCCGCAATTCAAAACATGCCGTTGATCTCGCCGGACCACGCGACGCTCAACGCACAATGCGAGGCGACACGCCAGTCGTCGATCAATAAAATAACGCACCATGAGAACGGCACCAGGAATTGCGCGAGGCGCACCATCGCAAAAAGCGGTGGTGCACCTCGAACAAATCAGCCTCTGTCACTCAACTTTGAACCGCACGCCCAGGGCGCGGACCCGACATGGAGCGAGCCGCCTTAAAAACGCGTTTCGCGCGCCACTCGCAGGAAGTTATCGAGCAACGGCGTGCAGTCGAGCAGTTCCGCGCCGCCCGCACGATGAAACTCCGGATGCCATTGCACGCCCATCACGAACGGCGCACGCCGGTAGCGCACGGCCTCGATGATGCCGTCCGACGCCGACACGGCTTCGATATTGAGATCGCGGCCGAGCGTCTTCACCGCCTGATGGTGAATTGAGTTGACGATCGCATCGCGCCGGCCAGGAAACATATTCGCAAGCGTCGAACCGTCGGGGAAGTGAATTCCGTGCCGATGCTGATCGTAGTCCTCGTTGACGTGGGCGCCGGCGGTCGGCACATCGGTGGCGATGTCCTGATACAAGGTGCCGCCAAACGCCACGTTGATCAATTGACAACCCCGGCACACGCCGAGCACCGGCTTGCCCGACTCGATGAACTCGTGCAGCAGTTCGAGCTCGTACATGTCGCGCACGCGGTCGCCAGGCCACTCGTGGCTGGTTGCCTGTTCCGCGTAAGACTGCGGCGAGACGTCGGCGCCGCCTTGCAGCAGCAGGCCGTCGAGATGCTTCGCGTAATCACGCAAACGAATATTGCTCGGATGCAGCATGCCTTGATGACCGACCGTCGGAATCATGAACACCAGCACATCGCGCGACATGACCCAATGCGCAATCGATTCCTCGAGATACTGCAATGTCTTGCCGCGCAATCCCTTCGCACCCGGCTCCGGATGGAAGATGCGCGCCGACACGCCGATGCGCAGCGTGCGCTGCGTGATCCGTTGGCCCGCGCGATCGAACAATTGCCGCGCGCGCGCCGCGACGATGCGCCCGAACACGGTCCACGCCGAATCGTTGTGCTTCAGATAGCGCGGCGGCGACGGCGGCAATGCATTGGGCGGCGGCGGATTGGACGCGCTGAAGTCAGGCGCCGCGCCGAAACCGGGCGGCGGCGAGCCGGCCTTCTGCTCGGCGGGGCGCGGGACCTCTTCGATAACGGTGGCGTCTTCCACCGAGGTAATCAGCTCGCCGTCGACAGCTTCGCTGCTCGCGAAGGTCGGCGCGGGTTTCGGAGCGGGTTTCGCGGCGAACGTTCCGGCGCGCCGGGCTTCCTTTTCATGAACCTCGGCTTCCTGCTGCGCGGTGGAGGCGGCGGCCGAACTGCGTGCTTCGGCTGCGTCGCGTTGCCGCGCCGCGTGCGGATCAGTTGGCGTGACGGCCGACGCACTGTCGGGATCGTCGGTCGACGATCTCACGGCTGCCTGCTCCGCCGCCGACGTGGTAGCAGACGCGGTGCCGGCATGGGTCGGCGACGTCACTGCGTCCTTGATCGGAGACTGGATGGCATCTTCATGCGAGAGAGGCAGCGAGGCCGCCGGTTCTTCCGGCGTCAAGCCAGCTGTCGGCGTGCCGGACGGCGCTGGCGACGCCGAAGGCCGCGTCGGATCGCCGGGCTTGCCGGCGTTTTCAGGTTTGTTTTCGCTCATGACAGTCAGACAGGCGCCTTCCACGCGAACGAATGAATATGCCCTGATTATCCGCTAGCGAAGCAAGCCCCGCAAACCCGCACACAATTGCTCACATTGTTGCGACGCGCCGCAACGATTCCCGTTAAAGGGCCGCGGCGAAAGTCTGTCTGACTTTTAAGGATCCGGCTGTTCGTTGAAAGTCTCGCGCAAGGCGATTT
This sequence comes from Paraburkholderia sp. BGA-UO-ETr-F21, assembly GCF_059567925.1. Lineage (NCBI taxonomy): Bacteria > Pseudomonadati > Pseudomonadota > Betaproteobacteria > Burkholderiales > Burkholderiaceae > Paraburkholderia > Paraburkholderia sp. BGA-UO-ETr-F21. Next base: position 520,096 of record NZ_JCAQOY010000040.1, on the reverse strand, counting down.
GCATCGCCGCATGGATCTTCACGCACCAGCGCCATAGCAGCGCCAGCAGCAACGCGGCGCAGATGAGCACCACGGCAAGCAGGCCCGTCGGCGGCAAAATGCCGCCTGAAAGCGCCGCGACCAGCAGAAACACGCCGACCATCGAAACCACCGGCACCAGATCGGAGATCGCGTAACGGATCGCGCTCGTGAAGCGCCCCGCTGTGGCCGGTTGCACGCTGACCTCGGCGAGTAGCAAGGCCAGCGACTTGGTCTTGCGATACACGGCGACCAGGAACGGCATCGACACGACCAGTGCGGCGCTCCATAGCACGACGCGCTGCATCGGTTCGGAACTGAGCCAGTGCGCGAGCAGCGAACTGGTATAAGGCGCGCTATACGACACGCCCAGAAAAATCGCGGCGACGAGCGCCAGATTGACGGCGATCTGCAGAATGATCCGCCGCGTCATGCTGAACAGCGTCGGCTCGCCGCTCGTCGTGCTCAGGCTGCCGAGCCATTGCCCGTACATGCCGAACACATTCGCGAGCGTGCGCGGCATGGCGTGACCGAGGCGCTGGGTCAGCGGGTCGGCCGCGCGAATCAGGTATGGCGTGAACAGCGTGGTCAACGCCGACACCGCCACCGCGATCGGATACAGAAACGCGCTCGTCACCTTCAGCGTCAAGCCGAGCGACGCGATGATGAACGAGAACTCGCCGATCTGCGAGACGGTCATGCCGACCCGCATCGCCGTGCGCCCGTCCTTGCCGGCGAGAAAGGTGCCGAGCCCGCACGACACAATCTTGCCGACGATCACCGCCACGGTGATCACCGCGATCGGCCATGCGTAGTCGACCAGCACGGCCGGGTTCAGCATCAAACCGATCGTCACGAAGAAGATCGCGGAAAAGGCGTCGCGCAGCGGCGCGATCAGATGCTCGATCCGATGCAGATGGCGCGATTCGGCCATGATCGCGCCAATCAGGAACGCGCCGAGCGCGATACTGTAGTCGAGCTTCACGACCAGCAGACAGAAGCCGAAGCAGAAGCCCAGCACGGAGACGAGCAGCATCTCGTCGCTCTTCGCGCGCGCCACATAGTTCAGGGCGCGCGGCACCACCAGAATGCCGACCACCAGCGACACCGTCATGAACAGCAGCAGCTTGCTGAGCGTGACCACGGCGACGCCCGCGCTCAACTGCCCGGTCTGCGCAATGCCCGACAGCAGGACCAGCATCGCAATGGCGAGAATGTCTTCGACGATCAGAATGCCGAACACCAGTTGCGCGAAGGTCTCGCGCTTCAGGCCCAGTTCGGAGAGCGCCTTGACGATGATCGTGGTCGACGAGATGGCGAGGATCGCGCCGAGGAACAGCGAATCCATCGAACTCCAGCCGAACGCGCTGCCGATTTCGTAACCGAGCCACAACATCAGGACGATCTCGGAGAGCGCCGCGACGATTGCCGTGGCGCCGACCTTGAAGAGCTTGCGCAGACTAAATTCGAGGCCGAGCGAAAACATCAGGAACACCACGCCGAGTTCGCCGAGCGTCTGGATGGTCTGCTCGTCGTGGATCAGCTGGAACGGCGGCGTGTACGGCCCGATGATCACGCCAGCGGCAATGTAGCCCAGCACCACCGGCTGTTTCAGGCGATGGAACAGCACGGTGACGACGCCGGCGAGCGCCATCACGACCGCCAGGTCCTGAATGAAGCCGATGCCATGATGCATGAGCGCGTTCCTTACAAAAAGTAAAGTTGCAAAGGCGCAGTGTAACAAAGGAACGCGAGGCGCCGAATCGCCCGAACGGCCAAACGGCGCTGGATTGCCGACGGGACGCCCGCCGCAGCGGCATCGTGTCGGCACCTCGCCGACGCGCGCTGCGGAATGTTTTTGACACGCTGGACTCCTGTGAAATATCACAATAATATTTGACGCATATTTTTAGCGGAGTCGAGTCATGCAGCAGGTGTCTTTCAACGTGGCAGAACGTGCCGGCGACAGCCGCGCGGAGTCCGCCGAGGTCAATCGTCTAACCATCGCCGGCTGGGCCGGGCGCGATCAGGCCGCGATCGAGCATCACATTGCCGAACTGGCCGAACTCGGCGTGAAGCGGCCCTCCACCACACCGTGCTTCTATCGCCTCGGCGCCGAACTGCTGACGCAGGCCGAGCAGATCGACGTGGTCGGCATGAAGTCCAGCGGCGAAGCCGAATGCGTGCTGGTGCATGCGAAGACGGGCGTGCTCGTCACCGTCGGTTCGGACCACACCGACCGCGAAGTCGAGGCCTATGGCGTCACCGTCTCCAAACAGGTTTGTCCGAAACCGGTCGCGCGCGACGCCTGGCGTTTCGACGATGTATCCGGCCACTGGGATCAGCTGGAATTGCGCGCTTATGCCGTGACCAACGGCGAGCGGCGCGTCTATCAGCAAGGCAGCGTGTCATCGCTGCTGCCGGCCGCCGATCTGCTCACGCGCGCGCCACTCGCGCCCGGCGCGGCGATGTTCTGCGGCACGCTGGCGGTACAGGGTGGCATCGTCGGCATGGCCGACGGCGACGCGCTCGAACTCGAATTGCACGATCCCGTTCTGAACCGCACGCTGCGCCACGCCTATCGCGTGCGCGCGCTCCCTATCGTCGAATGAGGCACCCATGAGCTCCCCTTCGCTATCCGCCGCCGACGCGTCTTCCGACGCGTGGCTCGAAGCCGCCGCCCTGCGCAAGATCACCTGGCGCATCATGCCGTTCCTGTTTCTCGTCTACGTGCTGTCGTATCTGGACCGCGTCAACATCGGTTACGCGAAGCTGCAGTTCACCGGCGACCTCGGCCTGTCGAACGCGGCGTACGGACTCGGCGCGGGGATCTTTTTCTTCGGCTACTTCGTGTTCGAGGTGCCGAGCAATCTGCTGCTGAAGAAGTTCGGCGCGCGCGCCACGATCGCCCGCATCACGATGCTGTGGGGTCTGCTGTCGTGTCTGATGATGTTCGTGCACTCGGAAACGATGTTCTACGTGCTGCGCTTTTTCCTCGGCGTCGCCGAAGCCGGTCTGGTGCCGGGCGTGGTGCTCTATCTGACTTTCTGGTTTCCGTCCGACCGGCGCGCCCGCATGGTCGCCGTGTTCATGGCGGCGATTCCGGTGGCAGGCATTATCGGCGCGCCGTTGTCGGGTTTTCTGATGTCGGCGCTGCATGAAGCGCACGGCTTGCGCGGCTGGCAGTGGATGTTCCTGATCGAAGGCATTCCGTCGATTCTCGCCGGCTTCTGGGCGCTCGCCGTGCTGCGCAACACGCCCGCCGAAGCCGCATGGCTCAGCGACGACGAAAAGCGCGTGATTCTCGGCCGTCTGGCGCGGGAAAACAGCGCGGCCGCGGCGGCCGGCGCGCAACACAGCCTGGCGGTCGCGTTGCGCTCGGGCCGTTTCTGGCTGCTCACGCTGATCTATTTCTGCCTCGTCACCGGCAATGCGGGTTTCTCGTTCTGGCTGCCGCAGATCGTCAAGGATCTTGGCGTGACGAACCTCGTCACCAACGGTTTTGTGACCGCGATTCCGTATCTGGCGGCGGGCATCGGCATGATCCTGATCGGGCGCTCCTCGGACATCACGGGCGAGCGGCGCTGGCACTACGCGGTGTGCTGCTTCATCGGCGCGGCGGGGCTGCTCGGCAGCGCCTCGGTGACCAACTCGATTCCGCTTGCGGTGACGGGTTTGTCGATCGCGTATATCGGCATCCTCGCGGGCTTCGGCATTTTCTGGTCGATGTCGACGACGTTCCTGCAAGGCACGGCCGCCGTCGCCGGCATTGCCGTGATCAACTCGATCGCGAACCTCGCCGGCTATGTGAGCCCGTATGTGCTCGGCATCGTCAAGGACGCGACGCATAGCGTGACGTTCGGGCTCGTGCTGATCGCGGGGGCGCTGATCGTCGGTGGGCTGGTCACGTTGATTATGCCGCGCGTCAAGGTGCAGCATGCTGCGGCGGTTTCGCCGAGCCGCGCCTGACTGGCGCTGATGGACGCGATCTGGCGCGGCGCCCGCAGAGAAAACGGCGGTCGTGCGAAACAGCACGGGCGCCGTGCGAAACGAGTGCAAGCGCGGGACTGCGATTCATGTGTGCCGCGTCTGGAAGCGCAGGCTGATCGCCCACCAGCCGCGGTGCGCGCCCGGCGCGCGTCGCGCGCACAAAACCTTGCTCTACAATGCGGACGACATCGCCCGCTTCCTCTTCACATGACGCTTTTGCAGACCGCCCGCCCTTCCAGACCCACCCGCGCGACCGCCGCCGCGAGTCTCGCCGAGCAGGCGTATGCGTTCGTCAAGCGCGAGATCATTACCATGCGCCTGCGGCCGAGCGAGGTGCTCAACGAGGCGGAACTGATGGCGCTGACCGGCATCGGCAGGACGCCGGTTCATCAGGCGCTGCACCGGCTGGTGCACGAAGGCATGCTGACCATCATGCCGCGCAAGGGCATCATGGTCCGCCCGGTTTCGCTCGACGACGTGCTGGCGATCATCGACGTGCGCCTCGTCAACGAAAGCTACTGCGTCGAGCTGGCCGCGCGCCACGCGCAACAGCACGATTACGACACGATGCAGGCGCTGCTGGACCGCTCGGCCGTGTGCGTGGCCGCGCACGATATCGAAGGCATGATGGATATCGACCGCGAGTTTCATCTGGCGATCTCGGCCGCCTCGCGCAACCCCGTGCTGGCCGACATCCTGCGCGGGCTGCACGAGCGCTCGCTGCGCTTCTGGTTCATTTCGCTGTCCGAGCCGCATCATCTGGAAGACGTGCACGAGGAACATCTCGAACTGTTTCGCCTGCTGCGCGAACGTGATGCCGAAGGCGCGCGCCAATCGGTGCAAAAACATATCGAAGCGTTCCGCGCGACCCTCTTCAATCGCATTTAAGCCACCGCGTGTGAGCCCACCCACCGGCTTCGCGCGCTTCAACCGGATTACTACCGACATCATGGCCACTGAATTCACGCCCTTTCCGCCGCTTGCCCAGCTTGCCGCCGACCTCGCCGCCGGACGCACCACCAGTCGCGCGCTCGTCGAGACGGCGCTCGAGCGGATCGCCGATCCGGCCGGCCAGGGCGCAGCCGTCTTCATGCATGTCGACGCGGACAGCGCCCGCGCCGCCGCCGACGCGCACGACCGGCTGCGCGCCGCCGGCACGGTGCTCTCGCCGCTTGCCGGGATCCCGCTGTCGGTCAAGGACCTGTTCGATATCGAAGGCCAGCCGACCCGCGCCGGTTCCGTGGTGCTCGCCGACGCCCCCGCCGCCAGGGCGGATGCCGTCGCGGTCGCGCGCCTGAAGCGGGCTGGCGCCGTGCTCGTTGGCCGCACCAACATGAGCGAGTTCGCGTTTTCCGGACTCGGCCTGAACCCGCACTACGGCAATCCTCTGTCCCCGTACCAGCGCGGCGTGAAGGGCGATGAGCGGATTTCGGGCGGTTCGTCGTCGGGCGCGGCGGCTTCCGTCGCGGACGGCATGGCGGCGATCGCGCTCGGCACCGACACCGGCGGCTCGATCCGCATTCCGGCGGCGCTGTGCGGCCTGACCGGCTTCAAACCGACCGCCGACCGCATCCCCAAACAAGGCGGCGTGCCGCTTTCATCGACGCTCGATTCGTTCGGGCCGATCGGCGTGTCGGTGGCGTGCTGCGCGCTGGTGGACCGCATGCTGGCCGGGCTCGAGCCGCGCATTCCGGCCGCCCGCCCGCTCGAAGGCGTGCGTCTTGGCGTACTGACGAATTTCGTGACCGACGGCGTGGAGCCGGCGGTCGCCGCGGCGGTCGACACGGCGCTCAAACATCTGGAAGCGGCCGGCGCGATTGTCAGCGAGGTGCGTTTCGCACCGCTCGACCGTTTGCCCGAGATCAACCGCTTCGGGTTCTCGCCGATCGAGGCGTATGCGTGGCATCGTCCGCTGCTGGAAAAGCATCGTGACCAATACGACCCGCGCGTGCTGGTGCGCATTCTGAAAGGTCAGCCGGCCAGCGCCGCCGACTATCTGGATCTGCTCGCCGAACGCGAGGCGATGCTCGCCGAAGCCGCGCGCACGTTGTGGCAGCGTTTCGATGCGGTGGTGGCGCCGACGGTGCCGGTGGTGCCGCCGCGCGTCGCCGATCTGGTCGACGACGATGACGCGTTTGGCCGCACCAACGCGCTGATTCTGCGCAACCCGAGCGTGTTCAATTTCCTCGACACCTGCGCGCTGTCGCTGCCGTGCCACCTGCGCGGCGACGCACCCGTGGGCCTGATGCTGGCCGGCGCGCCGCACGCCGACGACGCGCTGCTGGCGATCGGCCGCGGCGCCGAAGCGGTGCTGAACGCGATTCGCTGATTGGGAAATACGCCGTAAAAGCAGGATAAGCGGCAGGGCGGGGGTTCGCGCTAGAATCGCGGGCACCCGCCCTTTCTGTTTCCAGAGACAGCCACACGATCCATGAATAACGACACTGCGATGCTGCGCCGCGAGCGCTCCCTGCTGGTTCTGCTTGCCCTGATCTGCGTCGCCCTGGTGGGCGGCGCGCTGTATCTGCAGTACTTCCTGCACGAAGACCCGTGCCCGTTGTGCATCATCCAGCGGTATTTCTTCCTACTGATCGCGATCTTTGCGTTCCTCGGCGCACGCTTCAATAGCTGGCGCGGCGTGCGTCTGCTGGAAGTGCTGGCGGCCTTGTCGGCGCTCGGCGGCATCGTGACGGCCGCGCGCCATGTCTATGTCCAGGCCAATCCCGGCTTTAGCTGCGGCTTCGACGCGCTGCAGCCGCTGGTCGACAGCCTGCCGCCCGCGCACTGGCTGCCGGGCGTGTTCAAGGTGGCCGGCCTGTGCGAAACGGCTTATCCGCCGATCCTGGGCCTGACGCTGCCGCAATGGTCACTGGTCGCCTTTGTGATCGCGTTCATCCCGTTGGCGCTGACTTTGGTCCGCAACCGCCGCCGGATCGCCTGATCGGGCTGGTGCCATCGCGGCTTTTGCGGCCTTTGCAGCCTTTGCCGCCTTTGCCGCCTTTGCCGCACTGCACTGATTAGCGCCGGATTTCGTGCCGCCACCCACGGCAGCGCGAAATCCGGTGTTTTTTCATCCACGATTCCCGCATCCGGCGGCTGGGCGGCGTCCGTTTTACCCCGCCGCTCCCCGCACCACGTGACTTTCCGCCCGCGCTCCACCCTACGCAACTTCCGGCCTTAACGCGAATCGTACTTATCTCATGATCGCTTCCGAATAAGCTTCATGCGACATCGGAAATATTTTTGGGACAAGGTAATGCTATCGTCGAACCTGGATGGCGATCTACGTGCGCGAGGCCGGCTACGGCGCGACCCCATGCGTAACGCGCGCCCGGTCCGCACTGTCTTTCGGATTCGCCATGACAACGCAAACCATCCGCTTTTATCACCAGGGGTCTGTCCGTGAGGTTTCGGGCGTCCCTGCGTCGCGCACCGTGCTTCAGCATCTGCGCGAGGATCTGCATTGCACCGGCACCAAGGAAGGCTGTGCGGAAGGCGACTGCGGCGCCTGCACGGTCGTCGTCGGCGAACTGGACGCGCACGGCGGCCTCGCGCTGAAAGCGGTCAACGCCTGCATCCAGTTCCTGCCCACGCTCGACGGCCGCGCGCTCTTCACGGTCGAAGACCTGCGCGCCGCCGACGGCGCGCTGCATCCCGTGCAGCAAGCCATGGTCGACTGCCACGGTTCGCAATGCGGCTTCTGCACGCCCGGCTTCGTCATGTCGATGTGGGCGCTGTACGAAAACCAGCCGGCCGCCGCCGGGCTGCCCACGCGCGATGAAATCAACGCCGCGCTCTCCGGCAATCTGTGCCGCTGCACCGGCTACCGGCCGATTGTCGACGCCTCGCAGAAGATGTTCGACCACCCGCAATATCCGCGCGTGACGCTCGACCGCCAGGCCGTCGCGGACAAGCTGCGCGCACTGCAACGGCGCGACACCTTCGAATACCATGCACCCGACACGCGCGGCGTCGAGTTCGGCTCACCCGCCTTTTATGCGCCGGTCTCGTTGGATGCCTTAGCCAAACTGCGCGCCGACCATCCGCATGCACGACTGCTGGCCGGCAGCACGGACGTCGGCCTGTGGGTCACCAAGCAATTCCGCGATCTCGGCGACATTCTGTACATCGGCAACGTCGCCGAATTGAAGACGATCGAGCGCGACGCGCAGATGCTGACCATCGGCGCCGCCGTCACGCTCGAAGACGCGTACGCGGCACTCGCCGTCGACTACCCCGAACTCGCCGAACTGTGGACGCGCTTCGCGTCGCTGCCGATCCGCAATGCCGGCACGCTCGGCGGCAACGTCGCGAACGGCTCGCCGATCGGCGACTCGATGCCGACGCTGCTCGCGCTCGGCGCGGAAGTCGTGCTGCGCCACGGTCCGCAATCCCGCACGCTGCCGCTCGATGCCTTCTACCTCGGCTATCAGAAAACCGCGCTTGCCGCCGGCGAGTTCGTCGCGGCGCTGCGCGTGCCGCGGCCGGTGGGCAATCTGCGCTTTCGCACCTATAAGGTGTCGAAGCGCTACGATCAGGACATCTCGGCCGTGTGCGCGGCGTTCGCGCTGCACGTCGGCGCAAACGGGAGCATTGAGGAAGCTCGCATCGCGTTCGGCGGCATGGCCGCCACGCCGCAGCGGGCCGCGCAAACCGAAGCGGCCTTGAATGGCGCAACATGGGACGAAAGCACCGCGCGGCAAGCCATGAATGCGCTCGTCGCCGATTACCAGCCGCTCACCGACATGCGCGCTTCGAGCGCCTACCGGCTGAAAGTGGCGCGCAATCTGTTGTGGCGCTTCCACCTCGAAACGCGCGATGACGCGCCCCTCGCCCTCTTCGACGTGAATGCGTTCGCGTTCGAAGCCGGCGCGCCGGACGCCGCCGTTGCGAAGGAGCCGTCGTGATGAACCGGACCGATGCTTTCGTCGACCCCGCCGCAGGGCACGCTGCCGCCGCTCATGAAAGCGACGCGTCGATCGGCGTGTCGCTGCCGCATGAATCGGCTGCGCTGCATGTGAGCGGCGAAGCCACCTACACGGACGACGTGCCCGAGCTGCAAGGCACGCTGCACGCGGCGCTCGGCCTGTCGCGACACGCGCACGCGCGAATCGTGTCGATGGATCTGGACGCCGTCAGACAAGCGCCGGGCGTGATCGCCGTGCTGAGCGCCGAGGACATTCCCGGCGAGAACAATTGCGGCCCGGTGTTGCACGACGACCCGATTCTCGCGGTCGATGAAGTGCTGTATCTCGGCCAGCCGGTCTTCGCCGTGATCGCCGAAAGCCACGAACTCGCACGCCGCGCCGCCGCACTCGCAAAGAGCGACGACGTGATCCGCTACGAGCCGCTCGAAGCCATCCTCACGCCCGCCGAGGCAAAGGCCGCCAAGCAGTTCGTGCTGCCGCCCCTGCATCTGAAGCGCGGCGAACCGGATGCAAAGATCGCCGCCGCGCCGAACCGGATCAGCGGCACGTTCGAAGTCGGCGGCCAGGAACAGTTCTATCTGGAAGGCCAGATCGCGTACGCGGTGCCGAAGGAAATGGACGGCATGCTCGTCTACAGTTCGACCCAGCATCCGAGCGAAATGCAGCAGGTGGTCGCGCATATGCTCGACTGGCCGGCGCATAACGTGGTGTGCGAATGCCGGCGCATGGGCGGCGGCTTCGGCGGCAAGGAATCGCAATCGGCGCTGTTCGCCTGCGTCGCCTCGCTGGCGGCGAAACGGCTGCGCCGTCCGGTCAAACTGCGTGCCGACCGCGACGACGATTTCATGATCACCGGCAAGCGCCACGACGCGGTCTATACCTACGAAGCGGGCTTCGACGAGAGCGGCCGCATTCTCGGCGCGCGCGTGGAAATCGCGTTGCGCGCGGGCTATTCCGCCGACCTGTCGGGTGCGGTCGCCACGCGCGCAGTGTGCCACTTCGACAATGCGTACTATCTGTCCGATGTCGACATCGTCGCGCTGTGCTGCAAGACCAATACGCAATCGAACACCGCGTTCCGCGGCTTTGGCGGCCCGCAAGGCGCACTCGTGATGGAAGTGATGCTCGACAGCATCGCGCGCCAGTTGCGCTGCGACCCGCTCGATGTGCGCCTCGCCAACTACTACGGCATCGGCGAGCGCGATACGACGCCGTATGGGCAGCGCGTCGAAGACAACATCATCGCGCCGCTGACCGACGAACTCCTCGGCACCAGCGACTATCGCGCGCGCCGCAAAGCGATCGCGGCATTCAACGCAGGCAGTCCGGTGCTCAAGCGCGGCCTCGCGTTTTCGCCGGTGAAGTTCGGCATCTCGTTCAACGTGCCGTTTCTGAATCAGGCCGGCGCGCTGGTGCATGTGTACAAAGACGGCTCGGTACTCGTCAATCACGGCGGCACGGAGATGGGCCAGGGGCTCAACACCAAAGTCGCGCAAGTGGTGGCCAATGAGCTCGGCTTGCCGCTCTCCCGCGTGCGGGTCACCGCAACCGATACTTCCAAGATCGCGAACACCTCCGCGACCGCGGCCTCCACCGGCAGCGACCTGAATGGCAAAGCCGCCGAAGCCGCGGCGAAAACGATTCGCGCAAGACTCGCCGAACTCGCGGCCAAACAGCTCGGGGGCAGCGCCGGCGACGTGCAATTCGCCAATGGCCAGGTGTCGGTGAACGGCGGCGCGATGCCGTTCGAACAACTGGTCGGCGCGGCGTACCTCGCACGCGTGCAGTTGTGGTCGGACGGTTTCTACACCACACCGAAAGTGCATTGGGATGCAAAAACGCTGACCGGTCACCCGTTCTATTACTTCGCCTACGGCGTGGCGGTGTCGGAAGTCGTGATCGACACGTTGACTGGCGAATGGAAACTGGTGCGCGCGGACGTGCTGCACGACGCGGGCCAGTCGATTAACCCGGCGATCGATATCGGCCAGGTGGAAGGCGGCTTCATTCAGGGCATGGGCTGGCTCACCACCGAAGAACTCTGGTGGAACCGCGACGGCCGCCTGATGACGCACGCGCCGTCCACATACAAGATTCCCGCGGTCAGCGACACGCCCGCTGCATTCCATGTTCAGCTCTATCAGAACCGCAACGCCGAGCCGACCGTGTTCCGTTCGAAGGCGGTTGGCGAGCCGCCGCTGCTGTTGCCGTTCTCCGTGTTCCTCGCGATTCGCGACGCGATCGCGGCCGCGGTGCCGGACGCGCGCGACGCGCCGCCGTTGCGCGCGCCGGCCACGCCCGAAGCGATTCTCGACGCACTGGATGCAGTGCAGCCGCCGCTCGCGCCTCAATCGGCAACGGAACCCGCGACGACCGACACGACCGCGTGAAACGATAACCCCAAGGCCTGACGCGACACGAACGCGTCGGCCCACAGTCAACCGGCCGAACGGACACCCCGCGCGGCCCTGTATGGAGAACGCCGGATGCAAGCCTGGCTACCTGACCTGCAACAACTGCTCGCGCACGGCGACGCCGCCGTGCTGGTGACGGTCGCGCGCGTCGAAGGTTCGGCGCCCCGCGAAGCCGGCACCAAGATGATCGTCACGCGCGATTCGGCGAAACACACGATCGGCGGCGGGCATCTCGAATGGAAAGCCATCGAGACCGCGCGCCAGGTGCTGCGCGACGGCATGCGCTCGCCGCACATGCGCCGGCTGGAACGCTTCGCGCTCGGCCCAAGCCTCGGCCAATGCTGCGGGGGCGCGGTAATCGTCGCTTTCGAGCGGCTCGATGTCGGCGACCTCGGCTGGATCACGTCGCTCGCGAAACGTGTGGCCGCGGGCCTTTCGACGGTGCGTAGCGTATCATTCGGCCCCGCACCGGATGCGGTGATGCTGTCCGACCCCGAGCCGGGCGTCGACGCCGCTGACTGCCTGCTGTGGGACGGCGCCGGTTTCGACGACAGCGGCGCGCTGCTCACCGAAACCATCGCCCCAGGCGACTTCGCGGTCGTGCTGTTCGGCGCCGGGCATGTGGGCGCCGCGCTGGTCCGCGTGCTGGCCACGCTGCCTTGCGCGGTCCGCTGGGTGGACGAGCGCGACGCGCAATTTCCGCCCGCCGAATCGCTGCATGCGCCGAACGTGAAGATCGACCCGAACGACGCACCCGACGAAGCGATCGACCAGGCCGCGCCGAACACGTACTTCATCGTGATGACGCACAACCATGCGCTCGATCTCGAGTTGGCCGAACGCATTCTGCGGCGTGGCGACTTCGCGTTTTTCGGCATGATCGGCTCGCACAGCAAGCGCAAGCAGTTCGAACACCGGCTGGCCGCGCGCGGTCTCGATCCGTCGCTGATCGCGCGGATGAAGTGCCCGCTCGGCGTGGACGGCATCGTCGACAAGTCGCCGGAGATCATCGCGATCTCGGCGGCGGCGCAGGTGTTGCAAGCCGTCGAGGCGAACGCGGGCACGCATCACGCCGCGCAGACGGTGTGATGCCCGACGGCGCGAAACACGGCCGCATCGCCATCGAGCTAGTGCATCCGGCGTGAAACCATTCCAACGAACTCCTGACCGACCATGACTACAACGAACGTTACCGCCACGCCGCTGGCCGAGAAAACCGCGCTGGCACCAAAGGCCGAGCTGCATATCCACATTGAAGGCTCGCTCGAACCCGAACTGATTTTCGCGCTCGCCGAGCGCAACGGCGTGAAGCTCGCCTACGACTCGATCGACGCCCTGCGCGCCGCGTATGCGTTCACCGATCTGCAATCGTTCCTCGACATCTACTATGCGGGTGCGAGCGTGCTGCTGCACGAGCAGGACTTCTACGACATGACGACGGCGTACGTCGAACGCTGTCTCGCGGATAACGTGATTCACAGCGAAATCTTCTTCGATCCGCAGACGCACACCGAGCGCGGCGTGCCGATCGCAACCGTCGTGGCCGGTATCGAACGCGCGCTAGCCGACGCGGAAAAGCGCGGCATGACGAGCAAGCTGATTCTGTGTTTCCTGCGCCATCTGTCCGAGGAAGACGCGCTCGCCACTTTCGAAGAAGCGCGGCCTTTGTTCGAACAGTACAAGCATCGTCTGATCGGCGTGGGTCTCGATTCGTCGGAACGCGGCCATCCGCCTTCGAAGTTCGAACGCGTGTTCGCCAAGGCGCGCGCGCTCGGCCTGAAACTCGTCGCGCATGCTGGCGAAGAAGGCCCGCCTTCGTATATCTACGAAGCACTCGATCTGCTGAAAGTGGACCGCGTCGATCACGGCGTGCGCAGCATCGAGGATCCGGCGCTCGTCGCGCGCCTCGCCGATTCACGCGTCGCGTTGACCGTGTGTCCGCTGTCGAACCTGAAGCTCTGCGTGTTCGACGACCTGACCAGGCACACGCTGAAGGATCTGCTCGATCGCGGCGTGGCCGTGACGGTGAATTCCGACGATCCCGCTTACTTCGGCGGCTACGTGAACGCCAACTATCTCGCCACCATCGACGCGTTGAAGCTCAACGATGCCGAGGTCTACACGATCATCCGCAACAGCTTCGAAGCGTCGTTCGTCACGCCCGAGCAACGCAGCGAACTGATCGCGAAGCTCGACGCGCACTGGCACCCAAGCGGCCCGCACTGACGGGCCGATGTATCGCAGCCGGCGGCGGCAAGGGTTCGTGTAAGAACTCTCGATCGAACCGTCGTCCGCGCTGTTCAGCTTTTCACATTCGGAGACGGTTTTTCCATGACTCAATCGGCTAAAGCGGGCCAATCGGCATTCCGCGCGCAACTGCTGACCTTCAACGGCGATCCCGCGCAATCGCCCAATGCGGCGGTCTTCAACGAGGACGGCCTGCTGATCGTCGAAGACGGCCATGTCGTCGCGGCGGGCGCCTATGCTGCGCTCGCGCCGCAACTCGCGCCCGGCACCCCGGTCGTGGAGATGCGCGACAAGCTGATCGTGCCGGGCTTTATCGACACGCACATTCACTATCCGCAGACGGACATGATCGCCTCGCCCGCGCCGGGTTTGCTGCCGTGGCTGGAGACGTACACGTTCCCGACCGAGCGCCGCTTTACCGACCCGGCCTATGCGCGCGACACGGCGAGCTTTTTCGTCGAAGAACTGCTGGCGTGCGGCACGACCACCGCGCTCGTGTATTGCACGGTCCATAAGGAATCGGCCGACGCGCTCTTCACCGAGAGCGAAGCACGCAATCTGCGCATGGTGGCGGGCAAGGTGCTGATGGACCGCAACTGCCCCGAGTTCCTGCGCGACACCGCGCAGTCGGGCTACGACGACAGCGCCGAGCTGATCGGCCGCTGGCACAATCGCGGCCGTCAGATGTATGCGCTCACGCCGCGTTTCGCGCCGACCTCGACCGAGGCGCAACTGGAAGCGTGCGGCGTGCTCGCTGGCAAGCATCCGGACATCTTCATTCAGAGCCATGTCGCGGAAAATCACGACGAGGTGAAATGGGTCGCCGACCTGTTCCCGGGGCACCGCAGCTATCTGGACATCTACGATCACTACGGCCTGCTGCGCCGCCGCGCCGTGTACGGCCATTGCATCCACCTCGACGAAGAAGACCGCAAGCGGATGGCGCAGACCGGCACGGTCGCCTCGCACTGTCCGACTTCGAACCTGTTTCTCGGCAGCGGCCTGTTCGATTTCGACAAGGCCGATAAAGCCGGCATGCCGATCGCGCTCGCGACGGACGTCGGCGGCGGCACCTCGTTCTCGATGCTGCAGACCATGAACGAAGCGCACAAGGTCGCGCGTCTGACCGGCCATCATCTGACGGCCACACGCATGTTCTATCTGGCCACCGCGGGTGCGGCCGAAGCGCTCGACCTGGCGGACAAGGTCGGCACGTTGAAGCCGAAGTCGGAAGCGGACTTCGTCGTGCTCGATCCGCGCGCGACGCCGTTGCTCGCGCGCCGCACCGCGCGCACCGAATCGCTGGAGGAACTGCTGTTCGCGTTCGCGCTGCTCGGCGACGATCGCGCGATCTACGAAACGTATGCGGCCGGCAAGCGCGTGCATCGCCGCGACGATGTTCGGCAGCATGCATCCGGCGCGGCCAAAATCGCGGCTTGAGCTACGTGATTCACGCGGTTGAATAAAGAAACGGCGCTTCGATAATGAAGCGCCGTTTTCATTCATGCCTGCCGTAAAACTCGCGCCGGATCGCGCAGGCAAATCAACGCTGCATGCAAACCTCATGCAACGCATTTAGCCGCCGCACCGGATCGGCGACATACGGATTCGATTCGTCCCACGCGTAACCCGCCAGCACCGCGCTGATCATGCGGCGAATCGACGGCGTCTGCTCCGGATAGAAAATGATGTCCTGCAGCGCGCCCGTGTACCAGCGCTCGACGAAAGCGCGGAACGTATCGATGCCCTTGCGCAACGGCACGTCATAAGCAGCCGACCAGTCGATCTGTTCGCCGTCCAGTTGCCGGTTCAAGGTCTGCACAGCAAGATGCGCCGAGCGCAGCGCGATCGTCACGCCGGACGAAAACACCGGATCGAGAAACTCGCCCGCGTTGCCGAGCAACGCGTAACCCGGCCCGTGCAAACGCTCCACGTTCGCCGCATAGCCGCCGATGTGACGCACCGGCATCAAAAACGGCGCGTTGCCGATCAGGCGGTTTAGCGTCGGCTCCTGCTGGATCAGTTCGCGCAGCTTCGCGTCGCGTTCAGCATCCGGCACGTCGAGAAAACTCGCCTCGGCGACACAACCTACCGACGAGCGTCCACCCGCTAAAGGAATCATCCAGAACCACACGTCGCGGCGCTCCGGATGCGTCGCCACGCAGATCTTGTTGCGGTCGGTCACGCCGGCCGGAATGCCGTCCTGCACATGCGTGAAAATCGCGGCGCGCGTCGGCATGCGCGTTGGCGCTTCGAGGTTCAGCAAACGCGGCAACACGCGGCCGAAGCCGCTCGCGTCGAACACGAAACGCGCTTCGACCTGATACGCGTGATCCGCTTCATCGACCACATCGACTAACGGCGTGGCGCCGGTGTGAACCGCGCGCACCGCATGCCCAAAGCGCACGTCCGCGCCCTGCTCTGCCGCGCAGCGAATCAGAATGTCATCGAACACGGCGCGTTCGACCTGATAGGTGGTGCCCCAGCCCGGCGAGTGCTTGTCGCGGAAGTCGAACGCCGACGACTGATCGCGATACACGAAATGCGCGCCATTCTTGTACTGGAAGCCGGCTTCGACCACGGCCTGCAGCATGCCGGCTTCTTCGAGGTAAGCCATGCTTTGCGGCAGCAGGCTCTCGCCAATGGAGAAGCGCGGAAAATGCTGGCGCTCCAGCACCAGCACGGAGCGCCCGGTCTTGCGCAGCAACGCCGCCGCGACCGCGCCTGCCGGTCCGGCACCGATGATCACGACATCGACCGTCGTACGCTTTGACGAATGTGTACTCAAATTTGCCTCAATCGTTTGGCTTGCCCGGAGCAGCGATTCGCTGCATCCTTACATCTCGTTGCAATTACACTCTGACAACAAAAACACTATTTCGCCGGGGAGCCCAGCGTGTCGCCATCTGAATCATCCCGTGTCCCTTACGTGCCGGAAACGGCTTTCGGGATCTGGTTCCTGCGTACCTACACCTGGGAACACCATGTACTGCGGGTCGCGATCAACGACCTCAAACGTCTCATCGACACGCCCTTGCCCGAGGCGCCGGTAATCGTCGACGCCGGTTGCGGCCAGGGTCTGTCCTTCCGGCTGCTCGCCGACGCGTTCGCGCCGCGCCGTATCGTGGGTGTCGACTTCCACGAGCCTTCGCTGACACTCGCCGCGCACGCGGCCCGCGCCTGCCGCGACAAACTGGCCAATATCGAACTGCTGCATGGCGACTGCGCGAAGCTGCCGTTGCCCGACGCGAGCGCCGATATCGTGTTCTGCCATCAGACTTTCCATCATCTCGTCGAGCAGGAGCGCGCGCTCGCCGAGTTCCGCCGCGTGCTCAAACCCGGCGGCATTCTGCTGTTCGCCGAATCCACGGATGCGTACATCAAATCGTGGGTGATCCGGCTACTGTTCCGTCATCCCATGCAGGTGCAAAAAAGCGCCGACGGTTACCTCGACATGATCCGCCGCGGCGGCTTCAACTTTAGCGAGCGTAACGTCTCGCTGCCCTATCTCTGGTGGAGCCGCGCGAAAGACTTCGGTCTACTCGAACGGCTCGGCCTGTATCGTCCGCAACCCGGCAAGCGTCGTGAAACGCTGGTCAATGTCGCGGCGGTCAAAGCCGGTTAAGCCTTACAACGCACCCGGCAGTCGTGCAGCAAGGCACGAGCCCGGTGCGGTAAAACGGCGCGGGGCGGCGGCAACTGTGCCGCCTTCCCACTCTTTCTCTCTACCTTACGCGCAGGTTCGTGCTGCTTCGCACGGATCCGCGCTTACTTGCGCAACGTCACGACTTCACCCGTCAACGCCACGCCGGCGATCACCGCGCCCGCGCCGCAGGTGTACTCGGTCGCGCTCTCACGCAATTCGTTCTTGTAATTGCTCTTGATGTTGATCACCGCGTTGCCGCCTTCCTTACGCGCGCGCTCCTGCAATTCGATCACCGCCGAGAGGAAAACGTGCTGGCACGCTTGCAAGTCGCTCTTGCCGAACGCGTTGGTCTTCTTGTTGGTGGCGAACTCGCCCATCGTCTTCGAGACGGCCGGATGGTGCTGACCCGCGAAATACAGCGCGATGTCGTCGCTCACCTTGCCGGGTTCGCTTTGCAAGGCCTGATCGAGCGGATAGTAGTTGACCGTGTCGCGAGCAAAAGCCGGCGCGGCACTCAACGTGGCAACCGCTGCGAACAATGCGGCAAACAGCACATGGCGTTTCATTGAGACTCCTTGGTCGTTGTTATTGCTCTGGTGAGTTCTATTGCGTTCTATCCGGATTCGGCTCAGTTCGCTTCCAGCACGACGAGTTGCCCCTTCACCGCAATCGCGGCCGCGCTAGGACTGACCCCGCAGGTGAAGTCGGTCGACGAATTGCTCTCGCTGCTATGGAAGCGTGTCGACACGTCGATCACGGCATTGGCGTGGCGTTCGTTTGCCGCCGCGCGCAGCTTCCGCACGGCTTCGGCTAGCGCTTCATGGCAGGCGTCGTCGGGACCGGCAACCTTGCGCGCGATTCGCCGCCGGCCGCCGCGAGCGGCAGCGACTTCACTTGCGTGGCGCATCCCGCCTGCGTCAACATCACCACTGCCAGCGCACCCAATACAGCTGTTCTTTTCATTTTTCTTGCCCTCGTTTTTTTAAAGTCGCGGCCGTCTCAGCCGCCCTGCCATGCTTCGAACATCAGGCTCGCGCAACTGCCGCCGAACCCGAATGAAACCGACATCGCCGTGCCGATGCGCGCTTCGCGCGTCGCACGCACGAGCGGCATGTCGGCGACTGCCGGCTCCGGCGTGTCGATTCCCGCCGTGCCCGCGATAAAGCCATCGCGCATCATCAGCAGCGTGTAGATCGCCTCGTGGGCGCCGCTCGCGCCGAGCGGATGCCCAGTCATGCCCTTCGTCGACGAAAACGCCGGCACGCCACGCTCGAACGCCGCGCCGAACACCTCGTTCAACGCGCGCAGTTCCTCGAGGTCGCCAAGCGGAGTAGACGGTGCGTGCATGTTGACGTAGTCGGGCCGCTTGCCCGCTTCGTTCAGCGCACCGCGCATGGCGCGGGCGATACCCGCCGCGCGCGGCGCGACCATGCCGGTGCTATCCGTGCAGTCGCCGAATCCGATGAGTTCCGCGTAGATGGGCGCGCCGCGTGCTAGTGCGTGATCGAGCGCTTCGAGCACCAGCACGCCGCCGCCCGAGGCGATCACGAAACCGTCGCGCTCCGTGTCATAGGGACGTGACGCGCGCTGGGGCGTGTCGTTGAAGCGGCGCGACAGCGCGCCCATTGCGTCGAACATCAACGTCGTGTTGTCGTGCAGCGACTCGCTGCCGCCGGCCAGCACGATCTGCTGGCGGCCGGTCTGAATCAGTTGCATCGCCTGGCCGATCGCGAGCGCCGACGTTGTGCACGCCGACGACGGCGAATAGCTGACGCCTTCGAGCCCGAACACCTGCGCGACATTGGCCGACGCGGTGCTGCTCATAACATGCGGCACCGTGTACGGCGGCACCTTGTCGACGCCGCGAGCTTGCGCGATCGCCACGGCCGCGTCGTAACTGGACATCGTGCCGACGCCCGAACCAATCACCGTGCCGGCGCGCGGCGAGCGCAATGCCGCGGCATCGAGCCCGGCGTCGCTGATCGCTTTGCGCGCGGCATGGCAGGCGAACCGCGCGGTCTCGCCCATGAAGCGTTCGAGCTTGCGCTCGAACAGGGGCTCGCGCGCAACCGACGCCACGCCCGCCACCTGCGAGGCAAAACCACGTTCACGCCAGGCGTCGATCCGCTCGATACGCGAGCGACCCGCGCGCAGCGCAGCGGACACCTCGTCGAGCGTATTGCCGAGACACGACACGATCCCCATGCCGGTCACGACCACGCGTTGCAGCGCCACGCTCATCGAACGCGCCTGAAAATCAGCGACGTGTTGATGCCGCCAAACGCGAAATTGTTGCTCATCACATGCTCGGCATCGATCTCCCGACCCGTGCCGACGATGTAATCCAGCGGTGCGCAAGCCGGATCGACGTTCGTCAGATTCAAGGTCGGCGCATACCAGTTGCGCTTCATCATCTCGATGGTCCACCACGCTTCGAGCGCGCCGCACGCGCCGAGCGTGTGGCCGACATAGCTCTTGAGCGAACTGATCGGCATGCGCGAGCCGAAGGTCTGCGCGGTCGCATGGCTTTCGGCGATATCGCCGCGATCCGTCGAGGTGCCGTGCGCATTCACGTACGCGATCGCTTCCGGCGGCAGTTGGGCGTCCTTGAGCGCGAGTTGCATCGCGAGCGCCATGGTTTCGGCGGTGGGCTGCGTCATATGCGCGCCGTCCGAGTTGCAGCCGAAGCCGACAATCTCCGCGTGAATGCGCGCCCCACGCGCCACCGCATGCTCGTATTCTTCGAGCACCAGTGTGGCCGCGCCTTCGCCGACCACGAGGCCGTCGCGCGCGGCGTCGAACGGACGCGGCGTGAGATGCGGCTCGTCGTTGCGCGTGCTGGTGGCGTATAGCGTGTCGAACACGGCGACCGCCGGTCCCGACAGTTCCTCCGCGCCGCCCGCCAGCATCAGCGTCTGCTTGCCGGTCTGGATCGCTTCATACGCGTAGCCGATGGCCTGGCTACCCGACGCGCACGCGCATGAGGTCGGAATGATCCGCCCCTTCAGATCCCAGAACAGGCTCACATTGACCGCGGTGGTGTGCGGCATCATCTGCACGTAGCTGTTCGACGTGACGTCGCCCATCGAGCCGGTTTCGAGCATCGTGCCGAACGCGCGGATCGGCTGCACCGAGCCCGACGACGAACCATAGGCGACACCCATGCGGCCGTCACCGATGAGCGCATTCTCGGCGAGGCCAGCGTCGGCGAGCGCCCGTTCGCTGGCGCGCACCGAGTACATCGAGACCGGGCCCATCGAGCGGGTCTTCTTGCGCGGATAGTGCGCGGGCGTCGTAAAGTCCGGCAGCGGGCACGCGAGGCGCGTATGCAGCGACTCGAAGTAATCCCACTCGGGCATGCGCCGCACGGCGTTCACGCCGCTCCTCAAACGCGTTTCGATGACGTCCCAGCTATCGCCCAACGCCGTGACGCCGCCCATGCCGGTAATGACGACGCGCTTCATCAGATCATCCCGCCGTTGACGCCGATCACCTGGCGCGTGACATACGAGGCCGCATCCGACATCAGGAAGCTGACCACGGACGCCACCTCGGCAGGCTGGCCGACGCGGTTCATCGGCACCGTCTTCAACGCCTGTTCGAGCGGCATGTCGTCGAGCATGCCGGTTTCGATCAGACCCGGCGCGACGCAATTGACGGTGATGCTGCGCGACGCCAGTTCGACGGCGAGCGCCTTGGTCGCGCCGATCAAGCCAGCTTTCGCCGCGCTGTAGTTGACCTGGCCGCGATTGCCCATTACGCCGGACACCGAAGCGATCGTGACGATGCGGCCGCCCTTGCGGGCCCGCACCATCGGCATGGTCAACGGATGGACGACGTTATAGAACGAATCGAGACCGGTTTCGATCACGATGTCCCAGTCTTCTTCCGTGAGCGCGGGGAACGCGGCATCGCGGGTCACGCCCGCGCTGCACACGATGCCGTAGTAAGGGCCATGTGCCGCGACGTCCGCTTCAAGCACTTCGCGGCATACGGCGCGCTCGCGCACGTCGAATTGCAGCACGCGCGCCGTGCCGCCCTGCGCGGCGATGCCCGTCGCAACCGCGTCGGCTTCGGTGCGTCCCGTGCGGCAATGCACGGAGACCGCGAAGCCGTCGGCGGCCAACTTGTACGCAATCGCGCGGCCAATGCCGCGGCTTGCGCCGGTAACGAGAACACGCCGGCTCATGAACTGAAACTCCCTTCAATGAATGACTGAAAATCGGGCGGTTGAAAAACCTTGATGACCGCTTCGGCGCAATCCATGTCGCCGTGGCGGATCGTGCATTCGTATGCGCCGTGGCCTTCTTCGCTGCGCAGCAGTTCCGTGACGTGGATCGACAGGTGCGCGCCGGCCGCGAACGACGGTTGCAATGCCTTGTAGCTGCGCGAGCCGAGCAGCACACCGGGACGCGCTCGGCCGCCGCCGCGCATGGCCAGCAATGCGACGTGCGCGGCGATCGCCTGCGCCATCAGTTCGATGCCGATCCACGCGGGCATCGCGCCGTCGGCATCGGCATACCACGCGTCGGCGCGGACCGTGGCGCGCGCGCTCAGCGTTTCCGCGCTGAACGTGTCCACGGCGTCGATCAGCAACATGGTGCCGCGATGCGGGATGATCGCTTCGATCGGCTGCTGGAGCAGTTCGTCAACGGTGGGCGGCGGATTCATCGCGTGACTCATCGGGCAACTCATCGGGCAAGAACGAGGCTGACGTTGCTGCCGCCGAAAGCGAATGAATTGCTCATTACGAATTGCGCGCCGCTTCGCGGCAGGAAACGTTCGCTCTCGACCAGATCCAGCACCGGTAATAACGGATCGGCTTCGCCATCCCACAGATGCCGCGGCAACGCCACGTTCTCACGCGCCAGCGTCAGCCACGCGAAGCCGAGTTCGGTGGCGCCCGCCGCGCCGAGCTGGTGGCCGG
Source organism: Paraburkholderia sp. BGA-UO-ETr-F21 (assembly GCF_059567925.1). NCBI lineage: Bacteria > Pseudomonadati > Pseudomonadota > Betaproteobacteria > Burkholderiales > Burkholderiaceae > Paraburkholderia > Paraburkholderia sp. BGA-UO-ETr-F21. The sequence goes on along the minus strand of NZ_JCAQOY010000040.1, from coordinate 497,926 downwards.
TCAACGGCTTGGTGCCGCTCGTCGCTACGCCGCCTGGGAAAACACGCGACATCAGGTTGGCTTCCATCTCGTCGTTCTTGCGCGTGGCAGTGGCATGCAGATTCACATAGCCGATCGCCGACGCCTCGACGCCCGCCTCGGCAAGCGCCGCGCGCAGCGCGATCTCGCCGCCCACGCCCTGCGGGTCGGGCGAGGAAATGTGATGCGCGTCGCTCGATTCGCCCACGCCCGCGAGGCGCACTGCCGCTTCGTCGCGGCTCATGAGGAACACGGCCGCGCCTTCACCGACATTGATTCCGCAACGATTGCGGCTCATCGGATTGGTGCGCGTGGCGCTGGTCGATTCAAGCGAGGCGAAACCCTGCACCGTCAACTCGCACAGCGAATCGACACCGCCCACCACGACGGCGTCGCACAGGTGCAATTGCAACAGCCGGCGCGCCGACGCAAACGCCTTCGCGCTCGACGTGCACGCGGTCGAAATGGTGAACGCCGGACCTTGCAGGCCGAGCGCGGCGGCGGCGAACGGCGCGGCCGTGCCGATCTCCATTTGCCGGTAGTTGAAGTTGGCCGGCAGATCACCTGCTTGCGCCTGGTAGACGAACGCGGCTTCGGCCGCTTCGATGCCCGACGTGCTGGTGCCGAGCACCACGCCGACGCGATGCGCGCCGTAGCGCTCGCGTGCCGCGTCGATGGCCGGTGCGATCTGCGCCAGCGCGGCGAGCAGCAGGCGGTTATTGCGGCAGTCGTAGCGGGCGAGTTCGGCGCGCGGCGCCATCTCCAGCGGCGTGAACACGCTGCCGACGAACGCCTCGCCGATGCCCGTATGCGCGTTCGCCATACCCGGCGAACGACCGGCGGCGAGCGCCGGAACGATGCTGTCGAGGTCGCCGCCGAGCGCGTTGATCATGCCGAGCGCGTGCAAATAAACTGATGGCGCCTTCATGCGGCCCTCCTTGATTCCGATGGCATGCCGATCGGCGCGAGCAGCACCGATACCGCGATGCCGAGCGCGAGCGTCGCGCCGAAACTCTTCAGCGCGGGCATCGCGCTCATGCCGAGCATGCCGAACGACAACAGCGTGGTGGCCGCGGACAACAACACCCCCGTCCACACCGCGCCGAGATCGGCGTCCGCGCGCTGGCAGCCTTCGCGCAGGAACACCGCATAGTTTGCGCCCACGCCGAGCACGAGCATCAGCGCGAGCCAGTTGAACAGATTGAGCGGTACGCGCGCATAGCCGAATGCGGCGAGCGTGACGCCCACGGCAAGCAGCACCGGCAAAGTCACGGCGACGCCGCCGCGCACGCGATAGCGCAGCATCAACAGAACGAGCACGAGAGCTAGCGCGCCGCCGAGCCACCAACCGCTATCCACGCGATACGCGCCGAACAGTTTCGACACGCTGGCGGCCTTGTCGACGAACACGACGCCGGGCAAGCTCTGCGCCGTCGCGATCAGCGCGGGTTCGTTCTGCGGCGTCACGCCTTGCGGAATGACGACCGCGGCATAGGCTTTCGTCGACGAGTCGACTTCGCCGAGCCAAAGGTGTTTATACGGTTGTGACCACGGTGCCGCGAGCCACGTATCGACCGTCAGCGGGGCTTGCGGTTTCGCATACGCAGCGAGCCACGCGTCGGCGACTTCGTCCTTGAAGCCTGCTTGCAGGAGTGTGGCGCGCAGTGCGGCGCGCTCGTCGAACACGTGTTGCGCGAGCAACGCGCGGTCTTCACTCTGCCGTTTCGCGGACGGCACGAATTGCGCGACCGACTGATAGCTGCCGACCTTGTTCGCCGTGCCGTTCAGCGCATCCAGTTTCGTGCCCAACGCTTCGGCGCGCTGGAGCACGAGCTCCGGCGTCTCGCCGCGCACCACGAAAAACTGCGCGCTGTTATCCACGCCGACCGCCGCGCGCACCTTGTCTTCCTGCGCGACGAGCGCCGGGTCGCGCTGGATCAGCAGATGGATATCGTCGTCGCTGGTTAGACGCAGCCAGCCGGGAATCGCCAGCAACAGCAGCAGCGCCGCCACGAACCACGCCCGCTTGCCGCCGATCGTGCGATGCCACACCGTCAGCACACGCGCCGCGCCCGCGAACACGCGCTTGGGGCTGCGTTTGGGCGCGCGCGTGAGCAGCGCGGGCAGCAACCACAGCACGGACGCGAAGGCCGTCGTGATGCCCGCCATCGCGAAACAAGCAATCTGCTTGAGCGCGGGAAACGGCACCCAGGCGAGGATCGCGTAGCCGAGCAGGCTTGTCGCGAGCGCCACGCTCAACGCGGGACGCACGGCGCGCGCGCCGCGCCGCGCGTCCCAATCGCGTTGCGCGCCGAGATGCACCACGAAGTACTGGATCGAATAGTCGACGGCCTCGCCAATCAGGCTCGCGCCGAACACCAGCGTCAACAGATGCAGTTTGCCGAACACCAGCATCGTCACCGCCAGCGCACAGACAATGCCGAGCGCGGTCGAGACGAAGCCGAGCAGCAGCAGACGTGGCGAGCGGAACACCCACATCATCAGGAGTGCGACGCCGCACAGCGACGCAATGCCGATCAGATGCACTTCATGTTCCGATGCACTGCGCGCCGCTTCCGCGTAAAACACAGCGCCGGTCCGCGCCACCGAGACGTCGGGGAACGAAGGCTTCAACGCGCTTTCGCCTTGGGCCAGCGCTGCGAGCACGGCATGCTGCGTCTTCGTCTCGTAGGCGGAACCCGGCAGCGTCGCGACGATCAGCACGCTGGTGGCGGCGCCCTGATGCGCGACCAGCATGTTGTCTTCGAGTTCGAGATTCGAGGTGGCGAGCGGCAGGCCACCGAGCCAGTGTTCGAGCCAGCCGAACGGATCGTCGGCGAGCGGTGTGGTCAGTCCGCCGCGCAGCGGGCTATAGATGCGCTGGGCGAGCGTGTCGCGCAACGTGGCGCCCGTCGCGCCGCCCGCCAATGCCGTGCGGTCCGTCGGCGCCAGCAAGCCGAATCGATACGGCATATACAGCGCCGTTATCTGCGACAGATCGAACGGCGGCAACTCCGCCGTCACCGAACCGAACGCGCCGCTCTTTTGCAACGCCGCGCCCAGTTGTTTCGCCGCGGCTTTCGCGTGCGCGTCGTTGTTGCTGGTGACGAGAAAAACGGTGCGGTCGCCGAGCGCGCTCGCGAGCGTATCCACCGCCTTTTCCGCGACGGGATCGGCCTCGGTCGCGGGCAATAGCGCAAGCAGATTGGTTTGCAACGGCGACGGTCCGGCGAACCGCCAACCGCAATACAGTGCCGCGGCGAGCGCGAGCAGCAGCCACGCGGCGCGCATGCCCCACGCCTGTTTCGTGGACCGCTGTTGCAGCATGTCCATTACGGCGCCCCGAGCAAGCCGCGTTCAGCCGCGGTGAGGTCGCTCACGGCCGCGCTCTTCGCGAAGTCGAGCTGGGTGATGTCGCCGTTCGCCAGCGTGATGCGCAAGCTCTGCAGATAGTCGCCGCCGCTCATCGCCAGACCTTTGATCGACTGGGCGATCTGCGGCTGGTTCGGCGTCAGTTGCATGCGCCACTGCGCGGCGCTGCCTTGAGCCTCTACGTCGAATTGCGAGTAGAGCGCCGACAGATCGCCGCCGAGCATGGCGCGCATCATCTTCGAAACTTGCGCGACGCCGCGCGTGCCCTGTGCGCCGTGAGTCGTGACGCGCTGGCCGTTGGCGTCGACTTCGGCGACGCCGGCATCGGTGATGACATAGGTGGTTTTGTAGGGCTTGTCGATCTGCCAGATCACGCCGCGCTCGCGGAAAAATAGCAGCGAGCCGGTGCTCACGAGCGGCTGCTTCATCGCGGCGAGCGTTTGCGTCTGCGTGAATTGCGCGCGCACGCCCTTGGCTTGCGCGAGGTGCGTGGCGATCTGCGAGACGAGTGCGGGGTTGCCCGCGGCAGGCGCGGCCTGGGTCGTCGATGCCGCCAAGGCGGGCTGCGTCCATGCGCTCACAGCGAACATGCTGAGGACGCCCGTCACGCTCAATGCGCTCAATGCTCCCACCAGCATGGCGCGCAATTTCATCGTCCCCATACGCGCTCCAGTTTCTCGAATACGACCGGCGGCGAGACGAACTGCAACTCCTGCGTGGCGGCGTCGACCGCGACCTGGATCGTGTAGCCCTTGGTCAATCGCGTGCCAGACACGCAATCGACGATTTCATAGCCTATTTTCAGGCGGTTTTCGTGTTCGAGCAGTTGCGTGCGCACTTCGATCTGCTGCCCATAGGTGGCCGGCCGCACGTACTTCAGATGCGCTTCCACGATCGGCCACAGGTAGCCCGAAGCCTGCATCTCGCGATAGTCGTAATCGAACGCGCGCAGAAGCGCCGCCCGGCCGATTTCGAAGTACTTCAGATAATGCCCGTGCCAGCACACGTTCATCGCGTCGACGTCATGGAACGGCACTTCCACCGTCGCGCTCGCGCTCAGCACTTTGCGGGAAACGCTCATGCGTTCGATCCTCCGCGATAGTCCTGCAGCAAATCGCACGCTGCAATGCGCGCGGTCAGCGCGCGCAGCTCGTGTTCCAGTGCGCGGTCTTCGTCGACGAATGGCGACTGCGCGCTCACCCTGTCCATGAACGTTCGCAGCGGCGAGGGAACCGGCGTTCCGCTGTCGATCTTCAAGCGCAACCGGGCGGCTTGCACCGTTGCGAGCGTATGCGCGGCGGCGACCTGCTCGGTCAACTCCAGCACGCGCAAACAATCGCGCGCGGCAATCGTGCCCATGCTGACCTTGTCCTGGTTGTGCGCCTCGGTGGAGCGCGAGAACACGCTCGCGGGCATGGTGTTTTTCAACGCTTCAGCGGTCCATGCGGACGACGAAATCTGCACCGCCTTGAACCCGTGATTGATCGGGGCGCGCGCGGAGGTGGCGCCCGACAGATTGCGCGGCAAGCCGTTATTGAAATTGACGTCGACGAGGAGCGCGAGTTGCCGGTCCATCAGATCGGCGAGATTGGCGAGCGCAACCTTCAGCGAATCCATCGCGAACGCAATATGCCCGCCGTAGAAGTTGCCGCCGTGCAGCACGCGTTCATTGTCCGGGTCGATCAGCGGGTTGTCGTTCGCGCTGTTCAGTTCGTTCTCGACATCGCGGCGCACCCACGAGAGCGCGTCGCGCGCCACGCCGATCACATGCGGCGCGCAGCGAATCGAATAGCGATCCTGCAGACGGTGACCCGGCGTGTCGTCGCGCCCGGACAGGTCGTCCCGAATCCATGCCGCCGCTTCGGCCTGGCCGGCGTGCGGCTTCACTTCGAAGAGCATCGCGTCGAAATGCGCGGCACGGCCGTCGAGTGCGACCGTGCACAGCGCCGTCAGCCGCGCGGTCAGCCGCGTGAGATGATCGGCGCGCGCAAACGCAAGACAGGCGAGACCGGTCATCACGGCGGTGCCGTTCATCAGCGCGAGCCCTTCTTTTGGCGCGAGCGCGAGCGGCGTGTGGCCGAGTTCGCTCCACACCTCGCGCACGTTGCGCAATTGCCCTTCGAACATCACGTCGCGTTCGCCCGCGAGCGCGGCGGCCACATACGAGAGCGGCGTGAGATCGCCGCTCGCGCCGACCGAGCCTTCCGACGGAATGCGCGGCAACACACGATGATTGACCAGATCGGCCAGACGTTCGAGCAACACCGGACGCACGCCGGAAAAACCATAAGCAAGCGAGTTGAGCCGCGCGGCGATCACCGCGAGCGTTTGCGCGTCGTCGAGATACTGGCCCATCCCGCAGCCGTGATAACGCGTGAGTTGCAGCGGCAACGCTTCGACCAGTTCCATCGGCACGTCGACCACGCAGGCGTCGCCGTAACCGGTGTTCACGCCGTACACGGTCGCGCCCGCGGCCAGATGCCGGCGCAGAAAATCCGCGCCGCGCTGGATGCGCGCGCGCCACGCCGGATCGGCGCTCAACGCAACCGGCGCGCGATGCTGCGCGATCGCGACGACCTCTTCGATCGTCAGCTTGCGACCGCCTATGACGACCGCCGCCTTGTTCACGTTGGCGCCCGCATTCGGCACATCGATCAGATCATGTTCGGCCATTTGCGCCTCGCTTGGGGCTGGCCCAGAAATCGAAGAAGTTGAACCATTGATAAGGTGCCTTGCGGCAATAATGTTCGAGCCGCACGGCATAGCGCTGCGCCCACGCGGCGAGATGCTGCGCGCGTTCGCGGCGCGGCAACTCGATACGCTCGGCGAACGGTTCGAAATACAGGCGGTAACCGTCGTGCTCTTTCAGACAGAAGAACAGATAGACCGGGCAACCCAACGCATGCGCGAGCACATAGGGCCCTTGCGCGAACGGCGCGGTCGAGCCGAGAAATTGCGCCTCCGTCGTGCGGCCCGCTTCGTGCGCGGGCACGCGGTCGCCGACGATCACCAGCAATTCACCGGCGTCGACGCGCTCCTGCATCATCATCGCGGTCTCGGGTCCGAAGTCGCTGACTTCGAGCAGATGTTTCGCGAACTCGCTATTGGCCGAGGCCAGTACGCTGTTGAAGCGGCGCGCGTGCTCCGTATAGACGACCGCCGTGACCTTCGCATAGGCGCCCTGCGCGGCGAGCGCGCGGGTCATCTCCAGATTGCCGAGATGCGCGCCGATCACGAGCGCGCCCTTGCCGCTCTTCACCAATGCTTCGAACGCCGAAGGATCTTCGAACTTGACGTCCGCATTGTTGACGCGGCCCGACCACGCGGCGAGCTTGTCGAAGCCCGACTGCGCGAACGCCAGCATATGGCGGTACGCGGACAACCAGCCCGGACGCGGCGTGTCGCCCTGCGGCGCAGTCTTGCCGAGATGCCTGAAGTAGTTGCTGGAGGCCTCGCGCGCGGCGCGGCCCGTCAGCAGAAAATACGCGACGATCGGGTGCAGCCAGAGCGCGGTGAAACGTCGGCCGAAGAGCTTGCAGCTGAGCGCGAGCAACGACATGCCCAGATGGCTGCCGCGTTCGGCGATACGCCACCAGTCCTGCTCGCTCTCGCTCGCCGGCCCATCCACAAGTGCCGCGCGACGCGGCATCACCTTGTGCGCGAGCAGCACCGGCAGACGCCACAGCATGCCGCACACGAGCCGCGTATGGCTGCGGCTGATGCGCACGTTGTCCCACAGCACGTCGAAATGCGAGACGCCGTCGCTCGCGTAGGTGACGCGCGTCGGAATCGAACGGAACGCGGCGCGCCGCCAGTACAGACGCACGAGGATCTCGATGTCGAAGTCCATGCGCGTGGGCAGCCGCACGCTGTCAATCAGATTGCAGGCCAGCGCTAGCGGATAGAGCCGAAAGCCGCACATCGAATCGCGGATGGTCAGCGAAAGCGTTTCGATCCACACCCACACATGCGTGAGATAACGGCCGTAGAGACGCGCTTTCGGCACGCTCTCGTCATAGATTGGCCGGCCGAGAATCACCGCGCCCGGTTCGGCGCGCGCCGCTTCAATGAAACGGGGCACGTCCGTGGCGTCGTGCTGGCCGTCGGCGTCGATCTGCAGCGCGTGCGTGTAGCCGGCCTCGCGCGCGGCGCGCAGCCCCGCCATCACCGCCGCGCCCTTGCCGCCGTTGACCGGCAGCCGCAGCAGCGTGAACTGCCCTGCGTATTGCTGCGCGAGCGCGGCGAGCACTTGCTGGGTGGCCTCGTCGCTGCCGTCGTCGACGACAAAAAACGGCAGGCCGTGAACCGCGAGATGAGCGACGGTCGCGCCGATCGCATCCTTATGGTTGTAGATCGGAATGACGATGCATGGGGAGAAGGTCATCACGCCGGCGCCCCGTAGACGATTACACCGGACGCGCATTCGCGACCTTTCGCGCGGTATGCAAACTGCAGGCGCCGGCGGGCGGCGTCGTGAGCGAGCGTGAGCGCGAGCACCGCGCCTGGAGAAACCGGCGCCATGAACTTCAGACGATCGATCGATGCCACCGCCCGCACGGCCGGCAAGTGGTCGGCGGCGAGGCGCACGGCCCAGTCGACCTGAACGACGCCGGGCAGAATCGGCAGGCCGGGAAAGTGGCCGGCGAAATGCGCGAGCGTGGGCGGCACGCGCAACTCGTAATGCAGTGTGTCGCCGCTGCGCGCTTCGGCCAGCACCTCGACGCCTTCGCTACGCGGCTCGAAGGCGGCCGCCACGGCGGCCACCGGCAGTTTGCCGCGCGCGTCGAACGGCAGCGTGACCCGAAAACGCCAGTGGCGCGGCAGCACCACCACGTCGAAGTATTCGGCGAGATGCCGGCGCAGGATCTTGGCGAGCGCCACGCGGCCTTCGTCGCGCAATGCCGCGCCACCGGCGTCCGTGAGCGCCACGACGGCGCCGACGCGCTCGCGCGAGGCGCCGGCGAGCGGCACGATCGCCGCTTGCGCCACATACGGATGCAGCGCGAGGCGCGCTTCCAGTTCCGGCAACGACACGCGCTTGCCGTCGAGCTTGAGCACGCGGTCGAGCCGGCCTTGCAGACGGAAACGGCCATCGGCGTCGAAGGCGATCTTGTCGTCGGTACGATGCCAGCCGGCGTGATCGAGATGCGGCGAGCGGACGTTCAGCGCACCGTCTTCGTCGCGGCGCACTTCGATGCCGGATAGCGGTTGCCAGGCATCTGTCTGATCCTGGCGCCGCCACGCTATGCCACCGGTTTCCGTGCTGCCGTAGACTTCGAGCGGCGCGGCGCCATAAGCCGCGGCATATTCCTGCGCGGCTTCAAACGCCAGCGGGCCGCCCGATGAAAAGACCGCGCGCGGCGCCGGCGTCAAGTCCGCGAAGCCAGGCAAGGCGGGCCAGCGAGACAATTGCGCCGGTGTCGAGACAATCACCGCCGCGCCGCATTGCTCGATCTGCGTTTGCAAATGCAACGGCTCGATGCTGATCGCACGGTCGAACGCGCGGCCGGCGGCAAGCGGCCACAACACGCGAAACAGCAAACCGTAAATGTGGTGATGCGGCACGCTCGCGAGCATCGTCGCGTCGCCGATCAACGCACCCCACTGCTGTTCCAGCGTGTGCACTTCGGCGTTGAACTGCGCGAGCGTCTTGCGGATCGGCTTGGGGCGGCCGCTGCTGCCCGAGGTGTAGAGCGTGAGCGGGGCTTGCGGGTCGATCGTGAGAGCGCCGCGAGACGTGTGCGCCGAGGCTGCCTGGGCGTTTGCAGTGCCGGTGGCGGCTCCGGCTTGCGTTGAGGCTGCCTGGGCGCTTCCAATACCAATGGTGGCTCCGGCGTGCGCTGAGGCGGCCTCGTCGCTTCCAATGCCGGTGTCAGTGGCGACTCCGGCCTGCTCCGCCGCCGCTGCATTGACGTGTGCCAACGTGTCGAGGTCGGCGTCGACTTCAGCTTCGGCGTTGATACCGAGGTTGGCTCCGGCCGAAAGCTCGAACAGCGGCAAATCCGCGTCCGTCAGCACCACGTCATACGCATCGGCGAGATCGGCGAGATAGCCTGGCGTCGAGTTGGCCGGAATCACCGGCTCCTTGCCGCACGCGAGCAGCGCGAAAAGCGCGCAGGCGAAATCGAACGGATCGTCGATACAGAGTGCGTAGCGTTGCGCGCCCTGCGTTTGCAAGAGCGCGATCAACACGGCGACGCGCGCGCGAAACGCCGCGCGGTCGAGCACCTTGGCGCCATCGCGGCATACGGGCTCCTGCAACGCGGCGCTCTCATGAACCACCGACAACAGATCATGCAATGCGATCATGCCGCCTCCGAACGCGCGGCACGCGGCAGCACGACCAGGTAACGCCAGATCACCTCGGCCACCAGCAGCACGCCGATCAACCCATACGCAATCGCGCCGTTATACAGCGACCAGTTGGCACGGCTCCAATACAACGCGGTATAAGCGGAAAACACGCCGTTCAGCACGAAGAACGCACACCACACCTGCGTCACACGCCGCGTATGGCGCACCGCGCCCGGCGGCAGATCCGGATTGCCGAGGCGCGCGAATTTTTCGATCATGGACGGCCCGCGCACGAGTGTCGCGCCAAACGCGATCAACAGGCCCAGATTGACGAGCGACGGATACAGACGCAACAGCAGTTCGCTATTGGTCAGCACGATCGCCGCCGACGCGCAGCTCAGCAGACCAACCACGCTCCAGTCGATCGTGGAGAGCCGCCGCAGCGAAGTCGCGACCGGGCCGCTACCGGCCCAGCGCTGCAGCCAGAGAATCGCAAACAGCATGCAGCCGACGTAGCGCGGCGTGTCCCAGCGCCACGCGCACAGGATCAGCGCGGGGTACGCGAGCTTCAACAGCACCTGCACGACGGTTTTGCCGAAGTGGCGCCCGGCGCCGGGCGAGGCATCGTCGGCCCGCCGCGCCGCCGCTTGCGTTCGCGAGCGCGCGACGGACATCAGCCTTGTGCCGCCAGCAGGGACTCGACCGCGCCGATCACGTCGCCGACGGTGCGCACCGACTTGAACTCTTCCGGCTTGATGCGGCGTCCGGTCATTTCCTGCAGTTTGATCGCGAGGTCGACAGCGTCGATGCTGTCGAGATCGAGGTCCTCGAACAGATGCGCTTCGGGCGTGACACGCTCGGGCTCGATCGCGAAGTTCTCTTTGAAGATAGCGCGGATGCGCTCCAGAATCTCTGCCTCGGACACGATTTACTCCCCCTTTCTGGTTGTTTCGTTCACAGCGTGCGTCGCTTCGCGCTGGCTCGCCACCAGCGCGGCCAGCGTGCTGATCGAGCGGAAGTGTTCGCGCGTGCGTTCGTCGTTCGCTGCGATGGTCAGTTGGTATTGTTTGCGCAGCACGATGCCGATTTCGAGCGCGTCGATCGAATCGAGACCGATGCCGTCGGTATCGAACAACGGTGCGTCGTCGTCGATATCGGCCGGGCTCAGGTCTTCCAGATCGAGCGCTTCGATCAGAAGCTGTTTAATTTCCAGTTTTAAAGAATCCATAATCGAACAGGTGCTGAGTAATGTGTGCTTCGACGGCGCTCGTCACGCTGCGCGCCGCGAGAGCCGGTGGAGTGTCATGGGCCGCGAGCTGATCGACGCCGAGCGGCTCGAGCACGTTCACGCGCATTCTGAACGCGCGTGCCGGCACGTCGTACCAGCGCATCTGCTTGGTGAATGCGGGCGGGTCGCAATCCATCAGCACCGGAACGATGGGAGCGCCGACTTTCAGCGCCATATGCGCGAAACCGCGCGAAAAGGCATGCAACCGGTTCGGCCCGGGGCTACGCGTGCCTTCCGGAAAAATGATCATCGTATAGCCAGCGGCCAGCTGCTTCGCGCCGGCCTCGACGAGCTCCGCGGGATCGGCATTGCTGACGTACTCCGCCGAACGCACGATGCCCCAGAAACACGGGTTGCTCCAATGCGCGTTTTTCACCACGCAGCAGGCATGCGGCGTGAGCGACAGGAGCACCATCACGTCGAGATAAGTCGGGTGGTTGGCGACCACGATCGCCGGCCTTTCCGCGCGCAACGCCTGCACGCCCGACACTTCGAGTTCCATCACCCCGATGCGCTGCAACACCGCGACCAGCGCACGGAAAAACCAGTGAATCACGCTCGTCACCGCGAACTGGCGCGATGCACGGTGCGGCCACACCCACGCAAGCGGAAACACCACCACCGAGAACAGCACGCCGCATACGCCGAACACCACGAAGGCCATGCCGGTCGCGCAGAATCGCCAGCAATAATCAAGCCGCGCGATCATGCCAACTCCAATGCCACGTGGCGCCGGCGCCTTGCCACGCGGCGGGCAGGCCGGTTTCCAGACAATGCTGCACGGCCTGGCTCTGGGTCGCGAAAACGGTCGGGGAGCTGGCCTCGCTTGCCACAGGTTCGCTCGCCGGCGCGGATTCCCGCTCGCCCACTCGGCCCTCGGCCGCGGAGGTTTGACTCACCGGCGGGGGTTCCCGCAGATCAGCGCGGGAAACGACACACGCCAATTCGCCCGTCACCGTTTCGCTATCGAGCAGGATCGCGATCGCGCCGCCCGGCACTTCGTCTTCGATCGTGCCGTAAGCCGGGTCGGCCGGTTCGTCCGCATAGACCAGCAGCATCGGCGAATCCGGCTGGGTGGCGTACTGTGCGTGCGCTTCCAGCAGCGCGTAACCGAGCGTTTCCGCGCCGGCCGAAATCGCACTCGCCGCCGACCGGTCGCCACGCGCAATACCGAACACGCCGGTCATGGCATTGAGCACCGACAGGCTGAAAGCGGTAGGCGACACCGGCTCGCCCGCGCTAATGGCGCGCAGGATATCCGTGGTGCGACGCAGTTCGCCGTGGCGCGACGCGAAAACGACCCGCGCAGCGTTCTGGGCGACACAGTCGTGCGCCACCTTCAGCGCCACTCTGGACAGAGTGCTCAGACGGCGCCGCACGATCGGCTCGATGAAGCCGATATCGGGTGCGGCAGATGCGGCAGCAGGCCAGCTAGACCAGCGAGCGACCGGAACGGTCCATTGCAGATCGGGCATATCGGTGTTCGCGCGTAGAAGCGAGGAGAGGCTGAAGCGCCTGACGGAATACGGCACCGTCACAGCGTGTACGCGCCGCGCGGACCGGCAATCTCCAGCCGGGGTCGATCCAATCGTCTGATCTTATATAGGGTTCAGCGATTTAACGGCACATGGCCCCGTTTATTTAGGCACCCTCGCCGATTTGTCTGGAGGATGGCCTCAGGCGCCCTAGGGTCGCCGAATCATACTGAATATTCTGGGATAAATCAGCCACAAAAGACGTATCCATCTGTATCCGTATCTATCGAGCGACGCCCCGCCAAAAACCCTTTGCGCGCGCCTGCGGCGCGATTTCCGGCTGCGCGGCCAGGTGCCAAAGCCGCTCGCGACACGGGTTGCGGTCGACACGAGCGCAGAAGCATTTCGCGGAATTACATCATTACTTTCAACTAACTTTCTTAAACAATGTTTCAGATTGGAAGGCTTCCGCGTGAGCAACTCGCCGACGTTATAACCGGTCGAGGACGCCTGGCCTATCTCAAGCCCGCAATTTGGGAGATCCAATGGCGTACGCGGCTGACGGAGTCGATTATCGGCTGGCGCCATGCCTGTTATACTCCGTCCCTCATTGGGGAGTAGCCGCCTCGCGGCACGTGCGCACCGCTGTCATCGGGTGCGTCGCACGTGTGGTTCGCGGGGGCGCCTGTCAACAGACTTGGCCTGCACGGCCATGGCAGCCGCAGCCTCTGGCCTGGCGAGACCGATGATCCACACACCGCCGCAACAGGGCCCGGCGTGTCGTGGGTCGTCGCTCGTTCATCTCTCGGCCCGGGGAATCAACATAACGTGGATCACGCTTTTCTCATTTCGACCGGTGCAGTCGCGCTCGCCGAGATCGGCGACAAGACGCAATTGCTCTCGCTCGTCCTCGCGGCACGCTATCGCAAGCCGCTGCCGATCATTCTCGGCGTGCTCGTCGCCACGCTCGTCAATCATGCCTGCGCGGGCGCACTCGGCGCCTGGCTCGGCTCGCTGCTCACGCCGACCATCATGCGCTGGGCACTGGCCGTATCGTTCATCGGCATGGGGCTGTGGATTCTCGTTCCGGACAAGCTCGACGACGAAGAGGCCAATACCAACCGCACGCACTTCGGCGTGTTCGGCGCGACCGTGGTGACGTTCTTTCTCGCGGAAATGGGCGACAAGACGCAGATCGCCACGGTGGCCCTCGCCGCGCGTTTTCACGACTTCTTCGGCGTGGTGGCGGGCACCACGCTCGGCATGATGATCGCCAACGTGCCCGCGATTCTGCTCGGCGACCGTTTCGCGCATCGGCTGCCGACCAAACTCGTGCACGGTATCGCGGCGGTGATGTTCGTGATTCTCGGGACGATGGCGCTGTTCGGCGTGGGCGTTTAGGTCGGCGTTCAGTCGGCGCCTGGTCGGTGTTCGTGATGCGGCCGGCTGGCAGTTCCAGGCGCTTGGCGGGCGCTTCGCGCTTCGCAATTGGCTTGGCTTGGCTTGGCGTCAGCCAAACGAACGGCCCGGCAGGATGACCTGCCGGGCCGTTCGTTTTGTTCACTGCCAGCCTTCGCGCCGCCGCGCGCCGCCACTCGGCATGAACTACTGAATGACTTTCGCGCCAGACGCCGGAGCCGGCGCGGCCGCGGGCGCGGCGCCGGTAGCGGCGATTTCGTTCGATGCGCCGCCGTTCTTGTCGAGCGGAATCTTCACTGTGTGGACGACGCCGTTACCGAGCGGAAAATCGGCCAGCGCGCTACGCGCCAGATACGGCATAGCCCGCACGAGCGACGACTCCCCGCCCGAATTGCGCGCCGTCACGTTGTACACCTCTTTGCCGGTTGCCCGCTCGGTGATCCGTATGCCCAGCAGATGCGTGAAGATCGGATAGCTCTGGTTCACATACGTAGTGGGAAACGGTCCCCATGGACCCCAAGGATCGAATGGCCGCCCCCAATACGGCGCGGGCCAAGGGTTGTAATACACCGGCTCCGCGACCGTCACCATATCCGAACGGATACCGTACGACAGGCCGACCAGATAACGCGCCTGGCCGCTATCGACCTGGCGGAAAGCATGCGTGGCGAGTTCATTCGCGACAAAGCGCTCGTAGGTGCTCAGTTCGAGATTGTTCTGCTGGTCCGCGGCGCGCGTGAATGCATAGGTGCGGGTGGCGTCGTTGCCGCTCCAGTCGGAGAAGGCCGTGACCTGAGTGGTCACGTAGGTCGTGCAGCCGGAAAGCAGCACCGTCAGCGCGGCTAGCAGCAGCGCGACGCGGCGGGTCCATCGATCGAATTTCATGGTCTACCTCGTGAAGCTTCTCAATGTCTCTGTATTGTCCGTCATGACCGGCCCCGTAGGCGCGCAGGCTTTTTCATCACGCGGGCGCCCGATAATACGCTGACCGGTAAATTCGGTAAAAAGTTCGCTCCGCACAATTCGCCGAGGCTTTGTACAATGGCTCGACATGCCCGGCTCGCACGCCAGAAGCGCGCCTGCCGACTCGAGTTCCAACACTACAGAACGCCATGGCCGATACCGCAACGCCCAATGTGATTCGCCGCGCCGACTACGCGCCGCCCGCCTTCCTGATCGACACCGTCGCACTGGAGTTCGATCTGTTTCCCGAACGCACGGTTGTCCGGAACACGATGCGCGTGCGTCGCAATCCGGAGGCGTCGCGCGCCGCGCATCTGGAACTGATGGGCGAACAGCTGGAGTTCGTCAGCGCCGCGATCGACGGCCAGCCGTTCACCAATGCGCACGCGCACGAACACGGCCTGCTGCTCGACAATGTGCCGGACCAATTCGAACTCACGCTCACCAGCATTTGCAATCCGGCTGAGAACACCACGCTGTCGGGCCTCTACGTGTCGGGCGGCAACTTCTTCACGCAGTGCGAGGCCGAGGGCTTCCGCCGCATCACTTACTTCCTCGACCGCCCGGACGTCATGGCGACCTTCACGGTCACGCTGCGCGCCAGCAAGGCCGATTATCCGGTGTTGCTGTCGAACGGCAACCTGCTCGAAGAAGGCGATTTGCCGGACGGCCGCCACTTCGCGCGCTGGGAAGATCCGTTCAGAAAGCCGAGTTACCTGTTCGCGCTGGTCGCCGGCAAGCTCGTCGCGCTTGAAGAACGCGTGAAGAGCGGCTCGGGCAAGGAAAAGCTGCTGCAGGTGTGGGTCGAGCCGCATGACCTGGATAAGACCCGTCACGCCATGGATTCGCTGATCCATTCGATCCACTGGGACGAGGAACGCTTCGGGCTCGAACTCGATCTGGACCGCTTCATGATCGTCGCGGTGAGCGACTTCAACATGGGCGCGATGGAGAACAAGGGGCTCAACATCTTCAACACGAAGTACGTGCTGGCGAATCCCGAAACGGCAACCGACACCGACTTCGCGAACATCGAGGCCGTGGTCGGCCACGAGTATTTCCACAACTGGACCGGCAACCGCGTGACGTGCCGTGACTGGTTCCAGTTGAGCCTGAAAGAAGGCCTCACGGTATTCCGCGACCAGGAGTTCTCGGCCGACATGGCGGGCGGCGCAACGGACGAAGCCGCACGCGCCACCAAGCGCATCGAGGACGTGCGCGTGCTGCGCCAGATGCAGTTCGCCGAAGACGCGGGCCCGATGGCGCACCCGGTGCGCCCGGAAAGCTACGTCGAGATCAACAACTTCTACACGATGACGGTCTACGAGAAAGGCTCGGAAGTCGTGCGGATGTATCAAACCCTGTTCGGCCGCGACGGCTTCCGCAAGGGCATGGATCTGTACTTCAAGCGCCATGATGGCCAGGCCGTGACCTGCGACGATTTCCGTCACGCACTCGCCGACGCGAACGGCCGCGATCTCGCGCAATTCGAGCGCTGGTATAGCCAGGCCGGCACACCGCGCGTGTCCGTGCGCACGCAGTACGACGCCGCGCAGAAACGTTACAGCGTGACGCTCACGCAAGGCTACGGCGAAGGTGCACCGGCCGCGCGCGAAACGCAAAAGGGTCCGCTGCTGATTCCGTTCGCGATCGGTTTGATCGGCAAGGACGGCCGCGACCTGCCGCTGCAACTGGAAGGCGAAGCGCAGGCCGGCCACGCGACCACGCGCGTGCTCGAATTCACGCAGACCGAACAGACCTTCACGTTCGTCAACGTGGCGCAAGAGCCGCTGCCCTCGCTGCTGCGCAATTTCTCGGCGCCGGTGATCGTCGAATACGACTATTCGGCGGAACAGCTGGCGTTCCTGCTGGCGCACGACAGCGATCCGTTCAACCGTTGGGAAGCCGGCCAGCGGCTCGCCACGCGCGAACTGCTCACACTCGCCGGACGCGCCGCCACGGGCGTGCCGCTGCAACTCGACGATTCCGTGGTCGCCGCGTTCGCGCGCGTGCTGACCGACGAAACGCTTTCGCCGTCGTTCCGCGAACTGGCGTTGATGCTGCCTTCGGAAGCGTATCTGGCCGAACAGATGGCCGAATCGAATCCGGCCGCTGTGCATGCCGCGCGGCAGTTCGTGCGCAAGCGTCTCGCCACTGCGCTCAAGAGCGACTGGCTCAAGGTGTACGAGCAGCATCGCACGCCGGGCGCATACGAGGCCACGCCGGAAGCGTCCGGTCATCGCGCGTTGAAGAACCTCGCGCTCTCGTATCTCGCCGAACTCGACGATCCGGCCGAGGCCGTGCGTCTCGCGTCCGCGCAATACGACTCGGCGAACAACATGACCGACCGCGCGGCGGCATTGTCCGCGTTGCTCAATGCATCGGCGGCCAACGGCGGCAGCGCCGAGGCGCAGCAGGCACTGGACGACTTCTACCGGCGCTTCGAAAAGGAACCGCTCGTGATCGACAAGTGGTTTGCCTTGCAGGCCACGCAGCGCGGCAGCGCGCAACGTCCGGTGATCGACGTCGTGCGCAAGCTGATGGCCCACCCGGCCTTCAACCTGAAGAACCCGAATCGCGCGCGCTCGCTGATTTTCAGCTTCTGCGCGGCGAACCCGGCGCAGTTCCATGCCGAAGACGGTTCGGGCTATGCGTTCTGGGCCGATCAGGTGATCGCGCTCGACGCCATCAATCCACAAGTGGCCGCCCGCCTCGCCCGCTCGCTGGAATTGTGGCGCCGCTTCACGCCGACGCTGCGCGACGGCATGCGTGCGGCACTGGAGAAAGTGGCCGCTCAGGTGAAATCGCGCGACGTGCGCGAGATCGTGGAGAAAGCGTTGGCATGATGCGCGCCTGAGCGCTGTTGTCGCTTCGAAAAGCCGGCACGTGTTGCCGGCTTTTTTTCGCCTTGCGCTCGCCCACAAGGAGGCGCGTGGCTGCAACGTTGGCCATCCGGACGACTGGCCGGCTCGCGCCGGCGGGGTGAAAGTAAACGTATTCACTTAACGGTTTACGTTTAACGCATCGCGTTATATCATCCCATGATCACGACATTCGGCGACAAAGCTACGGCGAGAATTTTTCAGGGCAAGTTCGTGTACTCACTGCCGCTTCACATGCAGCAGCTCGCCTACCGCAAGCTGCTCATGATCGACGCCGCAGAGTCCGTCGGCGACCTGCACGCGCCGCCGGGCAACCGGCTGGAAGCGCTGCAAGGCCAGCGCAGCGGGCAATGGAGTATCCGGATCAATGCGCAATGGCGCATCTGTTTTCATTTCGTCGACGGGGAGGCGCTCAATGTCGAGATTGTCGACTATCACTGACTATTGGGAGACCGGCATGGTCATCAAACGCTCCGATCTGGATAACATCGATTTCTCGGATATCGACACTGGCAAGAGCATCCCGGAAATCCATCCGGGCAAGATTCTGTACAGCGAGTTCCTCGAACCGCTCGGCATGTCCGTCAATGCGCTCGCGCTGGCGCTGCGCGTACCGGCGCCGCGCATCAACGACGTGGTGCGCGGCAGGCGCGCCGTCTCGGCAGACACGGCACTGCGGCTCGAGCGCTACTTCGGCGCTAGCGCGCAGTTCTGGCTCAACCTGCAAATCGCTTACGACCTGCGCGTCGCCACCGCCGCCGCCGGCGAACAGATCGAACGTGAAATCGAACCCATGCCAAAGGCGGATCGCCCGAAAATGCCCAAGGTATCGAGCGAACACGCCCGGGCCGCGGCGCTTGCGGCGAGCGTGAGCAGCAATCTTACGGCGAGCAAGGCGCGCCGCAAAACCTGATTTTCGCCACGCGTCGGTATGCCCGGCGGCATTGCCGCACACGGTTCGCGCGCAAAAGCACGGAGCGGACACAACGAACGGTTAAAATCGGAATATTCCTCAAGCCTTCCCGGAGTACAGCAATGGCTTTGCAACGTCGTACCACTCTCACGAAGTACCTGATCGAGCAGCAGCGCGAGACCAACAACCTGCCGGCCGATCTGCGCCTTTTGATCGAAGTCGTCGCGCGTGCGTGCAAGGCGATCAGCTATCACGTCAGCAAGGGCGCGCTGGGCGATGCGCTTGGCACGGCGGGCAGCGAGAACGTTCAAGGCGAAGTGCAGAAGAAGCTCGACATCCTGTCGAACGAAATCCTGCTCGAAGCGAATGAATGGGGCGGCAACCTCGCGGGCATGGCGTCCGAGGAAATGGAACAGTTCTTCCCGATCCCGGCGAACTATCCGAAGGGCGAATACCTGCTCGTGTTCGATCCGCTCGACGGCTCGTCGAACATCGACGTCAATGTTTCGATCGGCACCATCTTCTCCGTGTTGCGCTGCCCGGACGGCCAGCAGCCTACGGAACAGTCGTTCCTGCAACCGGGCACGCAGCAGGTCGCCGCGGGTTATGCGGTGTATGGTCCGCAAACCGTGCTGGTGCTGACCACGGGCAACGGCGTGAACTGCTTCACGCTCGACCGTGAGCTCGGGTCGTGGGTGCTCACGCAAAGCGACATGCGCATTCCGGTCGAAACGCGTGAATATGCGATCAACGCTTCGAACGAGCGTCACTGGTATCCGCCGGTCGAGCAATACATCGGCGAATTGAAGGCCGGCAAGGACGGCTCGCGTCAGAGCGACTTCAACATGCGCTGGATCGCGTCGATGGTGGCGGACGTGCACCGCATCCTGAACCGCGGCGGCATCTTCATGTATCCGGCCGACAAGCGCACGCCGGACAAGCCGGGCAAACTCCGCCTGATGTACGAGGCGAATCCGATGGCGTTCATCGTCGAGCAGGCAGGCGGCGCCGCGACCAATGGGGAGAAACGCATTCTGGACATCCAGCCGAAGAGCCTGCATGAGCGCGTGGCCGTATTCCTCGGCTCGAAGAACGAAGTGGACCGGGTCACCCGCTACCATCTCGAAGCAAAAAAGTGAGTTCAGGGGCTTGCCAAACTCCTAAAGAAGTCCATATAATCTCGTTTCTCCTGATGCCGGAATAGCTCAGACGGTAGAGCAGCGCATTCGTAATGCGAAGGTCGGGGGTTCGATTCCTCTTTCCGGCACCATCAAGATTCAAGCAAAAAGCCCAGTCCTCGCGACTGGGCTTTTTGTTTTCCAAGCCTGCTTTCCCGCCTCTGCGCGCACTACAGCGAAAGCACGCCGCACCGCCGTCTCATCCTCAAAACCCCGGCCGGTCGAACTGCGCCGTCACGAAAAGATTACGCGCCACGATCGAGTCTTCCACACGCGCCGGCTCCGCCCGCTGAGGGCCGTAGGCCGCGACCGCTTCCTGCGGCGCCGAAGAAAACCACAAAATCCGGCCGGCGCACTCGATTCCGACCTGACGACCTTTCCAGTACACAGCGTTTTCCATGGCGAAACTCTCCGAAGGGCGAAGACTGCCATCTTCCGCGCTGGCGGCGGCGCGTCCGTTATCCACCGCACCCTGCATCTCAGATAGCTGTTATCCATGATAGGCGGTGGATCCTGCTTAACGTAACGCGTGCGCCGCCCTTACCGTTCACTGGCATCATCACCAATTCGTCGGGCATGTTCCGTGCAATCTCTCAAGCGTTCGCCCGCCCCAGCAGGCCTCGCTCATCCGCTATTCATCGATATGGACGCCATTCGCAACAAGCCTCGCCCGGCACCGCCCGCTTCCGGCTCAACCACATTCACTGGTTTCGTGCGCGTGCGCGGCGCTCGGGAACACAACCTGAAAAACGTCGACGTGCAAATTCCGCGTGACGCGCTAGTCGTGTTCACCGGCGTGTCCGGTTCGGGCAAATCGTCGCTAGCGTTCGGCACGCTTTACGCCGAGGCGCAGCGGCGCTATTTCGAATCGGTCGCGCCGTATGCGCGGCGCCTGATCGAGCAGGTCGGCGTGCCTGAAGTCGACGCCATTGAAGGCCTGCCGCCCGCAGTCGCGTTGCAGCAGCAGCGCGGCACACCGAGCGCACGCTCGTCGGTGGGCAGCGTGACCACGCTGTCGAGCCTCGTGCGCATGCTGTATTCGCGCACTGGCGACTATCCGCCGAAGCAACCCATGCTGTTCGCCGAAGACTTCTCGCCGAACACGGTGCAAGGCGCCTGTCCGACTTGCCATGGACTTGGCCGCGTGTACGAAGTCACCGAAAAGTCGATGGTGCCCGACGACTCGCTGACCATTCGCGAGCGCGCGATTGCCGCGTGGCCGCCCGCATGGCACGGACAAAATCTGCGCGACATTCTGGTGACACTCGGCTACGACGTCGATACGCCGTGGCGCGACTTGCCGAAAAAGGACCGCGACTGGATCCTCTTCACCGACGAACAGCCCACCGCGCCCGTCTACGCCGGCCTCACGCCGAAGGAAACCCGCGCCGCGCTCAAACGTAAAGACGAGCCGAGCTATCAGGGCACTTTCACCGGCGCGCGCCGCTATGTGCTGCACACGTTCGCGAACACGCAAAGCGCGTTGATGAAAAAGCGCGTGTCGCAATTTATGGTCGGCAGCGTGTGCCCGACCTGCCAGGGAAAGCGGCTAAAGAAAGAAGCGCTGTCGGTGAAGTTCGCCGGACTCGATATCGGCGAATTCTCACAGTTGCCGCTCGCGCGGCTCGCCGCGATGCTCGAACCCATCGCGCGCGGCGAATGGCCGGAACCGGACGCCGCGAACGGTGGCAACAGTACGGGCAACAGCGCGAGCAAAACCACCGGCAAAGGCAGCGTGCTCAGCAAGAGCGCCATGCGCGATGCCGTCGATAAGCGGGTCGCCGCAGGCGGTTCCGCGCACAAAGCCTCGCCCGACGTACGACGCACGCCGAACCTGTCCGAGGAGAAGCGCGTCGCTGCCCAGCGCATCGCGGCCGAACTGCTCGAACGCCTGACGACGCTGGTCGATCTGGGCCTCGGTTACCTCGCACTGGAGCGCAGCACGCCCACGCTGTCCTCCGGCGAATTGCAGCGCTTGCGACTCGCCACGCAGTTGTCGTCGCAATTGTTCGGCGTCGTGTACGTGCTCGACGAGCCATCGGCAGGTCTGCATCCCGCCGATGGCGAAGCGCTCTTCAGCGCGCTGCAGGGATTGAAGGCGGCGGGCAATTCACTGTTCGTCGTAGAACACGATTTGCAGATGATGCGGCGCGCCGACTGGCTGGTCGACGTCGGCCCGGCGGCCGGCGAAGCCGGCGGCCATGTGGTGTACAGCGGCCCGCCCGCCGGACTCGCGCAGGTCGAAGCGTCGCAAACGCGTCGCCATCTGTTCGCGCCGCCTGCGCCGGTGAAACGCAGCCCGCGCGAACCTGCCGGCTGGCTGCGGCTCGCCGGCATCACGCGCAACAATCTGCACGGACTGGACGCCGCGTTTCCGCTCGGCTGCCTGACGGCCGTTACGGGCGTGTCGGGCTCGGGCAAATCGAGTCTCGTCAGCCAGGCACTGCCCGAGCTGGTCGCAAGCTGCCTTGGACGCGTCTTCGACAATCCGGACGACGACGAGCAAGACCCGCTGCTCGCCGCGACCAACGTGCCAACCGGCGGCCATATCGCCGAAGGCATGGATGCGGTACGGCGGCTCGTGCGCGTCGACCAGAAACCGATCGGCCGCACGCCGCGCTCCAACCTCGCCACCTACACTGGCCTGTTCGACCATGTGCGCAAGCTGTTCGCGGACACACCCCTCGCGCGCAAGCGCCGCTACAGCGCGGGCCGCTTTTCGTTCAACGTCGCTCAAGGCCGTTGCCCGACTTGCGAGGGCGAGGGCTTTGTCAGCGTCGAACTGCTTTTTCTGCCGAGCGTCTATGCGCCCTGCTCGACATGTCACGGCACGCGCTACAACACGCAGACGCTCGAAATCACATGGCGCGATAAAAACATCGCCGAGGTGCTCGGCCTGACCGTCGACGCCGCCTGCGCCTTCTTCGCCGACGAAGGCAGCGTGATGCGCGCGTTAAACGTGCTGCGCGACATCGGCCTCGGCTATCTGAGGCTCGGCCAGCCGGCCACCGAATTGTCCGGCGGCGAAGCGCAGCGCATCAAACTCGCCACCGAACTGCAACGCGCGCAACGTGGCGACACGCTGTACATCCTCGATGAACCGACCACCGGCCTGCATCCCGCCGACGTCGACCGGCTCATGGTCCAATTGCAGGGACTCGTGGATGCGGGCAATACGGTGGTGGTCGTCGAGCACGACATGCGGGTCGCCGCGCAGAGCGACTGGGTCATCGACGTCGGCCCGGGCGCCGGCGACGCCGGCGGCAAGATCGTGGCGAGTGGCACACCGGCCCAGGTCGTGCAGGTCAAAGAAAGCCGCACAGCCGACTATCTGCGGCAGCAACTCGTACCGTGATTGCAAAGGAAGCGTGCGCGCTAGCGAGCGCCGCGCTTTTCTTTCAGCCAATTCCAAGTCGACGTCACCGGCAAACCCGCCGGCCCACCCGGCGCCGGCGAAAACTCCAACGCCTAACGCCTATGAAAAGCGACCGACAAAAGTCCACCGTTCGCACCGCGCCGTTGGCGCCGGTTTATTCACGCACAAATCAAGAAAAGTGTTTTTCTCGTCAACGAAACCCGCAAACCAATCGTTTACGAAACAATGAGGGCTGAATGCCCGGACTGAAGCACTCGGTAATTAACGAACGTTCGGCCATTAAGAAGAAAATCCTGCCGATGCGGCAGCGCACAAAATTCGCGACCGCTGAGTGATATAACTCAGTAGAAAGTGACTGCCGCACAAAAACCGCGGCTACGCGCTCAATCGCCCGTGGGACAAGGCTGGGAAGGACGTTGAAGAATCAGCGGGCTGGTTTGACCGGCTACGAACCAATCGGTGCATCAACAGTGAACCGATAAATTCTATTCAAACATTCCGTTTCATTGTTCGCCTGTACCGATAAAGCAACAAACAAGATGTGACCCGCATCAGGCTCTAGTGCAAAACGGGGACCGAGGCAGATAATCGGTTTGTAAAGGAGAAAGATCATGGATGCCAAACCACCGAAAGTTCCGACCCCGGATAAAGTCTTTTGCCCGGATCCGGAACCCGCTGGCGTCGAGTTTCTGGGTGCAGAACTGCCTGAGCACGTTCGCGCCTTCTTCGACGAACAACGCAAGTCGTGCGATTCGAAGTAACTGTGCAGTTGCGCGATGCAGCATCGGAATCCGCGCGCTCGGCGCGCGGCGAATGCTTGCACGCGTCCAGTTTCTCGTGTTTTGCCCGATATCGTGACGCGGGGTAAATCCGCCTGATAGGCACGAGCCTGGTCGAGCGGCTCGCGCATGTTTTCGCTCGCCTTCTGGATGCCAGGCGGAAGTATTGCCAGCATTGCCGGCGTCGTTTGCTTTCGGCGCCGTTTGCTTCGCGTGAAAACGAAGAGACGCCGTACGAGCGGCGCATCGTCTATTCTTCTGGTTTTCCTCCGCGGCCGTTCGGCCACTGCCATCCTCCATGAATCGTTCGTACCGCTTCGGCGCGTCATGCGCGCTCGCGTTCTTCGCTACCCTCGCATCCACGCCAGTTCCCGCTCTCGCGGATGGCGACGACACTGCGCTCACCAATCTGATTGCGCTCGCTTCGCAGCGTCTCGCGCTTGCGGAACCGGTGGCCCGCTGGAAGTGGGCGAATCACCAGGACATCACTGACACGCCGCGCGAGAATGCGCTCCTCGCCGATGTCGAAAAGCGCGCAGTCGCGGCAAACGTCGACCCTACATTTGCCCGCGCCTTCTTCCAGGATCAGATCGACGCCAGCAAGGAGGTGCAAAACGCCCTGTTCGCGTCGTGGCGCAGCACGCAAGCGCCGCAAGGCCCCGCGCCCGATCTGGCGAGCAGCACGAGACCGCAGCTGGACCGGCTGACGCAATCGCTCGTGGCCGGCCTTGCACGCGTGCAACCGCTGCGCGCTGCGCCGGATTGTCCGTCGCGCGTTGCGCAATCGCTAGCCAACTGGAAGTCACTGACGCGCTACGATTCGCTTCGTTCGAGCGCATTGGCTCGCGCCCTTGGTCACGTGTGTGAAACGGGCGGAGTGGGCGCGACGGGCTAATGGGTGGCGGCGTGGAGCGCGCAGCCTGAAGCTTGACAGTCTGGCGCAGCGGCCGCGTGTACTTGTCCGTCCTGAACGGCGGGAGATCTATAGGCTGGAAACCAAGCGAGGTACAACGAAGCCGCCAAATTCCCAACCGGCTGACTCCGTCAAGCTACATTCGCCACGGGCGTCACGCTCGATACGCCCAGCGGCATCACACGCAAGCCGCGGGCAAGATGGCTTTGCAAAATGCGGTACGTCGACAGTTCAAATGCTCCCTCAACGTTCGACGCATGCAACTCGGCGGCCTCCGCGAGCGACGCCGCATGGCCCACATAGCGCCAACGGTCGACGACATGAAACGCGCGCGCCTGCGACGCTTCCTCCCGCTCCTCGAAGACGATCGGCCCCTCGAACGGCCAGGGCGCATCCGTCGGATCGCTCTTTGCAACACGCGGCACCCGGTTTTGGCCGGGGCGCAACTTCGCGATCCATTGCGCCTCGGCCAGCATGGCGCCCAATTCGCCGCCGGTTGCGCGCCACTCGACACGCCGCACCTGTTGCGCAAGCCGGATATCTTTGGACGAGCGCCGCTCGCCGGTCAGGTGTGAACGCAGTCGCTGACGCACGCGCACACTTCGTCCGACATACAGCGGCAGGTCCTGGTCTCCGTAGAATGCATACACGCCACAACCTGCTGGCGCGGTGTCGAGCAGATCTTCCGTGATGTCGCCGGCAAGCCGATACCGCCGCGTTGTGCGCTCGATCTGGGCGCGCAGTACGTCGAGCGGCACGAGGCCGTGCAGACGCTGCCAGAATTGCCAGATCAGATCGGCGTCGGCGAGTGCCCGGTGACGGTCAGACGGCACGAGCGTGTGGCGTTCGACGAGAGCGTCGAGACCGTGGCGTTTCTCGGCCGGGAACAATGCGCGCGACAAACGCACGGTGCACAGCACATCGGGATCGAACGCCAACCCCACCCGGCGAAACTCGCCGCGCAGAAAACCACGATCGAAACTGGCGTTATGCGCGACGAACAGTTTGCCGTTCAGACGCTCAAAAAGAGCGGGGGCGATAGCCTCGAAAGTCGGCGCCCCCCGCACCATCGCATTCGTGATGCCAGTGAGCTGCTGGATGAACGACGGAATCGGTTGTTGAGGGTCGACCAGACTGCTCCAGCGCGACACGCCGGCAGGTCCGACTTCGACCACGCCGACCTCGGTGATGCGATGCTCGGCAGTCGAGCCGCCAGTAGTTTCAAGGTCGACGAATACGATCGGACCATTCAGGGCCGGTTCCGGCAAAAACTGTTCAGACATGGAAAAGGATACTTTGGACGCGTGGCTTTGCGGCAAGTATGCACCAGTTGGCCCCGGTGGACCCGGACGGCATCGTATTAACGTTCGCCCCGCGAGGCGCGAACACACTGTTTTCGCGCGGGCGAGCGGCGGCACTAAAACGATCACTCGTTATGTTTCTTCGCGGCGAACTTCCAGGAACTGCGCCGAACGTATTGGGTGATTCTCTGTGCCATTCAAATCATTCCGCACCAGATAGTCAAATCAGTCTTCCGCGGAAAGACAATAAACGACATAAAAAACCCTCGCGTTTTGCGAGGGCCTGCGCGCACTGCGCTGTTAGGCGAAACATGGACCAGCAGAGCCGGTTATTACAGCGGCTGGATGTTCGCTGCCTGCTTGCCCTTCGGGCCCGCCTTGACGTCGAACGAGACGCGCTGGTTTTCTTTCAGCGATTTGAAACCGTCAGCGCGAATCTCCGAAAAGTGCGCGAAGAGATCTTCGCCGCCCGAATCCGACGTGATGAAGCCAAAGCCCTTAGCATCGTTGAACCATTTGACGATACCCGTTTCCATTTTCCAGTTTCCCTCGATGATTTTCGAAAATCGGGCATTGCCCTCATGCCGAATATCGCCAGCTCATGCGACAGGCTCTGTCAGGCGATATTTGGAATTGCCGTTATACGGGGAACCAAGAAATCCCGTCAAGCGAATTCTGCATATACGTTTATCGCGCTGCTCGATAAAGCCGACTCATTTCATAAAATCCGTCACTGAATTATTCAGTAACAACAGAATAACCACATGTCAATATTACTTGACTGGTTGCGAGGTATCTCCCAAGCGGGAAAAACTTCCGTAGTGTGCGAGTCATGTAACAAAACATGTTTCCAGTAAGTGTTTGTCCGACTTGCTGCATCGCATTCACGACGGGATGATTGAGAGCAGTAGTCAGTAGTATCGCGCTTTAGGAGATTGCCATGCTGTTCAACGAAATTCGTCGTCTCGTGACCTGGCTGACCCACTCGCACGCGAACACGCCTTCCGGCGCATCCGCGCCGCTCGCCGAAACACCGTCCGCATTCGAATTCGATCCCATGTGGCACGGCGATCATTGGCAGAACCTCCTGTCGTCGCCCATGGACGCGCGCCGCTATGTCATGGAGGACTGGAGCGTCTCCACCACGGACAACTGGGACGAACAGGACGGTACTGCGCCGGCACACTGATCGCATTTGCCAATTAGCGAGTGCGGCGCGCGGACGAAAAAAAAGCGCGACTGGGAAGTCGCGCCGACAAAGGTTTGGAGATCTTTCTCGTCAACGAAAAAGTCTGCTTCGGAAAGCAGAACTTTCAGTATAGCGTTTCAGCCCATTTCGATTATTCACACAAATAACAATCATCTATTTCAGTAACAACAACAATCCTATTTTTACGAATTATTGCGTTGTTTTTTTGCATCGATTATTGTCGCGGATCAGCAACGCAAGTTCACCTCCTCGCATTCCCCATCCCTTCAAAACCGCCGGAAGCCTTTGTTTATAAGGCTTAAACTGCATTCGCATATCGTTTCCGAACGCGTAATACTTTATTGCGCAAATCGGAACGTCCAATTCGCGAAGTGTCTCTCTACACTCTGCCTAACCGGAAACCGGCGCGATTTGGTTCACCGCGCTTCTCACTCGGATTACGCCTCTCGCAGCGCCCGCGTGAAGGTCTCCTTAAGCCTGGGTTCATACCCACTCTCGCTCTCGGAGTTACAAAATGAAAAAGACACTCATGGTCGCGGCCCTCACGGGGGTTTTCGCAACGGCTGCTCACGCCCAAAGCAGCGTCACGCTGTATGGCTTGATCGACGCCGGCATCACCTATACGAACAACCAGCACGGTCATAGCAACTGGCAAGAAACGAGCGGCTCGGTGAACGGCAGCCGCTGGGGCCTGCGCGGTTCCGAAGATCTTGGCGGTGGTCTGAAGGCCATTTTCACGTTGGAAAACGGCTTCGGCATCAATGACGGCACGCTCAAGCAAGGTGGCCGCGAATTCGGTCGTCAAGCGTTCGTGGGCCTGACGAGCGATCAGTTCGGCTCCGTCACCCTGGGCCGTCAATATGACAGCATGGTCGACTACGTCGGCCCGCTGGCTCTGACCGGTACGCAATACGGCGGCACGCAGTTCGCGCATCCGTTCGACAATGACAACCTGAACAACTCGTTCCGCGTCAACAACTCGGTCAAGTACCAAAGCGTGAACTACGGCGGCTTCAAGTTCGGCGCGTTGTACGGCTTCTCGAACCAGGCCGATGGCTTCGCGAACAACCGCGCCTACAGCGCGGGCGCATCGTACAACTGGGGCGGCCTGAACCTTGCCGCTGCTTACCTGCAACTGAACAGCAACGGCGCGACCGGCGCGGCTGCGGCGTTCAACTCGGGTGGCGCGGTGTCGAGCGACAACACGTTCTTCGCGGGTCGGCAGCAAACGTGGGGCGCGGGTGCCAACTACTCGTTCGGCCCGGCAACGGTCGGCCTGGTGTACTCGCAAACCAACCTGTCGAGCCTGGCCGGTATCGGCGCTAGCGCATCCGGTCAAACGGGCGGTATCGGCTTCGCTAACAACAGCGCTCACTTCCAGAACTTCGAAGCGAACGCTCGC
This sequence comes from Paraburkholderia sp. BGA-UO-ETr-F21, assembly GCF_059567925.1. NCBI lineage: Bacteria > Pseudomonadati > Pseudomonadota > Betaproteobacteria > Burkholderiales > Burkholderiaceae > Paraburkholderia > Paraburkholderia sp. BGA-UO-ETr-F21. Next base: position 469,143 of record NZ_JCAQOY010000040.1, on the reverse strand, counting down.
TATGCGCTGACGCCGGCGGTCAGCATTGCCGGTTCGTACACGTACACCCGCGCAAGTTTGGCTGGCACGCGCCCGCACTGGAACCAGTTCAACCTGCAAACCGCGTACGCGCTGTCCAAGCGTACCGACGTGTATCTGCAAGGCGAGTACCAGCAAGTCAACGAAAACGCTATCGTCGATGCCGACATCAACGGCCTGGCCGCTTCGAGCAACAACAAGCAAATTGCTGTGACCGCAGGTTTGCGTCACCGCTTCTGAAGCTGCGTAGCGTAACCGCAGTGTCGAAGGCGCCGTTCGCGGCGCCTTTTTTTATGCCGCGTCGCCCGAGGTTCCTGGTTAGAACACAATAGACGGCGCATTGGAGCCCGGCCTAACCGCCGGCATCTGGCGGAGGATATTTGACGTCCAGTATGTCGATCGGCTGCGGGCCGGCAGGGGTATACAACGTCACCGTATCGCCGATCTTTGCCTTGAGCAGCGCTCGCGCAATCGGCGAAATCCAGCTCACGTGCCCGATATCGAGATCGACTTCGTCGACACCGACAATCGTCACCGTGTGCACCTCGCCATCTTCGGTCGCGTACTCGACAGCCGCGCCGAAGAACACCTGGTCGACGTTCTCCTGCTTACTGCTGTCGACGATTTCAGCAAGATCGAGACGCTTGGTGAGAAAACGGATGCGCCGGTCGATCTCACGCAAGCGGCGTTTGCCGTAGATGTAATCGCCATTTTCGGAGCGATCGCCGTTTGAGGCGGCCCACGAGACCAGCTTGACCACTTCCGGCCGGGCGACGTCGATCAGATGCAGCAGTTCGTCGCGCATGCGCCGGTAGCCGGCGGGCGTGATGTAGTTTTTCGTACCAGCGGGCACGTCCGGCTGGGCGACGTCGAGATCGTCGTCATTCTCTTCGCTCGACTCTTTGACAAAGGCCTTGTTCATGATGGTCCGGTAACTGCAGCAAGCGACTGCCTATCAAGGGTACACGATCACGACTATGAGACAAATCGCAGTTACATGCTTCCCTTTTTCAAAACCTTTGCTATAATCTCGTTTCTGCGTGCGGCTGTAGCTCAGTTGGATAGAGTACTTGGCTACGAACCAAGGGGTCGTGGGTTCGAATCCTGCCAGCCGCACCACTTATTCGAGGGCCTTCCTCCTGGAAGGCCCTTACGTTTTACCCAGTTTCAGTGCAGTAAGTAAGCATCACCCGTTTAGCGTGCGGCTGTAGCTCAGTTGGATAGAGTACTTGGCTACGAACCAAGGGGTCGTGGGTTCGAATCCTGCCAGCCGCACCACCTATAGAGGGCCTTCCGATCGGAAGGCCCTTTGTTTTTGCCGCTCAGCTTTTTGTCCCTCAGGCTTTTTTCCCCGCAGCACCGCCCTCGCAGCTTCCCGCCGCGGCGCAGCATGCGCCATTAGCGTGGCGGCGACTGAATATCCCCGATCTGCCCGTCCGGGCTGGGGGCATCCCCAAACGAATGTCCCGCCACGTGATCGCCGGCGATTTCCCGCTCGCCGATCGGTTGCGCCCGGCCGCCGGTCAGCGCCTGCGCCTCGTGCAGCACATCGCCGACGGTATCGCCGAAACGGCTTTCGACGAACGCCCGCAAGAGCGCGACCCGCAACGAGTCGCCCCGCCCTTCCACCGTGCGGTGCCCGCCTTCGAATTCCGCGATGCAGTGAGCCGCGCCGCGGTGGGTTCTCTCGCGCACCTCGAGCCGCTGCGCGCGCTCCAGTACCGCCGCCGCCGCCTCCCACGACGTGGACGGCATGAAACGGCCATCCCACGGACGCCCGCGGTCATTGCCGCGAATCGACACGGTTTCGCCGCTATCGGTAAAGTGGATTTCGCGCACGAAGTCGTGCAGGCTGCGGGCGACCCAATAATCGAGCGCCAGTCCGGTGAGGTCAGCTACATTCACAAGCGTTCTCCCTGAGTTTCGGGTGAGACTCGCGCGTAGCCGGTGCGTTCAGATTCGAACGAAGAGATTGGACGCGCCCCGAGGTCGACTCAGGGCAACTGCCGCCGATCAGTAATCCGCCCGCTCGCGGTCGATCCGCATCCCGCCGTCGTGACGGTGATGCCCTTCTTCGCTCGGTCGCTCCCGTGCAATGCGCATGACGTCCGGGTTTGTCCGCACCCGTCGCATGACATTGGCCAGGTGCACGCGATCGCTGACCTGGATCACGAAGCGCAACACGGTGGATTCCTGCGACAGATCCTCGTCCATTGCAATGTGGACGATGTTGGCATCCGCCGACGTGATATCCGCCGCCACGCGGGCAAATACACCCTTGGTGTTCTTGACCAGCACTTTCACGGCGACGTCGAACAGACGGCCCGGTTGCGGCGCCCATGCAACGTCGATCCAGCGGCCCGGATCGCGCCGGTGGATACGCTGCGCGACACGGCAATCCGTAGTGTGGATCGCCATGCCGAGGCCAATGCCGATATAGCCCATGATGTCGTCGCCCGGAATCGGACGGCAGCACGCGGACAGCTGCACCGACATCCCCTCGGTCCCGGTGATGACGACCGGCGGCGCATGCGGCGCGTTGCTGTCGGAGCGCGAGCCGTCGTCGTCGGCGTCGCGGCCGCTCATCAGCACTTCGATGCGCTTGGCCATGACCGCTGCGACGCGCCGGCCGAGACCGATGTCCGCGAAAATTTCCTGACGGTTCTTGTTGCCGGTCCACTGCACGAGCTTTTCCCACGCTTCCGGCGTGACATCCGAAAGCGCCAGCCCATAGCCCTTCAGCGACTGATCGACCAGACGCTCGCCGAGCTGAACGGATTCGTTCAGCCGCATGGTCTTAAGGTAGTGGCGGATCGCCGAGCGCGCCTTGCCGGTGCGCACGAAACCGAGCCATGCCGGATTCGGCTTCGAATACGGGGCGGTGATAACTTCGACGATATCGCCGCTCTTCAACTCAGTGCGCAGCGGCAGCAGTTCATTGTTGATCTTCACGGCGACGCATTGGTTGCCCAGGTCGCTGTGGATCGAGTACGCAAAGTCGAGCGCCGTGGCGCCGCGCGGCAGCGCCATGATCTTCGACTTCGGCGTGAACACGTAGACCGCGTCCGGGAACAGATCGATCTTGACGTGCTCGAGGAATTCGCTCGAGTCGCCCGCTTCGCTTTGAATGTCGAGCAGCGACTTGAGCCATTGATGCGCGCGCTTCTGCACATCGTTCAGATCCGCGCCGCCGTTCTTGTACAGCCAGTGCGCGGCCACGCCCGCTTCGGCGATTTCGTGCATCTTGCGCGTGCGCACCTGAAACTCGATCGGCGCACCGAACGGGCCGACCAGCGTGGTGTGCAGCGACTGATAGCCGTTCACCTTCGGGATCGCGATGTAATCCTTGAACTTGCCCGGCACGGGCTTGTACAGCGCATGCAACGCGCCGATGCAGGTGTAGCACTCCAGCGCGCTATCCACGACCACGCGGAAGCCGTACACGTCGAGCACCTGCGAGAACGACAACTGCTTGTCGCGCATCTTCTTGTAGATACTGAAGATGGTTTTCTCGCGACCGGTGACTTCTGCGTCGAGCTTCGCATCGGCAATGGCGCGCTGCACCGACTCGAGAATCTTGCCGACCACTTCGCGCCGGTTGCCGCGCGCCGCCTTGACGGCTTTTTCGAGCGTGGCGTACCGATGCGGATTGAAGTTCGCGAAGCTCAGGTCCTGCAGCTCGCGATAGGTATTGTTCAGGCCGAGCCGGTGAGCGATCGGCGCGTAGATATCCAGCGTTTCGCGCGCCACGCGGCGGCGTTTCTCCGGCGGCACCGCGCCCAGCGTGCGCATGTTGTGCAGCCGGTCGGCGAGCTTCACCAGGATCACGCGGACGTCGCGCGCCATGGCGAGCAGCATCTTGCGGAAGTTTTCCGCCTGCGCCTCTTCGCGATTGCGAAACTCCATCTTGTCCAGCTTGGACAACCCATCGACCAGTTCCGCGACCTTCGCGCCGAAACGCTCGGCGAGTTCGGCCTTGGTTACGCCCTGGTCTTCCATCACGTCATGCAGCAGCGCCGCCATGATCGACTGGGCGTCGAGATTCCAGCCGGCGCAGATTTCCGCGACGGCGACCGGATGCGTGATGTACGGCTCGCCGCTCTGGCGGTATTGGCCGAGGTGGGCTTCGTCGCTGAAATGGAAGGCCGCCTTGACGTCCTTGATCTCTTCCGGCTGCAGATAGCCGGACAAGGCGGAGGTCAGCTTGGCAATGGAGACGACGTCATGCCGGCGCGGTTGCTCCGGCGTGGCGGTCGGGCCGAACAGATGGCGAAACGACTGTTCGAGGACCGCGTCGATGTACTTGCGTGCAGACGAGGGTGAGTCGACGTCGTGTTCCGCTTCGGTGGCGGTGGGCGGGGTAGCACTCATGTTCGCCTCCGTAGCGGTTAGGGTTGGACGCCGGTCTGCACGTGGATCAATTACAGGTGTGGCAATGCGCAATCGAAAACGGAACAGTGCGCCTTAAACAGGCACCTTCTTCAGCATTTCGACGCCGACCTGACCCGCCGCGATTTCGCGCAGCGCGACGACCGTGGGCTTGTCGCGGCTTTCGATCTTCGGCGTGTGGCCTTGCGCGAGCTGACGCGCGCGATAGGTTGCGGCAAGCGCGAGTTCGAAACGGTTCGGGATCTGTTTGAGGCAGTCTTCGACGGTAATGCGGGCCATGTTGGGTTCCTTCTCAGTATGTTGCTTATTCTACCTTATGTGCTGGCGTCACCGCCGCGCTCACGCGTGGGGCAGGTGAATGCCGAGCTGCACGAAAAGCTGCGTGTGGCGCGCGTATTGCGAGGCGAAGCGCGAACGCGTCGCCGCCACGAGACATTGCAGTTCGCTGAGCGCGCGATCGAACTTCTCGTTGATCACCACGTACTCCGCTTCCGCTGCGTGCGCCATCTCACTGCCGGCCGCGAGCAGCCGCCGCGTGATCACGTTCGGCTCGTCCTGGCCGCGCTTTTTCAGACGCTCTTCGAGCGCTTCGAGCGAGGGCGGCAAGATGAAGATTTCGACCGCGTTGTGAAACTGCTTTTTCACCTGCTGCGCGCCTTGCCAATCGATTTCGAGCAGCACGTCATGGCCGCTTTTCATCTGGTCTTCGATCCACACGCGCGAGGTGCCGTAGTAATTGCCATGCACTTCCGCGCTTTCCAGAAACTCACCGGCGTCGTGCCGCCTCATGAAATCGTCGACGGTCGTGAAGTGATAGTGCTCGCCGTCCTGCTCTTTCGGACGCGGCGGGCGCGTCGTGTACGAGATCGACAGACGGATCGCGTCGTCGCCGGCGAGCAGCGCGTTCACGAGCGTCGACTTGCCCGCGCCCGAGGGCGCGACGACCATGAACAGGTTGCCGGGGTAAGCACCGGCGTACGGATTGCGCGGCGTTTCGCGGGTGTGGTGGTCGGTCATTTGTGTGGTGCTCCAGACTTATTCCAGATTCTGTACTTGCTCGCGCATCTGCTCGATGAGCAGCTTCAGGGTCATCGACGAATCCGCCAGTTCCTTCGCGGCCGCCTTCGAACCGAGCGTGTTCGCTTCGCGGTTGAGTTCCTGCATCATGAAGTCGAGGCGCTTGCCGACCTTGCCGCCCTTCTGGATCACGTGACGCGTTTCGTTCAGGTGAGCCGTAAGGCGCGACAGTTCTTCGGCGATGTCGATACGGATGCCGTACATCGTCACTTCCTGGCGAATCCGTTCGTTGATTTCTTCGCGCGAGACGCTCGTCGCCGCCGTATCCGGCGCGGCGATGCCGAGCGCTTCCTGCAAGCGTTCGACAATCTTCTGCTGATGCTTGGCGATCAGTTCCGGCACGAGCGGCGTGATCTTCGTGACGATCGCTTCCATTTCGGTGACGTTGGCGAGCAGCATGGTCGCCAGTTGCGCGCCTTCGCGGGCGCGCACGTCGATCAGGTCGGTGATGGCCTGTTTGCCGCAGGCGAGCACGGCGTCGCGCAGCACTTCGGGCGCCACGCCGGTTTCGGCCAGAATGCCAGGCCAGCGCAAAATTTCGCCGGTGCGCAGGCGTCCTGCTTCCGGAAACGTGGAGAGCACCGTGCGTTCGAGCAGCGCGAGTTGCGCAAGCGCGTCGCGATTGATCGATCCCGCGTTGGCGGACTGTTCGCTGCGTTGCAGATTGATACGGATATCGACCTTGCCACGCGACAGCTTGTTCATCAACATTTCGCGCAGCGTGGGTTCGCACACGCGCACGTCTTCCGGCATACGGAAGTTCAGGTCGAGAAAGCGCGAGTTCACGGTGCGCAGTTCGACCGATACGCTCACGCCGCCTGTGCCCGAGGCCGGGACGAGTTCGCGCGTGGCGCTCGCATAGCCAGTCATGCTGTAGATCATCGTATTTCTCGCGATTGTGGCCATGCGTTCGACGATGGCCGGAGAGTCGAATCGCCCGGCGTGTACGAGACGCGGGGCGGGGAAACACCATTATCCCATTTTTGGCGATGAGCCCCTTGGAGAGCCAAGGCACATGCGGGCAGCCGCCTCGCCCGATCGGCTGTAAAATCGCGCTTTCCCTCCTGCTTTTCTTCCTGACCGATTCCAACATGACCAACGACACCCAACGCCCCAGCGGCCGCCAGGCCAATCAGCTGCGCGACGTGCGCATCACGCGTCACTATACGAAGCACGCGGAGGGTTCCGTGCTGGTCGAATTCGGCGATACGAAAGTGATCTGCACGGCGAGCATCGCCGAGAGCGTGCCGTCGTTTCTGCGCGACCGCGGCCAAGGCTGGCTCACTGCCGAATACGGCATGCTGCCGCGCGCCACGCACACCCGCAGCGACCGCGAAGCCGCCCGCGGCAAGCAGACTGGCCGCACCCAGGAAATCCAGCGCCTGATCGGCCGCGCGCTGCGCTCGGTGTTCGATCTCGAGAAGCTCGGCGCGCGCACGCTGCATATCGATTGCGACGTAATCCAGGCCGACGGCGGGACGCGCACGGCCAGCATCACCGGCGCGTTCGTGGCGGCGCATGACGCGGTGGCCAAACTGCTGGCCTCGGGCCGCATCGAAAGCTCGCCGATCACCGACTACGTCGCGGCGATTTCGGTGGGCGTGTACGACGGACTGCCGGTGCTTGACCTCGACTACGATGAAGACTCGCAGTGCGACACCGACATGAACGTGGTGATGACGGGCGCGGGCGGCTTCGTCGAGATTCAGGGCACCGCCGAAGGCGTGCCCTTCTCGCGCGACGAAATGAACGCGCTGCTGGATCTGGCAAGCGACGGCATCAATACGCTGATCGCGAAGCAAAAGGCGGCACTGGAGCAAAAGGGTGAATGAGGTGAGTCAAAACAATGGCGCAGCCGCATCCGCTTCGCCGTTGAAGAAAGTCGTGCTGGCGTCGAACAACGCGGGCAAGCTGCGCGAGTTTGCGGCGTTGCTCGGCGCGGCCGGCATCGACCTGATTCCGCAAGGCGAGCTGAACGTGCCGGAGGCTGAGGAGCCGCATCCCACGTTCGTCGAAAACGCGCTGGCCAAGGCGCGCCACGCTGCGAAGCTGACCGGCCTGCCCGCGCTCGCCGACGACTCGGGCCTCTGCGTGCGCGCGCTGCGCGGTGCGCCGGGCGTCTATTCGGCGCGCTACGCACAACTCGCCGGCGGCGAAAAGAGCGACGCGGCGAATAATGCCCATCTCATGTCGGCGTTGCGAGGCGAAACCGACAGGCGCGCGTATTACTTCTGTGTGCTGGCTTTGGTGCGTTACGCGGACGATCCCGAGCCGCTGATCGCCGAAGGCCGCTGGCATGGCGAAATGCTGGACGCGCCGCGCGGCGCACATGGCTTCGGCTACGACCCGTACTTCTTTTTGCCCGCGCTGAATGCGAGCGCCGCCGAACTCGAACCGGCGGTGAAGAACGCCAGCAGCCATCGCGCGATTGCGTTGCGGCAACTGCTCGCGCGCCTGACGGAGGAAGCGTGATTCCGATCAAACCCGTGCCTGCCGATATCGGCAACGGCGTCATCAAGGCCTTCACGTCGCCGGGCAGCATCCGGTTGACGTCGCTGCCGCCGCTGGCGCTGTATGTGCATTTTCCGTGGTGCGTGCGCAAGTGTCCGTATTGCGACTTCAACTCGCACGAATGGAAAGGCGACACGTTCCCTGAAAACGAGTATCTCGACGCCTTGCGCGCGGATCTCGAGTTGGCGTTGCCGCTCGTCTGGGGACGGCAGGTGCATACGGTGTTCATCGGCGGCGGCACACCCAGCCTGCTTTCGGCGGCCGGGCTCGATCGCCTGTTGTCGGACGTGCGCGCGCTGCTGCCGCTCGACGCCGATGCGGAAATCACGCTCGAAGCCAACCCCGGCACGTTCGAAGCCGACAAATTCGCGCAGTTTCGCGCGAGCGGCGTGAACCGGCTCTCGGTGGGCATTCAGAGTTTCAACGAAGCGCATCTGAAGGCGCTCGGCCGCATTCACGATTCAGCGCAGGCGCGCCATGCCGTCGAAGTGGCCTCGACCACCTTCGACAACTTCAATCTCGACCTGATGTTCGCGCTGCCGGGGCAGACGCTCGCCGAATGCCAGGCCGATGTCGAAACGGCGTTGTCGTTCGCGCCGCCGCATTTGTCGCTCTATCACCTGACGCTCGAACCGAACACGCTGTTCGCAAAGTTCCCGCCCGCGCTGCCCGACGACGATGCATCCGCCGACATGCAGGACTGGATTCATGAGCGCACAACGGCCGCGGGTTACGCGCGTTATGAGGTGTCGGCGTATGCGCAGCCGCACAGGCAGAGCAAGCACAATCTGAACTACTGGCGTTTCGGCGATTATCTCGGCATCGGTGCGGGCGCGCATACCAAGCTGTCGTTTCCGAATCGCGTGCTGCGCCAGGCGCGCTACAAGCATCCCACCACGTTCATCGAGCAGGCGAAGGCCGGTACGGCAGTGCAGGAAGAGCATGAAGTCGGCACGCGCGACCTGCCCTTCGAGTTCATGCTGAACGCGCTGCGACTGGTGGAAGGGTTTCCGGTGCATCGGTTCATCGAGCGCACGGGCATGTCGATGACGTCGATCGAACCGGCTTTGCAGGAAGCCGAACGCCGCAAGCTGATCACGCGCGACCACGAAAAGATTGCGCCCACGCCGCTCGGCCAGGCTTTCCTGAACGATTTGCAGGAGCTGTTTCTGAAAGATCCGCAGTGATTGCGGATCGACGGCATGCCGCAACAAGGTTTTTTCAGGTTACAATTTAGGGCTTGGAGGTGTGGCCGAGTGGTTTAAGGCACCGGTCTTGAAAACCGGCGAAGGAGCAATCTTTCCGTGAGTTCGAATCTCACCGCCTCCGCCAAGATTGACATTCAGAAGTTTCCAGAAAGTCCCGCAAAGCCAATAAGTATAAGGCTTTGCGGCGATTCGATACCTCCACAAGCATCCAAGAAAAGTCGTAAAATTCCGCAATTTCCCGGGTACTTTTTCGGGTACTTTTTGACGCGGGTTTGACGACCATGCCTGAGAGCCTTCTACGCGATTTGCAATGCCGCTCAGCTAAGCCACGTGCCAGCACGTATCGTCTCAACGACGGTGGCGGCCTTGCTTTGCAAGTCAAGCCCACCGGATTGAAGTACTGGCAGTTTCGTTACACGAAGCCTGACGGTCGGGAAGGACTGGTTCAGATCGGCCCGTATCCGCGCGTCACCCTAGAGCAAGCGCGTAGGGCTCGTAATGAACACCGCGCGGTTGTTTCGCGTGGCGACGATCCTGCCACGCTACGAAAGCAGGAGAAGGTTCGTCGCAAGGTCGAAGCGGCCCGATCCCTGACATTCAAACAATGCGCAGAGGCATACATTAAAGCGCGTCGAGCCGAGTGGGCGAACCCAAAGCACACCCAGCAGTGGGAGAACACGCTTGCGACGTATGCGTATCCGTTCATCGGCGCACTTCGCCCTGCCGACGTTGACACTGAGCTAGTGATGCGCGTCCTGCAACCGATCTGGCTGACGAAGAATGAGACCGCATCGCGCCTGCGTGGCCGGATTGAGAACATCATGGACTGGGCCAAGGTAAGCGGCCTGCGTACCGGCGAGAATCCAGCTCGCTGGAACGGCCACTTGGACCAGTTGCTGGCCTCGCCATCGAAGGTACAGAAAGACGGCCACCACGCCGCACTTCCTTACGTCGAGATCGGCCCATTCTTCCGTGAGTTACGGGCCAACGATGCCACGTCCGCCCGCCTGCTCGAATTCACAATCCTGACCGCAACGCGCACAGGCGATTCACTTTATGCGGTATGGACTGAGTTCGACCTGTCAGTACCCCTATGGATGGTCCCTGCCGACCGCACGAAGGCGAAGCGCGAACACCGCGTGCCGCTATCGTTGCCAGTAGTGAAACTGCTGAAGGCATTGCCAACGTTCGGCGGCACAGGGCTCATCTTCGAAGGCATGCGGGAAGGCCGGCCGTTGTCGAATATGGTAATGCTGAAGCTGCTGGAGCGCATGGGGCGAGACGACCTGACCACGCACGGCTTTCGTTCGACGTTCCGCGATTGGGCAGCCGAGTGCACCGCGTTTCCTAACGAGGTGGCGGAGATGGCCCTCGCGCACGCGATTCGTGACAAGACAGAGAGTGCATACCGACGTGGCGATCTGTTCGACAAGCGGCGCGATCTGATGCAGGCTTGGGCCGACTATATCGACCAGCAAAGCGGCACTAATGTGGCGGAGCTGCCTGGCACAGCCGCGGCTGGGTAAGCGGGCATACGTCCTTGCGACGGGACTCGCAGTTGCCCGCTGCCTGGATGCGTTGTCGTCCCAGATGCAGGCCTAGGGACGGCTTAGGGACATGTGACCGCGAAGTGACTATCACCTGGCTACCTGACTACCCAAGTGACCACCGGGTAGCCACCTCAATCCGTTAGCAATCAATCGCTTAGGTGACCACCGGCTACCCAGGTGACTACCCTGAAAAAAGATGGTGACGGCGCGCCTGATGGGGCTCGAATTACCCGCATGCTGAAAGGCTCTGGAAGGACCCATGCATGCGTGCTGGCATCCGGCTGACCATCGCTGCGCGATCGACCCCTCGGTCATGAACTCCGGCGCGGAACGTCGCACCTTTGCTCACTGCGCAACGATGCCTGCGTCGCGGTTCCGCAGACAACCCGCAGAAGATGCCGTGCGCACGCCCTGAAAAATCCGCGTGAGCCGCGTCGCCATTGGATTGCATCAGCACGCCAGTTGCGTTTCGATTTCCCCTGATCGACAGATTCTCTGGAGACATGGAGACAAGCCTTTCAGATTGGCTATGAGCCTTTACCAGCAAAGCTTTTGCCGTCTCCATATTCTGTATCCATGCGTCTCCAGCCGCGACGGTCTGTGGAGACGTGGCTTTTCCATTGTTGCTGAAATGGTGCAAATGGGGGTGCCGTGTTCGGCAGAGATTCCGACTGGAGCGTCGTGCAAAGTGACTTTGACTGACGGACCAAAGCCACTTTGCCGCGCAAAGGAATCCGCGCCACCGCCGCCATCGCGGCGAAGGCTGTCACTCAATGATCTAATGAAAAGATCGATGGCAGGATGCGGTACACCATGACCTTACCAACGGTCGGCACGCGCTCGCTACGAGCCGGATGACCGTCCGAACGTGGCATTAATATCTTGCGTTCGATCAACAGTTTCTCGACCTGCTTATAGTCGAACCCCTTACACACTTCCTCACGAAACACCTTCGCCAGCACCCAGTATTCCGTTTCGCTCGCGTCCGCATCCGTGTCGCTCATCTCGCGCCCCGCGCCGTATTCTGCAACGTAGGCCCGATCTGTCGTAACGGCCACCGCCTCGGATTCAGCCGTGACCTTGACGAGCTTCTTGAAGCCCGCGCGGTGCATGATGTTTGCCCGATGATCGTCCTTCAATCGGTGCATGGGCTCGAAACGTGCCGCGCCATGCGCCTCGAAGAAATGCACGACCTGTCGCAGCATGTCGGCCTGATCGGAGTTGCCTACGCCGCCGCGCATGTGCAACCAGCCATCAAAGCAGGTGCGTGCGGCATCCGTGGATGCGCCGAGCGGCCACCCGGTCAAGCCAGCCGCCGTCGCCAGCTCGCCTGCAGCGCCGACCAGCGCGAAGCGCTCAGCAACCCGCGCCACCTGCGAATGCGCGCCGCCTGGAACCCATGCATGCACGAGTTCGACAATGCGTTCGCGTAACGAATCAGGCAGTTCGTCTGCAACCTGTGAAGCCCACGCAATGAAGGCTGGACCGCCCGCGCCGTAATGCACATTCGCCGCGCGCTTCAGGTGTTCGACAAGCGCGCGAGGCGAATCAAAGCCGTGCAGTTCTTCAATCACGCCCATACCCTTACCAGCGTCTGAGGGAATGACCGGCAGGCGTACCTCAATGCCGCCCTTCATTGGTTTGTTTGCTTCTGCCATCAACGCAGACACGCTCTTTTCGCCGTTCGACAGAAACAGCAGGCGCCAGCTCAGGACAGGTTTCGCCGCGCCGGTACGCGTCGCACGCGCCTTGCCTGACTCGTTGGCCAGCATGTAAATCACGTCGCCAACGAGGCGCGGCTCGACCTGCCCGATTTCATCCAGAATCAGCAGTGCATCGCTGTGCTGTGTCGCAACCGCCTCAAGCGCGTTGTCCGTGGCTTTCCATCCGCGCACGTAGTCTTTGGAGCCGAACACGGATGCCGCTATCGCGCCGCCAGTCGATTTACCTTCGGAGGTGGTGCCGAGCATATGAAAGCCACCAGATTGCAGGCCTGAGAAGTGCAGCAACGGTCCCGCAAACGCGCTTGCCACGCAGAACAGCAGGCGGCTATTTCCAACGCAATACGCGGCTACCTCGCGCCGCCATTCGTCGAGCGTGCCGCTTTCCTTGAACTGGCTTTGAATTGGCATGTCAGCCTGATAGATCAATGACTCGCGGCCGGTGCCAATTACCTTGTCCGGCAGCACGAACGCGCCGCCATGCCAGCCGACGCGCGGCACACACCGCACGCGCTCGTCCGGTTGTGCCATCTGGATATAGTTCGCGATCTGCGTGCGTGCCACCTGTGTGACGCCGAGTTTCACGCCCATATCCAGCAACATGCGGCGCAGCTCCGTTCCGTCTCCGGCGAACAGCCCGGCTGGGACCGCCCAGCGCTTCTGTACGCCGTCCCGGTCGGTAAATTCGAGCAGGTAGCCCCATTCACTGTTGACCTCGTTACGCGTCTCCGCGATCACGTCAATGCGTGTGCTAACCCAATGCGGCGGCAGCGCTTCGCCCTGATTGTTGAAGCCGTGAAACCACACGCCGTTGTCATCGACCACGAAGCGCGATTTGCCGTCCTGTGCGCGGGCCGTTTTAGGGCGCCTGGCGGCCTTCGCAGGAACTGGAGGCGTCTTGCCTTTGCTTGCGGCCTGCGCGCCGCCGACAGCCAGCGCTGCGTATACGGCAGCGGCCACGGCATCCGGGTTCAGGCGCGCCGCAAGATCGTTGAAGTCCGTTCCAGCCGAAGGGCGTTTCTCGCCGAAGTCAGGGACGGCCACCGTACCCCCGACTGCGTCGGCCGCCGCGCGCGCCTTCGTCAGCCCCGGATTTCCCTTTGTCCTGTGATCGTCGTCCGCACACAGCACAATGCGGGCGTGAGGGTACCGCGCACGTAGCGCCGTGGCGACGGCGAGCAGACTGCCGGCGTCGAACGCCACAGCGGCTGGAAAGCCGGTCGCGGCTGTAAGCGTCGCGCACGTCGCATAGCCTTCTGCAATCAGCAGCGTTGAGGTGACAGCGCCGCCCACCCAGCTAAAGCAACCCGCCTTGCGACCATCCGGCAGAAAGCGCTTCTGTCCATCTGGCAGGATGAACTCAAGCGTCCAGAGCTTGCCGGATTCGTCCCGAGCTGGAACGATCAATGCGCCATCGCACGCGGCCTTGCCAATTACCAGCTCGCCGCTAAACACACGCAGCTCGCCAGCGCCTACGCCTTTGCGATCAAGGTAGGCGTGATCGGCTGGCGCAGGCGCGGCGGCCTCCCAGATCTGCAGTGCAACCAGTGCCGCGGATTCATGCTTCGCCGCATTGGCCTGCAGTTCGGCGGCTTCACGGGCCGCGCGTTCCGCTTCGCGGCGCATACGTTCGGCCGCATTGACCGGTTTCGCTTTATGGGCGCGCGGATCGAAGCCGTATTTCTTGGCTTCGAAAAAGAGTGTTGCCAGCTTTGTTTTACCGATCTTGACGGACTTCCACACGTCGCGCGTGTCGGTCTCGTTGTAACCCTTCGCCTGTCGGCTCCAGTCGCTCCAGAGGGCGAATGCTTCATCGCCAAATTCTGCCTTGAGCGCCATCGCCATCCTGACCCAGGTATCACGGTCGTCAGGCGGGATATAGCCGAGCGCGATTCTCGCGCGCTCGAATTCAGACATGGATTTATCGCTCATAGATTCCCTGTATGCGCGGGCCCGCGTCCACCTGCGGCCCGCCATGCGTCCGGCCAATGCCACGCGATTAGTAGTGCAGATCACACTGATATCAGCACGGCGTGTCAATCGTTTAACTTCGGTTGCCGTTACACGCCTTGCGGAGGCGGGCTTTGACCTCTGTTGCGCGCTTTGTGGGCGGCTTCGTACAATGCCATTGCGTCTGACATCAGCACGGCGAGCGCGCCCATCGCGCCAGCCAGAATCTCAGTACCGCCCTCATGCGCGTCAACAAGGCAGAATGCCTGTGCAAGTGCCCTCGCCGTGTCCAGCCGCAATTCAGCCTCGTTGTGCATGGCGTTTGCGTCGCCGCCCATCGCCCATAGCACCTGATCAACGCCAAGACACGGAACGGCGGTAGCGTCAGCGGGGCGCATTGCTGACCTCCGTCGAGTCCACACGAACCTTCATAGCGTGATGCCGCAGCATTGCGACCATATCTTCAAGATCACGGGCAAGAAACTGCGCCATCTCCGGCTCGACGCCCGCAAATGAGCGGTGCCTTGTGCCGTCGTCACACAGGAAAAGAGTCACGCTGGCGACGGGAGGGGCTGCGGTGTCCAGCACGATGCCCAGCACCTGATTGCGCACACGGCTTTGACGCCTTGCGATGTTCTTTGCACCATGGTCCGGCATTGAAATAACGTGGGCCGCACCTGACGGCGGTGTGAGCGGCCGTCCAGCACGTTCCCGGAAGGCCGACAGCTCGACTATCCGCATGCCCGGTGCGGTCGTTCGTGGAGCAGAAAGGAACTCGGACACAGGCAGGTTGTTCGTTGTTTTTGCCATGGTCAGCGCCCTCAGTGCGTGGTGCGCCGATCGCGCATAACGAGGCCGAGAGCGGCGAGCAGGTGTTGCTGCACCCGTCCCATGAGTCCAGCCGCGAATGCCTGCCGGCTGACGGTCAGTCTGTGCGGGTCGAACGTGCCCTCATCCTGCATGCCTGCCGTGAGGCCGCGTGAGAATGCGTCGGTTTGATGAGCCGCATAGTTGTGCAGCAACACAGCGCCCTTCAGCTCCAGCCAGGCATCTGCGCAGATCGCGCCGAGGTTGACGGCGAATTGCAGCTCGATAGGAGCGCCGGTATCGAGCGGCGGCGCATTGTCGAATCCTTCAACGATCGCGGTACGGGTCGTTCTATCAACCATGGCGCACCTCACCACGGACAAGGGCCGAGATAGCAACGAGCGCCGCGCCGGTGACATCGAGCGCGGACTGATACGTGTTGGCTGTCACCGCGGCGCGCAACGCCTCACGGATGATCGATTGAATGAGGGGGGAGTTTTGCCCGGTAGGGGCGAGCGTGGACTGGCGCATGATGCGACCTCTTACGTGAGCGGTTAACCCGCTCCCCACTGCTAAATGGGGTGGACGGGCGCAAGGCAGGGTTAGCAGACCGGTCACGTAAGCACCCGGCGAGCCCGAAGGCTCCCCCACCAAGGCCCGCCCATTGAAAGAGGCGCGCAGAGGCGACACGCACAAAAAAGCCGCTCTGCGCGGCTGTGCGCTTACATGGATCGGGCCGCTAAACCCGGTCGCTTTTGTTTCAGCGACGATCGCAGGATACTGCTCGCCGCCGACACACGCAAGACCCTGTTCAACTCTAACTTCAGACAACGCGCCGCGAGGCGTGCCGGCGGACACTGCCGCGACGAACAACCCGGCGGCAGCGCGGCGAAACTTTCTGACGCAGGCATGCCGCATCGCTTCAAAGTAACTTTGTGCCCCGCTCATGTCGATGCCCTGCCAAGCATGTGCAGCGCGAGCCGCATCGCATCGACGGCCCAGCCAATACCCGTGGGAGAGCCCGCAGCCTGTTTCTCGAAGACTGACGCTACCGCATAAAGGTTTCGTGCCTGCTCGCATCGCGAGCCGTCCTGACATTGGCCGAACTTCTCTGCGTAACCGTCTCGAAGTTGCGAAAGCGTTTCGAGTCGAAGGGCCGCCGTCGCTGCGCGCTTTTCCCGCTTCGCCGTTCGCAATGCTTCGCGCGCCTCTTTGGCGGCGCGTGTCGCGGGTGTTGAGGGGGGCAAGGTGGCAAGGGTCATTGCACACCTCGTTGTGTCAGCGAATCGAGCCATTCATCGATCGACGATGAAACAAAGCCGATTGCACGAGGACCAAGCTTGACCGGAGCGGGAAATGTGCCGGCCTTGATCCGCCGCCTTACTTCGCTTTCGCTCAGTTGCACGCGCGCCAGTACGGACGGCATCCGCTCGATGCGCTTCTGCTGAGTTGTTTGCGGTTTTGCTTTTGCTGTCATGTAACCTCCGTAGATACCCGCAAACAACTTCGCGGGTTCGGAAGCATTCTTCTATTTTCGGGGTTTACGGTCCACGGAGTCTTCTGCTTGCTTTTTCAGTTCGAAGTTTCCAGGTAGCCAACAAGTAGCCACAAAGGTGGTCAGGCTTCGAAATCACTCACCCTACCGGGCTCGCGAGCCTTTCGTATGCGATCGTTTAAGCCATCCATCGGATAAGGAAAACCGAGAGCCACGGCGCATTGGATGGCTAGGAGTCGATCGGGAATTCTGTGGTGATCGCCAAATACAGGCGTCTCAATCGAAGACATGCCGGACGCTAGCTGTTCGCCGAACGTCCACCCATGTACCGACATTTGCTCGTCGAACCATCTTACGTACTGAGGAACGGCCATCGCCTGGCGCGATGACATGGCAGCCTCTTCCGCCGGATTGCTCCAGTTGGCGTCCGCTGCGTCTAGCCAACTGGAGGCCAAACCTGCCAAGTATGCAGCAGATCTGACGCGTTTGGAAAATAGCGAAGGTCATAGGGGAAAACAGCTTTCGCGACCTTCGCGCCAACCTCTTCATACCGTAAGGCGACGCGTCCGCGCGTTGAGTCTTGAGCAGCGCGACCAACTAGCCGGAACGGGTCGGAGAATTCAAGCAGGCCATCTAGCGGCGAGTCTTCGCTAGCATCACGCGCTAGGTCCATGGCCTGCGCGGCGGCTTGCAAATGCAGCCGTAGGGCCTTCATTGCCTCAATGTGTTTTCGCCTGGCATCGCGGCCGGCGTTATATTCATACGTGGACGCATGCCAGGCGTAGTCAAACCAGATGCTCCAGCAACTGGCGTGCTTCCACTTTTTAAACCAGGTATCCGTGAAAAAATCTCGCATCGCGTCGTTAAAGACGAGGCGGCGAGCTGCTCCCAAGTCACTTTGCGAGTAGATGGATGGGGCACGCTCCATAAGCCTCAGTTCATCGAGGACAGACGGAGGCACCCACGGCGGAGTGTCGGTTTCCAAAGCGCAGCCTTCGAATGCGCCCTTCCTGAAGGAGTCAAGCCAGCCGGTGAAGGAATCCGGTTTTCGGGTGGCCGCCCTAGGCTTGACCATCGTTAGCTTATCGGATTACCCGCGCAACGGTATATCAATCATCCTCGAAATTCTCCTCGACGAATTCGGTTTCGGCGAACCCGATTGCCGTCCTGCGTAGATGTGGATATAAAGATTCCTTCATATAGTCTCGCTCGTTGAATCCGACAAGTCCGGAGCAAATAGCAAGCACGGTACAACTGATCACCAAATCTCCGTTGTCGCGATCAATGTCTTTAATCTGGCAGAAGCTACCAACGACATGCCTGCCAGATAACCATTCAGTGCGTGCGGAGCTTGATGTCGCGAGCCATCGGTCGAATGTGTAAGTTACGCGGACACGGTTAGCTGATCGCGTTCCACGCGTTGTTTGCCCTGGTCGACGCTCGAAGTTGAGAACTGTCCGCTTGCCGACGAGTGTGCAACGGGAGGCGCCAGGTCGAAACCTGCGGCGGAATAATCGGAAGGCGGCTGTCAAAGGAACCGCCACCCCGCCGCCATTTGGTGCACCCGGCCCTAGTCGACGCAATTCATTCGTTTAGCTAAAGACCGCGAACGTCTCCAGTTCGACACGGTTCGGGGCTCCTCGTTGCTCCTTCCTCGGCGCGAGACGGCGACGCCATTTCGGACAAACTCGTCTCTGGGCGCCGGCAGTTCACGGCACGCTACTAAACATCTGCTCCCACGTCCTGGGCCTATTTCCGCTGCGTCAAATTCCGGTCGGTTAGCCGAATTCGAGGTGGATTCCTCCGGAGGCAGGCATAATAATGCCTACATGGCATTGCAGGTTGGTTACGAGTCGTTGCCCAATTATTATCGCCCGAATCGACGGAACGTGATCGATGGATATGTTGCAGGCTATCCGTGCCTTTGCTCAAGTTGCATCAGTTGGCAGCTTTACCACGGCAGCGCAAAAACTCAACCTCGTTACGTCTCAGGTTTCACGCGCTATAGCAGACCTTGAGGCGCACCTGAACATACGTCTATTGCATAGGACAACTCGGCGCGTAGCATTGACTGAAGCAGGTGAGCGGTATCTTTCACACTGCGAAGCAATCCTCATACATTTAGCACAGGCAGAAGCCGAGGCGATGGGTGTGAGCGCAGAGCCTTCCGGGACGCTTAGAATCGGCGTATCCGCCAGCTTTGACCGGTATCACCTACCGAATCTAATCTCAGGCTACATAGAGCGTTTCCCGCAGGTTTCGGTGAGCGTGACACTCGTGCAGCAGATAGAAGAAGCGAAGCTCGACGATCACGACGTCGTCCTTCTTTGCTCATCAAAACCGCCCGAGTCCGGTATAAGCTCTGAGTGTCTTGGTGCGATGTCTACCATCCTCTGTGCATCACCTGTGTATCTGGCGCGTTACGGGACGCCGAAGACACTCTTTGATCTTAAGCAACATCAATGCATTGATCTCGCCGGGGACCTATCATCCGGGCAATGGCAATTTGACGGGCCATTTGGTGATGAAACGTTCTCGGTAGAACACACAGTTCTTCAGAGCGACCTATGCGACGTACTCAAAGATGTGATTCTGGCTGGCCTTGGAATTGGCCCATTGCCCTTTCGGGTCGGAATGCAAGAACTGCGTGCTGGGTCGGTAGTCCGCGTCCTGCCTGAGTACAGGATGAAGGCGCGTAATGTGCACTTGATTTACTTGTCTCCTGCGGATCTCGATAAAAAAATAAGGTCATGGGTCGAGTTTCTACAGGAAGCGTTGCCCCGACGTCTTGCTAGTGACGAGGCCGTGTTCGCGCCTCTTGCGGCGGTGTTGACTGACAACGGCATAGTGCCCGCAAACGACACAGAAAACTGAGGTGCTCAGGATACCTCGAAATAAGCACGACTTTTCGATCAGAGGACGCAGAGCTAATAAGAGTCGAAATTTGAGGAGCGGTTGCCGCTCACGGGGACGCGCCCTTCTTTAAGTGCTCAAGGAGCATGACAAAAGAAAAAAGCCAGCCTTCGGCTTGCGCCTCTGGCTGGCTTCGGGGTATGGCTCGACGTCTCGAGTCGTACGTCATGTTTTTCTATTAGAACTTGTGACGGATACCCAAACTGACGATTTCCTGGCTGGTCGAACCGGCCTGGTAGCCATACGATCCAACCGATGCGCCTGCATCGACCACCGAGCCGGTGGCTGCATCGCGCTGGTGGCCGCTTGCGTGCTGGTATGCGCCGATCAGGTACAGGTCGGTGCGCTTCGACAGCGAGTAGTCGCCGCCTAGCGAAACCTGGTGATAGTTCGCCGACGTGTCGCCCGCGCCGTGCGTGTACGTGTAGCCGAGGCCGAGCAGCATTGCCGGCGTGAGCTGGTAGCCAGCGAACGCACCAGCAACGTGGTACTTTTCCTGCTCGGTAAAGCCCGAGAATGCGTCCGGCTTGTACTGTGCGAAGCTGTAGCGGACGTTGAACGTGAACGGGCCCGTCACATACTGTGCAGCCAACGACGTGATGTCGATCTGCTTGGCCGACTGGTATGCGCCATTGATGTTCGAACCATCGAACGTGCCGTCTGACGTCCCGCCCGCATTCCACGTGCCACCCACATTAGTCGGGGTCACGCCACGGCTTGCTGCCGTGTTGCCGTTTTCCATGCGGAAGTAGCCAGCTGCAACGCTGAACGGACCGCCCGCCCACGTTGCTGCGCCTCCCCACGATTGGCCTGCGCCCGTTGCGCCAGCTACACCGCCCAGAGCATACATGCCTTCGACCTGGAAGCCGCCCCACACCGGCGAGACATACTTGATCGCATTGTTCGTACGAGAGCTGTTGTCGTTGTTGTCCACGTCGCCCGGCGTCGCGAACGTGCTGCCGAAGTAGTTGTCAGCCGTCAGCGGCTGGACCAGGTCGACGAGCGGGTCATACTGGCGACCCAGCGTGAACGTACCGTATGCGTCCTGCGTCAAGCCGACAAAAGCCTGGCGCCCGAACAGTTTCGTGCCCGTGCCGTATGAGCCCATCTTGCCGTTGTTCGGGTTGAAGCCGCTTTCCAACTGGAAGATCGCCTTCAGGCCACCGCCTAGGTCTTCCGTGCCTTTCATACCCCAGCGACTGCCTTGCAGGTTACCCGCGGCGAGCTGCCACAGGTTGTTATCAGACGGGTTGGCGTTGTGAACGTACTGGATCGAGTCATCGATCAAGCCATAGAGCGTCACGCTGCTTTGCGCATGTGCTGCGCCTGCAGCGCCGAGCAATGCCAGCGAGAGAGTCGACAGTGCGATTCGTTTCATCCATTTCTCCACGCAGAATGATTACGTTGTTGTTGCTGCAACAGGCAGCGTAACTCCACATTGTTGGATATCCGAAGCAAAACAAAATAGTGTGTCGCGAAATTCCGACACGTTGTGTAACCCATTTGGCTGGGACAGGCACTCGTTCTTGCAAATCCGTGACGAGTTTTGCCTATTCTTTCTGTGGCCGCCCGCCTATCTCGATGCGGCTCACTGGCCAGTTACAGGGGGACAGAAGCGGAACGAGAGCGGCGCGACGCTTAGGTTGGCAATGGCCGGAGCGCGGAAGTGATGATGGCGTCGTCGTGGTCTCCCGTCGATCCGCTAACGTACGTCCGCAAATCTTCTTTTGGCGGCCGCACCTGGCCGCACTAAGAACCTACCTTCGGCCACCACTACCGCCGGATTGCCCTTCTCAGGTGGCACAATTATTTCGCAGCTGAAAACTCTTGCAGGACCGTCAGCGCGATCCGGTCGTGAATTGGCACATTTATTGTGTCCAACGTTGACAGTAATGGGATGGTCCCTCCCGCCCTCGCCGAGTGCGCTACGCTTGCGGCATCAATTCCGGATTGGAGACTGTCATGCAAGACGTCACGATAGTTGGCATCGATTTGGGAAAGAACACCTTCCACCTCCACGGTCAGGATAGAAGGGGCAAAGCGGTATTTCGCAAGAAGCTCGGACGCAGGCAACTGGTCGAGTTCTTCGCGACTTTTCATGCATCCACGGTTGTAATGGAGGCTTGTGCCGGTGCCCATCACATGGCTCGCCTGCTGACGACGTTCGGACATGAGGTCAAATTGATCTCGCCGCAGTTTGTACGTCCGTTCGTAAAGAGCAACAAGAATGACTTTGTAGACGCCGAGGCTATCTGCGAAGCTGCCTCCCGGCCTACCATGCGGTTTGTCACCGCGAAAACCGAATCACAGCAGACGCTCTCCGCCCTACATCGCCTACGGGAGTCATTCGTGCGGGATCGCACGAGAACCATCAACCAGATGCACGGCTTATTGCTCGAATTCGGCGTTAGCTTGCCAGTTGGAAAGGCTTCCGTTGCCCGTCTTCCGGCCTTCCTCTCTGAGCATTCACTGCCACCGCGCCTGATCGCGATCCTTCAGCGTCTGCACGAGCACTACAAGTACCTCGACAGCGAGGTTGGCCATATTGAGAAAGAAATTAACGCCCAGCTCGCAGACGACGAGCTCGGCCAGCGCCTGCTGACGATCCCGGGCATCGGCCCCATCACCGCCAGTGTTCTGGCCGCAGAAATGGGAGACGGCAAGCAGTATAGGTGCGGTCGCGATTTTGCAGCGTCGGTCGGTCTCGTTCCCAGGCAGTACAGTACCGGTGGGAAGGCGACGTTGCTTGGTATCAGCCGACGTGGCGACAAGAATATTCGGCGGCTGCTCGTCACGTGCGCTCGAGCCTACATGCTGCGGCTCGAGGGACGGACAGGCCAACTCGCGGACTGGGTTCGTGCCATGCTCACCCGACGACATTCAAACGTTGTAGCGTGCGCGCTGGCTAACAAGCTGGCTCGAACTGCGTGGTCAATGGCAGCCCACGGCACTCCGTACTGTGCGGGATTGACGGTCGCTGCGGACTGACTGCGCGGCTCAACTTCTGGCCAATCACCCAACTGGTTTTGCGACGACTGAAATTTGATGACATGAACGGCACATCGGCCTGAAGGACAACCTGGGTATTAAATAGGCTTTCACAAGCCGAGACAGTTTTTAGGACCTTCAGGCGCGAACCTCATCGTGGCGCGGGGCATGATCCCCACAATCGACGCCGGATAGATTTAAGCGAGCCTGCAATGACATCGAAAATCGTGGTTGCAAAAATGGGAGGGACCATAGATTTAATACGCTCTACGCCACGTGAGTCCGGTGCTTTGTCGATGACGAAATGCACGTACTGCCTGCCGCGCAGGATCACACCCGGCAAGGCCTGTACCACTCCACCGTCGGAGGCGCGGTTGACAATCAGCGCCTGTGCAAATTCCCGCCTTTGAGGGTCAGTCTTGAAGCGAAAACGCTAGACAGATGGGCCCGGTCGACCCGCGGCGGCAGGGACCGCGACACGTTTCAGCACGGACATCGGACCGAGCCGTCTAATGACTTCCATCTGAGCTGCGTCACGCACGAAGAGCGATCCGGCAAACCCCAGAGCATTCACCGAAATGCCTTCGACGCATTCCGAATGCCGTGGTACGAGCAGCATCCATCGGCGGGTGACAAGCAGGTTGTACGGTGCCGACTGATGCAATTCGCCATTCACCTTGATCGCTCGTAGGCCCGTAGCTTCGAGCAACGCGTGGTAACAATCGATCGCGGCGTTTGCTGCGTGCGGCGACGCGGCAGGAGCCAGTTCCAGACGACCAAACGCGTGCAGGAAAGGCAGGCCAGGTACAGTGCCGATCAGACCTTCTATGCCCCCGGGCCTAATAACGGATTCAATGGGGAGCGGCGGACCTGATTCTCCGAGCGGCAACGGCACGATCTGCAGATGCTTGTGGCGTTGACTCGCGCCGGATTCCGCTCCGCCATTGTAGAAGCCGAGGCCGTCGAACTCGGCCATGCAGGCGGCAAATGCAACAAAGTCCGCGAACTCGAGCAACGCTTCCTGCGGTTTGAAGCAACGGGTGACGATCAGTAGATGATGGTCGATGACGTTGAACTTGTTGAGCAAGGCGACGTGAGTGTCCGAAAGATCGGCCACAAAGAGGTCGGGGTCGTAAGGAAGGAACGGGTTCACCGCGCTGCACGCCCCCGCCTCGACCTTGCGCGACTGTCGGGTTTCCTCCTTGCGCGCGAGGCTGGAGACCTGACGGACGAGAAAGCATATACCGCGTTCTTCGAGCAGCGTCTGGATTGTCTCGATCGGCCGCAGTGCGCCAACACGCAGCGCATGCTCAGTCTGACGCAGGATGGCCGGCCACAGCGTGCCGGGGTGCAGATGGAGATGTTCCATGGTTCGATGGGCACGCGGGTCGCGCGGGGAGAGCAGCCGCACCTATGCTTTGTAACCGATAGCACGTAACAGATCCTTGCGCCATTGAACGTCCTCCTCGTTTTCCACGCCGAGCGGCGGGAACCCGTCAACCACACCCAGGATGCCGCGCCCCTGCTCTGTCTCGGCAACCAGAATCTGCGTGGGATTCGCCGTCGCACAGAATATCCGGCATACCTCCGGCAGAGCTTTTATCGCATTCAGAACATTGACGGGGTAAAAACCATCGCCGAGAAAAATCACGAAGCTGTGGCCCGCACCGATGGCCGTGGCATTCTGGCACGCCAACTCGACCAGGTCGGCGTCGGTGCCAGACCGGCGCACGAGGCGCTTACCTGACGCTTCACGAAAGGCCAAACCAAACTTGATACCCGGAACGGTTCCGACCATTGCCTCGTGCAGATCCTCGACAGACTTGATGAAGTGGCTTTGCCCCAGGATGAAGTTCATCGCTTCGGGTTTGATGATTGTTACCGTGAGCACTTGCATATGGGACCTCGCTCTGTGCCGCCAGGAACACCGCGGAGAGGCGGTATTCGCCAGCAGGCGGGGATCGGGTTCATCACGTCTCGCGGGACCGCGACCGCCCTGACCATAATCAAGCCTAGTACGAACCGAACACGCATGCTTGCGCATTTCCTGCACTAGAATGGATTTTCATAGTGCCGGACAGTGTTGGTGAGGGGTATTAGCCCGGCTAGGTGGATTCATGTTGGAGAAGTGCAAATGCCAACGTATCAATATCGTTGCGAGAAGTGTGGCCATGTGTTCGAGCACGCTGAACATCTCGCCGAACACGAGAGCGCCCACACGCGTTGCCCGAAGTGCGCCAGCGAGAAGTGTCAGCACGTACCGACGCCATTTATCGCAAAGACATCAAAAAAGAGCTGAGATCTCACCTCGCGTCAGTTCGTCCATGGAGCGGATGATTAATTGCCGGCGCGATTTTGTCGCGACGAGAGGCAATGATGACCGTCTCAGGTCGCCCCGTTTCTGCCACCCGGCCCAAGATTTCAATCATCCCGCTTTCGAACGGCATGAGAGGTTCAAAGATGGCGCCGATAACCTCTGATGAATAGCGCTGGCCTTCTGTCCGGTCGGCCCGTCGCCGATCAGAGCCGGTCAGGACACCTTTCGCGTTGTTAGTCACTGCGGCTTCGCCTATATGACCCCAACGCAGTCTAGACCACGCATGCCCACATTCGAAGGCGGGAAGATGTAGTCGATAGCGAGTTGTCGTTTGGAGGGGTGCCAGCCGTCGACTTCATCTCTCTTCGAGTCAGATTTAGCGGCAGAGTTGGAATGATCGGAGAGGTCACCCATGCCAACCCGCCGTATAGGACCAAAGTCTGATTGAATCAGAGTGCCCGCGTAACACAATGTGCTGTCGGTCCACGAGCGCTGCGAGCCCGTGATGCGATTGCGTGACCTAGAGGTCGGCACAACGGCCAATCGAACTGGAGGTGCGATCGCGATACTGCACGATATAGAGGCTCCATATGCTGGATGACTGCAGAGAGTACTCGACGCAATCGCGCCAATTTACACGTTGGGCAGTCAAAATTCATCTGCGGGCGCAGGCGGACCAGACTCTTTCGATACATCAGGAACAGTCTGGGCTGTCAAAGACGTACGGGACGGCGCCCGCGTCACTTGTCAGATCGACGCTGCCCCACGGTCGGCTGGCGAATTGACTTGTCTTGAGTCGCCCATGCTTTGCGGGATCTAATGCGGAGCCACTAACATGGAATATCCCTTGATTGTGTTGGGCACTGCAGTCTCCGCGTGCGCCAGTCAATCATCGCCGGACCTTCAATCCGTCGGCCAAAGCCAGCTTGCCCCCAAACCGGTCGCTCAATGCGTCGCTGTGAAATGGGCGAACAACTCTGGGCAGACGGTCTATCTGCAGTACATGCTCGCCAACGAACAGGCATTCGATGTCTACGTTCCTGGCCAGCAACCACTAGGCGGCGCGTCCGCCATCGTACGTCGGTCCACAAGCGGACCTGGTTCATCGGTAGGTTTGCGCGGCGTTGACAGCAATGCGGCCAGCACCGTCAGCTAGTGCCTGTGAGTCGGAGAACCAGCGTTATTTAAGTACCAACGCCGCACTCCATGAGCATCAGGGGGCTATCATGAACCGTCGCATACTGATGCTTGCGTTGGCCTGCTCAATGGTCTCGCCGGCCATCGCGCTCGCCGCAAGCAAGGCACAAAAGCAAGCGGAGGTACGCAAGGCGGCGCAAGGCGCGCTAGCTGCGCTCTACAGGGCCCAACCATCGGCGCGCAAGGCAGTAGAGTCAGCTGCGGGCTATGCGGCCTTCAGCAACTTCGGCATGAAGATCCTCCTTGCTGGCGGAGGCTCGGGCGAGGGCGTCGCGGTCAACAACAAGACCAAGGCCATGACCTACATGAAAATGGCCGAGATCCAGGCCGGCTTGGGTATGGGCATCAAGAAGTTCCAGTTGGTCTGGGTGTTTGAGAACGTGAGCGCCCTGACCGATTTCATCTCGTCCGGCTGGGCGTTTGGTGGGCAGGCGACTGCCGCCGCAAAAACCGGTGACACGGGCGGCGCGCACCAGGGAGCAATAGCCGTGGGGCCTGGCGTCTGGCTCTATCAGATTACCGACACAGGTTTAGCGCTCGAACTCACCGCTAAAGGGACGAAGTATTACAAAGACGAGAACCTGAACTGAGCCTGGACGCGCAGTGACCCCGGTGAATTGCAGCCGGGACTATACGCATGTGTCGGCCTGCGCAAATGCGCGAGAAATAGTGTGCTGCCTTTTGCCATTCGGACAATACGGCAAGTTGTTTGCATGTCGAGGACGCCGACCTCAGGCGCTTGTCACGCTTGAAGTGGGGCGGAAGATACCTGGAGGTTTTCGAGCGCTGCATCACGCCCGGTCTTCGCGGCCGCGACCCCACGTCCGTCACTGGGGAAAGATGAACGCAGCGCTACAGAGTTCGCCGTAAGGTCCAGTTGGCGCATGCCCACTGACAGGAGCGCCGCCCTGGCTTGCGGCCATGAGGTTACGCGATGAACCCCATCGTGAATCGACTGCTTGCCGCAATTGTCATCACCTGCGTCTTGTCTGGTTGCGCCACAACGCCGCCTTCCACGGAGGCGCCCGCTTACAGAGCCCGCGCAGTGACACGCTCTAACGGCGGGGTGCGGGTGTCGGCGGCAGTACTTTCGGCTGAAGAAAGCGAGGCGGTTTATGGCGTACCGCTGGCAAAGAAGATGATTCAGCCCGTCTGGATCGAGGTCCAGAACGACAATGCGCACAGCTACTTTCTGATGTCGCCCGGTCTTGATCCAAATTTCTTTCCGGGCTCGGAAGCGGCCGAGGCGTTTGCCCGCAACGATTCACCTGGTGTGAGCGATGAACTCGACCGCCGCTTCCGCCAGCTTGCGTTCCACAACCCCGTCCTGCCCGGCCAGACCATATCGGGGTTCGTGCTGACAAACCTTAGCGAGGGCGCGAAGCCGGTCCAGATAGACCTGATTGCGAACGCGCAGGCAAGAACATTCTCGATCCTCATCGTCGTGCCTGGTTTCTATGCGGACTACCACGTCAGCGAAGTTTTTCGCCGGGAAATCTATTCGCCTGAAAAGATCCTCGACTACACGGATGACGACGCGTTTCGCGTTGCACTCGAAGCTCTTCCTTGTTGCGCAACGAATGAGGACAGTTCGAAGAACGGCGATCCACTCAATCTGGTCATCGTCGGCGACCTTGACGACGCCTTTCCCGCACTGGTGCGCCGCGGATGGAGCCCGACCGAGCAAAGGTGGTCGGGCGCAATCATGAAGACGATCACCTCCGCAGTTTCCGGCGAGCGTTACGTCAACGCGCCGGTGAGCGATCTATTCCTGTTTGGCCGGCCTCAGGATCTCGCGTTGCAGAAAGCACGTGACACGATTCACCAGCGTAATCATCTGCGACTCTGGCTAAGCCCTATGCGCTACCGGGGCAAGCGCGTATGGGTGGGTCAAATCAGCCGGGATATCGGCGTCCGTTTCACGTTTCACTCACCGACGTTTACAACACACAAGATCGATCCGGATGTAGACGAGGCACGCACAGCGCTAGCGGAAGACATGGCGTATTCCCAGAACCTCGCAAAGATCGGGTTCGTAACGGGAGTCGGCGCCGCCCCGCAAAGCGCCCCACGCGAAAACCTGACGACTGATCCGTACTACACCGATGGATATCGCGAGATACTCGTATTTGATCGCTATCCCTCCTCGCTTTCAGAGATTGAATTCTTTCTTGTGGAGGCGGGCGCCAGGCACAAGCGCGTGCCTGTGGGAGAGAAACGATGAGCGGGCTGCCTGTGTTACTACGTACATTGAGAAATTCTGCAGGCGGTGTCATGCTCTCGCTGGCTTTCACCGGCTGCGGAACCTGGTCGGCCCCGAACAGCCGCAACGATGCGCCGTTACGTGAGCGTGCGGTCAGCGCGTCCAGGCAGGACGTGAAAGTGAGTGCTGCCGTGCTGGGATCTGAAGACGATAAACGCATGTTCGGCGCCGACATCAGTAAGAATAACGTACAGCCGTTATGGATCGAAGTTCAGAACCGGACTTCGCAACCATTATGGCTGCTTCAATCAGGAACCGATCCGGATTACTATTCGCCACTCGAAGTAGCTTGGTCCTTGCACACGCTTCTTGGTGGAGCCACGAACGAGAGCATCGACAAATACTTCAACGCGTTAGGCTTCAAGAACCCAATTCCGCCGGGCGAAACGCGGGCGGGGATTCTATTCACCAATCCGGATCGAGATCCCAAACTCGTGAATATCGATCTGTTTGGGAGCAAGACGCTAATTCCCTTCACCCTCTTCGTGAACGTGCCGGATGACGTCGCGGACTCCCGCCTCGCACTGAACCTGGTCCAGTATCCCGATTCGGTAGTCACTAACTGCCACGACCTTGCTTCGCTACGTGCCGCGCTCGAACGGTTGCCATGTTGCGCCAGTGACCAGCACGAAACGACCGGCGCCGATCCGCTGAATGCCATCGTCGTAGGCGAACTTAGAGACGTCGGGGCGGCAATGGTGCGACGAAGTTATCACCGCGACTTGCGTGAGAGCGATCTCGCACAATGGGTCTTCGGCCGGAAACCGGACGTCGTCCTGCGCAAGGAAGCGCAAGCTGGTGCGCCCGCAACCTCAATACGCGCGTGGCTCGCGCCCATTCGTTTCAACGACGATAACGTGTATGTGGCTCAAGTCGGACGGCCAGTCGGCGGCCGCTTCGCGCGCCGGGGAGTTGGCGACGAAGTGCTGCACGGAGACGTCGATGAAGCAAGAAATTTTTTTGTTCAGGACATGATGTATTCCGGTGGTCTGGAAAAACTCGGCTTCGTCAACGGCGTTGGTTCGGTGCCGCAGGCGCGCTCCCGGACAACGTTCAGCGGTGCACACTACTTCACCGACGGGCTGCGCGCTGTGATGTTTTTCGCGAGGCGTCCACTGAGTTTTTCGAACGTGGAGTTTCTCGACTGGGCGCCTTACCTGGAAGGGCGCGAATCCACTGTACGTGAGGGGAATGGCGATGCCGGCAAATAACCGGGTGACAGCATTGCGCGGTAGTCTTGCGCACCGGGTAATTCGTTATCGTTGCGCGTGGCGCAATCGCGGCATCAAGAGTGCTCTCGTCGCGACCTGTCTCGCACTGGCGGCATGCGCGACGAAACCTCTAATCCCTTACTCGACCGACACGCCCCCGCTTGTTCTCGTTCCAGCATTTCAGGCAGGCGTTCTGGACAAGAGGGCGCGATTCCGCGAGATCTATTGTGCGGTGCTGGAAGCGCGCGGCGCGACGCTTCCTGATTCCCGCCCCTGCGAAGACGCGCTGACACGTGTCGGCGCCGAGCCTGCCGGCACCAACATGCCTGTCGATCTAGGGCAATCCCGGCGCCATCTCATTGCGGTAGTGGTACCAGGCATTGGATACGACTGCTTCAAGACGTGGCTGAATTCACCGGGCACCGTCACTAAGCATCTTCAGCAATTTGGATACGACGCAATCATGCTTGACGTTAGCGGGTTGTCGAGTTCCGCGCACAATGCACGCCAGATTCGCGACGCCATCATGGCCATGCAATTGCCAACGGGAGCGTCGCGGCTTGTGCTGGTCGGTTATTCCAAGGGTGCCCCGGACATCCTGGAGGCGGTGGTCGCATATCCGGAGATCCGTAGCCGCGTGGCGGCGGTAGTCAGCGTGGCCGGAGCAGTCGGCGGCTCGGCGCTCGCCAACGACGCCGAGCAATACCAGGCTGACCTCCTGAGGCACTTCCCTGGCGCGACCTGCACCTCGGGTGACGGAGGCGCCGTGCAAAGCCTGCGACCGGCAACACGCCAGGCCTGGATGGCGCAAAACCCGCTTCCCCCCGCACTGCACCTCTACTCGATCGTGACGTTCCCTAAGCCGGAGCGCATTTCGTCGATACTCAAATCGAGCTATGACAAACTCTCTCGCGTCGATGCGCGCAACGACAGCCAGGTGACCTTCTATGATCAGGTCGTGCCTGGGAGCACCCTCGTCGCCTACGTCAATGCCGACCACTGGGCACTCGCGGTGCCTGTTGCCCGAACCCACACGACAATCGGCTCACTGTTCGTCACGCAGAACGCTTACCCTCGCGAGGCGCTGATGGAAGCGTTTCTGCGCTTTCTGGAGGAAGATCTAGCCATGTCTTCAAAGTGACACGGCGCACGCGCTTGACTGCGAACGTCGGCCATTGGCCTCGAAGCTGTCAACAGCAGCTATATCGCGACAGTCTCTTCATGGCCCAACAACTGACCGACGCAACCGGTGACGGCGGCCATTAGCTGCCGCTCGGCTAAGCTGCGCCTTATGGGAACTCTCTATTAAGGCCAACATTCGCGAATATCGTCGCGCGGGTTATGCGCCGAATGAGGCGGGATTTCGCTCGATTCGGCGTTAGCGACCGAATGGCATCGAGTTCGAATCAATTGCAGACCTCGGATTAAAAGCCGTGCCGAACAGAGAGCGTCGCGCCCGTATCGTGTGAATGGAGAATAGCGAGACGCGCCGTGGCGGAAAATACCCAGTCATTGACTGTTAGCGACAGCCTTCGTTGCGGTTGCGCACGGAGCGTCAAAGCCGTGTTCGACAACTGGACGATCGAGAGTTGCGGCGCGGGTGACGGACCCGGATGGAGAAACTCTGACGCTTGCGGGCGCGCCGGCTCAAGTGTCGGTGTGGCTTTCCCGGCACCGAATCGAAAGTTGTGCGTCACCTGCGCGCTATAAAAGTCCTCGATTTGCGCGTAAAACGGCTTGCCTTGATTCGACTGAAATTCCATTTCATGCCGCTGCAGAAAGCGTTGCAGGTTCGGAATGGGCGGAACAGACGCCACGGGCAGACGCTCGATGCTCGCAAGCGTCATCTCTTCGGGCGAATCGATGACGAGGCTCCCCGCGAGCGCATATCCGCTCAGCATACAAAGTATTACGCCGACAATCCTTTCGTTCAGGCACGTCATGGCATGCCTCCAATGAAGGAATCGAAACGTCACAGTACGGACCAATATTTCTGACCAAACCGCCTTTGTAGCTTCGCTTGCACCCACGTATTGTAGTCAGCCCTTCGAGTCTGGCTACCCCAATGCGTGCTGCGACCGCCATGCTCCGGAGATCGATGCGTGAGGGGAAACGGCGCATCGAGCCGCACAATAACGCGTTCTAATATGACGAGGCCGACGACGAGGCAACTGACTTATCGGTTGGCGCGCAGGCTGGCCACTTGGGGCTATGTAGCACTGCTCGTTGACAGCTTTGGTCCACGCAACGCCAAGACGTTATGTAACCGTGGACGAAAGGTGCCGCCCGAGTTCCGTGAGCAGGACGCGATTGGCCGCCCCCAAATTATCTGAGCACACTGCCGGGCGTGCGTAGCGATTCTGGCGTTGAGGTCACGTGCCCCATGAACGCGGACACGCTGACGATCGGCAGTGCCGATGACTAGGCGCCCCTCTTGGAGATGCGGGCGCTGGCGCATTACCGTCGAAATGCGGACTGCCAGTCGCGAAGCCGACGCCAGCATGTCATGCCACTGCCGAAACTCATTTCCTGCGGCAAGTCATTCCTATGGAATGCGTGCGCAGCGAATACATTTTACTGGCTCATGCCGCGGTGAGTGACCTCAACCGCAGCGTCGCGCTTCTTTTTCGCTTCCGCTTTCTTGTGGTCATAGACCCTTTTTGCAGCCGCGACTTCCCTATCATATTCGCGATTCGCCGCAGCAACCTGCTGGTGCATTCTCACGATCTCATCCGGGTGTTCAGTTGCTGGCGATGGGTTCGCTCCGGGATTGCCTTGCGCCCAAACGCACGAAAAGGATGCGAGTGCGAGGGATACGGTCATCACGGCCGCAATCTTGTTCTTCATGACGAACTCCCGATGTTGAGTCTGCGTCAATGGTCTGTCGGTGCAAAGCTCGCGAACTTCCAGCCTATACACGTAAAAACATTCGGTGTATTGGACCTTGGTCCTATATGGCTGCTCGTGTGCCTTTTGCTACGTTAGACGGCTCGACCGGCCGCAATCCGCGCCGCTTTCTGGTCGAGCCGTTAAGAAGGGAGGTCTTCAAGGTTGCACGGGCGCTGAAGCTGCGCGTGATCCATGCAGGGTCCGGTCGCAGAGCACTGTTGCATGGATGTATGTTCGTGACCTCATGGGCGACGAGCAGTTGATGTCTGGCATCGACGGCTACCCGAGCGTGGCAGACAACCCAACGCCAATAGCATCGTAGGTGGGTCGACCAGCGGCTCAGACAGCACAGTGGTTATTGCTTGCTGGGATTTGCGACACCGCCAGCCGCCCGGCGCGCAGCTTCCTGCACGCCCCGCACGGCTGCGGCAACGATCAGCCCCGTGAACACCATGCCGATCAGGCCCAACAATATCGCATCAATCCGGCCAAACGTTGAGGTGGGGACCACGTCGCCGTACCCGATCGTCAGCGCCGTGATC
Source organism: Paraburkholderia sp. BGA-UO-ETr-F21 (assembly GCF_059567925.1). Taxonomy (NCBI): domain Bacteria; kingdom Pseudomonadati; phylum Pseudomonadota; class Betaproteobacteria; order Burkholderiales; family Burkholderiaceae; genus Paraburkholderia; species Paraburkholderia sp. BGA-UO-ETr-F21. Next base: position 436,097 of record NZ_JCAQOY010000040.1, on the reverse strand, counting down.
GCGCAGAAGTACCAGGTTTCCTCCATCGTCGAAGGCGTTCGCTTCACCGTCTCCACGGGGCCCCCCATGTAATACATTGCGACCGTTAGCAGCACAAACAGCACTAGCAGGCTAGCCAGGACTGCACGCAGGTACCAAAGGGTCCGGCCTGATTCCTGCAAGATCTCACGCGCCCGCAGGCGGACGACCGCGTCGCTTGTCGCATTTCCCATTTGCAGGTACCTCCTACATTGTGCTCACCCCGTTACACGTGGGTGAATGTCGGTCCCACCCCGCTTTCGGCATCACATCAGCAGGGACTCCAATAATTGCGTTGGGCTGAGGCACGGCTGCGCGCGGCGTCATCACGCGCGGTGGCTTCGCTCGAAAATCAGCAACATCAGACAGGCGTAGACCGTGACGGCCACAAAGAGTCCCATACGTACCGCGAACGCCGTGTAGACGTCCTTTCCCGCCGCGCTGTCTTGCACCGATTGGCCTAGCAGAATGATCATGGTGACGAGGCTGTTCAGCCAGAAACCCGCTGAGTAACGCGTTATGTTGATGCGATAGAGCTTGCGACCCACCAACAGGCCAAACAGCAGCATCCAAAGGAAGAGCATCCACAGGTCCGCAAAGAGCCTGAGCGCAAGCCAGAACACGATCGCCAGCAAGCCACCTAGCAACGTGGAGCCGATCAGATCGCGCGCTGCGCTACGGGCTGTCGTGGTACAGCTTTGTCGACCGAGGCTTACGGACTTCATGATGATCGGCATGTAGCTCGCGGGATCGGCGATGGCGAGCAGATATGCTGGCATGACAACGAGTGCGGCGCGCAGCGCGATGCGTGCCGCCTGCCCGTCGGGCATGGCCTGAGCGGCAGGTTGTGGCCCCGTGCTCACGGGCTCGGGAAACAGCATGTGAGTCAATCCTGCCACCAGCACGGCTAGCACAAGTCCCTTCACCAGCGCGCCAACAACCGTCACGGCCGACTGGAAGTCAGTGGTTCCGGCAGCGGAGATCATCGTCAGGCCGGCCACCAGAAAGGTCGAGACCAGATTATTCCCGCCGCGCAAACCATAGCGAAACGCGAGGAAGAGCATGAGGCCAACCACCATCACGCCAGCGAAAGCGTAATGGCGAAGCAACGGCACAAGGAGCAAGCCGCTGCCCGTGGTCAATGCCACGATCAGCGCGAACGCTACGCCGGCCTTGAACGACAGTGGGCGGTTTTGCGTCGCGAGAAGAAAGACGGCGAACACCGGCGCGATGACGGGGACCGACAGGTCCAGCGCGAAGCTGATCGTCAGGCAAAGTGCCGTCCCTGTGGCAACGCGTAGCGTACGTGGACCGAGAAGCTGAAGCCTGTGTCCCATAGATGCAGTAGTTAGCCATTCAGTAAAGGTACGAGACCCAACTCATCACGCGCAGAAACAAGCGACCCAGCGGATTGAGCGGATTACCCGGATCTGGAAACCCCATCACCTCTGCCTGCCCACCGACACGAACGTTGTGAAGGCGCGCCCTCTCACCCGGGTCGAACTCGACGACGACCGGAAAGCGTTGCGCGGGGCGCAGCCAGTCGCGGCTGTTCTGTACGGTGGGCAGACCTCCGGGCGGCGCGCTCTGCCCCACACTCACGCCATAGCCGATACTGCGAAGCCGTCCATCGAAAACTTCGCCCGGCAGCGCGTCCAGCGCAATCATCACGGGCGTGCCGGGCCGTAGATGCCCCAGGTTGTTTTCGGTCATATCCGCACTGACCCACACGTCGCGGATTGCAATCAGCGTCATGACCGGATTGCCCGCCGCTGCGAACTGGCCGATCTCCGTGCGCAGATCCGTGATGACGCCATCTGAGCGCGCTTTGATTCGCGTATTCGCAAGATCGAGTTCCGCCTTTTCGAGCGCTGCGGCAACGGCGCGCAACTGCGCGTTCTCCTCCCCATTGCCGCCCTGCTGCTCGCGAGCGCGTTCCACTTCGGCACGCGCAGCGGCAACCTCGCTCTGGGCCTGCTCGTGCGTCGCTCGCGCCACCTCGAGGCGCCGCAGCGAGACGGTGCCCTCATCGTCGCGATACAGCCTTTCGAGGCGCTCGCTGTCCTGGCGTGCCTTGACTTCATTCGCGACGGCCGCGCGCAACGATGCGAGCGCCGAATCGACCCCGGCCGTGCTCGCGCCGACCTGCCGGCGCGTCGACTCGAGCTCGGCCCGCGCGCGATCGACGGCGATCCGGTATTGCGCGCTATCGACCTCGAAGAGCACGTCGCCCGGCTTGACTTCCTGGTTGTTATGCACGAGGACGCGGGTCACCCGCCCCGATGCTTCCGCGGCGACGGATACGACGTAAGCCTGAACGCGTGCCTGTTGCGTATAAGGGGTGAAGCGATCGGCGAACAAATACCAGATCAGGCTGACGACGATCACGCAGACGACCCACTTCACCGCTCTGCCGGACGGGTCGGCGACAGGCGCCGGCGCCTCCCGCGGCGTCACGGGGGTGGGCTCGGGCTTGTCGCTCATGGGGACGAACCTCTAGGCGAACTGGCGGCAGCGGAAGGAACATCCGACTCGTTCAGCAAGTCGCCCCAGTCGGTGCGCTGCTGCATCTGCTGGCGCGTCGCGGGATCGACGAGCGGCTGTTCCGAGTACCAGCCTCCTCCGAGCGCCTTATAAAGCGCAATCAGACTGCCCACCGCGTTGCCGCGGTTGACGATGTACGCGTCCTGCTGCGCGAACAGGGTCCGTTGCGCGTCGAGGACTCGCTGGAAGTCCGAGTACCCTTCCCGGTAGATCGTATTGGCGAGCTTGAGCGAGCGCCGCGCAGCCCCTTGCGCGTCGTTCAGGATCGTGTCGCGCTGCAACGCAGCGATGATTGTTGTGGCGGCGTCGTCGGCCTCACTGGCCGCCTCGCGCACGGTGTTCTGGTACGCGACCGTCAGCTCCTGCAGCCGGGCGTCCTGCACGCGCACGTTGTCGGTTATTTTGCCGTGATCGAACAGGTTCCACGTGACGCTCGGGCCGCCGACCAGGGCCAGCGTGCTCGGTGCGCCAGTGAGCGAACTGGCGCTCCAGACAAGGGAGCCCAGCAACGACACGGACGGATAAAAATCGGCCTCCGCCACGCCGATGAGCGCGGACTGCGCGGCCATCTGCAATTCGGCAGCGCGTACATCCGGGCGGCGCAGCAAAAGATCCGCCGGGACATCCTGCAACACGGCCCGATCCACGAGCGGCACCACTTCCTCTTTGCCCGCTCGCACATTCAGTTCCGGCAATAGCCCGGGCGGCCGTCCGATCAGCACGGATAACGCATGATGCGCGAGCACGATCTGGCTCTCGAAATCGGGAATGCTGCTCAGCGTGCCGAGATACTGCGTCTTTGCCTGCTGGAGGTCGAGTTCATCGGTCTCACCGCTTTTAAAGAGCTTTAGCGCGATCTCGTAGCTGCGCTTTTGCAACTGGGCGTTCTCGCGCGCAATGCGCAGGCGCGCCTCAGCAGTGCGTAGCGCGAAATAGGTATCGGCGACCTGTGCGTGCAGCAAGACCAACGCGTCATCCCGGTTGGCTTGCGCCGCGAAAAACGCGGCATTGGCAGATTCGATTGCGCGGCTGAAGCGCCCCCAGAAATCCAGCTCCCAGCCGACACTAAAGCCCGCCCCGTACTGCCAGAAGCCACCTGAGCGCGGGTTGAATCCATCCGAGCGCTTTTGCACCGAGTACAGGGCGTCGGCATTGGCCTGTTGCACCTGCGGATAGCGGCCCGCGATCGCGATGCCCAGTTGGGCGCGCGCCTCGAGCACACGCAGGCCGGCAATCTTCACGTCGCCGTTGTTGGCATCGGCCTGTGCGATCAGACTCTCGAGGTTCTGGTCCGCGAATACCTGCCACCATTGCCGGATGTCAGGCTGTGTTGCCTGCTGTGTTACCTGCTCGATTGACGCGCTGCTCCAGTGCTCAGTCCAGCTCTCATGCTGCGGGTGAAAGTCGGGGCCGACGCGCATGCACGCGCTCAGGCAACTGGCGGCGAACAGCAGCCAGTACCAGCGCGCGTGCAGTGCTGCAGAGAACACGATCGTCCCCGGAAGCATCAGACGTGCTGATCTTCTTTTAACTGCTTCGGCTTCGGCTGGTCTTCTACCCATCGCCAGAACAGTTGATACCCGACCGCGAGCATGACAGGTCCTATGAACAGGCCAATGACGCCGCCTGTCACCATGCCTCCGAGCGCGCCGATCAGAACCACTGGCATCGGCACGGCGACGCCGCGGCCCAGCAGCAAGGGCTTGAGCACGTTATCGGCAAGCCCCGCGACGAACACATAGACCGCGAAGATGATCGTGATTGCGCTCACACCTTGCGTGGCAATCACGAAGATAATCACCGGAATGGTGATCAGGGTGGCGGGCAACTGCATGATGCCAAGCAGCAGCACCGCGAGCGCTAGCAGACCCGCTCCTGGAATACCCTTGACGACGAACGCGACACCAATTAGTAGCATCTGGATGAACGCGATCCCAACCACCCCTTGGGCGACCGCACGAATAGTGGATGTGCAAAGTTCGGCGATTTGCGGGCCGTTTTCCGGGCCGGAGATGCGCGAGGCGATCTCCACCGCACTTTTATGGCCTGTCTCGCCATGGGCCATGAGTATGCCGGCGACAATCAGGGCGGCGAAGAACAGCAACAGCCCGGCGCCGAGACCGGTCACCGTTCCGAGCAGAGCGAGCCCGGTATCCTTGAGTTGTGGAGCAAACTTCAGCACAAGACCAGTAAGGTCGAGCGAGGCCCGCTGCCAGAAGTCATGCACACGCTGCCCAACCACCGGCCAACTGGCAACCGAATCGGCGGGAGGCGGAATGCTGAAGCTGCCGCTTTTGAAAATGGTCATCGCGTTATCGATCGATTCGGCTACCGCAACGCCCAACAGATACGTCGGCACGAGGATGACACCAAACGCGACGAGGATGATCAGCGTGGCGATCAGACCGTCCTTGCCGGCGAGCGTGCGCCGAAGTCTGACTTGAAGCGGATACAACGTAATCGCGAGGATCAACGCCCAGACCATGAGATTGAGGAATGGGACGAATATCCGGAAACAGAAAATGGCCAGAACAGCTACGAGTCCAGCACGGATCAGTACATCGAGCAACTCTCTGGACAACACCCGTTGGGTAATCGGTGTGAGCAGCATAACTTGTCTCCCGGCAGGTCACCTCGAGGATCTGCCGGCGACAATCCTGGGCACGCCCCCAACCATGGTTGCCGGCACAGAACCATGCCACTGCGTCCGTCGACTTCCGAAAGAAGTAGATTCATCGACCCGCTACTTGTTCATGCTGGGCGTGACGGATATCGCAACCGCCTCCGTGTACACGACCTCAACCTGATCTCCCTTGCGAATATTCGTCACCTGCTCAGGGTCCTGCACCGTTACAGCCACCGTGTCGCCTTGCGGTCCCTTTAAGGTGACGGTTTTCGCCTTTGCATTCACGGCGACGACATCTGCCATTACCGTTATTTCCCGACTGGTCGTGCCGCCGGGCTTGGCACCCGGAGCGGCCCGCTGTTCTGTCAGGCGCTACGTGGCCGAACGCGGGCCGCTCGTTTTCGTGAGACTCAGCGACATCGCTTCCCTGTATCCGGTCGTGACCACATCGCCAACCTTGAGCTGGGCAAAGTTGCGCGCCTCTTCGCCCACCTCCACCTCGATGACCCGGCCTCTCTTGTCCTTCAGGGTGGCGGTCCGGGGAGCCGGATCAATTGCGACAACCGCGGCCGTGACAGTTGTCGTTCCAACCACGGTGGCCTTATCCGTACCTTTTTTTTGTGACCTCCACCGACGTCTGTGGCTGGGCAACTGCCGGACGCGCCATCATGGCGACGGCGGCCACCATAAGGAGAGTCTTGATCTTCATTTCAGCCCCTGATCATCTGTGTGCATGCGCGCGTGATGGAATGGACGCCTCGATAGTCGTGCGGTGCCGTGCCGGTATTAGATGTCGAGCTTGCTGACCTTCGTGCCTTCGAAGCTAAGGTTGGCCATCAGGCCGGAGTTCGTCAGCACGAAACCGACGATCGGCGCACCCGTCGTTGCGGTGTCGAGTGCACCGTTGGCGCCCGTCTTCGCCACCGCAACCGAGCCATCCACGCCCGCTGTCCAGCCCTTGTCGCTCGTCCGGAATTTATCAAGCGCGTCCTGGGTCATAAACATCAGGAACACCGCCTTGGACTGGGCGCCAATCTGCAGGCCAAACGAGGCGGTACTGGTCTTGTAATAGCCGACGGACGCGCCTCCCTCGCGCAGCGCGCCTTCGCCGTATTCGCCACCGACCACCAAGCCTGCGGCGAGCACCGACGGGAAGACGAGAATGCCCTTGGCCGTGCTGGCCTGCGCCTGCGCGCCCGGCGTCGAACTGTACAGCTTGCTGAGAGCGCCATCGACGCCGGCATCGATTTCATGACGCTTGCTGGCCGCTTCCGTCGGATTCGAGGTCGTGCCGCAAGCGGCGAGCGAGCTGGCCAGTGCGATGGCACTCAGCGAAAAGAAGGTACGACGGTTCATGAGCCTCTCCTCGATTGAAGTGCGGCAGATTTGCGCCTGACTCACCTGAAATTGCGATCCATATCCGTCGAAGCAACGAGGTAACGAAGTAACGCAGAGTGACGCGCCGCCTAGAGGCAGCCTCCAACATCTCCGCTGGTGTTGCTGCCGCCCCCGCTGCCCGCGCGGAAGCCGACCCACGTTTGGCTGTTACCCGTCCACGACGGCCGCACGACGGCGGCTGCACCACTCGGAGGCTGCTGACCTGGAACATAGACATCCATCGCCTGGTTGTTCGCCACAATCACCTGCGATATGACTTGCTGTTGCGATTGGTCTGCCCATTTCTGAGCAATGCATTGCGCGACTGCGGAGGCCGGCCGTTGACTTTCTCCGAGCGATTGCGCGCTTGGCGGCATAGGTTGGCTTGCACAGGCTGACACAGCAACGGTCACGGCGAAAAGCAATAACGGTTTCATTTTTCACCTCAAGTTGATTTCGCGCGTCGAAGCGCAGGCGCGTCGATCTGTACGCCGCAGCGGGAAACGTGCCGGCTCTGGGAAATGTGATGAAGCGGGCTCGAGATCGAAGGTAACGGCCAACCAGCCGAAGGGACCATGGTCGTCAAAAGGTCCGTTGACGTTGTCATGGCAATCTCCGAACGGGAGTACATCAGGTCAAGAATAGGCCTGACGCACACTGGCAGATATAGGACCTTGGGCCGATGTCACGCGGAGCGACAATCAATTACTGTGACTAAGGAACCGAGCCTGTTTTCACCAACGGTGTGTGGACCGCTGGCCTACGAGACGACGACGCGATTGGCACGCTAAAGGCGTACTGTCACCATCTATGCCTCTCATGCGTCTGTAGGTGTGAACCATGCGGATCGACAGTCGCATTCGCTCGGGGCGTGGCACATAAAGCGCACAACGATGCCTTCGCTCGTTGCCCGGCATTCAGGTCATTAAAGGGTATCAGGCAGGCTGCCGAAGGATCTGGCCGCAGGCCTAGTGCTGACCACGATGTTAGTGCCGGTCGGCACCGCTTACGCGGAGGCATCGGGCGCTCCAGGAGTATGCGGCCCATACGCGACGATTGTTCCGCTGCTCGCCGGGGCAATATTCGGGCCAAGCCGAATATTGGTGCTCGGGCCGGACTCTGGGCTCGCTGCACCCATTTTGGCGGTGGTTGCGCAGGTCGCCTGCCGACGATCCCTCTCGCACGATCGCGATGGCCAGCATGATGGCCATCGTGTCCGGTGTGGTCTGCGTTGTGATGGGAAGCTTGCGGCTGGGCTTCATCGCCGAATTGCTGTCCAAGCCGATCCGCTACGGCTACATGAACGGCACTGCGCTCGCGGTACTGATCAGTCAGTTGCCCAAGCCGTTCGCCATTTCAATCGAGGAGCAAGGACCGCTGCGCGATCTCGTCAGCCTTGCGCAGGCCATCGCCGTGGGCAGGGCCAATTGGGCCAGCTTCGCAGTGGGCGTAGCAAGCCTCATGCTCATCCTCTTTCTGACGCGTTTCGGAAAGCTTCCGGGCATTCTTGTCGCGGTCGTGCTGGCGACGCTGTGTGTCAGCGTATTCGGCCTCGACGGTCTTGGCGTCAAGGTGCTCGGCAAGGTTCCGCAGGGTCTGCATATGGCCGGCTATCGCCCCACGATCGAGCCTCCGACCGCCGCAGATACGGCCTTTCATGCAAAGGGCCGAAGCGGTTATGAAAGCGATGCGGGCGTGAAGCCCATGGGGCTTGTTGAGCCATCGCGATGAGTGCGGCTGTGATTTGGCGTTCGGCTTGCTGTAATCCACAAGCGGCGTCCTACGCCGGGCCTGGTTTCGGCAATTCCCTGTGTCTACGCGTTTTGACACGGTCTGGGCCGATCCGCGCCTCATGCCACTGCACGTGATCGGCCCCCTTTGAGCCTTCCTGAAACGGCTCCTGAGCGGTCATTGCTGACTCAACATGAGGCAATTTTCGATGTCATCTGATTAGCCCGGTACACACAGGGCAATCATCGCCGCAAAACCCGGCATCAAAATACCTGCGAGCGTCGATGCTGTTGCCATAAACCGATTCGAGACGGTCTATAGCTCGATCCGAGGACACACCAAGGTCGCGTTGTTCACGACCGAGCAGGTTTGCACAATATTGATCGTAGCTAAGAAGGGTATTCATATGCACGGCTAATTTCCTTGTCGCGGCCCTTCGATAAGTCCCTCGTAAAAAGCGAGCCCGAGCGAACCGGGATCAACATGCTAGTCCTCGGGATGCCCCGCCGCGTACAAAAGCTATTCCGTCGCCGCGCACCCACCCTTGCGATAGATCAAGGCGTCGTAGTTCGGGAGAATTGAGGGAAGGCGCCCTATCAGCCCGACCGGAAGAGCCGCCTCCGCAGGTAAACCCTACGCCATAGTTGTACCGCTCTCGACCCTGTGCAGTCTGGCGTCTTTCTCAATTGCAGACGTCGGCAGAAACTTCAGTCAGGTACCGGTCCACCTTGGGATTCCGCGATCTCATAGCGGTTTTTCCGGCTTTGGAAATCGCGCTTTCGTGGGCGTTAAGTGGTGCCAAATTATGGATTCTTAAAAGATCTAGAAAATCGACCCTGCTTTCCCTGAGTGCGCAAATCCTAAAAAAAAGCCTACCGTGAGAGTCGGCAGGCTACGAAAACACACGCCGGGAAGTGAGGACATCCATCCCGGACCGACCAAGATATCCAGATATCATTTCCGAGTCAACGTGAAACGCTGTTGGATGACAAAACAAACTGCCGCAGGAAAAATCTACGAGTCTGGGTGTTTGCTCACGAGGTGAAACAGTCTGATTTTACAGTGGGAGCGGCCAGTTCACCCCCGGCCCACCGATATTTTGCGCGTTCCGAGCCGCGCGCTCCGCCATGCAAAGGGCAGACAAAAACGCCCTGCAAAATCTCCGTGCGCTATCGGCATGGCGTGACATTCAGCGCATAGACAAACTTTCCGGCGGCGCTGTCGCAGTCCTGCAACTGCCAAAGAATGTCAGCGCCCCATTCCCATCTCCGGCCGTTATGCCCGTCATCCCTGCTGTATCCGACACGTCGCCCTTCCACGTGAGTGCCGCATCGTCGCGGAAACGAGTCAGAAAAATAGGCTAACGGAAGGGGAAGTCCATCGCGATAGAGACACAGGAACCATACGACATCTGCAACGCTTTCATTGTAAAGATCGGCGCGCACGGGACTGCGCACCAGCGCACTCCATGCCACTTCGAGACTGTCAGGTTCGGATGAACGAATTTCAACCTGGAAATCCTGCAACGTCGTCATCCAGCGGTTGCCGGCAAGTGCGATACGGCCGAACCTGAACAGAACGCCTGTCGGATCGCTCAGCCGGATTGGTGGGCCGAGGGAAGCGACCGGATAGTCCCTGGTCGCAACGCCACCACTTGCAAACCCCGCCCCCTTGATGTTCCGGCCATGTGTCATCGTCGTACCCGAGGTCCATCCAGCATTCGAGAGTATCCCCGGATAACCTAACCATGATGATGCATATCAATGCGGCAGCTTGCGCCCAGCCAGATCGGCCGAGCACGCGATCACCGGCGAGATCTCGTGCCACCCTCCGTTATTCAGCCGGGGAATGCGATGGTAGCCTGACGACCGAACCTGGAAATCCGCAGACCGACACAGTGCCGCCATCCAGCGTCGATCGTTCAGCTAACGCGGCCAATGCACTTCTGCCTCGCAGAGCCAGGATGCTTCCCGCCGCAATCAATATCGCGAGCTTCCGCGTTGCCTATCGTCATACTTAAGCAGCTTATGTGGAAAGGTAACAGTGACCACAAGCGAAAATGACGGCATTACAATATCCTTTCATATTAGGTGTTGTCAGTTCTTTCGCGTTGTTATGAGACGTACGCCGGGTGGGCGGCTGCAATGCAGTGGACGAAGCGTCCCCTGAGCAAGAAAAAATTACATCAGTAGCGAATTTTTTGCACTCTCCAAACCTAAGCTAGTTTTCCGTGACGCTAGTCAGGCGTTAGCCTAACCTCCTGCCGGGTGCTCATTGCCGGCGGTCGGCCGACAATGTCCAGTCTGCCCGGCGCAGCAGTCCTCGCATTGCGAAGCAAAGGGCGCGCCACCTCGACCTTCCACTGCGGTTGAGATGTGTCTTGCAAAAGCTGGAGCGACATAAGCCAACGTTAGTGCTTGAGGGCCGCATTGCATCCGTCAGCCGCCATTCGGCGGCAGGGCGCGACCGTCGCCTTCTGGCCGGTTTGCGAAGATCGCGGCGCCCCGGGTACGACCCAATCAACTGCCCTGTAGGTCCTTTCAAAGTCACTTTTCTAGGCCTTGTGGCCCGATCTAATTTGGCGACGGAAGATGGGTGGCGCGGGAGTCTTTTGCGCGCAACGTTCCAGAGCAGCGGCATTTGAGCGAAGAGCAGAGCTAGCCGTCCTCGTAGGCAAGTCTCAGTGCTGGCGACGCGCAGTGGTTGACTGGCATCTGTCTCCAAAGTGTCTCCAAGAAAATATGTGTGTTGGAGACACACTCGGAGACAGCCAAAGCCTTACCAAATAAGGGTTTCGGGAAAAAATTATACCTATCTCCATGTCTCCACGGCTTTCTTGCGTGGGAGTGATATTGCCGCAAAGAGCCGAGGACACTTGACGAGACGCCACATTCGCAGTCGAGTAGATTTTCGATATTTCGTCTGAGAGCCGCGTGATATATCGGTGTCTGGCGCAAAACTAGGCGGTGTGGCTCGACCGACCTTGCCAAAGCCTCATCTGACGAAATACTCTCGGAATTCGGGTACTTTTCCGGGTACTTTTCCAACAAGAATCCACGTAACTCAATCAAATAAAGGTCTGTAGGCGGACACCGCCTCCGCCAGGACATCAATGAAACGGGCCTTTGGGCCCGTTTTCATTTGTACCGCATCTGCACGGTCCTGGCTGATCAGCCTTCGTTGCACGAGCGCTGCATGCGCGACAAGCGCCACCAGAAGGTCTAGACTTCACAAAATCCGATTTGCCATCCAGCCCGCCTTGAGCGGGCTTTCGCACATTCAGCTATCGAAATTGAGGTGCGAAATGGCAGGTACAGCGCGGCGCCGGGCAGACCGGGCGCGAATCATGAAAAATCGGCGCTTCTATTGGTGGGGACGTCGCCTGACTTCCGAGGAACTCGGTAAGGTCGTTGATACACCTACCCCATGCAGTTGCTGGATGTGCGGCAATCCGCGGCGGCGTCTGAAAAAAGACAGGCTCTCCGTATGGGAGAAACGGTGGTTTCAGGAGGTTGAGGACGTGTCTTAGCAAACAGAAATCCGATCCTTGGGATAACCACTGCGAACACGGAAGCCGCAGGGAAAGCCAGATGGCGGTTTGAACCGGGCCTTTCCTATAACGCCACAATGACGCCACAACGCAACGGAAGTTGAACAGTGATGTGACGTGAACTAGCCTTAACGTCTACCCGGAAGCAAGACTGCCGCGTCGAACCTGCGCAAGAGGTCCGAGCCCTCGCAGCGAACGTTCGACCCACGTGGTCTCAGCCCGCGCTCCGGGACGCTGACAAAGGAAATCCATTCGATTCAGGATGTCCGCAGTGCCGCGCTCCCCTGGATTCCTTCGCGCCGGCACTTCAGCAGGCGAGGTCGTCACCTTGATGGCGAGATAACGGAGGCAGCATGTCACTGGACAACATCAAGACCATCATCGTCGTGATGATGGAGAATAGGTCGTTCGACCATGTTCTCGGCTACCTGAGCCTCAAGGAAAAGGACGTCAACGGACTCTCGGCCGATCCCGCCTGGCAGCAGAATTTCACGAACCTCTACGACGGCAAGACCTACCCCATCCATGCTCTTTCACCGTCAACCCAACTCATCCCCGACCCTCCGCATGACCGCACGCCGATTTCGACACAAATAAACACCCCCTGCGCGAACGGAGGCTGCCCGGAACTGGGCGGATTCGTCGCGAGCTACGCGACACGAAATCCTCCGCCAGCCGACCTTTCGATGGTAATGGGCTACTACGCCGCCGACGCACTGCCTGTTTTCGATTTCTTCGCCAGGAATTTCATGGTGTGCGATAGCTGGTTTGCGCCGCTTCCCACGGGAACCCAGGCAAATCGCCTGATGGCAATGTCGGGAGAGAGCGCGATTAGCGACAACGTTTCGGGTTTTCTTCCTGAGCAGTCCCTGGTTTATGACTGGCTGACCGCACACGCTGCGAGTTGGTGCGTCTACCAGTCGGGAGGGTTTTTCCCGTTCTTCAGCCTGATGCCCAAGTGGCTACCTGAAATCGTGACTTCTCTCGCCTTGCCGCTAAAAGGCAACGGAGGCAGGTTCAGGCGATACTCGCGCTTCAAGGCAGACTGGACGAATGGTGCGAACGTGCCTCAGGTCATTTTCATCGAGCCGGAATACACCGATGGCCCGCATCTCGCACCGAATGACGATCACTCACCCACCGGCGTCGCTCCGGGGCAAGCGTTCCTTGCGGGCATTTATCAAACCATCTCCGCGTCCAAACGCTGGGATGAGACGCTGATGATTGTCACGTATGACGAGCATGGGGGATTTTTCGATCACGTCAGTCCCCTTGCGATTCCCACCGACGTCGCCGGCTATCAGTTCCAAACCACCGGGCTGCGGGTGCCGGCGTTCCTGATCTCGCCCTATGTGACACCAGGCGGCGTCTATTCCGGCAACCTGGACCATACGTCGATACTTCAGCTTCTCGCGGACAAGTTCAATGCGGGTGGCACGTACTCCGCTCCAGTCAGCGCGCGCACACAGCTTTCGAAACTCAGCTCCGCGCTTTCTGAAGTAAAAACGCCGGGCCCTGCTCCCAAACTGAATCTGCCGACACCAAAGAGCTCGCCTGTCGCGCCGCCCGTCACGCCGCCAGCCGACCTCTCCGCATGTGCGCAAGCCTTTCGCAGCGTCGCGCTGAAGGTTCAACAGGACCATCCGGAGCTGCTGTCTTCGCCGAACTGGGGAGACCTTGCTGGCGTTGTTGCAACCTATAAAGGCGGGTCGTGAAAGAAGCTGGCGCCGACTATTGATTGATCACACAGAGCAACCTAGTCCCGTGGATGGCGCTGACAGTTTGCCGCAATGCGCGCAACCAATGGCGCCACGCGAGGATTGAATACCGGGATTGAACTGCCACGACATTCAGCGCGTGCAACGATGGCATCGATCGTGACTCGTGCGACCGCGCGTTGCGCCCGTCTCGCGAAGTGCTTCAAGCGACGGTCGCTGACTGGATACCGCGCCCACACCAGCGCAGCGAACCAACCGATCACCGTCCACCCGAGCAGGATATTCACCATGGTTACCGCGAACGCATATTCCCGATCTCTGGCGTCCGCAATCATGGATGGAACCAGATAAAGCATCAGCGCACCCAACAGAGCCGCACCTTCAATAAACTTCAGCATTTCGACACCTCGCTACAGCCTTGGCCAGCAAACCACGCTCAAGTTAGTGACGTGAGTACACGCCACCAACCGCCACGTCAGGTTGACGACTGCCCGACGCGAATGTTTGCGCCACCACACCGCCATACGAATCACTGACAGAACCGAGCGCATCGTTGCGTTCCACTGCAATGGTTTGCGCGCTCTGGCCTCGTTGTGAAGCAGGAGCCCCGACTGAAGGACGATAGGAAGGTGCCGGCCCGTAGCCGCTGGCGAACGCGGGCGCAGCGATCGCGCTGGTAACGGCGATCAGCAACGCCGCAAGAAGTTTGCTTTTCATGGTGAATCCCCAATCCGGTTTCAAGAGCGCCGCACGCCGGTTAAGACGCGCGCCGCTGACAAGATTGAGTTTAGTTGGGACCTATCTTTTTTCTATGCCGATAGCGTGAAATCACAATTGCTACCAGCCGAACAATGTGGCGCGGGCCTTGGCATGTGGAGCGTGCGGGTATGACCAGGCGGTTAGCCGATTTGCGCAAGCGTTTTGTCGATTTCGTCTGCTTGCGGGACCCGTTGCAGGTCCCGCTTTCACGCGCACGGTCGAAAGATTCAGCGACCACGCGGCTTGATATCGCTCATTGCCGATGTTTTGCCGTCACCTAAACCAGCGCGGTCGCCTCGACCTCGATCTTGAAACCGTAATGCAGTTGAGGAACCGGCACGACAGCACGTGCGGGTCGAGCCTCGCCCGCCCACCGCGCGTAGATCTGATTGAAGCTCATCCAGTGCTCGACATCGACAATGTAGACGCGCACCTGAACCAGTTGCGCGATGCTACTGCCCGCGCTTTCGAGCGCAGCTCGCACATTGGCCAACACCTGTTCGGCCTGAACCTCGAACGAGGCCTCGGAGAGCTTGTCGCCTTGCGCGGTGATCGGCAGTTGTCCCGAGACGAACACGAAACCATTCGCGATTGCGACGTGGCTGTAATGACCGCCCGGCTTGGAGAGCGTAGCGGGATTTTCTGTATGCGGAAGATGCGAGTCGTGTTGACTACCAGACATGAAGACCACTCCAGATGTGACGGCGCATGACGTTGCACGCGGCACATTCGCGCGAGAGCATGCCATTACGCCTAAGCGATGAAGCGACGACGCGAGAATCATGCGACGTGCAAGCGCTGGCCGTTTCCGGCACAACACCTCACACGATTGGCACACCTCGATGCGAGAGCCGCTCGACCGCGCACGTCACGCGTTGGACATCACACGCCGAGCATCTCGAGTTTCTCGCGCGCATCCGCGCAACGGCGATTCAGGTCGCGATGCATCAGTTGGCTGTCGAGCAGCGCTGATACATCAGACAAACCATAATCAAAGCGCAAGACGTATTCGATGTCCGTGTAATCGTGATAGGCGCCGCTGTCTGCCAGCTTCTGCGCTTCAGCGAAAGCAGCGTGTTGCCGTTCGCCGTTCATCAAATCTCTGATCGCCATGATTGCCGCTCCGAGGAACAGTGGCTCCATCATAGCAATGCAAATTGAAACGCACGGTCGCGCGCACGCAACACCTGGTGTTTTCCGTAGACGCCGCGCGGTTCGCGCCTCATTGCCCTTTAAACGGCCGCAACAGGCGCCTTGGTTCCATGCCACCTGACAACCAGGATCCGGCCGAGATAACAGAGCAGCCCTGCCACTCCCACCGTGACGCCCATGCCTTTGGGCGAGCCGTCCTGCCAGAGTCCGACCGCGAGGCTCGACAAAGCGCCGAGCGCCAACTGGACGGCGCCGAACACGGCCGCCGCGGCGCCGGCATTCACAGGATAGCGATGCATCAGATCGGTCGTGCAGTTGGCCGACAGAATACCAACCACGCCGACCACGAAGAACAGGCCGAACACGATCGACCACAGACCGCCCCACCCGGTCAGCGATACCAGACAGACAAACAGCGAGGCAATGCAGCTCACGGTTGCGGCGAACGATATGATCGGCAGCGAACCGAGCCGGCCGACGAGTCGCGTATTCATGAAGTTGCCGAACATGATGCCGACGATATTCAGCGCGAACAAAAACCCGTAGTGCTGCGCGGACACATGGAAATATTCGATGTAGACGAACGGCGTCGCCGTGATGTACGCGAACATCGACGCGAACGCCATGCCGCCGCACAGCATGAGCCCCCACGCAACCGGATCGCGCAACAACTTGCCATACGCGCCGAACGATTTCAGCAGCGCCGACTGGGCGCGCTTCTCGCGCGGCCACGTTTCCGGCACCTTGAGAAACGCGGTGACCGCGCACAACGTGCCGAACAGCGTGAGCACGACGAAGACGACACGCCAGCCGCCGAGCAGCAACAACTGCCCGCCGATCAACGGCGCAAGCAACGGCCCGATCGACGTGACGATGGCGAGCATGGACAGTACGCGGGCGGCATCGGTCGGACCGTGGGCGTCGCGTGCGATGGCGCGCGCCAGCACCGAAGCCGCGCCCGCGCCCAGCGCCTGAACGAAACGGAACGTGACCAGGGAACCGATCGAGAAGGACATTGCACAGGCCACGCTGGCCAGCGCATACATGACGATGCCGCCGAGCAGCACCGGCCGGCGGCCATATGTATCCGACAACGGACCGTAGAGCAGCATGCCGATCGAAAAACCGAACATGAAGCTGGTGAGCGTGGTCTGCGCGGCGCCGGTGCTGATAGCGAATGCCTGCGCGATAGTAGGCAGGCTCGGCAGATACATATCGATCGAAATCGGCCCGCACGCGGCGAGCGCACCGAGCAACAGAATCAGCCGGCCATCGGGCCGGCTTCTGGTGACGTGAGACATGGGATTCCAGATGAAGCGCCGCGCCGCCATCGGCAGCGCAACAGGTGAAACGGGGACAGCAGCAGCTTGACGGTCTCGATTGTACTCGACGGTTAACCGCCTGCGGCTTCGGGGACGATGGCGACGGTGGGCGCGGGTCGGGTACGGCCGCGTCGAGGAAGCGGTCGGTTACGTCGTTAGGCGGACCGGGGGACTTCTCACGACGCAGCCCGCCGCACATCGGCCACGCACGGCAGGCGCACCGCCGATCGGCTATGCTGCCGCCTGAACGGCTGCGGCCAAATTCCAAGTGTTCGCGGCGCTCTTCCCCACTATTCCGCTCATTCTGCGATGACCGCATTCCTGCTGATCTGGAGCCCCAAAAAATGGCCTTGGCCCGAGTTGCCCGACGTGGCTAAACGCGTCTCTACTGGCGTCGCGGTGGCTGACGTGTGGGGCTGCGGATTTGCGCGCAGCATCCTGCCAGGCGACCGAGTCTTCCTGCATCGGGTCGCGCAGGAACCAAAGGGCATTTTCGGCTCTGGTTATGTGACGCGTGCACCGTACGAGGTTCCGGATGCGGCGACGAAACGGGGCTACCGTTTATGCATCGACTTCGTATACGACTGGCTGGTCGATGCACACGAAGGCGTGGTGATTCCGCGTGAGACGTTGCGCACGCATCCTTTCTCGGTACAGACGTGGGACGCACAGAGTTCGGGCACCGTGATCAAGCCGATCGCCGAAGGCGCCTTGGAAAAGCGCTGGGCGGAGCTGACCGGCAAGCGCAAACCGCCGAAGTTCGATACGCCGGCGGGCCCAACCCATTCGAGCAAGGTCACGGCTCACGCGGCAGCGAAAAAGCGCACGGCCACCAAAGGCCCGCGTACAAACTGAGTGAGCGGCACGCGCCACGAGCGCGTGCGGGAAACCTGTTCACGCTGACTCCGGTACAATTTCTCCACTTATCCCAGCGCCGCGCGACTCGCCGACAGGCGATCTGCGCCGCTGCGCAACCCCAATTCCAGTCATCGCCATGTCCAAAAACGAAACCCTCTTCGAACGCGCGCAACGCACCATTCCCGGCGGCGTGAACTCGCCGGTCCGCGCTTTCCGCTCGGTTGGCGGCACGCCTCGCTTTATCGAACGCGCGCAGGGCCCCTACTTCTGGGACGCGGACGGCAAGCGTTATATCGACTACATCGGCTCATGGGGCCCGATGATCCTCGGCCATGTCCATCCGGAAGTTCTCGAAGCCGTGCAGCGTGTGCTGGGCAACGGCTTTTCGTTTGGTGCGCCGACCGAATCGGAAGTGGAAATCGCCGAAGAAATCTGCAAGCTGGTGCCCTCCATCGAACAGGTGCGCATGGTGTCGAGCGGCACCGAAGCGACTATGAGCGCGCTGCGCCTTGCTCGCGGCTTCACGAACCGCAGCCGTATCGTCAAGTTCGAGGGCTGCTATCACGGCCATGCGGACAGCCTGCTGGTGAAGGCCGGTTCGGGCCTGCTGACCTTCGGCAATCCGACTTCGGCGGGCGTGCCGGCGGATATCGCCAAGCACACTACCGTGCTCGAGTACAACAACGTCGCCGAACTCGAAGAAGCGTTCAAGGCGTTCGGCAACGAGATCGCCTCGGTGATCGTCGAACCGGTGGCCGGCAATATGAATCTGGTGCGCGCCACGCCCGAGTTCCTGCAAGCGTTGCGACGCCTGTGCACCGAGTACGGTTCGGTGCTGATTTTCGACGAAGTGATGTGCGGCTTCCGCGTCGCCCTGGGCGGCGCGCAAGAGGTCTATGGCATCACGCCCGATCTGACATGTCTTGGCAAGGTGATCGGCGGCGGCATGCCGGCGGCGGCTTTCGGCGGCCGGCGCGACATCATGGCCCACCTCGCGCCGCTCGGCGGCGTCTACCAGGCGGGCACGCTGTCGGGCAACCCGATCGCGGTGGCGGCCGGCCTGAAAACATTGCAACTGATCCAGGCACCGGGCTTCTACGACACGCTCGCCGCGCGCACCACGCGCCTCGTGCAAGGTCTCGCGGGTGCCGCGCGTGAAGCCAAGGTGCCGTTCGCAGCCGATTCGCTCGGCGGCATGTTCGGCCTCTACTTCATGGAGTCGATCCCGACGAGCTTCGCCGAAGTCACGAAAAGCGACGTGCCGCGTTTCAACACGTTCTTCCACAAGATGCTGGACGCCGGCGTGTACTTCGCGCCGTCGGCCTATGAAGCGGGCTTCGTTTCGATCGTTCACGACGACGCGATCGTCGACACCACGATCGAAGCCGCTCGCGGCGCGTTCGCCTCGCTTGTGGCCTGAGCGCGGCGAGACGACGCATCGTTAAAACTGCAGCTCATGACAGCCTAGTCACCGTACCCGACCGGACACCGATGTTTTCGCAAACCGATTTCGTCCATATGGAACGCGCGCTCGCGTTGGCCAAGCGCGGCATGTACACCACCGACCCGAATCCGCGGGTCGGCTGCGTGCTCGTCAAGAACGGCGAGGTGATCGGCGAAGGCTTCACCCAACCGGCCGGTCAGGATCATGCCGAGATTCGCGCATTGAAAGATGCACGCTCGCGCGGCCACGATCTGCGCGGCGCCACGGCTTACGTGACCCTTGAGCCATGCAGTCACTTCGGACGCACACCGCCGTGCGTCAACGCACTGATCGAAGCTCAGGTCGCGCGCGTGGTCGCGGCGATGGAAGATCCCAATCCGCTCGTATCCGGACGTGGCCTCGCCATCTTGCGCGACGCCGGCATCGAAGTGCGCTGCGGACTGCTCGCCACCGAAGCATACGAATTGAATATCGGCTTCGTCTCGCGCATGACCCGCGGCCGCCCTTGGGTTCGCATGAAAGTCGCGGCCTCGCTGGACGGCCGCACCGGCTTGCCTTCAGGCGTCAGCCAATGGATTACCGGCGAAGCGGCACGCGCCGACGGCCACGCCTGGCGCGCTCGCGCGTCGGCGATCCTGACCGGCATCGGCACCGTGAGAGAAGACGATCCGCGCATGACGGTGCGCGCCGTCGACACGCCGCGCCAGCCACAACGCGTATTGATCGACAGCCAGCTCGATGTGCCGCCGCAGGCGCAGATTCTGGCCGGTGCGCCGACGCTGATCTTTTGCGGCAATCTCGATCAGCGCCATGCCGAGCGCGCCACCGCGTTGCGTGAGCGCGGCGCCGAAATCGTGCAACTGGCGAACCCGGCCGGCAAGGTCGATCTGCCCGCAGTGCTGAAAGTACTCGGCGAGCGCAACGTGAACGAGTTGCACGTCGAGGCAGGCTACAAGCTGAACGGCTCGCTGCTGCGCGAAGGCTGTGTCGACGAACTGCTGGTATATCTCGCGCCGAGCCTGCTCGGCATGGATTCGATGAGCATGTTCAGTCTGGGCGCGCCCGAAACACTCGAGGCCCGCGTCAAACTGAACTTCCACGCGGTCGACCGGATCGGCGACGATTTGCGGATTCTCGCGCGCTTCATGGCCGAGCCCGCGCCGGAGGCAGCACCCGAACCCGAACCCAAGCCCGGCGGCGATCCCGCGTCCCAACCCGTTTCGAAATGATCAAGGATTAGCACGATGTTCACAGGAATCGTCGCGGCCGTGGGCCGCATTGAATCAGTCAAGCCGCTCGGCACGGACGGCGACGCGGGCGTGCGCCTGAACGTCGAAGCCGGCGGCCTCGATCTCGGCGACGTGCAGCTCGGCGACAGCATTACGATCCAGGGCGCCTGCATGACCGTGGTCGCCAAGACCGGCCATTCGTTCGAAGTCGACGTGTCGCGCGAAAGCCTGAACTGCACGGCGGGCCTCGGCGAAACCGGCGAAGTCAATCTCGAGAAGGCGCTGCGCGCGCACGACCGGCTCGGCGGCCATATCGTCTCCGGACACGTGGACGGCCTCGGCACGGTCACGCATTTCGCGCCGGTCGGCGAATCGCACGAACTGCGCGTGCTGGCGCCGCGCGAGATCGGCCGCTATCTGGCGTACAAAGGTTCTATCACTGTCAACGGCGTGAGCCTGACCGTCAACTCGGTTAAAGATCGCGACGACGGCTGCGAATTCTCGATCAACCTGATTCCGCACACGGTGGAAGTGACCGCGCTCAAGCGACTGCGTGAAGGCACACAGGTGAATCTGGAGATCGATCTGATCGCGCGCTACGTGGAGCGCATGCTGAACGCGCCCAAATAACGGCCACAAGCCCGGCCACGCATGGGCTGGCGGCGGCGCCCTGCCGCTTTCAGCCGGTTCATGCGTCTATCGTTTTCAACGAGCATAGCAACGGCGGACGGCTCATCGCCAGTCGGCCAAACGGCCTATGCCGTTCGGCGGAGGCGACTTGGGCTCGCGCGTGGCGTAAAATACGCGCTTTCTTCGAAACTCTCGCCAACATGACGCTCGCCTCCACTCCAGAGATCATCGCCGAACTGAAAGCCGGCCGGATGGTGATCCTCGTCGACGAAGAAGACCGCGAAAACGAGGGCGACCTCGTGATCGCCGCCGAATTCGTCACGCCGGAAGCGATCAACTTCATGGCCCGCTACGGCCGTGGCCTGATTTGTCTGACGCTCACGCAGGAACGCTGCAAGCTGCTGAACCTGCCGCTCATGACCTACCGCAACGGCACTCAGTACGGCACCGCGTTCACCGTGAGTATCGAAGCGGCTGAAGGCGTCACGACCGGCATCTCGGCGGCCGACCGCGCCCGCACGATCGCCACCGCGGTCGCGCCGGACGCCAAGGCCGAGCACATCGTTCAGCCGGGCCATGTGTTTCCGATCATGGCCCAGCCCGGTGGCGTGCTCGTGCGCGCGGGCCACACCGAGGCGGGCTGCGACTTCACCGCGCTGGCAGGCCTCACGCCGGCCGCTGTGATCTGCGAAGTCATCAACGACGATGGCACGATGGCGCGCCTGCCGGACCTGCTGGAATTCGCCAAAGAGCACGGCCTGAAAATCGGCACGATCGCGGACCTGATCCACTATCGCAGCCGCACCGAGTCGATCGTCGAACGGATTTGCGAGCGCACCATGCAGACGGCGCACGGCGCGTTTCGCGCGGTCATGTATCTCGATCAGCCGAGCGGCCAGCCGCATAT
Source organism: Paraburkholderia sp. BGA-UO-ETr-F21 (assembly GCF_059567925.1). Taxonomy (NCBI): domain Bacteria; kingdom Pseudomonadati; phylum Pseudomonadota; class Betaproteobacteria; order Burkholderiales; family Burkholderiaceae; genus Paraburkholderia; species Paraburkholderia sp. BGA-UO-ETr-F21. The sequence goes on along the minus strand of NZ_JCAQOY010000040.1, from coordinate 414,232 downwards.
CGCACTGGTGCGCGGCACGCCCTGCGCGGATCAGGACACGCTGGTGCGCGTGCATGAGCCGCTGTCGGTGCTGGATCTGCTCGAAGTGGGCGAATCCACCCACTCATGGACGCTGGACGCGGCCATGAAAGAGATCGCCAGACGCGACTGCGGGGTGATCGTACTGCTGAACTGCGGCGACTCGAAGGACCATCTGATCGACGTTTTCAAGGCGTTCGACTCGAAGGAAAGAGCGGAAGCACTCAAACGCCGGCCGGTCGACTTCAAGACGTACGGCATCGGCGCGCAGATTCTGCGCGAGCTCGGTGTCGGCAAGATGCAGGTGCTGTCGAACCCGCGCAAGCTGGGCAGCATGTCGGGCTACGGTCTCGAAGTCACGGGCTTCGTACCGATGCCGGGCAGCACCGCGCAGGCTACGCAACAAGGCTGATCCGACCATTCACGCGCTTTGCGCCCACTCAAAACACTACGGAATTCTCATGGAAATCGGACAATACCAACCGAATCTCGACGGCGACGGACTGCGTATCGGCATCGTCCAGGCGCGTTTTAACGAACCCGTTTGCAACGGCCTCGCGGACTCCTGCATCGAAGAACTCGAACGCCTCGGCGTGACGGGCGAAGACGTGCTGCTGGTCACCGTGCCGGGCGCGCTGGAAATCCCGCTGGCGCTGCAAAAGCTCGCCGAAAGCGCGCAATTCGACGCACTGATCGCACTCGGCGCGGTGATTCGCGGCGAAACGTACCACTTCGAACTGGTTTCGAACGAAAGCGGCGCGGGCATCACCCGTATCGGGCTCGACTTTGGCATTCCGGTCGCGAACGCCGTGCTGACCACCGAAAACGACGAACAGGCGGTTGCACGCATGACCGAAAAGGGTCGCGACGCAGCGCGCGTGGCCGTCGAAATGGCGAATCTCGCCGTCGCGCTCGAGCAACTCGGCGGCGACGACGAGGAAGAAGAAGACGAAGAGGAAGAGGCATGAAGAGCGCACGCCGACGCTCCCGCGAACTGGCCACGCAGGGGCTTTATCAGTGGCTGCTGTCGGGCTCGCCCGGCGGTGAAATCGACGCGCAACTGCGCGGCGCACAAGGCTTCGACAAGGCCGACCACGAGCATCTGGACGCCATCCTGCACGGCGTGATCCGCGATTCGGAAGCATTGTCCGCGGCCATCGCCCCGTGTCTCGACCGTCCGATCGAGCAGCTCTCGCCTGTCGAACGCGCCGTGCTGCTGGTGGCCGCGTTCGAGCTGAAGAATCACATCGATATCCCCTATCGCGTGGTGATCAACGAAGCGGTTGAACTCGCCAAGACTTTCGGTGGCTCGGACGGCTATAAGTACGTGAACGGCGTGCTGGACAAGCTGTCGGCGCAACTGCGCGTGGATGAAACGCAGGCGGCTCGCAAGCGTTGAGCGCAAGGCGCATGGCTTGCTGTCTGAGTCTTGCCGTGCGCCCTGCTGAACGCAGCGAAACAAAACCGCTTGCAAGGACGACGTATCGCGCGTGAATACACGCGCAATACGTAGTCCCGTTTTTTGCTCCTGAACTGGATTTGATCGTATGAACTCCGTGACCGAACCCTTGGTACGGCTTGCCGCACGCGTGGACGCCATCCAGCCTTTCTATGTGATGGAGCTGGCCAAGGAGGCCGCGCTTCTCGAGCGCGACGGACGCGACATCATTCACATGGGAATCGGCGAACCCGATTTCACGGCGCCCGAGCCGGTCATCGAGGCCGCAGCGAGCGCGCTGCGCCGCGGCGTCACGCAATACACCAACGCGCTTGGCCTGCACGCGCTGCGCGAAGCGATCTCGGCGCATTACGCCGACTTCTATGGCGTCAGCGTGGATCCGGCGCGCATCGTCGTCACTGCCGGCGCCTCGGCAGCGTTGCTATTGGCTTGCGCGGCGCTGGTCGATCGCGACGACGAAGTGCTGATGCCCGACCCGTGCTACCCCTGCAACCGTCATTTCGTGATCGCGGCCGAGGGCAAGCCGGTGATGGTGCCGAGTGGTCCCGCAGAGCGTTTCCAGCTAACCGCCGCCGACGTCGAGCGGCTCTGGAACGAGCACACCCGTGGAGTATTGCTCGCGTCGCCGTCGAATCCGACCGGCACGTCGATCGAACCGGCTGAACTGGAACGCATCGTCAAGGCCGTGCGGGCGCGTGGTGGCTTCACTATCGTCGATGAGATCTACCAGGGCCTGAGTTACGACGCCAAGCCCGTCTCGGCGCTCTCATTCGGCGACGACGTGGTGACCGTCAACAGCTTCTCGAAGTACTTCAACATGACGGGCTGGCGCCTGGGCTGGCTGGTGGTGCCGCCCGGCATGGTGAGCGCATTCGAAAAGCTCGCGCAAAATCTGTTCATCTGCGCCTCTGCGCTCGCCCAGCACGCGGCGCTCGCCTGCTTCGAGCCGGAAACGATCGCGATTTACGAAGCGCGGCGCCTGGAGTTTAAGCGTCGCCGCGACTTCATCGCGCCGGCGCTGCAATCGCTCGGCTTCTCGGTACCTGTCATGCCCGACGGCGCGTTCTACGTGTACGCCGATTGCCGCACGGTCGCGCATCCGGCAGCCGGCGACAGCGCGGCTCTCACGAAGGCCATGTTGCACGATGCCGGCGTGGTGCTGGTGCCGGGCATGGATTTCGGTACGCATGCGCCGAAGGACTACATCCGGCTTTCGTACGCCACCGCGTATCCGAAACTGGAAGAAGCGGTCGAGCGATTGGCGAAGCTTTTCGGAAAAGGCTGAGCGAAGCAACGCGCTTCTCAATCAGCAGACGAAAAAAAGGACACTCAACCGAGTGTCCTTTTTTGTTGCGGCTGCTGCGTCGAGCCGCCAGCGCTGCCAGAGTTACGCTGCCAAGCTTCGGCCCAACCTCAAGCGCCCAACTCCGAAGCCGACGCCACGTGCTTCGTGACGTTGGAGCTCGCATCATCCTGCTCGGAGGAAACCGGCGTCTTCACCGAAGTCGCCGCGCTCAACGGATGGCTACCCTCGAGTGTCACCTGCACGCGCCTGCCGCTGCTGGCAGCCGCGCCGCTGCTGGTCGACGCGGTCAGAACCGGCGCCTGCGGTGCGTTGATCGGCACCTTGCGGCCACGCGCCACGTCGCGCAGACGGCCACGCTCGGCCATCACCTTGGCGCCGTAGCCGCCGTCGTCCTGCGAGGTCGAGCCGACATACAGGCGCAAGCCGCCCGGCAGCGAGCCGCCGCGTGCGATGCAATCCTTCAGCACCAGTGCGCCGACCTTGATGTTCGCGACCGGTTCGAGGGCCGCGCTCTGGCCGCCGAAATACTGAAATTTGTCCGAGTGCACCTTTGACATGACCTGCATCAGGCCTTGCGCGCCGACACCGCTCTCGGCGTACGGGTTGAAACCCGATTCGATCGCCATCACGGACAGCAGCAGCAGCGGATCGAGACCAACTTCGCGGCCGGTGTCGAACGCGGCTTTCACAAGCTCGCTGACGGGCTCCTGAGCGACGCGATAGCGCCGTGCCAGATACGATGCGACCAGATCCTGCTCGCGGGTCGAGACCAGCACGCGATCGTCACGCGCGTCGGCCGACACGCGTTGCGACGGAATAAGCCGCGCCAGCGCGGTGACGCTTTGCATGGTGCGCGGGTCGAGGCCGTTCAGCGCCGCAACGCCCATACCGGTCGAGCCGGAGGCGTCGAACGCGCCGTCAAAACCGGTGTTGCTCGCAATAACGGCCGTGTTGCCGTTGCTAGCGTTGTTCGTGCCGCTGGCGGCATCCGAAACGTTCGAGCTGGCCGACAGCGAGTCGTCAGAGGGCGCGCCCGCGGGCGGTCCGAAAGCCGGCAGCGGGTTGCCCTGCAGCAAACGGGCGGGACCGGCTTGCACAGCGGCGGAGATGACCGGCATCAACTTGGCGGCAAGCGTGCCGCGCAGGGCCGGCATCAGCCACAGTGCGACTGTCAGCACGACGGCGATACCGCCCACGATGCTGAACAGGTGATGACTCATTCGCGTCCCGCGACGCAGCACACCACGCACAAATTGCGCAATACGCTCATCGGGACGCCACGATAACCAGGCGTTCATTCAGATCTCCCATGTTGCATGATCCGCGAACCCCGCCAGATAAAAAGGCGGTACAGCACATTCGCAGAGTCAAGACATCGCGTGCTCTGTCTGGTTAGGGCAGCAGCGACGTCGGGAAAACGGCAAATACCGTTTGTGGGGAGCCATCCTGAAACGGGTCCGCGGCATGTCAAAAAAGCATGCGGGCGGTGGCTCCCACGCGAAAAACCAGCGTCAGTTGGCGCTGGCGAGGACTTCAATAAGGCCGTCAGATACCGTGCAGGGGTTCGGTAAACGGTGACGCGTTGCGTCTGGTGGGACCGGGGGCAGTGGTAAAAAGGTTCACGCCCTGCAACCAATGTGGACGGATTCTATGCAGGGTTTTATAGATCGTCAACACTATAGATAGGCAAAAGTATAACTAATTGTAATAAAGAACGGCGTTCAGCCGGTCCAGAACCACGCGGCATGCGCCTTTTGAGGCATCGCCGGTCCTCCGTCTCGCCTAGCCCGTTTAGCCGAGCTACGTGCGCCAGCCAACACAGGTAAAATCGACAATCGTTCTGGCGCCGCAAAGCCTGCCGCGCCCCCCTTTTCGCCGCCTGCGCGGCAATGAACCGCACCAGATGAAATACAAAGACCTGCGCGATTTCGTCGGCCGTCTCGAGACGATCGGGGAACTGCGCCGCATCTCACAAAACGTCTCACCTGTCCTGGAAATGACCGAGTTGTGCGACCGCGTGCTGCGCGCCGGCGGTCCGGCTTTGCTGTTTGAGAGCAAGGCGCAGCATGGGTTCCCGGTGCTCGGCAACCTGTTCGGCACGCCCCGGCGGGTCGCGCTCGGCATGGGTGTCGACGCGCAGGCGGGCGAAGGTGACGGCGCCGCGCTCGAGTCGCTGCGCGACGTAGGCCGGCTGCTCTCCGCGCTGAAGGAACCGGAGCCGCCGAAAGGGCTCAAGGACGCCGGCAAACTGTTCTCGCTTGCGAAGGCGGTGTGGGACATGGCGCCTAAGACCGTGAGCGCGCCGCCCTGCCAGGAAATCGTCTGGGAGGGTAACGATGTCGACCTCGCCAAGCTGCCAATTCAGACCTGCTGGCCGGGCGACGCCGGCCCCCTGATTACATGGGGCCTGACCGTGACAAAAGGTCCGAATAAGCCCCGACAAAATTTAGGCATATATCGCCAGCAACTGATAGGGCGCAACAAACTGATCATGCGATGGCTCGCGCATCGCGGCGGCGCGCTCGATTTCCGCGAGTTCGCACTACAGAATCCGGGCAAGCCTTATCCTGTGGCGGTCGTTCTGGGCGCCGATCCGGCAACCATCCTCGGGGCGGTCACGCCGGTGCCCGACACGCTTTCCGAATACCAGTTCGCCGGCCTGCTCCGTGGCGGCCGCACGGAACTCGCGAAGTGCATCACGCCGGGCGTCGACGGATTGCAGGTGCCCGCGCGCGCCGAAATCGTGCTGGAAGGCTTCATCTATCCGCAGGAAGGCACGCCTTCGCCCGCTCCGGCAGGCGCGCCGCCGCGTCCGGTCAAGGGCGCGTCGGCGGCCTACGAGCATGCGCTCGAAGGCCCGTACGGCGACCACACCGGCTACTACAACGAGCAGGAGTGGTTCCCCGTCTTTACGGTCGAGCGCATCACCATGCGGCGCGATGCGATCTATCACTCCACCTACACCGGCAAACCGCCTGACGAACCCGCCGTACTCGGCGTCGCGCTCAACGAAGTGTTCGTGCCGCTGTTGCAGAAGCAGTTCACCGAGATCACGGACTTCTATCTGCCGCCCGAAGGCTGTAGCTACCGCATGGCCATCGTGCAGATGAAGAAGAGCTACCCCGGTCACGCCAAACGCGTGATGTTCGGCGTATGGAGCTTCCTGCGGCAGTTCATGTATACGAAGTTCATTGTCGTGGTGGACGAGGACGTGAACATCCGCGACTGGAAGGAGGTGATCTGGGCGATCACCACGCGCATCGATCCGGCGCGCGACACCGTGCTGGTGGATCGCACACCGATCGACTATCTGGATTTCGCCTCGCCCGTCGCCGGGCTCGGATCGAAGATGGGTCTCGACGCGACCAACAAATGGCCGGGCGAAACCGATCGCGAATGGGGCCGCCCAATCGTGATGGACGAGGCGGTCAAACACCGTATCGATATTTTGTGGAACGAGTTGGGCCTCTAAGGCAAGCCGTACAACAAGACTGAAATAACAAAGCTAACGGAGCAGTTGCGCGGATGCATGCCTTTTCAATGATGTCGGATGGATTCTTTCTGTCGTTGTCGCTGTGCCTGGATATCGGTCTCGTGAACGTCGCCATGATTTCGCTGACGCTCTCGCATGGCTTCAAGCCGGGCTTCTGGCTCGGCCTCGGCTCGTGCATCGGCGATCTGATTTATGCGGCGCTCGCGCTCGCGGGCATGGCGGCCCTGCTGCAGTTCGAATCGGTGCGCTGGGTGGTGTGGATTGGCGGCGCCGCGATTCTGCTCTTCCTGACCTGGAAGATGGCGCGTGAAGCCATGTACCCGGCCACGGCGCCGGCGGTGGCCGGCGAGGCGGACGCCAATGCGCCGCATCTGTCAGCGTGGCGCGGCTTTTTGCGCGGCGTCTTGCTGGCGGTGTCGTCGCCTTCGGCAATTCTCTGGTTCGCTGCAGTGGGCGGCGCGCTAATCGCGAAAGCGGGCGCCACGAGCGTGAACACCGCGCCGGTGTTTCTGGGCGGATTCTTTCTCGGCGGTCTGTGCTGGACGATCTTTATCTGCGGGCTCGGCAGCCACGGACGCAAGCGCGCCGGCACCGGTTTGCTGCGCGCCTGTCACGTGCTGTCCGCGTTGCTGTTTGCTTACTTCTCGTACAGCGTGATCGTCAACGGGTATCGCGATCTGATCGTGCAAACCGCGCACGCGGCAAGCTGATGCAAAAACGGCTCGCATTGTGCGAGCCGTGTTCGATCAGATATCACGCACCACGTTCGGCAAGCGCAACGACCGGCCGACGCGCTCTATCAGGCCAGATACTGCGCGAGCTTTTCCAGGTCGACGTTGCCGCCGCTCACCACCACGCCGACACGCTTGCCCTTCACAGGCACGATGCCATTGAGTACCGCGGCCGCGGCGAGGCAGCCCGTCGGTTCGACCACGATCTTCATGCGCTGCGCGAAAAAGCGCATGGTCTCGATCAATTGCGCGTCGCTAACCGTTTCAATACGCGCGACCAGCTTCCGGATGATCGCGAACGTATAGTCGCCGAGATGCGTGGAAGCGGCGCCGTCGGCAATTGTGCGCGGCGTGTCGATATGCACGATCTCACCACGCGCGAGCGACTGCTGGCCGTCATTGCCCGCTTCCGGTTCAATGCCGATCACCGTGCAAGCCGGGCTCAATGCCGACGCGGACAACGCGCTGCCACCGATCAGTCCGCCGCCGCCGAGGCACACGAAAAGCATGTCGAGCGGGCCCGTTTCGTCTATCAGTTCTTTCACGGCCGTGCCCTGCCCGGCGATCACATGCGGATGGTCGTACGGCGGAATCAGCGTCATGCCGCGTTCCTCGGCGAGCCGCCGGCCGATTTCTTCGCGATTTTCCGTATACCGGTCGTAGGTGATCACCTCTCCGCCGTAGCCTTTGGTCGCCGCGACTTTGGCCGCGGGCGCGTCGTGCGGCATGATGATCGTCGCGCGAATGCCGGCGAGGCGCGCGGACAATGCAATCGCCTGAGCATGGTTGCCCGACGAATACGTCAGCACGCCGGCTTTGCGTTGCTCCGCGTCGAAATGCGAGATCGCGTTATAGGCGCCGCGAAACTTGAAGGCACCCATGCGCTGAAAGTTCTCGCACTTGAAAAACACCGACGCACCCGTTCGTTCGTTGAACGTGCTCGAGGTCAGAACGGGGGTGCGGTGGGCGACGCCTTCGAGATGCGCTGCGGCGTCGAGTACGTCATCGAAAGTGGGAGCGGGAAGCGCTTGCATCGGCGAAACTCTCCAGGAGCGGTGGCGAAACAACCATTCTCCCAGCTTCGACCGAGGTTTGGAACGTTGGCAGCGAAGCGAAAACACAAACGGCGTAACCCGGCATTCAAGCCGGCGTTACGCCGTCGATACAGCTACCGCCCTGTCTTCCGCAATTAGCGGCGATAGTAACCGTGGCCGTAGTAACCGCGATAATAGCCGTGGTGATAATAGGGACGGCCGTAGCCATATCCACCCACTACCACTGCGGGAGGCGGCGCGTAATAAACCGGCGGCGGCGCATAAACCGGCTGCGGCGCGTAATACACGGGCGGCGGCGCAGCATAAACGGGGTAGGCGGGCGCAATCGGCACACCAATGCCGATCCCGACAGAAACGTGCGCCTCAGCAGCACCGGCAAGTCCCAAGCCGAGTGCTGCGGCAACGACAAACGGAACGATCTTTTTCACTTTATTCTCCTGGCGCGGCCTACCGAGGTCGCCGACTTCGCATGCCCTGCATGCCATGAAATCAATGTATCGAAAAAGATCAGGCCTATCTGTTCGCATTTGTTGCAAATTGCAATCGGCCAGAAGCGTTCGTAATTTTCGCCGAGGCAATGCGCCGCGCACGAGCTTCGCAAAGCGCTGAAAATTCAGGGATTCACCGGCTCGAACGCATGGCAAACTGGCGCGATCTTGGCTTGCCGCCAAGACGCATTCGCGTTCCAGTAATCTTTGATTACAAATTAGATTCAATCCTGACGGCATCGATTGATGCCTCAAAATGAAAAATGCCCGGCCAACGGACCGGGCATTCGTTATTGGCGAAGGGCGCTATGTCAGCCGACCTTCACGTAGGCAAATTCGCGGGACACACTCGGCGGCACGTAGGCACCGCTGATCCGCACGCGCGGCGTCAGGCGCTTTTTCTGGTCCCACCAGCGGCGGCGTTGTGCGTGCGTCAGGAACCGCAAGTGCTTTCGGTAAGAAAAAATATTCATCGTGAACCTCCCGAATCTAACTGCGAGACGAAATACCCAGAACAGCAACTGCCAAACCGGCTAACCAGACTAATGCAGCAATTGTGAGCAGCTTTCAAGCCTGCGGGGCGCATCGCGGCGGATGACCGGCCAAACGCGCCATATCGCGCTCGCACCGAGCGGAGCAAAGTCGCCGCCAAACCGCGCCGCAGGCGTAATGGATGCGCGATACTTCAGCTTTCCCGGTTAAATATTCCGTCTGGAGCAGGCAACCATGACCCAGTCCTCTTTGCCGCGCCTCGGTTTCATCGGCGCGGGCCGACTCGCGCGTTGTCTTGCGCTGAGCTTTTCACGGGCCGGTTACCCGGTCACGGCGGTAGCCAGCCGCTCGGCGGCCTCGGCCGGCAGGCTTGCCAGTCAAATCGAGCATTGCACGGCATTCGAGAACCCTCAACAGGTGGTCGACGCCGCCGACATCATCTTTTTAGCCGTTCCCGACGACAGCATCGGTACGTCAGCGCACACACTCCGGTTCAGTCCGGACAACGCGGCTGGCCCGCACGGTAAGGCGCTCGTTCATTGCAGCGGCGCTTCGTCCATCGAACTGCTTGCCCCGGCGCGGGACCAGGGCGCCGCGATCGGCGGCTTTCATCCACTGTACCTGTTTAGCGGCGACCTCGCCGATCTCGAGCGCATCGCAGGCTGTTCGGTGACGATCGAGGCCGATAGCGCGCTCAAGGACGAGCTCACGGCGCTGGCCGTCGCGCTGCGCTGCCATCCGCTGTCGATTCCGGCGGGCGGCCGCATGCTTTATCACGCGGCGGCCCACTACGCCGCCAGCTTCGCGCTGTGCAGCCTCGCGGAATGCGTCGCGCTGTGGCGCACGCTGGGCTTTGCCGAAGACGACGCGCTGCGTGCTTTGCTGCCGATGCTCTCCGGCACCATCGAAACCGCGCGCGACAAGGGTCTGCCCAATGCGCTCGCCGGCCCCGTGTCGCGGGGAGACACGGGCGTCGTGCAGAAGCAGTTGGCGTTGCTGGAAGGCCTCGGGGGCGACCACGCGGCACTCTACGGATTGCTCACGCGGCGCGCGGTGGGGCTGGCGGAACGCCGCGTCACGCCGCCCATCGCGATCGAGGCGATCTCCGAGGCCGTGGAAGAATCGCTCAACCGGTCGCTGAATCAGGCCGCAGCAGGTGCAAGCGTCAAGTAAGCCGTGATAATGTGACGTCCGGCGCCGCGCGCAATCCGCCAGCGCCGCGCATCGGGACCAACAGACGAGAACGCACAATGATCAAGGTCAGCATCCTCTATCCGTATCGGGAAAACGGCCATTTCGACGTGGACTATTACTGCGTCACGCATATGCCGCTCGCGGCCAGGCTGTTCGGACCGGCCCTGAAGGGCTGGTCGGTCGATGTCGGCATCAACGCCGGGCCGCCCGGAACGCCGCCGCCGTACGTCGCCGCGGGTCATTTCCTGTTCGACAGCGCGGACGACTTCTACACAGTCTTCAAGCCGGCTTCCGAGCAACTGTTAGCCGATATTCCCAACTACACCGACGGCGGCAACGGCGCGATTCTGATCAGCGAGATCAGGATTTCCGTGTGATGCCCAGCGGAAGCGGAACGAATGGCGGCCTTTAATACTGACAGGCGTCGTCGAACGTGAAGCCGCAGCCGCGCACGGCTGCTCGAGACAACGCATCACGCGCTCCACAGCGGCAAGGGCGCGGGCAATCCAGATGAAACCGCCGGCGCGCCGCTCGGAAAGCGCCGGTATCCTGCGGCCGATCGGCGGCCGTCATACGAAGGAAAAGGACACGAGATGTTTGGCGATATCGCCCGTTTTCTGCTCAATACCGTCTTCACGCTGTTCGGCGCGGCGCTGTTGCTGCGCGCATGGCTGCAGGTCGTGCGCATGCCGCCCTACAACCCTGTCACGAACGCCGTGCTGCAAGCCACCAACTGGATCGTGCTGCCGTTGCGGCATATTCTGCCGAGCACGCGCAAGATCGATTGGGCGAGCCTAGTCGCGGCGCTGCTCGCGGCTATCGTGTATGTAGTGCTGATGGTGGTCCTGACCGGCGCCGATCCGCTCACGCTGTTGCCGACACTGCTGATCGTGGCGGTGCTGACGCTGATCAAGTGGGCGCTGAATCTGATCATCTGGATGACGATCCTGATGGCGCTGCTGTCCTGGCTCAATCCGCGCTCGCCCGCCATGCCGATTCTGTACCAGTTGACGGCGCCGTTTCTGAATCCGTTGCGCCGCGTGGTGCCGCAACTCGGCGGCATCGACCTCTCACCGATCCTGCTGTTCGTGATCGTGCAGGTACTGCTGATGGTGGTCACCCGCGCGGCCGTTCAACTGACTTACTTCGTGATCTGAACCGCCCGTTGCAAGCCGCAATCAGCCGCCGCCACCTGGAAAGGTGGCGGCGGCTTTGCTTTCTGCGTAGCTTAGGCGCCCTGCATCACGCAGACTCTCTGGAGCAAGGCGGCCGGCAGGTTGGCAGAGATTCATCACGTGGTCGGCGCCGAACAAGGTATTCACCTCACAAGTGTTTCCTTGGCGAACACACTCCTCGGCAGCGCATCAATCTCTCCGGTTTGCCAAACCGCGCGAATCCCGCGTAGAATGGCGTGCTCTGCGGGCGTCGTATAATGGTAATACCCTAGCTTCCCAAGCTAGAGCCGTGGGTTCGATTCCCATCGCCCGCTCCAGATATCTTCCATTCGCCCTGTGAACAATCGGGCAACTCCGCGAAAGTATCTGCCTTTATCGCTCCTCCGGTCCGGCCCGCCTAACAAAGCTTTTTCCTCATCATCCCATTCAACAATTGATTCGCTTGCCATAGGGGGCGAGCAGACGCGGAAGCGCAATGACGGCGGCGATCGGAATTTCACTCGTCCAGATAATCGTCCTGCGAAAATACCTTACACAATTATTAAATTGATTGGACCGGGCTCTTTATTATTAAAACGTACTGTTTTAGCCTGTTTCCCTAACCCACCGCCGCGCGCTTCGTCTGGACGCACCCTTTTCGGGTGTGCTACCTTACGCGCACTTGCAACGCCCGCTCCACTTTCCTGCTGATGCGTTCAGCGGAAATCCAGCACGAGCCGCCTCCATGAAGGCGGCTTTTTTGTCGTGGCGGCGGCCCCGCGCTGCGCTTCTTAGGCGCTGCGTGTGCCGGTCGCGCGTGCGACTCGCGCCCACTGCCACGCGAGCGCTTACAAGCGCCGCGCGGCACGCCAGGCAAGCCGCATAGCCCTCACCCTTGTAGCAGTATCGAAGATGATCCACGATCCAAACGAAGCCGCCCCGCCGGACGAACTCCCGACGCCGTCCACCGAAGCCGAAGACGCACTCGCCGGCGAAGCCGCGCCGCAAGAAGAAGCCTTGCATCGGCGCCGCATCCGCAGCTTTGTCACGCGCGCCGGCCGCGTCTCGACCGGCCAGCGCCGCGCGATGGACGAACTCGGCCCGCGCTTCGTGGTGCCCTTCGCGCCGCAGCAGCCGGACTGGAACGCCGTGTTCGGCCGTAAGGCGCCACGCGTGCTCGAAATCGGCTTCGGCATGGGCGCGACCACGGCGGAAATCGCCTCGCACCGTCCCGACGATGATTTCCTCGGCGTCGAAGTGCACGAGCCGGGCGTGGGCGCGCTGCTGAAACTGATGGGCGAGCAGAACGTGTCGAACATCCGCATCATTCAGCATGACGCGGTCGAAGTGCTCGAGCAGATGATCGCGCCCGACAGCCTCGACGGCGTGCACATCTTCTTCCCCGACCCGTGGCACAAGGCACGTCACCACAAGCGCCGGCTGATCCAGCCGAAATTTGTCGCGCTGCTCGTATCGCGGCTGAAGCCCGGCGCCTATCTGCATTGCGCGACCGACTGGCAGAACTACGCGGAACAGATGCTCGAAGTGCTGGGCGCCGAGCCGGCGCTGGAGAACACCGCCGACGGCTATGCGCCGCGTCCCGAATACCGTCCGGTGACGAAATTCGAGCGGCGTGGGCTGCGGCTCGGCCACGGCGTGTGGGATCTGGTCTACCGCAAACGCGGCGCCGAGTAAGACTGGCAATCCGCCTGATCCGGCGATAAGGAAAGGTCCGGGAAGGGTCCGCAAAGGCAAAGGTCCGCGAACACGGACCTTTTTTCATGGCGCGAGCAAAACGAAGCGGCTCACTCCGTCCAACTCAACGCGCCGCTATAGCCGACCAGCAGAATCAGCAATCCGAAGGCGATCCGATACCACGCGAACGCGGTGAAGTCGTGCGCCGCGATATAGCGCAACAGCCAGCGCACGCAGGCAAAAGCACTGACGAACGCGGCCAGGAAGCCGAGCGTGAAAGTGCCGAGTGCGTCGACGGAAAGCAGATGCCAGTCTTTGTGCAACTCGTAAGCGGTCGCGCCGAAAATGATCGGAATCGCAAGGAAGAACGAAAACTCGGTGGCGACGCGCCGGTCAAGACCGAACAGCATCCCGCCGATGATCGTCGAGCCCGAGCGCGACATGCCTGGAATCAGCGCGAAACACTGCGCGAGGCCAACTTTCAGCGCGTCAAGCGCGCTAAGGTCGTCCACGCTCTGCACGCGCGCCGCCGTCTCGCCACGGGTGCGCTGACGCGCTTCCGCCCACAGAATCACCACGCCACCCACCACCAGCGCGAACGCGACCGGCACGGGCGAGAACAATGCGGCCTTGATGGTCTTTTCGAATAGCAAGCCAAGCACGATCGCCGGAATCGTGGCGATGATCACGTTCAGTGTGAAACGGCGCGCATCGGGCCGGCTCGGCAAGCCCGCCACCACACTGCCGATGCGCCGGCGAAACTCCCAGCACACGGCGAGAATCGCGCCGAGCTGGATCACGACATCGAAGGTTTTCGCGTGCTCATCGGTGAAGTTCAGCAGACTGCCCGCGACGATCAAATGCCCGGTGCTCGACACGGGCAAAAACTCCGTCAACCCTTCGACGACGCCCAGAATCAGCGCCTTGCAAGCCAATAGCCAGTCCATCCCTGCCCCTTTATCGCTGTTTATAGTCGGAACGAACAGGGCCGACACGGAATGGCGCGGCCCTGCCGGCCGCGCACCGCGTCATTTTTCGACGATTTGTACGCGTATGCCGTTTGTAAGGATGGTAATTGTACCGGGTTCGTAATTCACACCGGCAAATTGCAGCTGTTCAGGCTTGAAGGTGTAGATCGGATAGTTGGCCAGCAACTGCGTGGCGAGCAGCCCCGCCGCGGCATTGATCTGCTGCGTATAGGCCTGCGCCTGCCCGCTCACGCTGACGTTGTCGACGTTCGGCGACCTGAGCACGACCGATTTGCTGGCGGCGTCGTAGGCCAGTTCGCTCGACAGCATGAACACGCCATCCACCGGCTGAGGCATGAAGGGACTGGCGAAACGTGCGTCGAGCTTCACCGAGACGCGGTTTGCATCCGGCAGAAAACCGACCACAGGGTTGGCCAGCGCGACTTCGAACACCTGCGAGACGGTGCGCTGATACGGGAATTTGCGCTGCACCGCGTCCTGCACCTGCTGCTGCGAGAACGTGTAGTGCGAAGGGATGAACGGAAAAGTCGGCGTTGCGCAGGCCGTAAGCGAAACGGTGATGCCGAGCGCGCTGGAGCCTGTCAGCGCGGCAAGCAGGAAGCGGCGCCGGGCCGGCGCAGCGGGTCGAGTCATGCGAAATCTCCTGTGGAAACCCTTTCGGACATGCGATTGCGTGGTTCGTTTTCGGCATGCGGCGCTTCGCTCATGCGTGCGCTCGCGCACGTTTATCAGCGGGCCGACGGTTGAACGTGCGGTTGAGTCTGAGCTTCGAGTTGCGTGAGCCACGCGAGTGCGTCGCCGCGACTCGTGCCGCACATTTCCGTCTGCGGTTGCAAACCGGAACAGCACGCCGGCCGCTCCGGCCGGCCGAAGATCGCGCAGCGCAGGTCGTCGCCGAGTTGTACGCAGCGCACGCCGGCCGGCTTACCGTTCGGCATACCCGGAATGGGACTCGAAATCGACGGCGCAATACAGCACGCACCGCAATCGGGGCGGCACGCATGATCGGCCACATGGAACGCGGACTCGCCTTTCACCGCCTTTTTCGAGATTTCAGACACTTCATTCACCGCATTCTTCCTGAACCCGACAACGGGCAATGCATTATCAGACCCGCATTGTGCCACCGCATTCCATGCGACCTTTTTACGCAATCGCGCGCGTGCGCGCTCACGTACACTCGAGGCATCCTAAAGGCCATGTTCAAGAAGCGTCCGCGCTGTTCGATCCGGTCTCGCGAATCACACCGGTTCCGCCTCTTCCTCGATGGCCGTCTGCCCTCGAGCCCCTCATGTCCACCGACAACACGCTGTTCCGCCCCGACCTGCTCGCCAAATACAGCGCGAACGGCCCACGGTATACGTCCTATCCCACCGCCTTGCAGTTCCGCGACGATTTCGATCCCACCGACTATTTGCGCGCCGCCGCGGACCCGGGCGCATCGTCGACGGATCTCTCGCTGTATTTCCACATTCCGTTCTGCGACACCGTGTGTTTCTACTGCGGCTGCAATAAGGTCGCCACGAAAAACCGCGCCCACGCGCGTCCGTACCTCGATCAATTGAAGCGCGAGATCGCGTTGCAGGCGGCCTGTTTCGACACGCGGCGTCCGGTATCCCAACTACATTGGGGCGGCGGCACGCCGACGTTTCTATCGCACGATGAAACGGCCGAACTGATGGCCGCCACACGTGAGCATTTCACACTGCTGCCCGACGCCGAAGCCGAGTATTCGATCGAAGTCGATCCGCGCGAAGCGTCACCCGAGACGATCGCGCATTTGCGCAAGCTCGGTTTCAACCGTTTGAGCCTCGGCGTGCAGGATTTCGATCCGGTCGTGCAGCAGGCCATCAACCGTATTCAACCGCTCGAGATGACCGCGTCGGTCATGCAGGCCGCGCGCGACACCGGCTTTCACTCGATCGGCGTCGATCTGATTTATGGGTTGCCGCATCAAACGGTCGAGAGCTTCAGCCGCACGCTCGACACGATGATCGAACTCGCGCCCGATCGCCTCTCGGTATTCGCCTATGCCCACATGCCGCAACTCTTCAAGATGCAACGGCAGATGGACCCCGCCACACTGCCCTCGCCTGATGCCCGGCTCGCGATCCTGCAGCGCGTGGTCGAACGGCTGACGGGCGCGGGCTATGTGTACATCGGTATGGATCACTTCGCGCTGCCCACCGACGAACTCGCGCGCGCCCAGGCGCAGCGAACCTTGCATCGCAACTTCCAGGGCTACAGCACGCGAGCCGACTGCGATCTGATCGGCTTCGGCGCATCGTCGATCGGCAAGGTCGGCGACGTCTACGCGCAGAACGCCAAGGACCTGCCTGGCTACGCGGCGGCGGTCGATTCAGGCAAGCTCGCCATCGCGCGCGGTGTGCGCCTGACCGCCGACGACCGATTGCGCCGGGACGTGATCACCCAATTGATGTGCAACCTGGAGTTGCGCTTCGATGAATTCGAAGCGGCGTATGGCATCCACTTCGCCAACGCGTTCGAGCCGGAGCTGGAGCGTTTGCGCGGCTTCGAAGAGGACGGCCTGGTGTCGCTCGGCGCGCATAAGCTCGAAGTGCGAATGGCCGGCCGCATGCTCGTGCGCAACATCGCGATGGTGTTCGACCGTTACCTCGGCCAACAGGCACTCGAACGGTTTTCGCGTACGGTGTGAACGCTTTGACGCGGATGAAAGCAACTGGCTTGCCCGTCGTCCAATTTTCGGCCATAATCTGCGTCTTCGCCGCGTGCCAGCTTCTGACGCGTGCGCTGCAAGACCTGCCCAGGTGGTGAAATTGGTAGACGCAGGGGACTCAAAATCCCCCGCCGCAAGGCGTGCCGGTTCGATTCCGGCCCTGGGCACCATAGAATTCGAAACCGCAGCGAAAGACCGCAGTTTCAGCATCGCCTCGAACCCCGCCAGCACATGCTGCCCGCGGGGTTTGTCGTTTCTGGCCGGCATGAAAACCTTGGCTGGCCTCGACAAAGACCTCGAAGAATTTCAGTGGCGTGAGCGCGACCATCGCCTCTCACGCCATTCGCCCACTTTATCGCCCCACGATTCCCGCGCCGCCGTGTACCGCGGCGCGCCGGCGCTTGAACACATACCCGGCCCACATCACCACGAGCCACGCCGGCACTAGCCACACGGACACGGAAAGACCCGGCGTCATCGCGAGAATTACGAGGATCAACGCCATGAACGCGAGGCAGATCCAGTTGCTGACCGGGAACCAGAACGACTTGAACACGAGCGTCTCGCCGGCCGCGACCATCGCCTTGCGCGATTTGAGATGCGTCAGGCTGATCAGCGCCCAGTTGAGCACCAGCGCCGCCACCACCAGCGCCATCAGCAAGCCGAGCGCTTCGGCGGGAATCAGATAGTTGACGATCACGCACGTGAACGTGGCGAGCGCCGACAAACCGATCGCCATATAAGGCACGCCGCGCCGGTCGACCTTCATCAGCGCGCGCGGCGCATTGCCCTGCTCCGCGAGACCATAGAGCATGCGGCTATTCGCATAGACGCCGCTGTTGTAGACCGACAGCGCCGCAGTCAACACCACCACGTTGAGGACGTTCGCGGTCAGCGTCGAACCGATCTGCGAGAAGATCATCACGAACGGACTGCCACCGGCCGCCACCTCGTTCCACGGATACAACGACAGCAGCACCGTCAGCGAGCAGATGTAGAAAATCAGAATCCGGTAGATCACCTGATTCACGGCCTTCGGAATGCTCTTCTGCGGCTCGTCGGCTTCCGCCGCCGTAATGCCGATCAGCTCCAACCCGCCAAATGAGAACATGATGACCGCGAGCATCATGAACAGGCCATGAAACCCGTGCGGGAAAAAACCACCGTGGCTCCAGAGGTTGGCGATCGACGCTTGCGGGCCGCCGTGTCCGCTGATCAGCAGATAGCCGCCGAACACGATCATGCCGATCACCGCCACGACCTTGATGATCGCGAACCAGAACTCGGTTTCCCCGTAGGCTTTGACGTTGGTGAGATTGATCGCGTTGATGCCGGCGAAGCAGACCAGCGCCGACACCCAGGTCGGCACGCCCGGCCACCAGTAGTGAACGTAAGTGCCGACGGCGGTCAGCTCGGCCATACTCACGAGCACATACAGCACCCAGTAATTCCAGCCGGACAGAAAGCCCGGGAAGTCGCCCCAATACTTGTAGGCAAAGTGGCTGAACGAACCGGCCACGGGTTCCTGCGCCACCATTTCGCCCAACTGCCGCATGATCATGAAAGCGATGATGCCGCCGATCGCGTAGCCGAGAATCATCGACGGGCCGGCAGCCTGCAACACGCTGGCGGAGCCGAGAAACAAGCCGGTGCCGATCGCGCCGCCCAGCGCGATCAGCTGGATATGGCGATTCTTGAGCCCCCGCTTCAGGCCGTCTTGCTGCTGTGCACTATTCAAATTGCGCCCCAGTGTATGGATATCGATCACCCGATCGGACTTATGGTCCGGCCCGGCAGAACCTGAAATTTTAACGTGGCCGATATTACCTAAATACTGGGAGCAACCCGCGCTTGGTTCTGCGCCGCACGCAACGTCGAGGATAGTGATTGTCACTGGCGCAGGGCTTCTGTATGTTGCCCTAGTCGAGCTTTCAGCCTCCGGAGATTCAACATGTCGCCCAAACGCCTGCTTTGCGCCGCTGCTGTGTGTCTCTGCTTTCCGTGGGCTGTTGCTCTCGCCCAGACCAACGCACCGGTCACGGCACCCACTGCCGCGCCCACGGTGGAACCCGCTGCCGAGCCGCCGAGCCAGCCGGGCATGGAGACGGCCGCACCCGAAGCGCCGGCGCCTGCACCCATGGCGCCTGCCGCCCCGCCCGCCAAGGCCGCCGCCGCACCGCCTTCCGCCGCGCCCATGACCGGCCCGGTGCGCAACGTCGTACTGGTGCACGGCGCGTTCGTCGACGGATCGAGCTGGAATGGCGTGGTCGCCAAGCTGCAGCAGAAGGGCTATCACGTGAGTTCGGTGCAGAACCCGCTCACCTCCCTCGCCGACGATGTCGCCGCGACCCGCCGCGTCCTCGCGCGCCAGGAAGGACCGACCATGCTGGTCGGGCACTCGTGGGGCGGCGTCGTGATCACCGAAGCGGGCGCGAACGCGCCGAACGTCGCCGGCCTCGTCTATATCGCGGCGATCGCGCCGGACCTGCACGAGTCGGCCGTCGATCTGATGAAGCGTGCCGCGCCGATGCCCGCGGGCGCAAGCATCATCAAGGATCCGAGCGGCTTTCTCTGGCTCGACCGCACCAAATACCACGCCGACTTCGCGGCGGACGTTCCCGAGAACCTGACGCGCGTGCTCGCCACCGCGCAGGTGCCGATCGCGGCGACGGCCTTCAGTGAAACGGTCAGTCAGGTCGCATGGAAAGAAAAGCCGTCGTGGTATGTGATCACGACGCGCGACCGTGCGGTCTCGCCGGAAGTCGAGAGATTCATGGCTGAGCGGATGGGCGCGAAAGTCGTGCCGATGGCGTCTAGCCACCTGGCTCCGGTGTCGCACGCAGGCGCGATTGCCGACGTGATCGATCGCGCGGCGCGCGAACTGAGCCGGCAGCAATAGGTCTGTTCAGGCGTATGCGCGACTGTTCTCGCCCATACGCCGGCTCGATGCGCTCCGGGGATTTGGTTCGGATTCCGTAGATTCCCGCGCTTAGCGTAATCAGCGCGCTCAGCGCAACATGAACGACATCGCCGACAGGCAATTCAGCATGCGCACCACGTGTTCCGCCGACGCCGCGCTAAAGCGCAATGTGACCGCGTCGACGCGCGTGAGCGTCGGCCATTGGCAGAACAGATCCGCGAGCCCGCTGGTTTGCACGCGCAACTCGCATTCCACCGGCTTGACTTCGGCGCGTGTGGATTCCCGCGCATGCCCGTCGGCCAGATGCTGCTGAACCACCTCACGCGCGGCACTTTCTATGGCCGTGCGAGCGCTTGCCGGCGATTGCGTGACGCCGCTTGCCTGCCCCGTCGCGTGCTTGGTGACGACAAAACGCGCGCCCGGAAAACGCGGCGCGGTTTCTTGCGCGAACACATCGTCACCGGATAACAGCGCGACGCGTGCGCCATATTCTTCCGCCAGCGCGCCATATAGGCCCGCCTCGCCCACCTCGACGCCGTTCAGCGAAACGCGCGCGAACGCAAAACTGTTGATCGTGTGCGCGAGGATGCCGTGCGTTTGCGACATGGCGTGATAGCCGATCATGAAGACCAGCGCCGCGCCGTATTCGAGCCCGGCCATCATGCCGAGCGTGCGCGGCTTGCCGAGCACCACCTGAGCGCGTGCATCGAGCAGGTCCGGAAGCAGATTGCGAAAGCCCCCGTGAGAATCGTTGACCCACACCTGTGTCGCGCCGCCGGCGAACGCGCCTTCGATTGCGGCGTTGGCTTCGAGCGTCATCCAGCGGCGCGCGGCTTCGTATTCGCCGTTGCCCGCGCGCGTTTGCTCAGGATGAAACACGCCGGCAATGCCTTCGATGTCGGCGGAAATGAGGACTTTCATCAGGGAGTGCGCTTGAGTAGTTGAGCAAGATCGGGAACGCTGTCACGCAGCGACAGCCGCCGATGGCCATCGCGCCCGGTCACGGACGCGGCACGCCACAAGGCGTCGAGAATCGCCTGCTCGACGCTGTCCGCGCAAGCGCGAAAGAGCGGATCCAGACGCTCGTCCGCGAGCAACCGTGGCGGCGTCATGAAGTCGGCCCCGTGAGGCACGGTATGCGCCGTTGAAAACGCCAGCGCGATATCGCCGCTGCCGTGGCCGTACACCGAGCCGGTGCGCGCGAGACCCGCTGCCGCGCGCAACGAGAGGCGCTTGAGCTGGCGCGCGTCGAGCGGCGCGTCGGTGGCGACGATCATGATGATCGAGCCTTGCTCGGGTTTCGTCGCCGGCGTGGCTGACAATGCCGTGGCCTCCGCTTTGGCCGCGCGTTCGGCGAGCACGCGGCCGAGCGGCGTGCCGTCGATGGTCAGCATCGGCAGGCGGCCGAAGTTCGCCAGCACGAGTGCGCCGACGGTATAGCTGCGGCCTGCCGCGCTCGCCACACGCGACGCGTTACCGATACCGCCTTTCAGATCGAAGCACGACATGCCACGGCCCGCGCCGACCGAGCCGCTCGCGACATTCGCGCTGGCGGCCGCATAAGCGTCGTCGAAATGCTGTGCAGTGACGGCCAGCGCCTGAATGTCGTTCAGGTAGCCGTCATTGCATTCGAACACCACCGGATTGACTGTCGACCACTCGCGTCCGATCCGCGGATTCGCGCGCACGGCCGCGCGAATCTGCGCCTGCGCGACGGCCGCGACGCCGAATGTATTGGTCAACGCAATCGGCGTTTCCAGCGTGCCGAGTTCCTCCACTTGCACGAGCCCGATGCTTTTCCCGAACCCGTTGATCACCGACGACGCCGCGGGCACCTTGTCGAGAAACGGATCGCCACGATGCGGGCGGATCACGGTCACGCCGGTTTGCACGGCGCCTTCATCGAGCGTGCAGTGTCCGACTGTCACGCCCGGCACATCGGCAATCGTGCCGAGCGGACCTGCCGGCAACGTGCCGATATGCGGCGCGTTTTCAAACTCGGGCGAATTCATGGCCGGTCGAGCTTCGGATCGAGCGCGTCGCGCAGACCGTCGCCGAGCAGGTTGAACGCCAGCACGGTCAGGAAAATCGCCAGACTCGGAAACAGCGCGATATGCGGCGCCGTCACCATGTCGGCGCGCGCTTCATTGAGCATCGCGCCCCACTCGGGTGTCGGCGGTTGTGCGCCGAGGCCGAGAAACGACAGGCTTGCCGCCGTGATGATGGAGGTGCCGATACGCATCGTGAAGTACACCACCACCGAAGAAATCGTCCCCGGCAGAATGTGCCGCACGATGATCGTCCAATCCGACGCGCCGATGCTGCGCGCCGCTTCGATATACGTGAGTTGCTTGAGCATGAGCGTATTGCCGCGCACGAGCCGCGCGAACGCCGGAATGCTGAAGATCGCAACCGCGCAGATCACGTTGATCATGCCGTTGCCGAGAATCGCCACCACGCCGATGGCGAGCAGAATGCCGGGAAACGCGAACAGCACATCGGCGACGCGCATCGTGATGCGATCCCACCAGCCTTCGTAGTAGCCGGCCAGCAGGCCGAAGAACGTGCCGATCACCGCACCGATCGCAACGGACAGAAAGCCCGCTTCGAGCGAAATGCGCGAACCCGCCAGAATGCGGCTGAAAATATCGCGGCCCAGCGAATCCACGCCGAACCAGTGCGCCGCGGACGGCCCCGCGTTCAACGCGTCGTAATCGAAGAAATTCTCCGGATCGTACGGCACGATATGCGGCGCAATGATTGCAACCGCAATCAACAGCAGCACGAAGATGCCGGCGGCAAGCGCTACATGCTGCTTACGGAATTTGCGCCAGAACTCGCTCCACGGCGTGCGGATCGCGCGTTCGGCTTTGACGGTGCTGGCCGCATTCGGCTCGGTGGCGGTCGTGCTCATGCGGGCCTCACTTGAAACGGATAGTCGGGTTGATCACGGCGTACAGCACGTCCACGACCAGATTGATAATGATGAATTCCAGCGAGAACAACAGCACTTCGGCCTGAATCACCGGATAGTCGCGCATCGACACGGCATCCACGAGCAGGCGTCCGAGGCCCGGCCAGTTGAACACCACTTCGACCACGATCGAGCCGCCCAGCAGAAAGCCGAATTGCAGGCCCATCATCGTAATGACGGGAATCATCGCGTTACGCAGGCAATGTTTGACGATCACGAGGCGTTCGGGCACGCCCTTGGCGCGCGCGGTGCGCACGAAATCTTCATTCATCACTTCGACGAACGACGCGCGGGTGAAGCGCGCCATCACCGCCGCAACCGCCGCGCCGAGCGTGAGCGACGGCAGCACGTAGCTCTGCCACGAACCGTCGCCGACAATCGGCAGCCAGCCGAGCTTCACCGAAAAAATTTCCATCAGCAGCATGCCGAGCGCGAATGCGGGAAACGAAATACCCGACACCGCGAGCGTCATGCCGAGCCGGTCCGGCCAACGGTTACGCCACACCGCGGAGACGATGCCGATGCCCATGCCCAGCACGACCGCCCACACCATGCTGGCGAGCGTGAGCAGCAGCGTCGGCATGAAGCGCTCGCCTATTTCCTGGCTGACCGGGCGCTTGCTGCGCGTCGAGATGCCGAAATCGCCGTGCGCGATCTTCACGAAGAAGTTGGCGAACTGCTGCGGCATCGGCTTGTTCAGGCCGAGGTCGGCACGCACCAGCGCGACCGTCGCCTCGTCCGCATCGGGACCGGCGGCGAGCCGCGCCGGATCGCCCGGCAACAAATGCACGAACAGGAACACCAGCACGGCGACGATGAAGAGCGTCGGCAGCAGGCCAAAGAGACGTTTGACGAGAAAGTTCAGCATGAAACCCAATCCGGCAATGATGCGGGCAACGAAAGATTCTGTGCGGCGGTCAAGCGACCGCGCGTGGCGGCGTGCCAGTGAAACACGGCACGCCGCCACGCACGGTCAGCTCATCACTTGATCGCGATTTCGTCGAAGTTGAATGAACCGTCCGGCGCCACGTAGGCACCCGACAGACGCTTGCTGCGCGCGTACACCACCTTCTCCTTGACGAGGAAGATCCACGGCGCGTCGGTCCAGATGCGTTTTTGCGCGTCGGTGTAAAGCTCGGCTTTCTTCGCGCGGTCGGTGGTTTCGAGCGCCTGCTTCAGATCGCTGTCGACGGTGTCGTTCTTGTAGTAAGCGGTGTTGACCATCTTCGGCGGGAACGAGACGGACGCGAGCAGCGGCGTGATCGCCCAGTCGGCTTCACCCGTCGACGACGACCAGCCCGCGTAGTACATGCGCACCGGCGCGGTCGCCGCGTCCTGCGCGCTTTCCACCTTGGCGACGCGCTGACCTGCTTCGAGCGCTTCGACCTGCGCCTTGATGCCGACCTGCGCGAGTTGCTGCTGCACGAACTGGATCACCTTCTGCGCGGTCGAGTAGTTATACGCGGACCACAGCGTGGTTTCGAAACCGTTCGGATAGCCCGCTTCCTTCAGCAGCTCACGCGCCTTGGCCGGATCGTACGGCCACGGGCCCTGCTTCACCGCATAGTCGACGCCTTGCGGCACCACGCCGTCGGCCGGCGTCGCATAACCGGCGAACACGACCTTGGTGAGCGCGTCCTTGTTGACCGCATAGTTCAGTGCTTCACGCACCTTCGGATTGTCGAACGGCTTCTGGTTCACATTCAGGCTGATATAGCGCTGAATGATCGACGGCGACGCGATCAGATCGACCTTCGGGCTCGCCTGCAATTGCGCGGCCTGTTCGAACGGCACCTGGAATGCGAAATCCGCTTCGCCGGTACGCATCAGCGCTGCGCGCGTGTTGTTGTCGACCACCGGCTTCCAGTCGATCGCGTCGACCTTCGGGTAGCCCTTCTTCCAGTAGCCGGCGAACTTCTTCACCGTCAGATCGCCCGCCGGGTCCCACTTCACCAGTTCGAACGGACCCGTGCCGACCGGATGGAACGCGATGTCCTTGCCGTACTTCTTCAGCGCGTCCGGCGAAATCATCACCGCCGACGGATGCGCGAGCACGTTGACGAACGCCGAGAACGGCGCCTTCAGCGTGATCTTCACCGTGTACGGATCGACCACTTCGGTCTTCTCGATACGGTTGAACATGTTGTAGCGCTTGAGCTTGTTCGCCGGATCGGTCACGCGGTCGAAGTTCGCTTTCACGGCGGCGGCGTTGAAGTCGGTGCCGTCCTGGAACTTCACGCCGTGGCGCAGTTTGAACGTGTAGACCTTCGCATCCGGGCTCGCTTCGTAGCTATCGGCCAGCACGTTGACCAGCTTCATGTCCTTGTCGAAGCCGAAGAGTCCCTGATAGAACGACTTCGCGACAGCTTGCGAGAGCGTGTCGTTGGCGTCGTACGGATCGAGCGTCGTGAAGGTCGAGGCGACGGCCATCACGGCCGTGGTGTCGGCGTGCGCCGCATTGCCCGCGAGCATCGCGAACACCACCGCGCCGCCGCTGATCAGCGCGCGCAAACGAAACGGAGAAGACGGGACCAGCAGGTTCATGAGGTTGGCTCCAGGCTGCGAAATGAAAACAGGTTGTGATGCTGCGAGAAGAAGTGTGTGGCTGGGGTTTTCTGTATTGCTCTTTGGTAAGGCTCTTTGGTAAATCTCTTTAATACCGCTCTTTAGTACGCACCGCCCACGCGATGCTGGGCGACGAAATGATCCGGCCCGACCGCGACGAGCGGCGCCACGACCGGTTCATCGCTCAGCGCGCGGATCGGGCTCGGAATCTCGTCGGCGGCGAGCATGCGTTTCGCGTGACGGCGCGCCGGATCGGCGACCGGCACCGCGCCCATCAGCTTGCGCGTGTAGGGATGCTGCGGCGCTTCGAACACCGCGCGGCGCGGACCGATCTCGACGATCTGGCCGAGATACATGACCGCGACGCGATGACTGACGCGTTCGACCACGGCCATGTCATGCGAAATGAACAGATACGCGACGCCCAGTTCACGCTGCAGATCGAGCATCAGGTTGACGATCTGCGCCTGCACCGAAACGTCGAGTGCGGAGACGGATTCATCGGCGATCACGACTTTCGGGTTCAATGCCAGCGCGCGTGCAATCGCAATGCGTTGCCGTTGACCGCCGGAAAATTCGTGCGGATAGCGCCGCGCGGCTTCGGGCGGCAGGCCGACTTTTTCGAGCAGCCAGGCCACGCGCGCCTGCGCTTCGGCGCCCTGCGCGACGCCGTGCACGAGCAGCGGCTCCATGATCGAAAAGCCCACTGTCAAACGCGGATTCAGCGAGGCGAACGGGTCCTGAAAAATAAACTGGATGTCGCGACGCAGCGCCTGTAACGCGGGGCCCGACAGCGAACTGATTTCCTTGCCGTTGAATTCGATCGACCCGCTTTGGCTTTCCACGAGGCGCAGCAGCGAGCGGCCCGTGGTGGATTTGCCGCAACCCGATTCGCCGACCAGCGCCAGCGTTTCGCCGGGCCGCAAATCGAAGCTGACTTTTTCCACCGCGTGCACGCGGCCCGTTACGCGTCCGAACAGCCCGCTCTTGACTGGAAAGCGCGTAACCAGATCGCGCACGCGCAGAATCGGCGGCGTGGTTTCCCGCACCAACGGTTGGGTTTCTTCGGCGACGGCGGCAGCGGGACGCACGGCTTGATCGGCGCCGCTCAAACTGGCCTGCTCGACAGTCAGGATCGGAAATTTGGCCGGCTGATCCGTGCCTTGCATCGCGCCAAGACGCGGCACGGCAGCGAGCAACGCCTTCGTATAAGGATGCGACGGCGCGGCGAACAGCGCGTCGGACGCGCCCTCTTCCACCTTCTCGCCGCGATACATCACCAGCACGCGGTCCGCCACTTCGGCGACCACGCCCATGTCGTGCGTGATGAAGATCACGCCCATGTTCATCTCGTCCTGCAAGCCGCGAATCAGTTGCAGAATCTGCGCCTGGATCGTCACATCGAGTGCGGTGGTTGGCTCGTCGGCGATCAGCAACGCGGGCTTGCACGACAGCGCCATCGCGATCATCACGCGCTGGCGCATGCCGCCCGACAGTTGATGCGGGAAACGCGCCGCCACGCGCCGCGCTTCCGGAATACGCACGAGTTCGAGCAGGCGCAGCGTTTCCGCATGCGCGGCGGAACGGCTCTTGCCCTGATGCAAGGCGATCGCCTCGCTGATCTGATCGCCCACCGTGAAGACCGGATTGAGCGAGGTCATCGGCTCCTGAAAGATCATCGCGATGTCGGCGCCGCGAATCGAGCGCATCGTGCCCGACGACGCTTTCGCGAGGTCGAGCACGCTGCCGTCGCGGCGCCGGAAAGCGATGCTGCCGCCGGCAAGGCGCCCACCGCCGTGCTCGATCAGCCGCATCAACGCGAGTGAAGTAACTGATTTGCCCGACCCCGATTCGCCAACGATCGCGAGCGTCTCGCCGCGCTCGACCGTCAGCGACAGATTGCGCACCGCGTTGAACGTGGTCTCGCCGCTGCGAAAGGCGACTGACAGATCGTCGACCGCGAGCACGCGCTGCGGCGGCAAGGTGTCGATAAGCGGACGGGCGGTGTGCGATGGAGTCGGCACGGTGGTTCCTTTGAATTCGAACGCGGCTGACGAAATGTCAGGCGAAGGGTCAGGCGCCAAGCGGACGCACGACTAGCGGTAAATCGCCGTCACCGGCGTTTCACCGAGCCGCGCAAAACCGCGATACATGCCTTCGGTATTGAACGGCAGCGTGACGTTGCCGCGTGCATCCACGGCGATCAGTCCGCCGCGGCCGTCGATTCTCGGCAGGCGGTTCATCACCACGTCGTCGGCCGCTTCCTGCAGCGACACATTGCGGTAGGCCATTTGCGCGGCGACGTCGTACGCCGCGACCATGCGCATGAACATTTCGCCCGAGCCGGTGGTCGAGACGGCGCAGGTCGCGTCGTCCGCATAGCAGCCCGCGCCGATCAGCGGCGTATCGCCGACCCGGCCGACCTGCTTGTTGGTCACGCCGCCCGTCGATGTCGCCGCCGCCACGTGGCCGTGCTGATCGAGCGCGACCGCGCCGACGGTGCCGAACTTGCGGTTCGGGTCGATCGGTTCATGCGGTGTCGGGTCGTCGTCATTCGCCGACGGTGCGGCGGCCAGCGTCGCGCCGTCGTGATCCAGCATGGCGCGCTGCTGATCGCGCGCGAGCAGCCATTGACGATGGCGCGCTTCGGTATGGAAATACTCGGGCTCGACGAATTCGAGCCCTTGCGCGGCGGCAAATGCTTCCGCGCCTTCGCCTGTAAACAGCACATGCTCGCTGCCTTCGAGCACGCGCCGCGCCGCCAGAATCGGATTGCGCACGCGCTTCACGCAGCAGATCGCGCCGGCGTCGAGGGTGCGGCCGTCCATGATCGCGGCGTCGAGTTCGTGCGTGCCCGCCGCCGTATAAACGGCGCCGCGGCCCGCGTTGAAGAGCGGACAGTCTTCGAGCAGGCGCACGGCTTCGCTGACGGCGTCGAGCGCGCTGCCGCCGTCGGCGAGCACGCGCTGGCCGGCGCTCAGCACGGCATGCAAGGCGGCGTGGTATTCGGCTTCGGCGTTAGCCGACATCGACGCGCGCAGGATCGTCCCTGCCCCGCCATGAATGGCAATGACTGCGTTGGAGTTCATCGTTTGGTTTTGCTTGTGCGAGTAGTACGGGCGGTCCGAGTGGTCCGAGTGGTTCGCGTCGCGTTGCGCGCGGGCCGTGCGTTCGTGCCGGCGGATTCGGCTTGCGGGTCGACGAGCCACGGCAGCAGGAATTCGCTGACCTCGGCGGCGGCTTTCACCGAGCGTTTGGCCCGATACGCCACCGCGTCGCACAGCGCTTCGATGACGGCGAGCACGGCCGAATCGGCGTTCGCCGCAAGCCGCCGATCCGCGCGGATGTAGAGCGAAAGGTCGGCGAATTGTGCGAGCGGCGAGCGCGGACTGTCGGTCAGCGCGAGCACGCGAGCGCCACGGCCTGCCGCACGGTGAGCGAGCTCGATCGTGTCTTCGACGTAGCGCGGAAACGCGATGCCTATCACCAGATCGCCCTCGTTGCAGGCAAACAGACGCCGCGCGGCATGCGAAGGTCCGCCCATCAGCGCGAGCGACTGCACGTTGTCGTGATACGGCATCAACCCGTGTTCCATCAGGCCCGCGAGGAACGCGCTCGCGCCGTAGCCGAGCACGAATACGCGGCGCGCGGCGATGATCGCTTCGACGGCGGCTTCGGCCGCGACGCTGTCGATTGCCGTGCGGGTGGCGTGCAGGTTATTGGCGGCCTGTTCGAGCGACGCGTCGACCACGTCGTCACCGGCTGCGAGCGACTCCTGCGCACTGCGCAAACGCTCGACCGGCGCGAGCGTTGCCTCGAAGCCGCGAACCAGCCCCTCGCGAAACTGCGGATAGCCATCGAAACCGAGCGCGCGTGCGAAGCGATTCGCCGTCGCCACCGACGCGCCGACCACGCTGGCCAGTTCGTCGATCCGCATGGTCGCCGCGCGAAACAGATTGGCCAGCACGTATTCGCCCATGCGCCGATGAATCGGCGTCAAGGTCGGCATGGCGGCGGCGATACGCGCGGCGATGGCCTGCTCGGCGGGATTGGTGGCCACGGACGGTTGATGAATCATGCGAGCGGTGCGGTGTCCCCGGCAGGACTTCCCGCCGGGCGTAATGAAAATGAATGAAAGTATATTTACATAGAAATCCCATCAGAAAAAATTCATTTTCATTTTTGAGGGTTTTCACGGATGAACCGCGTCCGAAAGACGCATCCCATCCACGCAGGCGCGCGGCCGCCTGAAAATCGGTTTTCAGCAAACCGCGGCGCTTTGCTCTGGAATGCGCGCGAGCCGCGCCGCCGGCGACATGAAGATGATCAATGCCTGCGCGAGGAAGGCTGCCGCCGCCGCGACCAGACACGCGTCCATGCCCCAGCGCGAACTGATCGCCGCGCCGAGCAATGCGCCGAGCGGCCGCGCGCCGTACGTCGCGGTACTGTTGAGCGCGGACACGCGGCCCATCATCCGTTCAGGCGTGATCGCCTGGCGCAGGGTGGTCGAGCCGACCACCCACAGAATCGGTCCCGCGCCGAGCAGAAAAAAGCTCGACATGGCCAGCCAGAACGACAGCGCAACGAGCGTCGCCACCATCACGAGCGAGGCGAGCAATCCGCACGACGGCCCGATGATCAGCACACGGCCGAACGCAAGGCGTCGCGCAATGGCGGGTGCGGCCAGCGCGCCGCACACCATGCCGACACCGTAGGCGCCGAGCGTCACGCCAACCGCGGAAGCGGTCAGCCCCAGCCGATGCACCGCGTAGGGCACGTACACCGCTTGCAGTACGAAGAAGCCGAGGTTGAAGAACACCGCCGTCGCGAGCATGGGACGCAGCAGCGCATCGCGCAGCACGAAACGCGTACCGTCGCGCAGTTCCAGCATGAAATGTCGCTGCGGCGCCACCACGCGCGGCGGTTCACGCAAGCCCGCCAGCAACGCGACGGCCAGTGCGGACAGCGCGGCCGCGCAGCCATACGCCCAACCCGCGCCGATCCAGCCGACCAGCAGCCCGCCGAGCGCCGGCCCGGCCGAATACGCCACGCTGCGCGCGAGTTCGAGCCGGCCGTTCGCGCCAGCGTACGCTTCGCGCGGCACGAGCGCGGGCACCAGTGAAGGCGCGGCGACGTTGTAGGCCACCGTGCCGGTCGCGGCGATGAAACCGAGCGCGGCGAGAAGCGGCAGGCTCAGCGCGTGAGTCATGACGAGCAGCAGCACGCACAGCATGGCGAACACGCGCACGCTTTCGGCGAGCGTCATCAGCGTGCGGCGCGAGCGGCGGTCGGCCCAGACGCCGAGCGGTATGGACAGCAACAGGAACGGCAACGTCTGCGCGGTTTGCAACAGGCCCGTGTCGCGCGCGTCGGCGCCGAGTGCGAATACCGCCACGAGTGGCGCGGCGGCGAGGCTGATCTGCTCGGCGGATTGCGCGACGAGGTTCGACCACGCGAGCCGCCTGAATGCGGCCGGCAAACGCTGCGCGGATGAGGTGGAAGAGGTAGCGAGCATCGATGAACTCCGGCGACGTGAGTGAAGTGAAGCAAAGGCGTTCATCGTGGTCCGACTCGCGCAGCGGGGCGCTCCGCTTCTTGCGGTGTTATTCTTCGCTCGCCATGAATCTCGAAAGCATTCTCTTCACTCAAGGGTTCGGCTCGCGCCGTCAATGCCGCGCGCTGATCGCCGACGCGCGCGTGAGCATCGGCGGCGCAGTCTGCACCGATGCCGACGCCGATTTCCCCACCGGCGACTCCACGTTTTCCTTCAGCGTGGACGGTGTGGTTTGGCCGTATCGCGAGCACGCCTATCTGCTTCTGAACAAGCCGGCGGGCTACGAATGTTCGCGCGATCCGCAGCATCACCTGAGCGTGTTCAGCCTGTTGCCGCCGCAGTTCGCCGAGCGCGGCGTGCAATGCGTGGGACGGCTGGATCAGGACACGACCGGCCTGCTGCTGCTCTCTGACGACGGCAAGTTCGTGCACCTGTTCACCTCGCCGAAACGCAAGGTGCCCAAGGTGTATGTCGCGACCACGCGCCATCCAGTCGACGACGCGCAATTGAGCGCGCTGCGCGACGGCGTGCTGCTGCACGGCGAGGCCAAACCGATTGCCGCTGTGGACGCCCAGGCGCGCGGCGCTCACACGCTCGCGCTCACCGTGATGGAAGGCAAGTATCACCAGGTCAAGCGGATGATCGCGGCAGCGGGCAATCGGTGCGAGGCGCTGCATCGCGAGCGGATCGGCGGCCTCGCGATGCCCGAAGCGCTCGCACCGGGCGCATGGCAATGGCTCGACGAAACCGACCTCGGATCTTTACGGAGCGGGTAAACCGGTAGTGGCCCTTTAAGGCCTTGATGCAACAGGAAAACGCGTGCGCGTCTGTGCACTCAGCGTGCATGCCGCGGGCCCAGGCGCTGCGCCGCAGCATGATCTTGCTTACATGTCGCCCTATACTCGTTTAAACAAAGACTACAAAGAGTTCAGGGAGGGCACCATGGTCATCCACGACAGCTTTCAGATTTCGTCCGTGATGGTTGCTTTTCTGTGCTTCGGGCTGGTCCTGATCGGCGGATTGCTGGTCATGATGCGACTGCGGCACAACTATCAGCCGAACCTGATCGGCGCACTGATCGGCGCGATGCTCTGTTTCGTGCTGCTGGAAGCATTGCCTGCGCTGACGTAGGCATCGCGAAGCCGCGCGGCGCCGAGGCAGCGCGCACGGCGCGGGCGGAATTGTCCGGGCGATGCCTGGGAGGATGGCTTTTTGCCGTGCTTTTCTTCCTTCTGTTGCGTGCAGGCTGTCACGCCTTCACGCCTTCACGCCTTCACGCAAAAAATCTTCGACGCTCGGATAGCGTAAGCGCACCCTCAATTCCTGTTTGAGACGCCGGTTCAGGAGCCGCCTCGACTCACGCATGAAAGACAGCAAGGTCGGCTCGATCTGCCGCTCCGCTTCGGCCCGCGTAATGCGCGGCGCGCGCGGCAGGCCGAACGCATCGGCCACCTCGTCGAAGTACTCGCCCATTTTTAGCGATGAGTCGTCAGACGCGTGGACCACCCGCCCCGGCCGTCCGTGCGTGGCGAGTCGCACGAGGATCGCAGCCAGATCGTCGGCGTGAATGTGATTGGTGTAGACGTCGTCGGCATCGATCAGGGCCGGCGTGCCTCTTTCGAGCCGCGCGAGCGGCAGACGATTGCCCGCATAAATACCTGGAATTCGCGCGATGCTCGCCGCAACAGCGCCGCGCGCCGTCGCGCGCCGCAATTGCCGCTCGGCCGAGACACGGCGCTTGGCGCGCGCGTTGGCCGGCTGCGTCACACGCGTCTCGTCGATCCACGCGCCGCCGCAGTCGCCATAGACGCCCGTCGTGCTCGCGTACACCAGGCGCACGGGTGCGTGCGAACCAGCGGTCCGGCGCACCCCGTCGGGTACAATATCGGCTGTTTCAGATCCCGCCCACGAGGCACGAACGCGGCGCAACCGCCCAACTGGCGCCACCATGCCACGCGCGGCCCGTAGCGCTGAAGCGCGGCGCGCGCCTAGCGTAGCGAGCAAGGCGCGGGTACGGCGGTCGTCGTCGCCGGATTTCTGCGGCGGCGCGAGATGCAGCACCGTCGGCGCGAGGCCCGCGAGCCGTTTCAGGCTGCGGCGCACATCGAGATCGCCGACCAGCGGCGTGACGCCCGCCGCGCGAAGTTCGGCGCTGCGCCCGGCATGACTGGTCAGTGCAAAGACGTGCGCGCGCGGTTGCAGCAAGGGCACGCAGCGCATGCCGACATCGCCGCAACCTACGATCAACACTCGCGGCCGGCGGAAGTTTCGTGTCGCTTTCATGGTGGACGCATTGTAGCCGTCAAGCGCGACAGGTATCGCGTGGTGGATACGGCAAGTCCGATAACGATTACCGACTTTTCGATTTCGAACACTCTATGGCATTTAACGTCACGCTCCGGCAAAGCGGCCGGCAGTTTCAGGTGGAACAGGACGAACCGGTGCTGAGCGCCGCCTTGCGCCAGGGCATCGGCCTGCCCTACGGTTGCAAGAACGGCGCCTGCGGCTCATGCAAGGGCACTGTGGTCAGCGGCGAAATCGAGCAGCGCGCGCATTCGTCGTCGGCTTTGTCGAACGACGAAAAGACGCGCGGCATGGCGCTTTTCTGCTGCGCGACCGCCTGCACCGATCTCGAAGTGGATATTCGCGAAGTGGCCGGCGTCGGCGACGTGCAGGTCAAGAAACTGCCGTGCCGCGTGAACGCAATCGAGCGCAAGGCCGACGACGTCATCGTGCTGAAGCTGCAATTGCCCGCCAATGAGCGTCTGCAATATCTCGCCGGTCAATACCTGGAATTCATTCTGAAAGACGGCAAGCGTCGCAGCTATTCCATGGCAAATGCACCGCACGCGGAAGGCCCGATCGAATTGCACATCCGTCATATGCCCGGCGGCGCTTTCACCGATCACGTATTCAACACCATGAAAGAGCGCGACATTCTGCGCTTCGAAGCGCCGCTCGGCACGTTCTTCCTGCGCGAAGATTCGGACAAGCCGATCGTGCTGCTCGCGTCGGGTACGGGCTTCGCGCCGCTGAAGGCGATCATCGAGCACGCGGTGTTCAAGAACCTGAACCGGCCGATGACGCTTTACTGGGGCGCACGCCGCAAGAAAGATCTGTATCTGCTCGAACTCGCCGAACAATGGGCGCGCGAGATTCCGAACTTCAAGTTCGTGCCGGTGCTGTCGGAGCCGGACGCGAGCGACGCATGGACGGGCCGCGTCGGCTTCGTGCACCGCGCGGTGATCGAAGACTTGCCGGACCTGTCGGCGTATCAGGTGTATGCGTGCGGCGCGCCGGTGATGGTCGAGTCGGCGCAGCGCGATTTCACGCAGCATCATGGACTGCCGGAAGACGAGTTCTACGCGGATTCGTTCACGAGCGCGGCGGATCTGGCCAATCCGGTTTGATGGGAGGTGCGTCGGCGCGTGAGCGTCGGTGCTCGCCGTGTGCGTTTCTGGAAGCGCGGCTATGCAGACAGCCGCGCTTCGCGCAAGGATGCCGCGCACCGGCACAGGTCTCGATTCTGATTTGCAGAGCGCGCGCCTGATTCTCAAGCGCGGCATGCTCGATCCGCAACATTTTATGCAATGCGGTGCAGCCATCGCTGCCGGCCGCACCCAGCCTTGACGCCAGAAAATCCACCGCGTTCAGCGTGTCGAATAGCCTGTGGCCGTACACAGGTTCATGGTGCGCGACTCGATTGCGTGTCTGATAGATTCGCTCCAGTTGACCAGCAATAGCCGAACGGTCGATCCGCTTGTCCGGGAAAATCGATTTCAGCGCTGGTTTCCATAGGGTCTGTTCGTAATCGCGGGAAAAGAGGCGCTTCCAGAAATACATCGTCAGTTGGGTAATTACTTGCCCGCTTCGAACAGCGATCGCTTTCTGCCGTGCGCCGACGCGAAACTCATGCTCCAGACCAGGCGGCACGCCGCCACGAAACGCGGCCTGATCGAGTGCACGCTTGTCAGAAGGTTTCAGCTTTGCATACGCCGCGCGTTGCGCACCGCGAACCGCCGCTTCGATCTTGCCCCGCTCCTCGTCCTTCCAGGCGAACGGCTCTGGCGGACGACGCAACCAGCCGTCCACGCCGAAGTGCTCGCGCAGCTTGTCGCACACCGCGTTGCGCAGCGCTATTTCGACGACTGCCGTGACGCTCATCAAGGCCCCAGCGAGTTGCAACATCTGCTGATGAAGCGTGATGGCCGCGCGAGTCGTACCCACCATCGCGTGAAAAGTACTAAGGCGCTCTCCGGAAAGCAGCGTTGCGATGGCTGAAATTTCCCCGTCTGTGAGATGGTCCATTGACGTATGCCTCCTCGGCTTTTAGAATCGTTAGCGATAAGTCGGGATCAGCGTCGGCAGCTATCTTCGGATGGGCGGACCCCCGGCTTCCTGCTTCAGAATGGGCGCTCATTTGAGCGCCCATTTGCATTTGGTGATTGTTCGTTGCATGCCGCCTTGTCCGCCCGACAAGCGGTTCAAGCGATCACCGTCGCATCATGGCCGTCACATTTTAGTCAGCCAGACATCTCACAATTGGCGATCAACACGGCTTTGCACGGCAGAAAATATCCGCCCGACGCAAATTCATGGTTTACACCAGCGCTTTCCTTGTCGTATTCTTTCGCGCATGAACCGCATCCAGTCCGAACTTCGACGTCGCCGCTCGCCGCTTCCCTAGGGACGCCGCTGGCTTCGTCACGGATTCGCGCCACACAAAGGCGCAAGCTGTTCGAATCATGAAAGCCACGGCATGCCGTGGCTTTTCTGTTTTTCCGGCTCTTATTTCGTAGTTGGCCAACTTCATCCACCCTTTACCCCCGCTGTCTGGAGCCTGCCGTCATGAATTTCAATGAGTATCCGATCGAGTCGCTGATGTACATCACGAACCGGCCCGAAATCGTTTTCACGCACGGCAAAGGCTCGTGGCTCTACGACAACAACGGCAAGCGATATCTGGACTTCATCCAGGGCTGGGCGGTGAACAGTCTCGGTCACTGCAACGACGGCATGATCGAAGCGCTGAACAAACAGGCGCAATTGCTCATCAACCCGTCGCCGGCCTTCTACAACGAGCCGATGGCAAAACTTGCCGGCCTGCTCACCCAGCACAGCTGCTTCGACAAGGTGTTCTTCGCGAACAGCGGCGCCGAAGCCAACGAAGGCGCAATCAAGCTCGCGCGCAAGTGGGGCAAGAAGTTCAAGGACGGCGCGTTCGAGATCATCACGTTCGACCACAGCTTCCACGGCCGTACGCTGGCCACCATGTCGGCCAGCGGCAAGCCGGGCTGGGACACGATCTACGCACCGCAAGTGCCTGGCTTTCCGAAGGCGGACCTGAACGACATCGCGTCGGTGGAGAAGCTCATCAACGCGAAAACCGTTGCCGTCATGCTCGAACCGATCCAGGGCGAAGGCGGCGTGATTCCCGCCACGCGCGAGTTCATGCAGCAACTGCGCGAACTGACGAAAAAGCACAACCTGCTGCTGATCGTCGACGAAGTGCAAAGCGGCTGCGGCCGCGCGGGCACGCTGTTCGCGTACGAGTTGTCGGGCATCGAGCCGGACATCATGACGCTCGGCAAGGGCATCGGCGGCGGCGTGCCGCTCGCGGCGCTGCTCTCGAAGGCGGAGGTCGCCATTTTCGAAGCGGGCGACCAGGGCGGCACCTACAACGGCAATCCGTTGATGACGGCAGTCGGCTACTCGGTGATCTCGCAGCTCACCGCGCCGGGCTTCCTCGAAGGCGTGCGGGCGCGCGGCGAATATCTGCGCTCGAAACTGCTGGAGTTGTCGGAAGAACGCGGCTTCAAGGGCGAACGTGGTGAAGGCCTGCTGCGCGCGCTGCTGCTCGGCAAGGATATCGGCAACCAGATCGTCGAAAAGGCGCGCGACATGCAGCCTGACGGCCTGCTGCTGAACGCGGCGCGTCCGAACCTGCTGCGCTTCATGCCGGCGCTGAATGTAACCACCGAAGAAATCGACCAGATGATGGCGATGCTGCGTTCGATTCTCGACACGCTGTAATCGACCAGGACCGCGTATATGACGTCGAGCGCAACATTATCGATCCGGTGCTTCGACGCGAGCGACACTGATGCCGTGGTCACGCTGTGGCAACAAGCCTTCCCTGAGTATCGGGACGTCACGAAGCCGCAGCGCAATCCGCATCTGTCGATCGCCAACAAGCTGGCGACGCAGCCGGAGCTGTTCTTTGTCGCGGCGCTCGGCGAACGCATCGTCGGCACGGTGATGGGCGGCTACGACGGCCATCGCGGCTGGCTGTATTCGCTCGCGGTGGATGAGTCGCTGCGCCGTCATGGAATCGGCACGCGTCTCGTCGCCCATGTCGAAAACGCGCTGACGCAGCGTGGCTGTCCGAAGCTGAATCTGCAGGTTCTATCCGCGAAGGCCGAAGTGCGCGCGTTTTACGAGGCGCTCGGTTATCGCGCCGACGCGGTAATCAGTCTCGGCAAACGCCTGGGTGAATTGGCGGATCCTGTGGCCGCCAGCGCCTAGATTAGCGTTGCGCCCAATGAAAAAGGTCGCATGCGAAAACGCATGCGACCTTTTTTCATATGCACGGCAAACTAACCAGGCTTATTCACCCAGATAAGCCGCCCGCACCTTCGGATCATCGAGCATCTGCTTCGCGTCACCCGACATCGTGACCAGACCCGAGTCCATCACGTAGCCGCGATTCGCCGCCTGCAACGCCAGGCGCGCGTTCTGCTCGACCAGCAGCACGGTCATGCCTTCAGCCGAAATCGCCCGCACCACTTCGAAGATCTTCTCGACCATGATCGGCGACAGACCCATCGACGGCTCGTCCAGCAGCAACAGCTTGGGACGCGAGATGATCGCGCGCGCCATGGCCAGCATCTGCTGTTCGCCGCCCGAGAGCGTGCCCGCGTATTGCGTGGCGCGTTCTTTCAGACGCGGGAAGAAGCCGAACATGCGATCCACGTCTGCCTTGATGCCGTCCGTGTCGGTACGCAGATAAGCGCCCATCTGCATGTTCTCGACGATCGACATGCGCGCGAAGATGCCGCGCCCTTCCGGCACCATCGCGAGACCGCGCTTGAGCAACAGATGCGGCGGAATGCCCTTGATCGACTCGCCCATGTACTCGATGTCGCCGATCGTGTACGGCTTAAGACCCGTGATCGCCTTCATCGTCGTGGTCTTGCCCGCGCCGTTCGCGCCGATCAGCGTGACCAGTTCGCCCTGCGCGACTTCGAGATCGATGCCCTTGACTGCCTGAATGCCGCCGTAATTGACCTGCAGGCCCTTGATTTTCAACATTGCCGTTGCCATTAGTGGACCCCCGCACCCAGATAAGCTTCGATCACCTTCGGATCCTTCTGCACGTCCTGCGGCAGACCTTGGGCAATCACCTTGCCGTAGTCGAGCACCGTCATCTGGTTGCACAGACCCATCACGAGTTTCACGTCGTGTTCGATCAGCAGGATCGTCTTGCCGTCCGCGCGGATCTTGTCGAGCAGCTTGGTCAGCTCGACTTTTTCCGTCGCGTTCATGCCGGCAGCCGGTTCGTCCAGCGCGAGCAGCTTCGGATCCGTTGCCAATGCGCGGGCGATCTCCAGACGGCGCTGGTGACCGTACGACAGATTGCGCGACGTGTAGTCCGCGTACTGCGCAATGCCGACGTACTCCAGCAGTTCGATCGCGCGTTCCTTGATCTCGCGCTCTTCCTTGCGCTCGGCCGGCGTCTGGAACACCGCGCCCAGCAGACCGTGCTTCGTGCGCACGTGGCGCCCGACCATCACGTTTTCCAGCGCGGTCATGCCGCCAAAGAGACGGATGTTCTGGAACGTACGCGCAATGCCCGCCTTCGCCACCTGATACACAGCGGTCGGCGTGTACGGCGTGCCGTCGAGCTTGAACTCGCCCGAATCCGGCGTGTACAGACCCGTGATCACGTTGAAGAAGGTGGTCTTGCCGGCGCCGTTCGGGCCGATCAGACCGTAAATCTGGCCCGACTTGATCTCGAGACCGACATCGGACAGCGCCTGCAAACCGCCGAAGCGTTTGTTCACGCCTTTGACGGACAGTCGAATGTTATCGCTCATATTTATTCTCCCAGTCCGTTAGGCCCGCACCGGCTTCTTGCCGTTACGCTTCGACAGTTTCGCGATCTTGTCTTCATGCTTGGGCGACGGCCACAAGCCTTCCGAGCGGTACAGCATGATCAGCACCATGGCGAGTGCGTAGACCAGCTGACGGATCACTTCCGTATCGACGATTTCGTGGCCGAAGATCATGTTCTGCAGCGGACCCATCGTCGAGCGCAGGAATTCCGGCAGCACCGCGAGCAGCACCGCGCCGAGAATCACGCCCGGGATATGGCCCATACCGCCCAGCACCACGCACGCCAGCACCACGATCGATTCCGGCAGCGTGAACGATTCCGGCGACACGAAGCCCTGGAACGAACCGAACATCGCGCCCGACAGGCCGCCGAACGACGCGCCCATCGCGAAAGCCAGCAGCTTCACGTTACGGGTGTTGATGCCCATTGCCTTGGCGGCGATTTCGTCTTCGCGGATCGCGGCCCATGCACGGCCGATACGCGAGTGCTGCAAACGCGTACACACCCAGATCACCAGCAGCGCGGCGAGCACGAACAGGTAGTAGTACGAGTAGACCGACGGGAACTGGAAGCCGAACAGCGAGTGCGTCTGCGCGAGGCTGAAGTCGCCCACGTGCACCGGGTCGATCGCCGTGATCCCCTTCGGACCGTTGGTGATGTTCACCGGACGGTCGAGGTTGTTCAGGAAGATCCGCACGATTTCCCCGAAGCCCAACGTCACGATGGCGAGGTAGTCGCCCCGCAGACGCAGCGTCGGTGCGCCGAGAATCACGCCGAAGAACGCGGCAACCGCCATCGCACAAGGCACGATGATGAGGAACGGCACATGCAGGCCATTCGGCGCGAGATGCGCGATCCACTCGAACTGCGACGCCAGGTGCGGTGAGCTCAGCAACGCGGACGTATAGGCGCCGACCGCGTAGAACGCGATGTAGCCCAGGTCGAGCAGGCCGGCGAAGCCGACCACCACATTGAGGCCGAGCGCGAGCATCACGTACAGCATCGCGAAGTCGAGCACGCGGACCCAGTAATTGCCGCCTGCCGCGCCGATGATCATCGGCGCCGCGATCACGAAGATCGCGGTGATGATGCCGACCGTCAGCGTCTTGGTGAGGTTCTTCTCAGGGATGAGCGTCGTGGACGGCTCGATCGGTTGAATTGAGGTCATGTTTGCTTTCTCCCAGGATCAGGCGCGATCCGCAACGCGTTCGCCGAGCAGGCCCGACGGACGGAACACCAGCACGATGATCAGCACGATAAAGGCGAACACGTCCTGATAGTTACTACCGAACACACCGCCGGTGAGGTTGCCGATATAGCCGGCGCCAAGCTGTTCGATCAGGCCCAGAATCACGCCACCGACCATCGCGCCGCCGAGATTGCCGATACCGCCGAGCACTGCCGCGGTAAAGGCCTTCAGGCCGGGGATGAAGCCCATATAGAAGTGTGCGTTGCCGTATTCCGACGCGATCATCACGCCGGCCAGAGCGGCAAGCGCCGAGCCGATCATGAAGGTAGCCGAGATCACGAAGTTCGGGTTCACGCCCATCAGCGACGCGTTACCCGGGTTCTCGGCGATCGCCCGCATCGCACGGCCGAGCTTGGTCTTGTGAACCAGCAGCAGCAGGCCGCCCATCACGAGGAACGCCACCACGATGATCACGATTTCGGTCATCGAGATCACGGCGCCAGGCGTCGTGTCCGTGGCCTTGATCACGTTCAGCGGGTCGGTGGGCAACAGCTGCGGGAACGGCAGCGGATTGCGCGACCAGATCATCATGGCCAGCGTCTGCAGCAGGATCGACACGCCGATCGCCGTGATCAGCGGGGCGAGACGCGGTGCTTTACGCAACGGCCGGTAGGCCACGCGCTCGATCGTGTAACCGACCGCCGCGCACACAATGGCCGCGATGATCAGTGCGATGACGAGCGTCGGCACATTGCCGAGGCCGGGGAAGTGGTTCTGCAGCACGCCTATGGCTGAGAGCGCAACCATCGCGCCCACCATCAACACATCGCCGTGAGCGAAGTTGATGATGCCCAGAATGCCGTAAACCATCGTATAGCCCAGTGCGATGATGGCGTAAACGCTGCCAAGCACCAGCCCGTTGAGAACCTGCTGGATGAAGATATCCATTTAATGCTCCTTAGCCCGTGCGACTGGATTCGCGTTCTTCATCAGCCGGTGGGCGGTGATGCGGTACGCCAATCTCAACGGCACTGCGGGTACTGATGTAAAAGACCGGTAAGGGTTATCCGCTGCCGGTTCGCCTTGGCGACTGGATGACAGTCGCGGGCTCGCCTTGGGCGGATGCAAAAACGGCACCGTTGGGTGGTTTCGGTGCCGTCAGGCTGAACGTCCCGTCATCACATCTTCACGACGTCGAGGACCGTTTTTTTACCGTCCTTGAAGTCGTAAAGCGTAATGGCGCCCTCTTTCAAATCACCCTTGTCGTCGAACGCGATGTGACCGATTAACCCGTTGTAATCAGTCGACGGCATCGCAGCCAGCACCTTGGGCGCCTCGATCGAATTAGCGCGCTTCATTGCATCGACAATCACGTACACAGCGTCATACGTGAACGGTGCGTAAATCTGCACCGGTGTGTGGAAGCGGTCCTCGTACTTCTTTTCGAAGTCCGCTCCCTTGTCCATCTTCGAAAGCGCGAGGCCCGCTTCCGAACAGACCAGGTTTTGCACGGCGGTTCCCGCCAGCTCACCCACCTTGTCGGTACACACACCGTCGCCGCCAAGGATTTTTGCCCTGATACCGAGCGCTGCCGCCTGCTTCGTGAACGGCCCGCCCGTCGCGTCCATGCCGCCGAACATGATCACGTCCGGCTGAACACTCTTGATCTTTGTGAGGATGGCCCGGAAATCCGTGGCCCGGTCGTTCGTCGCTTCCCGCGCGACGATCTTCGCTCCGCTCGCCTGTACGGTCTTCGCGAATTCGTCCGCGAGCCCCTTACCGTAGGCGGTTGCATCGTCCACTACCGCGATGCGTTTGGCGCCCAACGCCTTCGTGGCGTAATCGGCGAGCGCCGGACCTTGCTGCGCGTCGGTGGCGACGACCCGGTAGGTCGTCTTGAAACCCTGCTGCGTGTACGCCGGATTCGTCGACGACGGCGAGATCTGCACGATGCTGGCATCGCTATAGATCTTCGAAGCCGGAATCGACACGCCCGAATTCAGGTGACCGACCACGGCCACCACATGATCGTCGACCAGCTTTTGCGCGACCGCCGTGCCCGTTTTCGGGTCAGCGGCGTCGTCTTGCGCGTCCAGCACCAACTGGATCTTGTGGCCGTCAATGGTCAAACCCTGCGTATTGATTTCCTCGACCGCCAGCCGTGCGCC
Organism: Paraburkholderia sp. BGA-UO-ETr-F21; assembly: GCF_059567925.1. NCBI lineage: Bacteria > Pseudomonadati > Pseudomonadota > Betaproteobacteria > Burkholderiales > Burkholderiaceae > Paraburkholderia > Paraburkholderia sp. BGA-UO-ETr-F21. Next base: position 371,974 of record NZ_JCAQOY010000040.1, on the reverse strand, counting down.
GTTTTCGTTGTCCTTACCGAGATGCGCAATCCCGCCCGTCAAAGGGGCCGCATGACCGATCTTCACGATAGTCGCTTCAATAGCGGGTGCCGATACCGCCTTCGCCGCCGATGCACCCGCTCCCGCCTCGCCATCCTGTTTCTTGCCGCACGCAGTCAACAACACGACCGCGGCCGCGATGGACACGGCGTAAGCAAACTTGACTCGCATTAAGTAGGTCTCCTGCGCCTTGCAAAATCTATTGTTCGGGGACCCTAAGGCCTTGAGAACGCGCGCATTGTAACTCCAATTTTGCGACGGGCAATATTGTTGAACCGGTGGGGTTTTCCTGCATTGCAACCTTATTTTGAGAACGAAACCCACTAAAAGGCGCAACCCGGTTGCGACTGTTTTTCGTGCATCAGTTGCACCATCGTCGCACCCAATGGCATCAACTGTTGCGGCGAATTTCCTGCACGCCCGATTTCACCGAGCCTCGCGTTAGGTATTACGTTTCTACCGATATCGAGATACACGCACTATCTTAGTGCGTCAAAAAAACACGCAGTCCGTTTGGCCTCTATAAAACGGGGCCGCATCACAGTTAAAGGTATAAAAATTCGGATCACATTTCAAAGAAATTTGTGTGAGAGGACACCAAAACAGGTTGAAACCGATGATCTGACACCTTTATTCTTGCGTGCTGTCTGAGGTTCGGACATAAAAAAAGCGCGCCCTTGGGCGCGCTTTTCTTTCAGCAGTCAGCGGATTGTCAGGCTGGCAGACCCAAACCACGCGGCAGCGGAAATGCGATGTTCTCCTCGATGCCTTCCAGCGCGCGCACGTTGCGCACGCCGAGCTCGCGCAGACGGGCGATCACTGCCTGCGCCAGCACCTCCGGCGCCGAGGCGCCAGCCGTGACACCAATGCGGCGCTTGCCTTCGACCCACACCGGGTCGATCTGATCGGGCGAGTCCACCATATAAGCAGGCACGCCGAGCTTTTCGGCCAACTCGCGCAGCCGGTTGGAATTCGAGCTATTCGGGCTGCCGACCACGATCACGACGTCGCACTGCGGCGCCATGAACTTCACCGCATCCTGGCGGTTTTGCGTGGCGTAGCAGATATCCTGCTTTTTCGGTTCGCGGATGGACGGGTATTTGGTCTTCAAGGCGTTGATGATCTGCGCGGCGTCGTCAACCGACAGGGTGGTTTGCGTAACGAAGGCGATCCGCTCGGGATCGGCCAACTGCAACGCCTGCACGTCTTCGATGTCTTCCACCAGATGCATGCCCTCGCCCGCCTGGCCCATCGTGCCTTCCACTTCAGGATGACCCTTGTGGCCGATCATGACGATGTCGAAACCGTCCTGGCGCATCTTCGCGACTTCGATATGGACCTTGGTCACGAGCGGACACGTAGCGTCGTACACACGCAGCCCGCGAGTCTCGGCCTCGGAACGCACAGCCTTCGACACGCCATGCGCGCTGAAAATGACCGTATTGCCGGCCGGCACTTCTTCCAGCCGCTCAATGAAGATCGCACCCTTCTTGCGCAGATCCTCGACTACATAGGCGTTATGGACGATTTCATGACGCACGTAGATCGGCGAGCCATGGAGCTTGATAGCCCGCTCGACGATCTCGATCGCCCGGTCGACGCCGGCACAGAACCCGCGCGGCTGCGCCAGCAGGATCTCGGTTTCAGCAAGAGTCGTGTCCGTGATGCTCATGTTTACAGAATCCCGATGATTTTCACTTCGAACGCCAGCGTCTGGCCGGCAAGCGGGTGGTTGAAATCGAACAGGGCCGACGTTTCGCCGACTTCTTTCAGGACGCCCGCGTAACGACCGCCACCCGGCGCGTTGAATTCGACCAGATCACCCGGCGAAAAATCCTCGCCGATCATGCTGTTTTCTCGCAGCGTGGCGAGAGAAACGCGTTGGATCAATTCCGGATTGCGGGGACCGAACGCTTGGTCCGGCGCTAGCTGAAAGGTCGAATGGTGGCCCACCTTCAAACCCAGCAGAATGTCTTCCAGCGGCGGCGCCAACTGGCCGGCGCCGAGCAGCAGCGTGGCCGGCTTGTCGCTGAAGGTACTGATGACTTCGGCGCCATCGGCAAGGGAAAGCCGGTAGTGAAGCGTCACGTGTGAACCGGGTTTCACTTCGGAAATGTCGATGATGCTCATGCAATGCTCGCTCAGTCGAAGCGCGCTGCACGCGTGCGCCGCTGGCGCAGTCGACGCGTGTGGCAAACCGTCGGGGTGCCGTGCGCAAAGCGCCTATTGTAAGCCACATAGCGGGCGGCGGCTTGCGCGCGTCGCGCGCATTGCCGCGCGGCCGCAGCGCAGGGCCATACCCCAAACCCCAAGCGGAGGGCACTATATATATGGCAGATCACGCCACCCTGATTGACGATGCACCCGTTGTCACGACTGCACCCAACCCCGAACTGCCCGACCCGGAGGCTTGCGGCGCGCCTGCGGCGAGGCCGCTAGTGCGAGGTAAATGGCTTAAAAACGACATGCCGCGCGAGCGACTGATCGAACAGGGGCCCGGCGTGCTGTCGGATACCGAGATGATCGTGCTGATACTGGGCTCGGGACTGCCGGGCCACGACGTTTTCAATGTCGCGCGTGCGTTGCTGGATCGCTTCGGCTCGCTGCGCGCGATGCTCGATGCGACCTACACGGACTTCGACGGCCTGCGCGGCATTGGCCCGGCGAAAAAAGCACAGCTGCTCGCCATCATGGAAATGGCGCGACGCTCGCTAGTCGGTAAAATGCGCACGCGCTCGCTAATGAATTCGCCCGAAGCCGTGGAAAGCTACCTGCGCCTGCTGATTGGTGGCCGTGCGCAGGAGGTTTTCGTGTCGCTTTTTCTCGACGCCCGGCATCGGCTGATTCGCTGCGAAGAAAGCGCCCAGGGCACGCTCACGCGCATGGCGGTGTATCCGCGAGAAATCGTGAGGCGCGCACTGTGCCTGAATGCGGCCAGCCTGATCGTCGCGCATAATCACCCCTCGGGCGCCGTCCAGCCAAGCGCAAGCGACTGCCGGTTGACGCACACGCTGCGCGACGCCCTCACGCTGATCGATGTGCAACTGGTCGATCATCTGGTGATCGGCGCCGACAGCGTCTACTCCTTCGCCCGTGCTGGCTGGTCGTGACACGACCCGAACCGGGTCGCGCAGAGGTCGCGCCATATGCGGCATCGCAAATAAGGTTTGATTTTGCGGCTTTTTTTCTGCTAGAATTCCGGTTTGCCTATTTCCAACCCCCTGTTCCGAAGCCACCAAGGCGTTCCGGAAAGGAAACGTGTCTAAAGTTGTATCAACAACTCGGCGCGGCTCTTTTCGGGAAACTTTCACGGCGTTCGAACTCAGAATTAGCGTATTAGGAGTGCTCTCATGGCACGCGTATGCCAAGTAACTGGGAAAGCGCCGATGAGCGGCAACAACGTTTCCCACGCGAACAACAAAACCAAGCGCCGGTTCCTGCCGAACCTGCAAAACCGCCGCATTTGGGTGGAAAGCGAAAACCGTTGGGTGCGTCTGCGCGTTTCGAACGCCGGCCTGCGCCTGATCGACAAGAACGGTATCGACGCTGTGCTCGCAGATCTGCGCGCACGCGGTGAAGCCTAAGGAGTAAATCATGGCGAAAGGCGCACGCGACAAGATCAAGTTGGAATCGACCGCAGGCACGGGTCACTTCTACACCACGACGAAGAACAAACGCAACATGCCGGAAAAGATGCTGATCAAGAAGTTTGATCCGGTCGTCCGTAAGCACGTTGAGTACAAGGAAACCAAGATCAAGTAAGTCTTGGCTCCTGCCTGACGAAGGCAAAAGATATGCAGAAAAGCCTCGCACTCGTGCGAGGCTTTTTTGTTTTTGGCAGCCGTCTTTATCCTTGTCTTTGCGTTGCCGCATCTTCATTTGCGTCGCCGTCTCTCCATATTCTCCCACGCGAACAGTCTTATGCCGTTCGGCCAGCTTTCCCTCGTCCGTCGCGGCGCGTATCCTTTCTCGTTTTAGCGGCGAGCGAATCGCACGCCGTCAACGCAAAACGAAAGACGGAGATGTAGGCAATGGAATTCGATGTGGCGATTGTCGGTAGCGGTCTGGCGGGGTTGAGCGTGGCGCTCAATCTTGCGCAGAACCGGCGGGTTGCAGTGGTCGCCAAGCGATCGATGACCGAAGGCGCGAGCGACTGGGCGCAGGGCGGCATCGCGGCGGTTCTGGACTCGGCGGACAGCATTGAGAATCACGTGAGCGATACGCTGATCGCCGGTGGCGGCCTGTGCGACGAGGCGGCAACGCGTTTTATCGTCGAACATGGGCGTGCCGCAATCGAATGGCTAATCGCGCAAGGCGTGCCGTTCACCAAAGACGACGCCGCCGAGCTCGGCTTCCACCTCACGCGCGAAGGCGGCCATAGCCATCGCCGGATCATTCATGCAGCGGACGCCACGGGCCATGCGGTAGTGGCCACGCTCAGCGAGCGGGTGCGCCGTCATCCGAACATCACACTGCTCGAGGATCACTACGCAATCGACCTCATCACGTCCGACCGCCTCGGTTTGCCAGGACGGCGCTGCCACGGCCTTTACGCGCTCGATCTGCAAAGCGGCCGCACCGTCACGATCGAGGCGCCGCATACCGTGCTCGCCACTGGCGGCGCCGGCAAGGTTTATCTCTACACCACGAATCCCGACACCGCGACCGGCGACGGCATTGCGATGGCGTGGCGGGCCGGTTGCCGCGTGTCGAATATGGAGTTCATCCAGTTCCATCCGACCTGCCTGTTTCATCCATATGCGAAGTCGTTTCTGATTTCGGAAGCAGTACGCGGCGAAGGCGGCATTCTCAAACTGCCGGACGGCACGCGCTTCATGCCGAACCACGACGAACGCGCCGAACTCGCGCCGCGCGATATCGTCGCGCGGGCGATCGACTTCGAAATCAAGAAGCGTGGCATTGATTGCGTGTATCTGGACATCAGCCATCAACCGGCGGAATTCCTGCGTGAACACTTCCCGACAATTCTGGCGCGCTGCCTGGAATTCGGCATCGACATCACCAAGGAAGCGATTCCGGTCGTGCCGGCCGCGCACTACACGTGCGGCGGCGTCGTAACCGATCTGGCAGGACGTACTGACCTGGCCGGGCTCTACGCGGTCGGCGAAACGTCGTGCACGGGCCTGCATGGCGCGAACCGGCTTGCCAGTAATTCGCTGCTGGAGTGCCTCGTGATCGGACGCTCCGCAGCACAGGCTATCGAAGAAGAAGGTTTTAGCGCCGCCGTCCATGCGCCGCTGCCGGATTGGGACGAGAGCCGCGTGTCCGATCCCGACGAAGAAGTCGTGGTCGCGCATAACTGGGACGAACTGCGCCGGCTGATGTGGAATTACGTCGGCATCGTACGGACCGACAAGCGCCTCGCACGAGCCAAGCACCGGCTCGCCCTGCTGCGTGACGAGATCCACGAGTATTACGCGAACTTCAAGGTGAGCCGCGACCTGCTCGAATTGCGCAATCTGGTCGATGTAGCGTCGTTGATCGTCGAGGGCGCGCGTTCGCGGCGTGAGAGCCGCGGCTTGCACTTCAGCCGTGACTGGCCGGCGACATTGCCCAAGGCGCTGCCGACGGTGCTCTCGCCGGAGCATGTCCGCAACCGCAACGTGTGACTGGGGTGAGCTGAAACGAAAAGGCCATCGCCGGCGTGATGCGGCGATGGCCTTTTCGCGATTCACTACAACCGGCTACTTTTGAACGTCAGACGATCCGCATTGAGTAATCCGTTGCGCGCACGTCTTTGGTCAGCGCGCCGATCGACACACGATCAACACCGGTTTCCGCAATCGTGCGCACCGTATCGAAGTTCACTCCGCCCGACACCTCCAGCACCGCTCGCCCTGCCGTAATGCGCACTGCTTCGCGCATCGCATCGAACGAAAAATTGTCCAGCAGAATGGATTGCGCGTGATGTGACAGTGCGGATTCCAGTTGCTCGAGCGTCTCGACTTCGATCTGGATCGACACACCGGCATTCAGGGCCAGCGCCGCGTCCATGGCCGCGCCCACGCCGCCAGCCGCGGCAATGTGGTTTTCCTTGATAAGAATGCCGTCGTACAGCGCGAGACGTTGATTCGCCCCGCCGCCCACGCGAACCGCGTATTTCTGCGCGAGCCGCAAGCCCGGCAACGTCTTGCGCGTATCGAGTACGCGCGTTCGCGTGTGAGCGATGGCGTCGACATAACGGCGTGTCGCGCTTGCCACGCCCGAGAGCAATTGCAGAAAGTTCAGCGCGTTGCGTTCCGCCGTCAACAATGCGCGCACGGGTCCGCGCATTTCACAGACCGTTGTATCGGCCTTCATGGCGTCGCCTTCACGATAGCGCCACTGGACTTCGATACGCGGATCGACCTGGCGCATCACCGCGTTGAACCACGGCACGCCGCATAGCACCGCATCCTCACGCACGATGATGCGCGCGTCGCGCACTTCTTCCGCGGGGACGAGCCGGCCCGTCTGGTCGCCCGCGCCGACGTCTTCGGCCAGTGCATCGGCGACGTTGCGCGCCAATGCGGCGTCGAATGCCGCACCATACTGCGCCTGAATTTCAGCGAACAGCGGCGACACCGCGTCGACTTGATTGCGCTCAACCGCCCCCATTACGCTGCTCCCACATTCGAATACAGTTGGGTGTCGCGTGCAAGATCGCCGCTCGCCTGCACGCGCTTCTTGTGACGCGCCGCGAAGTCCAGCATCCGGTCGATCGGCAAACGCGCCCGCTCGCCGATCGCACGATCGACGAAAATCTCGTTGTGCCCGCGCTCGAGCACATCGGCCAGATTGGCGAGGCCATTCATCGCCATCCACGGGCAGTGCGCGCAACTCTTGCAGGTCGCGCTATTGCCGGCGGTCGGCGCGGCAATCAAGGTCTTGCCGGGCGCGGCGAGCTGCATTTTGTGCAAGATGCCGAGATCGGTCGCCACGATGAAATGCGTCGCGTCGAGTTTCTGCGCGGCGTCGATCAACTGCGTGGTCGAGCCGACCACATCCGCCTGCGCAACAACGTTGGCTGGCGACTCCGGGTGGACCAACACTTTCGCGCCCGGATATTCGGCGCGCAGCAAATCGAGTTCGATGCCCTTGAATTCGTCGTGCACCAGACACGAACCTTGCCACAGCAGCATGTCCGCGCCAGTCTTGTTCTGGATATAACTGCCGAGGTGGCGGTCTGGCGCCCAGATGATCTTTTCGCCGCGCGCGTGCAGATCGGCAACGATCTCCAGCCCGATCGACGACGTCACCATCCAGTCAGCGCGCGCCTTCACGGCAGCGCTCGTGTTCGCATAGACGACCACGGTGCGATCCGGGTGCGCGTCGCAAAAAGCCGAGAATTCATCGACCGGACAGCCCAGATCGAGCGAGCAGGTCGCATCCAGGTCCGGCATCAGAATGCGCTTATCCGGACTCAGAATTTTCGCCGTCTCGCCCATGAATCGCACACCCGCGACGACGAGCGTTTGCGCCTCATGATCACGCCCGAAGCGCGCCATCTCCAGCGAGTCGGCCACGCAGCCGCCGGTCTCGTCGGCAAGCTCCTGTAATTCCGCGTCGACATAATAGTGCGCGACAAGCACCGCTTTCTCGCGCTCGAGCAATGCGCGGATGCGTGCCTTCAGCGCCGCCTTCTGTTCCGCCGACGGCATGTCGGGCACCTTCGCCCACGCCTGCCCGATTCCGCAGGTTGTGCCCTGCGCCTGCGGCCGGTCGTATTCGACGGTCCTGATCGCCTGCTGATCCATGATCTCCTCTGCCTTCGCTCTGCCGCCGCGGACTTTCAATCGCGTGTCGTCGCAGTTTCCACGGCCCAAAAAGCAAAACCCCGCCAACGCGGGGTTTTGTGACGTACTGAGATTTTAATGGATTTCGCTATCAGGCATAACGGCGCAATCTCATCGCGAACTCTTGCAGCGCTTTAATGCCGCTTTGCTCAGCGCGATGACACCAGTCCTGCAACTGGATCAGCAACTGATCGCGCGATGCATTGGAGCGTTCCCACATGGCGGCCAGCTCATTGCGCATGTCGATATACGTCTTGAGTTTCTGGCTGCTCGCGAAAATTTGCGGCAGTTGGCGCTTCTGCGGTTCGTCGAGACCGGCTTCTTCTTTGTGGAACCAGCTACGCGCACCGCGCATGAGCTGATATTTTTCGCGCGCACCGACTTCCTTCAAATGCGCCAGCTCCTGACGATAGGCGCGCTTGAGCGCCTTGCCGTAACGCGCCATGACTTCGTAGCGGTTGGCCAGCACGGCTTGCAGCGTGTCCTGATCGAGCACCAGCTTACCCGTGGTCAGGCGCGGCGTAGGCGCAACCTTCTTCACCTTGGCCAGACGGAACGCCGACAGGATACGGATGTACATCCAGCCGATATCGAACTCATACCATTTGTTCGACAGCTTGGCCGACGTCGCATACGTGTGATGATTGTTATGCAGTTCTTCACCGCCGATGATGATGCCCCACGGGAAAATGTTGGTGCTGGCATCCGACGAATTGAAGTTGCGGTAGCCCCAGAAGTGCGCAAGGCCATTGACCACGCCGGCAGCCCAGAACGGGATCCACACCATTTGCACGGCCCAGATCGTCAGACCGACGACGCCGAACAGCGCGACGTTCAGCACCATCATCAGGCTCACGCCGAGGATCGGGTACTTGGTGTAGACGTTACGCTCCATCCAGTCGTTCGGCGTGCCGTGACTGAACTTGCGCATCGTTTCTTCGTTTTTCGCTTCGGTGCGATACAGTTCCGCGCCTTCGAGCAGCACCTTCCAGATGCCGCGCGTTTGCGGGCTGTGCGGATCTTCTTCCGTCTCGCATTTGGCGTGGTGCTTACGGTGAATCGCAGCCCATTGGCCGGTCAACATGCCCGTGGTCATCCACAGCCAGAAACGGAAAAAATGACTGACGACCGGATGCAGCTCCAGCGCGCGGTGCGCCTGGCAGCGATGCAGATAGACCGTCACGCCGATGATCGTGATGTGCGTCGCGATCGCCGTGTACAGCACGAGTTGCCACCACGAGAAGTGCAACAGACCGTGGGCAAGAAAATCGAGCAAAGAATTCAACAAGGCAATTTACCTGTGGAACGAGAGGTACGAGATACACGCAAATTGCGCGTGTCAAGAAAGTGAAAGCATACAGCGGGATTGGACGATATTCTACTGGAACCGTTCCAAGTGTTTGTAACAAATAGGGATTTTTTGTGCGGCATCAACAGAAGCCGCGCCCCCAAGGTCTCTCAAGGACCCGGCGGCGCGCTCGAAGTGCCCGTCAGTGGGCGCTGTCCGCCTTACCGACCGACGAGTCGGTCATTGTTACCGGATGCGGCATGCCGTCGCGTACGTTGCCGACGATTCGCACTTCGCGCTGAGCGAACGGAATCGAGATGTCGTGCTCGGAGAACAGACGCCAGATATTGCGATTGATGGCCGAGCGCACGCCCGAGGTCCCGGTGGCCGCGTCCTCGATCCAGAAACCCAGTTCGAGGTTGATGCCATCTGCACCGAAGCTCGCCAGATACGGGGTCGGCGCCGGCTCCTGCAGCACCCGCGGCACGTCGGCGGTGGCCTGCGCGAGCAGCGCCATGGCCTGCTCGACATTGCACGTGTACGCGACCTGCACCGCCACCTTCGCGTAGCCGCGCGTGAGGTATGACGACTGGTTCTGCACCACGTCGGTAATCAGTTTCTCGTTCGGGATCAAGGTTTCGATGCCGTCGAGCCCACGCACCACGGTGTAGCGTGTGCGGATCTGCGTGACCATGCCCTGCAGGCCGCTCACGTTGATCGTGTCGCCAATGCGCAGCGACCGGTCAATCAGGATGATGAATCCCGACACGTAGTTGCTGGCGATCTTCTGCAGACCGAAGCCCAGTCCAACACCCAGCGCGCCGCCGAACACGCCCAGCACAGTGATATCGATGCCGACCAGCGACAGACTGATCAGCACAGCCGCCAGCACGAATGCCGCCCGGCCGACCCGCGCCACCACCACTTTCAGATTGGCGTCGAGCGTTTTCGAGCGCATCAGGCGGTCTTCGAACGCGGATCCGAGCCACATCGCGACGATCATCGTCACGCACACCCACAGCAAGCCCGTGTTGAGCGAGAGCAGCGTCATGTGCGCGTTGGCGACGCGAAACTGGACGCTCCCCATCCACGCGATCACGTCGTCCTGGATGCCGATGACGGTCAGCACCATGCCGACCCAGACGATCAGCGAGACGATCTTCTCGACGAGGAAGAGCCACGGATGAGTCTCGCCGTCATGGCTGAAAACCCGCCGCGCGAAGAAAAACACAATGTAAATCAAGCCGATGCCGAACAGGGGCACCAGGGCCAGATCCAGCAGCGCCGTGTGCATGAACTGGCCGGTGATCGAGCGCGCGAGCCAGACGAGGCTCGCGCCAATCAACGGAAAAAAGGCGCGGTTCAGGCTTTCCGCGCCGAAGCGCAGGGTCTGGTAACGCGTCTGGCGACGCAGATCCAGCGCGCGGCGCAGCAGGCGGGCGAGCAGCCACGCGATTGCCAGCGTCCCGAGCAGGACGCCGACTTGCCACAGCATGACCGGCTGACCGAAGTCGCGCGCGAGGTCGCTGAACATATGAGGAAAAAGACGGTTTTGCATGATGTCGCTGAACTCGCCGACGCCCTGCCGGGTTCAGGAAACGAACCCGCGAGCGCCGGCAAAAGCCTCTTGCGCTTAGCTCTGGCGTTCCAGCACGGCGGCGAAGAAGCCGTCCGTTGCGTGGCGGTGCGGCCACATGGAAAGGTAATCGCCCATTTCCAGATCGATGCGCTGCTCGGCCAGCACGTCGCGCGCAGGCACCAGAGCGAAATCCGGATGATCGGCGAGGAACTGCTGCACCACCGCTTCGTTTTCTGCTTCCAGAATCGAGCAGGTCGCGTAGACGAGACGGCCACCCTTCTTCACCAGCCGGGCGGCGCTCGCCAGGATCGACGCCTGCTTCGGCGCCAGCTCGGCCACCGATTCCGGCGACTGGCGCCACTTCAGGTCGGGGTTGCGGCGCAGCGTGCCGAGGCCGCTGCACGGCGCGTCGACCAGCACGCGGTCGATCTTGCCCGCAAGGCGCTTGATCTTGGCGTCGTGTTCGCTGTCGATCAGCACGGGGTTCACATTCGACAAGCCGCTGCGCGCGAGGCGCGGCTTGAGCTTGGCGAGACGCCGCTCGGAAATGTCGAACGCATAGAGCCGCCCGGTGGAGCGCATCGCCGCGCCCAGCGCGAGCGTCTTGCCGCCCGCGCCCGCGCAGAAGTCGACGATCATCTCGCCGCGTTTGGGCGCGACCAGCGAGCACAGCAGTTGGCTGCCTTCGTCCTGCACTTCGACCCAGCCATGCTGGAACGCGTCGAGCTTGGTGAGCGGCGGCTTGCCGACCACGCGCACGCCGAACGGTGCGAACGGCGTCGGGCCGGCCTCGATACCGGCCTTCGACAGCGCGTTCAGCACGTCGTCGCGGCTCGCCTTGATCGGGTTCGAGCGCAGATCCAGCGGCGCCGGATAGTTCAGCGCCGCGGCCAGTTGCGCCAGCTCATCGGGTTCGAAACGCTTGCTGAGCGCCTGATAGATCCAGTCGGGCAGATTCAGGCGAATCCGCAGCGGCAGGCTTTCCGGGTCGATCTTCGCGACGTGTTCGAGCCATTTCGACTCGGACTCGGACACGAAAGGCTTGAGCGCCGTGCGCCCCGCCGTCTGCATCAGGCCGAGCAAAGCCATACGGCGCGCCGGGCTGCCGGCGCCGCTTTCGGCCAGATGAGCGAATTCCATCCGGCGGCGCAGCACCGCGAAAACCGCCTCGGCGATCACGCCGCGTTCGCCGTGCCCGAGCTTCGGGTGAGCGCGGAAGAAACGGCTCGTGGTGGCGTCGGCCGGGCCGGTGAATTTCAGGACTTCAGCCAACAAAGTCTCAGTTTGTCCAATCAGAAAACCATGCAATCTCATGCGCCCTCTCCGGCGGTGTGACCGGCAAAGAGCCATTGCGGCTCCGGCGGCGTAAGCGTGACACGCAGGCCGTTCAGAGCAAGGCGCCCTTCGACGAACCAGCGCACCGCGCGTGGATAAATGATGTGTTCGGTTGCCAGCACGCGTTCGGCGAGCGTGGCGGGGGTATCGCCCGTCTCGACGGGAACCGCCGACTGCACGACGATCGGCCCGTGATCCAGTTGCGACGTGACAAAATGCACGGACGCGCCGTGCAGCCGCACGCCAGCGTCGAGCGCCTGCTGATGGGTTTTCAGACCCGGAAAGCTCGGCAGCAGCGAAGGATGCACATTCAGCATGCGCCCGGCGTAGCGGTCGACGAAACCGGCTGTCAGCACGCGCATGAAACCGGCGAGCACCACCAGATCGGGCGCGAAACTGTCGATTTGCCGGGCCAGGTCGGCGTCGAAGCTGTCGCGATCGGGAAACTGGCGGTGGTCGACCACCGCCGTGGCAATGCCGTGCGACGCCGCGAACGCAAGGCCCGCGGCATCAGGACGGTTGGCAATCACGGCGGCGACTTGCGCGGGCCAGGCCTCGTCCGAGCAGGCTCGAACGATGGCTTCCATGTTGCTTCCCCGTCCGGAAATCAGGATGACGAGTTTTTTCATCCGCGGATTTTATCATTCGGGGACACCGAAACCGTGACGCGCCGCCGTCCACTGCGCTGAACGTTTATAATCGTTTGTTTTGCGGCACCCCGGCCGCGTCACCTCAAACCCGCTATCGTGAGAGTCTTCCGCGGTCTTCCCAATGCTGAAAGCCGTGCGCCCTGCGCACTGACCATCGGCAACTTCGACGGTGTCCACCGCGGCCATCAGGCTCTGCTCGCCCATGTGCGGGCGGCTGCCGATGCGCGCGGCCTGCCCGTCTGCGTGATGACCTTCGAACCGCACCCGCGCGAATTCTTCAACCCGGCGGGCGCGCCGCCGCGTATCGCCATGCTGCGCGACAAGCTCGAGGCACTGCGCACCAACGGCGTCGACCGGGTGGTGGTCGAGCACTTCAATCACACGTTCGCGAGCCAGTCGCCGGACGCGTTCGTCGAGCGGATCATCGTCAACGGGCTGCATGCGCGCTGGGTGATGATCGGCGACGACTTCCGCTACGGCGCAAAACGCGCGGGCGACTTCGCGTCGCTCAAGGCCGCGGGGCGGCAACACGGTTTCGAAGTCGAACAGATGGCCACGGTGGCCGATCCGTCGGGCGCGCGCATTTCCAGCTCGGGCGTACGCGCGTCGCTGGTGGCGGGCGACCTCGACTCGGCGCGCGCCGCGCTGGGCCGTGACTATGTGATCAGCGGCCACGTCGTGCACGGCATGAAGCTCGGCCGCGATCTCGGCTTCCCCACGCTGAACCTGGCGATCGCCCACAAGCGCCCGGCGCTCATGGGCATTTTCGTGGTGCGCGTGCATGGCGTCGCGGACGAACCGCTGCCGGGTGTCGCGAGTCTCGGCCTGCGTCCCACGGTCGACGATTCCGGCCGCGTGCTGCTCGAAGTCCATCTGCTCGACTGGCATGGCGACGCTTATGGCAAACTCGTGCGCGTCGAATTTCTGAAGAAGCTGCGCGACGAGGAAAAGTACGTCGACCTCGAAACGCTGACCGCTGCCATCAAGCGCGACGTCGTCAACGCCCGCGCGTGGTTCGCGGCCGTCGGCGCGGGCACGCCGGGCAGCCGTTCTACCGGCTTCGCCACCTCGGCCACTGACCGAATTAGATAGCCGCCGCGGTACCCGCGGGCGCACCGAGTGCCCAGGGTACCCTCGCCGCGCGCATCGAAGGGCGTCCGTGAATCACGCGACATGCCTGCCGGGCGCGCCCAACGCCCTCGCGCATCGTGCGCATTCCGCGCCTTGGCGCGCATAGAAAGAATTCACCGCGACCTCATCATGAGCAACAAGAAAGCCGATTCGAAACCGCAGTCACGCTACCCGGTCAACCTGCTCGACACGCCGTTCCCGATGCGCGGCGACCTCCCCAAGCGCGAGCCGCAATGGGTCAAGGAATGGCAGGAGCGCAAGGTCTACGAGAAGATCCGTGCCGCCAGCAAGGGCCGCAAGAAGTTCATCCTGCACGACGGCCCGCCGTATGCGAACGGCGACATCCACCTCGGCCACGCGGTGAACAAGATCCTCAAGGACATGATCGTCAAGGCGCGCAATCTGGCGGGCTTCGACGCGGTCTACGTGCCGGGCTGGGACTGCCACGGCATGCCGATCGAAATCCAGATCGAAAAGCAGTTCGGCAAGTCGCTGCCGGCCGCTGAAGTCATGCAGAAGGCGCGTGCCTACGCGACCGAGCAGATCGAGAAGCAGAAGGTCGGCTTCCGGCGTCTGGGCGTGCTTGGCGACTGGGACAATCCGTACAAGACCATGAACTTCACGAACGAAGCCGGCGAAATCCGCGCGCTCGCGAAGATCATGGAAAAAGGCTACGTGTTCCGCGGCCTGAAGCCGGTGAACTGGTGTTTCGACTGCGGCTCGGCGCTCGCCGAAGCGGAAGTCGAGTACAAAGACAAGACCGATCCGACCATCGACGTGCTGTTCAGCTTCGCCGAGCCGGAAAAGACCGCGCAAGCGTTCGGCCTGAACGCGCTGCCGCGCAACGAAGGCGGCATCGTGATCTGGACCACCACGCCGTGGACCATCCCCGCCAACCAGGCGCTGAACCTGCATCCAGAAATCGTCTACGCGCTGGTCGACACGCCGCGCGGCCTGCTGATCCTCGCCGAGGAGCGCGTTGAAGCCTGCCTGAAACTGTATGGCCTGGAAGGCAAGATCGTCGCCACCACGCCGGGCGCGAAGCTCGTCAATCTGCGCTTCAATCACCCGCTTGCGTCCGCGCACCCGGGTTACAAGCGCACCGCGCCGGTCTATCTCGGCGACTACGTGACGACCGAAACCGGCACGGGTGTCGTCCACTCGTCGCCGGCATACGGTGTGGAAGACTTCGTGTCGTGCAAGGCGCACGGCATGGCGGACTCGGACATCATCAATCCGGTAATGGGCGACGGCCGCTATATCGAATCGCTCGCGCTGTTCGGCGGCCTGTCGATCTGGGCGGCCAATCCGCAGATCGTCGAAGCGCTGCAAGGCGCGGGCTCGCTGATGCGCACCGAGAAGTACACGCACAGCTACATGCACTGCTGGCGCCACAAGACGCCGATCATCTACCGCGCCACGTCGCAATGGTTCGCGGGCATGGATGTGAAGCCGAACGATACCGACAAGACGCTGCGCGAAACGGCGCTCGAAGGCATCGAGAACACCGCGTTCTATCCGGCGTGGGGCAAGCAGCGCCTGTTCAGCATGATTGCGAATCGCCCGGACTGGACGCTGTCGCGCCAACGCCAATGGGGCGTGCCGATGGCGTTCTTCGTGCACAAGGAAACCGGCGAACTGCATCCGCGTACGCTGGAATTGCTCGAAGAAGTCGCGCAACGCGTCGAGAAGGCCGGCATCGAAGCGTGGCAATCGCTCGACCCGCGCGAGCTGCTCGGCGACGACGCCAACATGTACGAGAAGAACCGCGACACGCTGGACGTATGGTTCGATTCGGGCACCACGCACTGGCACGTGCTGCGCGGCTCGCATAAAGACGAACTGCAATTCCCGGCCGACCTGTATCTGGAAGGCTCGGACCAGCACCGCGGCTGGTTCCACTCGTCGCTGTTGACCGCCTCGATGCTCGACGGCCGTCCGCCGTACAACGCGCTGCTCACGCACGGCTTCACCGTGGACGGCGAAGGCCGCAAGATGAGCAAGTCGCTCGGCAACGGGATCGATCCGCATGAAGTGGCGAACCGCCTCGGCGCGGAAATCATCCGCCTGTGGATCGCCTCGACCGATTACTCGGGCGAACTGGCGATCTCGGAAGAAATCCTGAAGCGCGTGACCGAAGGCTATCGCCGCATCCGCAACACGCTGCGCTTCCTGCTCGCGAACCTGTCGGACTTCGACTTCGAGAAGAACGCGCGTCCGGTCGAAGACTGGCTGGAAATCGATCGCTATGCGGTGGCGCTGTCGGCGAATCTGCAAAACGACATCCTCTCGCACTATGAGAAGTACGAGTTCCACCCGGTGGTCGCCAAGCTGCAGACGTTCTGCTCGGAAGACCTCGGCGGCTTCTATCTGGACGTGCTGAAAGACCGTCTGTACACGACCGCCGCGGACTCCGTGGCGCGCCGTTCGGCACAGACCGCGCTGTATCACATCGCGCACGGCCTGCTGCGTCTGATGGCACCGTTCCTGTCGTTCACCGCGGAAGAAGCATGGAAGATCTTCGAGCCGAACAGCGAGACGATCTTCACCGAAACGTATCACGCGTTCCCGGCCGTGCCGGACGCCGGCGCGCTGCTCGACAAGTGGACGCTCCTGCGCGCCGCCCGTAGCGACGTGACCAAGGCGCTGGAAGAAGCGCGCGTGGCGAATCTGATCGGTTCGTCGTTGCAGGCGGAAGTGGAAATTCGCGCGAGCGGCGCGCGTTACGACGCGCTCACGAGCCTGGGCGACGACCTGAAGTTCGTGCTGATCACCTCGGCGGCGAACGTCGCGATGGTCGGCAGCGAAGCGGAAGAAGGCGTCGAGGTCATCGCCTCGAAGTATCTGAAGTGCGAACGCTGCTGGCATTACCGCGCGGACGTCGGCGCGAACGCCGAACACCCCACGCTGTGCGGCCGCTGCTTCAGCAATCTGTTCGGCAACGGTGAAACCAGGAGCGCGGCATAATGGCGAGAACCATGTCGAAAACCGCGTCGAAAACATCTGCTGCAAACGGTTCGCTGGCGCCCTGGCTCGGGGTCGCGCTGATCGTCATCCTGTTCGATCAGTTGACGAAAATCGCGGTCCAGAAGGTGTTCGCCTACGGTGTCGCGCATGAGGTCACGTCGTTTTTCAACCTGATCCTCGTGTACAACCGCGGCGCGGCATTCAGCTTCCTCGCCATGGCGGGCGGCTGGCAACGCTGGGCGTTCACCGCGCTCGGCGTGGTGGCCGCGCTGGTGATCTGCTACCTGCTCAAGCGTCACGGCGGCCAGAAAATGTTCTGCACGGCGCTTGCGCTGATTCTCGGCGGTGCGCTCGGCAACGTGATCGATCGGCTCGCGTACGGCCACGTGATCGACTTCCTCGATTTCCACGTACGCACGTGGCACTGGCCGGCGTTCAATCTCGCCGACAGCGCGATCACGGTCGGCGCGGTGCTGCTCGTGCTCGATGAACTGCGGCGCGTACGCGGCAGCGCACGCTAAGACAGCAGGCGCTAGCGCTCAAGCTTGCGCGCCAGTACGGCTTGAAAGGCGCGGCGGCGGGGATGCATCGCCCCGCCCCGCTGACCGCCACCACGCTTTGTCGGAGGCTTTCGTTGGCAACCGCAGAACTCGCAGGAAAACATCTCGTCCTCGGCATGACGGGCGGTATTGCCTGCTACAAGATCGCCGAACTCACGCGTCTGTTGACCAAGGCCGGCGCGACCGTGCAGGTCGTCATGACCGAAGCGGCCACGCAGTTCATCACGCCCGTCACCATGCAGGCGTTGTCCGGCCGCCCGGTCTACACGAGCCAGTGGGACGCGCGCGTACCGAACAACATGGCGCACATCGATCTCTCGCGCGAAGCCGATGCGATCGTGATCGCACCCGCCTCGACCGACTTCCTCGCCAAACTCGCGCACGGCATGGCCGACGACCTGCTGGCGACGCTGTGCGTGGCCCGCGATTGTCCGCTGCTGGTCGTGCCGGCCATGAACCGGCAGATGTGGCAGAACCCGGCGACGCAGCGCAACGTCGCCCAATTGCGCGCGGACGGCGTCGAAGTGCTCGGCCCCGATTCCGGCCCGCAAGCGTGCGGTGAAACCGGCGACGGGCGCATGCTCGAAGCCGCCGCCACTTACGAAGCCATCGCCTCGTTCTTCGCACCGAAAATCCTGGCTGGCCGGCGCGTGCTGCTGACCGCCGGGCCGACGTTCGAACCGCTCGATCCGGTGCGCGGCATCACCAACCGCTCCAGCGGCAAGATGGGCTTTGCGCTGGCGCGTGCCGCGCAGCAGGCCGGCGCCGAGGTGCATCTGGTGGCCGGCCCGGTCGCACTGGAAACGCCTTGGGGCGTGTTCCGTCAGGACGTGCAAACCGCCCAGCAGATGCATGACGCGGTAATGCACTCGGTCGCGGATGCCGATATCTTCATCGGCGTGGCCGCGGTGGCCGACTGGCGCGTCGATCACGCCAGCGAGCACAAGATCAAGAAAACGGCGGATCGTGCGCTGCCGAGCTTCGCTTTCGTCGAAAATCCGGACATTCTGGCCTCGGTGGCCAAACTGCCTCATCCGCCGTTCGCGGTCGGCTTTGCCGCCGAAAGCGGCGACCTCGAAGTCCACGGCGAAGAAAAGCGCGTGCGCAAGAACGTGCCGCTGCTGATCGGCAATCTCGGCCCGCTGACTTTCGGCCTCGACGACAACGAGGTGATCCTGTTCGAAGCAAGTGGCGTGACCAAACTGCCGCGCGCCGACAAGCAGACGCTCGCGCGCGCCCTGATCGCGGAAATCGCGAAGCGTCTGCCCGACACAAGTCTGATTCGCTGAGCCATTCCAGCGGCACGTCAGTGCGGTCGCCGGGAGTCGCGGTAGCGAATTGAATCATCTGGAGCGGTACTGACATGACGCGACTATCCGTACTCGATCAAACGCCGGTGATCGCCGGGCACTCGGTGGCGGATGCGATTGCCGCCACGGTCGAACTCGCGCAACTCGCCGACGACCTCGGCTACACGCGTTACTGGTGCGCCGAACATCACGGCCTGCGTGGCGTGTCGAACCCCTGCCCCGAAGTCATGCTGGCGCGCCTCGGCAGTGTCACGACGCGCATCCGGCTGGGCTCCGGCGGCGTGATGCTGCCGTACTACAGCCCGTTCAAGGTCGCCGAGCAATTCATGATGCTCGAGGCGTTGTTCCCCAATCGCATCGATCTGGGCGTGGGACGCGCGCCGGGCGGCGACATGCGCACCGCGCAGGCGGTCGCTGCCGGCGACTACAATCGCGGCGATATTTTTCCGCAGCAAGTGGCCGATCTGATCGGCCTGATGAACGGCACGTTGCCCGACGATCACATTGCGAACGGCGTACTGCTGCAGCCGCAAATCGATACGCGCCCGCAAGTGTGGATGCTCGGGTCGAGCGAATTCGGCGGACTGCTGGCGGCGCAACTCGGCATTCCGTTTGCGTTTGCGCACTTCATCAACGCGCACTTCGGCCATCAGGTCGCGCATGCCTATCGCGAGCGCTTCAAGGCCGGCCAGGGCATACAGCAACCGTATCTGGCGGCTGCCGTGTTCGTGATCTGCGCGGACACCGAGCAGGAAGCCGCGGACCTGGAAAAAGCCGTCGATCTGCGCCGCGTGCAAATGGCCTATGGTCTGAACGAGCCGATTCCGTCGATCGAACAAGGCATCACGCAGGAGTATGGCGAGCGCGAGCAGCTGGTCATCTCGCGCGAAAAACCGCGCAGTATCATCGGCACGCCGGGAACCGTCACCGAACGGCTCCATGCGCTCCAGGAACAGTTCGAAGCCGACGAGCTGATCGTGCTCACCGTTGCGGGCAGCTATCGCGCCCGGCTGCGTTCTTATGAACTTCTTGCCGAAGCGTTCCAGCTCGAACGCGCGGCCTCCACTCCGTAACTTCCGAACCTGCATGAAACTCGACCTGAAAATCCTCGACGCGCGCATGCGCGACCAGCTCCCGGCTTACGCCACTACCGGCAGCGCGGGCCTCGACCTGCGCGCGTGCCTCGACGAACCGTTGACGCTCAAACCCGGTGAAACCGCGCTAGTGCCGACGGGTCTGGCCATTCACGTCGGCGATCCCGGCTATGCCGCATTGATTCTGCCGCGCTCGGGATTGGGTCATAAGCACGGGATCGTGCTAGGCAATCTCGTCGGGTTGATCGATTCGGATTACCAAGGTCAACTGATGATCTCGACATGGAACCGTGGCGAGAGCACGTTCGTGCTGAATCCGATGGAGCGCCTTGCGCAACTGGTGATCGTGCCAGTCGTTCAAGCGGAGTTCAATATCGTCGACGACTTCGAAACCAGCGAGCGCGGCGCTGGCGGTTTCGGCAGCACGGGCAAGCATTAAGCTAGATTTCCCTAAAGCCGTGCTGGCTTAGCCCGATCCAGCACGGCTCTCTCCCCCGCCTCAAGCCTTCCTCGCGCGTTTCCGCGGCGCGAATCAAATTCGGAGTTATCCGATTTGGACCTTCACGCCCCCCACCTATAAATCAACCACCAGCAGCACCGATCTATCCGGCCACATTCACTGATTCATTGTCGGCCACCTCACGCTTGCGCTTCCCCGTTCCATCAAAGCCAGATATAGGAGGTTCGCGTCACGAGCAGTGTTTTCAATTTATGGATTTACTTAGCTATCCCTATCATAGTCAGCGTGGTACGGATAGTTACTCTTCCGGACAGCTCTTTTCTTCGCCCACGCCGGCGATCAATCAGTGCTCGCCGGATAAACCTGAATGGAGCCAGTATGAAGATCGAATATGATGCAATCGTCGGCCCGGGTGCCAATGAATGGTATGGCACGATCATCGTCTCCAACCTGCGCTATGAAGATGGCAGCGCGGTCAGCGTCAACCAGTTCCTTGCATTCAACTTCCATTCGCCGGCCAACCTGGACGCCACGGCCATCCAGCCTCAGTTCATCAGTTGGGTGGTCGGCGCGACTACCGTGGAAGCGTCGCAAGTCGGCGACAGCGACTTCAACGTCACTGCGAAGATGGCGTTCACGACGTCATATACGATGCAGCCGCCCGATCAGATCACTATTGGTATCAACGGCAATCTTGTTGCCGATCCGCACACCTGGCTCGATTCATTCGTATTCGCGGCCGATCAGGCGCCGACCATCTTCGGCACGGTGTCCGCCGCGTGCGCAACCGCGCCAGACCAGGCTCTCGCGAGCGTGACGCCCGTTCTCACGCTCGCCCAAGGCAGTATGGTCTCCACCTTGCCGCTAAGCTATGGCGAAAGCGTCACTGCGAGTCTCCAACAAGGCGTCTATACGGTGAGCGGTGACAGTGTCTCTACTGACGATGAGACTGTCGTCGCGCCGCTTGTCATCGATCCTACCTCGCTTGAAGTCGCATCCGGCAATACCTCGACGATCGAAGCATCCTTCGGCCCGGTCGAACGCTATTGCGCGCTCGATATTTCGATCGGTTCGCTCACCGGTCTGTCGAGCGAAACGCTCAGCGTCACGCTGATCGACAGTAAGACCGGCAACACGCTCGCCGAATTCGATGCAAAGACCAACAGCGTGACGTCGCTGCGCAAGCTGCCGCCCTCGGGCACCGCGCGTGTTTCGCTACAGAACGTCGCGCTGAACGATGTCAACTACTCGTTCAAGGTGCCGGATATCACGCTGACGAACGCACTGCAGAAGGTGAGCATCAACGATTCCATGGTGACGAGCAAGCCTGTCAACACGTCGGGATACGTCAAGGTAGCGATCAAGATCACGGCCGAACAGCCACTCGATCGTGAGATCGACTTACGCCTGATCGGCAGCCATATGAATTACCTGCAGACGGTCACCGTCAAGTCGCAGCAAACCGCTTTCTCGGCGCTCGTGCAGTCGGGCCACTACACGGTGGAGACCAGCGATTTCCTGTCGGCGGGCATCGTGTATGCGGTTAACGCGCCAGCGCAATTGGCCGTGAGCGATGGCGGCAAAGTTGAACTCGACGTGAGCGTCGATGCATCCGCGAACCTCCGCGTGCGCGGTTTCCCAGCGTACCTGTGCTTCGGCGGTTGCGCCGATTTGCAGCCGAGCAATCTGGCGGACTTTGCCGCGGCGCGCGCGACGTCGCTGTTCGATTACGCCGGCACAGACGGCGCTGGCGACTCGAACGTGTACCTGGCCGACGACGTCCAAACGCGCACGACGATCACCCTCGCCCGCAACGTCGAAGCGCAACTGGATAGCATCCAGCCCGTGCTGCCGGTGATGGTGTCGTACACCTGCAACCTGTCGCTCGGCAACACGCCGGGGATCCTCGCGAACGCCGACGCTCACGCGCACAGCTTCGCGAACTACATCCTGGCGCTGAACATCGCCACCGAGTCGATCGACGACGAGCACCCGGTTCCGGCAGGCTTCATCGTGAACCCGGACTTTCTCGGTGCGTGCGAGCAGGCCAACTTCGGCCCGACCTACTCGATGCCGGTGCGCGGGCCGCTGCAAACCGCGCTCGACCATTGGTCGCTCTCACTGGAGATTCCCGGCAATATCACCGAAGACATAGCCGGTTACGTCCTCGCTGTGAACTGGCTGACGCGCACAGTGGCGCCAAGCGTGACTTTCGGCTGGCAGATCAATCTCTGGGGCGTCGGCTACTCGGAGTGGATTTATGAGGATACCGACATAACGTCGCAAATGGCACAGCAGACGGCCAACTATGTCGCCAGCCTCGGCGTGTACGACGGGCCGTACGCCCCCGACTTCCTCGCGATCGATCGCTACGAAGCCGACGATTTCACACAACGCGCGTACGTGAACGGCTATTGCTATGGCCCTCGCGAATGGCAACGCTATTTCGCCTTCTGCAAGACGGTTAGCCGCGCACTCAAAGTGCCGGTCATGCCGTGGCAGATTCCCGCGAGCCGCATTCCGAACACGACCGACCCGGTCGCGGCAGATTTCGACTCCCAACACTGGGGAACCGGCGGCAGTTGCCTGCTCGGCGATCCGGCAATCGGCTCCGACTACCGGAACGTACACCCGACCATTCTGGCGTTGACATTCCCATCGGTGTTCCAGCAATCCATGGGCGTTACCGCCGAGGATATGTTCCTGCGCTCCGAACCGTTCGACATTTCGAATCCGATGTACGGCGACTTTCCGCTGCGCGGCATCTTCACCGTCCTGCTGGGCGGTGGCGCAACAACCGGCATCGTCTCGGCAATCGGCAACCCCGAGGCGTGGGCACGAGACAAACTGAACGCCTACATGAACAGTCCAGTTAGTTTCGATCAATAGCATCTGCCCAAAAAAAACGGCGTGGACCTGAGGTCCACGCCGTTTTTTAGTACTACCGCGTATGCGTCTATTCGACTTCCACCGCTTCCGGGTTCGGATTGCGCGGCGCCGGATGTTCGTCGAAGGTCAACTGCACCTTGTCTTCCGCATCCACGTCGACCGTCACGCGACCGCCATTCATCAGCTTGCCGAACAGCAATTCGTCGGCCAGCGCACGACGAATCGTGTCCTGGATCAGTCGCTGCATTGGCCGCGCGCCCATGAGCGGGTCGAAACCGTGCTTGGCGAGATGCTTGCGCAGCGCGTCGGTGAACAGCGCGTCGACCTTCTTCTCGTGCAACTGATCTTCCAGTTGCATCAGGAACTTGTCGACCACGCGCATGATGATTTCTTCATCGAGCGAGCGGAAGCTGATCACCGCATCCAGACGGTTACGGAACTCAGGCGTGAACATGCGCTTGATGTCGACCATTTCGTCGCCGGTTTCCCGACGATTCGTGAAGCCGATCACCGACTTGCCCATCGCCTCGGCACCCGCATTCGTCGTCATGATGATGATGACGTTGCGGAAATCTGCCTTGCGGCCGTTGTTGTCCGTCAGCGTGCCGTGGTCCATGACCTGCAGCAGCACGTTGTAGATGTCCGGATGCGCCTTCTCGATTTCGTCGAGCAGCAGCACGCAATGCGGCTTCTTCGTGACAGCCTCGGTCAGCAGACCACCCTGGTCAAAACCGACATAGCCCGGCGGCGCGCCGATCAACCGGCTGACCGCATGACGTTCCATATATTCGGACATGTCGAAGCGGATCAGCTCAATGCCCAGCGTGAACGCCAGCTGCTTCGCCACTTCCGTCTTGCCAACGCCGGTGGGGCCGGAGAACAGGAACGCACCGATCGGCTTGTCCAGCTTGCCGAGACCCGCACGCGCCATCTTGATCGCAGCCGACAACGCGTCGATGGCCGGGTCTTGCCCGAACACCACGCTCTTCAGATCGCGATCCAGCGTTTGCAGCTTGCTGCGATCGTCTTGCGACACGCTTTGCGGCGGGACACGGGCGATCTTCGAGATGATTTCCTCGATCTCGTTCTTGCCGATGGTCTTCTTCTGCTTCGACTTCGGCAGGATGCGTTGCGCCGCGCCCGCTTCGTCGATCACGTCGATCGCCTTGTCCGGCAGATGACGATCCGTGATGAAGCGTGCCGACAACTCAGCCGCCGCCGACAGCGCGCCCGACGAATACTTCACGCCGTGATGCTCTTCGAAACGCGACTTCAGGCCACGCAGGATCGCCACCGTCTGTTCGACGGTCGGTTCGGTCACGTCGACCTTCTGGAAACGGCGCGACAAAGCCGCGTCTTTTTCGAAGATGCCGCGATATTCCGTGAACGTGGTTGCACCGATGCACTTCAGCGTGCCCGACGACAACGCCGGCTTCAGCAGGTTCGACGCGTCCAGCGTACCGCCCGACGCAGCGCCCGCGCCGATCAGCGTATGAATTTCGTCGATGAACAGGATGGCGTGCGGACGTTCCTTCAATTCCTTGAGGACCGTCTTCAGGCGCTGTTCGAAGTCGCCGCGATACTTGGTGCCGGCGAGCAGCGCGCCCATGTCGAGCGAATACACCTGCGCATCCGCCAGAATGTCCGGCACTTCGCCGCGCGTAATTCGCCACGCGAGGCCCTCGGCGATCGCGGTCTTGCCGACGCCCGCCTCACCCACCAGCAGCGGATTGTTCTTGCGGCGACGGCACAGCACCTGGACCACACGCTCGACTTCCGACTCGCGCCCGATCAGCGGATCGATGCGGCCGTCTTTCGCCATCTGGTTCAGATTCTGGGTGAACTGCGCGAGCGGAGTTTCCTTCTGCGCGGCGGCTTCGTCGGACTCGGCATTCGCGTCGCTCGCTTTCGCGGCGTCCGTGCTGCTCGTCTTGGCGATGCCGTGCGAGATGAAATTGACCACGTCCAGACGCGTCACGCCCTGCTGTTGCAGGTAGTACACCGCGTGCGAATCCTTCTCGCCGAAGATCGCGACCAGCACGTTGGCGCCGGTCACTTCCTTCTTGCCATTCGAGGTGGACTGAACATGCATGATCGCGCGCTGGATCACACGCTGGAAACCCAGCGTGGGCTGCGTGTCGACGTCGTCCGTGCCAGGCACGGTCGGCGTGTTGTCATGAATGAAGTTGCGCAGGTTCTGGCGCAGATCCTCGATATTGGCCGCGCATGCACGCAACACCTCAGCCGCTGTCGGATTGTCCAACAGTGCCAGCAAAAGATGTTCGACCGTTATGAACTCGTGCCGCGCCTGGCGTGCTTCCATGAACGCCATGTGCAGGCTGACTTCCAGTTCCTGGGCAATCATGCTTCCTCCATCACACACTGCAGCGGATGCCCGGCCTGCCGTGCGTGGGTAACGACTTGCTCGACTTTGGTCGACGCGATGTCCCGCGTATAGACCCCACAAACTCCCCTGCCTTCGCGATGCACCTTCAACATAACCTGTGTTGCGGTTTCACGATCTTTATTGAAGTATTCCTGCACGATCATCACGACAAATTCCATTGGCGTGAAGTCGTCATTCAGCAGCACCACCTTGTACATGGATGGCGGCTTGAGCTTTTTCTCCTGCCGCTCCAGTACGGTGCCGTCCTGCTTGTCCGGGATAATCGCCATACACCCATTCTAAACAACTAGGACAGGCCCGCAATCCTGTCAAAACCCGGCCGACTGGCCGTGAGCCCGTTCGCGACCGCCTGATGGGTGATTCCCCCCTCGAGCGTGCGTTAAATCGACGAGCCGATTGCGGAGCCGGCCCCTATCCTGTGATGCTTGCGGCCGTGCTGCGCCGCAGTCGGATCGAGTATCGCACAACCTGCCGTAGCTGGCTGAGAGCTCGCCCGGCCTCGTTGGCACCGGGGCAACCCGCTGAACAGCATGTGAGTCGATTATGCGACTTTTCAAGACAGCCCGCTTGCGCAACCGCACATAACGAAAGCGGGAAAAACCCTGGAAAGTGCCTGTTTGCAACGCGGCAACGGCATCTCAAAATTTTCTTGACACCCGAATAAAGAGCCTCAACAATCAAGCTGGCACTTTTTTCACCAAGCCATAATTTCGAAAAAATGCCGATGGTGAGCTTGTGAGGAGGGAGCGGCTGCATCGCGCGGTCGTCGAGCTTTTCGAGGGCTCGTGGTAGTGACATGAGTTACAGGGGAAGTTGGAATGGCAACTGGTACGGTCAAATGGTTCAATGACGCAAAAGGTTTCGGATTCATCACGCCTGACGAAGGCGGCGAGGATCTGTTTGCACACTTCTCGGCCATCCAGATGAATGGGTTCAAGACCCTCAAGGAAGGCCAAAAGGTAACCTTCGAGGTCGTGCAAGGCCCGAAAGGCAAACAGGCATCGAACATCCAGGCGCCTGCCTGAATCTGGTCGATTCCCGTCCTTTGAAACCCGGCTTCGTGCCGGGTTTCTTTTTTTGAGCGTCGCATTCTGACTGGGCTGGTTGTCCTCGGGTTGAGCTCGGCGCACGCACGTCCCATATATCGGGTAATCGTTCGGTCTGCTGTCGACTGAGGCGCCTCGCGCCGGACCAATGCGGCATCGCAAACGCTGACGCGCGCAGCCCCGCGCGAGCCAAAAACAAACAACCCCGGCCGCCTTGCGGCGCCGGGGTTGGAAGTTAGAACCGGGTCAGGCCAACGCGAACCGCTTACAGATTCTCGATCAGCACCTGACCAAAGCCGGAACACGACACCTGCGTCGCGCCTTCCATCAAGCGCGCGAAGTCGTATGTGACGCGTTTTTGCAGAATCGATTTTTCCATCGACTTGATGATCAGATCCGCCGCCTCAGTCCAGCCGAGATGGCGCAGCATCATTTCCGCCGAGAGGATTTCCGAGCCCGGGTTCACGTAGTCCTTGCCGGCGTATTTCGGCGCGGTGCCGTGCGTGGCTTCGAACATCGCGACCGAATCGGACATGTTCGCCCCAGGCGCGATACCGATACCGCCGACCTGCGCGGCCAGCGCATCCGACACATAGTCGCCATTCAGGTTCAGCGTGGCGATCACGTCGTACTCAGCCGGACGCAGCAGGATCTGCTGCAGGAACGCGTCGGCGATCACGTCCTTCAGAACGATGTCGCCACCCGTCTTCGGATTCTTGATCTTCATCCACGGGCCGCCGTCGATCAGTTCCGCTGCAAACTCTTTTTGCGCCAGCGCATAACCGTAGTCGCGGAACGCGCCTTCGGTGAACTTCATGATGTTGCCCTTGTGCACCAGCGTGACCGAGCGGCGATCGTTATCGATCGCGTACTGGATCGCCTTGCGCACCAGACGCTCCGTACCTTCACGCGACACCGGCTTGATGCCGATCCCCGATGTTTCCGGGAAGCGGATCTTCTTCACGCCCATTTCTTCGCGCAGGAACTTGATGACCTTCTTCGCCTGTTCGGATTCAGCCGGCCACTCGATACCCGCGTAGATGTCTTCCGAGTTCTCGCGGAAGATCACCATGTTGGTCTTCTCCGGCTCACGCACCGGCGAAGGCACGCCCTTGAAATACTGCACCGGCCGCAAGCACACGTACAGGTCCAGTTCCTGGCGCAGCGCGACGTTCAGCGAGCGGATGCCACCACCCACCGGCGTGGTGAGCGGGCCCTTGATCGAAACGACGTATTCCTTGAGCACCTGTAGCGTCTCTTCGGGCAGCCACACGTCCGGACCGTACACCTTGGTCGACTTCTCGCCGGCGTAGATTTCCATCCAGTGGATCTTTCGCTTGCCTGCGTATGCTTTTTCCACCGCGGCGTCCACGACTTTGAGCATGACCGGCGTGATGTCGAGGCCGGTACCGTCGCCTTCAATGTACGGAATGATCGGCTGGTCCGACACGTTGAGCGAGAAATCGGGATTGACGGTGATCTTGTCACCACCGGTCGGAACCTTGATGTGCTGATACGACATGATCGGACTCCAATGAAGGCTGTGCTGAAAGCTGATGGGAGACTGCGAAAACGGAACGCTCCTCGCTACGCGCAATGCCGCACGCCGGCAAGCGGCCTGGCCGCTATTCTAGCCCACGCAACCGCCACGCCGAGCCCGCAACGGCTCGGGGTTTTCCAACATGCACGAACGCGGGCCGGTGAGCTGCGAGTCTTATGTCTTATATAAGACAAGGAACGTGTCACGGGGCATTATGCTTTATTATCCCGCCATTTACTATCGGTCCGGCACCGCTCGAGGCGCAGCGGCCTCGCCCGCCGCCCCGGCGTCTCGTACCTCTTATTTCATCACTATGCGCCTTCTCGCCCTGAACAAACCGTTCGGCACCATTTGTCAGTTTTCGCCGCACGAAACGCGCGCGTCGCTGGCCGACTGGATCAAGGAGCCCAACGTCTATCCGGCGGGCCGACTCGACTCCGATAGCGAGGGTCTGCTGCTTCTCACCGACGACGGCGCGCTACAAGCACGCATCGCCGAACCGCGTCACAAACTCGTCAAACGTTATTGGGCGCAAGTGGAAGGCGCGGTCGATGCGGCCACGCTCAAGAAGCTCGCACGCGGCGTCGACCTCGGCGATTACGTCACGCGGCCCTGTCGTGCCGAATACGTGGAGCCGGCTGACACGCTCTGGACGCGCACGCCGCCGATTCGTTATCGCGCCGCGATACCGACCACATGGATCGAACTGTCGATCACCGAAGGCAAGAATCGCCAGGTGCGTCGCATGACTGCCGCCGTGGGGTTCCCGACCTTGCGCCTCGTGCGCGTGGGCATTGGCGCGCTCGACGTGTTTTCGCTGGGACTGCAACCGGGCGAAAGCGTCGAATTGCCGCTGAAGGCGCCGTGGGAAGGCATGGCGTGATCATGCGCACGCGCATGGCCGGGTGCTGCTCGACAATGCGCCACACTCTCGTTTCACGCTGCGCTTCGCATTCGGCTTGAAATCGCTAACTCGTTGTATCCGCAAACAAAATAACGCGTGAAACCATCGCAAAAAAAGCGTGAAACAATCGCGAATGCGGCAACGCTGCCGCACGTGATTTGAATCAATCCATCGGCATATAAGTTTTCCACGAAATTCGCGTCAACCGGTGCGCGAGCTCAGGCGTTATTCGACGCAGATGCCGCCCGAAGCTATCCGGCATTCAGCCTTAAGGGCCTTTGTGCAAGCCGCTCTTGCGGTAAGTGCTGGGAGTCTGAGCGCTAACGCAGACGTGTCGAAAATTTGTTCGATACGGCTGTCAACCGAAAGGTGGATGGCACGTTTACCGACATGACTCCATATATAACCGGGTCATTTGGTTAATTAACTAAAGCTGAGGATTCACAAAATGAACAAACTGATCGCCGCTCTGGTCGCTGGTCTCTTCGCAACGGCAGCATTCGCACAAGCTTCGGCACCGGCAGCAGCTTCGGCAGCTCCGGCAGCAGCAGCTTCGTCGGCAAAGAAGACCACGAAGCACGCTCACAAGAAGTCGCACAAGAAGGCAGCAGCAGCAGCTGCAGCTTCGGGCGCTTCGGAGTAAGTTTGTTGTAGAAACGCAGTCAAGAACTAGCTTCATTGCCGTTCTTACGGCGTTGAAAGGCAGATCACCGCAAGGCGATCTGCCTTTTTGTTTTTGACGCGCTCGCGTAACATTCGCGGGTTAATTTCCAGCAAGGAGTCATGCCGTGCGATTTCCCATGCGCTCGTTGATTGCGCGTTTCGCTGTTGCCGTTGCACTGCCGCTCGCCGCGTTGTCCGCCTCGCTCACATTGGTTGCGACCACTGCCGCGCCTGCTCACGCGCAGCAAATGCCGGCCGGCGCGAAACAGCCGAGCGAATTTCCCCGCGCGAAGCTGACCGCGGGCATGTTCGTGATCGACGCTGCTGTCGCCGCGAACGACGCTGACCGCGAGCAAGGCCTCATGTATCGCACGAGCCTCGCGCCGAATGAAGGCATGCTGTTCGTCTTCAACGAAAACGCCGTGCACTGCTTCTGGATGAAGAACACGTTGATTCCGCTGTCGATTGCGTTCATGCGCGCCGACGGCACGGTTACCGACATCGACGAAATGCAGGCCGAGACCACCAACAATCACTGCCCGAAGAACAACGGCGTGTATGCGTTGGAGATGAGCAAGGGCTGGTTCACGTCGAAGGGCATCAAACCCGGGATGAAAATCCAGGGCCTGCCCGCCGCGCAATAAGACGCGCCGGCAGCGCGCGATTATTCGCGAGCGTTGCCGCTGTCGTTTCGTCACACCGCTTTCCGGGAAGCCGGCGCCTTGTCATGAGGCGCCGGCTTTTTTGTTGCCGCGCCGCGGCAACGGGGCGTTGCCATATTGCGTCGTCTCGCCGAATCGCGTCGCTTGGCCGTATCGCCCCGCATGGCGCCGTCTCGCGTCGCACCGCCGCGCCGGGATCAGGCGGCCCGAAGCCTTGCCAGCGGGCGTTCGCGCCCGAGCGGCGAGATTCCTGCAAAAGACGGGCCGACGCGCTATCCTAGTAATCTTAGTAAAGCAGCATCCAAGGCTCCCCGGACAGCACAGACTGCTGCCCGGCAAGCGTTTCAGGCGCGCCATTCCAAGGAGGTTCACGTGCCCCGCAAGACTCCCATCGAGCGCTACCGGAATATCGGCATCAGCGCTCACATCGATGCCGGCAAAACCACCACCACTGAACGCATCCTGTTCTACACCGGCGTGACCCACAAGATCGGCGAGGTTCACGACGGTGCGGCAACGATGGACTGGATGGAACAGGAGCAGGAGCGCGGCATCACCATCACGTCGGCGGCCACCACCGCTTTCTGGAAGGGCATGGCCGGCAACTATCCGGAACACCGGATCAACATCATCGACACCCCCGGACACGTCGACTTCACGATCGAAGTGGAGCGCTCCATGCGCGTGCTCGACGGCGCGTGCATGGTGTACGACTCGGTCGGCGGCGTGCAGCCGCAGTCGGAAACCGTGTGGCGTCAGGCGAACAAGTACAAGGTCCCGCGCATCGCGTTCGTCAACAAGATGGACCGCGTGGGCGCGGACTTCTTCCGCGTGCAGCGGCAGATCGGCGACCGCCTGAAGGGCGTCGCGGTGCCCATCCAGATTCCGATCGGCGCGGAAGAACATTTCCAGGGCGTGGTCGATCTGGTCAAGATGAAGGCGATCTTCTGGGACGAAGAGAACCAGGGCATCAAGTTCGAGTACCGCGATATTCCGCCGGAACTCGCGGCGACCGCGAAAGAATGGCACGACAAGATGGTCGAGGCCGCGGCCGAAGCGAATGAGGAACTGCTCGACAAATACCTCGGCGGCGAAACGCTGACCGAAGAGGAAATCAAGCAGGCGATCCGCGCGCGCACCATCGCCAATGAAATCGTGCCGATGCTGTGCGGCAGCGCGTTCAAGAACAAGGGCGTGCAGGCCATGCTCGACGCGGTGATCGACTATCTGCCCTCGCCGGTGGACGTGCCCGCGATCACCGGGCACGACGAACATGACAACGAGATCGAGCGTCATCCGAACGATACCGATCCGTTCTCGGCGCTCGCCTTCAAGATCATGACCGATCCGTTCGTCGGCCAGCTGATTTTCTTCCGCGTCTATTCGGGCGTGGTGAATTCGGGCGACACGGTCTACAACGCGATCAAGGAAAAGAAGGAACGCCTTGGCCGGATCCTGCAGATGCACGCCAACGAGCGCAAGGAAATCAAGGAAGTCTACGCGGGCGACATCGCCGCGGCCGTCGGCCTGAAGGAAGCGACCACGGGCGACACGCTGTGCGATCCGAACAACGTGATCATCCTCGAAAAGATGATCTTCCCGGAGCCGGTGATCTCGCAGGCCGTCGAGCCGAAGACCAAGGTCGACCAGGAAAAGATGGGCATTGCGCTGAACCGTCTTGCTCAGGAAGACCCGTCGTTCCGCGTGCAGACGGACGAAGAATCCGGCCAGACGATCATCTCGGGCATGGGTGAGTTGCACCTGGAAATTCTGGTCGATCGGATGAAGCGCGAATTCGGCGTGGAGGCCACCGTCGGCAAGCCGCAGGTCGCGTATCGCGAGACGGTGCGCAACAAAGCCGAAGATGTCGAAGGCAAGTTCGTCAAGCAGTCGGGCGGCCGCGGTCAATACGGCCACGCGGTGATTACGTTGGAGCCGGCGGCGCAAGGCAAGGGCTACGAATTCGTCGACGCCATCAAGGGCGGCGTGATTCCGCGCGAATTCATTCCGGCCGTGGACAAGGGCATTCAGGAAACGCTGAAGGCCGGCGTGCTGGCGGGCTATCCGGTGGTCGACGTGAAGGTGACGCTGACCTTCGGTTCGTACCACGACGTGGACTCGAACGAAAACGCGTTCCGCATGGCCGGCTCGATGGCCTTCAAGGAAGCGATGCGCAAGGCCAAGCCCGTGCTGCTCGAACCGATGATGGCCGTTGAAGTCGAAACGCCGGAAGACTTCATGGGCAACGTAATGGGCGATCTGTCGAGCCGTCGCGGCATGGTGCAAGGCATGGAAGACATCGCCGGCGGCGGCGGCAAGCTGGTGCGCGCCGAAGTGCCGCTCGCGGAGATGTTCGGTTACTCCACGTCGCTGCGCTCTGCGACGCAAGGCCGCGCGACTTACACGATGGAGTTCAAGCACTATGCGGAAACGCCGAACAACGTCGCTGAAGCCGTGATCAACGCGAAGCACAAGTAAGCTCTCTGCCACGAAGGCGTCGCACGCCAAAGGCTCGAAGCCCGTCCCCTGTGGACGGGCTTTTTTTCGTCCGCTGCACCGCACACAGGGCTTCTTCACACGCACGTTTTTGAACGTGCAAAAATGCCGGACGGCGCCGTGCCGAACGCCGGGACATACGCTCACGAGGAGACACATCATGAGTCAGGATCACGAACATCCGCATTACAAAGACGTGCCGCCGGCCACACCCGATTGGCGCGAGCACGGCGTGAAGGTCATCAAGGGCGATCAGCTCGATAGCAACACGGCGCAAACGCCCGGCATGAATCGCGCGGCGGCGATCAATGCCGCGCGCGTCGGCGCGCAGAAGATCTGGGCCGGCACCGTGACGATCCATCCGAATGCGAAGACCGGCGCGCATCATCATGGCGCGCTCGAAAGCGTGATCTACGTGGTGCGCGGCCAGGCGCGCATGCGTTGGGGCGAGCATCTGGAGTTCACCGCTGAAGCCGGCCCCGGCGACTTCATCTTCGTGCCGCCGTATGTGCCGCATCAGGAGATCAACGCGAGTACCGACGACCCGCTCGAATGCGTGCTGGTGCGCAGCGATAACGAAGCGGTGGTGGTCAACCTGAACATCGACGCGGTGGAACAGCCCGAGACGGTGTTCTGGGTCGATCCGATTCACAAGCATCCGCACGATCATTAACTCCTGCCCACGCGACTCATGACGCCGACCGCTTCGCTGCGCTCTCGCCTTTTCACCCTATACGCCGTGCTGATCGCCGCCAATCTCGGCGCATGGGCGTGGGCGCTGATCGCGTTTCGCCATTACCCGCTATTGCTCGGCACGGCGCTGCTCGCCTATGGCTTCGGCCTGCGCCATGCGGTCGACGCCGATCACATCGCGGCAATCGACGCCGTTACGCGCAAGCTCATGCAGGCCGGCAAGCGGCCGCTCGGCGTCGGGCTGTCGTTTTCGCTGGGGCATTCGACGATCGTGATCGTGGCGACGATCGGCATAGCGTGGACCGCGCATTCGCTGCACGGCCGTTTCGAGTCATTCAAGGCAGTAGGCGGCACGATCGGCACGCTCGTCTCCGCGAGCTTCCTGCTGGTGCTGGCAGCCGTCAATCTCGTGATTTTGCGTGATGTCTGGCGCCGCTATCGGCTCGTCCAACAGAGCGGCGAATTGCCTGCTCAAATGGCGGATTCGATTGCGCCGGCGGGTCTGCTGTCGCGCGCGTTGCGCCCGCTCTTCAGGCTCGTGACGAAAAGCTGGCACATGTACCCTGTTGGCGTGCTGTTCGGCCTCGGCTTTGATACCGCAACCGAAATCGGCTTGCTGGCGATCGCCGCATCGGAAGCGGGTAAAGGTCTGCCGCTTTATTCGATTCTGGTGTTTCCCGCCCTCTTCACCGCC
The DNA here is from genome assembly GCF_059567925.1 of Paraburkholderia sp. BGA-UO-ETr-F21. Classification (NCBI taxonomy): domain Bacteria; kingdom Pseudomonadati; phylum Pseudomonadota; class Betaproteobacteria; order Burkholderiales; family Burkholderiaceae; genus Paraburkholderia; species Paraburkholderia sp. BGA-UO-ETr-F21. The sequence continues at coordinate 337,771 of NZ_JCAQOY010000040.1, read as the reverse complement.
GGTATGACGCTGGTGGATTCGACCGATAACGTGCTGATGGTCCACGCCTACGGCTGGGCCATGGACGACCCGAAACGCAAGCTCTACTACAACGCGAGCATCACATTCGTGTCGGCGGTGGTGGCGATCGTGATCGGCGGCGTCGAAGCGTTGGGTCTGCTGTCGGACAAGCTCGGTCTGAACGGCGGCTTGTGGGATGCGCTCGCCAGTGTCAACGAACGCTTCGGCATGCTGGGTTACGGCATCGTCGCCGTGTTCATGGCGTGCTGGATCGGCTCGGTGCTGTTCCATCGCTGGCGGCGTCCGGGCGCGCTCGCGCGGTAAATCCAACAGCTTTTACGTGCCGCGATCGGTAACGTTTCCATCGCGGCATCGGCCATCGCGCTGCAGCGGCGGCAAGTACATCCTCCGCTCGCCGCATGGGAACCCGGCATGCCTCGCGCTGCCGGAGCGTCGAGCGTTGTGATGACGATACACAGCGGCCCTTTTATCCGCGAATCGTGAACCTCGCGGCGCCGCAAGCGCGCCGAATCCATGAGCAATCGCTTACACTGAGACCGCTTCGCATTGCCGCTTTCGTCATTGCAATAGCTTCACCGTGTCGCGCATCGGCGCGGCCCTTCAGAACCGGCAACAGAACGGACTGGACACTCCATCGATGAAGACTCCCGCGACCCGACTTCCCGCACTCGACGCAGCCCGCCTCACCGCCGACGCTTACGGCAACCACGCCATCGACGAATTCCTCGCCGGCCGCATTACGCGCCGCGATCTGCTGCGCTATGCCAGCGTGATCGGTTTGTCGCTGGCCGGCGGCGGCGTGCTGAATGCGCCGCAAGCGCGTGCGCAGGGCACCGCGGCCGCGTCGAATCAGACCATTCGTGTCGCGCACCTGACGCCTGCCGGCGCGGTCGATCCGCTCACCGTGACGGACGCCGCCAGTCTTGCGCTGCTGAATCAGACCGGCGAATTCCTGATCGACGACGACGGCGAAAAGCTCGTGCTGAAACCGGCACTCGCGCTGTCGTGGAAGCCGAACGACAAAGGCGACGTGTGGACCTTCAAGCTGCGTCCGAACGTCAAGTTCCACGACGGCCAAACGTTCACCGCCAAAGACGTAGTCGCCACGTTCGACCGTCTCGCCGATCCGGCGAGCGGCTCGGCGGCGCTTTCCGTACTCAAGGGCGTGCTGTCCAAAGGCGGCGCCAAAGTGGTCGACGACCACACGGTCGCGTTTCATCTGGATGCGCCGAACGGTAACTTCCCGTATTACGTTTCCTCGGACAATTACAACGCCGTGATTCTGCCCGCGAACTACGCGGGGGGTTATGAAAAGAGCTTCATCGGCACGGGTCCGTTCAAGCTTGAAAAGTATCAGGCGAAGGTCGGTGCGTCGTTCGTGCGCAATCCCGATTACTGGGGCGACAAAGCGTTACCGCAACGCGTACAGTTCTCCTTCTACGCCGACGAACAGGCTCAACTGCTCGCACTACAAGGCCATCAGGCCGACGTGATGGGCACCTTCACCGTGCAGGGCGGCGCGGGCATTCTGAACAATCCGGATTACAAGGCCGTGGGCGTAAAGTCGAGCGCGCATCGGCAAATTCACATGCGCAACGACAATCCGCTGTTCAAGGACAAGCGCGTGCGTCAGGCGCTGGCGTTGTCGCTCGATCGCGACGTGCTGGTGCGAGGCCTCTTCAAAGGTCGCGCGCAACTTGGCAACGACAGTCCGTTTGCGCCGGTGTTTCCGTCATCGGATGCAGGTGTTGCGCAACGCAAGATCGACGTCGCGAAGGCGAAGCAATTGCTTGCACAAGCCGGTGTGCCGAACGGCTTCGACGTGACGCTGACCACCGAAAAATACATGGAGATTCCCGATCTCGCGGTGGTCGTGCAGAACGCGGCGAAAGCCATTGGTGTACGTATCAATCTGAAGGTCGAAAGCCAGTCGCTGTATTACGGCGCGGGCACGCCGGGCAAATCGGATTGGCTCGATTCGCCGCTCGGCATTACCGACTACGGTCATCGCGGCGTGCCGAACGTTTTCCTGAATGCGCCGCTCACCAGCACCGGCACGTGGAACGCGGCGCACTTCAAGAATCCGCAATACGATCAACTGGTCGCGCAATTCGTCGCCGCCGTCGATCTCGGCTCGCAGAAGAAAATCTCCGGGCAGATCCAGACACTGCTGCTCGATGAAACGCCCATCATCATTCCATTCTTCTACGATCAACTGATCGCCATGCGCAAGGGCGTGAACGGCGTGCGCTTCACCGCGCTCGCGCAACTCTATTTCGACCGCGCGGTGTTGAGCGCGTAATGTTGAAGCGCCCGCGCGCATTCGGCAGGAGAGCACGATGTCGACCACGGTGACCCCTTCCGCACCGCCTGCGTCGAGCGGCAACGCGGGCCGCGTCGTGCGGTTTCTGGCGACGCGTGTCGGCTTGTCGTTGATCACGCTATGGCTGCTGTCGGTGATCGTCTTCGCGGGTGGACAACTGCTGCCCGGCGACATCGGCCGCGCGGTGCTCGGCCCGCTCGCCGATGCGCGCGCGGTCGCCGCGCTCAATCATCAACTCGGCGCGGACCGTCCGCTAACGACGCAATACATCGAGTGGATTTCGCATTTCGTGCGTGGCGATATGGGCATCTCGTATGCGTATCGCGAGCCGGTCGGACCGTTTATCGCCGACGCGCTCGCGCATTCCGCCAAGCTCGGTTTGCTCGCGTTCATCGTGGTCGTGCCACTCGGCATTGCGGGCGGCGTGTGGTCGGCTATGCACGCGGGACGCTGGCTCGATCGCACGATCAGCATCGCGGGACTGTCGGCGACGGTGGTGCCGGAATTCGTGTCGTCGATCGTGTTGATCCTGGTGTTCGGCGTGTGGCTGCGCTGGCTGCCGATCGAAGCGTCGTATCCGCCCGAAGCGAGCGCACTCGAACAGTTGCGTCATCTGGTACTGCCGGTATTGCCGCTCGTACTCGTGTTCTTCGGCTACATAGCGAGAATGGCGCGCGCCGGCACCGTCGAGGCACTCGATGCCGACTACACACGCACCGCGATTCTCAAAGGCCTGCCGCGTCATATCGTGATCTGGCGGCATGTGTTGCGCAACGCGTTGCTGCCCACCATCACGGTCGCCGCCACGCAACTCGGTTATATGATCGGCGGCCTCGTGGTGGTCGAGACGCTGTTCCACTATCAGGGCATCGGCTCGCTGATCTACAACGCCGCCAAGGCCAAAGACTTTCCGATGCTCGAAGCAGGCGTACTGACAATCGGCGTGGTCTATACCGCTGCCAATCTCGTCGCGGATGCGCTGCATGTCCTGCTCAATCCGCGGCTGCGGGTGAGGAGCGCCGAATGAGCGCCATCGTTCCGCCGGCCGCGCCGCCGACTCCAGGGCCGAGTCCAACTCCAGGCCCGGCTACCGAGCCGCGCTTCGACCAGTTGCGTGTGCTGCTGCGCTCGCCCACGTTCGTGGTGGGCGTGGTGATTGTCGCGTGGTGGATCGTTTGCGCCATCGCCGGGCAATGGATCGTGCGCATCGACCCTTACGCGTCCGATCCGCTCAACTCGCTGACGCCGCCTGACAGCACGCACTGGTTCGGCACCGATCAACTCGGCCGCGACGTGTTCTCGCGCGTGATCGTCGGTGCGCGCGACATCCTCACCATTGCGCCGCTCGCCACGCTGCTCGGCACGGTGGCGGGCACGGCGCTGGGATTGATCGTCGGCTACTTTGAAGGCTGGGTCGACAACGTGGTTGGACGCGCGATCGACGCCGTGCTCGCACTGCCGCTCGTGATCGTCGCGCTGCTCGCGCTGGCCGCGGTCGGCGCGTCGAACTTCACGGTCATCCTCGTGATCGGCATCACCTTCACGCCGATCACCGCGCGCACCGTGCGCGCCGCCGTGTTCGCCGAACGGCACCTCGACTACGTCGCGGCGGCGCAACTGCGCGGCGAGCGCGCCCCCTACATCATGTTCGCCGAGATTCTGCCGAACGTGCTGCCACCCATCATCGTCGAAGCGACGGTGCGGCTCGGTTACGCGATCTTCGCGGTCGCCACGCTGTCGTTTCTCGGCTTCGGCATTCAGCCGCCGTCGGCCGACTGGGGTCTCGCGCTGTCCGAGTCGTACACGCTAATGGCGGGCGGCGCGTGGTGGACCGTGGTGTTCGCGGCCGGCGCGATTGCGAGCCTGGTGGTCGGCGTGAATCTGATCGCCGACAGCGTGCAAGGCGTGCTCGAATGAACGGCCCGCCGCCCTCCTCGTTCCCCGCCTTCGACGTTTCGAAGAGCGATCGCACGGATGCGCTGACCGTCATCGGACTGACGGTCACGTACCGCATGCGCGGTCGCGACCGCGAGGTGCTGCAGGACATTTCGTTTCGCGTGCGGCGCGGCGAAGCGTATGGTCTCGTCGGCGAGTCGGGCTGCGGCAAGTCGACCGTGGCAATGGCGACGCTGCGTTATCTGCCGCGCAACGGCAAAGTGAAGGCCGGCAAGATCATCATTGCCGGCGAGGACGTGCAGAAGCTCGATGCCGACGCGCTACGCAACATGCGCGCCAAAGCGATTTCGATGGTCTATCAGGACCCGGGGCGCGCGCTGAATCCGTCGCTGACGGTCGCGCGGCAAGTCTCCGAGGCGTTCGAAGCCGCCGGCGTCGCGAGCGACGAAGCTTTGCGGCGCACGCTTGACATGCTGCGGCGGGTGCGCATCGCCGCACCCGAGCGCGTGATGGACAGCTATCCTCATCAATTGTCGGGGGGCATGCAACAGCGCGTGGTGATCGCCATGGCGCTCGCCTCGAACCCCGCGCTGCTGATTCTCGATGAACCGACTACCGGGCTAGACGCTACTGTCGAAGCCGAAGTGCTCGACCTCGTTGCGCAGTTGCGCGCGGAACTCGGCACGGCCGTGCTCTTCATCAGCCACAACCTCGCGGTGATCGGGCGCATGTGCGAACGCGTCGGCGTGCTTTACGCGGGCAAGCTGGTCGAAGAAGGCGCGACTCAAGATGTCTTCACGCGGCCGCGCCATCCCTATACGGTTGGACTGTTGCGTTGTCTGCCCACGGCCGGGCGCAGCAAAGATAGCGAGCGGCTCGACACGATTGCCGGCAGCCTGCCGTCGCCGGGTTCGGCGACGCAGGGCTGCATTTACGCGGACCGCTGCCGCCTCGCCGACGACCGCTGCCGCCGCGAGGCGCCGCCGCCGCATCGCGTTAGCGCCGCGCACGGCGATCAGATGTCACGCTGCCATTACCACGAACGCGCGATCGAATTGCCGCGTGCGAGCGCGCAAACGCTGCCCGAGCACGACGGTGCGCTGTTCGACGGCAAGCGTCCGGCTATCGTGCTGCGCGCGCAAAACCTCTCGAAGACGTTCCATGTGTCCGGCACTCCGCTGCGCGCGGTCGACAATGTTTCGATCGAGCTCGCCAGCGGCGAAACGCTCGGCCTCGTCGGCGAATCGGGTAGCGGCAAGACAACGCTTGCCAAGCTGATGCTCGGCCTGCTCACACCGGATCCGGGCAGCGTGCTCGAACTCGACGGTGCACCGCTCGCCGCGCGCGTTACACGGCGCAACGACGCTCAGGTCAAGTCGCTGCAGATCGTTTTCCAGAACCCGGACTCGGCGCTCAATCGCGCGCATTCGGTGAAACGGCTGATCGGCCGCGCGCTGTCGCGCCTCACCACGTTGCGCGGGCCGGCAATCGATGAACGGCTCGCCTCGCTGGCGGCGGCCGTGCGATTGCCGCAGCGCTATCTCGGCTCGCGCACGCGGCAACTGTCCGGCGGACTCAAGCAGCGCGTGGCGATAGCTCGCGCGTTTGCAGGCGAGCCGCGCGTGGTGGTTTGCGACGAACCGACTTCCGCACTCGATGTCTCTGTGCAGGCCGCGATTCTGAACCTGCTCGCCGATCTGCAACGCGAACGCGGCGTGAGTTACGTTTTCATCTCGCACGATCTGCATGTGGTTCGCTATCTGTCGGATCGCATCGCCGTGCTGTATCTGGGCAGGCTGCTGGAAATCGGACCGGCTGCGGAGGTGTTTGGCGGACCGCATCATCCTTATACCGAAGCGTTGCTGTCTTCGGTACCGACGCTCGATGGCCACGGCGGCACAACCCGCATCCGGCTCTTTGGCGAGCTGCCGAGCGCGGCATCGCCGCCGTCGGGTTGCGTGTTCCACACACGCTGCCCGCGTAAGCTCGGCGCGATCTGCGAACAGCAGGATCCGCCTTTCCTCGACGCCGCTGTGGGCAACACCACAGGGCCGTCCGCGCATCGAATCCGCTGCCACATTCCTGTCGATGAATTGCGTGCGCTGCAAGCCGTTTCGCGCGATGATGCGGACCTCGCCAGGAAGATCCCGGGCAACGGCTCGGAAAACGCGCCCGAGAATGCCGGGCGCAACGAATAGCGCCACATGATGCGGCTTGACGGCCGCATATTTCATCGCCGAAACGTTTTCGCCTGTTTTTCGCGCGTGCGCATCGCACCCATCCAGTACCTGCTCAACGAGCGCGCCCGTGGCGCGGCCATTGCTCGAACAATCAGGCGCGCAAACGCACGAGACCGGAACCAAACCGGGGCGATCGCCTCATATCAGATTCAACGTTCGATATGAGGGCACCACAACATGCAACGAAATACCCTACCCTGCGCGGCACACGCGGCCTCCGGCCTGTTGATGGCCGCCGCGCTCGGCCTCGCATCGCTCGCTCATGCGCAAACACCGGCGCAAAAAACTCCCGCACAGACGACGGCACAGACGGCGCAAACAGCGCAAGGGGCACAAGCCGCACAGCCACTGTTGCCGACGCTGTCACAAGCCGCACCGCCAGTCGATCCCACTTTCTCCGCCTATTCGCTCGCGCAGACCTGCAAGCAGAAAAACGACAACGTCGCGCAAGGCCAATGTGTCGGCGCGATTCGCGGCATCATCCACGGCTATCAGTACGGCGTGCTGTTCCTCGGTCAGCGCGCCGCCCTGCCGGCCAATGAAACGCAGCGCGTCTCGCTGTGTCTGCGCAATATGCAGGTGTCGTCGATCGTCGACGAATTCGTCGCGGACGCCGCCCAGGTCAACGAAGATTCGCTCAAGCACACCCCCGCCGAAGTCGCGGTGCTGGGCTCCGTGCACATGCACCACAGCTGCAATTGATCGCTCGCGCGCAGCGTGGCCGTTGCATGTCAATCCGAATCGATGACACGCCGGCAGCGGCCTGTTGCGCACCAGACGATCGCCGCGCCTACAGCATTTCTAGCGGACGCTTGCCGCGTGGCGGCTTGAAGTAAGCGTCGATAGCAGCAAGCTCATCGGCGCCGAGTTGCAGTTGTGACGCGCGGTGGTTGTCGCGCACATGCTCGACCCGCCCCGCCTTCGGAATCGCGAACACGCCGGGCTTGAGCAACACCCATGCGAGCGCCACCTGGAACACCGAGACGCCGCGCGCATCGGCAATATCGTCAAGCGGTGAACGTTTCGGCAAGCGGGCGTGATCGATCGGGCTGTACGCCATGGCCGGCATCTTGCGCGCGGCGAGCCACGGCAGCAGATCGAATTCCGGCCCGCGCCGCGCCACGTTGTAGAGAATCTGATTGGTCGCGCAAGCATCGCCGCCCGGCGTGTCGGCGAGTTCTTCCATGTCCTCGGTGTCGAAGTTGCTGACGCCCCAATGGCGAATCTTGCCCGCCCGCCGCAACGCCTCGAATCCCTCGACCGTTTCCGCGAGCGGCACCGAGCCGCGCCAGTGCAGCAGATACAGATCGAGCTGCTCCGTCTGCAAACGCTTGAGGCTCTGCTCGCAGGCCGCGATCACGCCGCGCCGGCTGGCGTTATGCGGATACACCTTGCTGACCAGAAACACCTTGTCGCGCAACCCGTTCAGCGCGGCGCCCAGCAGCGATTCGGTCGCGCCATCGCCATACATTTCCGCCGTGTCGATCAACGTCATGCCGAGTTCGACGCCGCAGCGCAGCGCGTCGATTTCAGCGGCCCGCCGCGCCGGTATTTCCCCCATCTCCCAGGTGCCCTGCCCCAGTTTCGGAATGCGTTCGCCGTCGGGCAGGCTCACGCTTGCGATATCGCTCGTCATGCTGACTCCTCGAAGTGGCTCAATGGTCGGCAATGCCGCGGCGCAGGTGGATGCGCGGCGCATGCCACGAAGAACATAGCGACGAGTTTAGCGGTTCGATGGGCATTGGATCGGGCACCAGGCAAAAGCCCGCTATAACGCGGCGCGCCGATGTCATAGAATTGCCCCTTGCCCTTCTTGCGTGAGCTCCATGACCTCTGCCTCGGAAGACCGCTGGCGCGACCTGCGCCCGGACCCGGAAAACGACACGCCGCTATACCTGCAACTTGCTCGCAAGCTCGGCGCCGCCATCCACGAGAACCGCTGGAACGCCGGCGAGGCGCTGCCCTCGGAACGCGTGCTCTCGGAGGCGCTGGGCGTATCGCGGATCACTTCACGCAAGGCCATTGCCTTGCTGGTCGAGCAGGGTCTGATTCGGCGCACGCAGGGCGCGGGCAGTTTCATCACGCCGCGCTATGAAGATCCGCTGTCGCGTCTGTCGAGCTTCAGCGAAATGCTGCGGCGGCGGGGTTTTACACCGAGTTCGAAGTGGCTGTCGCGCGAAATCCTGCCAGCGAACCGCGACGAGGTGATTCAGCTCGGCTTGTCGCCGGCCGCGGCGGTCACGCGCCTGCGGCGCTTGCGACTGGCCGACGGCATCGTGATGGCGGTGGAGAATTCCACGTTCCCCGCCGCGGTGATTCCCGATCCTCAAGCAATCGGCGATTCGCTTTACACGTACCTCGAGAATCGCGGTCTGTCGATTGTCCGCGCGCTCCAGCATTTCCGCGCGGTGAACGCGAGCGAGGAAATCGCGCAGCAGATGAGCATCGCCCCGAACGAGGCGCTGCTGCTGATCACGCGCGTGGGCTACACCGCCGACCAACGGGCTATCGAGTTGACCGACACTTACTGCCGCAACGATTACTACGACTTCGTGGCGGAATTGAGGAAGTAGGTTTTCAAGTCTTCGTGCCGTGGGCGGGTTGTTTGCCGCGCAGTTTCCGCGCAGTTTCCGCGCACGCCCTCGCGAGCACTTCAGGTCTCACATCCACGCTGCCTCATGTGCGCCCACTCGGGTCGGCGGCAGCGCAAAATACGCAGGCGTCTCATCCAGCACTTCGGCCGGCTGGACGCCCAGCACACGTCCAAACTCCGACTCCACGGTTGCGAGACAATCACGCACATCTTCGAGCGCGACGTCGGGCGCTTTCCAACCCTCGGGCATCTGCCCGAACGACTGCAACCACCGGCCTGTTTGTGCGAGCGAGACGCGCACATGCCAGCTTCCCCCTTCAGTAGCCCGCCGCGCCAACGCGGCCATCGCACCGAAGGCAGCCAGATACCCGGTCGCATGATCCAGCGCCTGACACGGCAAATGCTTAGGCTCGTTCCACCCTGCCGCCTGCCGCTCGGTAAAGGCAATTCCGCTTGCCGACTGGACCAGACTGTCGAACCCGCGCCGCTGTGCCCAAGGCCCCTCGTGACCGTAGGCCGACACCGAAACGTAGACGATCCCTGGCCGCACACGCGCCAGTTCCTCGGCACCGAAACCGCGCGCGGCCAGCGCCCCCGGGCGATAGGCCTGGAGAAATACATCGGCGTCGCCGGCGAGAGCCCGCAACGCCTCGCGCTCCGCCGGCTCGCGCAGATCGACGAGCGCCGAACGCTTGCCGCGTCCGTTGTCGATCACCAGCGGCGCGATATTCGGCAGATGCGGCCCGTTGATCATCAACACGTCCGCGCCATGCTGCGCGAGCGCGCGGCCGGCGACAGGCCCGGCAATGATGCGCGACAGATCCAGCACGCGCACACCCGCCAGCGGCCGGTCCGCGCCGCGCTCACGCGGCGGCTCGACCGGCGCGTCGCCGATGCGCTCGATCTCGAAGAGCGGCAAGCTCGCAATCGCTTTCGCCTGATCGAGCGCGGCCCACTCCTGCGGCGTGCGAATCAATGCGGCGCATAGGCCCGCATCGGCGAGCGTCTGGTCGAGCGTCGCGCCGTCCCAACCGCGAATCGCCGAGGCCACCGCCTCCCGATCGTTCGCGCAGCCGAGCACCGTCAATACACCCTGCAAGTGGTGCGGGAAGTTCGTATGCAGCTGAATCCAGCGGCCGTCGCGTGTCTCGTAGAAACCCATGACCGGATCGCGCAGGGCAGGCGGCGGCCCATCGTTGATTCGCAAATAACGTTCGCTGCGAAACGATGCCAACGCACGTCGCATCTCCACCGTCACGTGTTGCCGGCGGCCCGTGCGCAGACGGTGATATTCCGCGGCCACCAGTCCGGTCGCGGCGATGCTCGCCGAGGCCAGGCCGCCGACCCGGTAGACCGATGGCAAACCAGGATCGGCGCCGGTCAGCGTAACCGACCTCAGCGCAGTCGGGTCGCATCCGGCAAGCGTCCAGATATGTTTGAGAGCAAGTTCGGGCGTCATGGCGTTTCATCACGGAGCGGGAGGAAGTGAGCCGAGTCTAGAAGTCCGCGACGTCGCAATCAATCTTGATTATGATAATCAATATATATTGATTTCTTCGGTTTCCGTCGTTTCCCATGCCGACCTCGAATTCCCTCACCGCCGCTGAAGCCGCCGCCGCGCTCGGCATCAGCTTGCCGACGCTCTACGCCTATGTGAGCCGAGGCATGCTGAGTTCGTCGCCGGATGCGCAAGGCAAGCATCGTCTCTACGACGCCGGCGAAGTGCGCCGCCTCGCGCGTCGCAAGGAAGACGGCAAGCGCGCGGGCAAGGTCGCGCAGAAGGTGCTGGATTGGGGCGTGCCGGTGCTCGAATCGTCGATCACGCTGGTCGCCGAGGGCCGTCTGCTATATCGCGGGCACGACGCCATGGAACTGGCGCGAAGCGCGTCGCTGGAGGACGTCGCCGCGCTGCTGTGGGAATGCAGCGTGAAGCGGATCGCCGATGCGCCGGCCGTGCCGTTCGCGACCGCGCAGTGGGCCGCGTGGCTCAAGCTGTGGAGCGACAGCACGCCGCTCGATCGCGCGCTCGTGCTGTTGCCGGCCGCGGCGGCGCAAATGCCGCGGGTGTGGGCGCTCGGGCGTGACGCGCAACTCGATACGGCTTGCGCCGTCACGCGTCTGCTGGCTGCCGCGATGATCTCGGCGACGCCGTCGAACGAGCCGCTGCACCGGCAACTGGCTTCAACGTGGCAGGTGCGTAACCGCCAGCAGGCCAACCTGCTGCGCGCGGCGCTGGTGGCTTGCGCGGATCACGAGTTGAATGCGTCGACTTTCACGGTGCGCTGTATCACGTCGACAGGAGCGCATCTGTTCGGCGCGGTGGCGGGCGGCCTCGCCGCTTTGTCGGGTCCGCGTCATGGTGGCGAAACGGTGCGCATCGCCGCGCTACTCGAAGAAGCGTCGCGCGCGCCCGATCTCGACCGTTATCTGGCGAACCGGCTCGCGCGTCATGAAAATGGCGTGCATGGGCCAATCCTGTCGGGCTTTGGTCATCCGCTTTATCCGGAGGGCGACCCTCGTGCGCGGCTGCTGCTCGGCATGCTCGCCGACTGCGCGCCGGCTCGTTCGCCGTTAGCGGATGTGCTCGGATTGGCTCGCGCGGTGCGCGACACGACCGGCGCGGAGCCGACTCTGGACTTCGCGCTCGCCGCCATCGAGCGGGTGCTGGCGCTGCCGGCCGGCAGCGCCTTCACGCTGTTCGCGGTAGGCCGGACCGTCGGCTGGATTGCCCACGCCATGGAACAGGCGCGCGACGGCCGGTTGATCCGGCCGCGGGCGCGCTACATCGGGGAATACGAGGCTGCCGGGCCGAATTGAGGCGCAGCGCCCTCAGTGCTGATACTCGACGAATCGTCAGGCCGTGCCCAGCCAGCGCGGCAGCCAGCTCAGCACCGGAAACCCCGACGCCGTCCTGTTGGCGGGACGCTCGGAACCGCTTGCCAGCGCAAAGCGCGCGCCGGTCTGCCCCGCGCTGATCCACGCCACGACCCGGCGCGGCAACTCGATCGACTCGCCGGCGGCAAGCCAGTGATCCTCGCTGTCACCCTCGACGGTCAGCCAGATCTCGCCCGAGATCACCTTGAAGATCGACGGACGCGCGACACGCCAGGCCGACGCGGGCTCGCCATGTTCCAATTCGAAAATCCGGACTTCACGCATCGCTTTTCTCCTTCAAAGAGCTTTTCTGTTGTACCGATTATTGACGTGCGATGATTGAATACCCATGCACAGTTCCGAACACTTTGGTCGGAACTGTTCAGTCAAAAAACCGGACAGTTGGCGTGAACCGCGTGTCGTTCGCGAGTGGAAAGCCCGTGCTCACCCGCCCTGCTGTCCGGCGAAGGAAGAAATCCGCATGAAACTCGAAATCCAGCTTGATCGGGACAACGGCGTGCCGCTGACCGAGCAGATCGTCACAGGCGTCACGGCGTGGATCCGCTCGCGTACCGCCCACCCAGGTTCGAAGCTGCCGTCGATTCGCCAGTTCGCCACCGACTACGGCGTGAGCCGCTTTCCGGTGATCGAGGCTTACGACCGGCTGGTGTCGCTCGGCTATATCGACTCGCGCCACGGCTCGGGCTTTTACGTCTCCGACCGTCAGCCGGCGAGCACGCATTGCCAGGGCACGACGGATCCGCGCCGCGCCGAAGACGAATCGGACCATCTGCTGCAGCAGTTCAACCACCCCGGCGAAACGCTCAAGCTGGGTAGCGGCTTCATCCCCGAAGCGTGGCGCGACATGGATGGGATCGCACAGGCGATCCGCCACGTCTCGCGCACTGACCCGGCGAGCATGGTCGACTACGCCACGCCGCTCGGCAACCTGACTTTGCGCGAGCACCTGCAAAGCCGCATCGGCCAGTTGGGGATTCAGGCGGATGCGTCGCAGATCCTGATCACCAACGGCGCAAGCCAGGCATTCGACCTGCTGATGCGCTACATGCTCAAGCCAGGCGACACGATCTTTGTCGAAGACCCCGGCTACTACAACCTCTACGGACTGCTGAAGCTGCATGGCGTGAAGCTGATCGGCATTCCACGCACGCGTAACGGTCCCGACCTGGACGTGATGCAGGAGCAGTTGAAGTCGCACCGGCCGAAGCTGCTGTTCATCAACACCGTGTTCCACAATCCGACCGGCACCACGGTCGCGCCGCAGGTGGCTTTCCGGCTATTGCAGCTCGCGCGCGAGCACGGGTTCTCGATTATCGAAGACGATATTTACGCCGATTTTCAGACCGACCTCACCGACCGCCTGGCCACGCTCGATCAGCTCGAACACGTGATCTATCTGGGCGGCCTGTCGAAGACGCTGTCGTCGTCGCTGAGGATCGGTTGTGTGGTGGCGAGCCACGCGATCATCAAGGATCTGGTCGATATCAAGATGCTGACGAGCATCGGCGGCTCGCGTTTTGCCGAAGCGGTCGCCGTGTCGATGCTGGAACGCGGCGCCTATCGCAAGTATCTGGAACGCCTGCGACGGCGCATGCGCGACGCGCTCGGCTCGACGATTCAGACGCTCGAAGACGTCGGCTGGGACATTTTCGACAAACCTGTGGGCGGCAAATTCGTGTGGGCTCGCGTGCCGCACGTGGCCAATGCGGAAAGATTGGTGGAGTGCGGTGCGCCGCTGGGCGTGACCGTGGTGCCCGGCAACTACTTCCGGCCGAATATGGAGGTCAGTCCGTGGACCAGGATTCATATCGCGTTTGGTAACGACCCACGCGCGCAAGCGTTCTTTCGTGCTGCGGTGGCGTTGCCGGCTTCGGGGTGAGGTCTCGGCGTGAAGTTTTGGGTGAAGCCCCGCAATGAGGCCTCGGAGTGAGGCCTCGGAGTGAGACGCTGAACCGAGGCGCGAAGGTGAGCAATCGCCGCGCTTCTGGCCCGCTCCAACTTCCCCGCCCTGCGCCGCGCGGCGCTTTTCCCTAGAATAGCGAGTCCCCAGCCCGTCCTGCGCGCCCAGCCGCCCTCCATGTCCACGCCGACTCCGCCCGCCCTCGCGCCCACTACGCCCAGCGCGCCTTCGCCCCGCTCGCTCACCGTGATGCTGTGGGTCGTCGCCACCGGCTTCTTCATGCAGACGCTCGACTCGACCATCGTCAACACCGCGCTCCCGGCAATGGCGACGAGCCTCGGCGAGTTGCCGCTGCGCATGCAATCGGTGGTGATCGCCTATTCGCTGACCATGGCCGTGATGATCCCGGTATCCGGCTGGCTCGCCGACAAATTCGGCACGCGCCGCGTGTTCTTCAGCGCGATCCTCGTGTTCGCGGTCGCGTCGTTGTTGTGCGCGAACGCGCACACGCTGAATCAACTCGTGGCCTTCCGCGTCATGCAAGGCGTGGGCGGTGCGATGCTATTGCCGGTCGGACGCCTCGCGGTGTTACGCACTTTTCCGGCTGAGCGCTATTTGCCGGCGCTCTCATTCGTGGCGATTCCGGGCCTCATAGGACCGCTAATCGGCCCCACGCTCGGCGGCTGGCTCGTGAAGATCGCATCCTGGCACTGGATCTTTCTGATCAACGTGCCCGTGGGCATCGTCGGTTGCATCGCTACGTTCATCTTCATGCCGGACAGCCGCAACGAGCACGTCGGCAAATTCGACATGAAAGGCTACTTGTTGCTGATCGTGGCCATGGTGGCGATTTCGTTCGCACTCGACGGCCGTACCGAATTCGGCATTCAGCACGCCACGGTGCTGGTGCTGCTGATCCTGAGCCTCGCCTGCTTTGTCGCCTACGGCTTGCATGCGGTGCGCGAGCCTTCGCCGATTTTCTCGCTCGACCTCTTCAAGATCCACACGTTCAGCGTCGGCCTGCTCGGCAATCTGTTCGCGCGAATCGGCAGCGGCGCGATGCCCTATCTGATTCCTCTGCTATTGCAGGTGAGTCTCGGCTATAGCGCCTTCGAAGCCGGCATGATGATGCTGCCGGTGGCGGCCGCGGGCATGGCATCCAAACGTCTCGTGACCACGTTGATCATCAAGTACAGCTACCGGCGCGTGCTGATCATCAACACAGTTCTAGTCGGCTTGACGATGGCAAGCTTCGCGCTCACCTCCGCGAACCAGCCGCTGTGGCTGCGGCTCGTGCAACTGGCATTCTTCGGCGGCGTCAACTCGATCCAGTTCACCGCAATGAACACGTTGACGCTCAAAGACCTGGGCACCGGCGGCGCGAGCAGCGGCAACAGCCTCTTTTCACTGGTCCAGATGCTGTCGATGAGTCTGGGCGTGACCGTGGCCGGCGCCCTGCTCGCCACGTTTACAGGCCTGTTGCCGCGTGTGACGGCCGCCAATTCGCTGCCCGCGTTTCACGCGACGTTCCTGTGTGTCGGCATCATCACGGCAGGCTCGTCGTGGATCTTTGCGCAACTGTCGCCGGACATCCGCACGCCCGCGAAAAAGACCGATCCGTCCGAACGAACCTGATACGTGTCGCCCCAGCCGCGCGCTCCGCCGCCGACCCTCAAAGGGGCGCGGGCCGCACCAGCGAAGTGCGAATCGTCGCGTTCGCGCCCGCGCTGGCGCACAATCGTCTTATCTGAGTGTGACAGTCGGGCATGCGTGCTGTGTTTCCAGACGCGCATAGTTCTTGCTCGCCTATCCTGTAAACTGACGCTTTGCGCGTGCGGACTCATGTCGAGCATGCAGGCGCGCCGCCACCCCACACGACTGACATGATGAGCATGATCGAACTCGATCCTCCCGGTTTCCAGCCGCCGCGCCCAATGGCCGGCGACGAGGGTTCCCGGCGCACCGTTCTGTACGGCGGCTACACTGTTTTCAGCGTGTTCCAGCCGGTTTTCTCCGTGTCGCACCGGCGCGCGATCGGTTATCACGCGTCGCTGCGCGCCCGGGACGAACACGGGTTGCAAGTGCCGTCGCACGAGGTGTTCACACAGGCCGCGCGGCGCGGCGATCTGCTCGAACTCGGGCGGCTCGCTGAATCACTGCATCTGGGCAACTTCAACGCGTTCGACAGCCACGACGAATGGCTCTTTCTGAGTCTTCACCCGGCCGCACTGATGGACACCAGTTACGGCGACGCGCTGCTTGCCGGCCTCAAGGCGCTCGGCCTGCCGCCGCAGCGCGTGGTGCTGGAAGTTTCCGAACAGGCGGGCGGCGAAACCACGCGCTTTGCCGAAATCATCGATGCGCTGCGTAAATCCGGCTTTCTGATCGCGCTCGACGGTTTTGGCGCGAAGCATTCGAACATTGACCGCGTGTGGAATCTGCGGCCGGACATCGTCACGCTCGACCGCTGCATTCTCGCGCAAGCCAGCGAACACTCGCACATTGAGCGCGTACTGCCGGGCCTCGTCTCGCTGCTGCACGAATCTGGCCAACTGGTGCTGATGGGCGGCCTGAGCACCGAACGCGACGCGCTTATTGCGCTCGAATGCAACGTGGACTTCGTGCAAGGCGCATTCTTCGCTGGTCCGAGCGTCGAGCCGGTCAAACCGCAAGCGGCGGCCGGCTTGATGGACTCGCTCTCCGCAGCGCTACGTGAACGGGTCGGCGCACGTGAGCGCGCACAATCCGCGCGGCTCGCACCGTACGTTACCGCGCTCGAAACGGCAGCCGCGCAACTGGTGGCCGGCGAGTCTGTTGCGCAAGCCACCGCCTCACTCCTCACGCTCGGCGAGACGGCACGCTGCTTTGTGCTGGACGGATCGGGCCGGCAGATCGGCGACAACGTGCTGCCGCCAGGGCGCGCCTCGCAACGCGCCAAGCGCTTCCGCCCGCTGCTGCATTCGGAAGGCGCGAGTTGGGAGCGCCGGCCGTACTTTATCCAGGCGATGCGCATGCCCGGTCAGGTGCATCTCACCCCGCCCTACCTGTCGATCAACGAAGCACACCTGTGCGTGACTGCCTCGATCGCCGCGCACACGCCGACTGGAACACAGGTGCTATGCGTGGACATCAACTGGGAAGTCGCGGCCCACCGAAATTGAGGTCACGGCGGTCTGCTGGATCCGCGCAAGCAGTTGCCTGACCGCTGCGCGGCCCAGCATGCGGTTAATGGCACGCAAGCGCGCCGCGCTAGTCACCACGCGCATGGCGATGATTCTTGTGGAGCCGTCCGCAAGGCTATTCGTGGACACGTCGAGGACCCCCACGACCTCGCCCTCGAAGAACAGAGCGACACACAATGTGCCCGCGACCGACACCGTCCCGGCGTTGCTAGCACGCTCGACCAGCGACGTTACCGTGTCCATCCACCCTGCCACTGCCGTTTCCGAGGTGCCGACCGGCGCGTCGCTGAAGACCTCCGGCGCGTCACTAAAGAGCCGCAACAGGCCGGCTCGATCCTGCGCCTCCAGCGCCGCGCGCAAGCGCTCCACGATCTGTGCATGCGCGGCCGGATCAGGCCGCTCAACCGGGGCACCCGCCCGTTGCAAACGCGCCTTGGCCCGATGGACGATCTGCCGGCAGGCGGCCGGCGAGCGCTCGAGAATGGCCGCGATCTCCGCATAGTCGCAGTCGAAGGCTTCGTGCAGCACGAACGCCGCTCTTTCGTCGGGCTTGAGGCGCTCCAGGAGCAGCATCACGCCATACGACATCTCCGCTGCACGCAAGGCCAATTCCTCTGCCGAGAGCGCGACCTCGTCGAGCCACGGTTCCGGCAACCAGCCCGCGGCTTGCGACGCGCGTTCGCGCTGCACGTGCCGCAGCCGGTCGATCGCCGCGCGCGTGGTGATCGTGGTGAGCCAGGCAACGGGTGTCTGCACGTCTCGCGTGTCCGCGAGGTGCCATTTCAATCCTACGTCTTGCACCACGTCTTCTGCTTCGGCGCGGCTGCCGAGCATTCGGTAGGCCAGCGCAAACAGGCGGGCACGCGCGGCCTCGAAACTGGATGCCTTCTCGATTGCTTGTTCCGTCATGTATAGACCTCCAGTTCGTGCGTGGTGTAAAGCGCGCGGCGCGCTGCCTGCGAACTTGTCCGGGCGCGCACCAACAACGTCATTCTTTTCATCTTGACGGCTGGGCATCGAACGATGTGACAGCTTCGCGTAGAAAAATTTCTGTCACGTCGCCCATTGCCGCGCCGTCATAGGGACAACAACCAGCGCAATGAATGCGCTGGCGCTCCTGCACCCGCCGTCACCCATGCGGCATAAACGAGGTCGACATGCATTCCAGCTATCCAGCCATCACCGGCCTTGGCCTGGTGCCAACCGTGATCGAACAATCCGGCCGCGGCGAGCGCGCTTATGACATTTATTCGCGTTTGCTGCGCGAGCGCATTGTGTTTCTGGTCGGGCCCGTGAACGAGCAGTCGGCCAGTGTGATCGTCGCGCAACTGCTGTTTCTGGAATCCGAGAATCCCGACAAGGATATTTCTTTTTACATCAATTCGCCGGGCGGTTCCGTGTACGACGGCCTCGCGATCTACGACACCATGCAGTTCATCAAACCGGAGGTGTCCACTTTATGCACGGGCTTCGCCGCGAGCATGGGAACCTTTCTACTCACCGCCGGCCAGCGTGGGAAGCGGTATGCGTTGCCAAACGCACGCATCATGATTCACCAGCCGTCCGGCGGAAGCCAGGGCACGGCCGCAGACGTCGAAATTCAGGCGAAGGAGGTGCTTTATTTGCGAGAGCGCCTGAATACCATAATGGCTGAGCGCACCGGGCGCAGTATCGAGGAAATCGCGCGCGACACCGACCGCGACAATTTTATGTCGGCACATGCGGCCCGGACTTATGGTCTCGTCGACGAGGTGCTGGAAACGCGCGCGGCGCTCTCTACTACGTCGCTTTTACACGAACGCTAGTGCGGTGGTCCCGTGGTCCCGTGGTCGAGCCATCGCGCCGTGTCGGACCGCTGCGCCGAACCGTTTCGGCACTGCGCGTGCCGCAGCGTAAACCGCGCTGAAAAAACCCTTGGAAAACGTCGCAAGGAGTGTGGGCCGGTGCGGGTTCGCACCGTCCGCATCAGTGCGAGTGGAACACAAAAGCTGATCACCTCCGCTGGAATCGCTATCATGGTCGCGATTCGTCGAATTTGACGATCGCTTCAATGGAGATATACATGGCGTCATCCAACGAAACCGTCAGCATGGCGCTATTCTGCGACTTCGAAAACGTCGCGCTTGGCGTGCGCGATGCGAAATACGACAAGTTCGATATCAAGCTGGTGCTCGAACGGCTACTGCTCAAGGGCAGCATCGTCGTGAAGAAGGCGTACTGCGACTGGGACCGCTACAAGAGTTTTAAAGGCGCGATGCACGAGGCCAATTTCGAATTGATCGAAATTCCGCACGTGCGCCAATCGGGCAAGAATTCGGCTGACATCCGGCTCGTCGTCGACGCGCTCGACCTTTGCTACACGAAGTCGCACGTCAATACGTTCGTCATCATCAGCGGCGACTCCGACTTCTCGCCGCTGGTGTCGAAGCTGCGTGAAAACGCCAAGCAGGTGATCGGCGTCGGTGTGCAGCAATCCACGTCGGATCTGCTGGTTGCGAACTGCGACGAGTTCTTTTTTTACGATGACCTTGTGCGAGAGAGTCAGCGTACGGTCGCCAAACGCGAGTCGTCGCGTCCGCCACACGCCGCCCAGCCGACGGCCAAACGCGCGCCCGACGAAGAAAAGACTCGCAACAAGGAAGACCTCGAAAAACGCCGTACCAAGGCGGTCGAAATTGCTGTGCAAACGTTCGACGCGCTTGCGTCGGAGCGCGGAGACAGCGGCAAGATCTGGGCGTCGGTGCTGAAGAACGCGATCAAACGCCGCAAGCCGGATTTCAACGAAACGTACTACGGTTTTCGCGCCTTCGGCAATCTGCTAGAAGAGGCGCATGCTCGCGGGCTGCTCGAATTCGGCCGCGACGAGAAGTCGGGCGCATATGTGTATCGCAGTACGGCCGCGAACGTCGCGGGGGAAAATGCGAGCGAAACCACCGAAGCTTCCGAGTCGGCGGAACAGTTGTATGAAGCGCAGGTAGCCGAAGTCGTGAGCGCCGAGTCGGGCGGCAAACACGAGTCGCGCCGTCGTGGGCGAGGCAATCGCAAAGCGGGCCGCGTCCAGCAGGAAGCCGTGCATGAAGAGCGTGTTGCTGTCGAACACCTCGCCAGCTCCCAGACTCAAACGGAAAACCTGCCCACGCAAACGCCGAAGAACAGCGAGTTCATTTTTGAACTACCGGAAGCGCCGATAGCGTCGGCGGAAACTTCCACGGCTGAAGGGGCAGGCGGCGTTGACAGCGGAGCCAACGAGCCGCACGCAGGCGACAAGCAACCCGCGCGCCGCAAAGAGCGCGCCCCCCGCAAGACGGCCGCGAAAAAAGCAAAGAAGGCTGCGCCGAGAAGCATCGAAGATATTCCGGAGATTGCAGCCCCTGCCGAAACGGTGGCCCCTGCCGCCACAGCGGAAGAAGCGGCAGCGCCAGCAAAAAAGACCGCACGCAAAACCGCGGCGCGTAGTCGTCGTCCGCGCAAGTCGGCCGCGACGAGCGACACGCAATGAGGGTCGCAAAACCGGCGCGCTGCGCGCCGGTTTGAAGTGGGTTCAACGCGAAAATGAACGCTCTTGCCCTGAACGGGCGGAACGTGCCCCGCACACGGTGTGATGCGTCGCAACGTGAGTGAACCACGCATCAAGCAATAGGCCGAGTTTGAACTGCATCACTAATCGTCGGGCGGAGGTCCAACTTTTGGAGTGCAGTTCAGTTCGCCGAAACCGAACAGGGCTCTTTCGCACGCGCCCCGAACCGTCACAACCTGCTAACCGCCGACGCTACGTCTCGTCGCCCATGCGAGCAAGCTCGACCGCAACCACGCCGCGCCGCCCCATGTAAGCACCTCCTCCGCTCACAGCAACCCGAACACCGCCACGCCATTGGTCGCGCCCACGTACACCTTGCCGCGCGCGATCATCGGCGTGATGAATTTGTTGCCCGCGCCCCATTGGTCGCGCGTGCCGGCCTGATTGCTGTTGTACAACTCGACGGCAAGATTGCCCGCGTTGTAAGCGTGTAATGCGCCCGTCGTGCCGTTTTCCGCCGCCCAGACGATGCCGTTGCTCGCACCGTTCGCCGACACGGCCGGCGTCGCACCCGGATAAGCGAAGGTAGTCGGACTCTTCGACGCGGCGGTCGTCGCGAGGAACGCCCCCGCGACCGGCAACGCCTTCAGGTTGTCGTTCAGACCGCCGTAATAGACCACACCGTTGTAGTAAGCCGGCGATCCCCAGATGCCGCCCGCCAGCGTGCCGATCAACTCCTGCCAGATGTTGTTGGCGCTCGGGCTGAATTTGCCCATCGCATCACGATCGACGACGTAAATGTGGTTGTCCTTGCCGGCCGCCACCGCGAGATGTTTGACCACCCCGCCCGCTGTTGTCTGGTCCGGTAACACCATCGCGCCTCCCGAGCCAAAATCGTTGTCCGTGCCCGCTTCCTCGACCACGTTGGACATCGCGAAGTAATCGGTCACCTGCAGGTTGCCCAAGGAGAGCTTCATCATAGAGTTGCCAAGGTCGCCGTCGACAGGAAAGCCCTGTGCATTGAGCGTGGTGCCAAACGTACCGTTGCCGTCCACGACATAGAGCGACGTGCCGTCCGACGCCATGCCGGAGCCGGCCATCCAGATCGAGCCCTGACTGCCGTTCGGCGTGATGTTGAGCGCACTGGTCTGTTTCAGCGTGTCGGCGCTATACGCCATCAGCCAGCCGGTGTACGCGCCCGACATGCAGTGCGCGGTCCAACCCATGTAGATGTTGCCGCCAACCAGCGTGAGCGCCGCGCGTTCCGTGTGCAACGAAGGGTTGAAGGTAATCACACCGTTAATGCTGCCTGCGCCGTTACCCGGGTAAGTTGCCGAAATCTCAGTCGGGCCGCCCAGCACTTCAGCGCCGGTCGTCAGATCGAGCGCATGCAGCCGGTGATGGATGCCGCCGCCACTGTCTTTCGTCATGGCCACGGCATACAGCACGCCATTCGCGCCGCGACTGCGGTCGATAACCGGCGTCGACGTAATGCCAATCTCCGGGGTGATGTCCTGGCAACCGCGGTCGTCGCTGGACGTTTCGCCGCTGC
Source organism: Paraburkholderia sp. BGA-UO-ETr-F21 (assembly GCF_059567925.1). NCBI lineage: Bacteria > Pseudomonadati > Pseudomonadota > Betaproteobacteria > Burkholderiales > Burkholderiaceae > Paraburkholderia > Paraburkholderia sp. BGA-UO-ETr-F21. Next base: position 315,652 of record NZ_JCAQOY010000040.1, on the reverse strand, counting down.
CGGTCAACGAGACCTTCCACAGTTGCACGAACGATGTGGCGTCATAGGCGTAGACGCTGTTGTGTTCGGTGACCACGTACACCACGTCGCGCGATGCACCGCCGATCGGCAGGTTCGTGACAAAAAGCGGCTGAGCGTCGACCTTGCCGTCTGCTGCAAGAAACGCGACTTTGCCGAAGTTTGTCGAATTGACGTTCGCCGGCGTGAGCGTAGTCTCGGCGAGCATCTGACCGGTACGGCCGAGATCGTTGTGATGCATGAGGACGTCGGTGGAGTAGGCCGTCGCTGCGGCCGCAGCAGCGCCCGTACTGCTCGTTCCAGTGCCTGTGCCCGTTCCGGCGCTGGTGGTCGAGCCAGTGCCGGTGCTACTCATTCCCGCGCCGGTGCCGCTGGTCCCGGTGCCACTGGTGCCCGTACTGCCCGAACCTGAGCCGCTCGTCGATCCGCTACCACTTCCCCCCGCCGCCCCCGAAGCCGTAGCGGGCGCGCCGCCGCCACCGCCACCGCCACCGCACGACACGAAACAGGTGGCAACGGCGATCAGAGCCACCACTGTCCCTCGGCGGGACCATACGCCCAGCACGGACGTCTCAACGCCAGCTTGCGAGATTCGCATATTCGCCTCGTCTCCTGAACGATGCGACGGTCAGCTCCGCACAACGAACGGTGTGCGTGGAGAAACACGTCGCGTGCCGTAAGAGAGGAGTTCGCCACGTGCGTCTTCCGATCGTTGAATGCGTTGGTTGCCCTTACGGTGGAATAACCGTACGCTGTTTGCAAAGGTGTTTGACGCCATCGTTTCGCCTCTCACCGCCATACATGGCAATACCTGAGGGGAACGCGGCCTGGCTGCAACAGGCGCTGGACGGAACTCGATCAGTAGTACGGATAAGGCGCATACATTACCGGCGGCGGCCCGTAGTAACGGGGCGGCGGAGCAACATATACCGGCTGCGGCGCATAGACCGGCATCTGCGGCTGCGCGATCGTGTTGCCCTTCGATGTCATGCACTGCGCGTACGCTGCGTCGTACCGCGCCTGCATGCTGTTGGCCGAATACTGTGCGCCGTTTGCGCCGGCCGCGCCGCCGAGCAGCAAGCCGCTGCCTGCGCCAATGGCCGCGCCCGCGCCAGCATTGCCCGCCGCCGCGCCGATGAGCGCGCCGACCGCGGCACCGCCCAGCGTGCCCACCGCAGCGCTATTAACGCTGTTCGTAGTCGAACTCTGCGCCGCGCCGGCCGCGTCAGACGAATGGTAGGCGTAGTCGCGGCAACTATAGTCGTCCTGCTGGAACTGATTGAGCGGCTCGCCGCTGCGCGGCAGCGCGACAATGGAAGGACCGCTCGGCGGCACTACCGCACAGCCGCCGAGGAGCGCCAGAGCGACCGCGCCCGCAGGCAGCGCGACGCGTATCGGTTTAAGACTTGAGATCATGGGGGCGCACGTTTCGTCATGAGAGAAACATACGGTAGGCCAATTTGCGTGCGCCTTGTTTACGAGATAGTTACCGTATTTTTACCGCGTATATCGAGATGCGCCGCCGACAGGCTGAAAACGCTTTGAGCGCCTGATAGCCGTTACCAACTGTGACAAAGATGATCCGGCTCGCCACATGCGTCAAAAGGCCCCGTCAGAAGAACTGAGCTGACGGGGCTATTCGACCTATCGGGCGATGTCGAAGCGGTCGAGATCCATCACTTTGGCCCAGGCTGCAACGAAGTCGCGGATGAATTTTTCCTGTGCGTCTTCGCTTGCATAGACTTCGCACAGCGCTCGCAGTTGGGCATGCGAACCAAAGACCAGGTCGACGCGCGTGCCCGTCCATTTGAGCTCGCCGGTCTTGCGATCACGCCCCTCAAACACATCACGGGCGGAGGAAAGCGGCTTCCACTCCGTACCCATATCGAGCAGGTTACGGAAGAAGTCATTGGACAGCGTCTCTGGCCTGTGGGTGAATACGCCGTGCGAATCCTGCCCCGCGTGAACATTCAACGCGCGCAAGCCGCCGATCAGCACCGTCATCTCCGGCGCGGTCAACGTCAGCAATTGCGCCTTGTCGATCAGCAACGCTTCCGCCGGGGCGCGGTACTTGCCCTTGAGGTAGTTGCGAAAGCCGTCGGCAAGCGGTTCGAGCGCCGCGACGGATTGCACGTCGGTCTGCTCCTGCGAGGCGTCCATGCGGCCCGGCGTGAAAGGCACGCTCACCTGATGACCGGCGCTCTTCGCCGCCTGCTCGACGGCGGCGCCACCGGCCAGAACGATCAGGTCGGCCAGCGAAATTTTCTTGCCGCCAGCCTGCGCGCCATTGAACTCGCTCTGGATGCCTTCGAGAACTTTCAGCACCTTCGCCAGCTGCTCAGGCTGGTTCACCGCCCAGTCTTTCTGCGGCGCGAGGCGAATGCGCGCACCGTTGGCGCCGCCACGTTTGTCCGAGCCACGGAACGTGGAGGCCGACGCCCATGCCGTCGACGCCAGTTGCGAAACCGACAGTCCCGACGCGAGAATCTTCTGTTTGAGCGAGGCGATGTCCTGCTCGTTCACCAGCGGATGGTCAACCTCCGGAATCGGGTCCTGCCAGATCAGTTTTTCGGCCGGCACTTCCGGTCCGAGATAGCGGGCGTGCGGCCCCATGTCGCGGTGAGTCAGCTTGAACCAGGCACGAGCGAACGCATCGGCGAGTTGGTCCGGGTTCTCCAGGAAACGTCGCGAAATTTTCTCGTAGGCGGGATCGAAGCGCAGCGAGAGGTCCGTGGTGAGCATCGTCGGGCGCAGCTTCTTCGAGGGATCGTGAGCATGCGGAATCGTTTCGCCGGCATCCTTGGCGACCCACTGATGCGCGCCAGCGGGACTCTTGGTCAACTCCCATTCGTACTTGAAGAGGTTTTCGAAGAAGCCGTTGCCCCACCTGGTCGGCGTGGTGGTCCAGGTCACTTCCAGACCGCTGGTGATCGTGTCGCCGCCCTTGCCCGTGCCGAAGCTGTTCTTCCACCCAAGCCCCTGGTTCTCGAGATCGGCGGCCTCGGGTTCAGGGCCGACGTTGTCGGCCGGACCTGCGCCATGCGTCTTGCCGAACGTGTGACCGCCGGCGATCAGCGCGACGGTCTCTTCGTCGTTCATGGCCATGCGCGCGAAGGTTTCGCGAATGTCGTGTGCCGCGGCGAGCGGATCCGGATTGCCGTCGGGACCTTCCGGGTTCACATAGATGAGGCCCATCTGCACCGCACCCAGCGGATTTTCCAGGTTTCGCCCGCTGGTGTCGCGGCTCACCTCTTCGCCGTGCTTTTCTTCGTCAGCGACGATCACGCCACCGTCGTCGTTGTCGCCAGCTGCGCCTTTGCCATAGCGGACGTCGCCACCGAGCCAGGTCTTTTCATTGCCCCAGTAGACGTCCTGGTCCGGCTCCCACGTGTCCTCGCGACCACCCGCGAAACCGAACGTCTTGAAGCCCATGGTTTCGAGCGCGACGTTGCCGGTGAGAATCAACAGGTCGGCCCAGGAAATCTTCTGCCCGTACTTTTGCTTGATCGGCCAAAGCAGGCGGCGAGCCTTATCCAGGCTGACGTTGTCAGGCCAGCTGTTGAGCGGCGCGAACCGTTGCTGGCCGCGCCCTGCGCCGCCGCGGCCGTCGCCGATTCGATACGTGCCCGCGCTGTGCCACGCCATGCGGATGAACAGCGGGCCGTAGTGGCCGAAGTCCGCGGGCCACCAATCCTGCGAGTTGGTCATCAATGCCGCAAGGTCCTTCTTCACTGCCGCCAGGTCGAGGCTCTTGAACGCCTCGGCATAGTTGAAGCTGCTGTCCAACGGGTTCGACTTGCCGGAGTGCTGGCTGAGCAGATCCAGCCGCAACTGCTTCGGCCACCAGTCACGGTTCGTGGTGCCGCCGCCGGCGGCATGATTGAACGGGCACTTTGCTTCGCTTGACATGCGTTACCTCCTTGGGAGACGTAAACCGGGATGTTCTACTGTGGCGTCAGACCGCCAGGCGCGACCACGATCCGGCGCTGGCGGGTCTGCCTTAAAACTCGTGGTGCGCGCTTTCTGACCTACCGCTGCTGCTCACCCTCGGCACGTGGCCGTGCTGCGACGCAGGCTATCGTGGCGTGCAATTGGACGAGAATGGCTCACCGTTTCAGATCTGTTGGGATCTAAAATATACGTGAGAGTTTCTCGCAATAGAAAGCGTTTCCTGCAATGGTATTGATAGGTCGTGACTATAACGTGGCCACCGGAAAGGCGTTTGCTCGGTGCCAGGATCGAAAACGCCCCGGCCGCAATGAGCACACTGCACGGCAGCACCGATAAGACAACGCCCCCGGAAACGGCACTCCCGCATCATGTGTCGGGTCGGGCCGACGACATGACCGCTCGCCCAATCAAAGCGCATCGTTCTTTCCGGGCAACGCGAAGTGTGCCTGGATGCTCGGCAATCGCTCGCGCTCCCTTGCGAGCCATCGCGCATGGCAAACTGCGTGGATTGCATTAAATCCTGGCGGATCGTCCTGAGCATTTGATTAGGCATCCGATACTTCATTGACGCCCAAACACACGCAAGGCCCGTGCTCCTGCTAGCCCGTTGAACGGCCAAACAGGGAAAAATGCTTTGACGCTTTGTGCGAGATGTCGTCGCCGATCACACCGAATTCGATCGGAAAGCGCATGTAGAAGACGTGCACGTTTTCGGCGCGCACAATATCGAGAAGCTGCTGCGCTTCCGCCTCCGTCACGGCAAGAATGATCTGCACCGGCTGATCGTCGAGTTTGAGCATATGCGCCGCGTGACGCGAACCGGCGTGGCCGATCCCTTCGGCACAATTGATGACGGTCGCGCCGCCGATCCCGAGTCGACGCACCTCATGCAACAGCCATTCGCATACGGTCTGATGGCCGTGCTTCCGGTTGTGTTCCGTATAGAACGTCAGTTGATAGCCGTTCATCGTGCCTCTCCGCTGCCGGACGCGGGGTCGCGCCCCGCTTGATTCATTCTAGTCTATCGCCCACGCGACACACGAGCATGCCCGGCACTGTCGCGCCCGCGCGGCGACCGGTGTCTCTGCAGGACATCGGCATAAAAGCGGACGCTACTCGCCGCCCTCTTGTGCGTCTGCGCCAAGCACTTCGTATTCGATGGGACAACGCGTGTAGAAGAGGTGAACACCGCCATGCCGCAGGCTATCGAGTAGTGCGTCGATGCAATCATCCGCCGCCGCCACCGTGACGACCACCGGTTGGTCGACCAATTCGAAAAAACGCGCCGCGTGGTACTTGCCGTGCGCGTCGATGCTTTCGCTCACTTCGATCACCGTCGCACCCTCGATGCCGGCCGCCTTCGTCCTTTCGAGAATCCAGTCGACGATGGTCATGTGGCTCTTGCGGTGGCTCTGGTTGGCTGCAAACAGCGTCAGTTGACTGCCTTTCATGAGGAACTCCGATTGGGCTCCATGAGAGCATGCAGAATCGTCGTTTCGTGCGGAACGCCGCGACCAACTACGACTTCCTGATCGACGCAACTCGCAGACTTCAACCGTCGATTCTCTCGACACTCATACTACCCCCCGAGCAACCGCCTCGCTCGAATGCCGTGTGAAATGAATCGTGTGACACCAATTGTGTGAAACGAATCGCGGGCACAAAAAAGCCCTCTCGCGGAGGGCTTTCATATTGGCGACAGTTTGCAAAGCTTATTGCGGCAGACCGCATCAACCTTTGCTCAACCGCAAACTCACGCGAAGTTCTTCGACGCGAATTCCCAATTGACGATGTTCCAGTACGCTTCGACGAACTTCGGACGCGCATTGCGGTAGTCGATGTAGTAAGCGTGTTCCCACACGTCGATCGTCAGCAGTGCTTTCGCGTCGGTGGTCAGCGGCGTGGCGGCGTTGCTCGTCGACACCAGGTCGAGCGAACCGTCAGCCTTCTTCACGAGCCATGCCCAACCCGAGCCGAACGTGCCGACTGCGGTCTTGGCGAACTCTTCCTTGAACTTCTCGAACGAACCCCACTTGGCGTTGATCGCTTCAGCCAGCGCGCCGGTCGGAGCACCGCCACCTTGCGGCGACAGGCTGTTCCAGAAGAACGTGTGGTTCCACACTTGAGCCGCGTTGTTGAACACGCCGCCCGATGCCTTCTTGACGATTTCCTCGAGCGACAGGTTCTCGAACTCCGTGCCCTTGATCAGATTGTTCAGGTTGGTCACATAGGTCTGGTGATGCTTGCCGTAGTGAAACTCGAGCGTCTCTTCCGACATGTTCGGAGCGAGTGCGTTTTTCGCGAACGGCAGCGGCGGGAGCGTATGTTCCATGGTGCTTTCCTTCTGTCTGTATCTGTTGTGGGGGAGTCTGCGGATAACGCTTTAGAGCACTCGATTGTAGGCGAGTTGGAAAAACCCCGCAAACCAACGGACTTTATGTCCGGCATCGGCGAACATGCCGCACACATAGCGTGATTAATGCCTTCGCACACGGTGTGCCCGATCGTTGCCATCGTCAAAAAGTACGTCCGCTCACACCGTCGGCGAAGTGTCAGAAACCGTCCGTCAGGCGCGGCTGCACATCCGCGAGCGCAATGTCCGCGCTGCCTTCGGCGAGATGCACCGTCAAACGCCGCCCCGGCTTCAACGACGACGGCGCGCGCACCGCGCGCCCGCTCTGGGCGTCCAGCACGGCAGCATAACCACGCTCGAGCGTACGCTGCGGACTGAGCACTTCGAGACGCGCGGCAAGCGTGTCGATGCGCGCGGTCTGACGTTCATGCTGGCGTAACAAAGCCGCGTTCAGACGCTGCGCGAGATTGCCAATCTTCGCCTGATGCCCGGCGAGATCCGGACGCCAGCGCTGCCAGCGCATCTGTAGCAGCGAAAACCGCGCTCGTGCGTCGCGCACCGGGCGCGCGCCCGCCGATGCGAGCCGCACGCTCAACTGCTGCACATGCGTGCGCTGCCGCGCAAGACGTTCGGCCGGCGACACCAGCCGGCGCGCGAGCCAGTCGAGCTGCTGGGCGCGCCGCTCCATCATGCGGCCGAAGCCGCGTGCGAGCGTCGCATGACGATGGTCGAGCTCACGCAGCAGCAGCACGCGCTGCGGACTCACCAGTTCGGCGGCGCCGGTCGGTGTCGGTGCGCGCACGTCGGCGGCGAAATCGGCAATCGTGAAATCGGTTTCGTGACCGACTCCGCTCACCACCGGAATGGCGCTTTCCGCAATCGCGCGCGCCAGGACTTCTTCGTTGAACGCCCACAGGTCTTCGATCGAGCCGCCGCCACGGCAGACGATCAGCACATCGACTTCGCGCCTTGCGTTGGCGGCATCGACCATGGCGGCGAGCTTGGCGCTCACGCCCACACCCTGCACCGGCGCCGGATAGACGATCACCGGAATGTGCGGCGCGCGGCGCGACAGCGTGGTCAGGACATCGCGCAAGGCCGCGGCCTGTAACGATGTGACAATGCCGATCGCGCGCGGATGAGGCGGCAACGCGCGTTTTCGCTCGGCGGCAAAGAGACCCTCAGCTTCGAGCTGCGCTTTCAGCCGGAGGAACGCTTCGTAAAGACGCCCCTGCCCCGTGCGCCGCACCGCTTCCACATTCAATTGCAGTTCGCCGCGCGGCTCGTACATCGTCACCAGCGCGCGCACTTCGATGCGATCGCCTTCGCGTGGCGTGAATTCGGCGTATTGCGCCCGCCCGCGGAACATCACGCAACGCATCTGCGCCTGCGCGTCCTTGATCGAGAAATACCAATGGCCGCTTGCGGCGCGGGTGAAGTTGGACACTTCGCCGGCAACCCAGACGAGCGGAAACGAGCGTTCGAGCATCGTGCCGATCGCGCGATTAAGCGCCGAGACGGGAACGACGACTTCACCGCCGGGCGCGGCCGACGAGGAAAAAGGGCTTTCGGGATTCATGCGAGGAATAGGGGTGGCTGGCCGGACAGACGATAGACCGAGCGGCCATCGCCGTCCAGCGTGGCGCTCGAATTGTTAAAAGTGTCCACATGGCGGGACCTGCCAGACGAATCCCGCCAGACTGCCCGCGCAAGCGCATGAATTCAAAGCATGTCGTTGATTTATATGGCGTTTACATCTCACCAAAGAGAATGATTACCGATCACGAGCGCGCGGACCGGCACTCTCCGCTCATCGGATGGCAGGTTCTCCACAAAGTTATCCACAGGCGGTGCCCGACATCGTCAGGGTCGTTTCGACGCGCGCCGCCCCGCAGGCGACTTGCCGGGCGGGACGCACGCGCGCTAGAGTGGCGGGTTCGACGGCATGCCGAACGTCCTCGCGGCGTCCGGCATTGCGGCGCCCTCGCCCTGTGCCGCCCCTGTTTCGCCTTTGGCCTCATTCTCGACAGTCCGGAGAACCGCGTTGATGCTTGCCCCGCGTTTTGCGCCTAGCTCCTTCATGCCGCCGTCCCGGCGCTTTCCGACGGGCGGCGCGCCGTTCGTCCGTGCGACCCGCCCATGAGCGAAATTCACAACCGTCTCGAAGCACGCCTCGCGCGCGAATGGCAGCAGCGTGGCCCGCTTGCATGGGCGCTGACGCCGTTCGCCTGCGTGTTCGGCGCGATCGCCGCCGCGCGCCGCGCCGCCTTTTCGTTCGGCTGGTTGAAATCGGTTCGCGTCGGTGTGCCCGTGGTGGTGGTCGGCAATGTGACCGTCGGGGGTACCGGCAAGACGCCCACGGTGATCGCGCTCGTCGAAGCGTTACGCGCCGCGGGCTTCAAGCCCGGTGTGGTGTCGCGCGGTTACGGCGCGCGCGTGACGAGCCCGACACGGGTCACGCCCGCATCGGCGGCGAGCGTGGGCGGCGACGAGCCGCTGCTGATCGCCCGCCGTACCGGCGCGCCGGTCTGGGTCTGTCCGGATCGCGTGGCGGCCGCGCAGGCGCTGTGCGCCGCGCACCGCGAAGTCGACGTGATCGTGAGCGATGACGGCTTGCAGCATTACCGGCTCGAACGCGACGCCGAACTGGTCGTGTTCGATCACCGGCTCGGCGGCAATGGTTTCCTGCTGCCGGCCGGCCCGCTGCGCGAGCCCTTGTCGCGCCGCCGCGATGCGACGCTCGTCAATGATCCTTACGCGCGCACGCTGCCCGCGTGGCCGAACACCTTCGCGTTGAAACTCACGCCCGGCGACGCGTGGCATCTGGACAATCCCGCGTTGCGCCGACCGCTCGCGCAATTCAGCGGCGATCGCGTGCTGGCCGCGGCCGGCATCGGCGCGCCGGAGCGTTTTTTCGCCACGCTGCGCGCCGCCGGCCTGACGCCGGCCACCCGCGCGTTGCCGGATCATTACGCGTTCGAACGCAATCCTTTTACCGACGTGGACGCCGACGCCATCCTGATAACAGAAAAGGATGCGGTAAAATTAGGGTCCTGGCACGACGCGCGCATCTGGGTAGTCCCGGTCGAAGCCGCGCTCGATCATCGCCTCATCGCATTAGTTGTGGAGAAAGTCCGTGGACGCTCGCCTGCTTGAAATTCTCGTCTGCCCGATCTGCAAGGGCCCGCTCAGCTACGACCGCGCCGCGCAGGAACTGATCTGCAACGCAGACAAGCTCGCCTATCCGATCCGCGACGGGATTCCCGTCATGCTCGTCGACGAAGCGCGGCAAACCGTGGAAGGCACGCCGGTCGATCTGAATCCGGGTTCCGTGGCCTGAAGCCGGGCCGACTCGCACCGGGCGGCCGCCATGCGGGCGCCCCTTGTGTTTCGATCCGCATCCGCCGTCTTTCCGGTCCGCGCCCTTGCAGTTTGCGCGGCCACCTTCCCGCGGTTTCATCGCCGCCCGCCGTTCCGCCCGTCTCTGCGCCTGTCCTGCCGATGACCCACGCCAACACCACCACGCCTCCGTTCATCGCCGTCGTCCCGGCCCGGCTCGCCTCGACGCGTCTGCCCAACAAGCCGCTCGCCGATATCGGCGGCAAGCCGATGGTGGTGCGGGTCGCGGAACGCGCGCGCGAATCGGGCGCGCAGCAGGTGCTGGTCGCCTCGGACGCGCAAGCGGTGCTCGACGCCGCCCGCGATCACGGCTTCGAAGCCGTGTTGACGCGCGCGGACCATCCGTCCGGCACGGACCGCCTCGCGGAAGTCGCGGCGCAATTCGGCTGGAGCGACGACACGATCGTGGTCAACGTACAGGGCGACGAGCCGCTGATCGATCCAGCGCTCGTGTGCGGCGTGGCGTCGCACCTTGCGGCGAGCAGTGGTTGCGCGATCGCCACTGCTGCCCACCCGATCACCGACCCCGCCGAAATTTTCAACCCGAACGTCGTCAAGGTCGTGCTCGACGCGCGCGGTATCGCGCTGTACTTCTCGCGCGCGCCGATTCCCTGGGCACGCGACGCGTATCAGCCGCACTGGCCCAATGTCGCGTCGATGCCCACTCCGCCCGCGCCCGCGGTGGTTCATCGGCATATCGGCCTGTACGCGTATCGCGCGCAATTCCTGCGCACCTACCCGAGCCTCGCGATCTCGCCGATCGAACAGGTCGAAGCGCTCGAACAACTGCGCGCGATGTGGCATGGCGAGCGGATCGCGGTGCTCGTCACCCACGACGTGCCGCTGCCCGGCGTCGACACGCCCGCCGATCTCGCGCGCGTGCAGGCTTTATTCGGGTCTTGAGCGCAAAAACCCATGGCATAATCGGACGGTTGTGCGCGCCTCCCGAGACAAATGAGGTTCAGGGTTTGCCCGGTCGCGCCGTTGCGGTCCTGCAGCGCCGTTTCTTTAACGTGCAGCGCGAGACTCGTACCGGCGCCGACGCGGAGCCCTTCGAGACATCGTGGGACGGCTGCAGCGCCACCAAAGAATTCACATAGATCTGGAGATAGCACATGCGTTTGATCCTATTGGGTGCGCCCGGCGCGGGTAAGGGCACTCAGGCGACCTTCATCAAGGAAAAGTTCGGCATTCCGCAAATTTCCACCGGCGACATGCTGCGTGCGGCCGTCAAGGCAGGCACGCCGCTCGGCCTCGAAGCGAAGCGCTTCATGGATGCCGGCGAACTGGTCACGGACGAGTTGATCATCAACCTGGTGAAGGAACGTCTGCAGCAGGCCGACTGCGCGAACGGCTATCTGTTCGACGGTTTTCCGCGCACCATTCCGCAAGCCGAGGCGATGAAGCAGGCCGGCGTCGCGATCGACTACGTGCTGGAGATCGACGTGCCGTTCGACGAGATCATCTTGCGTATGAGCGGTCGCCGCTCGCACGCCGCGTCGGGCCGTACTTACCACGTCAAGTTCAATCCGCCGAAAGTGGAAGGCGTGGACGACGTAACAGGCGAACCGCTGATCCAGCGCGACGACGACAAGGAAGAAACGGTCAAGAAGCGTCTGGAAGTGTACGAGGCGCAAACCAAGCCGTTGATCGAGTACTACAACACCTGGGCGAAGAATGGCGATTCGTCGACCTCGTTGAAGGCGCCGCAGTATCGCCGCATTTCGGGGCTCGGCAGCGTCGAGGAAATTCGTGAACGCGCATTCGAGGCATTGAAGTAAGCGCGTTGTCGTTTGCGTTTGTTTCAATAGGACCCGCCCTTGCCGGCGGGTTTTTTATTGCATTGCGCGGATGCAGTGCCCGTTCTCTGCGCGCTGCACCCCGTATTACTTAGCGATCCATAATGGTTTGCTTTCAGCCCGTCGCGCTTTCCGCGTTGCAGCATAGTCGTTACAATCGATCATCGAAAAAATATTCGATCTAGACACTACTGAACCGTAGCAAAGGAGAAGACATGGAGATTCGTGACAATGTGTTCCTGATCACCGGCGGTGCGTCAGGCTTGGGCGCAGCCACCGCACGCCTGCTCGTCGAAAATGGCGGCAAGGTGGTGCTCGCCGATCTGAACGTGGAGGCCGGCGAAGCGCTGGCCAGGGAACTCGGCGGTGTCTTTGTCAAATGCGACGTCAGCCGTGAAGACGACGCCACGCAAGCTGTCGAAGCCGCCACCAAACTCGGCACGCTGCGCGGCCTCGTCAATTGCGCGGGTGTCGCGCCTGCCATCAAAACGGTCGGCAAGGACGGCCCCCATCCGCTCGATTCGTTCGCGCGCACCATCTCGATCAACCTGATCGGCACGTTCAACATGATCCGGCTTGCCGCCGCGGCCATGTCGAAGAACGAGCCGAATGCGAATGGCGAGCGTGGCGTGATCATCAATACGGCGTCGGTGGCCGCCTATGATGGCCAGATCGGCCAGGCGGCTTACGCCGCGTCCAAGAGCGGCGTGGTCGGCATGACGCTGCCCATCGCCCGTGACCTGTCGCGCAACGCGATCCGCGTGATGACCATTGCGCCGGGCATTTTCGAAACGCCCATGCTGCTCGGCATGCCGCAGGAAGTGCAGGACGCCCTCGGCGCAATGGTGCCGTTCCCACCGCGTCTCGGCAAACCGGCAGAGTACGCGATGCTGGCCAAGCAGATCTTCGACAACCCGATGCTCAATGGCGAAGTGATCCGTCTGGACGGCGCGATCCGCATGCAGCCGAAGTGAGCGTCCATGCGGCGTGCCGTGTGAAAGGGGCGCATTAATGAAAAACGCCTGCATACGAATGTATGCAGGCGTTTTGTTTTGAGCCGTACCAGCGGGCGCTACCCACACTGCACACTGCCTACTCGCGATCGTTGTGCTGGGTACGCTGCCGCAGTTCGTGCAATTGCGACTCAACCACCGTTGCGTCTTCGGCATCCGGCCGGTCGCCGAGATAACGCTCCAGGTCTTCGAGCGCGGGGCGCAGGTAATCGAGCCGCGCATACGCGAAGCCGCGGTCGCGCACTTCTTCGATACTCTCCGGCAGCAGAATTACGAGACGCTGCTGCACCGCCAGCAAACGCTGCCAGCGTTCCGTCTGAAGATACGTGGACTTCAGGTTGCGCAGCATGCGGGCGATGATCTCGCGGCGCGTGGCCGGTTGCAGCAGCATGCGCAGCGCCCTGCTCACCGATTCGCCCGCCGACGCGACATAAGGCTCCAGCATCTCCACCATCTCCGACTCGGACAGCGAATGTCCGCTGGTCGGATCGAGCATCACGTCGCCGTCGGGCGTGGTCACGCGCAACAGGAAGTGGCCGGGAAAAGACACGCCGCGCGCCGGAACGCCGATCTGCTCAGCCATCTCCAGATACAGCACGGCCAGCGAAATCGGAATGCCTCGGCGCCGCTTGAGCACCGCGTTCAGATGGCTGTTGTCCGGGTCGTAATAGTCGTTGAGATTGCTGGCGAAACCCAGCTCGCGAAAGAAGAACCGGTTCAGAATGCCGACTTTCTGCTTGATGTCGGCGTCGTCCGGCATGCGCCGCTGCAGACGCACCACCAGCTCGTCGATCTCGGCGAGCGTGGCTTGCAGATCGAGGTCGGGATAAGCATCCTGCGCGAGCGAGAGCGCCGCCTCGGTCAACGGAAGACTGTCGTCTTCGGCAACCAGCGTGCTGAAATAGTCGAGAACTCGCGTCATCGTGATCACTTCGCTCGCCTTTTGAAATACGCGTACTTGAAGCCCATCAGCCAAAGCATACCGAAATATAGCGCGGCGAACAGAACGAGGCACGCCGCGAGCAACACCATGCGGTCCACCGGCCGGCTATGCAAGCCGATCCAGTCGAAGCTGATCGCCAGCCAGTGCATCGCGCCAGCCAGCACCAGACAGGCGCCGAGCAACTGCACGAAGAATTTCAGCCAGCCGCTCGACGGCGTATAGATGCCGCGTTTGCGCAGGCCAAGAAACAGCAGCAGCGCATTACCGCAAGCGCCGAGCCCGACGCTCAGCGTCAAACCCGCATGCGCGAAAATCGGCACGAACAGATAGTTGCTCAACTGCGTGAGAATCAGCACACCGACACCGATCTTCACCGGCGTCTTGATGTCCTGCTTGGCGTAGAAGCCCGGCGCGAGGATCTTGATGAGAATCAGGCCGATCAGCCCGACGCCGTACGCGGACAGCGCGCGGGAGGTCATCACCACCGAGTTGCCGTCGAACTTGCCGTAGTGGAACAGCGTGGCGGTCAGCGGCTCTGCGAAGAAGAACAGTGCGACGGCGCTCGGCGCGGCGAGCAGAAAGGTGACGCGCAAGCCCCAATCGAGCAGCGACGAATACTCGTGCGGATCGGCGTCGACGTGCGCCTTCGAGAGGCTCGGCAGCAGGATCGTGCCGAGCGCGACACCCAGCAGCGCGGTCGGGAACTCCATCAGCCGGTCGGCGTAGTTGATCCAGGACACCGCCCCCGGGCCGATGCGCGACGCGATATTCGTGTTGATGATCAGGCTGATCTGCGCGACCGAGACGGCGAACATCGCGGGCACCATCTTGGACAGCACGCGCTTCACGCCGCGATGCGCGAGCGCCTTCACCGGATTCAGGCCGATGCGCGGAATCATGTCGATCTTCTTCAGACCCGGCAGTTGCACGACGAACTGCAGCACGCCGCCCGCGATCACCGCCCACGCGAGCGCATAGACCGGCGTTTGCAGGCGCGGCGCGACAAACACGGCGGCGACGATGAACGCGACGTTCAGCAGAACCGGCGCGAATGCGGGCAGCGAGAAGTTCTTGTACGTATTCAGCACGCCCGACGCCAGCGACGTCAGCGAAATGAAAATGATGTACGGGAACATGATGCGCGTCATGGTGACCGCGAGCGCGTACGCCTGGCCCTCGTGCGCGAGGCCCGAAGCGACGATGAACACCACGCCCGACGCGCCGACCACGCCGATCAGCGAGAGGACGGCGAGCGCCCAGGCGAGCACCGTCGACGTGGCGTCGACCAGTGCCTTGGTGGCGTCATGGCCTTGCTGATTCTTGAACTCGGCGAGAATCGGCACGAAGGCCTGCGAGAACGCGCCTTCAGCGGAGATGCGGCGCAGCAGGTTCGGAATGCGGAAGGCGACGTAGAACGCGTCAGTGTATTGACTGGCACCGAACGCGCGTGCGATCAGCGTTTCGCGGGCCAGTCCGGTCACGCGCGACAGCAGCGTGAAGCCGCTGACCGTCAGCAGGGCTCGGAATAGATTCATGGGGCGCTTATTATACGGGTGCCGCAAGTGCGGACGACGAGCCGGAACGCGATTCGGACCGATTTGCCGCTCAGACGTTCGATCCGACAGGCGGATTGGCGCGTTTTTTGTGGCCCGCCCGCGCGGCGGCGCCCTGTCGGACATGCCCCGCAGCCCACTTTCAGACGGACTCCGGCCAGACTTCGGGCGGCGGCCCCAGCATCGCCGCCAGCCGGGTGCCAGGCTTTACGCCACGGGGCGGCAGGACTTCGTAGCGCTTTCCCGTTGCCACGTGCCTGATTTTGTTGCTATAATCGCCGGTTTCGAAGCTCGCTCAACTTTCGGTCTACTTCCAGACGAGGTCGCGGCCGGCGACACGCCACCTGCGAACACCCTCGAATAGCCCGAAAACACAGGCCAGCCTTCACGTAGTCCGATCGATTTTTTTCGACACTTTTGCGCTCTTGGGCAATCGCTTCCAAGAGTTCGATCTAAAAGCAGCACCTCACCACTTGAAGGTCAGGTACTGGAAACAGGAACAGGATAAGGAACCGTCATGGCTAACTCCGCACAAGCACGCAAGCGCGCCCGCCAGGCCGCCAAGGCAAACTCGCACAACTCGGCACTGCGCTCGAAGTTCCGCACGGCTATCAAGGCTGTCCGCAAGGCGATCGACGCCGGCGACAAGGCTAAGGCCGCAGAGATCTTCCAGGCATCGTCGAAGACCATCGACATCATTGCCGACAAGAACATCGTTCACAAGAACAAGGCTGCTCGCCATAAGAGCCGTCTCGCTGCAGCCATCAAGGGTCTGCAAGCGTCCGCAGCGCAGTAATTCCGGTCAGCCCGCTTCGGTGGGCTACCTCCTGTTTCCGCTGCACAGAAAGGCCCGCCTCGGCGGGCTTTTTTGCTTGGCACCGGCGCAGGCCGATGGTGTGCCCCACTCGCCGATGCCGATGCTTCGGCCGCAAAAAAACCCGCTGCTGGCGGGTTTTTGTTTTAGCCGACTTGACTGGCTTGCGCCTTAGCGCGTGTTCTTGGTCTGCTGCGTGCCATGCTCCGGCGGCAACTCGCAAGCCTCGGTCACGACAAGGTCGTTGTCTTTCGCGAAGTTGAGGACGAAGTCGAAAGCCATCGGCTCGATGTCACGCAAGCGCGAATCGAGAATCACGCACTTGAGGTCGCCGAGCATGGTCGGCCGGACGTAAAGCGAGTACTGCATATAAGCGTTCGGCCCCTTCCTTGCACCGGGGCCGAAGCACGCCATGACGCCTGCGAGGCGCTCCGACCAGTCGCTCGGCCGAAACTTTTTTCCCGTCGACGTAATGCCCTGAATGAAATATTCGGTTGGAGCTGCTTCGGCCATGTAGGAATACCTGTGTGACTGCCCAGCGGGATGACGGCAAAGCGAACGGCGAAGCGGCTTTGAATTGCCTGGACTCGCCGACCGTGCCGCGATGGCGAACCACACCACCAGAACCGCGAAGGGCCGGCTGAGCCGCCTTTGCGCTTGTCATGACGGCACACCGCGAGCAGGCCTTTCCGAGCCGCGCGAGCCGTGTCCCGCAAGCGAAATACCGGCCTGCTGGGCTTTGGGATAACCCGTAGATTATAGCGCAGCGGACCTTTTTCCGCACCGCACACAAGACAAGTCTGATGTATCGACGAGGCTTTCGGCCAGCTTGCCCGGCCTTTTGGCCGACTCGTCAAATCGGGCGAAATCCTTTATGCTGCATTGAGTTACCACAAACGACGGCGGCGCCGTCCGGCAATCCTGCCGGGTGAGACCGCCGTATTTGTTTCATGACCGCCAAGAAAATTCGCCACTACCTGCAGTTCAAGGATTTCTCGCTGGAAGACTACGAGTACGTGCTGGAACGCGCGCGCATTCTGAAACGCAAATTCAAGAACTACGAGACCTACCATCCGCTGCACGATCGCACGCTGGCGATGATCTTCGAAAAAAATTCGACGCGCACGCGCCTGTCGTTCGAAGCCGGCATCTTCCAGTTGGGCGGTCACGCCGTTTTCATGAGCACGCGCGACACGCAACTCGGCCGCGGCGAACCGATCGAAGACGCAGCGCAAGTGATCTCGCGCATGGTCGACATCATCATGATCCGCACGTTCGGCCAGGACATTCTCACCCGCTTCGCCGAGAATTCGCGCGTGCCGGTAATCAACGGGCTGACCAACGAATATCACCCGTGCCAGGTGCTGGCGGACATCTTCACGTACTTCGAGCATCGCGGTCCGATTCGCGGCAAGACGGTTGCGTGGGTCGGCGACGCCAACAACATGCTGTACACGTGGATCGAAGCCGCGCAGATTCTCGGCTTCAAGCTGCGCCTGTCCACGCCGCCAGGCTACAAGCTCGACCGCGCCATGGTCGCCGCCGAGAGCGCGCCGTTCTACGAAGAATTCGACGATCCGAACGAGGCCTGCACGGGCGCCGACCTCGTGACCACCGACGTCTGGACCAGCATGGGCTTCGAGGCCGAGAACGAAGCGCGCAAGAAAGCCTTCGCCGACTGGTGCGTCGACGCCGACATGATGGCGCGCGCCAATGCAGATGCGCTCTTTATGCACTGCCTGCCTGCCCATCGCGGCGAGGAAGTCAGCGCGGAAGTGATCGACGGCCCGCAAAGCGTTGTGTGGGACGAGGCGGAAAATCGTTTGCACGTGCAAAAGGCCTTGATGGAATATCTCCTGCTCGGCAAGCTGAATCACTGAGCGAGCCGCTGCCCGGCACTTAATGCAGCACCTAATGCAGCACCTAAGCAGCACCCAATGCAGCATCTGCGTGTAGCGCGACGGGGCCTTGAATACGAGGCAAGGCATCCACGTTTAGCGCCGCGCATCGAGCCGGCGTCCACTGCGTCAAGCGGACCCGGCTTCATCACCGCACTGCCCCAAAAACGCGGGCAGCCGGCGGTTTAGTGTCAAAATAGTGGTTTTCCGCGCTCCGGGACCGCCGGCGCGCCTTGTTTTCCCGCTTTCTCCAGCTACGAGTTCACCATGAGCGATATCAAGAAAGTCGTGCTCGCCTATTCGGGCGGCCTCGACACCTCCGTCATCCTGAAGTGGTTGCAGGACAATTACGACGCCGAAGTCGTCACGTTCACGGCCGACATCGGCCAGGGCGAAGAGCTGGAACCGGCGCGCAAGAAGGCCCTGCAACTCGGCATCAAGCCGGAAAACATCTTTATCGAAGACCTGCGCGAAGAGTTCGTGCGTGACTTCGTGTTCCCGATGTTCCGCGCCAACACGATCTATGAAGGCGAGTATCTGCTGGGCACGTCGATCGCGCGTCCGCTGATCGCCAAGCGTCAGATCGAAATCGCGCGCGCCACCGGCGCACAAGCGGTTTCGCACGGCGCAACCGGCAAGGGCAACGACCAGGTTCGCTTCGAACTCGGTTACTACGCGCTGGAACCGGGTATCAAGGTCATCGCGCCGTGGCGCGAATGGGATCTGCTGTCGCGTGAAAAGCTGCTCGCGTACGCCGAAAAGGCTGGCATTCCGATCGAAATGAAGCACAAGCAAGGCGGCGCGCCGTATTCGATGGACGCGAACCTGCTGCACATTTCGTTCGAAGGCCGTCACCTGGAAGATCCGAAAGCGGAAGCGGAAGCCGATATGTGGCGTTGGACCGTGTCGCCGGAAGAGGCGCCGGACCAGGCTGAATACCTCGACATCGAGTACGAGCACGGCGATCCGGTTGCGATCAACGGCAAGCGTCTGTCGGCCGCGGAAATGCTCACCGAGCTGAACCGCCTGGGCGGCAAGCACGGCATTGGCCGTCTGGATCTGGTGGAAAACCGTTACGTCGGCATGAAGTCGCGCGGCTGCTATGAAACGCCGGGCGGCACGATCATGCTGAAGGCGCACCGCGGCATCGAGTCGATCACGCTCGACCGTGAAGTGGCTCACCTGAAAGACGACCTGATGCCCCGCTACGCGGCGCTGATTTATAACGGCTACTGGTGGAGCCCGGAGCGCCGTGCGCTCCAGGTGCTGATCGACCATACGCAAGAGAAGGTCAACGGCTGGGTGCGCGTGAAGCTGTACAAGGGCAGCGTGTCGGTCGTCGCGCGCGATTCGAAGGAAACGCTGTTCGACAAGACCATCGCCACTTTCGACGACGACGGCGGCGCTTACAACCAGGCCGACGCTGGCGGGTTCATCAAGCTCAACGCACTGCGTATGCGGATTGCGGAAAACGCTCGCCGTCAGCGCGATTGATGAAGCGCGGCTTGGCAGCAGGCTAACTTCGCGCTAGCGAAGTTCAGCGCCGAAAGGCGCGGCCGAAGCCAAACGCAAAAAAGGCGCCGGGAGGAAACTCCCGGCGCCTTTTTTATCACCAACACGTCCGCATCAACACGTCCGCACCGACCAACCCGACTCAACCCATCACAAACAAACCGGTTCCGCCTCCAGTTCCACCCCAAACCTCTCCAGCACATCGCGCTGAATCGCTTTCGCCAGCGCCAACACCTCCGCGCCGCTCGCGCCGCCGCGATTCACCAGCACCAGCGCCTGCCTCTCGTGCACGGCCGCCGCGCCCATCGCGCGGCCTTTCCAGCCGCATCGATCGATCAGCCAGCCGGCGGCGAGCTTCACCCGGCCATCCGGCTGCACATAAGACACGACTTCCGGCTCCCTGAGCTTGAGCGCCTCGAACTGCGCCGCCTCGACCACAGGATTCTTGAAGAAGCTGCCGGCATTGCCGAGCTCCAGCGGATCGGGCAGCTTGGCGCGCCGCACCGCCACCACCGCATCGAAGATGGCCTGCGCGGTCGGCGGGGTATCGGCGTGGCCGTTCGCAGCCAGTTCGCGAGCAAGATCCGCATACCCGGCGCGCGGCTGCCAGACCTTCGGCAAACGGAACGTCACCGACGTAATCACGAAACGCTCGCGCCCTTCCCGCTTGAAAAAACTGTCGCGATAGCCGAAGCGGCAAGCCTGCGCGTCCAGCTCGACCACGGCGCCCGTGGCCAGCTCCACCGCGCGCAGCGACGCGAAACGCTCGCACATCTCCAACCCGTACGCGCCGATGTTCTGGATCGGCGCCGCGCCCACCGTCCCCGGAATCAGCGCGAGGTTCTCGAGGCCAGCCATGCCTTGCGACAAAGTCCAGGCCACAAACTCATGCCACGGCTCGCCGCCGGCCGCTTCGACGTACCATGCATGATCGTCTTCACGCACGACGCGGCGGCCCCGCAGCGCGACCAGCAGCACCAGGCCGCCAAAGTCGCCGGTCAGCACGACATTGCTGCCGCCGCCGAGCACGAGGCGCGGCAGGCCGGCTGCGCGCGGATCACGCACCGCGGCCATCAATTGCTCTTCTCGCTCAATGCGGCACGCAAACTGCGCGCGAACATCGAAGCCGAAGGTGTTGTGCGGCTTGAGCGGATAGCCGGCAACGAACGCGGCGGATTCGGAGTGGGACATCGGAATGAGAACAGTGAAACGACGAATGAAACAACGAAATAAGCAGCCTATGAAAACGGCTTCGGACCCGGGCTGCGCGGCAATGCGCGGCGGCCTTGGGCAAAAGGGAGCGGCGTCGGTAAAATGACGTCCGGTCCGTGATTATAGCGAGTGCCTCATGAGCAGCCGGCCGGCTGCGTCGCGCACCGCAGCACTATTGGGAGAAAGCAATGCCATCGTTTGACGTCGTCTGCGAAGCGAACATGATCGAAGTCAAGAACGCGATCGAGCAGTCCAACAAGGAAATTTCAACGCGCTTCGACTTCAAAGGGTCGGACGCGCGCGTCGAACACAAGGAAAACGAAATCACGGCCTACGCGGACGATGATTTCAAACTCGGCCAGGTAAAAGACGTGCTGCTGTCGAAAATGGCCAAGCGCAACGTGGACGTGCGCTTCCTCGACTACGGCAAGATCGAGAAGATCGGCGGCGACAAGGTCAAGCAGGTCATCAAGATCAAGAAAGGCGTGTCGGGCGATCTGTCGAAGAAAATCGTGCGCCTCGTGAAGGACAGCAAGATCAAGGTCCAGGCGAGCATTCAGGGCGACGCGGTGCGCATCACCGGCGGCAAGCGCGACGATCTGCAAAGCGTGATCGCCATGCTGCGCAAGGACGTGACGGACACGCCGCTCGACTTCAATAACTTCCGCGACTGATGCTTCGGCGCGCGAACGCCGCGCGCCAATGCATCAACCCGTCAGACGTCGCTCCCCGCCGCCGGCTTTGCCGCCGCATCCGTCTTCTTCTTGTCGCCAATGCGGCTCTCCTGGCCGCGCATCAGCTTGGCGATGTTGCCGCGATGGCGCCACACCAGCAGCGAGCTCATCACGACGATCGCCAGCGCGATAATATGCGGCCCGAACAGGAAGCCGTCGAAGATCGGCGCAAATACCGCCGCGGCCAGCGCCGCCAGCGACGAATAGCGCGTGAAGAACGCCACGATCAGCCAGGTCAGCAAGGTCGCCACGCCGAGGATCGGATTGATCGCGAGCAGCACGCCCGCTGCGGTCGCCACGCCCTTGCCGCCTTTGAAGCGGAAGAAAACCGGGTACAGGTGACCGAGAAACACGGCAACCGACGCAATCGCCACCGAAGTCTCGTCGAGCCCGTAGCGCGCGCCGAAATGCACGACGAACCACACCGGCAGCCAGCCCTTGAACGCGTCGCCGATCAGCGTGAGAATCGCGGCCTTCTTGCTGCCGCTGCGCAGCACGTTGGTGGCGCCCGGGTTGCCCGAGCCATAGGAGCGGGGGTCGTCGAGGCCCATCGCGGCGCTCACGATCACGGCGAACGACACCGAACCGATCAGGTAGGCAACGACAGCAACGATCAGGTTTTGCATCTGGGACTCTTATAAGGATCGGCGGTCTGAAACTCGATACCCCAACCGCAACAGGGCGCGCAACTCGGAACAAAGCGGCGCACATTCTACCGAACGCGCGCGCCCGGAAAACATTCAGGCAAACGTCAATCGACGCTCGCGCACTGAACCGCCTTTGCCGCCAGCAACGCCGTCAACACCTTCGGTTCGATGCTGACCAGGAAACCGCGCCGCCCGCCGTTCAACCAGATCTTGTCCATCTCGAGAATGCTCGACTCGACATACACCGGCATCTGCTTCCTGGTGCCGAACGGCGAGGTGCCGCCGATCAGGTAGCCGGAATGCCGGTTCGCCACTTCAGGCTTGCACGGCTCGACGCGCTTCGCGCCAATCTGCCGCGCGAGGTTCTTGGTGCTGACGGTGCGGTCGCCGTGCATCAGCACGATCAGCGGCTTGGCGTACTCGTCTTCCATGACCAGCGTCTTCACGACGTGATGTTCGTCCACGCCGAGCTGACGCGCCGATTCCCCGGTGCCGCCATGCTCGACATAATCATAAGGATGTTCGCCGAAAGTGACGCCGTGGCGGCGCAGAAACTGCGTGGCCGGCGTTTCGGAGACGTGTCGGGATTTGCTCATCGGCGCATTGTAATGGCGACTTTCCGCAACGGCTATTTGCTGAATGGTCAATTGTGCGGGACCGGCGATTATGGCACGATCGTTCGAAAATATTCCGGCGCACCGCACGCCGGGCAACGAGCCGTTCCAAGGAGACAGCGTTGAGCCCAGATTCGTCCACCCGTTCCACGATCGACATTCCCGCGCTGCTGGCCGCCCTGCCCGCGCGTATCGCCGACATTCCGGCGCTCGCCGCCGCGCGCGATCCGCAACATATCGCCTTGATCGAGGATGCGCGCCGTTTGAGCAGCGCGCAACTGCTGCAAGCCGTCGACGCCGCTACCGCGCTGCTGCGCGAATGGGGCGTGCGTGGCGGCGATCGCGTGATGATCGTCGCGGAGAACAGCATCGCGCAGATCGTCCTGCTGTTCGCAGCCGCGAGGCTCGACGCGTGGGCGCTGGTGTCGAACGCGCGCCTGTCGGCGGGCGAACTCGATTCGATCCGTGCTCATGCGCAGCCTCGCGTGGTCGCCTATGCCACCGAAAGCTCGACCGATGCCCAGCAGCACGCGCAGCGGCATCAAGCCAGCGCGGCGCCGGCTATCACGCCGGACATCGGCGCGTGGTCCTACACCGTGGACAACGCGGCGATAGCCGAACCGGTCGAAGCCGAAAACCACCGCCAATGCGCCGCGCTGATTTACACCACCGGCACCACCGGCGCACCGAAGGGCGTGATGCTCTCGCATCGCAATCTGCTCTTCATTGCCGCAATCTCGAGCCGCCTGCGCAAAGTCGGCCCGGACGATGTCGTTTATGCCGTGCTGCCGATTTCGCATGTCTATGGCTTCGCGTCGGTGTGCCTGGGCAGCCTGCACGCAGGCGCAACTTTGCGGCTCGTGCCGCGCTTCGCGCCGGAAGCCGTGCGCCGCGCTCTCGCCGAAGAACGCGTATCGATCTTCCAGGGTGTGCCCGCCATGCACGCCAAATTGCTCGAGCATCTGCACACGCACGGCCACCCGTGGTCCGCGCCGCAATTGCGCTTCGCGTATTCCGGCGGCTCGCCGCTCGACGCCGCTCTGAAAGCGCAGGTGGAGAGCGTCTACGGTCTGCCGCTGCACAACGGTTACGGCATGACCGAGAGCAGCCCGACCGTGTCGCACACCATGCTCGACGCGCCACGCAACGACTGCTCGGTCGGCGAGGTCATTCCGGGCGTCGAGGTGCGTTTCGTGGGACTTGACGGTGTCGATGCCGCGAAAGGCGAGATCGGCGAGCTATGGGTGCGCGGTCCGAACGTGATGCTCGGCTACTACCGCGGCCCCGAGCAGACACGTGCGGTCGTGACCGAAGACGGCTGGCTCAAAACCGGCGATCTCGCGCGCCAGGACGCGGACGGCGCCTTGCATATCGTAGGCCGCAGCAAGGAGCTGATCATCCGCTCGGGGTTCAATGTGTATCCGGCCGAGGTCGAGCATGTGTTGAACGCGCATCCGCAGGTCGTGCAGTCGGCGGTGGTCGGGCGCGCGGTGGAAGGTAACGAGGAAGTGGTGGCGTTCGTGGAGTTGACGGCCGGCGCGAACGTCACGCCCGCCGGCTTGATCGACTGGTGCGGCGAGCGTCTCGCGCCGTACAAGCGGCCTGCCGAAGTCAAGGTACTCGCCGCGTTGCCGGCTGCAGCGACCGGCAAGATTCTGAAGCATCGGCTGCGCGAGTTTCTCTGAACGAGAGCCAAGCCAGGCGAAACGCAAATCACCCTCGCGGATGATGCTGCGCATGCAGTGACTTCAACCGTTCGCGGGCCACGTGCGTGTAGATCTGCGTGGTCGAAATATCCGTGTGGCCGAGCAGCAGTTGCACGACACGCAAATCGGCGCCGTGATTGAGCAGATGCGTGGCGAACGCGTGCCGCAACGTATGCGGCGACAAAGGTGCATTCACACCGGCCGCCAACGCGTGGCGTTTGATGATGTTCCAGAACTGCTGGCGCGTCATGCCCTCCGCACGGTTCGTCACGAACAGTGCATCTGTTGCGCGCGCGCCGAGCAACCCGGGCCGCGCCTCGCGCAGATAGCGTTCGATCCAGCCATGCGCCTCTTCGCCGAACGGAATCAGGCGCTCCTTCGAGCCCTTGCCCATCACACGGACCACGCCCTCGTTCAGTCCCACTTCCACGGTCTTGAGCGTGACCAGTTCGGTCACGCGCAAACCGCTCGCATACATCAGTTCAAGCATCGTGCGATCACGCAGGCCCAAAGGCGTATCGATGTCGGGCGCGCCGAGCAGTGCTTCGACTTGCGCTTCGGTGAGCGTCGACGGAAAACGCGGCGGCTGTTTCGCCGAGCGGATGCGCACCGTCGGGTCGACCTTCGTGCGATGCTCGCGCACGGCCCAACCGTAGTAGCGGCGAAACACCGAAAGCCGCCGGTTCGCCGAAGTCGATTTGTCCTTCTGGCGTGCAGCGCTATACGCGTTCAGATCGGCTTCGCTCGCGGTGTCGAGTGAAGCGTCGCGGCTCTGCGCGAGCCATTCGCAAAAGAGACGCAGATCGCGGCGGTATGCGTCGAGCGTGTTGCGCGACAGGCCATGTTCGAGCCACAGTGCGTCGCAGAACGCATCGATCGATGCCGAGCTTGCAACAAAGAGAGGGGACGCGGCGGGCGCGTCGTCGATCAAGGTATCGCTCATGCGTAGGGAATGCCTTCATGCGCCAGCAGCCAGCGCTTGACGTTGCGGAAGAAACCATCTTCGGCGTGATTCGCAAAACCGCCGATACCGCTCGAACTTACCACCCGATGGCAGGGAATCACGATCGGAAAGTAATTCGCGCCGCACGCCTGACCGACCGCGCGCGGCGCGCTGCCGAGTTGCCTCGCCAATTGCCCATAGGTCAGCACGACGCCCGGCGCAATGTCGCTGATGGCCTGCCAGACGCGCTTCTGAAATGCGGTGCCGACCGGGGCAAGCGGCAACTCGAATTTCGCCGAAGCACGTTCGAAATACCGTTCGATCTGTTCGGCCGCCAGCCTCGCCAACGGCGTGTCGGGCGCGACGCTTTGCATGGAATCCGGCAGATAGACGATCTCGCGCACGGCCTCGCCTTCGAGACGGATGCCGACCTTGCCGAACGGCGCATCGATCACTGCGTTGAACATGATTGCCTGCTCCTTGCTGGCGCGGCGCTCCGGTTTGCAAAGTTGGCGCACTTGCATGTCGTGCAGCACGCTGCACACGCCGAACCCAATAGTGTGCCGCTACTTTACGCCGCTTCCAACGCCCATTCCACATGCTCGCGCACAACGGCCGAAGCGTCGCCGGCTCGCGATTTCAGCGCCTGCACGATCGCCGCGCGCGCCGGCTCGCTCAAAGTATCGCGCGAAGCACGCAGCGCGTTGCCCATGCCCACCGCGAGATTGCGCAGCCAGCTCTCATGGCCGATCCGGCGAATCGCACTGCCCTGCATGCGCGTATCGAACTCGTCCGCGCTCCACGAGAAAAGCTCGACGAGCGACGCGCGATCGAGCCCATGCCGCACGTCGAAATCGGCGACCGGCGCGGCCTGTGCGAACTTGTTCCATGGGCACACGAGCTGACAATCGTCGCAACCGTACACGCGATTGCCGATCAGCGGCCGCATTTCCAGCGGAATGCTGCCCTTCAATTCGATCGTCAGATAGGAGATGCACAAACGCGCATCGACCTTGTAAGGCGCGACGATCGCGCCGGTCGGACAGGCGCCGATGCAGCGCGTGCAACTGCCGCAGTGCGAGCCCGGTGTTTCGGGCGCGACCTCGGGCACGGTTTCGGCATCCGTCGGCAACGGCACGTCGACATAGATTTCGCCGAGAAAAAACAGCGACCCGGCGTCGCGCTGCAACAGCAGCGTGTGCTTGCCGCGCCAGCCGATGCCGGCCTTCTGGGCAAGTTCTACCTCCAGCACCGGCGCCGAATCGGTAAATACGCGGTAGCCAAATGCGCCGATCTCCGCCTCGATTTTTTCGGCGAGATGTTGCAGACGGTTACGCATGACCTTGTGATAGTCGCGGCCGCGCGCATAGATCGACACCACCGCCGCCGACGGGTCCGCGAGCCGCGCATGCTCGGCTGCGCGCCAGTCCCGGCTGTCCTGCATCAGCGGGCCGTCATGCAAAGCGCTTTCGGGCGCCTTTCCGCTCAGTGTCTGAGCGGGCAAATAAGCGATGCGCGCGGTAATCACACGTCGCGTGCCGGCCACAAGCTCGGCGGGCCGCGCGCGTTTCATCCCGTGTTTCGCCATATAATCCATCTCGCCGTGGCACCCCGCTTCCAGCCAGGCTGCAAGCGGCGCTTCGGCCGCGGAGAGATCGGTGTCGCTAATGCCGATTGCTCCGAAACCCAGTTCACGGCCCCACGTTTTGATGTTCAGCGCGAGCGCATTCAGCGCCGTTTCATCGAAATGACGCTCGGCACGCGCATCGTCGTCAGACGCAGGCGGGCAGGAAACAGGGGACTCCGGACTTCGGTTCATCACGCCATTTTACGAGAATGCCTGACAATCCCGATCTCGCGATCCAACCGCCCGCCAATGTCCTGCTCGAACGCACCTTCGCGCTCGCGGACGAAGCCGCCACACTCGCGTTCGGCGAGCGCTTCGCGAAGGCGATTGAAAGCGTGCGTGAAGCGTCGCAACACGCGCCGGGCGTTCAGGACAACACGGCATTCCACGGGCTGCAAGTGCAACTCGTCGGCGATCTTGGCGCCGGCAAAACCACCCTCGTGCGCGCCACCTTGCGCGGCCTCGGCCACACCGGCCGCGTGCGCAGTCCCACCTACACACTCGTCGAACCCTACGTGCTCGAACGCCCCAGCGGGGAACTCGCGCTCTATCACTTCGATCTGTACAGATTCACCGATCCGGCCGAATGGGCCGACGCGGGCTTTCGCGAATACTTCGACAGCGGCGCCGTCTGCCTCGTCGAATGGCCGCAACGCGCGGGGCGTCTCCTAGGCGTGCCGGATCTCGTCTTCTCGCTCGACCTCGACAATGAGAACCAAGGCGACGGCCGTGTACTCGTCGCACGGGCATACAGCGAACCAGGAAAGGCATGTCTCGAAAGATGTTGATCAAACCGTTCCGCTCGATCGAATCGGCGGCTACCGCAACGCATAACTGGCGGCGCCGGCAGATTCTGCGCGCGGGTGCGTCCACGCTCGTGCTCGGCCTCGTCGCGCCGCGTCTCGCGTGGGCCAGCTCGGTGCTCGGCGTGCGGGTCTGGCCCGCGCGCGACTACACGCGCGTCACGATCGAATCCGATCAACCTTTGCAGAACGCCCAGCAGTTGCTGCAGGGACCTGACCGGCTGGTGGTCGATCTGAGCGGCCTCGATCTGGATCAGGCGCTCAAGGACCTCGTGTCGAAGATCACGCCGAACGATCCGCAAATTCAATCGGTGCGTGTGGGGCAATATCAGCCGCATGTGGTGCGCATGGTGTTCGACCTGAAGGGCTCGGTGAAGCCGCAGGTGTTCACGCTGCCACCGGTCGGCGCATACAAATACCGGCTTGTGTTCGACCTGTATCCCGCGGTCGCGCCCGATCCGTTGATGGATCTGCTCGCGCAGACAGAACGCAAGCAGCAGACGTTGAACGACCAGAACGCCGCGCCACCGCCCGCCACCTTGAGTGGCCCGGGCACCACGCCGCCCGCCGCCGACAACAGCGAGGCATTCTTCGAGCGTTACGCGCAGAACGGCGGCAGCGGGTCCACGCCGAGCGTGCCGCGTCCGCCGGTGCATGTCACGCCAACGCCCGCACCGCCGATCGTCGGCAAGCCCGCCACGCCGCCGGCGCCGTCCACGGCCATCGCGCGCAATAAAGGCAACAGCGCCAGCACGCTGGGCGCGGACGACGCCGGCAGCGACGATACCTACGCATTCACCACGCCCAAATCCGGCAAGAGCAACACGGTGCGTTTGCTGACCGTCGCGATCGATCCGGGTCACGGCGGCGAAGACCCGGGCGCGATCGGCGGCTCGGGCACCTACGAGAAACACGTCGCGCTCGACATCGCCAAGAAGCTGCGCGCGAAGATCGACGCGCAACCGAACATGCGCTCCATGATGACGCGCGACGCCGACTTCTTCGTGCCGCTGAACGTACGTGTGCAGAAAGCGCGCCGCGTCGGCGCGGACCTGTTCGTATCGATCCACGCCGACGCGTTCACCACGCCCGACGCCAAGGGCTCGTCGGTGTTCGCGCTGTCCGAGCATGGCGCGTCGAGTGCCGCGGCGCGCTGGATGGCGAACAAGGAGAACTCGTCGGATGAGATCGGCGGAATCAACATCAAGTCCGCCGACGCCACCGTCAACCGCGCACTGTTCGATATGTCCACTACCGCGCAGATTCGCGACTCGATGCGCTACGGCAACTTCGTGCTGAAGGAAATTGGCGGCATCAACAAGTTGCACAAGGGCTCGGTCGAACAGGCGGGGTTCGCGGTGCTGAAGGCGCCGGACATTCCGTCGATCCTCGTGGAAACCGCCTTCATCAGTAACCCGGACGAAGAGCGCCGCCTGAACGACGACGCGTATCGCGACAAGATGGCCGATGCGATCATGACCGGCATCAAGCGCTATTTCGCGGCGAATCCGCCGCTCGCGAAGAACCGCATGACGTGATGCTTTCGCTTGCAACGATGCAATGAAATACGGCCGCTCGATGCGGCCGTAGTTTCGTTGGCGGTATGGTTGTCGGCGCTGTGCCGTGCTCTGGTTTGCGCTCTGGTTCGCGTTTTGTCGTCCGCGCTTTTTTGTCCGCTTTTTCGTCCGCGTTTTCGTCCTCAATCGGACGCGCCGGTTGCCCGGCGCGCCGGTGAAAACCGCTGCACGACCCAGCCGCCGAACACGTTCACGGCCAACCCTGCCATCACCAGCAAAGCGCCGGCGATCTGCGCCGCGGACAGTTGCTCGTCGAGAAACAGCGACGCCGACGCGAGCCCGACAATCGGCACCAGCAGCGAAAACGGCGCGACCTGGCTCGCCGGATAGCGCGACAGCAGGCGGCTCCACAATCCGTAGCCGATCAGCGTCGCGATGAACGCGAGATACACGATGGCGAAGATCGACATCGCGCTGATGCCAGAAAGCGCCGCGACGATCCGCTGCGGCCCCTCGAACGCATACGACAGCGCGAAAAACGGCAGCGGCGGAATCAGGCTGCCCCACACCACGAGTCCGACGAGATCGACCTTGCCGACCTTCTTCGTGACGATATTGCCGAGCGCCCACGAACACGCGGCGCACAAGGTGAGGACAAAACCGGCCAGCGTCATGGCATGGCCGCCTTGCAGGCCGATCACGGCAAGCCCGCCCGCCGCGATCACCAAACCCACGACATTCGGCAAGCGGAACCGCTCATGCAGGAAGATAGCCGCGAATATCAGCGTAAAAAACGCCTGCGCCTGCAACACCAGCGACGCGAGTCCGGCTGGCATGCCGACATACATGGCCGAGAACAGAAAAGCAAACTGCCCGAATGAAATCGTCGCGCCGTACGCGAGCAGCCAGCGCCACGGCAGGTTGGGCCGTTTGATGAAAAACACCGCCGGCACCGCGGCGAGCGTGAAGCGCAGCGCACCGAGCAGCATGGGCGGCACGCCATGCAGGCCGACCTTGATCACGACGAAGTTGACGCCCCACGCCACGACGACAACCAGCGCGAGCAGCAAATCCTTGGGCGACATCCCGGTCTCCAATTGATTGTTCGATCCGGCAGTTTAGCGGAGCCGGCAACGGCAAGCGACGGGCCGCGCTACGGATTCCCGGAGCGTCGACAGGGCGCTCAGCCCTCATCATTGCGTCCTCCGCAGTAGAATCGTCCATTCAGCAAAAATTTCCTCTCACCTTCCCAGCCGAGTCTGCCCATGTCTTCCTCGATCAAAGCAGTCCTCAAGCCGCACCTGCGCGACGTCGGCAGTCTGACCGTGCGGCGCGTGCTGCCGGCCATGGCGGCGCGTCTAATCGGTCCGTTCATCTTCTTCGACCATATGGGCCCGGCCACCCTGGAACCCGGTGTCGGCCTCGACGTGCGCCCGCATCCGCATATCGGCCTTGCCACGGTGACCTATCTGTTCGAAGGCGCGATCATGCATCGCGACAGCCTCGGCTCGGCGCAGAAGATCGTCCCCGGCGACGTCAACTGGATGACGGCCGGGCGCGGTATCGTCCACTCCGAGCGCACGCCGGAAGAGGACCGCGCGAGCGGCCTGACCATGCACGGCATTCAGACGTGGGTCGCGCTGCCGCTCGAAGACGAAGAGATCGAGCCATCGTTCGCCCATCACGCGGCGGACACGCTGCCGGTGGTCGAGCGCAACGGCGTGACGCTGCGGGTGATCGCGGGCACGGCATTCGGCGCGACCTCGCCGGTCGCGACGTTTTCGGGCACGCTGTATGTCGCCGGCGAATTCGCGCCGGGCGGCGCCTTCGCGCTCGAACCGGAGCACGAGGAACGCGGCGTCTATCTCGTGGACGGCGATCTGGAAATCGACGGCACGCCGCTCGAAGTCGGCCAGATGGCCGTGCTCGCGCTCGACGAAACGGTCACGCTGGCGAGCACCCACGGCGCGCGCGTCATGCTGCTCGGCGGCGAGAAGCTGGAGGGCGAGCGCTTTATCGAGTGGAATTTCGTCGCCAGTTCGCGCGAGAAAATCGAAGCCGCGAAGCTCGCATGGACCAATCAGGAAATGGGCAAGGTGCCGGGCGAAACCGAATGGATTCCGCTGCCCCAGCGTAAATGATCGCCAAGGCGCGCAACTGAGCGCAACTGAGCGAGAATCGGCGCAAGCGCGCTCGGCCCGCATTGAATCCGCGGCGTTCGGCCCCAAATAATCAATAGACCGTTTTATCGACGAGGACGCAATGGACACCACTCTGGCCACTTTCGAACAGGACGTCATCACGGCGTCGACACTGGCCCCCGTGCTGGTCGATTTCTGGGCGCCCTGGTGCGGCCCGTGCAAGACCCTCGGCCCGATGCTCGAAAAGCTCGAAGCCGAAGCCGCCGGCAAATGGAAGCTGGTGAAAGTCAACGTAGACGAAAACCAGGAACTGGCCGCGCACTTCCAGGTGCGCAGCATTCCGCACGTCATGGCCTTTGCTGACGGACAGCCGGTCGATCAGTTTGTCGGTGTGCTGCCTGAAGGCCAGTTGCGCGAGTTTATCGAGCGGCTCGTGCCGCAGGGCGCTGACGCCGCGCGTCTGGAGGCGCAAACCGCGCTGGCCGAAGGCCGCCGCGACGATGCCTACGACGCGCTGCAAGCCGCCCTCGCCTACGACCCGGGTTTCGACGAAGCGCGCATGGATCGCATTGAAATGCTGCTCGAAGACAACCGTATCGACGAGGTCGGCAACGAAATCGATCTGCTATCGCCGAAAACCACGCAAGGTATCGACGCGCGTTTCAACGCGATCAAGACGCGCCTCGACGCGGTAGACGCCGCCGCGGACTTGCCGCCGACAGACGCGCTGGAAGCCAAGGTCGCCGCCGACCCAACCGATCTCGAAGCGCGCTTCGATCTGGCCAGCGCGTTCATCGCCCGCCTCAAATACGCGGAAGCGCTCGAACAACTGCTGGCGATCGTGCAACGCGACCGCACGTTCCGTGACGATATCGGCCGTAAGATGATGCTGTCGGTGTTCGATCTGGCCGCGCATCAGCCGGAGCTGGTGGCGCAATGGCGGCGCAAGCTGAGCGCCGCGCTGTACTGATCCGCCTGATCAGTGTTCGGGCGTGGCCGCTGTGCCGCGCCTGAATGCCCACAGGTCTCAATTCCCGAAGACGCCGCGGCATTTGCCGCGACGTGAATCACCTCAAGCCGTCGCCTGCTTCGCCAACGCCCGCAGCACATGCGCGGCCGCGGCAAAACCGAAGCTCGCCGTCACACACACGCTCGAACCAAATCCCGCGCAGTTCAAACCGACCGGTCCCGTGTGTCCCGGCGACGTGCTCACGTGCTCGGCTTCCGCGTCGATATCGCAGACGGCGGCTTCCGGATAGATCAACGGTTCGTCGGAATACACCGCGCTCACCTTGAACCTGGCCTTCGGCCCGCGCGGAAAACCATGCTGCTTGCGCAACTGTCCGCGCACTTTCGACAGCAACGGGTCTTGGATCGTCAGCGCGAGATCGTCGATGCGAATGCGCGTCGGATCGAGTTGACCGCCCGCGCCGCCAATCGTGATCAACGGCTGTTTCCTCTCCACGCACCATGCGATCAACGCGGTTTTGGTGCGCACGCTGTCGATCGCATCGATCACGTAGTCGAAGCCGCCGCCGAGGGTGGCGTCGAAATTGTGCGGCTCGACGAAGTCTTCGATCAGGCGCACATCGCAAAACGGATTGATCGCCGCGATGCGTTCCGCCATCGCTTCGACCTTCGGTTTCCCGTAGTTGCCGTCGAGCGCGTGGATCTGCCGGTTAGTGTTGCTCTCGGCGACGTTGTCGAGGTCGATCAGTGTCAGCGTGCCGACCGCGCTGCGCGCGAGCGCCTCGGCCACCCACGACCCCACGCCGCCAATGCCGATCACGGCCACGTGCGCGCCTTCGAAGGCGGCGAGCGCCGGTGCGCCGTACAGGCGGGCAATGCCGCCGAAGCGCCGCGCGCGGTCGGCGGTTTCACTCCCGTCGAGGCTGGTAGTAAGATCGGATGGCGCGGTGGTGCTGGACATGATGGCAGGGCTCGTTGGTCAGGCAAAAACACAAGGTGGCGACGCGAATGCATACGCAGCCCCGTATTTTGCCTGAACGCACCAAGTTGCATCGCCGGGTAGAGAACAACTCAAAGGCTCGCGGCGCGTCGGCATGCTCCGCTCACCACGCTGGACCTTGACTTGGCTGCGCGCAAAAAATTAGCGCCTTGGCTATACTGATTGAACTGTAGCGTTCGCATAAGAACATGACCTCACTCGCCGAACTTCGAAAAAACTATTCGCTGGGTTCTCTGGACGTCGGCGATGTCGACCGCAACCCGTTTCGTCAATTCGATACGTGGTTTAAACAGGCCGTGGACGCTCAATTGCCCGAACCGAACACCATGACGGTGGCCACGGTCGACTCGCGCGGCCGGCCTTCGGCGCGCATCGTGTTGATCAAAGGCGTCGACGAGCGTGGCTTTGTGTTCTTCACCAATTACGAAAGCCGTAAAGGCCGCGAACTGGCGGCCAATCCTTACGCAAGCCTGCTGTTCTACTGGATCGAACTGGAGCGGCAGGTACGCGTCGAGGGGCGCATCGTCAAAACCAGCGCGGAAGAAAGCGACGGGTATTTCGCGTCGCGTCCGCTCGGTTCGCGTATCGGCGCGTGGGCATCGAATCAAAGTCAGCCAATTGAAAGCCGTTCGCAGCTCGAAACGCGCGAACGCGAATTCAGCCTGCAATACGGCGACCAACCGCCGCGTCCGCCACATTGGGGCGGCTATCGTTTGGTGCCCGAAGCAATCGAGTTCTGGCAGGGCCGGCCGTCACGTCTTCACGACCGTTTGCTCTACACTCGTTCGAACGAACATAGCGACTGGCAAATCTCCCGCCTGTCGCCCTGAATCGGAATACAACGCCGGCAAGTGCGCTGCCAACGCAGCAGCGCGCGCCGGCCGGATGGCATCTCGCGGCATGGGAGCTGCGCCGCATCGAGCTGCAATCCACACAAGCTTTGCTTTAATTCAACGGACACGGAGAGATCACATGTTCTGGGAGAAGAAGCTGGCGCAGTGGGTGGAAGATGTAAAAACCAAAGCTAACGTTCCGGCGCGCCTCGTGCTCTGGGACGGTCAGCAACACGACTTCGGGCAGTTCGCCGCGCCTCAGGTCACGCTACATGTTAAAAGCGCCACGGCGCTGCCCTATCTGCTCGAACCGAGCCTCGACAATCTTGGCGAGGCGTACGTGAAAGGCAAGATCGACATCGAGGGCAAGCTGTCGGACATCATCAATGTCAGCTACGAATTGGCGCGCAATACCGTCACGACCGCGGGCAAGCTGGCGCGCGTGCGGCGCTACTTCAATCATTCGAAGGCGTCGGACAAGAAGGCGATCGAGTATCACTACGACGTCTCGAACGAGTTCTACAGACTCTGGCTCGACGAGAACATGGTGTACTCGTGCGCGTACTTCGAGAACGGCGACGAAGATCTCGCCACCGCGCAGATCAAGAAGATCGACCACATCCTCACCAAGATCCAGTTGCAACCGGGGCAGCGCCTGCTCGATATCGGCTGCGGCTGGGGCGCGCTCGTTTTGCGCGCGGCGCAGAAGTTCGGCGCGAAGTGTGTGGGCGTGACGCTCTCGCAGAACCAGTTCGACCTTGCCACCGCGCGCGTGAAAGCCGCGGGCCTGGAAAGCCAGATCGAGATTCGTCTGCAGGATTACCGCGACGTGCAGGGGCAGTTCGATCGCATTACGAGCGTCGGCATGTTCGAGCACGTGGGCCGCAAGAATCTGCCGGGCTACTTCGAGAAAATCCGCGATCTGCTGGTCGACGACGGCGTCGCCATGAATCACGGCATTACCTCGAGCGATTCGGACAGCGGCGAGACCGCGCTCGGCGGCGGCGAATTTATCGACCGCTATGTGTTTCCCGACGGCGAGCTGCCGCATATCAGCCTCGCACTCGAAGCGATGCAGCGCGGCGGGCTCGAAGCGGTTGACGTCGAAAGCCTGCGCCGTCACTATGCGCACACGCTGAACATCTGGGCGGAAAATTTCGAAACGCATGCGGAAGAAGCCCGCAAGCTGGTCGACGACGAGAAATTCCGTATCTGGCGCGTGTATCTGGCGGGTTGCGCCTACGCGTTCGAAAACGACGACGTCTCGATCTACCAGGTGGTGTGCCGCAAAGCCGGCCGCAGCGCGAAAACCCTGCCGTGGTCGCGCCGCTATATGTACGACAAACCGCTGTAATCCGGTTGCGCCGCGGCGCCGTGCATGAGCGGGCGACGCGGCGCAACCTTTGAACAGCAGGTCGAACATCGATGGACCAGAGCGGGACAAGCGAAGTTGAACAGCCGGTTGAAGGCGAATCGGGCGCCGCAGGCGAAGCCGTGCAGTTCGATCTGTTCGGAATGCCGGTGGAGCCGCCGTCGCAGAAGGCCGATGCCCGAGTCAAGCAGGCGCGCCGCAGCGCTGGGGCCGCCGCCGTATCGCAGCCAGACGATGGCGACGCCGCGCCTGAAACCGACACCGCGAACGTCCCTGCCGACGCCCCGAAAAAGCGCCGCACCCGCGAAATCCTCGCCGCCCCACCCTCGCCCGAGTTGCTCGCACTCGCGGCCCAACTCCCTGCGCAGATCCACCTCGGCACGTCCACATGGTCGTTTCCGGGCTGGAACGGCATTGTCTACGGTGACGAATACAGCAACAGCAAGCTCTCCCGCGAGGGTCTCACGGCCTACGGCGCGCATCCGCTGCTGAAAACGGTCAGCATCGACCGGTCGTTTTATCAGGCGCTCACGGTCACCGAATACTTGCGCTACGCGCAGCAGGTGCCCGAGCACTTCCGCTTCATCGTCAAAGCGCCGATGACGATCACCGACGCCACGGTGCGCGCCGAACGCGGCGAGCCGGTCTCGATGAACCCGTGTTTCCTGAACGCGCAAATGGCGATCGACGACTTCGTCACGCCTTGTCTCGAAGGCCTCGGCGCCAAGGCCGGCGCACTGGTGTTTCAGCTCTCGCCATTGCCGGATCAGATGCTGGCGCAGCCGGCGGCGTTCATCGAACGGCTGGCCGAATTCCTGACGGCCTTGCCGAAGCTGCCGGAGGGCACCTGCTACGCAATCGAGATCCGCGACGCGAGCCTGCTCACGCCGCGCTTCATCCGGACGCTCAAGACGGCGGGCGTGCGCTATTGCGTGGGCATTCACGCGCGTATGCCCGATCCGCTGCGCCAGGCCGCAGCGCTCGCACTGCTGGACGGCGAACCGGCCGGACCGCTGATCGTGCGCTGGAGCCTGCACGGTGGCTTCAAATACGAACAGGCGAAGGCCAAGTACGAGCCGTTCAACCAGTTGGTCGACCCGGATCCCGCAACCCGCGCGTCACTCGCCGAACTGGCCGCGCGCTATGCGCTGGCCGGCCAGCCGGTGGTAATCGCGATCAACAACAAGGCGGAAGGCTCGGCGCCGCTGAGCTGTCTGGACTTGGCGCGGGCCATTATCGAGGCGTATGCGCGGCTGGCTCATGAACATGAGCATGAACCTTCGCACGACCATGCGTCCGCGCCGCCCAACGAAAACGACTGCCCGCCACACTCGGAAACTTAACAAGCAGCATGTGACCGGCGGCTCAGCTAGTTAACCCACCCTGACCCGGTGAGCAAACTTCTGACGAAACTTCGCCACTTTCGGCGCCACCACGAACGAGCAATACCCTTGATTCGGGTGGTGCGCGAAATAGTTCTGGTGATAGGCCTCGGCAGGCCAGTAGTTGCCGTCGAGCGGCAGGACCTGAGTGACGATCTGCCCGTCGTAAATCTGCTGTTCGCCAATCTCGCGGATCGCCTGCAGCGCGGTTTCCCGTTGCGCTTCGGAGTGCGCAAAGATGACCGAGCGGTATTGCGTGCCGACGTCGTTGCCTTGCCGATTCAACTGCGTCGGATCATGGATCGCGAAGAAGATGTCGAGAATCTCGCGGTAACTGATTTTGGCCGGATCGAAGTCGACCTTCACGACTTCGGCGTGGCCCGTCTCGCCGTCGCACACCTGCTCATACGTCGGTTGCCGGGTCCGGCCGCCCGCATAGCCCGACTCCACCGCGTTCACGCCTTCGACGCCCAGGTACACCGCTTCGA
Organism: Paraburkholderia sp. BGA-UO-ETr-F21; assembly: GCF_059567925.1. Taxonomy (NCBI): domain Bacteria; kingdom Pseudomonadati; phylum Pseudomonadota; class Betaproteobacteria; order Burkholderiales; family Burkholderiaceae; genus Paraburkholderia; species Paraburkholderia sp. BGA-UO-ETr-F21. The sequence goes on along the minus strand of NZ_JCAQOY010000040.1, from coordinate 278,411 downwards.
GGCACCAGAAACAACCGCCGCCAAGAGTGGCGACTTCGCCTGTCTGACTCATGCTGCCCGCTCCTTGAACTCACAATCGCACAATCGGCCGATGCCGGTCCACGCTTCGCCGCAACACTCGTTCCACCCACGAGCTTTCCAGCTTAGCGGTTTTTTCATACAACGGATGGGGTCGCGGCCAATCCGCCGCGATTGCAGTTAAAATTGGGACAAATCGACGATTTTCACTATGACTTTCGAATCATTTGTTTTCGGCCGCGCGCGCGACAGCTTCATCCCGGGCTTTAGCCGGTTTGCGCCAGAGGCCTGCGCCCAATGAAGCGCGCCAGCCCGCCCAACTTCGACCAGAACGCCTTTAAACAGGCGCTCAGCCAATTCGCCACCGGTGTCACCGTCATTACAACGCGCGCGGCATCCGGCCAATTGATCGGCATCACGGCCAGTTCGTTCAACTCGGTTTCGCTCAATCCGCCGCTGGTGTTGTGGAGTCTCGCCACGCGCTCGGCGTCGATGCCCGTCTTCCGCGCCAATAGTCACTACGTGGTCAACGTGCTGGCCGCGTCGCAGCTGGATCTGTGCAAACGCTTTGCGACCGTCAAGGGCGACCGCTTCGAAGGCGTGTCGCATGCGGAAGGCGACACCGGCATGCCGGTGCTGGACGGCGCACTCGCCTGGTTCGAATGCCATAACCGCAGCCGCTACGAGGAAGGCGACCACGTGATTTTCGTCGGCGAAGTGGAGCGCTGCGGCGTGCATGAGAATGCCGCCGAGATCTCGCCGCTCGTCTTTCAGAACGGCCAGTTTCACGGTCTCAAGCCGCTTTGACCGCGCGGCCGCCCTCGCACTCAGCGATCGTTATGCGTGGCGCCGTGCCCGCTGCTTTTCTTCACTAACGAGACGGGCACGCCCGAATCTTCCTTGAGTGTCTGCAGCACGATATTCGAACGAATATCCATCACGCCCGGCGCTTTATAGAGCCGCTGCAGCACGAAATCCGAATAATGCTTGAGGTTGTGCGCGAGAACTCGCAGCAGATAGTGCGTCTCGCCGGTCACCACGAACGCGCCGACCACTTCCGGCCAGTCGCGCACCGCTTCCGCAAAGCGCTCATGCCAGTTCTCCTGGTCGTTGCGCATGGACACCTGCACGAACGCTTCCAGTTCAAAACCCAGCACTTCGCGGTTCAGACACGCGCGGTAATGTTCGATGACGCCCTGCTCTTCGAGCAGCCGCAGGCGTCGCAGGCACGCTGACGGCGAGAGCGAGATGCGCTCCGCGAGGTCGAGATTGCTGATCCGTCCTTCTTGCTGAAGCACCGTCAAGATACGGCAATCGGTGGCGTCGAGCGAGATCGCGTTCATATTCGGTCTCCCTTTCCCATTTATATCAAATTATGTTCCAAGACACGGCGTAGAAGGAGATTTTTTCGCAATCACATTTCGCGGCAAGCCACCTATCATTCCCTGATAGACACAAACCGCCGATGCGACTATGCCAACACTTTGGGACATCACCCCCGCCGTCGATACCGCCACGCCCGTCTGGCCGGGCGATACGCCGGTGGGTATCGAGCGCGTGTGGCGCATGGAGGCGGGCTCGCCCGTCAACGTCGCGCGGCTGACGCTGTCGCCGCACACGGGCGCGCACACCGACGCCCCGCTGCACTACGACGCCGAAGGCGCCGCGATCGGCGAAGTCCCGCTCGATGCGTACCTCGGCCGATGCCGCGTGATTCATTGCATCGGCGCCGCGCCTGTTGTGACGCCACAACACCTGACTGGCTCGCTCGACGACCTGCCGCCGCGAGTCTTACTGCGCACTTACAGAAACGCGCCGACTACGGCTTGGGACAGCGCGTTCTGCGCGGTCGCTCCGGACACGATCGACCTGCTGGCTTCGCGCGGCGTGAAGCTGATCGGCATCGACACGCCGTCGCTCGACCCGCAGGAGTCGAAGACGATGGACGCTCACCACCGGATCCGCGCGCATCGCATGGCGATTCTCGAAGGCATCGTGCTCGACGACGTCGCCCCCGGCGACTACGAACTGATCGCGCTGCCGCTCAAGCTGACCACGCTCGACGCAAGCCCCGTGCGCGCAATATTGCGCGCGCTGCCCGAGTCTCACTGACTACCTCTGATCTGACTGACGGAATCACCATGAACCACCGTGAAGAAGCATTGGCGCTCGATAGTGCCGACCCGCTGGCGGCGTTGCGCGACCAATTCGCGCTGTCGTCGACGACCATCTATCTCGACGGCAACTCCCTCGGCGTGCCGCCGGCCACCGCCGCGCAACGCGCGCAGACCGTGATCGCCGCCGAATGGGGCGAAGGCCTGATTCGCAGCTGGAACACCGCGGGCTGGTTCGCGCTGCCGCGCCGCCTCGGCAACAAGCTCGCGCCGCTGATCGGCGCGGCGGAAGACGAAGTAGTCGTCACCGATACGATTTCGATCAACCTGTTCAAGCTGCTGTCCGCCGCGGTGCGGGTGGCGGATACGCGTGATCCGAAGCGTCGCGTGATCGTTTCCGAACGCTCGAATTTCCCGACCGACCTGTACATTGCGCAGGGGCTGATCGAACAGCTCGACCGAGGCTATGAATTACGTCTGGTCGACGATCCTTCCGAATTGCCTGCCGCGATCGGCGACGACACCGCGATTGCGATGATCACGCACGTGAACTACCGCACCGGCTACATGCACGACATGGCCGCGCTCACCCAACTGATCCACGACAAAGGCGCGCTCGCGCTGTGGGACCTCGCGCATTCGGCAGGCGCGGTGCCGGTCGATCTGAACGGCGTCGGCGCGGACTACGCGGTCGGCTGCACGTACAAGTATCTGAACGGTGGCCCCGGTTCGCCCGCGTTCGTCTGGGTGCCCAAGCGCCATCAAAACGAATTTTCGCAACCGCTGTCCGGCTGGTGGGGACATCGCGCGCCGTTCAAGATGGATCCGGCGTATCAGCCCGACGAGGGCATCGGCCGCTTTTTGTGCGGCACGCAGCCGATGGTGTCGATGTCGCTCGTCGAATGCGGACTCGACGTGTTCCTGCAGACCGACATGCAGACGATCCGCCAGAAGTCGCTGGCATTGACCGATCTGTTCATCGAACTCGTTGAAACGCGTTGCGGCGAGTTTCCGCTGAAGCTCGTGACCCCACGCGAGCATGCGCAGCGCGGCTCGCATGCGAGCTTCGAACATCCGCATGGTTATGAGGTGATGCAGGCGTTGATTGCACGCGGCGTGATCGGCGATTATCGCGAACCGCATGTGCTGCGGTTTGGTTTTACGCCGCTGTATACGCGCTTTGTCGACGTGTGGGATGCCGTGGAAACGTTGCGCGATGTCCTGACGCAAGAGATCTGGCGAGCGCCTGAATTTGCCGCACGCGGCGCTGTGACCTGAGGAGCGCGCGATGACCGATCACATGCAAACACCGGGGTTGCCGGAAGAGAAACCGGCACAGGGATGTCCGTTCGGGCATGGGAGTGTGGCTTCACATTCGGCCGCCCCGGCCGTTTCCGCCGCTAAGTCGGGCGATGGCTGGCACGACGCGCAGCTCGATTTTTCGGAGTCGATGAGTTACGGCGATTATCTGTCGCTCGGGACGGTGCTCGATGCGCAGCATCCGTTGTCGCCGGATCATAACGAGATGCTGTTCATCATTCAGCATCAGACGAGCGAGTTGTGGATGAAGCTCGCGTTGTATGAGTTGCGCGCGGCGTTGCAGTCCGTGCATCGCGATGAGTTGCCGCCGGCGTTCAAGATGCTCGCGCGTGTGTCGCGGATCATGGAGCAGCTCGTGCAGGCATGGAGTGTTCTCGCGACGATGACGCCGTCTGAGTACACAGCGATGCGGCCTTATTTGGGGAGTTCTTCCGGGTTTCAGTCGTATCAGTATCGGCAGATCGAGTTTTTGCTCGGCAATAAGAATGAGCTGATGCTGAAGCCGCATGCGCATCGGGCTGATGTGTTGGCTGAGGTGACAGCTTCGCTGGAGGCGCCTTCTTTTTATGATGAAGTGGTGCGGTTGCTGGCGCGGCGTGGGTTTGCGATTTCGCCTTCCCGGCTTGAGAGGGACTGGACACAGCCTACTGTGCACGATGCTTCTGTTGAAGCAGCCTGGCTGGAGGTTTATCGGAATCCTTCGCAGTATTGGGAACTGTATGAGATGGCTGAGGAGCTTGTCGATCTCGAGGATGCGTTTCGGCAGTGGCGGTTCAGGCATGTCACTACCGTTGAGCGGATTATTGGGTTTAAGCAGGGCACCGGTGGGACTAGTGGGGCTACTTATCTGCGCAAGATGTTAGATGTGGTTTTGTTTCCTGAGCTTTGGCATGTTAGGACTATGCTGTAGTTAGGGCACTTGCCTGGGCGGCTGGCCTTTTTTGGGGTGTGCTCTTTGGGGGTTGGCCTTTTCTTGATTTGTTTGTGGTCTATTGGCGTTGCCCCTGTGCGGGGCGGCACCTACTTTCTTTGCCGCGGCAAAGAAAGTAGGCAAAGAAAGCCGCTTTGAACCGCCAGCCCTTAAGCGGGTCCCCCGCGCAGCCACGGTAGTGGTCCATCTGGAATTCGTGTTCTCGCACATTCGGCGCATGTGACAAGGCCGTCATTCTTCCCGCCTCGCACTGCGCGCTCGCCGGACGGGTCTGTTCAAAACCAAGGGCTCTATCGGTGTGCGGTGGGGTCCGTCGGCTTCGCCTCGGCGATGCCACGGAATGGCCTCGGCTTAACGGCGTCCCATGCACTCGAACCGTTCGGTTCAAGCCTTAAAATCTCAAGGGTCGTGACGCAGATAGCCGCGCTTGAATGATCGCGCGAGAGGATGATCGTCACACGCCCCAAACAGCCGGCTCGCTATTTCATAATCAACGCGTTTCTGCCCTGACACTTCTCGGGCGCTGTAGTCTTTTATTCGCGCACTCCTCCAGGAAATTTCAGAAATCGACGTGGTGCGCGCGTTTTAGCTTGTTCAGGTGCTCACGTGCGAAGCGATGTGATTAAACTCATTCTTGTCGTGTGCTTCACGACAGCAGGTATAGCAGCCTGTTAAGCGTAGTATCCCGTGCGTTTGTGCAAGCAAATGTGCGGCTGCCTTTGCACGCCTTTCTTCGATGGGCGGGCCGTGGTGGGGGAGCCTCGCGGCTCGCCGGTTTCTGGTACTACGCACCGGTCTGCTAAACCCATCAATGTGCCCGCTCACCACCGCGCAAGCGACTGTCGGGCGATCCAGTCAAGTTTCAGGGAGATCGCGCCATGAGTAAATCAGCCAAGCATTCACGAACCACATCGCGCCCACCTGTTGACGCACTTCAATACGAGAAACTCGCGCTGTCCGCATTCGGACTGATTGAAAGGCAACTGAGTCAACTGGACAAGTTAGTCACGCTTTTGGCTTCGATAGTTAGGAGTCCGTCTGTGACGAGAGAGGAGAGGCAGCAACAGCGAAAGTTGCTGGAGTTACTGCTCGACACTGGCGAGGATTACCAGCGCGAGGTTGAGATTGACCGTGAACTGTACCAGGTGATCGCGCTGGACGCGAAGGGAATCCCTCAAAGCCGGATTACGGCACGTCATGCAGCAAACCTGTTGATGAAGGCGACGCGAAGGGCGTCAGAAGGCCGCGAACGTATTGGCGCAACGAAGCTGATGGAGAACGGGCGAATGCGATTCAAAACGCTCGCGTGTCGAACTGCGGCGGCACATTGAGAGCGGCCCACTCCTCGCAGACCGGAAGGCATAAAGGCCTTTTCGCCGAGTCGAAGCCGACGGCCCCCACCTCTCCCCGACAATCGAGCAGGTTTTGAGCCACCCGTTCCGGCGAGCGCGGAGCGCGAGGCGGGAAGTATGACGGCCTTGTCACACGCGTCGAATGTGCGAGAACACGGATTCCAGATGCACCACTACCGTGGCTGTGCGAGGGACCCGCTTAAGGGCTGGCGGTTCAAAGCGGCTTTCTTTGCCTACTTTCTTTGCCGCGGCAAAGAAAGTAGGTGCCGCCCCGCACAGGGGCAACGCTAATAGACCACAAAGAAAGCAAGGAAAGGCCAAAACCCTAAAACCAGAAACCCGAAGCCCGAAACCAGCAGTCATCACACATCCCCTGCCGCATGCCCCCACCTCAACCAACCATCGACCGCCCCACCCCTCCTTCTGAAGCATCACGACTAGCCCCATTCAACTGCTGATAACGCCGAAACTTCGAAGGCGCCATCCCCTTCACCGCCAGAAACTGCCGGTTGAAATTCGACAAATTATTAAACCCCGCCTTGAAACAAATATCAGTGACGCTCAACTCATCTTCGGTGAGCAACTGACAAGCCAGATTGATCCGCATCCGATTCACATACTGCACAAACGGCAACCCAGTATGCCGCCGAAAATACCGCGAAAACGCGCTGACACTTTGCCCCGCGAGTTGCGCGAGATCCGACTCCCGCAACTCATTAGCGAGATTCCCCCCGATATAAGTGAGCACATGATTGATCCGAGTCGAAGCAAACCCACCAGGATCGGCCTGATAAGCAGGACTCGCCAACATCTCACGATCTTCTGCGTTCACCAGTATGTCGAGCATCGACATGAACAGCACGAGCCGACGCAACCCACGCGCCGCCAGCAACTCAAGAAACAGCGGCTGGATCGCCGCGCTCGTCTGCGCACCGAACGACACGCCACGCCGTGAATCCGCGAGCAGTGCCTCGACCTGACGCCACTCCGGAAAACTCTCAACGCAGCTCGACACGAACTCCTGCCCGAACTGCACGACCAGATTGCGCTGCGCAATGCTTTCCCCTTGCGGCACTTCACTCACCCAGTTGTGCGGCAAGTTCGGTCCGATCAGCACCAGATTGCCAGGCGTGAAGCTGCTGATGTGATCGCCGACGAACATCTTGCCGGTCGTCGCCACGATCAGATGAATCTCGTATTCGGGATGAAAGTGCCAACGCACGGTGCGATACGGATAACCGTGCGACCACACTTTGAACGATTCGTCGCGGCGCACGGCCACGAGTTCGAGATCGGGTTGCACTGTCTGCCTCCATGAAGCGGCCTGCCGAAGGCGCCGCCGGTCTTTGTCTTATATAGCGAACCGTAACCCGCTAACGCGCTCTTCACCACTAAAAATGAAACCGCGGATCGATACTTTTTTGCATTCGGGTTAGTCCTGGCGCATCGCCTGTCAAATTTGATGCAACGCAATACATGCGGCAACGCACTTCCACCACACAACGGCGTCCCGCGAGCCACGTCGAAAAGCCCCGCCGCGCCGCGCTGCGCCACAAAAAAGCCTGTGGCTCCGCCTTGACTTTCGTTTCAGCCGGTACGATCATTCGCTCACACACAGAGCAAATGCTCCATACCGAGACAACGCTAGGCCTTCCAGGTTCCTTCGCTACCCGGGGGCGCGGACGCGAAGCGCCTGGTTGGAGGCACTCACGAAAAAACGCACGCTTCGAGTCGTGCGAGCAAGGACATTCAGGAGACGCACATGAACAGCGGGCAAGGCAGCGGCGCTGCCGCACACGTGATCCTGCACATCGGCGCGGGATCGTTTCATCGCGCGCATCAGGCGTGGTATCTGCATCGGTTGAACGAGGCCAAGGTGCCCGGCGAGCCGCACTGGTCGCTGACGGTCGGCAACATCCGCAGCGACATGAATGCGGTGCTCGAAGCGCTCGCCGCGCAAAACGGCGTCTACACACTCGAGACCGTCACGCCCCAAGGTGAGCGCGCGTACGAAACCATTCGCTCGATCGAGCGCGTCGTGCCGTGGACCGAAAGCCTCGACTCGCTGATCGAAGCGGGCGCCGACCCGGCCTGCAAGATCATCGCGTTCACCGTCACCGAAGGCGGCTATTACCTCGACGAAGATGACGAACTCGACACCGCCAACGCCGATCTCGCCGCCGACCTCGAGGGCGGCCACACTACCATTTACGGCGCGCTCGCAGCGATTCTCGACGCGCGCATGAAGCGCGGCGCGGGCCCCGTCACGCTGCAGACCTGCGACAACCTGCGCAGCAACGGCGAACGCTTCCACGCGGGCATGAGCGAGTTTCTCGAACGACGTGGCGCGGAGGAACTCGCGCAATGGTTCGACGACAACACGGCCTGTCCGAGTTCGATGGTCGATCGCATCACGCCGCGTCCCACGCCGGATGTGCGCGAACGCGTCAAGGCCGCCACCGGCGTCGACGACGCCTGCCCGGTAATGGGCGAAGCGTTCATTCAGTGGGTGATCGAGGACCGGTTTATCGCGGGCCGCCCGGCATGGGAAAAGGTCGGCGCGGAACTGGTCGACTCGGTGATGCCGTACGAGGAAGCGAAGATCCGCATTCTCAATGCGCCGCACAGCTGCATCGCATGGGCGGGTACGCTGGTCGGGCTGGACTACATTCACGAAGGCACGCTCGACGCGGACATCAATCGATTCGCCTTCGACTACGTCACAGAAGACGTGATTCCGTGTCTCACACCGAGTCCGCTCGATCTCGAACGCTATCGCGACGTGGTGCTGGAGCGCTTCAGCAATCCGTATATCCAGGACACGAACCAGCGCGTGGCGGCGGACGGCTTTTCGAAGCTGCCAGGCTTTATCGCGCCGACGTTGACGGAGTGCTTCGAGCGCGGCGCCACACCGGCGGCGACGGCAATGCTGCCCGCGCTGTTCTTCCGCTTTCTCGAACGCTGGAACGCCGGCAAGCTGCCGTACACGTATCAGGATGGCGTGATGGACGAGCGCGTGGCGCGCGGCTTTTTCGCGGCGCCCGATCCGTTGAAAGCGTTCGCCGCTGACCGGCTGCTATGGGGCAGCATGGCGCAGACGCCGGAACTGGAATCGGCGCTGGAGGGCGCACTGGCGCGTGTCGATGTATGGCTGGCCAAACGCGGCGCGATTTGAGCGCCGACCGCGCCAGCCACATCCATTGAGCTCAACAAGCGCCGCGCGTCGCGCGGCATCGAAACACGCGCTGCCAGGCTTAATGCGCATGGCAGCGCGCGCCATGTGCGGCTAAAGTAGCGCATCTCTAACGACGAAGGTTCCGCGCCCATGTATCTCGGCATCGACCTCGGCACGTCCGAAGTGAAAGTTCTGCTGCTCGCCTCCAACGGACGCGTGATCGGCACCGCAGGCTCACCGTTTACCGTTTCACGCCCTCATCAGCGCTGGGCCGAGCAGAATCCCGAAGACTGGTGGGCAGGCACGCGCAGCGCGCTCGCCGCCCTGCGCGCCAAACATCCCGACGAGTTCGCGCAGATTCGCGGCATCGGCCTGTCCGGTCAGATGCACGGCGCCGTGCTGCTGGATGCACAGGACCGCGTGTTGCGGCCCGCGATCCTATGGAACGACATGCGCAGCGACAAGGAATGCGCGGAATTGACCGAACGCGCGCCGGAGTTGCACAGCGTGGCCGGCAATCTCGCCATGCCCGGTTTCACCGCGCCGAAGCTGCTGTGGGTCGCGCGCCATGAGCCGGACATTTTTGCGCGGACCGCCTGCGTGCTGCTGCCGAAGGATTACTTGCGCCTGCAATTGACCGGCGGCAAGGTATCCGATCCATCGGACGCGGCCGGCACGCTGTGGCTCGACGTCGCCAAACGCGACTGGTCCGATTCGCTGCTCGCGGCCTGCAACATGTCACGCGCGCAGATGCCGAGCCTGTGCGAAGGCAGCGAGCCGTCCGGCACGCTGCTGCCCGAGGTGGCGCGCGAATTCGGCCTGAGCGACGGCGTGATCGTCGCGGCCGGCGGTGGCGACAACGCCACCAGCGCGATCGGCATCGGCGCGACGCAACCCGGCGACGGCTTCGTTTCGCTCGGCACGTCGGGCGTGTTGTGCGTGGTCGGCGACAGCTTCCGGCCGAATCCGGCTTCGGCGGTGCATGCGTTCTGTCACGCGATTCCGGATCGCTGGCATCAGATGAGCGTGGTGCTGTCCGCCGCGAGCTGCCTGCGCTGGGTCTGCAAGCTCACCTCCACCGACGAGCCGACTCTGCTTGCCGAAATCGAGGCGCTCCCGGCCGACGCGTTGAACACCGCGCCGCTCTTTTTGCCCTATCTGTCCGGCGAACGCACGCCGCACAACGACCCGTATGCGCAAGGCGTGTTCTTCGGCATGAATCACGCAACTGATCGCGCGCTACTCGGCTACGCGGTACTCGAAGGCGTCACGCTCGCGCTCACCGACGGCCTCGACGCGCTGCGCGCGGCCGGCACCGAAGCGAAGGCGCTATCCCTGCTCGGCGGCGGCGCCCGCAGCGACTACTGGGCGCAATTGCTGGCCGACTCGCTCGATACGGCGACGCGCAAGCACGGCGGCGGCGAAACCGGCGCGGCGCTCGGCGCGGCACGTCTCGGCTGGCTGGCAGCCGGCGGCGATCCGGCCACGGTGCTGACCAAGCCGCCGATCGAAAGGGAGTTCACACCGAACCCGCGCCGCCACGCCGAATTGCGCGCGCGACTCGAAGCGTATCGCGCACTCTATCGCCATGTGCGGCCGCTGTTCGACCCCGCGCGGCAGCCGCTTGCCTGACCGGCAATCCGCAGCCGGTTTGCGCGCCAGGTTCAGTTAAAGCGCGCAGACCGGCTGCTATCATCGGCGCACTTCAAGCGAACCGTCACCGTGCCCAAGTCCACAGAAAAATTAGATCTTGCTACCCGCGCCGCGTGGCTCTATTACGTCGCCGGCAATACCCAGAACGAGATCGCCGAAAAGCTCCAGGTGTCGCGTCCGGTCGCGCAGCGGCTGGTCGCCTTCGCAGTGGAAAAGAATCTGATTCGCGTGCGCGTCGATCATCAACTCGCCGATTGCCTCGCGCTCGCCGATCAACTGTCGAAGCGCTACGGTCTGAGCATGTGCGAAGTGGTGCCGGTCGACAGCGATACGTCGGAGGAAGTCGACCGCAAGCTGGCGGTGGCCGGCGCGCAGGTGATGGAGCGCTATCTCGGCGAAGAGAAACCGATGGTGGTCGCGGTGAGCAGCGGCCGGACGCTGAAGGCGGCGGTCGATCAGATCGCGCAACTGGACCGTCCGCAACACCGGTTGGTCTCCATGGTCGGGGCGATCGCCCAGGACGGCTCCTCGAACCGCTACGACGTCGCGCTGCACATTTCGGAGAAGACCGGCGGCAAGCATTTTCTGCTGCCCGCGCCGCTGCTCGCCGATAGCGAAGCGGAGCGCGCACAGTGGTGCAATCACCGGCTGTACCGGATCGTCGAATCGCTGTCGGCGCAGGCAGACGTGGCGTTCGTCGGCATCGGCAATATCGGGCCGAATTGTCCGTTGCACGAAGACGGCTTCATTACGTCGGCGGAAGTGAAGGAATTGATGCAGAACGGCGCGGTGGCCGAAATGCTCGGACTGCCGATCGATTCGGCCGGCGCGCACGTCGAATCGCCGATCGGCCGGCGCGTGACGAGCATCGCACTGGATTCGCCGCCACGGCGTCCCACCATCGGCTTCGCCGGCGGCGAGCGCAAGCGCGAGGCGCTGATTGCGGTGCTCAAAGGCGGCTGGCTCTCCGGACTGGTCACTGACGAGTCGTGCGCGCGGGCCGCGCTCGAAGCCTGAGCGGAAGTTGGCACACCGTCGGACGCAGCGCTGAAAGCGGTCCACGTTCGTCTTACATGACCGGCAAGCCTTCGGTGATGATGATGCGATAGTCGGCGCCTTGCAGGCGCGTATCGCTGACGGCCTGATACTCCGGGCTGTGATACCAGGCGAGCGCTTCATCGTAGCTGGTGAATTCGAGGATCAGAATGTCTTCGATCGCCGGACCTTCCACCACTTCCCTGCGCCCATGGCTCGCCAGCATCATCACCGGATGCTGCTCGAAGGTTGCAGGCGCAACCTGTTTGTACTCTTCCAGTTTAGCGGGATCGAGCGTTTTCTCGCGCGTAATGACGACGTAGGCGGGCATGAGCGTTCCAGAGCGTGATTGAAAAGGAAAGCGGCGCGCCCGCCGCTTTCCCAATCGTCACGCGGCTAGCACTTCAACGATCTTACGCTGGAATGCTTTGCCTGCGCTGTCGGACAAATCGCAATGCTCGGGCGTCGTGCCGGGATTTTGCCGCTCGCCGGTTCGCCGCGAAACAACAACATCATCGGACATGACCGACTGCGCATGCCGAAGGGATCAGGCCCGCGCCGGGGACGTGCTGCCGGACAGCCACTCGTGCTCGAAGTGGTAGTTCGGCGAGCCGGTACCGCCTAGCGCCCGACCCATACCGGCGACCGCCTTGGAAACGGCATAACCCGCCAGATCGGGTAAGACGTGGCAAATCCGCCCGCAGGGGCCGGCCAGGTTAAACAACTTCCCGACCGAGGAAATGAGCGGCGTATTCAGAAAGTCGTTGCTCTTGGACACGCAGTCGATCATCGCTGAGCCGATCAAACTCATCGCGCTCTTCGTGTTCGAGTCCGCGGATTGGTCAGGCTTGCCGCATCTGGAAGGATATGAAGCCATCGACATCTCGTTCCGGCTGGTGACCATCGAGGTTGAGCTCATGGCATCTGAGTCGCGTACCCTTTCGCGAGTGGCGCCGGAGCCAGCGTAGTCACGTTCCGTGTTGCTGAAGGTGGCGTTAAACCCGGACATCCGCTGCTCCCGCCCGTGTCCGCCGCACGTGGACCGGGCAGATGGCACGTCCGAAGCATTCGAATTGCTGAATCGCGCACTGGAAAAATACGTGTCGATTTTCGTCGACGTGAGTCGTTGCATTCTGATTTCCTCTGTTGATTTTGCGTGCCAGATAACCCGTCTGGCCGGGTATTGGTCAGCGGCTCGCGACGAGTCGCCGTTCAATGCTGGAGCCGGTTGAGAGCGTGTCCGCTGCCGATCGCGCGGACACGCTCGCCGCCTGCGTTAAGGGAGCAGACAGTCAAGCAGCGTGGAAGAAAAGATGCGGTGCGGATCGTGGCGGTTAAGCGTATTGCGCGCCGTGTTCCAGGTGGCCCCTGACGGCTGTCCCTCGGAATACAGATTCGGAATCGTGCTGCCAATCATCACGCTGTCCTGCCACGCGGCGGCATTTGTATAGGCCCAGCCTTTCGACCATTCGGGGCGCACGGTCGCATATGAGCCTGCGTAGTTCGACATCATCCATTGCTCGATTTCGCGATAGAAACCGTTCGCCGCCGGCGTGCCGGGCATCGTCAAAATATCGAAGTAGACGGCGATGCTCCACTCCGGATGGTCTGGACGCGGCTTGAGTGCGGCAAGCGACGGTATGGCGGTACCCGGCCCGACATCGGCCGGTTGGTCGAGCCCGGTCACGCGGATTTCGACAGGGCCATTCATTGGGTATTCGCCGCGTTGCCTGTAGGCCTCGACCCGGTTCTGGTAGAACTGCACGAACTCGTAGATGACGCGTTGCACGTCAGCACGCCGGGCAAGCACGGCGTAGCCGTTTGCGGTCACGCGCAGCGTCGAAGGACGGACGTATTGCAGAACGTTGCGCGACCAGCCCCAGATGTCGCCACTGAACGTGACGCCCAGCCCCGCCATGACGATACCCATCTGCAGCTGCCCAAAAGCCGGCGTCAGGTGGCGTTCCCCCCCGATCACGATGCGTTTGATCAGCTCCGCCAGCGGCTGCGGGATGGAATCGGAAAATGAATAGTTATAGGGCTTCGTTACCTCCCGCGAGAAGAGCGGCTTGCGGGATTGCACCGTCCACACCTTGAGCCACGGGCAACTCGTGAACGGAAACCAGATCGCCTCCATCCGGCCTGTGCGCTCGAGGAACGATTCGATCGTACGTCCCCCGGACTTCGCCGGGGCGAACAGTTCGGATGCCGGAATATCCACGAAACTCTGGCAGCGCAGCCGCTGGTTGACGCCCGCTTCGAGCGTCGCCTCGACGATCAACGCGCGGCCGAGATGAACGAGGAACGCGCCGATGTCCGGATCGGTTCGCTTGAACGTGCGCAGCGCATACTGCTGTTTCTGGGCATCGAACACGACCGCCGTAAGCGACAGGATCAGATTGCTCAGCGAGCCATAGGTATGCCCCTTCAAAGCGGTTTCGCCGGAAGCGGGTATCGCTGTTCCGTGCGCACCGATCGCAAGAGCGCCGCCTAGCGTAATGTCACCTGGAGCTGGCGAGGCCGTCACGCCCAGACCGAATTTTTCCAGCGTGGCGAGTAACGCTTCCATCGAAATGCCGGTTTGCGCCGTGACGCGTGCGGGCTGAGATGACGTGTCCACGGTTACTGCGTTGAGCGACCTCGTCATGTCGAGCAGGACGACTTGCGACGCCCCACTGGTCCGGTCGATCGTTAGCGGGGACCAGTTGTGCATATAGCCGCGCGGCCTGATGCGATATCCGTTCGCGCGCGCCCAATTGACAATCGTGACGACAGCAGCGGGCGTGTCGGGCGACGCTGTCCAGACGTCCGCTATCGCGATTTCACCGCTCCAATTCTGGAATGCCTGTTTATACAGCGGAATACCGGTGGGAAAATTGGCCGGAACAGGCGCGGCGCCTTGCGCGTGCGCGGCGATCTGATAAACCGGCGTCCATCCGGTCACGACTCCAGCCACCGAGAGCCGGGCGACATCGGCAATGAATTTACGTCGTGGCGGTGGTGTAAGAAGATCTTGAAGAGAGTGGGTCACGTTCGCTCGAATGCCTGTTGATGGGAAGAAGATTGCAGTCCCCATGCTATTTTCTTTAGGCGTTCGCGAGGCGATGACTATTCATGACATGACCATAACGATCACGATAAGCGCGGTTGACCGGATGCGGCGAGCTGTTGCGTTGAGCAGATGGGATAGGCGGGACGTTAGCGCTTGCGCGTCACTCGATTGATCAGGATGGATCTGTCGACCAACGCAGCCACGCATTACTGATGAAAAAAATGCCGCGCTCGAAGGGCGCGGCATAGAGTCGTTGCAGCGTTCGGAAGTCAGGGCCGCAAGAAGGCGGCCCTTGGAAAACTCACGCGGCCAGCACTTCGACGATCTTTCGCTGAAATGCTTTCCCAGCGCTATCGAACAAATGGCAATGCTCCGGCGTCGCGCCGAGTTTTTGCGTCTCACCCTTGGTATGCCGCTCGAGTGGCGGAATCCGCGCGATCAGCCCGTCCGGCGCAACGCTCGACTCTGCATACAGATACGCCGCGTCGCCGAGCGATTCGACCGCCATGGTGCGGGCCGAAACGCCGTCCTCGGCCATGCCGACATGCAGATGCTCGGGGCGAATGCCGACCGTCACCTTGTCGCCCTGTTTGACCGCGGCCGGTTCCACCGCGACGCGCTGTGTCTCGCCGGTTTCGTAGCGCACCGTGACACCGTCGTGCGTGACCGACTGCACGACACCTTCCATGAAATTCATCTTCGGCGAACCGATGAATCCCGCAACAAAACGGTTGGCCGGCGCGTGATACAGCATGGTCGGGCTGCCGACCTGTTCCAGATTGCCCGCCGACAGCACGACGATCTTGTCCGCCAGCGTCATGGCTTCGACCTGATCGTGCGTCACGTAGATCATCGTGGTCTTCAGTTCGTCATGAAGACGCGCGAATTCGAGGCGCATTTTCACGCGCAACGCGGCGTCGAGATTCGACAGCGGCTCGTCGAACAGAAATACTTTCGGCTTGCGCGTGATCGCGCGGCCGATCGCCACGCGCTGACGCTGTCCGCCGGACAACTGCTTCGGCTTCCGGTCGAGCAGATGGTCGATGTGCAGGATCTTCGCCGCGTTGCGCACGGCCGCGTCGATTTCCGGCTTCTTGGTGCCGGCGAGTTTCAGGCCGAACGCCATGTTGTCGTACAGCGTCATGTGCGGATATAGCGCGTACGACTGGAACACCATCGCAATGCCGCGCTTGGCGGGTGCGACGTCGTTCACGCGCATGCCGTCGATGGTCAGATCGCCGCCGCTGATATCTTCGAGGCCGGCGATCATCCGCATCAGCGTTGATTTACCGCAACCGCTCGGGCCCACGAACACGACGAACTCGCCGTCGGCGATATCGAGGTTGATGTCGCGCATCACTTCGTTGTCGTCGTACGCCTTCCGGATGTTGCGCAGAGTTACGCTTGCCATGATGTGTCTCCGTGTAATGCTATGTGTTGCTTGTCCGTTGCTTCGGTTGCCTGAATTTCCCCAGACTGCCGCGTTGATTCGTATCCCGGTGTCTCGCTTTCCCGTTCCACGTATGCCGTCTACGGCGCGGCGGCCGTCACGCTCAGCGTCCATTGCGCGACCAGTTCCGGCAGCTGCTGCATGTCGTCGAATACGTGACGCGCGCCCGCCGCATGGAGCTTGTCGATCTGCGCATCGCTCGCATGACCGCCGCCTATGAAACCGAGCACCGTCATACCCGCCGCGCTCGCCGCCGTCACGCCCGTGACGCTGTCCTCCACCACGAGGCACCACGAGGGCGCGAGGCCGAGCCCCCTCGCCGCCGCCAGATAAACATCGGGCGCGGGCTTCGGATTCGGCACCGTATCGGCGCAAAACAGGCGGTCGCCGAAAAACCTCACGAGGCCCGTGCGCGCCAGCACCGATTCCACATACGGGCGGAAGCTGTTGCTCGCGCAACCTTTGGTGAGCGGCACCTGAGCCAATGCGGCCTCGATGCCGTCGACTGTCGGTGCCTGCATCGCCGCCGCTTCCACCGCGCGGCGGATCGCATCGATATCCTCGAGCGTGAGGCTTCTGCCGAGCTGCGCGGCGGTGCCTTGCAGCACTTTCTCGATGCGTAGTCCAAGCAACGGCAGCACCACCGGTTCGACATCAGTGCCGGGCCACAGTGTTTCGAGTTCGCGCACCAGCATGCGCGCCGCCACGGCTTCACTGTCGATCAACACGCCATCGCAATCGCAGATCAGCGCGAAATTGCCGACCGTCGTGCTTCCACTCGCGCCTGACGTCATTTGACCGCCCCGAATGTGAGGCCGCGCACCAGTTGCTTCTGCGACAGCCAGCCGACAATCAGGATCGGCGCGACCGCCAGCAGCGAAGCGGCGGACAGCTTGGCCCAGAACAAGCCCTCAGGACTCGAATACGAGGCGATGAACACAGTCAGCGGCGCGGCGTTCGAACTCGACAGGTTGATGCTCCAGAACGCTTCGTTCCACGACAGGATCACGAGGAGCAGCGCAGTGGAAGCCAGTCCCGGCAGCGACATGGGCATCAGCAGATAAACGATTTCCTGCCACGTCGCGGCGCCGTCGATCCGCCCGGCTTCGAGAATGTCGCGCGGAATTTCGGCGAAGTACGTGAACGACATCCACACCGCGATCGGCAGATTGATGAGCGTGTAGACGATCACGAGACCGGATACCGTATCGAGCATGCCGCTGTTTTTCCAGAGCAGATAGATCGGCACCAGCACGCCGACCGACGGCATCATCTTGGTCGAGAGCATCCACAGCAGCACTTTCTGCGTGCGGCGGGTCGGGAAAAACGCCATCGCATACGCGGCCGGCACGGCGAGTATCAGGCACAGAATCGTCACGCCCGCCGAGATCAGCACCGAATTCAACGCGAACGAAAAATAATTGCTGCGCGCGAACACCTCGCGGAAGCTATCGAGCGTCGGGATGAAAAACAGCGATGACGAATAGGCTTGCTGCTCCGTCTTGAACGCGGTGATCGTCATCCAGAAGATCGGAAAGAACAGCAGCAACGCGACGAGCCAAGCGATCACGCCGGGGATGCCGCGGCGAATTGCGGCGAACGGCGACTTGGCCGGCACGGTCATGGGTGTCGTGCTCGACACCGGGGTAGAGGCAACCTGGCTCATTTTTCGTACTCCCCTTTCAGGTTCTTCGCGAGCATCCGCACAAGGAAGAACGACACGATATTGGCCAGCACGACAGCGAGAATGCCGCCCGCGGAGGCGAGACCGACGTCGAACTGTTGCAGGCCCAGCGAGTAGATCAGGTACGACAGGTTGGTGGTCGCGGTGCCCGGACCGCCGCCCGTGGTCGTATAGATTTCGGCGAAGATCGACAGCAGGAAAATGGTTTCCATCATCACCACCACCGCAATCGCCCGTTTCAGGTGTGGTAGCGTGATATAGAAAAACATCGAGAACGGACCCGCTCCGTCGATCCGCGCCGCTTCCTTCTGCTCCTGATCGAGCGACTGGATCGCCGTGAACAGAATCAGGAACGCAAACGGCAGCCACTGCCACGCCACGATCATGATCACCGCTGTCAGCGGATATTCGGCGAACCAGTCGATCGGCTGCATGCCCATGGCGCGCATGCCCTGCGCGATCAGGCCATACACCGGATGCAGGATCATGTTCTTCCAGATCAGCGCGCTCACGGTCGGCATCACGAAGAACGGCGCGATGGCGAGCAGCCGCGCGATCCCTTGCCCGTAAAACTTGCGGTCGAACAGAATCGCCATCAGCACGCCGCCGACCACCGTGATCACGAGGACCGAGATGATCAGTTCGAGCGTGTGTCCGATCGAAGGTCCGAACGACGGATCGCTGGCAAGATACTTATAGTTGTCGAAACCCGCGAAGCCTTTGAGATCCGGGTTCAACAGGTTGTAGCGCGAGAACGAAAACCAGATCGTCATCGCGAGTGGAATCGCCATCCACAGCACCAGCACGGCAACCGAAGGCGAGACTAGCCAGCGGGCGGAGTTGGCTTTGCGAGTTTCGCGTTCTTTTTCTGTCTGGGGATGGGCATGCATGAGAGGTAGGCGCAAAGGACGCATGATTGACCACCTGTTCGGTAATGCGCGGGCCGCCGCCTGAAGCCGCATGAAAACCGCAGCGACACCCTGCGATGTCGCGGCGCCCGCGCGGCGGAAACGGCCCGCTGTGCTGCGTGGGCCGGCTGACGGGCGTCAGCCGGCGCGTGCCACGTAACGCTCGTGGCTTACTTCTGGTAGCCGGCCTGCTTCACGGCGCGATCCGCCGTGGCGTTGCCCGCTGCCAGCGCCTGGTCGACCGTCATCTGACCGGCAATCGCGCCGGAGATGCTCTGACCGACCACGGTGCCGAACGACTGGAACTCAGGAATCCCGACGAACTGCACACCGGTGTACGGCACCGGCTTGAGGGTCGGATGCTCCGGATCCGCCGTTTCGATCGCCTTCAGCACGAAGTCGCCGAACGGTGCTGCCTGCTTGTACTCGGGGCGAGCGTAGGTGGATTGACGCGTTCCCGGCGGCACCGAGGCCCAGCCTTCGTCCTTCGCAACCAGTTCGATGTACTCCTTCGACGTGGCCCACGTGATGAACTTCTTCGCCGCGTCAGCCTGCTTCGACGACTTCGGAATCGCCAGCGCCCAGGCCCACAGCCAGTGCGAGCCTTTTGGCGTGACCGCGATCGGCGCCGCGGCGAACCCGACCTTGTCGGCGATCTGCGACTGCTGCTTGTTATAGAGCATGCCGGCAGCGACCGTCGCGTCGATCCACATTGCACACTTGCCGGACGACATCAGCGTGAGGTTCTCGTTGAAGCCGTTCGAGCTCGCTCCCGGAGGGCCGTCTTTCTTCAGCAGATCGACATAGAACGTGATCGCCTTCTTCCATTCCGGCGAGGTGAGCTGCGCGTTCCACTTCTCGTCGAACCAGCGGCCGCCGAACGTGTTCACCACCGTCGTGCCGTAGGCCATGTTCTCGCCCCAGCCCGCCTTGCCGCGCAGACAGATGCCGTACATGCCGTTGGCTTTGTCGGTGAGCTTGTCGGCGAATTGCGCGATCTGGTCATAGGTCGGTTGATCGGGCATCTTCAGGCCCTTGGCCGCGAACAGGTCCTTGCGGTAATACGTCATCGAACTTTCGACGTAGAACGGCAGCGCATACAACTGGCCGCCGCTCGAGAGGCCGTCGCGGGCCGTCTTCACGACGTCGTTCAGATCGTAATCGGCGGGCAGATTGGTGAGCGGCGTGAGCCAGCCGCGCTTGCCCCATTGCGGCGTTTCGTACGCGCCGATCGTCATCACGTCGAACTGGCCGCTGCCGGTCGTGATGTCGGTGGTGGCGCGCTGACGCAGCACGTTTTCTTCGAGAATCACCCAGTTCAGCTTGATGTCCGGATTCGCCTTTTCGAATGCGGGCGAGAGCTTCTTCAGCTCGATCATGTCCGGATTGTTCAGCGTGGCGATCGTCACCGTGGCCGCCGACGCGCTCAATGCAAAGCATGCGACAGCGCCGGCACTGACCGCCTTTAGCGTGGATTTGAGAGCTGGCTTCATGTGTTGTCTCCTTTCTCGTACGTTATGTAGTGCAGCGTTTGTTCTACGAAAATGACGATGAACGGCGCGGACTCAGCTCATCCAGTTGCCGCCGTCCACGTTCAGGGTTTGCGCGGTGATGTAGTCGGCATCCGCCGACGCGAGAAACAGGGCGGCGCCGGTCAGATCGTCCGGCACGCCCATGCGGCCGAGCGGCACCGCTTCGCCGACAAGGCGTTTCTTCTCGCCGAGCGGCCGGTTTTCATAGCGTGCGAAAAGTGCGTCGACTTCGTTCCACATCGGCGTATCGACGACGCCCGGCGCAATACCGTTCACATTGATCTTGTGCGGCGCGAGCGCCAATGCCGCGGACTGCGTGTAGCTGAGCACGGCCGCCTTGGTCGCGCAGTAGTGCGAGACGAGCGCCTCGCCACGCCGGCCGGCTTGCGACGACATATTGATGATCTTGCCGCCACGGCCCTGCTCGACCATCTTCTGTGCGACGGCTTGCATCAGGAAGAACATGCCCTTCACGTTGACCGCGAAGAGGCGATCGAACACGTCCCAGGATTCGTCGAGGATCGGGCGCATGTCGAAGAGCGCCGCGTTGTTGAACAGAATGTCGACCTGGCCGAAGCGCTCCAGCGTGCTCGCCACGATGCGCTGGATATCCTCGCGGCGCGTGACGTCGGCGCTCACGCTCAGCACGCGTTCGCCGTAAGCGGCACGCAGCGCGTCGCCGAAACTGTCTGCCGGCTTTACGTCGACCAGCACGCAGCGCGCGCCTTCGTCGAGATATCGGCGGGCCACAGCTTCACCGATTCCGCTTGCCGCGCCCGTCAGAATGGCCACCTTGTCTTGCAATCGTGCCGCCACTGCTTGTCTCCGGTTCGTTTCGCTTCTTGAGGCGCGGTGAGCGAACGCTCGTTGCGCGAACAATTGCTCTGTTTGTGATCGAATGATCGGATACGCACCGGGTCATGTCAAGGCGCCCGAGCACATTTCGATGGTGCAGCGCGGCAGGACATCAGGTGGCCTTCCCTGCTTCGAACCACACTAATACGAGAAATCGAAGACAGCCAATCTCCATTCCACTCAACCCGCTGACAAAAATTCGAGATACGTTATATCATTGCGACCTCGCTTCGCTTCGAAGCCTTCGCCGCTTGATCGCCTTTTCGTCAGGAGCTCCTCGCTGATGGCTACATCGATTGCAGAACGCCATGCCGTGCGGCTCGCGCATGCCGAAGCGCATGCCACGTTGCACGGTCTCGCGCTGACGCCGCTGCGTCGTCAGGTGTATGAGGCGATCGTCGCCAACGAGCGGCCGATCGGCGCTTACGAGTTGCTTGACGCGCTCGAACCGCAGCGCGGCCGCATGCCGCCCACAACCGTGTACCGCGCGCTGGACTTTCTGCTCGCGCATGGCTTCGTCCATCGGATCGAATCGAAGAATGCATTCGTGGCCTGCTGCGAAGTCGGCGTGCCGCATCGCAGCCAGTTCCTGATGTGCGACGGCTGCGGTGCGACCGTCGAGATTCCCGGCGACGATCTCGCCGAACAGTTGTCGCATAGCGCGCCGGCACATGGCTTCGAAGTGCATCGCCAGGTCGTCGAGCTCAGCAGGCTGTGCGCACTGTGTGCCCGCGCGGTGCGGCCAGCGGGTGGTTCGGCATGAGACGGTGCGTCAAGCCGGCATAAACCAGGCACACCCTTCCCAACGTTTGTGGTTCTTTCAACTCTCACGCAGCAGGACAGAACAATGAAGAAATTCGGCTCGATGTTGAACGGGGCGCAGCGAGCGCTGAAGCTGTCGAAGTACCTCGCCGCGAGTGCCGCGGCGTTCGCGTTCGGCCACGCCGCAATGGCCGCGGATGCAAAAATTCCGGTGGTCGCCGCGGAAAATTTTTACGGCGACGTGGTGCAGCAACTGGGCGGAGATCGCGTCGACGTGACGAGCATTCTCAGCAATCCGGACCAGGATCCGCATCTGTTCGAAGCCAGCCCCAAGACGGCGCGCGCGTTGCAGCATGCAAGCCTTGTGGTCTACAACGGCGCCGACTACGATCCGTGGATGGCAAAATTGCTGGCTGCGTCGAAGGGCACGAAGCGCGTCACCATCGTCGCCGCCGATCTCACCGGCAAGAAGAGCGGCGATAATCCGCACCTCTGGTACGACCCGGCCACCATGCCGAAAGTGGCGCGCGCGGTGAGCGAAGCGCTCGTCGCGGCTGACCCGGCGCACAAGTCGGCGTACGATGCGAACCTCGCGAAGTTTCTCGATTCGCTGAAACCGGTCGACGCCAAGGTCGCCGAGCTGCACGGCCGCTACGCGGGCGTGCCGGTCACGGCGACCGAGCCGGTGTTCGGTTATATGTCCGACGCGGTGGGCTTGACCATGCGCAATCTGCGCTTCCAGCTCGCCACCATGAACGACACTGAAGCCAGCGCGGCGGATATCGCTGCGTTCGAAGGCGATCTGCGCGAAAAGCGCGTCCGTGTTCTGATCTATAACAGCCAGGCAACCGAGGCCCTGACCAAACGCATGTTGAAGCTCGCGCAGCAATCGAAGGTGCCGACCATGAGCGTCACCGAGACCGAACCGGCCGGCAAGACCTACCAGACGTGGATGCTCACGCAGCTCGACGCGCTGGGCACGGCGCTGGCCGCGGGCGATGCCAATGCGGCTGCGTCGGGCGCGAAAGGAAAAACCCAATGACTCAGACTGGCCGCAGCGCGCCAGCGCCTGCCCCCACCACCACACCCGTGCTCGAACTCGAGCACGTGACGCTCGAACTCGGCGACCGCACGATTCTGCGCGACACCGGCTTCGTGGTGAATCAGGGCGAATTCATCGGCGTGCTCGGGCCGAACGGCGCGGGCAAGACCACGCTGATGCGCGCCGTGCTCGGTCTCGTGCCCGCCGCCCGCGGCGTGATCCACGTGCTGGGTCAACCCGTCGAGCGCGGCCACGCGTCGATTGGCTATATGCCGCAGACGCGCAGTGCGCTCGCCGGACGCCGCGTGCGCGGCCGGGATTTCGTCGCGATGGCCGCCGACGGTCATCGCTGGGGCTTGCCGCACGCGGACGCCGCCACTCGCGCCGACGTCGAGCGTGTGCTGGATCTGGTCGGCGGCCGCAAGCTCGCCGAGCGGCCGCTGTCCGAGCTGTCGGGCGGCGAGCGTCAACGGCTGCTGCTCGCGCAATGTCTGCTCGGCAATCCGAAACTGCTGTTGCTCGACGAACCGCTGATCAGCCTCGACCCGCATCATCAGAAAAGCGTGGTCGAACTGGTGCGGCGCGTGCAGCAGGAACTCGGCATCGCCGTGCTGTTTTCGGCGCATGAACTGAATCCGCTGCTGAACTCGATCGATCGCGTGCTGTATCTCGGCAGCGGCGTGGCCGCGCTCGGCACCGTCTACGAAGTGATTACCCGGCCGGTGCTGTCGCGTCTCTATGGCTCGCCGATCGACGTGATGCGCGTGAATGGCCGCATCTTCGTGATGTCGGGCGATGTGGAAGTCGAGAAACACGATCACGAGCACGAACACGACGAAGACGGCGGCCACAGCCACTCGCACGCGCATCCACATTCGCATGGCCGCTCGCACGGCCACTCACACCAGCACGACTCAAGCGACGGACACACGCACGATGTTTGAATACGATTTCATGGTGAACGCATTCGCGGCGTCGGGGATCGTCGCGGTGCTGGCCGGCGTGGTCGGATATTTTCTCGTGCTGCGCGGGCAGACCTTCGCGGGCCACGCGCTCTCGCACGTCGGCTTCACCGGCGCGACCGGCGCGGTGCTGATCGGCATCTCGCCGATCTGGGGAATGATCGGCTTCACGCTCGCGGCGGGCGTCGGCATGGGCGCGCTCGGCGAACGCCTTGCCGGACGCGATGTGGCGATCGGCGTGATCCTTTCGCTGTCGCTCGGCTTCGGCTTGCTGTTTCTGCACTTCTTCACCGCGTATGCGACGCAGGTCACCGCGCTGCTGTTCGGCAACGTGCTCGGCGTGAATGCGTCGACGCTCGTGGTGCTGGCGGCCCTGGGCGTGGTGAGTCTGCTGGCGCTCGCGGCGATCATGCGACCGCTGCTGTTCGCTTCGTTGCAGCCGGAACTAGCCGAGGCCAAGGGCGTGTCGTTGCGCCTCGTGTCCGTGCTGTTTCTCGCGATTGCCGCGCTCGCCGTGGCGGCATGTACGCAGATCGTCGGCGTGCTGTTGGTGTTCACGCTGATGGTCGGCCCGGCCGCCGCCGCGCAAAACATGACGACGCGCTTATCGGCCGGCCTCGTGCTCGCCGCTGTGTTTGCGTTGTTGCAGGCGTGGCTCGGCTTGACGCTCGCGTTCTACACCGATTGGCCCACGAGCTTCTGGATCACCGTGTTGTCGGCGCTGGTGTATGGCGGGAGTTTGTTGAGGCGGCGTTGAGCGAGGACGAGGACTGTGGCGGTGGCGCACCGGCACACCGGCACACCGCCGCCATCGTCCTGCGAGAGACTTCAGCCGAGCAGCACCTTCGCGTGATGCGCGAGATGATCCTCGATGAACGTCGAAATGAAGTAGTAGCCGTGGTCATACCCAGCATGACGGCGCAATGTCAGCGGCTGACCGGCTGCCTGGCAAGCGGCTTCGAACACGTCCGGATTCAGCTGCTCCGCGAGGAACTGATCCGCGAGGCCCTGATCGACCAGAATCCCCGCCGAAAACTTGCGTGACGCCTGCGCCACCAGCTCGCTCGCGTCATACTGTTTCCACGCTTCGCGGTCGTCACCCAGATAACCGCTGAACGCTTTCTCGCCCCACGGACAGCGCGTCGGCGCGGCGATCGGCGCGAACGCCGACACCGATCGATAGATCTCCGGGTTGCGCAACGCGAGCATCAACGCGCCGTGACCGCCCATCGAATGCCCGAAGATGCCGAGACGCGCGCCGTCCACCGGCAGATTCGCGAGCACCGTTTCGCGCAGCTCGTCGCGCACGTACGAGTACATGCGATAGTGCTGCGCCCACGGCTGCTGCGTCGCGTCGACGTAAAAGCCCGCGCCCACGCCGAAGTCCCACGCCGCGCTTTCGCCCGGCACGCCCGCGCCGCGCGGACTGGTGTCCGGCGCGATGAGCGCAATGCCGTGCTGCGCCGCGAAGCGCTGCGCGCCGGCTTTGACCGCAAAGGTCTCTTCCGTGCACGTGAGTCCCGCGAGGTAGAACAGCGCGGGCACGTTCGCGTTGGCTTGCAAAGCCTGCGGCGGCAGATAGATGGAGAAGCGCATCGGCAGGCCGATGGTCTGCGAGTCGTGTTTATAGATGCGCTGCTCACCACCATGACAGGCGTGCGACGACAGAAGTTCAAGCATGCCGATGCTCCTCGTTATGCCGCGTTAGTACAGCACGACCGAGCGGATCGACTCGCCCTTCTTCATCAGATCGAAGCCCTCGTTGATGCGTTCGAGCGGCAGACGGTGCGTGATCAGATCGTCGATGTTGATCTTGCCTTCCATGTACCAGTCGACGATCTTCGGCACGTCCGTGCGGCCACGTGCGCCGCCGAACGCCGAGCCCTTCCACTCGCGGCCCGTCACCAGCTGGAACGGACGCGTGCTGATCTCCTCGCCCGCCGCCGCGACGCCGATGATGAACGACTGGCCCCAGCCCTTGTGCGTGCACTCCAGCGCCTGGCGCATCACCTTCGTGTTGCCGATGCATTCGAACGAATAGTCCGCGCCGCCATCGGTGAGTTGCACGATGTGATCGACCACGTTCTCGACTTCGTTCGGGTTGATGAAGTGCGTCATGCCGAACTTCTTCGCGAGTTCGACGCGGCCCGGATTGATGTCGACGCCGATGATCTTGTCCGCGCCGACCATCTTCGCGCCCTGGATCACATTCAACCCGATGCCGCCGAGGCCGAACACCACCACGTTCGCACCCGCTTCGACCTTCGCCGAATACACGACCGCGCCCACACCCGTCGTCACACCGCAGCCGATGTAGCAGATTTTGTCGAACGGTGCGTCTTCACGCACCTTCGCGACCGCGATTTCCGGCACGACGATGTAATTCGAAAACGTGGACGTGCCCATGTAGTGAAACAAAGGCTTGCCGTCGAGAGAAAAACGCGAGGTGGCGTCCGGCATCAAGCCCTTGCCTTGCGTCGAACGGATGGCCTGACAGAGGTTGGTCTTGCGCGACAGACAGAACTTGCATTGCCGGCACTCCGGCGTGTAAAGCGGAATGACGTGGTCGCCCTTTTTCAAGGTGCCGACGCCCGGACCCGTATCGACGATCACGCCCGCGCCTTCATGGCCGAGAATCGCCGGGAAGATGCCTTCAGGATCCGCGCCGGAGAGTGTGTAGTAATCGGTATGGCAGATGCCCGTGGCCTTCACTTCGATCAGGACTTCACCGGCGCGCGGACCTTCCAGATCGACTTCCTCGATCGTCAACGGCGCGCCGGCTTTCCATGCGATTGCTGCTTTGGTCTTCATCGTGAATGCTCCTGTGAGTCTGTCAATGCAAGGCGCGTTGCGCGCCGACATCATTGCGGCGCGCACGTGCTGCGATTCGGTACTGCGGTTGATGCGTGTGTCAGGCTCAGGGCGCACAGTGGCGCCGCCACCCGGCGCAGTGCGCCGAGCGACACCTTAGCGTGCGAAACACGTCATGGTATTGCAAAGTGCGTCACGGCATTGTCTGAACTCGACATGGTTTCGCTCAGCGCTGAGGTTTGTCGGCGAACCATGTCTCGACACGTCCGTAGAGATCGAGAAAGCGGGCGTAGCGTTCTGCAAGCGCTGCATCGCCTTGCGGACCGGCGACACGAGTCGCGCCGGGCGCGAGCGCCGCGAGATCGCTCGCGTGCCAGTGCCCGCTTGCGAGACCGCCGAGCATGGCCGCGCCGCGCGGCGCCGCGTTCGGACAATCGACCGCGTGCAGCTCGACATTCAACGCATCGGCCAGCAACTGGCGCCAGCGCGCGTCGATGGAACCGCCGCCCGCCAGCTTCAATGCGCTCACCGTCGCGCCGCTCGCGCGAATCGCGTCGAGCCCGGCGCGCAGCGAGAACGCGACGCCTTCGAACGCGGCGCGCATCATCGTGCCGCGCGTATGATCGAGCGCGAGGCCGAGCCAGCCGCCGCGCGCCATCGGATTGAGCCAAGGCGTGCGTTCGCCCGTGAGGTAAGGCAGGAACGTGAGGCCGGATGCGGCCGTTGGGCTCGCAACCGCTGCGTCGCCGAACGCATCACGATACGCATCGGCCCACTCATAGGAGAGCCAACCGCGTACACGTTCGAGCGCGATGCCGACGTTCTGCATCGCCGCCATCCGATACCAGTGATCGCTCGCTGCCCGATAGCGGTGCAAGCCCCTGACTGCAGCGGGCGCGTGTTCGGCCAGCACGACGATTTGTCCGCCGGTGCCGGTGGTGAGCAAGGCGTCGCCGTCGCGAGCGAGTCCGCTGCCGAGAGCGGCGCAAGGCGTATCGGCAGCGCCGGTGGCGAGCACGATGCCGGCGCGCAGACCCAGCGCCTGCGCAGCCTGCTCCGATAGCACGCCCCCTGCGGCGTAAGACGGCGCGAGCGGCGCGAACCACTCATGCGGAATTCCGAGCCGGGCGAGCAGCGCCGCGTCCCACACGCCGGCGGGATCGGCGAGCGCGGTGGCGCAGGCATCGGAGGGATCGGTCGCGATCGCGCCGCCCAGCGCGACGCGCAGCCAGTCTTTCGGTTGCAGCGCCCAACGAGTGCGGCTCGCGGATTGCGGTTCGTGCAACACGATCCAGCGCAGCAGCGGACCGGCCATGCCGGGCGCAACCGGATTCGGCTGCGGCTCGGGCCACTCGCCGAGCAAGGCCAGCGCGCGCGTGTCGGGCCACAGCATGGCGGGCCGCACGGCTTCGCCCGCTGCGTCGATCAGCACGACGCCGTGCATCTGCCCGGAAAAGCCGATGGCCCGCACATCGCGGCGCAATCCGTCAGGCAAACGCGCGGCGGCTTCGCATAGCGCGCGCCACCACGTTTGCACCGACGTCTCGGCCCAACCCGCATGCGGCGTTTCGATTGCATAAGCGACGCTCGCCACCGCCCGCTCGCGACTGTTTTCGTCGACGATCGCTACTTTGAGAGAGCCGGTGCCGAGGTCGATGCCGAGAAAACTCATGGATGATTGTGCGTGAAATTGTGGACCGAGATGGGCACGCGAAAGCGTGCTCAAAAAGCGTATTTTCTCTGCCCGGCGCACCGCTTCGGAAACGCGCCCGAATGCACGCAAAAAATCCCGAATCGCGGGTTAACCCGTCTACGCTGCGAGCCGCGTCAAAACAGGACTATGCGCCCAGTGAGATACACCTCATTGATTCTCACACATATCGCGTCAAGTCGGGTTCGCGCGGCGCGCGGCCTCGCATCGCTGCTGCAAGGGGCTGACCGCCGATGGACGACGTTCACACCTTTATATTGGCTTTCAAAAGGCGCGCTCGCATATCGTCACCGGGAATGCCGGAATAGGCCCCAGTGGTCTTGTTGCACCTTTTCGTCCCCGATACCTTGGAGCCATCCCAAAAACCAGATGGTGGAGACAGACGATATGCAATCGAACACGGTTCACCCGTGCGACGAGCGACTGCCCGCAGGCCAGTTGCTCACCCTCGGTATTCAGCACGTTCTGGTGATGTACGCCGGCGCGGTCGCGGTCCCGCTGATCATCGGCGCGGCGCTCAAGTTGCCGAAAGATCAGATCGCGTTCCTGATTAGCGCCGACCTGTTTTCCTGCGGCATCGCCACGCTGATTCAGACACTCGGTCTGTGGATTTTCGGCATCCGTCTGCCGGTCATCATGGGTTGCACGTTCGCGGCAGTCGGTCCGATGGTCGCGATCGGCACCAATCCTTCGCTCGGCATTCTGGACATCTTCGGCTCGACCATCGCGGCCGGTGTGGTCGGCATCCTGCTCGCGCCCGCGGTAGGCAAGTTGCTGCGCTTCTTCCCGCCGGTCGTGATCGGCGTGGTGATCTCGGTGATCGGTCTGTCGCTGATGGAAGTCGGCATCAACTGGGCGGCTGGCGGCGTAGGCAATCCCGATTACGGCAACCCGGTCTATCTCGGTCTCTCGCTGATCGTGCTGATGCTGATTCTGTTGATCAACAAGTTCGCCAAGGGTTTCCTCGCCAATATCTCGGTGCTGCTCGGTATCGTCGCGGGCTTCGTGATCGCGCTGGTGCTCGGCCGCGTGAACATGGAAGGCGTCACGCATGCGCCGTGGGTCGGCTTCGTCATGCCGTTCCACTTCGGCCTGCCGCACTTCGACCCGCTGTCGATCGCAACGATGGTCACCGTCATGTTCGTCACCTTCATCGAATCGACCGGTATGTTTCTCGCGGTCGGCGACATGGTGGATCGTCCGGTCGATCAGAAGACGCTGGTGCGCGGTCTGCGTGTCGACGGTCTGGGCACGTTGATCGGTGGCATCTTCAACTCGTTCCCGCATACCTCGTTCTCGCAGAATGTCGGCCTGATTGGCGTGACTGGCGTGAAGAGCCGTTTTGTGTGCGCCATGGGCGGCGTGATCCTGGTGCTGCTGGGTCTGTTCCCGAAGATGGCGCAAGTGGTCGCCTCGGTGCCGCCGTTCGTGCTCGGCGGCGCGGGCATCGTCATGTTCGGCATGGTCGCGGCGAACGGCATCAAGGTGCTCTCGAAGGTCGACTTCGTGAAGAACCACCACAACCTGTTCATCGTCGCGGTCAGTATCGGCCTGGGGCTCGTGCCGGTGGTGTCGCCGCACTTCTTCTCGAAGCTGCCGCCGGCGCTCTCGCCGCTGCTGCATAGCGGGATTCTGCTGGCTTCGGTGTCGGCGGTCGTGCTGAACCTGATCTTCAACGGCGTGAAGAGCGAGAAGAAGGCACGCTGCGAAATTCGCAGCGCCGGTCACGATTTCGACGGACGCGGCGGCAATGAACCGCGAAGCGACGAGATGCTACGCGCCGCGGACCTGCACTGAGCGGCACGCAATCAGGCGCCGCGCGAGCCACTTCGCGCGAGCGCCGCGGATAAAAAAAGCCACGGCATGCCGTGGCTTTTTTATGATCGGCTGCGCAAGACGGTTTCGGTGAAACAGAAAACCACCGTGCGCGCCTCAAACTACAAGACTTAACCCGCCGTAGCCGCCGAAGCCGCCACCGGCGCACTCGCTGCGCCGTAGTCAACCGGTGCGTCGGCCGGACGCGGCTGATCGCCGTTATGCTCGACCCAGCCGCCACCAAGCGCCTGATACAACGTCACGAGGTTCTGCAGACGTTCCATCCGGGCAGTGACCAGCAACTGCTGCGACGAATACAGATCCGTCTGCGCAGTCAGCACAGACAGATAACTGTCGACGCCGTTCGTATAGCGCAGATTCGACAGATCCAGCCGGCGTTGTTCCGCAAAGGTATTGCGCTCCAGCGCCTGGATCTGCTGATCGTACGTGCCGCGCGCCGCCAAGGCATCCGCCACTTCGCGGAAGGCCGTCTGGATCGCCTTCTCATACGTGGCGATCTGGACTTTCTTCTGGATGTTGGCGAGATCGAGGTTGGCGAGATTCTGTCCGCCCTCGAAGATCGGCAGCGTGATCGACGGCGCGAAGCTCCACGCCGCCGACCCCGGCTTGAACAGACCGCCGAGCGATGGGCTCAGCGTGCCGAAGCTGCCCGTCAGCGACACCTTCGGGAAGAACGCGGCACGCGCTGCGCCAATGTTCGCGTTGGCGGCCAGCAGATTCTCTTCGGCCTCCATGATGTCGGGACGACGCGTCAACAGATCGGACGGCAAACCCGCCGGAATGTCCGTGAGCAGATTCTGGTTGTCCAACGTCATGCCCGGCGGCAGATCCTCCGGCAACGGCTCGCCGAGCAACAGCACGAGCGCGTTATCCGCCTGAGCCCGCAGACGCTGCTGCTGCTGCAGGTTGGCCAAAGCCTGCTCGACCACCGTTTGCGACTGACGCAGATCCAGTTCCGAACCCGTACCGTTGTCGAATTGCAGCTTGGCGATCCGATACGATTCCTGCGAAGTCTTCAGCGTGTTCTGCGTGACCTTCAACAGATCGTCGAGTTCGAGCACCGTCATGTACTGGTTCGCGACCTGCGAGACCAGCGAGATTTCCGCCGCCTTGCGGGCTTGGGCCGTGGCCAGATACTGCGCCAACGCCTGATCCTTCAGGCTTTGAATCCGCCCGAAGAAGTCGATTTCCCACGACGCATTCAGACCCACCGAGTACGAGTTGGAAATCGTCTGGCCGAAGGTCGACAGGTCCTTCGGTGTACGCGATTTGCTTTGCGAAGCCGCAGCGTCGAGCGTCGGCAGCAACTCGGCGCGAACGATCCGGAACTGCGCCGCCGACGCCTGCATGTTCAGCACCGACACGCGCAGATCGCGGTTGTTCTTCAGCGCGATCTCGATCAACCGCTGCATGCGCGGATCGACGAAGAAATCGCGCCAGCCGATATCCGCCGCGGCCTGGCCGTTGGCGGTGCGCGCGGCGCCGGTTGCGCCGGGCTGTTGCTGGCCCGGCTGGGTCGCGCCCGGCTGCGTGTCGTACACGCCGCCGGTCGGGAAGGTGCTCGTCGTGGGCACGGCGGGGCGCTCGTACTTCGGCGCCATCGTGCACCCAGCGGCGAACAGCGCGACCGCCACTGCAATCAGAGAGTGTTTTTGCATCTCAATGTCCGTCCTTGCCCGAGCCTTCACCAGTTGAACCGCCACCTTGCGGGTCATGCGGATGGTGCTGGTTGTAGTGTGCGAGCGCCTCATCCGGGTCTTCCTTCTCACCGCCGAATTTCGCGCGGATCACCACGAAGAACATCGGGATCATGAAAATCGCGAGGAAGGTCGCCGTCAACATCCCGCCGATCACGCCGGTACCGATCGCGTGCTGGCTGGCCGAACCCGCGCCGTTACTGATGGCGAGCGGCATCACGCCGAGAATGAACGCGAGCGAGGTCATCAGAATCGGACGCAACCGCAGACGCGCTGCTTCCAGCGCCGCCTCGATCGGCCCCATGCCTTCACCCTGCTGCAACTCGCGGGCGAATTCCACGATCAGAATCGCGTTCTTCGCCGACAGACCCACCGTGGTCAACAGACCCACCTGGAAGAACACGTCGTTCTCGAGCCCACGCAGCGTGGCGGCCAGCAGTGCGCCGATCACACCGAGCGGCACCACCATGATCACCGAGAACGGGATCGACCAGCTTTCATACAGCGCCGCGAGACACAGGAACACGACGAGAATCGAGATGCCGTACAGAATCGGCGCCTGCGAACCGGACTGGCGTTCCTGCAACGACAGGCCCGTCCATTCGTAGCCGACACCCGCCGGCAGCTTCGCCACGAGCGCTTCCATCGCCGTCATGGCCTGACCGGTCGACTTGCCCGGTGCCGCCGCGCCCTGGATTTCCACCGCGGAAATACCGTTGTAGCGCTCCAGCTTCGGCGAACCGTAGGTCCACGTGCCGCTGGCGAACGACGAGAACGGCACCATGCCACCCGCGGTATTGCGTACGTACCACGCGTTCAGGTCTTCCGGCTTCATACGGAACGGCGCATCGCCCTGCAGATACACCTTCTTGATCCGGCCATCGGTATCGAGGAAGTTGTTCACGTACTGCGACGCCCACGCGATCGAGAACGTCTGGTCGATCGCGGACAGCGACACGCCGAGGGCCGAAGCTTTCTCGTGGTCGATGTTCACCTTGAACTGCGGCGTGTCATTCAGGCCGTTCGGACGCACCTGAGCCAGCGTCGGATCTTTCGCCGCCATGCCCAGCAACATATTGCGTGCTTCCATCAGCTTTTCGTGACCGACGCCCGCGCGATCCTGCAATTCGAAGTCGAAACCCGCGGCGGTGCCGAGTTCAGGAATCGACGGCGGATTCACCGGATACACCAACGCGTTCTTGTAGCTGCCGAAGTGCATGAAGAGACGGCCCACCAGCGCCTGCACCTTCTGGTCCGAGTGCTGACGCACGGCGTAGTCCTTCATCCGCACGAACACGAGACCCGCGTTCTGGCCGCGACCGGCGAAGCTGAAACCGTTCACGGTGAAGGTCGATTCGACGATGCCCTTCTCGGTATTGAGCAGGTAGTCGGACACGTCCTTCAGCGCGCGCGCCGTGGTTTCCTGCGTCGAGCCCGACGGCGTTTGCACCAGCACGAACATCGTGCCCTGGTCTTCGTCAGGCAGGAACGACTTCGGCAACTTCACGAACAGCAGGCCAACCGCGAAGATCACCACCATATAGATGATCAGCCAACGGCCCGAGCGCTTGATCACGTGGTGCACGCCCGAGTGATACTTGTCGCGGCTGCGGTTGAAGGTGCGGTTGAACCAGCCGAAGAAACCGGTGGTCTTTTCCTGGTGACCCTTTTCGATCGGCTTGAGGATCGTCGCGCACAATGCCGGCGTCAGAATCAACGCGACGAGCACGGACAGCACCATCGCCGCCACGATCGTCAGCGAGAACTGCCGGTAAATGGCGCCGACCGAACCGCCCGAGAACGCCACCGGCACGAACACCGCCGACAGCACGAGCGCCACGCCGACCAGCGCGCCGGTAATCTGATCCATTGCCTTGCGGGTGGCGTCACGAGGCGATAAGCCCTCCTCCTGCATCACCCGCTCGACGTTTTCCACCACCACGATCGCATCGTCCACCAGCAAGCCGATTGCCAGCACGAGCCCGAACATGGACAGCGTGTTGATCGAGAAGCCCACCAGACCCATGATCGCGAACGTGCCCAACAGCACCACCGGCACGGCGATCGTCGGGATCAGCGTGGCGCGCAGGTTCTGCAGGAACAGGTACATGACCAGGAACACCAGCACGATACCTTCCAGCAGCGTCTTGACCACTTCCTCGATCGACAGGCGCACGAACGGCGTGGTGTCGTACGGATACTGCACGACCAGACCGTGCGGGAAGTACTTCGACAGTTCGGCGACCTTCGCGCGCACCGCCTTGGCGGTGGCCAGCGCGTTCGCGCCGGTTGCGAGCTGAATACCGAAGCCTGCCGTCGGCTGACCGTTGTACTTGGTGTCGAAGTTGTAGTTTTCGCCACCCAGCTCGATGCGCGCGACGTCCTTGATACGAACTTGCGAACCGTCCGTGTTCACCTTCAGCAGCACGTTGCCGAACTGTTCAGGTGTATTCAGCAGCGTGGCTTCCGTGATGGTCGCCTGCAGCACCTGGCCCGGCACCGACGGCGTGCCGCCGAGCGAACCGCCCGCGACCTGCACGTTCTGCGCCGTCAACGCGGTTTCCACGTCCACCGGCGTGAGGCCGAAGTTGGTCAGCTTGTTCGCGTCGAGCCAGATCCGCATCGCGTACTGCGAGCCGAACAGCGTCACCGTGCCCACGCCGTCGATACGGCTGACCGGATCCTGAATGTTCGACGCGACGTAGTTCGCCAGGTCGTACTTGTTCATGCTGCCGTCTTCGGACACGAACGCCATGACCAGCAAGAAGCTGCTGCTCGACTTCGTGACCTTGGTGCCCAACTGCTGCACGGCTTGCGGCAAGAGTGGCGTGGCGAGTTGCAGCTTGTTCTGCACCTGCACCTGCGCAATGTCAGGATTGGTGCCGGCCGCGAACGTCAGCGTAATGGTTGCCGTACCCGAATCGTCCGAGGTGGACGACAGGTACAGCAAGTGGTCGAGACCACTCATCTGCTGCTCGATCACCTGCGTGACGGTGTTTTCCACCGTTTTCGCCGATGCGCCCGGGTACGTCGCGCTGATCTGCACAGCCGGCGGCGCGATGGTCGGGTACTGCGCGATCGGCAACGTAAAGACCGACGCGATACCCGCGAGCATCAGAATGATGGCGATCACCCATGCAAAAATCGGGCGATCAATGAAGAACTTTGCCATGAGGCGGGCTCCCTGTTATTACGCGCCCGATGCGGCGGAGGCAGGTTGTGCCGTCTGCGCAGCACCGCTGGCGGCCGGCGCGCCCTGAGCGGAGACGCCGGAAGCGGGTGTGGCGGGAAGTTGCGCGGCGACGGTCTTGACCTGCATGCCGGGCTTCGCCTTGTCGGTGCCCTGCACGATCACGCGGTCACCCGGATTCAGGCCGCTTTCGAC
Source organism: Paraburkholderia sp. BGA-UO-ETr-F21 (assembly GCF_059567925.1). Classification (NCBI taxonomy): domain Bacteria; kingdom Pseudomonadati; phylum Pseudomonadota; class Betaproteobacteria; order Burkholderiales; family Burkholderiaceae; genus Paraburkholderia; species Paraburkholderia sp. BGA-UO-ETr-F21. The sequence goes on along the minus strand of NZ_JCAQOY010000040.1, from coordinate 243,126 downwards.
CACCCAGTTCGAACCGTAAGTGCCCGACGTAGTCAACTGACGCAACACGACCTTGTTGTCGTTACCGACGACCAGCGCGGTCGGCTGACCCTTCTGGTCGTGCGTCACGCCGACTTGCGGCACGACGAGCGCGTGGTCGTTGACACCTTCTTCGATGCGCGCGCGCACGAACATGCCCGGCAGCAGCACCTTGTCGGCGTTCTTGAAGATGGCGCGCACCGTGACCGAACCGGTGCCCTGGTCGACGGTCACGTCGGTGAACTGCAGCTTGCCCTTTTCCGAATAGGTGCGGCCGTCTTCGAGAATCAGCGACACCTTGGCGGCGTCAGGACCGCTCGTCTTCAGACGGCCTTCCTGCATCTCGCGGCGCAGCTTCAGGCCGTCGAGGCTCGATTGCGTCAGGTCCACATAGACCGGGTCGAGTGTCTGCACGGTGGCCATCAGCGTGGCGGCGCTAGCCTGCACGTAGGCGCCGGGCGTGACTTGCGACACGCCGATCTGGCCGCTCACTGGCGAGACCACGTCCGTGTAGCCCAGATTGATCTGCGCGGTGTCGACCGCCGCCTTGCCCGCGGCCACGTCTGCCGCGGCCTGGCCTTCCGAGGCCACCGCGTTGTCGTAGTCCTGCTTGCTGACCGCGTTGGCGGCAACCAGCACCTTGTAGCGATTGGCCTGCGCGGTGGTGGACACGAGGTTGGCCTGCGCCTTCGCGAGCGTTGCCTTGGCGTTGTTCAGCGTGGCGATATACGGCGCCGGATCGATCTTGTACAGACGCTGACCCGCTTTGACCTGGCTGCCTTCGGTGAACTCGCGGCGCAGCACGATGCCGTCGACCCGTGCGCGCACTTGCGCGACGAGGAAGGCGCTCGTGCGGCCAGGCAACTCGGTGACGACGGGCACAGCCGTCGGCTGGACAGTGACAACGCCGACTTCGGGCGTTTGTGGCGGCGGCGCAGATTGTTTTGGCCCGCACGCTGCCAGCAATACGGCAGCCGTCGCGGCACTGATTAAGCGGAATGGAACCCGTTCGACGCGCATGGAGCGACCTCTGTCTAAGACTGAGAGAATGAAAAAGTGCGTGCATCCCTACGCCGGGGACGGTTGCGCACACATGCGTCTCGCGACGCTGACCGGATGCCCCATGCACGCAAACCGAACCTGCTGGGCATCCTCAACGAAATGCGCCATACCGGGGAAATGCCGCACGGCGCCGCCCATTCCGGCACGGCGCAAAGAGCGTTTTGAAAGGCAACAGTGACGGATATTAACGTGTCGTCACGGCTTGGGCTATCCGATCGTGGGATGCTATTATATATACATTCACGAATGCATGTAAAAGTGCGTTTACATCTCTTGCGGGCGGGGGGCTCGCAAGATCGCTTCACAATTCGCTCAGGCGTAGTCAGATTGTCATCGGGCGCACTTAAAAGTGCCCGGGAAAACCCCACAGTCAGGGCAGGTCATTCCAATATGGTCCGAAGAACCAAAGAAGAGGCGCTGGAGACGCGCAATAGCATTCTCGACGCCGCCGAGCGCGTTTTTTTCGAGAAGGGTGTTTCGCGTACGTCGCTCGCCGACATCGCGCAGGCTGCCGGCGTTACGCGCGGCGCGATTTACTGGCACTTCGCCCACAAAAGCGATCTGTTTACGGAGATGTTCGACCGCGTGCTGCTGCCGCTGGACGAACTCAAAGCCGCCTCGCTCGACCCCAACGAGCCCGATCCGCTCGGGCGCCTGATGGAAATCTGCAAGGTCTGCCTGCGCGACACGGCTAACGATCCGCGTCGCCGGCGCGTGTTCGACATCCTGTTTCTGAAATGCGAGCTGGTCGAGGAAATGGGCCCGGTAATGGTCCGCTATCAGACCAATATGCGCGAAGGGCTCACGAAAATCGAAGGCGGTCTGCGCAACGCCATCTCCAAGGGGCAAATGCCTGCGGATCTGGATACGAAGCTGGCGGCGGCCATGGTGCACGCGTTTGTCAGCGGTTCACTGCGCGACATGCTGTTCCTGCCCGACGCCACGGATTTCGGCACCCACGCCGTACAAATGGTCGAAGGCATGTTCGACGCGCTGAAGCTGAGCCCGGCGTTGCGCAACGGGCATGCGCGGCGCACAGCCGGCGCTTAGTTACGCCGCGGCCCGCCTCGCTCGGGCCTGCTGATTCGACGCATAGATATTGCCGCGCGGGAGCGCTGCCCCGCCTTGCACTGCCCCGATCCACTCGTCCGTGCTCGCCACCGCCGCGAAGCGCGAGTGCAGCACCACGCTGAATACCCGGTGAATATCTTGCGCGCTGGCGAAACCCGCGCTGTTTTCATACGGCACCGAGCCCGTCGCGTCGTGCAGAAACTCGACGGCGAGCCCGGCGTGAACCGCGTGGTTGATGGTCGACGCGTCGCAGTTGTGTGTCATGTAGCCCGTGACCGTCAGCGTGTCGATTTGACGCGCGGCGAGCCAGTCGGCCAGGTCGGTGCCGGTAAAGGCGCTCGGCAGGGACTTCTCCACATAATGATCGCGAGCCCGCTCGCCCACCACTGGATGCAGTTCCGCCCCGCTGCTGCCACGCGCGAATAACGGCGAACTGGCCGGCGCCAGATTCTGCACGACCACCACCGGCACGCCCGCGGCGCGCGCCGCATCCATTGCACGGCCAATGTTGGCGAGCGAGCTTTGCACGTCCGGGTATTCGATCGGCAGATCGCCGCTCACGTATTCGTTCTGCACATCGATGACGATCAGCGCGCGGCGCGGTGTGGCGGTCATGGCAAGACTCCTCGGTCGGGTAAAGGGATGGTTGGCGCCGCGCAGACTGACCCGGTCGGGGTTGGCCTGAGAACGAGCCGCGGCGGTAACTGCATTGTTCCCCCGCCGCCCACGTCGCGACAGCGACCCGAATGACAAGATTCGCTAGAATCGGGCCATCGTCGGATTTCACGAGGTGACTGATGGCCACGCCCGTTTCCGCTGCCGCGACACACGGCGCACCGCCCCGCCACGTCGTCGCGGTGGTCGCCTTCGACCGCATCAGTCCGTTCCACCTCTCGGTGCCGTGCGTAGTGTTCGGCGAGGACCGCAGCGGCGGCGGCGTGCCGGAGTTCGACTTCCGCGTCTGCGCCGCTGAAACAGGCGCGCTGACCACCACGGCCGGCTTTTCGATCGGCGTCACGCATGGACTCGAAGCCCTGGCCGATGCCGGCACGATCATCGTGCCGAGCTGGCGCGACCCGGCCGAAACGCCACCGGCCGCGCTGCTCGATGCGCTGCGCGCCGCCCATGCGCGCGGCGCGCAACTGGTCGGGCTGTGTCTCGGCGCATTCGTGCTGGCGGCCGCCGGCATCCTCGACGAGCGGCCGGCCTCGACGCACTGGGCATGGGCCGACGACTTCGCGCGCCGCTACCCGCGCGTGCGCCTCGACCCCAACGTGCTCTATGTCGACGACGGCAACGTGCTGACCTCGGCCGGCACGGCCGCCGGCCTCGACTGCTGTCTGCACGTGATGCGCAAGATGTGCGGCGCGCAAGTGGCCAATCATGTGGCGCGCCGGCTGGTGGTGCCGCCGCATCGGCAAGGCGGCCAGGCGCAATACGTTCAGCAACCCATGCCGCCGAATGTGCGCGGCGACCGGCTGTCGGGCCTGCTCGACTGGGTCAGCGGCAATCTGGCATTGCCGCACACGCTCGACTCGCTGGCAGGGCGCGCGCTGATGAGCCGGCGCACTTTCACGCGACGCTTCCGGCTCGCCACCGGCACGACCGTGGGCGCATGGCTGCTGGCGCAGCGGCTCGCACGCGCGCAGCAACTGCTGGAGGGGACCGACGAGTCGGTGGAAGCGATCGCGGGAATCGCGGGCTTCGGCTCGACCGCTTCGCTAAGGCAACATTTCGCGGAGACGTTTCGCACGTCGCCGTCCGCATGGCGGAGAGAATTTCGCGGCGTCTAACCGCGCGAGCGCGGCGCTAGTTGCGCCGACGACGTTTCGTAGCAGCCCACCGGAATTTCGTAGTCGCGCCGGCGCGACAGCAGCGATACGCGCCCCGCGCACCGGAACGACGCCAAAGCGACGCCAGCGACAAATATCAATGTTCGCTGATCCAGCGCGCCACATACAACAGCAGCGCCACCAGAAAGATCATCGCCGCCCAGGCCCAGTTCGGCACTGCGTGCGGACTGGGCTCGTGATGCGAGACCCCGTGAGAGTGTCCATGCGACGCGCTTGCCGCGCGGCCGGGCAACGCATTGCCGTGGTCCGGCCGCACACGCCGCGCCATGCCGCCAAGTGTGATCGGCCGCAGAAACACATGCTGACGGCGCACCGCCGAGCCCCGTGCACGGTTGGGCCCTTGCCCATGCTTGGCGCGCACGACAGCGTCGAACTCGGAGAAGAAGTCGTCGGCCAGTTGATGCAGGGCGTTTTCGAGTTGACGTGTCGGCAATTCGGCGAGCGGGCCGGACGAGGTTGCCCAGATCGTGTAGTCGATCCGCGTGCCGCGCGCCTTGTCGGCGCCATGCACGCCTTCGTCCGCGCGCAAGCGCACTTCGATCTGACCGCGCAACGCGCCGATGCCTTCGGCGCGCGCCTTGAAGTTGATGGTGCGGCGCTGTGCGTCTGCCGGGCCGGAATCCTGCCCGGCCACGTGGGCGCGTGCTTCATAACGCGCGCGCAGCGGGCCGAGCGGCACCGTCATGATCAGCTCGTATTCGCCATGCGCAAGGCGCGTGAACGACTCGCAGTTGTCGAGGCTGGCGCGTAATAGCGCGAGGTCTTGCAACGCCTCCCAAACCTCAGACGGCGCAAGCGGAATCCGTAACGCGTCGTTCAGTTCCATGGCAGCCTCCCCGATGAACGCGCGACAGCGGGATCAGGACGTCTGATCGATGCGGTCGACGCGCGATGCGTAAAACGCGAGATACCCTTTGATCGTGGCCGCCGACTCGAGCGGCGTTTCGTAGCTCCACACGGCGTTTTCGATCAGGCCGTCTTCCGTGCGCAGATGGAAGTACGACGCCTCACCCTTGAACGGGCAGTGCGACGTATGCGCCGATCGTTCGAGCCGCGCCATGTTCACGTCCGAACGCGGAAAATAGAATACGTCCGGCAAACCGGTTTCCGCCAGTGTCAGTCCCGCCTGCGTATCGGCCATGGTCACACCGCCGTGTATCACCCGCACCCGGTGATGGTTGCCGGTGATCACGATGGTGTGTCCGCCCGCACTCGTGCCCGGGCTTCCGTGAGGTGTCAAGGCATCGCTCATGTCTCGGCTCCGTGATGGTGTGCGGTCGTGCAAACAGTAAAGCCACGGGGCGTGCCCGTGGCTTCATTATCGGCCAAAGTCCGGCCGATTGCGCGACGTTCCTGCGCGGGGTACGAAGCTAGTCGCAACTCCGCGCAAAACGGCCTCACGCTTATTGCGTGTTCCAGTAGAACGCGGCCTTGGCGGTACCCTTGGCCGGGATCGTCACCGCCTTGGACTGGTCGCGATCCTTGTATTGCGCATGCACCGTGTAGCGGCCCGGGCGCAGTTTGACGAGCATATACGGCCCGCGTGACGTAGTCGTCAGCACTTCGCCGTTGTGCGCATCGACCACGCGCACGTGGACGTCGGCGAGAAAGTCGGAACCGGGGCCGGTGAAGCGCAGCGACAGGGGCCACTGGCTTTGCGCCTGCTGTAACGCCTTAGATTCGTCGAGGCCGACGCCGCCCGACACGAACGAGACATCGCCTTGCTGCTGGATTTGCGGCAAGCCGCCACCGTTGGCGTTACCCGCGCTGGTTTGATCCGTGGTCGTGCCGCCGGTCGTGTCGCTTGCCTGCTGTGCATACGCGCCACCCGCCAGACCGAGCGTGAGCGCTGCGCACACCGCAGCGGCTACGAGCCTTCGCTGATTGCGTTGGGTTTTCATCGGTTCGCTCCTTGTTGAGGTCTTATCCCTGCTTCTCCGGCACCCCGCGATGGGCCCGGACCAAGGTAGACGCAACCTGCGTGCCAAGCCGCCGGCGCGTCATCTGGAAAACCGCTGCGCGCCACGCCAGGTGGCGCGCAACGCCCTACTTTATAGTTGGCACCAAATGAAAATTGCCGGTCCGCTGGCAGTAAATGCAACGGGACCGGCAAGCATTACTTCAATTGAGGTCGAAGCGGCAAGCCGTCGGTCAAACGGCCGCCCGGCCGCCGACCGGTACAGCCGCCGCGCTCACCCGATCAGCCGAGATCGACCGGAACGAAGATCTGCGCGTTATCGCGCTGGATCAGCAACGCGATGCTGTTGCCGGCACCGGCGATCATCTGCTTCAACTGATCGACGCTCGAAATGGGCCGGCCATTGACCGCCAGAATCACGTCGCCCGGCTGGATGCCGGCGCTTTCCGCCGCGCCGCCTGACTGCTGCACGAGCAGACCGTGCGACACCGACGCACCGCTCTTTTCTTCCGGCGTCAGCGGCCGCACTGCCACGCCGAGGCGGCCTTGCAACTGGGTCGGCTGATCGGCCTTGTCTGACGCCACCTTCGCATCCGACAACGAGCCGATGGTCACCTTCAGGTCCTTGGTGGCCTTGTCGCGCCATACCTGCACGGTCGCCGAACTGCCCGGCGCGAGACCCGCAACCTGCGACGGCAGATCGGACGAGTCGCCAACGGGCTCGCCGTTCACCGACAGGATCACGTCGCCCGGCTGCAGACCGCCCTTGGCGGCCGGGCCGCCCGGATCGACCGAGCTAACCAGCGCACCTTGCGGCTTCTGCATGCCGAACGAATCGGCCAGCGTCTGGTTCATGCCCTGCACCGCCACGCCGAGGCGGCCGCGACTCACGTGACCGGTCTTGACGATGTCGTCCTTGACCTTGATCGCTTCATTGATCGGGATAGCGAACGAAAGGCCCTGGAAGCCGCCCGTCTGCGAATAGATCATCGAATTGATGCCGATGACTTCGCCTTGCAGATTGAACAACGGGCCGCCCGAGTTGCCGGGGTTCACCGGCACGTCGGTCTGAATGAACGGCGTGTAGTTTTCGTTAGGCAGCGAGCGCGACTTGGCGCTGATGATGCCCGAGGTCACCGTGTTGTCGAAACCGTAAGGCGAACCGATCGCGACGACCCACTGGCCGACCTTGCTTTGACGCGGGTCGCCGATCTTCACGGTCGGCAGATTGCTCGCGTCGATCTTCAGCACGGCGACGTCGGACTGCTTGTCGGCGCCGACCACCTTTGCGCGGAATTCGCGCTTGTCGGTCAGCTTCACCGTGACGACGTTCGCGCCGTCCACCACGTGCGCATTGGTCAGGATGTAGCCGTCATTGCTGACGATGAACCCCGAGCCCAGGCTCGCGCTCGGCTGATCGGGCGCGTCGCCGCCGTCGCCGCCCTGCATGCCGGGCATGCCGCCGAAGAAGTGCTTGTAGAACTGGTAGAACGGGTCGCTCGGATCGATCGGCAACTGGTTGCCGCCGCCGTTGCCATTACCGGAATTGCCGCGCAGCGCCGTCTGCTTGACGACATGTTTCGCGCTGATGTTGACGACCGCCGGACCGTAGGTTTCGACGAGGCCCGAGAAGTCGGGAATGCCGGTTTTGGCGGCGGCTTCGGCGGGCATCATCGCGGCTTGCGCCGGCGTGATCACCTGCGGCGCGGGCACGTCGCGATGCCCCGCCACATAGCCGGCGGAGAGCGCCACGGCGACAGCCACTGCAACAGCGCTGCGGGACAAGGTTTTCGCGTTCATCGTGTACTCCTGACTGGGAGAAAGAGACTTTGGATGTCTCGAAGCGTACGTGGCGTCACTTAAAAGAGTCTTAAGCAGCGACAGATCGCTTCCATCCTGTTTTCGAGGCGCTATTGCAGCGTTGCACAAGCCTCGATCAAAGCCTCTTACGAACTGAAAGCCCGTCCTTCAAAAACGCACGCTGACCTGCAAGCCGCCCGCCGGCGATTCGTCGAGCGAGACGGCCGCATGATGCTGCACGGCGATGCGGCGCACGATCGCGAGACCCAGACCGCTACCCGCCACGTCGGTCCGCGTGCGGTTCGCACTGGCGCCCGCGCGATAGAAACGGTCGAACACGCGATCGCGTTCCGCCGGATCGATCCCCGGGCCGCTGTCGGCGATCCGCACGACCGGGTGTCCCTCTTCCACACGCAGAACGACATCCACATGTCCGCCGCGCGGCGTGTATTTGGTTGCGTTATCCACGAGATTGTTGAACATCACGCGCAGCGCGTCGGCGTCGCCGATCACGGTGGCGGATTCCGTCGCCTCGATGCCGAGATCGACGCCGCGATTCTGCGCGAGCGGCGCGTAAGCCAGCACACATTCTTCGAGCAGCGCGCGCAGATCGATCGCGTCGGTGGCGGCGAGGCCGTCCGGCTCGGAACGCGCGAGCGCCAGCAGTTGTTCGGCAAGACGCGTGGCGCGCGTCACGCCCGCTTGCAGATCGGCGAGCGCTTCGCTGCGGCCGGCTTCGTCTTTCGCGCGCGCCACGAGTTGCGCCTGAATCTGCACGGCGGCCAGCGGCGTGCGCAATTCATGCGCCGCGTCGGCGACGAATGCCTTCTGAATATCGAGCGCGGTGGCGAGCCGTTCGAGCAGCCCGTTCAGCGCGCGCACGAGCGGCTGCACTTCGAGCGGCAGACGCTGGTCTGGCAAAGGATCGAGTGCCTCGGGATGACGCGCGTCGAGTGCGCTCGTCACGCGGCGCAGCGGCCTGAGTCCGCGTCCGACGATCACCCACACCGCGAGCCCCAGCAACGGCAGCAGCACGATCAACGGCCACAGCGTGCGCAGCGCGACATTCGCGGCAAGCCGGTTACGCACGGACACCGGCTGCGCCAGCTGCACCACGTTATCGCCGACGATCGCGCCATACACGCGCCACTCGCCGCGATCCGTGTGCTCGGTCGAAAATCCGAGCTCGGCGCGCGGCGCGAGCGGCGCACGCGGACGCGAGTAGTACATCAGCACGCCGTTGCGATTCCAGATTTGCAGCACGATGCCTTCGTCGCCGGTGTCGCGCGAACCCAGCACCTGCGAGAACGGTTCCGACGGCAGCGCCGCGGCGATCTGCTCCAACTGGTAATCGAAGAGTTCGTTGGCTTCGGCAAGCGCTTGCCGGTAAATCAGCCAACCCGCGATGCCGACACCGAGCAGCACCAGCGCCAGCAGCCAGACCAGCAATTGACGGCGGATCGAACGCATCGGCTCAGGCGTCCTTAGCGATCATGTAGCCCAGACCGCGTACGTTGCGGATCAAGTCCGCACCGAGTTTCTTGCGCAGCGCGTGAATGTAGACCTCGACGGTATTGCTGCCGATCTCCTCACCCCAGCCGTACATTTTTTCTTCGAGCTGGCTCTTCGAGAGCACGGCGCCGGGACGCGCGAGCAGCGCCTCGAGCAGCGCGAATTCACGCGCCGACAACGCCACCGGCGAGCCGTCGAGCGTGACCTGATGCGAGGCGGGATCGAGCGTCAGATTGCCCAGGCGGATGGTCGAATCGCTGCGCCCGGATTGACGGCGAATCAGCGCGCGCATGCGGGCGCCGAGTTCGTCGAGATCGAAAGGCTTGACGAGGTAGTCGTCGGCGCCGGCGTCGAGGCCCTTGACGCGATCCGCCACGGCGTCGCGCGCGGTGACGATCAGCACCGGCAACGCATGGCCGCGCGCGCGCAGCGTGCGCAGCACGTCGAGACCGTCGCGCTTGGGCAGCCCGAGGTCGAGCAGTACCAGATCGTAAGGCTGGCTGGCCGCTGCGCTGAGCGCTGCTTCCCCGTCTTCCACCCAGTCGACCGCGAAGCCTTCGCCGCGCAGCGCCTTGCGCACGCCTTCGGCGATCATCCGGTCGTCTTCGACTAGCAAGATGCGCATGGTTATCCGTTCCGAATCGTTCGATGATGCCGCATTCTAGCGCCCGCCTCAGGCATGTGCGGCGCGTGGCGCATTTTCCACCGCAGCCTCGCGGCATGTCACTACAATGGGCGCTTTGCGTCGCGCGTCCGGCGATTCGTCCGTGTATCACGCGACGCCCTGCCGCGACCCGGATTACCGCGTGCCCCACGCCCTGACATTTTGCTTTTTCGCCCGTCCATGACGCACGCTTTTCTGTCTTCTCTCGCACGCCGCGTGCGCCTTGCCGCGCAGCGTCCGGGTTTCCCGTCTGCTTCTAGTGCTTCCACTGTTCCCACTGTTTGCGCATCTCGGCTGCCTCGCCGCTTCGCGCCGCGCGTGAGCGCCTGGCTGCTCGCCTGCGTCGCGCTCGGCTGCAGCGCCTCGCTGCCGCTCGCCGCGCAGGCTCGCGTCAAGGCCGCGCATCCGAGCGTCAACGTCACCACGGTATTGCCGCCGCAAGTGATGGCCGGCTTGCAGCGCGCACACGTGCCGCTGTCGTCGATCAGCGTGGTGGTGGAGAAAGTCGGCGACCGCACGCCGATCGTCGCGCTGAACGCAGGCAAGCCGATGATGCCCGCCTCGACCATGAAGCTCGTCACCACGTACTCGGGCCTGTCCATGCTCGGCCCCGACTACCGCTGGCGCACGAGCGCCTATACGGACGGCACGGTCGACGCCAACGGCGTGCTGCACGGCAACCTCTACATTCAAGGCACGGGCGACCCGAAGCTCGTGCCGGAAGAACTGATCGATCTCGTCCAGAAGATTCACAAGGCGGGCATCAACGGCATAGACGGCGCGCTGGTGCTCGACAAGCGCTACTTCGATCCGTCCACGCGCGACCTGCCGCCGTTCGACGACGACGCCACCGCGCCGTACAACGTCGGCCCCGATCCGCTGCTCTACGCGTTCAAATCGCTGTCCTTCACACTGACGCCGTCGCCCGACGGCAGCGTCGCGATCGACGTGCTGCCCGCGCTCGCGCAGTTACAGATCGACAACCAGATGCACGCTGTCAACGGTCCATGCCGCGGCGACGCGGCCTCCGTGTCGCCCACCGTCACGCCGCAGCCGAACGGCACCGTCGTCGCCTCGTTCGACGGCGACTATTCGGTGCGCTGCGGCCCGCGCACGATCAACGTCGCGGTGCTCGATCACTCGGCATTTTTCGCGGGCGGTTTTCTCGCCCTGTGGCAACAGACCGGCGGCACGTTCAGCGGCGCGACGCGCGAAGGCGCCGTACCCGTGGGCGCCAAACTCGTGGCGACACACCAGGGGCCGATGCTGTCCGACATCGTTCGCGACATCAACAAATTCAGCAACAACACGATGGCGCGCAATCTGTTCCTGACGATCGGCGCGGCCGAGGAAAAGGGTCCCGCCACGCCCGCCAAGTCGGCGCGTGCAATCGAGGCGTTTCTGCGCCGCGACAGCATCAACATGGAGTATCTGACGCTCGACAACGGCTCGGGCCTCTCGCGCGACGAGCACATCACCGCACTCGCGCTCGCCGATCTGCTGCAACGGGCCAACGCGAGTCCGGTCGCGCAGGTGTTCGTGGAGTCGCTGCCGATCGCGGGCGTAGACGGCACCATGCGCAACCGGCTGACCAACCAGGGCGCGGGCGGCAACGCGCATATCAAGACCGGCACGTTGCGCGACGTTCGGGCAATCGCGGGCTATGTGGCCTCGGCTGACGGCAATAGTTACGTGGTCGTCAGCCTGATCAACGATCCGCATTCAGAAGCCGCTCGCGCTGCGCATGATGCGCTGCTCGAATGGGTGTACCAAGGCCCGTCTCAAGGTTTCACCAAAGTTTCCGATCCCGTCGTCGAACCGCGCAGCAGCAAGCCCAGGAAAAACCCGCACCAGCGCGGCGCTCACTGAGTGTTCCTTCTAGCGAAGCCGCGCGCGGCAACGTCCTCTAGCGTGTACGCTGTCGGGCAGTGTTTGAGGCGCGCGTAAAACGCTGGACGTGGCGCCGGGGCCGCACACCGCTGACGGTCCCACTCGAACAATAACGACAACACCGCTCGCGCACGGCGCGGCGGCCAGGGACCACGGAGGAAGACACCATGCAATTCGATGCCGAATTGCTGCTGCTCGCCATGGCGCCAGTCTTTCTCGCATGCATCGGCTGGGAGGCGTGGCACCTGTTGCGCACGCGTCCGGGCGCGCAACTCTATAGCTGGCGCGACACGCTCTGCAACACGGCGCTCGCGCTGATGCACCAGGGCGCCGACAAGCTCGCGTGGCTCGCCGTCATTCCCGTCTACGCGTTCTTCTACGATCACTACCGCATCTACACGTGGCAGGCGAGCTGGGTCTCGTTCGTTGTGCTGTTCGTCGCTCAGGATCTGCTCTACTACGTGTTCCATCGCTGCAGCCATCGCGTGCGCTGGCTATGGGCCGCGCATGTCGTGCATCACTCGTCGGAGCGCATGAATTTTTCGACCGCGTTCCGCCAGAGCCTGATGTATCCGATCGCGGGCATGTGGCTGTTCTGGACACCGCTTGCCGTGCTCGGCTTTCCGCCGAAGCAGATCGTCGCGATCGTGCTGATCAATTTGGGCTTTCAGTTTTTCGTGCATACGCAGGCCATCGGCAAACTCGGCTGGCTCGAATACGTGTTCAACACGCCGTCGATCCATCGCGTGCACCACGCGCGCAACGACCGCTATATCGACCGCAACTATGCCGGCGTGCTGGTGATCTGGGATCGCCTGTTCGGCAGCTATGTCGAGGAAGACGAGCGCGATGCGCCGGTCTACGGCATCGTCGAGCCACTTCACACGTATAACCCGCTGAAGGCGACGTTTCACGAATGGGCGTCGATGGGCGCCGACTTCGCGAGCGTGCGCGGCTGGCGCAACAAGCTGCGCGCACTCTTTGCGCCGCCCTCGTGGGCGACGGATTATCACGCGCGGCGCACTGCCGGTTCATCGGAGTCGCACACGGATTCAAGCGGAAATTCGAGCGAAGCGATTCGCGTGAATCAAGACCATACGGCCGCGTTTCAAACACCGCGCAGGCCGTAGAAGATTCTGTAAGCTGTCGTCACGCCGCCTAAGCGGCGGGCGCTGCCTGCAACACATGGCATAAGGGCCAAACATACGAGGAGATGTAGTCAACATGAAGCAAACAGCATCGCGGAAACAACATTGGCTGCGCGTGACGCAGATCGCCATTGCCAGCACGGCTTTTGCCCTGCTCGCGGCTTGCGGCGGGGGTAGCGACAACAACAATGCGAGCAGCACGCCTGCGGGCGGCGTCAAGTTGCAGGTCGTGTCGTTCGGCGACAGTCTCTCGGACGTCGGCACGTACGCGCCGGTGATTCAGGGGAGCTTCGGCGGCGGCCGCTTCACGACGAACCCGGGTGAAGTGTGGACCCAGAAGGTCGCGGAGTACTACGGCGACACGTTGAAGCCGGCGTACCTCGGCGGCTTCGGCCAGCCGCTGGTTGCAGCGGGCGGCTACGGTTACGCGCAGGGCGGCTCGGACGTCGTGAACGCGCAAGGTCAAGGTTGGGCGCCCAATAACATGGCCGCGACTACCGTGCCGGTCGTGACGCAGGTAGCTAACTACCTGGGTGCGCATACGAGCTTCAATGCGAACCAGCTCGTGCTGATCAACGGCGGCGCGAACGACATCTTCCAGTTCGCGGGGACCACCACCAATCTGACAGCGCTCGGCGCCGCGCTCCAGACGCAATACCCACAACTCGTGCAGGCCGGCAAACTGCCGAACTCGCAGGCGGGCCAGGTCGCGTTTATCGTCGGCTACCTGCAGCAGTTGCCCAACCCGCAGATCGCGCAGGCGGCCACCCAGCTCGCGGCGCAAGTGCAGACCATCGTCAACTCGGGCGCGACCCACGTGGTGGTGTCGACGGTGCCGGACATCGGCAATACGCCGCTCGGCGTGTCGGCCAACGCGTCCACGCCTGGCACGGCTGCGCTGCTGTCCGGGATTACCGCGGCGTATAACTACCTGCTGGTGCAGAACCTGACGGCCCGCGGCCTGGTGGGTACGGGCAAGGTCATCGTGGCCGACGCCTTCACGTGGCTGGATCAGCAGTTGCCGAACTACCAGGCGCTGGGCTTCACGGTGTCCAACACCGGCACGGCGTGTAACCTGGCGTCGATGCAGAGCAACGCAACCGCTTACGCCACGGCGAATCCGAGCGCAACGAACGGACTGACCCCGGCTCAGTACGGCGCACAGTTTGGCTCGTCGCTGTTCTGCTCGCCGCAAACTTACACGGTGGCTGGCGCTGACCAGACTTACATGTTCGCGGACACGGTTCACCCGAGCACGCACCTGCACGCGTTGTTCGCGCAGTACGTGCAGCAGCAGATCGCGGCAACGGGGTTGGGCAAGTAATCAGGTAACGCGGCAGGTAACGCGGCGGATCCGGCGATCCGCCGTCGCCTTTGCGGGGAAGCCAGGCCCGGCTGAGTTCAACCGGGCGCTGTCGACGCTATCCCTGCGCTTCGAACGCAGCGGCCGCCCGACCCAACCGGTCATTCACCGCGATCCACTCGATCGTATCCGGCAGCTTCTCGATAAGAATACGCGAGACGTTCGCGCGGTCGAGAGCCCTCAGCAAGCCATATAGTTCACGCGCATAGACATGCGGATCTTCCGGCGCGGCGATGAAATGCACGCCCTCGGCATCGGCCCAATGTCCCGCACGGGAAGCGCGCGCAACCAATGCCACGCGCTCATCCGCTTGCCGCGCGGCAAGCAAAGTCTCCAGCGCGTTGAACGGCAATAGCGCCAACGGCGTGCTCGGCGCGTAATGCGCCTTCAACGTGCCGGAAGCGCGCGGCGCAGTCGCGTCCGAGCCGTCTGGCAAGCGCGGCGCCTCGCCGAGCACTTCGGCGATATCTTGCGGCGTCACGCGCCCCGGCCTCAACAACGCCGGAAAGCCGCGCGACAAATCCAGAATGGTCGATTCGATACCGACGTCCGACGCGCCGCCGTCCAGCACATGAATCGTGTTGCCGAACTCGTCCCGCACATGTTGCGCCGTGGTTGGGCTCACATGTCCAAAACGGTTCGCCGACGGCGCCGCGACACCGCCATGTCCGCCGCGCAATGCGCTGAACGCCTCGAGCAAGGCTTGCGCGACCGGATGCGACGGACAGCGCAGCCCCACCGAATCCTGGCCGCCGCTGACCGCCGCCGGAATGCGCGCGGCGCGCTTCAGGATCAACGTGAGCGGCCCGGGCCAGAACGCGTCGATGAGCCGCTGTGCCTCCGCGGGCAAGTGCTCGACCCAGTAGTTCGGATCGCCGTGCGGCGCGAGATGCACGATGACCGGATGATTCGCCGGCCTACCCTTCGCCGCGTAAATCCGCGCAACCGCGTCGGGATTCTCCGCGTCGCCGCCGAGCCCGTACACCGTCTCCGTCGGAAAAGCGACCAGCTCTCCCGCGTCGAGCAGAGCCGCCGCGTGTTCGATCTGCGTGGCGCTCACAGGCAATGCGCCTTCGACGGGTTTCTGTTGATCCGGCATGGCGCTCGTGTCAGCCCGTGATGATATGCAGGAGACGCGCGCAATCGCGCGCAGCCGTGCGAGCTTCTTCGAGCGTAGCCGCCGTGAAGTTCACGTGACCCATCTTCCGGCCACAACGCGCCTCCTCCTTGCCGTACAGATGCAAACGCGCGGCCGGCATCGCGGCGACTTCCTGCCACGGCGGCGTGACAGCCGGGCGCTTCGGGCCGTCCGGAAACCACACGTCGCCGAGAATGTTCAGCATTACGGCCGGCGAGTGCTGGCGCGTGTCGCCAAGCGGCATGCCGGTCATGGCGCGCACCTGCTGCTCGAACTGGCTGGTCGCGCAGGCGTCGACGGTGTAATGGCCGGAGTTGTGCGGACGCGGCGCCATTTCATTGGCGACTAGCGAACCGTCTTCGAGGATGAAAAACTCGACGCACAGCACGCCCACGTAGCCGAGCTTGTCGGCGATTTGCAGCGCGGCCTGTTGCGCTTGCTGGACCAGTGTCGGGCTCGCGTCCGGCGCCGGGACGATGGTGTGCGACAGCACGCCGTCGCGGTGCGTGTTCTGCGCAAGCGGATAGACCACCGAGGCGCCACTCGCCGCCCGCGCGATCAGCGCGGACACTTCGAACTTCAACGGCAAGCGCTTTTCCAGCACGCAGGGCACGCCGGCGAGCGAAGCATGCGCCTCGCGCACTTCCTCGGCGTTGCGCACGCGAATCTGGCCTTTGCCGTCGTAGCCGAGGCGCGCGGTCTTGAGAATACCCGGCAGCACGGCTTCGAGCCTGGCGTCGTCGAGCGCGGCCAGCGCGTCCGACGATTCGATCACCACGTGTGGCGCGACCGTCACGCCCGACGAGGCGATGAAGCGCTTCTCGGCAATGCGGTCCTGGGCCACGGCGACGCAGCGGCCAGCCGGACTCACGAAGGTGGTCCGGGCGAGGAAATCGAGGCTCGCGGCCGGCACGTTCTCGAACTCCGTGGACACTGCGGCGCACAGCCGCGCGAGTTCGGTCAGCGACGCTTCGTCGGTGTATGCCGCGCGCAGATGGCGATCGGCGACGGCGCCCGCCGGACTGTTTTCGTCCGGATCGAGCACGGCGACGCGATAGCCCATGGCCTGAGCGGCAAAACAGAACATGCGGCCGAGCTGGCCGCCACCGACCATGCCAAGCCATGCGCCGGGCAGAATCGGTGAAACGGGTGTGTTGTCTGGGTTCATCTTAGTGGTCGGTCGCGGCCGGGTGCTGTGTGCAATGCTTGCTTGCAATGCGATGGCAGGCACCCGGCCGGGGGTCGGACAGGGAACGTCTTCAAGCAATCCATCTGTGCGCTTACAGCGCTGGCAGCACCATGGCGTGGGCCGCTTCATTCTGGCGCGCGCGGAATGCAGCCAGCTTTTCCGCATACTCGTTGCTCGTGCCGCTCAGGAGCGACACGGCGAACAGCGCCGCGTTCGCCGCGCCGGCTTCACCAATCGCAAACGTGGCAACCGGCACGCCCTTGGGCATCTGCACGATCGAATGCAGCGAATCGACGCCCTTCAGGTACTTGCTCGCCACCGGCACGCCGAGCACCGGCACCGTGGTCTTGGCGGCCAGCATGCCCGGCAGGTGCGCCGCGCCGCCCGCACCCGCGATGATCGCGCGAATGCCGCGCTCGCGCGCGCTTTCAGCATAGGCGAACATTTCGTCGGGCATGCGGTGCGCGGACACGACCTTGGCTTCGTAGGGCACGCCGAATTCCTGCAGAATGGCCACGGCGTTTTTCATGACTTCCCAGTCGGAACTGGAGCCCATCAGCACGCCGACAACCGGCGCGCCATGCGTGTGGGCGGTTTGAGCTTCACTCATCTTACGGCTTCCTTGTTTCTTGAGAGCGCCCCCGGAACCGTCGCTTCGCGCCGGGTTCCGGGAGGGCGATCCCTCAATCCCTCAAGGCGTTTTCCTTCGGGGCGAGGGACTTTCTTTGGCGAGGGACTTCCCGCGCAGCGGCACCCCTGGGCCGGCCTTTTCTCAGGCTGCGCAAATCCAGGCGGTGCGCGTAATCAGGCGAGCTTATGTCCGGTCAGGCGCTCGAGCGCTTCCTGATACTTCTCGCCCGTCTTGGTGACCACCTCGTCTGGCAGCTTGGGCGCCGGCGGCTCTTTCTTCCACGGCTGGGTTTCGAGCCAGTCACGCACGAACTGCTTGTCGAACGACGGCGGGTTGGTGCCGACCTGGTACTGGTCCGCCGGCCAGAAACGCGACGAATCCGCGGTCAGCGCCTCGTCCATCAGGTACAGCTTGCCGTGGTTGTCCAGACCGAACTCGAACTTCGTATCCGCGATGATGATGCCGCGCGTGGCCGCGTAATCAGCGGCTTCCTTGTACAGCTTGATCGAGATGTCGCGGATCGTGGCCGACAGTTCGGTGCCGATGCGGCGCTCCATCTCGTCGTATGTGATGTTTTCGTCGTGGTGGCCCATTTCGGCCTTGGCCGCCGGCGTGAAAATCGGCTCGGGCAGCTTCTGCGCGTTCTGCAGACCCGGCGGCAGTTCGACGCCGCACACCGAACCGGTTGCCTGGTAGTCTTTCCAGCCGCTGCCGGCCAGATAGCCGCGCACCACGGCTTCGACGAGGATCGGCTCGAGGCGCTTCACCACCACCGCGCGGCCCTTGACCTGCTCGACTTCGTCTGCCGCCACCACGGATTCGGGCGCGACGCCCGTGAGGTGGTTCGGCACCACGTGCTTGAGTTTTTCGAACCAGAAGTTCGCCATTTCGTTGAGCACGCGGCCCTTATTCGGAATCGGCTCGCCCATGATGACGTCGAACGCCGACAGACGGTCGGTCGTGACGATCAGCAACTGGTCGTTGCCCACCGCATAGTTGTCGCGGACTTTACCGCGGCCGAGCAACGGCAGCGAGCGGAGCGTGGATTCGTAGAGGGTAGACATCGTCGTGGTTCGCTAAAAGTGAGGCAAAAAGTGTGACCGGAACAAAAGGGAAACGCCGTTCCCCGGATGATGCGGGAACGGCGATCTAACGACAACCTGGCCAAACGGCCAGGTGCAGCGCATGTTGATAGCTTAGCGGACGACTTGCGCGAGCTCGCCCGATTTGTACTTCTCCGCGATTTTATCAAGCGTGACCGGCTTGATCTTGCCGGCCTGGCCTTCACAGCCGAATTGCGTGTAGCGCTCGATACAGATCTTCATCGCCGCTTCGCGCGCAGGCTTCAGGTAGTCGCGCGGATCGAACTTGCCCGGGTTGGTCGCCATGTAGCGGCGGATCGCGCCGGTGATCGCCAGACGCAGGTCGGTGTCGATATTGACCTTGCGCACGCCGTTCTTGATGCCTTCCTGGATTTCCTCGACCGGCACGCCGTAGGTTTCCTTCATGTCGCCGCCGAATTCGCGGATTTCAGCCAGCAATTCCTGCGGCACCGACGACGAACCATGCATGACCAGGTGCGTGTTCGGAATGCGCTGGTGGATTTCCTTGATGCGCTGGATCGACAGAATGTCGCCCGTGGGCTTCTTGCTGAACTTGTACGCGCCGTGCGACGTACCGATCGCGATAGCCAGCGCGTCGCACTGGGTCAGCTTGACGAAGTCGGCAGCCTGCTCCGGATCGGTCAACAGTTGCTCGCGCGTCATCGTGCCTTCCGCGCCGTGGCCGTCTTCCTTGTCGCCCTTCATGGTTTCCAGCGAACCGAGCACGCCCAGTTCCGCTTCCACCGTGATACCGATCGAATGCGCCGCTTCCACGACCTTGCGCGACACCTCGACGTTGTACTCGTACGATGCGACCGTCTTGCCGTCGGCTTCGAGCGAACCGTCCATCATCACGCTGGTGAAGCCGCTGCGGATTGCGGCCATGCAGACCGCCGGCGACTGGCCGTGATCCTGGTGCATCACGACCGGAATATGCGGATACGATTCGACCGCGGCTTCGATCAGGTGGCGCAGGAACGCCTCGCCCGCGTACTTACGCGCGCCCGCCGATGCCTGCATGATGACCGGTGCGTTGACCTTGTCGGCCGCCGCCATGATCGCCTGCACCTGCTCCAGGTTGTTCACGTTGAATGCCGGAAGGCCGTAGCCATTTTCAGCGGCATGGTCCAGCAGTTGACGCATTGATACGAGAGGCATGCTTAACTCCTTAGATTGAAACGAATTCTTGTGCCGTCGGCATCTTTTGGGCGATTTTATCGCGAAGCAAGCCGCATACCCGTTCACACCTTCCCTAAAGCGCGGAGCGGTCCTACCCGCTGCGACGCGCGATTGGAGCCGGTGCGCCGCCTCTCGCGGGGCATGGCAGCCTGCTTCGCCCAATCAACTGCGTGCCGATCGAGCCATGTGGGTCGATCCGATCAATACGGCTCGCCCACCCGTACGATCTTCAGCGTATTCGTACCGCCGGCCTGCCCCATCGGCTCGCCGACAGTCAGCACCACCATATCGCCGCGCGACGCGTAACCCTTGCTCACCACGGTTTCCAACGCCTGCTGCAACGCCGTGTCGCGGTCGGTGTTGGTGTCCAGATGCAGCGACGTCACGTTGCGATACAGCGCCATGGCCCGTTCGCTGCCGACCCGCGGCGTGAGCGCGAAGATCGGCACGTGGGTCGAGTGACGCGACATCCACAGCGCGGTCGAACCGGATTCCGTCAACGCTACGATCGCCTTCGCGCCCAGATGGAACGCCGTGAAGAGCGCGCCCATGGCGATCGACTGGTCGATCCGCGTGAACGTGCGGTCGAGGAAATCCTTGTCCAGCTCCGACTGCTCCGACTTCTCGGCTTCGATACAGATCGCCGCCATGGTCTCGATGGTCTGCACCGGATACTTGCCCGCCGCCGATTCCGCCGACAGCATCACCGCGTCCGTGCCGTCCAGCACGGCATTCGCGACGTCCGACACTTCGGCGCGGGTCGGCACCGGCGCGTGGATCATCGACTCCATCATCTGTGTGGCGGTGATCACGAACTTGTTCGATTCGCGTGCCATACGAATCATGCGCTTTTGCAGCGCCGGAACTGCGGCATTCCCCACTTCCACAGCCAGATCGCCGCGCGCCACCATGATGCCGTCTGATGCGTCGAGAATCCCTTGCAGCGCCGGAATGGCTTCCGCACGCTCGATTTTGGCGATCATCTTCGGCTTGATGCCGAACGGCGCGCCGGCGATGTTCGCCAGCTGGCGGGCCATTTCCATGTCGGTGGCGTTCTTCGGGAACGATACCGCGACATAATCGACGCTGAGCGACATGGCGGTGCGAATGTCTTCCATGTCCTTGGCGGTCAGCGCGGGCGCGGACAGGCCGCCGCCCTGGCGGTTGATGCCTTTGTTGTTCGACAGCTCACCGCCGATCTTGACGACCGTGTGGATCTCGTTGCCGATCACGCGCGAGACGTCCAGCACGATCAGGCCGTCGTTGAGCAACAGCACGTCGCCCGGTTTCAGGTCGCGCGGCAGGTCCTTGTAGTCGAGACCGGCGCGTTGCTCGTTGCCGAGTTCGCAGTCCGCGTCGAGCACGAACGGCTCGCCGGCGACCAGCATGATCTTGCCGTTTTCAAATTTGCCGACCCGGATCTTCGGGCCTTGCAGGTCCGCCATGATGGCGACTTCGCGGCCGGCCTGGCGGGCCGC
The DNA here is from genome assembly GCF_059567925.1 of Paraburkholderia sp. BGA-UO-ETr-F21. NCBI lineage: Bacteria > Pseudomonadati > Pseudomonadota > Betaproteobacteria > Burkholderiales > Burkholderiaceae > Paraburkholderia > Paraburkholderia sp. BGA-UO-ETr-F21. The sequence goes on along the minus strand of NZ_JCAQOY010000040.1, from coordinate 222,109 downwards.
CTCGCGCACGAATTCGGCGCGCTGGCGGTGGTCGTCGGCGGTGCCGTGCGAGAAATTGAGCCGCACCACGTCCAACCCTGCCTGAATCATTTGCAGCAGGATTTCCGGCGTATTGGAAGCCGGTCCGATGGTAGCGACAATCTTGGTGGCGCGATGCATGAGTCTCCTCGTCTGGGTGAGATCGCTGGAAAAAGCGCTGCGAGTCGGATGCGGAGGCTGCGCACCGAAGGATGCTGCCGGGGGCTGCGCGCCGGTTGAAACCAGCGTCGCTTTATGGGGTGAAGCGGTATTCGAGACCAGCACGGGGCGCGCTGGTGGGGGGGCGAGTTCTTCATCGGGGAGTTCTGCGGACGGCGAGGCGGTCTCTCCAGCATCTGCGCTGGACAATTCTGCTGCCTCACTGACAGTGGTCAACTCCGCGAACGCGAGGGACGCCCCGGATACTTCTTGCTGCTGGCTAGCTGAACCGACCGCGACATCAACCGCGGACTCGAGCGCTGCCGGCGTGGCGGCGGAGCGCGCCGCGCGCTCCCCTGCCGATTCTGCCGCGAGATTGCGCGGCTTGCCGCCGCGCGCTTTTGCAGACTTTGCCGTTGGGGAGCGCGTCGCCACGTTAAGCCCGCGATTCCAGAACTTCGACCGCCGGCAGCTTCTTCCCTTCGAGGAACTCGAGGAAAGCGCCGCCGCCTGTCGATATATAGCTGACCTTGTCGTGGATGCCGTACTTGGCGATCGCAGCGAGCGTATCGCCGCCGCCGGCAATCGAAAACGCCGCCGATTTGGCGATGGCGTCCGCCAGCGTCTTCGTGCCGTTGCCGAACTGGTCGAATTCGAACACGCCGACCGGACCGTTCCACACGATCGTGCCGGCCTTTTCCAGTTGCGCGGCGAGCACCTTGGCCGTTTCCGGCCCGATGTCGAGGATCAGGTCGTCGTCCTGAACGTCGGCGACTGCCTTGACTTCGGCCTTGGCGGTCGGCGAAAACTCCTTGGCCGTGACCACGTCGGTCGGGATCGGCACGGAAGCGCCGCGGGCTTTCGCGGCGTCGATGATGGCTTTGGCTTCGTTCACCAGATCGGCTTCGGCGAGCGACTTGCCGATTTTCAGGCCCGCGGCCAGCATAAACGTGTTGGCGATGCCGCCGCCCACGATCAGCTGATCGACCTTGTCGGCGAGCGACTTCAGAATCGTCAGCTTGGTCGACACTTTCGAGCCGGCGACGATCGCCACCAGCGGACGCTTCGGCGCGCCGAGCGCCTTGCCGAGCGCTTCGAGTTCGGCCGCGAGCAGCGGACCGGCGCACGCGACGGGCGCGTACCTGGCGATGCCATGGGTAGTGGCTTCGGCGCGGTGCGCCGTGCCGAATGCGTCGTTCACGTAGATATCACAGAGCTTCGCCATTTTTTGCGCGAGCTCGTCGGAATCTTTCTTTTCGCCCTTGTTGACGCGGCAGTTTTCCAGCAGCACGACCGAGCCCGGCGCGACGTTCACGCCGTTTTCGACCCAGTTCGCCACCAGCGGCACGTCACGACCGAGCAGTTCGGCCAGACGCCTGGCGACCGGCGCGAGCGAATCTTCCGGCTTGAAGTCGCCTTCGGTCGGGCGGCCCAGGTGCGACGTGACCATCACGGCGGCGCCTGCGTCGAGCGCTGCCTTGATAGCCGGCACGGAGGCGCGGATACGGGTGTCTTCGGTGATGTTGCCTTGATCGTCCTGCGGCACGTTCAGATCGGCGCGGATGAACACGCGTTTGCCGGATAGCTTGCCTTCGGCGATCAGGTCGGAGAGACGCAATACCTTGTTCATGGGCGTGTGTGTGCGAGTTGATGGAAAGGCGTTGGCGGACGGCGCGCGGCACTCGAACGCGGCGAACTCCAGCGCTCAGGCACGGTAGCGGCTCCACTGAATCGGGTGCCGGCGGCTGGGCCGCGGCTTCGCGCGCCTTGCAGTGGCGCGGTTATCCCGGAAACGACCATTTTAACTGATCCACACTGCCTTCTGACCCGCGACTCGGCGAATGTCCCGTATTTGAAGGATGCGACGCGCATGCCGCGCTGCAACATTTCCTGCCTCGCCAGCTACATGAAGAGGCGCAATAAGGTGAACACGACCATTCCGACGACAATCGTGCCGAGCATGGTGCGCCGCCACAAAAACCACGCGAGACCCGCCAGCGTGGCGTAGAACTCATGGTTCGACAGCGCGAAAGATAGGCCGTCGGGCGTTGCCAGCACATCCGGCAACACCACGGCGGCCAATGCCGCCGCCGGCGCATAGCGCAGCATGCGCTGAACCCGCGCCGGCAAAACGGTGCGCTCGCCGCCGATTAGAAACATCGCGCGTGTCACGGCGGTGACGAAGGTCATGCCGAAAATGGCCAGCCAGATCTGCGTGGACGTCATTGGGAACCTCCGGCGCTGTTGCGAATGCGGCGCAGGTCCGCGCGCTCGACCATCAGGTCGGCGGCGCTGCCCGCGACGATCGCCGCGATCACCGCGAGCGGCAGCGCGAGCCGGTACGGCAGGTCGAACGCGAGCAGCGACACCACGCCGGCAATCGTGACCGCGACCAGCGTGGAGCGCGTCGCGATCGCCGACACCATGATGGGCAGCAACGCCAGCGTGCCCGCGAGCGCGAGGCCCCAGTTGTCCGGAATCAGGCTCGCCAGCAGAATCCCGGCGATCGACGACACCTGCCACGACAGCCAGCTGCACAGCGCCATGCCCCAGTAGTACGCCTCCTTGCCGGGCACGTATCCGGTCGGAAAGCTTTTCTTCTGGAACAGCAGGTAGATCACGTCACCGTTGAAATAGCCCAGCACGATGCGCCGCCACATCGACAGATAGGAAAAATGCGGCGCCAGACCGACGCTGAAGATCACGAAACGCGTATTGACCATCGCGGCGGTGAGCAGCACGGTCCAGACCGGCAGCTTGGCGGCGAGCAGCGGCAGCACCGCCAGTTGCGACGAACCGGCATAGCACAGCAGCGACATGGTGAGCGCCTGCGGCAGCGTCAGCACCGACTTGCTCATGGCAATGCCGGTGACGAGGCCCCAGGAGAAAATCGCCATCAGCGTGGGCGAATAGTCGCGCGCGCCCTGGCGGAAGGCACGGCGATCTGTTTCTGACAGGCGAGCGAGCATCAAGCGAAACGCGGGCGCCAAAGGCGTCGCAATGAAGGGAAGTCGGCGCCAGGTCGTCAAGCACCCGCTGGCGCATCCGGATTTGATTTATGCGTGCGCTGGATTATAGCGTCCGGAATGCGCCCAAATGCCCGTTCCGTGTGCAAAAGACGCTAAAATGCTGGTCTTGGCGATACCTGCCATAGCTACGCCTAACAACGCACCTGCTGGAGAATCGTATGTCAATGGCCGACCGTGACGGCAAGATCTGGATGGATGGCAAGCTCATCGACTGGCGCGATGCCAAGATCCACGTGCTCACCCATACGCTGCACTACGGCATGGGCGTCTTCGAGGGCGTACGCGCCTACAAAACGGTAGACGGCAGCACCGCGATTTTCCGGCTGCAGGAACACACCAAGCGTCTGCTGAACTCGGCCAAGATCTTCCAGATGGACGTGCCGTTCGACCACGCAACGCTCGCCGCCGCGCAATGCGAAGTGGTTCGCGAAAACAAGCTCGAGTCCTGCTATCTGCGCCCGATCATCTGGGTCGGTTCGGAAAAGCTCGGCGTGTCGGCCAAGGGCAACACCATCCACGTGGCGATCGCGGCCTGGCCGTGGGGCGCGTACCTCGGTGAAGACGGCATCGCCAAGGGCATTCGCGTGAAGACCTCGTCGTTCACGCGCCATCACGTGAACGTGTCGATGGTCCGCGCCAAGGCGTCGGGCTGGTACGTGAACTCGATCCTCGCCAACCAGGAAGCGATCGCCGACGGTTACGACGAAGCGCTGCTGCTCGACGTGGACGGCTACGTGTCGGAAGGCTCCGGCGAGAACTTCTTCCTCGTGAACAACGGCAAGCTGTACACGCCCGACCTGGCGTCGTGCCTCGACGGCATCACGCGCGACACGGTCATTACGCTGGCGCGCGACGCGGGCATTCAGGTGATCGAAAAGCGCATCACGCGCGACGAAGTCTATACCTGCGACGAAGCGTTCTTCACCGGCACCGCCGCCGAAGTCACGCCGATCCGCGAACTCGACAACCGCACGATCGGCTCGGGCGCACGCGGGCCGATCACCGAAAAGCTGCAATCGGGCTTCTTCGACATCGTGAACGGCAAGAGCGACAAGTACGCGCACTGGCTCACCAAGATTTAACGCGCGCGGCGCCGGTGCGAACCGGCGCAACGCACGCCCCCTGCATACAACGAGAATCCCTCATGAGCGAAATCAAGGAAATGCCGCTGGTCGAACTGTCGGCAAAAGACCTGCCGGCTTACTGCCCGAACCCGGCCATGCCGCGCTGGAGCGCCCATCCGCGCGTCTTTATCGACGTCACGCACGGCGAAGCCAAATGCCCGTACTGCAGCACGCGTTACAAGCTGCGCGACGGCGAAGTGGTCAGGGGTCATTGAACACGGCGCACTGAGCATTGATTGCTTGTGGCGCTGCTTGCCCGGCCGAGCGCCCGCTTCGTTGCGCGCGAGGTGGCAGGCGGTCTGGCGCGATTGCGCTGCGGGGTTCGCTTCGTAGCCGGCTGCACGTCTCACGATCTCGTTCGTGGTTCGACGGGCCCGCGCCGGTCATGCAAGCGACGGTGACCACGCCGGCGCGAACGCGCGGCCCGGGCCGAAAGCAGGCACGCCACAGCAGGGCCGCCGCCGCGGTGCTTCCGGCCATGCCGGAAGCACGCCACGCGGTTCGCGGCCTTTCCCTTTTTACCTATCCGAATGCCACGCGCACAATTCGCGCGGGGCTTCGTTTCGACACCGGACACTCATTCTGATGCGTCGCGCGTTGGTTATCGCACCGAACTGGATCGGTGACGCATTGATGGCGCAGCCGCTGTTTGCGCGCCTCGTTAAATTGCATCCGCGCATCGTCATCGACGCGGTCGCGCCCTCGTGGGTCGCGCCTGTCCTTGAACGCATGCCGGAAATCCGCGACGTCTACGCCACCGATCTCGCGCACGGCAAGCTGCAAATGCTGCGCCGCTGGCAGTTGGCGAGCGACCTGCGCGACGTGGGCTACGACGCCGCCTACGTGCTGCCTAACTCGCTCAAATCGGCGCTGATTCCGTGGATGGCGGGGATCGGGCTGCGCATCGGCTACACCGGCGAAAGCCGCTATGGCCTGTTGAACGTGCGCCACGCGAATCCGCGCAAGGACGAGCGCCCGCCCATGGTCGGCCAGTACGCCGCCCTCGCCTACGCGCCCGGCGCCAAGTTGCCCGACGACCTGCCGATGCCGCGCCTCGACGCGGACCTGAACGAAGCGTCGCGCGTCTCGGCGCGCTTCAATCTGGATACGCGCGTGCCGCTGCTGGTGTTCTGTCCGGGCGCCGAATACGGCCCCGCCAAGCGCTGGCCGCCCGAGCACTTCGCGGCGCTTGCGCAGATGGTGGGTCAGTCGTTCCCCTACACGCAGATCGTCGCGCTCGGTTCGCCGAAAGATGCGCCGCTCGCGCAGGCTATCGCCGAGAAAGCGCCTAACGTGCGCAACCTGTGCGGCCAGACCGCGCTGGGCGAGGCATGCGCGCTGATTTCGCGCGCCAATGCGGTCGTCACCAACGACTCCGGGCTGATGCACGTGGCCGCCGCGCTGCGCCGGCCGCTGGTGGCCGTGTACGGTTCGACCGATCCGCGCCACACGCCGCCCTTGTCCGAGCTTGCGAAGGTACAATGGCTTCATCTCGAATGCAGCCCCTGTTTTGAGCGCGAGTGTCCGCTCGGTCATCTGAACTGCCTGAAGCAGTTGAGCGCCGAGCAGGTATTTGGCGATTTGCGCGGCATGTTGCTGGCGCAACGCTAAACGCCGCTGATACTTGCACGCAACACCGCACGCCCCTGAGCGCGTCGCGTCATGTTCGCGCCTTGCGGCGCGGGCATTCTGGCGCTCGGGTGCGATTGTCCGGTTCCGGGCTGTCCCGCTGACCGCTGCCTTGCAACCGCGCGCCGCGCACAAGAGACTGACGAGCCATGCCACGTTTTGCCCATATCTTCGAAGCCGCCGCCGATACGCTGAACGCCTATTACCAGGCCGTCGCCGAGGTCAATATCGACAGCTTGATGGGTCTGTGGATCGATGAAGAGTTCGTCAGTTGCATCTGCGCCGACGGTTCCCACCTGCACGGCCTCGACAGCATTCGCGCAGGCTTGCAGGTCCAGCTCGAAGCCGCGCCCGTTTCCATCGAACCGCTCGACATCCGCGTCTACGACAGCCTCGGCACCGTGGTCTACGCGATTGCCGAAGCGCACCGCCCGGCCGATCCGAAGGCCACGCCCGCCATGGTGTTCACCACTTACGTGATGGTCCACGAACGCGGCGAATGGCGCATCGCGCATATTCACGCGAGTCCTATGCCCAATGAGGCCGCCAGCCAGTTCGCCACGAAAATGCGGCATGGCCAAGGGTCACTGCACTGACGCGCGCCGCGCGTTTTACTTTTCGCGTTTTGAAGCAGGTATGAGCACGCCCCGCAGGCAGTCCCCGGCACCGACGGAAGTCCCCTCGCGCAATTCGGGAACGGCGCACGATAAATCCGCTTCTTCCGGCACCGCGCGCGCCTCGGCCGCCGTCGAGGCTGCCGTTGACGCCGCGGTCGAGGCCACCGTCGAACTGCTCTACCGTGCGCCGCTCTGGCTGCCGAACCGGCACGCGCAGACTATCGTCCCGTCATTGTTCGCCCGCCGCCCCGCGGTCTCGTTTCGACGCGAGCGCTGGGACACGCCCGACGGCGACTTCATCGATCTCGACTGGGTGGAGCACGACGCGCAGGCCCGATCAGCGCTCGCGCCCGGTGCTGCGCGTCGGGTTCCCGCCGACACCGCCCCTCTCTTTGTGCTGTTTCACGGTCTGGAAGGCAGTTCGGGTTCGCACTACGCCGCCTCGTTGATGGCGGCCGCGCGCGAGTGCGGCTGGCACGGCGTCGTGCCGCACTTTCGCAGTTGCAGCGGACCGCTGAACCGGATGCCGCGCTTCTACCATCTCGCCGACAGCAACGAAGTCGATTGGATTCTGCGGCGTTTGCGCGCCGCGCATCGCGGGCCGGTCGTTGCGGCCGGCGTGTCGCTCGGCGGCAATGTGCTGCTGCGCTGGCTCGGTGAGCGGCGCGAAGACGCGGCGTCGGTAATCTCGGCCGCAGCGGCGATTTCGACGCCCATCGACGTGCATGCCGGCGGCCGCGCGTTGTCACAGGGCTTCGGGCTCGTCTACACGCGCAGCTTCCTGAAAACGCTCAAACAGAAGGCCGAGCAGAAGCTGATCCAGTTTCCGGGTCTGTTCGACCGTGACGCGATGCTGGCGAGCCGCACCATGTACGAGTTCGACAACGTGGTGACCGCGCCGCTGCACGGCTTTCGCAATACCGATGAGTACTGGAGCACGGCGACCACGCGCCCGTTGCTGCCGCATATTCAGGTGCCGACGCTGGTGCTGAATGCGCGCAACGACCCGTTCCTGCCGGCTGAAGCATTGCCGTCGCGGCATGAAGTGTCGGCGGCGGTGGAACTCGACCAACCCAGGCACGGCGGCCACGCCGGCTTTATGACCGGGCCGTTCCCGGGCCGCATCGACTGGCTGTCGCGGCGCGTGTTCGGCTATCTGGAGCGGCACCTCGATCATGGATGACATCGTCAAGCAGGCCTTGGCCAAGTGGCCAAACGTACCGAGTTGCACTGGGTGGCTGATGCTGGATAGGCGCGGCAACTGGCGCATGCGCGACGAGGCCGCCCAGGCAAGCGGAACGCCCGGCACGCCGATTCGCCACGAAGCGTTGCTCGGGTTCATCAACCGCAATTACGCCGCCGACGAGCAAGGGCAGTGGTTCTTCCAGAATGGCCCGCAGCGCGTGTATGTCGAACTGGGCTATACGCCGTGGGTGGTGAGGTTGTCGGCCGATGCCGGCGGTGCGCTCGCATTGCAGGATCAGGCCGGCGGCGCTTTCGAGCCCGCAGCCGTGTTCGTGGATGAAGAAGGCGGGATTCTGTTCACCGACGGCTCAGCGCCACCGAAAGTCGCTGTCTTGCACGATCATGATCTGGAGGTATTCTCCGATCATGCGACGTTGGCGGATGACTCGATGAGCGGCGAGTTTCGCTGGAACAATCAGGTCGTTTTGCCGTTGCAAGCGGTAAGGCGGGGCGATGTCGCCGGGCACTTCGGGTTCGTGCCGAGTCCGGCCGCCTCAGCCGCTTAAGCACCCTACCGGCTCGCGCCGCAGCTGATTCCTGCGAGCGAGGCCGGATCAACGCGGCGAAGCTCAAGCAAGACCTAACTCTTTTCGTCCAGCCGCTCCTCCTTATAGCGGCTCTCCATCTCATGCAGTCGCGCGTCGACGGTTGCGAGGTCGTAGTAGCCAATCGCCTTCAGATCGCGCGCGTCCTTCAGTTGGCGGATCGCAGAAGGCCACGCGCCCTCCAGCGCGAACTTCTCAGCCATCGCGCGATGCTGCGTCAACGCATCGCCCGTGCCGGCACTGGCCTGCGCGAGGTAGAGCCACCAGGCAGGCTGATCGGGCTGGGCCCGCGTCTCTTTCTGCGCGAGCGCCTGGGCATCGGCAAAGCGGTGCAACGTCAGCAAGGTGCGGATATGCATGTCGATCGCGGCGTTCGACTGCGGCCAGCGTTTCTGCGCGAACTCGGCCAGACGAGCGGCCTCGTCGTCGCGCCCGGCACGCCGCGCGATGTCGGCGGCCAACACGTCGAGGCTCGGCGAACTCCGCGCAACTCCGCCCTCGGCCCGCTCGCCTGCCGCGAACGTGGCGCGACACGACGCCAATGACACCGCTGCATCGTCGTAACGCTCAAGCAGCATCTGCCCATACGCAATGCCGTACCAGTTCGCCGCCACGTTGACCGCCGTGCGGTCCTCGATCTCGGAACGCAAGCGCGAAATCTCATCCCCGTACTCGCTGCGCGACTGGTCTTGCAGCAAACGCGAGCGAGCGCGCACAAAACCGTACTCGGCCGATTGATGCGGTTGCCGGTAAGGCGCGCGGCGCGCACGGTCTTCCATGTCGGCGATCCGTTCGCCGGTCAGCGGATGAGTCCGCGCGTAGGCCGGCACGCCGGTGTCGCTCATTGCGGCGCGATCAAGGCGGCTGAAGAAGGTCGTCATCGCGTAGGGATCGTAGCCGGCGCCGGCGAGCAGCAGAAAGCCGACGCGATCCGCCTCGTGTTCGGCGGAACGCGAGAAACGCAACTGGTTGTCGACCGCATACGCCTGGCCGCCGATCGCGATTGCGCTGCCCAGATCGCCACTATGCGCGAGCACACCGGCGAGCACGCCGAACAGGAGGCCGGCGAGCGCCGCGTAGGTGCTGCGTTCGCCGGCCGTGATCATGCGCGAAATATGGCGCTGCAAGACGTGTCCCATTTCGTGGCCCAACACCGACGCGAGTTCGGATTCGGTCTGCGTCGCCACAATGAGGCCGGTGTTCACGCCGATAAAGCCGCCCGGCAGCGAGAACGCGTTGATCTGCGTGTCGCGCACCGCGAACAGATCGAAGTCGGGACGATACCCGCCGATATAGAGCGCGCTCGCCGCCGCGGCAAGTTTCGCGGCGACTGAGTTCAGGTAGTCGCGCACCAGCCAGTCGTCGAGATAGTCGGGGTCGCGGCGCAGTTCACGCATCACGCGCTCGCCGAGCTTGCGTTCAGCCTGCGGCGTGAGCGAGCCTGAACCACCGTTGCCGAGATCGGGCAATTGCTGCGTGACGATCGGCGCCCGCCAACTGGTGTTCGCACCGGAATTGCCGGACAAGCGGCTCTGCGCCCCGCCGTACACGCCGAACACGCCTTGCGCGATATCGGACGGAATGAGCGGATCGCCGTAGACATCGGCCGGGCCGCTGACCAGCGGCGGCTCGGCGGATAGCGTGCTGGGCGCCAAGCCCGAAACACCCTGAGATTGCGCAAACGCGCCCGGCGCCGTCGCCAGCGCGACAGACAGCAACGCAGCAAGGAACCGTTTCGGACGCATCACGAGGTCGATATGACGAGGTCGAAAAACGAAGCCCGCCGCTCGGACTAAGATAGCGGGCATAGAACGATTGTAATCAGTCGTCACGCGAATTCGGGTGATTCACGTCAGGTGATTCGCGCGGACCTGGCGCTCCCAACCGCTCGCTGGGCGGCATAATCAGCATGACTGTCGCCGATGACACCCTTGCATATCGGCCCGCACAAACCCGCTGCGGCCGCCGTCGGGCTGGCCCGCTGCTATGATAGGCGCCCTCTGAAGGAGCCCAACCATGCCTGAACTCACTCATTTCGACGCCGCCGGCCAGGCGCATATGGTGGACGTCGGCGGCAAGCAGGAGACCAAGCGCATTGCGGTTGCGCGCGGCTCGATTCGCATGCTGCCGGAGACGTTCGCCCTGATCCGCGACGGCAACGCCAAGAAAGGCGACGTGATCGGTATCGCGCGAATCGCCGCGATTCAAGGTTCGAAGCGCACCGCCGATCTGATCCCGCTCTGTCATCCGCTCGCGCTGACGCGCGTGAAAGTGGATTTCGAACTCGATGAAACGCTGCCGGGCGTGCATTGCACGGTTCAGGCCGAAACGCTTGGGCGAACCGGCGTAGAGATGGAAGCGCTGACCGCCGTGCAGGTCGGGCTGCTGACGGTGTACGACATGTGCAAGGCGGTGGATCGGGGGATGACGATTACTGACGTGAAAGTGCTGGAGAAGCACGGCGGGAAGTCGGGGGATTGGGTGGCGGGGAGTTGACGCCTGTTGCCGGCGGCGCGACCCTGAAAATAGAGAACTCAATATTTTGGAATATCCATAAGCCGCTGAAAGCTTTTCTCGTAGCAAGCGGCGATTGCTTCTTGAGTTGCAGACGCAATATGAAGATTCTTTCTCGCAGGACCGCTTGATGGCGACCACATTTTGTCATGTTTGATATGCCCAGCCGCAAGTCCCAGTTTGTCGTCATCGCAATTGGCGCGACGCAAACCAAAACATTGGTCAATCAGATTAGCGGGTAACAGATCGACAGAAGTCTCCCATGGGTCTTCCACGGTGCCAGCATCGGCATCGATCACTCTCGTAACTAGAATTTTGCGCCAGCTATCTTCGGGGTTGGCGTTCGATGTAATTCGGTGAACGACTGCGCAACCGGCATAAACAACAAACGGCAATGGATTTTATTTTCATGGTGGCGCCCGAATCTGGTTTGAATTGTCGTCAGGTAAGGCGCATATCATTGAAAGAGCAATCTGCCACCACTGATTTGTCAGTTAAAATTAGCTGATCAATCGAACGGGTTTCGAACATGCCGGTTTCTTGCCCTAGCTTCAAAGACGCGTTTCAGAAGAACATGGCAACACTAAACCTGCCCGCTCCCGACAGTCTGTTCTCGACCTACACCACAGCAATGACTAACTTGTCGGCGATGCTGAATGCACTGGCCAAACTTGGTCCTGGTGCAACGGCCGCGGAAATGATTGGTGCAACGACAGGACTGGAAATTCTCGCCGCAATAGCCGGGATCACGGCAGCGGCTTATACAGGTGCGGTGATTGGCAGCCTGATCGTTGCCGCAAACTCATCATCGGTCTGCACAACAAGCGCCCAAGTCGCGCCGACCGTATGTCGATGGGCGGCTAGCAACGGCATTCGCATTTCCCCAGTTATGCTGACATTCTTGCAACGCCACCCAGAAGTCATGATCGCCGGTTCTCCGGCGCGGATGAACTACGCTTTCCGCAATCGCGTGACAAGAGCGACGCAAAAGGCGGCGACAGCATGAACTGGATTCTCGACCGTATAGCATTGCTGCTGGCTGCTGTCGCCTGTGCAGTCGGTGCATGGACGTTCTACCGGTACACCGGAGAATGGTCGGGTGCGATCATCATGACGGCGGTGATTATCGGGCTGTTTGCCGAGAACCATCGTCTTCGCAAGTTACTGACGGAACATGGCATTGAATCTCGCCCGCGTCGGCGTCGCAACACGTAACAGGGTCGTCACACGAGGCGACGACTGAGGATTCAGACATGTGCGAGGCGGTGGATCGGGGGTGACGATCACCGACGTGCGCGTGCTGGAGAAGCACGGCGGGAAGTCGGGGGATTGGGTGGCGGGATGACGACGTGCACGTCATCATCCCGCTCGACCTTTGATGCTAAGAAGCTATGAAGCTGTGAAACGAACGCAGCGGCTCAATCCTCGTCACTATCGTCGTCTTCATTCACGTCGCCCGGCGGCATACCGTAGCGCTTGACCAGTTCCGCCTTGAAACCGGTCAACGTTTTCTGCTCGTCGCAGAGCTGGTAGAGATAGCCCAGTTGCGACGGCCAGTCCTTCAGTTCCATCGCAAAGATCTTCAGGCGTTCGACGGTGTCGAACGCTGCCGCCTGATCGCCGCTCAACGCCTGCAGCACCGCATAGCGGCGCAACACCGTTTCGCCCGGTAGCAGCGCGATCGCCTGCCTATGCATGGCGAGCTTATGTTGCAAGTCCATCGAATTCATCGGCAAAAGCGTCGCCATGCCATAGCCGCCCCACGCCTGGAACAGGAACGACGGGTCCGCTCGATACTGGTCGGCGGGACGCGAGCCGTAGTACAGCACCTCGGCGCGCGCGTAATCGCGATACACCGGATACAGCGCCGCCAGTCCGCCGAACACCACCACGGCAAACGCGCCGAACGACACGCGTGCCGGCACGAGGCGCAGCGACCGGGTTTCCAGCAGGCCAAACACGAACATGGCCGGCAACAGGAAGAACATGTATTGCTGCGGATATTCGACCAGTGCGTGCATGACCAGCACACCGATCAGCGCAATGCCAAACACGCGCGCTGAGCTTTGCGGAGCGCGCACCACCCGCACGAGCCATGTGATCAGACCGAACAGCACGATTGCCAGACCGATCAGGCCGGTCTTCGCGAGCAGGTCGATGAAGATGTCGTGTGAATTGTTAGCGATCTCGACAGCGCCCAGCGATTTCACGAACTCGTACTGGTAGCTCGGAAATTCACCCCAGCCGACACCCAGCAACGGATGCGTCTTGAACATCGTCCAGCCGTACTTCCACAACGCGAGACGCGGCGCGATCTGCCCGGCGTCCTTGAAACGTTCTGCCGCGGACTGCCCAAGCTCCAGGTGATAGCGAACATTGGCCCAGCGAATCAGCGCATTGACCACGAAAAACAGCACGGCCAGCGCGATCGGAATGATCCACTCGCGATTGCTGCGGCGCAGTTGCAGCTGATTGCGGGTCTGCGCGAAGGCCATCCAGAAACCCGCCACCACGATCACGCCCATCTGCAGCCACGGACCCCGCGAGACGGTCAGGGCAAGGCCAACCGCGAAAATCGTCGACACGAGAAACCAGATGCTGACGGCAATTCGCCGCGTCTGCACGAGGAACAACGCGCCCGCCATGGCGAATGCGATATAGGTGGCGAGGTGATTGGCCTGAGCCATATTGCCGAACGGCCGGCGCTCGACGGTCACGTTATAGGCGACGACGAGGGGCGAGACGCGCGTTTCGAGGTGAAACAGCTGGATAACCTGGCAGAACACCGCAAACAGCCCGCCGACGATCAACGCGCCGGCCGCCCAGCGCAACGCGGTCTCGTTGAGTTTGACTCGCGTGAACCCATAACCGGCATGCGTCGCCATGAAGGCCGCTAGCAGATAGCCGCCGCCGAGCCAGTTCATCGACGGCTGCGAGACCGGCAATAGCACCGATTGCGCCACGAGCAACAGCCCGAACAGCAACGGCACCAGCGCGACTACCGGCGACGCGAACGTCACGCGCGGCCTCGCGCTCGCGATCAGCAGCACGACACCCGCGCCGGTCAGCAGATACAGCGCGAGTGCGGTGAATTCGGCGTAAAAGGTCGGAATCGGATACGTATGGTTGACAACTGCATAAGGCAGCACCAACGCGAGAGCCAACAGAATGAAAGACAGGTAGCGCGCGAAAGGGGTGGGCATCGAGTAACCGGTGGGCGTCAGCAACCGGCGCACTATACAAAAAAATTCTCCTGCTGTGCGCCGGCCGGGCTGAAATATCCCGGAAATCAGCCTTTTACGTGCGAGCGAATACGATTTGGCCCGCGCTGCCCATCATTTCGCCGTTACTCAAGAACGGCACTCCGGCGGGGCGAGATTCGACGCCAGGCTAGGCGCATCGGTGGGTGCCGGTCCGCCACCCGGCGCCGGCAGCGAGGATACCGTTTTACCGCCCGCGAAACATTCCCACGTGAGCGCTCCCGCCTGCACCGCGCCCTTGCTCAGCGCCACGCGCGCAGTCGGCGCGTCCGCATTGTCAGGAACCGATGGCACGAGCGTGAGCGTGTTCGAACCCGCGGGCGCAACTCGCGTCGTGAAGGCGACGGTAATCTGGCCGGTGTCGTCGTCGACCCGGATCGACTCGACATTGCGGGTGGCAGGCGGCGACGCGTAACCGCCACTGAACGCATTGCCGCTCGCAGCGTTTTCAGCCACGGCCAGCCGCGCGGACGCCGCCAGCGAAAGCCCTTCGCCGACGCGGCTGCGCGCCAGATAGTCCTGATACGCGGGAATCGCATAGGCGGCGATCACGCCGACGATTGCCAGCACGATCATCAGTTCGATCAGCGTGAAGCCGGAACAAAGGCGTCGGCAGGCACGCGCCAGCCGCGCAGGCCAGCCCGCCCGGCCGAATCGCGCGCGCGAGGACAGCAAGGACTGGGAGTAAGGGGAATACGGCAAAGTAACGATCATCGGCAGGCTCCTGAAACGAAAAACGCCTGCTCCGCGGATTGGGAACAGGCGTTTCAATCGTAGCCAGCAGCGCTCTCGTCACACAGTCAGCCGAACGGCTAACGTTGCGGCGTGGTCCGGTTCAGCTTCGCAGCGGCGCGTGAGACGCGCTCGCATGGGCGCCGAAGACTCACGCCGCCGCGCGATTGGCATTGCGACGCTTGAGCAGATAACCGAGGATCACGACGAATAACGCACCTGCGATGCTCATGCCGTATTCGGCCCACGGCGTATCGAGGATCGGCCAACGGTCGCCGGCCGGGTCGTTGATGATCAGGCCGCCCGCAATCCAGCCCAGCAACGCGGCGCCGAGTGTGATGACGATCGGGAAGCGATCGAGCAGTTTGAGAACCAGCTGACTGCCCCACACGATCAACGGAATGCTCACCACGAGGCCGAAAATCACCAGCGCGAGACGGTGTTCGGGATCAGCGGACTCGGCCGCGCCCGCAATCGCGATCACGTTGTCGAGGCTCATCACCGCGTCCGCGACAATGATGGTCTTGATCGCCGACATCAGCTTGTCAGCCGGCTTGACGTTTTCATGCGCGTCGTGCGCCGGCGCCATCAGGCGCACACCGATCCACAGCAGCAACAGGCCACCGGCGAACTTCAGCAACGGCACATCGAGCAGCACGACTGCGAACGCGATCAACGCCACACGCAGCACGATTGCGCCTGCCGTCCCCCACAACACGCCCTTCGTGCGCTGCGACGGCGGCAAATTGCGGCAGGCCAGCGCGATCACGACGGCATTATCGCCACCCAGCAGGATGTCGATGACGATGATCTGAATGACAGCGCCCCAATGGAGCGTGGCGAAGAACTCGAGCATGGTTGAAAGAATAAGAAAAAGTCCGGCGCGCGGCCAATAAAAAAGCGGAGGAGTCTACACTCCCCCGCTTTTTGAACCGCACGCTCACGAAAGGGTTTCGTAAGCGTATCAAAAAACACGCCGTGACTGCGCGTGAATTTCGACTTACAGCATTGCCTTCAGAAGACGCGCCATTTCCGACGGGTTCTTCGTGACCTTGATGCCGCACGCGTCCATGATTTCCAGCTTCGCTTCGGCCGTATCCGCACCGCCCGAGATCAGCGCGCCAGCGTGGCCCATGCGCTTGCCCGGAGGCGCCGTGACACCAGCGATGAAGCCGACCACCGGCTTCTTCATGTTGTCCTTGATCCACTCAGCAGCATTGGCTTCGTCCGGACCACCGATCTCGCCGATCATGATGACGGCGTCCGTTTCCGGATCGTCGTTGAACATCTTCATCACGTCGATGTGCTTCAGACCGTTGATCGGGTCGCCGCCGATACCGACTGCCGACGATTGGCCGAGGCCGATCGCCGTCAATTGGCCGACTGCTTCGTACGTCAGCGTGCCCGAACGCGACACGACGCCGATGCGGCCCTTGCGGTGGATGTGACCCGGCATGATGCCGATCTTCAGTTCGTCCGGCGTGATCGTACCCGGGCAGTTCGGACCGAGCAGCAGCGTCTTGCGGTTTTCAGCGCGCATACGAGCCTTCAGCTCGATCATGTCACGGACAGGAATGCCTTCCGTGATACAGATCGCCAGATCCAGATCGGCTTCGACCGCTTCCCAGATCGCAGCAGCAGCGCCTGCCGGCGGAACGTAAATCACCGACACGGTTGCGCCCGTTTCAGCCTTGGCTTCAGCGACGCTAGCGTAGATAGGAATACCTTCGAAGTCTTCGCCTGCGCGCTTCGGGTTCACGCCTGCAACGTACGCTTCGCGGCCGTTTGCATATTCACGGCAAGCACGCGTGTGGAACTGGCCGGTCTTGCCGGTGATGCCCTGCGTGATGACCTTGGTGTCTTTGTTAATCAGAATCGACATGTATTGACCTCTGTTCGTTTGGCGTCGCGCCATTGCGCCGCGCGGCAAGGCATTCTTCGCCCGCGCCGCTCATGCGCCATTCACGCGCCGCCATTCGTAATCCTGGTAAACGCGCTCGGGACGAGGCTTACGCCTTGCCCGCAGCGGCCGCGACGACCTTCTGAGCCGCTTCTTCCATGCTGTCTGCCGCAATGATCGGCAGGCCGGATTCAGCGAGCATCTTCTTGCCGAGGTCTTCGTTCGTGCCCTTCATGCGGACCACGAGCGGCACCTTCAGCGAGACGGCCTTCGACGCCGCGATCACGCCTTCCGCGATCACGTCGCAGCGCATGATGCCGCCGAAAATGTTGACCAGAATCGCGGTCAGGTTCGGGTTCTTCAGCATGATCTTGAACGCTTCCGTGACCTTCTCGGTCGTGGCGCCACCGCCCACGTCCAGGAAGTTCGCCGGTTCGCCGCCGAACAGCTTGATGGTGTCCATCGTTGCCATTGCGAGGCCGGCGCCGTTCACGAGGCAGCCAATGTTGCCGTCGAGCGAGATGTACGCGAGGTCGAACTTCGAGGCTTCGACTTCAGCCGGATCTTCTTCGTCCAGATCGCGATACGCGACGATTTCCGGGTGACGGAACAGTGCGTTCGAATCGAAGTTGAACTTGGCGTCCAACGCGATGACCTTGCCGTCGCCGGTCAGGATCAGCGGGTTGATTTCCGCGAGCGATGCGTCGGTTTCCCAGAATGCCTTGTACAGGCCTTGCAGGATCGCGCGCGCTTGCGGCAACGAAGCGGCGGGCACACCGATCTTCGTGGCCAGTTCGTCGGCTTCAGCGTCTTTCAGACCGGTTGCCGGGTCGACAGCGATCTTGTGGATCAGCTCAGGCGTCTTTTCCGCGACTTCTTCGACGTCCATGCCGCCTTCGCTCGATGCCATCACGACGATCTTCTGCGACACGCGATCGATCACGAGGCCGACATACAGTTCCTTCTTGATGTCAGCGCCTTCTTCGATCAGCAGACGATTCACCTTCTGGCCTTCCGGGCCGGTCTGGTGCGTGACGAGCTGCATGCCGAGGATCTGTTCCGAGTACTCGCGAACCTGATCCAGCGACTTGGCGACCTTCACGCCGCCGCCCTTGCCACGGCCACCCGCATGGATCTGAGCCTTCACGACCCATACCGGGCCGCCGAGCTCTTCCGCGGCCTTGACCGCATCATCCACCGAGAAGACCGGCTTGCCGCGCGGTACCGCGACGCCGAATTTCCGCAGGATTTCCTTACCCTGGTACTCGTGAATCTTCATGCGTGATTCCCTTCAGTCTGAGAGTTGGATTGAACTTCGTTTCCGCTGCCGTCGTTCATGCCGGACGCGTTGCCGCCCTCGCCTGCCTGGCGGACTGCCCCGTCGCCTGACGATGCCGCGCGATCCGCTGTATACGGAGCGCGGCCATACCAGCGCGGATAAAACTGCTGCACCGCCTCGCCGTCGAAACGCAGCGCGTGGCAGCGTCCCAGCTGGAATGGCGGTTTGTCGTTGGAATGCTCGCCTGTGCTGTTAGACGATTCGCCCCCTGAACCCGCGTTCGCGCCCGGCGTGCTGTCACCGGTGTTCCACACGTCGCCGGCGAATGCCTGAATCGCGGCGGTCGGCAGGATCGCGCACAACTCGGTGAGATGCGTGCAACCCACCGTGCCGCCGAGCAAACGGGCAGATTCACGACGGAAGTTTTGGCGGAGATTGAGCCCGATGAGGGCACGGTAGGCGGGATTGCTGGCTTGGCACAACCCTGGATAGGGCACCCAGTCGGACGACGCCTCGGCGTCGACGACATTGAGCTTGCGATCGATGGTGATGCGAAGCCAGAGTTCATGGATCGGCTGACCATTGGGCCGGACGCCCGACGCAAGCACCACATCACGCGGTTTTTCGTCGGTCAAGCACGCTTCCACATCCCACAGGCCATCGGCTCGCTCGTAGGCTTCCGCTCTGATTGCGCGACGATGGCGCAACTGACGGGACACTGGCGGGGAGAGCGGCATGCGGGAAGGAAAGGCCGGATTGGAAAACCCATGAATTTTAGCATACTGGGTATTTGAGACAGGTCGGAATGCGCGGCGGCGCGCCACAGGCGGCTGAGCGCGGAAGACGCCGTCCCACCGGGCCTGTACGCGGGGCACAGACCGATGCGGCTAGTCGCCGGCCCACTCCTCGTCGATCCCCTTGAGGATTTTGCCGATCGTGGCGCCCGAAAACCCACGCGAGGCCAGAAAGCGCGCCTGTTTTGCCCGCTCGGCTGGCGTTTCGGGAAGCCGGCCGAATTTCTTGCGCCAGACGGCTTGGGCACGCGCGAGTTCGGTTTCGCGCAATTGCGCACTCGCCTCTTCGACGAGCATCTGGTCGACCGCATGTTGCTTCAGTTCGCCGACGATACGGCTCGCACCCAGCCGCGACGAGCGGCGATGGATCAGGCTTTCGGCGAAGCGCGAATCGGACAGCCAGTTTTCGGCTTCGAGCGAATCGAGCAAAGTATCGAGCGAATCGGTTTCCTCGACGAACGGCTTCAGCTTGCGCGCGAGTTCGGTGCGGCTGTATTCGCGGCGGGACAAATAGCCGAGCGCGCGCCCTTTCAGCGACCGTGCCGGACGTTGGGATTTTTTGGCTTCGTCTTGCCCGGGTTTCGCCTCACCTGGAACGCGACGCGAGCGGGTGTAGGTGGTCTCGGAGGGATCCGAGCCGGATGGCGGGGAGGATTCAAACTGAGCGCGCTGTGGGCTACGGCCCGCAGCGCGATCGTGTGCGTCGAACGATTCGAATGGATCGAACGACTCGTTGTCTTCATCACGCGGGCCGTCCGCGTGGCGTCCGGTATCGGACAACGGCCGGCCCTTGCGTATCACGTGATGGTTACTCTTCTTCGTCTGCGACTTCTGCGCCTGCGCCGGTCACCGCTTCAGCCATGGCATTCACGCCCAGCGACTCACGGATACGGTTTTCGATCTCGCGAGCGATATCCGGATTTTCGCGCAGGAATTCACGCGCGTTGTCCTTGCCCTGACCAATACGTTCGCCGCTGTAGCTGTACCACGCGCCGGCCTTGTCGACGATCTTGGCCTGCACGCCCAGGTCGATGATTTCGCCCTGACGCGAGATGCCTTCGCCGTACAGAATGTCGAAAATTGCTTCCCTGAACGGTGGCGACACCTTGTTCTTGACAACCTTCACGCGCGTTTCGTTGCCGATCACTTCGTCGTTCTTCTTGATCGAACCGATACGGCGAATGTCCAGACGCACCGACGCGTAGAACTTCAGCGCGTTACCGCCCGTGGTGGTTTCCGGATTGCCGAACATCACGCCGATCTTCATGCGGATCTGGTTGATGAAGATGACGAGGCAGTTCGTGCGCTTGATCGTGCCGGTGAGCTTGCGCAGCGCCTGCGACATGAGACGCGCTTGCAGACCCGGCAGCGAGTCGCCCATTTCACCTTCGATTTCAGCCTTCGGCACGAGTGCCGCGACCGAGTCGATCACGATCATGTCGATCGAGCCCGAACGCACCAGTGCGTCCGCAATTTCGAGCGCCTGTTCACCTGTGTCCGGCTGCGACACCAGCAGGTCGTTCACGTTCACGCCGAGTTTGCCCGCGTACTGGATGTCCAGCGCGTGTTCCGCGTCGATAAAGGCCGCCGTGCCGCCGATCTTCTGCATTTCGGCAATGACTTGCAGCGTCAGCGTGGTTTTACCGGACGATTCCGGGCCATAAATTTCGACCACACGGCCACGCGGCAAACCGCCGACGCCCAACGCGATGTCGAGGCCGAGCGATCCGGTTGAAACCACCTGGATGTCTTCGACTACCTCACCTGCGCCGAGCCGCATGACCGACCCTTTGCCGAACTGCTTTTCGATCTGCGCGAGTGCGGCAGCGAGTGCCTTGCTCTTTTCAGCAGTCAGTCCAGCCGAGCCTTTCTTGCTTTCTTCCATGAATCGTCCTTTGCTATGATGAACGGCGTCTGAGGCAGATGTGCAGGTCACTTTTGAAGGACAGCACACGAAACTCAGACACTGTATAAAAAAACAGTAGTTTTGGCAAGCGCGATTCTCATGCGAACACGCATTTTTACCGTCGCGCCAACCCACTACCCACAATAATTTTCGGAGACCGCTGTGCGCCGGGGGACATCCCACGGTGCCGGCAAGGCCAGGCTGGCGCACCATGCGAATTCTGATTGCCGAAGACGACAGCATACTCGCGGACGGTCTGGTTCGATCACTCCGCCAATCGGCCTATGCCGTCGACCACGTGAAGACCGGCGTCGAGGCCGACACCGCGCTGTCCATGCAAACTTTCGACCTGCTGATCCTCGATCTGGGCCTGCCGCGCATGTCCGGGCTGGAGGTGTTGCGCCGCCTGCGCGCGCGCAACTCCAATATGCCGGTGCTGATTCTGACCGCCGCGGACAGCGTCGACGAACGCGTCAAGGGTCTCGACCTCGGCGCCGACGATTACATGGCGAAGCCCTTCGCGCTGAACGAACTCGAGGCACGCGTGCGCGCCTTGACGCGGCGTGGCGCGGGCGGCGGCCCGACGGTCGTGCGGCACGGATCGCTGTCGTTCGATCAGGTCGGCCGGATCGCCTACATCAACGAGCAGGTGATCGACCTGTCCGCGCGCGAGCTGGGATTGCTCGAAGTGCTGCTGCAACGGATCGGCCGGCTGGTCTCGAAGGAACAGCTCGTCGATCACCTGTGCGAATGGGGCGAGGAAGTCAGCAACAACGCCATCGAGGTCTACGTACACCGCCTGCGCAAGAAAATCGAGCCGAGCGGCGTGCGCATCATCACCGTACGCGGGCTGGGCTACTGCCTCGAGAAAGCGGCTGCGCCGGCTAACGCGAGCACCAACGCCATGAGCACGTCCCCGCCCGCCGAGCCTGAACCGCCCGCCTCGCCGTCGTCCGGCTCGATGCCGGCGAGCCACCACTACAAATAGAAGACGCCCATGTCCGCACGCGCAGACCGCGCTACGGCGCACGCGGCGGACCTCGACGAGGCGCGCGACGAGCGCTACGCCAACCCGTTCGCCCCGCCCGACGAAACCGAAGCCGCCGCCGAAGCACGCCCGCGCTCGCTGTTCGGCGAGATTCTAGACTGGATGCTGGCGCCGCTTCTGCTGCTTTGGCCGATGAGCCTCGCCGTCACGTATCTGGTCGCCAAGTCGATCGCGAACGGCCCGTTCGACCGCGCGCTCGAAACCGACGCTTACGTGCTCGCCCGCCAGATCCATCCGGTCAACGGCGTGGCCGAGCTATCGCTGCCCGATTCCACTCGCGATTTTCTGCGCACCGACAATGTGGACAGCGTGTTCTACCAGGTGCTCGGCACGCGCGGCGAACTCGTGGGCGGCGAGCGCGATATGCCGCTGCCGCACGAGGAAGACCGGCCGCAGCCGGGTCTCGTCGAATTCCGTGACGACGTGCTGCGCGGCAACGACATTCGCGTCGCCTACACCACGGTCGAGTTTCCGCAGACGCCGGGTGCGCAGCCGGTACTGGTGCAGGTCGCCGAGACGCTCGACAAACGCAGCCAGCTCGCCAACGACATCATCAAGGGCGTGATCCTGCCGCAGTTCGTGATTCTGCCGCTCGCGATCCTGCTCGTGTGGTTCGGCCTCTCGCGCGGCCTCGCGCCGCTGCACGCGCTGCAGGCGCATATCCGCGCGCGCCGCCCGGACGATCTTTCGCCGCTCGAAGCGCGCCGCGCGCCGCCCGAAATCGAGCCGCTCGTCACCTCGTTCAACGATCTGCTGACGCGCCTCGAACAGAACATGGAGCTGCAAAAGCGCTTTATCGCCGACGCCGCGCATCAAATGAAAACGCCGCTTGCCGGCCTGCGCACCCAGGCCGAACTGGCACTGCGCCAGGACGCCTCCGCCGAAGTTCACCGCTCGCTCGAACAGATCGCCACCAGTTCGGAGCACGCCGCACGGCTCGTCACGCAGTTGCTGGCGCTGGCGCGCGCGGAGAACCGCATGTCGGGCCAGATTTTTACGCCGGTCGAAGTGACGGAAGTGGCGCGCAGCGCGGTGC
Source organism: Paraburkholderia sp. BGA-UO-ETr-F21 (assembly GCF_059567925.1). Lineage (NCBI taxonomy): Bacteria > Pseudomonadati > Pseudomonadota > Betaproteobacteria > Burkholderiales > Burkholderiaceae > Paraburkholderia > Paraburkholderia sp. BGA-UO-ETr-F21. Next base: position 199,274 of record NZ_JCAQOY010000040.1, on the reverse strand, counting down.
GCGACTGGGTTCAGGCCGCGCTCGCAAAGGAGATGGATCTCGGCTACGAGGGGCCAGACGAGCTCGTCGAAGTCGACGGCAATCCGGTCATGCTGCGCGAAATGCTGTCGAATCTGATCGACAACGCCATCCGCTATACGCCGCCGGGCGGGCGCATCACCGTCAGGGTGCGGCATGATGCGCCGGCCCGCCTCGTCCATCTGGAAGTCGAGGATACGGGGCTCGGCATTCCGGTCGCCGAGCGTTCGCGGGTGATCGAGCGCTTCTACCGGATTCTCGGCCGAGAAGGCGACGGCAGCGGCCTCGGGCTCGCGATCGTGCGCGAGATAGCGACCATGCACGGCGGCGAGCTGACGATCGACGATAACGTGTATCAAACCTCGCCGCGGCTTGCCGGGACGCTCGTACGTGTCAGCTTGCACATTCACGAGCGGGACGGGACTTACCCTAACGCCTCCTGAAAGCGCACACGCGCTATCTCAATATTAAGAAACGTTGACTGTGCATTGCGCGATTTTGAATATTAATTGACGCGCGTTGAATGAAATCGCGCTGCACGCCGCAAGCTGCGATTTCACCTCCCCACGTCAGTACACCGTAAGTTTCCACTCCAATAATCGGTTTCACGGGAACGCCGTTACCGGCGGACCGCGTGCATATCAATATTGGAGACGACATATGGCTACCGTTGGCGGGCAAATCTCGCACGTGCCGATGACGAGTGAAGAGAAACGGGTGATCTTCGCATCGTCGCTGGGTACGGTTTTCGAGTGGTACGACTTCTATCTGGCCGGCTCGCTCGCGGCCTTCATCAGCAAGAGCTTCTTCTCCGGCGTCAATCCGACGGCCGCCTTCATCTTCACGCTACTCAGCTTCGCCGCCGGCTTCGCGGTCCGGCCGTTCGGCGCGATCGTGTTCGGGCGGCTCGGCGATCTGGTTGGGCGCAAGTACACGTTCCTCGTGACGATCGTGATCATGGGCCTGTCGACGTTCCTCGTCGGCTTTCTGCCGGGCTACGCATCGATCGGTATCGCCGCGCCGGTGATCTTCGTCGCCATGCGGATGCTGCAAGGTCTGGCGCTCGGCGGCGAGTACGGCGGTGCCGCCACGTACGTGGCCGAACACGCGCCGGCGGGTCGCCGCGGCTTCTACACGGCCTGGATCCAGACGACTGCTACCCTCGGCCTGTTCCTGTCGCTGCTGGTGATTCTCGGCGTGCGCACGGCAATGGGCGAAGAAGCGTTCGGCGACTGGGGCTGGCGCATTCCGTTTGTCGCGTCGATCCTCCTGCTGGGCGTGTCGGTGTGGATTCGTCTGCAACTGCATGAATCGCCGGTGTTCGAGCGCATCAAGGCAGAAGGCAAGACCTCCAAGGCGCCGCTGACCGAAGCTTTCGGCCAGTGGAAAAACCTGAAGATCGTGATTCTCGCGCTGATCGGCCTGACCGCCGGCCAGGCGGTGGTCTGGTACACGGGCCAGTTCTACACGCTGTTCTTCCTGACGCAGACGCTGAAGGTGGACGGCAGCAGCGCCAACATCATGATCGCGATCGCGCTTCTGATCGGCACGCCGTTCTTCCTGTTCTTCGGCTCGCTGTCGGATCGTATCGGCCGCAAGCCGATCATCATGGCCGGCCTGCTGATCGCCGCGTGCACGTACTTCCCGCTGTTCAAGGCGCTGACGCACTACACCAACCCGGCGCTGGAAACTGCAACCGCGAAGGCGCCGATCGTCGTGATTGCGAATCCGGACGAGTGCTCGTTCCAGTTCAACCCGGTCGGCACCTCGAAGTTCACGAGTTCCTGCGACATCGCCAAGAGCGCGCTCTCGAAGGCCGGCCTGAACTACGAGAACGTCGCCGCGCCGGCTGGCACGCTGGCGGAGATCAAGGTCGGCGATACGGTGATCAACACGTATGACGGCAAGGCCGCCGACGCCAAGGATCAAGGCAAGGCGTTCGACAAGACGCTCGCGACGACGCTGAAGACCGCGGGTTATCCGCCGAAGGCCGATCCCTCGCAGATCAACTGGCCGATGAGCGTGGTGATCCTGACGATCATGATGATCTACGTGACGATGGTCTACGGCCCGATCGCGGCGATGCTGGTGGAGATGTTCCCCACGCGCATTCGCTATACGTCGATGTCGCTGCCGTATCACATCGGCAACGGCTGGTTCGGCGGCTTCCTGCCGGCGACCGCGTTCGCGATCGTGGCGGCGAAGGGCAATATCTTTTCGGGACTGTGGTATCCGATCGTGATCGCGCTCGTTACCTTCGTGATCGGCATGCTGTTCGTCAAGGAAACCAAGGACTCGGACATCTACGCGAAGGACTGAAACGCCTGATAGCCGCGGCAACTTGAAAAAGTTGTGCGCCGGGGGTTGACAGCCTCCGGCGGCGTCCGCATAATCTCGCTTCTTTCGGCGAATTAGCTCAGTTGGTTAGAGCGACGGAATCATAATCCGCAGGTCCGGGGTTCGAGTCCCTGATTCGCCACCAGTTGCAAGAAAAAGCCGCTGATCCGCAAGGTTCAGCGGCTTTTTTGTTTTGGCTTTCCAAACTGCAACTACAGCAACTTCAAGGAGGTTTCTTGATGACGTTCCGCACCGCCACACTTGCCGTGGCCACCGCTTCCATCGTGCTTCTCGGCGGCGCTGCCGCGTCGGCCGTTCAGGCCCAGACCCCGTCCGACAGCCAATGGCGCACGAGCGCGACCACGCTATCCACGCTGCTGCAGAACGGCTACAAAATCGTCGCTGTCGTGAACGGCGCTCAAGGCAGCGCCGGCCTGGCCGACACGATTTTCGTCCAGCGCGATCAGAGCGCCTTCAAATGCTTCGACCCGCAGCAGCCTGACGCGAAAACGAAAACGTCTGTCGCGCCGCCTGCCTGCTTCGAACTGGTTCCGCCGTCTGGAGCGACGGGGACTCCCGAGTCGAAGTAGCCGTCGCGCGGGGCAACCGCATGCCTCGCACGGCCGTCGTGCGGGAAAACGCAATGACCTGATTCATGTGGCGCCCCTGATCGCGGGGCGATCGCGACGCGGGCGCCACCGCCCGACCAGGGCACCGCTCCGTTGCGCCATGTCGTGCATCCGCGCGACGATCGGGTCGAACGGCTCGGTGCCGCGCGTCGCGGATCCCTCGATCGAGCCGCGATATCAATGCATCACCGGTCCACCAACCGGCTCAGATTGCCCCGCACCCGCTGCAACAGGGCGATCAACTGCTTCGCTTCTTCATCGGTGAAACCGCTCAGCGCTTCGAGCGCAACTTCGTCGCCGACCTTGCGCGCCCGGCCGAGGGTGCGCTCGGCCTTCGGCGTCATGCGGACCTGCCGTTCGCGGCGGTCCTGCGGGTTGGCGATCCGCTCGATCCAGCCACCCTCTTCCATGCGGTCGAGCAGACGGCCCGCCGATATCGGTGCGACCTCGAGCAGGTCAGCAAGCCGAGCCTGATTGGTGTCGCCGTAATGCGCGAGATAGGCGAGTACGCGACATTGCGCGCGCGTCAGGTCGACTGAGGACTTCGCAAGGTCGTCGAAACGCTTGCCGGTCAGACGGCCGACGTCGGAAATCAGAAAGCCGAAGCGCTCATCGAGTTGGGTTTTCATGGGCGGATTATACGAAAGGCCGCCGTTTTTCAGCGCTGAAGCCCGCGCAATTCAGGCTCCGCATAATTCCCGATGGCGCGCACTTGCGCAACCGATATACTAAGCATGCTTACTATATCGACGATCCTCGCTCATTCATGTCTTCCAATACCCCGGCGGCAAACACCGCCGCGCCGCTCAACCGATCGATGATCACCATTTCGATCATGCTGGCGACGCTGATCCAGACGCTCGACAGCACGATCGCCAACGTGGCGCTGCCGCACATGCAGGGCACGCTGTCCGCGTCGCAGGATGAGATCACGTGGGTGCTGACTTCGTACATCGTCGCCGCCGCGATCGCCACACCGCTCACGGGCTGGCTCTCGGACCGGTTGAGCGTCAAGCGGTTGCTGATCGTCGCGATCGGCGGCTTCACGGTGTCGTCGGCACTGTGCGGATTGTCGGAGACGCTCACGCAGATCGTGGCGTCGCGCTTGTTGCAAGGCGTTTTCGGCGCGTCGCTGGTGCCGTTGTCGCAGTCCATCCTGCTCGATATCAACCCGCGCGAAAAGCAGGGCCAAGCCATGGCTGTGTGGGGCATGGGCGTGATGGTCGGACCGATTCTCGGGCCGACGCTCGGCGGCTGGCTCACCGACAGCTACAACTGGCGCTGGGTGTTTTTCATCAACGTGCCGATCGGCGCGTTCGCGTTGTTCGGCGTGGCGACCTTCCTGCCTTCGCGCGAGCCGAAGCACGACGTGAAGTTCGATGCGTTCGGCTTCGCCACACTTGGTCTTGCCATCGGCGCATTGCAAGCCATGCTCGATCGGGGCGAGCAACTCGATTGGTTCGGCTCGAACGAAATCGTCATCGAAGCGCTACTCGCCGCGATCAGCTTCGCGTTCTTTCTCGTGCATACGGCAACGGTCGGCAAGAAGTCGTTCTTCAAGTATGAGCTGCTGAGGGATCCGAACTTCGCCACCGGCACGTTCTTTATCTTCGTGATCGGCGCGGTGATGTATGCAACGCGCGCCTTGCTGCCGCCCATGTTGCAAAACCTGATGAACTATCCGGTCGCGACCACCGGGCTCGTCACGGCGCCGAGCGGCGCCGGCACGATGGTCGCCATGCTGTTCGCCGGGCGGCTGCTGAAGCGGATCGACGCGCGGATCTTGCTACTCGCCGGCTTCCTGATCTCGGCGTTCGCGCTGTGGCAGATGATGCATTACACGATCGTGCTGTCGGCGTCGGATATCGTCTGGCCTGGCGTGATTCAAGGTTTCGGCCTCGGCCTCGTGTTCGTGCCGCTGAGCGCTTTGACCTTCTCGACGCTCACTCCCGAACTGCGCGCGGACGGCACCGCAACGTACAGCCTGATGCGCAATATAGGCAGCAGCATCGGCATTTCGATCGTGCAGACGCTGATGACCCGCAACACGCAGGTCTCGCACGCCGACCTTGCGGCCAATATCTCGGCGTTCAATCCAGCGGTCCAGCCCATGCTCAATAGCGGCTCGAACTACGACATGGCCGCGCTGAACGTCTCGATCACCCAGCAAGCGTCGATGATCGCGTATCTGAACGACTTCAAGCTGATGTTCATGGCGACGCTGCTGGTCATTCCGCTCCTGCTGCTGATTCGCCCGTCGCACAGGGCGCCGGATGCGTCGGTGGCGCACGCCGCGATGGATTGAGGCGCGGCGGCTGGCATGTCGCCGCGAGTCCGGCGGGCTCCGAACCGGCAACCGAGGAACGTTATGGCGCGGCCGCTGAACCATCACCGCCGCGCGACCCTACATGCAGCGCCGCGGGCCGCCTAGGCCTCGATCCGCGCGCGTGTCACACCTAACAGTCCCGCCATCGCCGCGCGCGCCGCGGCGGCATCGCGATCACGAATCGCTTCGAATACCGCCGTGTGCTCGGCCAGCGATGCATTGAACACGTCCGCGCGTTTTGCATTCAGACGCAGTTGCGCTTCGAGCGTGCGCTCGATCAGCGTACCGAGCGGAATCAGCAACTCATTGCTGCACGCAATCAGCACGCTCAAATGAAACTGCAGATCGGCGCGCACCCATTCGTCGACATTGCGCGCGGACACCATGGCCGCATGAGCCGCCGCGAGTGCGTGGAAGGTGACGTCCGTGTGCGAGTCCGCCGCGAGGCCCGCAGCATACGGCTCGATCATCTCGCGCATTTCCTGCAGCTTGAGTGCGAACGCCATCGGCTCGGCGACCCGCGAGTACCAGTCGAGCACGTCGACATCGAGCAGGTTCCACGCATGTTTCGGACGCACGCGCGTGCCCACGCGCGGACGTGATTCGATCAAGCCCTTCGAAGTGAGCGTGCGCAACGCCTCGCGCAACACCGTGCGACTCACGCCGAAGGTCTCCATCAACTCCGCTTCGCGCGGCAGGATCGAATCGGGCGCGTAATCTCCGCGCAGAATCGCGGTGGCCAGCAGATGGGCCACACGCCCATGCAGATCATGCTGAATAGCTTTCTCCCAGCGGCCTTGCGGCGCTATCGATATTGGAACTGAGCCCGGAAAAGAGCGCGATTATCGGGTATCTCCACCTTGATATCACCTGCTTCGGCTACGTCGTGTCGAGGCGGGGTCTCTCCACTATCTGGCGAATAGTACTATTAATAGTACTTAAATGCGCTTTTGTTGTAGCATGTGAATCCTCAAATATTCCGCACGGGATGAGGGAGCGCTAAAGCGCTAACTCCGGCCGACACACAGGAGACGTACACCATGAAAATCACCAAGCTCGAAACCTTCATCGTTCCGCCGCGCTGGTGCTTCCTGAAAATCGAAACCGACGAAGGCATCGTCGGCTGGGGCGAGCCGGTGGTGGAAGGCCGCGCGCATACAGTGGCGGCCGCCGTGGAAGAACTGTCCGACTATCTGATCGGCAAGGATCCGCTGCTGATCGAAGACCACTGGCAGGTGATGTACCGCGCAGGCTTCTACCGTGGCGGTCCGATCACGATGAGCGCGATCGCCGGCGTCGACCAGGCGCTGTGGGACATCAAGGGCAAGCATCACGGCGTGCCGATTCACGCGCTGCTCGGCGGCCAGGTGCGCGACAAGATCAAGGTGTATTCGTGGATCGGCGGCGACCGTCCGAGCGACGTGGCCAATAACGCGCGTGCCGTGGTCGAACGCGGCTTCAAGGCCGTGAAGATGAACGGCTCCGAAGAGTTGCAGATCATCGACACCTTCGACAAGGTGCAAGGCGTTATCAACAACGTGGCGGCGGTGCGCGAGGCGGTCGGACCGAACATTGGCATCGGCGTGGACTTCCACGGCCGCGTGCACAAGCCCATGGCGAAGGTGCTGGCGAAAGAACTCGACCCGTACAAGCTGCTCTTCATCGAAGAGCCGGTGCTGTCGGAAAACGCCGAGTCGCTGCGCGACATCGTCAACCAGACCAACACGCCGATCGCGTTGGGCGAGCGCCTGTATTCGCGCTGGGACTTCAAGCACATTCTGTCGGGCGGTTACGTCGACATCATTCAGCCGGACGCGTCGCACGCGGGCGGCATTACCGAGTGCCGCAAGATCGCATCGATGGCCGAAGCCTACGATGTCGCGCTCGCGCTGCATTGCCCGCTCGGCCCGATCGCGCTGGCAACCTGCCTGCAGATCGACGCGGTGAGCTACAACGCGTTCATCCAGGAACAGAGCCTCGGCATCCACTACAACCAGGGCAACGACCTGCTGGACTACATCAAGAATCCGGAAGTCTTCAAATACGAAGACGGCTTCGTGTCGATTCCGCAAGGTCCGGGCCTCGGTATCGAGGTCAACGAAGAGAAAGTGCGGGAGATGGCGAAGGTCGGCCATCGCTGGCGCAATCCGGTGTGGCGCCATGAGGACGGCAGCGTCGCCGAATGGTAATCGCATGACGCAACGCCGCCCCAGGGGCGGCGTTTTTGATTTGCGCGGACGCGCTTTGGTATTCGCACTCTTGCCTTTGCGCTTTCGTATTTGCGTTTCGCCCTTCGCGCCGCCATGAGACACGGTTGACGCGTTACGTCGACGTGACGCGCACAGCGTCGCAGTAACGTAACATCCCGGACCGAACGGACTGAAACAGGCGTTTTGCGGCCCTTTCCCACCCTGCCACCATCCTCGCAAAGCCTTATCCAGAAAGGCTTTCACGCGATCTGTTCGGCATCGGACATACGCATGGCCCACTCCTTGCTCAAATGCATTCAAACGACAAATGCATCGGGGTACATCATGGGCGAATTCCTTCCGGACTATCTGCTGCGCGAACAGGCCGCCGTCGGCGCGCTGGTGATGTTCGGCGTGCTGCGCATTATCGGCGCGGCGCTGGCATACGAACGCGGCTGGCGCATCTCGGTCGTCGAGAAATGCTTTATCGGCGCCGCGGTCGTCTACTGCCTGCCGCAACTATTCGATCTCATGACGCATACATACGGTATGCGCGCCGCGGGAGCCGAACTCGAAGGCAAAGCCGCGGGCTGTGCCATCGCACTCTTTTGCGCGCCAATCCTCGGACATCGGCTCGGCCTCGAATAATCGGAGGCTGATCATGCGGCTGGCCAAGCGGCTCACGAGGCGGGCGAGACCCGCATATCGAGCGGGCGACGTGCTGAAGCTCAAATCGGGCGGCCGTCCGATGACCGTGACCTGGAGCGGGCCGGTACTGTTCGCGTCGGGCAACTGGCTGATCTGCCAGTGGTTCAACGCGGCTGGCGACTTGCAGCAGGAGATGTTTCCGGAGGAGACCCTGGAACGGGCGAGCCACGCGCTGGCCGCCTGAAGAGCAGTAGCGGATTGCCGGCCAGCGCCGGGCGACCGTGTGTATTGCGCCGCACGCTTTTAACGTGCGGCGCTTTTTTTGACGTTCAGGGCGCCTGCGGGACGTCGCAGACTTGAGTCACCGTGGACACGCACGGCGCTCAGATGGCGGCAGCCGCGGCGCTCGTTTTGCGGCTCGTTTTGCGGCTCGTTTTGCGGCTCGACTGGCGGCTCATCCCGCGCCGAGGGGTCAACCGAGCGCGGCAAACGCCGGCACGCTATGCGACAGCGCGGCCGCCGCGACGAACGCGCCGATCATTGCCAACGCTTCCAGATACAGGACGTTGACGAAGGTATGGGCGTCCATTGTCGAGGCCGTCCGGCGTAGACGCGGCAGCGCCGAAAAGCGGTTGAGTCCGCCGAGGACCAGCGCGAGTGCGATGAGCGCGAGCTTGAGCATCAGCACATGACCCCACGTGCTGAGTTCGATCGCCTCGAACGAGCCGCCCGAACCGCGCACCGCGTTGAAGATGCCGGAGAGCAGCACCAGCGCGACCGCCACCACCGATACATTCGACACCTGCGTCGCCGTGCGGATCAACAAACCGCGCGCGGTCGAGGTGCCGAGCGCCGGCAGAACCGCGAGCCCCGCCGCCATGGCCAGCCCGCCCCACACGGTGGTGACGAGCACGTGCAGCGTTTGCATGGCGACAGCGGCCGAGGCCGGCCCGGCATCGGCCGCATGCCCGAGCGACGCCTTGCCCGCGGCCACCGCGATCACGGCCAGCCACAGCAGCGCGTTGCGCAGCATGCCGGTATGACTGGTCATGGCCGTGCCGAGCAGCACCAGCGCGCCGGCAAACGCAAGGCTCCAGCCATAGCCGACGTGGGTTTGCATGAGCACGGTCGGCACCACGCCGAGCGCGGCCGGCAAGCCGACGCCGCTCATCGATGCCGCCTGATACAGGAGCCAGCCGAGATCCGCAAGCACCAGCACGACCGTGGCGGTCAGCATCGAGCGTTGCGCGCGCAACCATGCGAGGCGCGCGGGCGAGACCTTCTGCTGGGCGTCCTTCGCGAGCCACGCGCCGAGCAACGCCGAACCGACGGCAAACGCGAACGCAACGTTCATGAGCGCGGCCATGGCGACCTGCCCGATCCAGAGTGCGTCGATGCTCATTTGACGATGAACGTAAAGTTGCCCTGGGTACGGTGGCCGTCTGTGGCTACCGCTGTCCAATGCACCGCATAGCGGCCTGCGCTCAACTGCGGCAGCGGCAAACGCATGACCTTGGCATCGCTCCCGTCGACTTGCGACGAAACCTGCGCGGCCGCGTTACCGCTCGCGTCGGCAAGGGCGATCTTGCTGAAAGCCGGCTCGAGCGGCTCGGTGAAACGGATCGTCACTTCGGTGGGCGCAACGACTTCGGCGTTTGCCGCCGGCACGCTCGATGCCAGGTGCGCATGGGCGAATGCGGTGGACGCCGCAACCAGCGCCGCGACGCCGAGCATCGACGCTCGTAGCGCCGGACGGGAAAAATGGAGTAGCTTCATGTATGGCCGATAGCGGATCATCAGGAGAACGGTGGGCGCAAACCCGGGCGCATCCGGGCCGGATAGGTCCGGCGCGCCCGGAAGTGTACGCTTCGATGGTTCGCGCGGGCGTCGGTTCAACCCGCTTTGAGAATAGATCGCCCGCGTTAGCCGCTTGTGCCCTTGATTGCTCAGGCAAATTTGAGATGATCGACAGGCAGTCCGAAGCAGCCCTGCGCGTCAAACTGTCGCATGGTGGTGACAGCCGGAACCTTCTCTAATGTCTCAAATAGTCACCATCACCCTTCGATGATAGAATGCTGCGTCGCCGCAGCGCCGGCTGCCCTTCACACCGAGCCGCTCGAAGTTCGGTCAGGTCCCCGATTTTGATGGAGTTACGCGTGTCTTCAAGACGCATTTTCCGCCCGCTGCTCGCCCTTCTGCTGATCGGCTCCGCGGGTGTCTATAGCGCTGCGAAAGCGCAGACTCAACCGAAGGCCCCCGACACGATGGAAGCGCGCGTGCAAGGCTGCACGGCCTGCCACGGCACTCACGGCCAAGGTACCGACAACGACTACTTCCCACGCCTCGCGGGCAAGCCGGCCGACTATCTGTACAACCAGTTGCAGAACTTCCGCGAAGGGCGCCGCAAGTATCCGCCCATGAACTACCTCGTCACGTATCTCTCGGACGACTACCTTCATCAGATCGCCACGTACTTCTCGCAGCAGCGTCCGCCGTATCCGCCGCCGGCCAAGCCGACGGTGTCGTCGAGCACGCTCGCGCGCGGCCAGCAGATCGTGCTGAACGGCGACGCCTCGAAGCAGATTCCGGCTTGCGCGGCCTGCCACGGCAAGACGTTGACCGGTATGCAACCCGCTATTCCGGGTCTGGTTGGCCTGCACTCCGACTACATCAGCGCGCAGCTGGGCGCATGGCGCTCGGGCTCGCGTCACGCCATTGCGCCTGATTGCATGCACACCATCGCCACGCGCCTGACTGACGAAGACGTGAACGCCGTTGCCGCATGGCTTTCCACGCAACAGGCTCCACAAAACCCCGTGCCGGCTCCGGCCCGCTCGATGAAGACTCCGCTTGCCTGCGGCAGCGAACCGCAATAAGGCACCGGGAGAGACACTCAAATGAAACGCAAGTCTTTGTTCGCCCTCTCGGCAGTCGTCGTCGTTGCGGCTGCCGCACTCGTTCCCGTCCTGTGGTCGGGCGGCGACAACCTGCATAACGGCTCGGCCATGGCGGCAACGCCCGCCGACCAGGCCGCGCTGATCAAGAAGGGCGAGTACCTCGCCCGCGCCGGCGACTGTATCGCCTGCCACACGGTGCGCGGCGGCAAGCAATTCGCCGGCGGCCTGCCCATGGCTACGCCGTTCGGCACGATGTTCACGCCGAACATCACGCCTGACGACCAGTACGGTATCGGCAAGTGGACGCAGGACGACTTCTACCGCGCCATGCACACCGGCCGTTCGAAAGACGGCAGCCTGCTGTATCCGGGCTTCCCGTTCACGAGCTACACGAAGGTCACGCGCGCCGACTCGGACGCGATCTACGCGTACCTGCGTTCGGTCACGCCGGTCAACGTGGCGAGCCGTCCGCACGAACTGAAATTCCCGTTCAACCAGCGCAACATGCTGATCGGCTGGCGTACGCTGTTCTTCCGTGAAGGCGAGTACAAGCCGGATCCGACCAAGTCGGTCGAATGGAACCGTGGCGCCTACCTGATCGAAGGCCTCGGCCATTGCGGCATGTGCCATACGTCGATCAACGCCATGGGCGGCCCGGTCAATTCGGCGGCATTCGCCGGCGGCCTGATCCCGCTGCAGAACTGGTATGCGCCGTCGCTCACGTCGAACAAGGAAGCCGGCCTCGGTGACTGGGAAACCAAAGACATCGCCGATCTGCTCAAGACCGGCGTGTCGAACCGCGGTGCGGTGTTCGGCCCGATGGCTGAAGTGGTTCACAACAGCCTGCAGTACATGTCGGACGAGGACATCAACGCGATGGCCACGTACCTGAAGACGATTCCGCAAAAGAGCGAAGCACCGGAACCGCTGCAGCTCGAAACGTCCGAGAAGTTCGGTGGCGAACTGTTGAAGCAAGGCCAGAAGATCTACGCTGACAACTGCGCGAAGTGCCACGCGGAAAATGGCCTCGGCATGCCGCCGGCCTTCCCGCCGCTCGCGAACAACCAGTCGATCCAGATGCCTTCGGCGGTCAACCCGATCCGTATGGTGCTGAACGGCGGTTACCCGCCGAGCACGGACGCCAACCCGCATCCGTACGGCATGCCGCCGTTCGCGCAAGCGTTGTCGAATCAGGAAGTGGCTGCCGTTGTGACGTACATCCGTATGTCGTGGGGCAACCACGGTACGGCCGTGTCTCCGCAACAAGTGTCCGATCTGCGCTCGGCGCCGCTCGACTAAGCAGCGTTCGTCGCACCCGGGGCGCGGCCAGCGAAATTCGCGGCCGCGCCCTTCGTTTTTTCAGGACCGGTATCATGTGGACGTTCTGGTCCTTATGAACCGCGCAGGAGGAAAGAGTCGTGCATGTCGGTGAGCGTTTCAACAGCATTACCCACCTCGTCGGCGCCGTGCTGTCGGTGGCGGGTCTTGCAACGCTCGTCACAATGGGCGCTCTCGACGGCGACGCATACAAGGTGGTCAGCTTCAGCGTCTACGGCGCGATGCTGTTCGTGCTGTATGCTATCTCCACGCTTTATCACAGCGTGCGCAGTCCGCGCGTGAAAGCGGTGCTTCAGAAGTGCGACCATTCGGCGATCTACCTGCTGATCGCCGGCAGTTACACTCCGTTCACGCTCGTTACTTTGCGCGGACCGTGGGGCTGGTCGCTATTCGGCGTAAGCTGGGGGCTTGCCGCTCTCGGCATCGTGCAGGAACTGACGCTCGGGCGACGCACCCGCAGCGTTTCGATGGTGCTGTATGTATTGATGGGATGGCTCGCGCTCGTTGCCGTCCGCCCGCTGGTGCAAGCCTTACCGGCAGCGGGTACCGCCTGGCTCGTGGCCGGCGGGATCATCTACAGCGCCGGCATCTACTTCTTCATCAACGACGAGCGCATCCGGCACGGACATGGTATCTGGCACCTGTTCGTACTGGCGGGCAGTCTGTGTCAATTCGTCAGTGTTGCGCGCTACGTCGCGTGACATCCCACGGCGGCGAAATGCAACTTAAGGCCAGTCAACGTGTCTGCATAGCGCGTTGAAGCATTCGGCACGCGCTTCCCGCGTGCCGCCGATTTCTCTGCGACCGGGAACTGGGCTTCGGGCCTCGAACATGCCATGTGGGTGTGTTCATGCCGCGTTGATGCCTGCCTGGGCCCATGTGCGCCGTTCGCGAAACTGCATTGCAAAGAGCTTTTATGTCTTTTGATTCTCTCGGCTTGTCCGAACCGTTGGTCCGCGCTGTCCACGAACTTGGCTACACCACGCCGACTCCGATCCAGACGCAAGCGATTCCCGCCGTGCTCAATGGCGGCGACCTACTGGCCGGCGCGCAAACCGGCACCGGCAAGACCGCCGGTTTCACGTTGCCTATCTTGCAACGTCTGAACTCCATGCCCGCCGTTGCGACCGGCTCGGGCAAGCGCGCGGTGCGCGCGCTGATCCTCACGCCCACGCGTGAGTTGGCCGCACAGGTCGAAGAAAGCGTGCGCGCCTACGGCAAGTATCTGAAGCTGAAGTCGACCGTGATGTTCGGCGGCGTCGGCATCAATCCGCAGATCGGCGCGTTGAGGAGCGGTGTGGATATCGTCGTCGCGACGCCGGGCCGTTTGCTCGACCACATGCAGCAGAAGACCATCGATCTGTCGCATCTCGAGATTCTCGTGCTCGACGAAGCCGACCGCATGCTCGACATGGGCTTCATCCATGACATCAAGCGCGTGCTCGCCAAGCTGCCGCCAAAGCGTCAGAACCTGCTGTTCTCGGCCACCTTCTCCGACGAGATCAAGACGCTCGCCGACAATCTGCTCGACTCGCCGGCATTGATCGAAGTCGCACGCCGCAATACGACGGCGGAAACGGTCGCGCAGAAGATTCACCCGGTGGATCGCGACAAGAAGCGCGAACTGCTCACGCATCTGATCAAACAGCACAACTGGTTCCAGGTGCTGGTGTTCTCACGCACCAAGCACGGCGCCAACCGGCTTGCTGAACAGTTGACGAAGGACGGCATCAACTCGCTGGCGATTCATGGCAACAAGAGCCAGTCGGCCCGTACCCGCGCGCTCGCCGAGTTCAAGGACGGTACGCTGCAGGTGCTGGTGGCGACCGACATCGCCGCGCGTGGTATCGATATCGATCAATTGCCGCACGTGGTCAACTACGATCTGCCGAATGTACCGGAAGACTACGTGCACCGCATCGGCCGTACGGGCCGCGCAGGCGCGACGGGCGAAGCGGTTTCGCTGGTGTGCGTCGACGAACTGCAATTGCTGAAGGACATCGAGAAGCTGATCAAGCGTCCGGTGCCGCAGGAAGTGATCGCCGGCTTCGAGCCGGACCCGACCGCGAAGCCGGAGCCGATCCTGCGCCGCGGCCAGGGTGGTGGTGGCGGCGGTGGCGGTCGTTCGCCGCGCCAGGGTCAAGGCACACCGAAGCGCGACGACGCACGGCGCGATGGCGGCGGTGCTGCGAAACCGGCACAACGCTCGGGTCAACGCCCGGCGAACGGTCAGCAGCAACCGAAGCCGCAGGGTGCGAAGCCGACCGGCAACGGCGGCCAGGCACGTCGTGACGGTCAGCGTCACGACGATCGGCCCCGTGCCGTCGCGCATGAAGGCAGCGCCGCGCAGCATGCGCCGCGTAAGCCGCAGGGCGCGAAGCCGCAAGGCGGCAATCCGGGTGCGTTGCTGGGTGGCGCGAAGCCGCGCAACGACGCGCCGCGCGGTGGCCAACCCACGCGCAGCGGCCAGCGCGGGCGTTGAGGTTTTGCGTTGAGGTTTTGCGTTGAGGTTTTGCGTTGAGGTTTTGCGTTGAGGTTTTGCGTTGAACCTCTGCGCCAAGCCCCTGCGCCAAGCCTCCAAGCGGCGGCCACATCGGCCGCCGCCTTCTCGCAAACAACGACTAGCGGCCAGCAGCAGCCGCAGCTTGCTTCAGGTGTTCGATCTGCCGCTCCCATCGGTCGAGCACCGCCTTTCCCTCCCCTTCCAGGGCGAACGTAATGCCGCTAGTCAGGCGCGCATAACGAACGCTTTGCGCCTCAGCCGTGTCAATCGAACCGTGCAGATAGACGAGCCCGCTGGCATCGCCGGCAACACTCGCTAGCGGCGTCATCAGCAGCTGCACCTGATAAAACGCTCCGTCGCAAACAAAGGTAAGTGCCGCCCGGCCGCTTTGCGTAATCGCGCGCGTCGCCCTAGCTTGCGGCCACAACGCGATGCATAGCGTGCGCGAATCAGGCGCATACAACTCGCCGACGCCAAGCAGCGACGTGCGCACATGGCCATTCGTATCGACGCTCAGCAGCGACGCCGTAAACCCCGTCTTACTCGCAAGCGATGAACCGTCGAACAACGCGCGCACGGCGTCGGGCCATTCATCGAACACGTTGTGTTCAAGCGGGCGTTCGGAGGCGGGGGAATCGCTCATCATGTCGATCCGGTTGGAAGTGGCCAATCACGCATCATGCCTTGAAAAACAAATGGCCCGCACGAGCGGGCCATTTTCAAAGCGAGCCGTTGACGCAGGCCGACGGCAGGCCGATCCGCGCGGTCAGCGGAAAAATACGTGCTGCGTAATCTTGGCGAGTGGGTAATGCACGCCCGGCTGAATCCTCGCCGGCAGATCGAGCGGCTTGAGCAGCATCTTCACGCACATATCCGCCGACAGGTTACGCCGCACCAGCGCATTGATACGCGCTGCGCGTTCGCGGTTATAGGCCGAGTCATGCACGCGTTCCGGATAACGAACCGCGAAGACATGCCGCAAAGCGATCTCCGAGTCTTCGTTCTTGATCTCCATTACGCGGCGCATCAGCGCGCCCAGCACTGCGAGACGGCCGTTGCCTTCGATCCTGTTGTACTTCTTGAAGTACTTGAAAAAGTGCTTGTAGTGACGGACTTCGTCGGTGCGAATGTTGTCGGTGATCTGCTTGAGCACCGGCTCGTCCGAGCACTCGCCGATCGCGCGATACAGCGTAGCCGTGCCGGTCTCCACCACGCAGCGCGCGACCATTTCGAGCGCGCGGGTCTTCTCGAAGTCCTCCACCGAACAGGTCAGCGAGTACTCTTCCATGAAATTGCGAAATGCCGTGTCCCAGTCGAACTCCGGCCACACGTAAGCGATATACGTCTTGAGCGCGCGGCCATGCTGCAACTCTTCCGGCTCCCACTCCTGGTTGAGCCAGGCCGAGACTTCAGGATCGCCGTTAAAGAACGTACTCAGATTGCTGGTGTAAAGATCGGAGCCGCTTTCAATAAACGAAGACGCGCACAGCAGCAGCAGCAAATCTTCGTTAGCGACGGCCTTTTGCCGATCAATGCGGGTGAGGTCGATATCCTCGATCCGCCAGGGCATGACATGGTTCAGCTCTGTGTGCATCGTGTCTTGCTCCGAAAACTGTATCGACTCGTGGAGCATGCTCGAAACAGCCCGCTCTCGCCCGAGCGGTCCGCCGTGTCAGATACAGCGCCTTGATTAGAGTTAACCCCTTGTATCTTGCATCTTAGCCGGTGTTTCGCAACTCTGCAGATAACCCAGCACAGACCATGCCGAGACGCGGCAGTTCCAATTTTCGGGTAGTCAAAACATTCGGTCGGATAAAAGCGCGGCGCGCGAGGCAGAAAAAAAGCCAGCTCGAAGAGCTGGCTCAAGTCTGCGACGATCATCGTCGATGAGGCCTGGCAGGAGCGGGCAATGTGCCGATTCGAAGCAACCGGCCCTGGCCGGTCAGGCAGGCTGAACACCTTGCGGCGCACGGACGCGGCGCACGCGCCAGGCCACGACGATAAGCGAGAGACCCGACAGCACCGCGGCAATCAGCACGTAGTAGCTGGGCGCGAGTTTGTCGCCGGTCAGGTGAATGAACGTTTCGACGATCGTCGGTGCGAAGCCGCCGAAGATCGTCACGCCGATGCTGTAAGCGATTGAAAGACCGGTCGAGCGCACCTGCGTTGGAAAGATCTCGGACATCAAGGCGGGCATCGGCCCGGAATAGGCGGCCTTGAAAATGCCCGCCGTGCCTTGCAACAGCAGCAGCCAGCCGATGGTCGGATGAGTCTGCAACAGTGCGAACATCGGATAGATCAGCGCCCCCATCAGGATCGACGTGGTTAGCATGATGCGAATCCGGCCAATGCGATCGGACAACGCACCCATCACCGGCGAAAGCAGAAACTGCAGGCCGCCATTGAGCACCACCACGCCGAACGATGCCGCCGCCGGCATATGCAATTGCTTGACGGCGTACATCGGCATATAGAGTTGGAGCACGTACACGCCCACCGTGGATTGCGCGACGATGCCAACGGCAAGCAGCAGGTTGACCCACTGGCTGGAGAACGACGCGTCCTTCTCTTCGCTCGCCGCCGCGCGAGTGCCGCGCGCCTCACGCGCGGCGCGCAGCGCCAGAAATTCGGGCGTCTCGTCGAGGTGCGAACGGATGTAATAGCCCACCGGGCCGACCAGCAACCCGAACACGAACGGAATGCGCCAGCCCCAGTTATTCAGTTGCTCGGGCGGCAGCCACGCGGTCAGCAGCGAGCCGAACGCGGCCGCGGTGATCGCGGCGAGCCCCTGGCTCGCGAACTGCCAGCTCGCGTAATAGCCGCGGCGCGACGCGCTATGTTCGACCATGAAGGCCGTCGCACTGCCGAACTCGCCGCCCACCGCGAAGCCTTGCACGAGCCGCGCGAGCAGAATCAGGATCGGCGCCGCAATGCCGATCGACGCGTACGGCGGCATCACGGCCATCGTGAAGGTGCCGACCATCATCAGCGCGATGGCGAGCGTCAGCGCGGCCTTGCGTCCCTTGCGGTCGCCGTAGATGCCCAGCACCACCGCGCCCAGTGGCCGCATGAGGAACGAGATGCCGAAGGTGGCGATGGCGAGCAGCGTGGAGAGCCACTCGTCCTGCATCGGGAAAAACTGTTTGGCGATGATGGTCGCGAAGTAGCCGTAGACCAGAAAGTCGAACCACTCGAGTGCATTGCCGACCGACGACGAAAACACGATCCGCCGCACCATCGCTTTGGAAAGCGGCGCCGATGGAGAATGAGCGGAAGTTGTCGCCGTGGGCGACGCGGGGGTCTGCATGAAGTCTCCTGCCTGTCTGAGGTCTGATGCCCGATGCCGGGTGTGCCGGAAGCGCCGTTGGCGTCCGGCAATTCTGATTGTTGCGATGCCGTGAAATGGCAGTCGGTCACGCGCGCCGCCGACTCCGCGCACGTTGCCGCGCGTGCGTGGCTGCGCGCGTAGCGACGCGGCCGGCTCGATGGGCGGCCGCCGCGCGCGTGGATGCTTCTAGAACCCGGCGGCCAGCCCGTCACGGCGGCTGTCGCTCGCCGCCACATAGCCGCGCTCCGGATCGTTGCGATCGAGCTTCCAGATGTACTGGCCGGAGCCGAAGTCCATGTACGGATCGTCCACCGATTTGATGACGTGGCCGCGCTTCTGCAAGGCCTCGGCGGTCTTCGGATCGAGCGTCGACTCGATGTCGATCGTGAAGTCGCGATTGACCTTCCAGCGCGGCGCGTCGCACGCGGCCTGCGGCTGCTGACCGTAGTCGAGCATCCGCACGACGGATTGCAGATGACCTTGCGGCTGCATGTCGCCGCCCATCACGCCAAAGCTCATCACCGCTTCCTGCTGGCCGTTCACCTGCTGCGTGAGGAACGACGGAATGATCGTATGGAACGGACGCTTGCCGCCTTCCACCACGTTCGGCGACTTCGGGTCCATGGAAAAACCGCAACCGCGGTTCTGCATGGCGATGCCGCTGTCCGGCACCACGATGCCCGAGCCGAAGCCCATGTAGTTCGACTGGATGAAGCTGACCATCATGCCGCGCTCGTCCGCCACCGACATGTAGATCGTGCCGCCTGCCTTCGGCATGCCGAAGTCGAACTGTGTGGCGCGCTTGTGATCGATCAGCTTGGCGCGCGAGGTCAGGTACGCGTCGTCGAGCATCTGCTCGGGCGTGACTTCCATCGAACGCGGATCGGCCACGTAGCGATAGACATCGGCGAACGCGAGCTTCATGGCTTCGATCTGCAAGTGCGGCGACTCGACGTTGTCGACCGCCAGTTCCTTCACATCGAATTTTTCGAGGATGCCCAGCGCGATCAGCGCCGCAATGCCCTGCCCGTTCGGCGGAATCTCGTGCACCGTGTAACCGCGATAGTCCTTGCCGATCGGCTCGACCCAATCCGCTTTGTAGTTGCGCAGATCGTCGGTGGTCAGCGCGCCGCCGCCTTCGCGCGAAAACGCGGCGATCTGCTCGGCGATCTCGCCCTCGTAGTACGCGCGCGGGCCCTGCTCGGCCAGCTTGCGCAGCGTCTTCGCGTGGCCGGGAAAGCGCACCAGCTCACTTACTTCGGGCGCGCGGCCGCGTGGCATGAAGGTTTGCGCGAACCCCGGCAGGTCCTTCAGTTCCGGCACGGCCGCCGCCCATTTATAGGCGACGATGCTTGCCACCGCATGACCGCGCTCGGCGATCTCGATGGCCGGCTCCATCAGGTCGGCGAACGGCAGCGTGCCGAATTTCTGATGCAGCGCTTCCCAGCCGGCAATCACGCCCGGCACCGTCACCGCGTCCCAGCCACGCGTGGGCTGCTTCGCGAGACCGTTTTCCTCGCCGTACTTGCGCTTGAAATAATCGACGTTCCATGCCGCCGGCGACACGCCTGACGCGTTCAGGCCATGCAGCTTCTTGCCGTCCCACACCAGCGCGAAGGCGTCGCCGCCCAAGCCGCACGATACCGGTTCGACCACCGTAATAGCGGCCGCTGCCGCAATGGCCGCATCGACGGCATTGCCGCCCTTCCAGAGCATGCGCAGCCCGGCTTGCGCCGCGAGCGGATGCGAAGTCGAAACGATGTTGCGCGCGAATACAGGAAGACGCGGCGTCGGATAAGGGTTTTGCCAGTTGAAGCCAGTCATGTCGAACACTCTTGAAAGCGCGGCCCGGCTTGCGGAACGCGGAACCATCGGAAACGGGCGAATCAGGAAAACGCCGGCGAAGCACGAATCAAACGAAGAACCCGGGATTGCATCGTGATCCGACCCAAAAAACAAATTCATTTATGAACTGAATAAATGCGTAAACAACCTGAATGCGTCTCGCCGAGCCGCCGCACCGTCGTCTCACATCTTATGCATGTCGCACGAGTTGGCAGACAAGGCGCGCGATGGTCTTACAATACGCTCACCCCGTTCACGCCCCGTTCACGCATTACCCGCTTACTGGCCAAGCCTGACGCGCCGGCGGCGGGTCACGCAGACAAAAATCCCACGAACCGAGACACATGACCCGAGACCCCCGCCTGACTCTCAATGCCCGGCAACAGGAACTGCTGGAGTGGGTGCAACGCGACGGCTTCGTGACCGTGGACGACCTCGCAGCCCACTTCGACGTGACGCCGCAGACGATCCGCCGCGACGTCAACTGGCTCGCCGACATGAACCTGCTGCGCCGCTATCACGGCGGCGCCAGCCTGCCGACCAGTTCCGAGAACGTCTCCTACACCGCGCGTCAGCGCATGTTCCATGAAGAGAAGCGGCGCATCGCGGCGCTAGTGGCCACTCACATTCCCGACCAGGCGTCGCTCTTCATCAACCTCGGCACCACCACCGAAGAAGTGGCGCGCGCGCTCAACCGCCACCGCGGCCTGCGGGTGATCACCAACAACCTGAACGTCGCCAGCATGATGAGCGGCTATCCGGATTGCGAGGTGCTGGTGACGGGCGGCATCGTGCGGCCGTGGGACAAAGGGATCGTCGGCGAACTGGCGATCGATTTTATCCGGCAGTTCAAGGTGGACTTCGCGATCATCGGCACGTCGAGCATCGAACCCGACGGCACGCTGCGCGATTTCGATACGCGCGAAGTGCGCGTGGCCGAGGCGATCATCCAGCATGCGCGCACCGTTTTCCTCGCCGCCGACAACTCGAAATTCGGCCGGCCCGCGTTGGTCCGTCAAGGCCATCTCGATCAGATCGACGCGTTGTTCACGGACATGGCGCCGCCTGTCGAGATGACCGAGACGCTCACCGCCGCCAACTGCCAGGTGTATGTCGCCGAGTAATTCCAGGCGTTCTCCGCCATGTTGCAGCGCACGCGAAACCTCGAGTGAAATCAAGAATCTGGCCGCGACTCCCAACCGCCGCTGAGGCGCCCAATTGTCAAAGGGAGAATTTACTGGGGCCGATTTGGTGTTTAACGTGCGGTTGACTACACTCCAGTTCCCCGGCGTGCATTGCGCGTTCCGCGTAGCGCCGGTTGCGTGAAACTGTCGTGTTAGCCGTACCTCCCGCCTGATTCTTTGCGGACTTCACTGGTTTGAGCCAGTCGCCGGCAAGGCCGTCCGCGTTTGCTTGACATGGAGAGAACGATGCTGAGTCCGCATGAATTCGCCACGTTGTTGCTCGTCAAGGACGCTCCCAATCAAGTCGACATGGAGCGAGAAGAACTCGACGCACTGCTGGAACGCCAGCTCGTGCAACTCGAACGGCTCGCGTCGGGCAACGAACAATGGCGCGTGACTGAAACGGGCGATAGCGCATTGCGAGCCATCAAGCGACTTTCCTAGTTTTCCCGGTCTTACCGCGATTTAACGGGTTTTACCGCGTCTCACCGCCGGACTGTCAGTCGATGTCCGGCGCGGTGACGCGGGCAAGCGGCGCGTGCATGCGGTGCGGTGAGATCTCGCCCGAATACCATTCGAGTGAAAGGCAGGACGCCGTCCCGCGTCCGCTTTATTGTGCGCAACTCATTTACGCAGTAAATTGACGCGACGGACTTCTCGCCTTCGCGCATGCCCAAAACGCTTTCCCCCGACGACATCCAGCAATTTCGCGAGGCCATGCGGCGCGTGGCCGAGAACGCGTTTGCCACGCGCGGCGCGGAGGGCGTGACGATGCGCGAACTGGCCAAGGAGTTGGGGTGCAGCGCCATGACGCCCTATCGCTACTTCCGCGACAAGGACGAGATTCTCGCGATGGTCCGCGCGGCCGCCTTCAATCGCTTCGCAACGCGCCTCGAAGCGGCAGCCAAAGCCGCCCCGGAAACGGATCATTCTTTGGTGAGCGAAGCCTACGTCGCTTTCGCACTCGACGAACCGCATGCCTACCGTTTAATGTTCGATTTGACTCAACGGGACAGCGTCTACCCGGAACTCGCCGCCGCCTCGCAGCGCGCGTGGCGCATGCTCGGCGCACACTTCGAGCGGCTCGTGGCCGCGGGCATTCTGGAAGGCGATCCCCAGTTGATCGGCTACGCCTACTGGGCGAGTCTGCATGGCTTCACCATGCTGACGCTAGCCAATCAGTTGCCGCTGCCTCAGGCGCAGCAACCGGCCGTCCACGATACGCCGACGCGCGAAGCCGTATTCGCTCAGATTCGCCGCATGTTATGGCGCGGCGCGCAGCCGCAGCGCGGCTAGCGCAGACCACACTTGCATCCGTTCAGCCGCCGGCAGCAAACGTTGTGGAAGACAGCCCCCCGCATGAAGCTCAGCCGTTGCGCAAAGTCGGATCGACAGCCGCGCGCCAGCTCAACGCGCGGGCCCGCTGGTCGGTGAAGAACGTCACCCACTGATTGCGTACTTGCGGGTCCGCGCTCATGCCCTGGCTCGTGTAACGCTGCGCGATCGACGTCTGGAACGCGCAGAAATCGTCCTTCGACAACTTGCCATGCCGGTTCGCCACATAAGCATCGAACATGGCCGCGTAGACGCCTTGCGCGTCGTTGCCGTAGTCGACCGTCTGGGCACTGCACATCTGTTGCAACGACACGAACGACGGTGCGCCCATTGTTCCCGTCAGGCTCGGCGAGCTGACGCATCCCGGCAGAAGCGCTGCGGCGCCGATCATCAAAAGTCCACGCATGAATTCACCTCGAAATGGCTGCTGCCGAGAGTATCGTCCGTGGCCGCGCGTTGCGCCACTACCCGCACACCGGTTAGAGGGTCAGCCAAACGATCCGAACTTTACTTTTTCGAATATGTTCATTAAAGTTCGAAAACGAACACTATCGATTCGATAGATTTTCCAAACGGCTTTTCATATCTCAGATACACAGCGCAGGGGACACAGCAGGTGACGCAAGGCTCAAGATACGATTTGCTCGTCGTGGGCGGTGGGATCAACGGCGCCGGCATCGCTCGCGATGCGGCAGGCCGCGGCCTGTCGGTGCTGCTGTGCGAACAGGACGACCTGGCGGCGCACACGTCGTCGGCCAGTACCAAGCTGATTCACGGCGGCCTGCGCTATCTGGAATACCGCGAGTTCGGGCTGGTGCGCAAAGCCCTGCAGGAGCGTGAAACGCTGCTGCGCGCCGCGCCGCACATCATGTGGCCGCTGCGCTTCGTGATGCCGCACATGCCCGATCTGCGCCCGGCCTGGCTGATCCGCGCCGGTCTTTTCCTGTACGACCATCTCGCCAAACGCGAACTGCTGCCGGGCTCGCGCGGCATTGTGATGCGCAACCATCCGGCGGGCGTACCGCTGGTCGATTCGATCAAGCGCGGCTTTGTGTACTCGGACGGCTGGGTCAACGACGCGCGTCTGGTCGTATTGAACGCACTGGACGCCAAAGAGCGCGGCGCGAAAATCCTCACGCGCACGAAACTGCTGAGCGCCGTGCGCGCCGGCGGCGAATGGCGCGCCCAGCTCAAGCGCGACGACGGCACGATTCTGGACGTGCGCGCCGCATCCATTGCGAACGCCGCGGGCCCGTGGGTCGGCGAACTGCTGCAAGGCGCGCTCGGCCGCGCGGCGTCGCACAGCGTGCGGCTCGTCAAAGGCAGTCACATCGTCACGCGGCGGCTGTTCGAGCACGATCACGCGTATATCTTCCAGAACCCGGACAAGCGCATCATCTTCGCGATTCCCTACGAACACGATTACACGCTGATCGGCACGACGGATCTCGAGTATCGCGACGACCCGTCGAAAGTAGCGATCAACGTGGAAGAAACGCAGTACCTGTGCGACTCGATCAACCGCTATTTCAAGCAGAAGATCTCGCCCACCGACGTGCGCTGGACCTATTCGGGCGTGCGTCCGCTGCTCGAAGAGGAAGGCGCGGACAACCCGTCGGCGGTCACGCGCGACTACTCGCTCGAACTCGACGCGCCTGCCGGTGAAGCGCCATTGCTGTCGGTGTTCGGCGGCAAGATCACGACCTTCCGCAAACTGGCGGAAGAAGCCGTCGACAAACTCGCGCAAGCGCTGCAAAACGGCGCGTCGTCATGGACGGCCGGTGCGCCGCTGCCCGGCGGCGATATGCCGAACGCCAACTTCGAGCGCTTTCTCAGCGAATTCAAGCAGCAGCATGCGTGGCTGCCGGCCGATCTGGCGCGCCGTCTTGCCCGCGCCTACGGCACACGTGCCAAGCATGTCATCGGCGACGCGCGCTCCGTGGCCGATCTCGGCCGCGCTTTCGCGCCCGGCCTGTACGAAGCGGAACTGACTTATCTGCGCGACACCGAATGGGCGCGCAGCGCGCAGGACGTGCTGTGGCGCCGTTCGAAACTCGGCTTGCATGTCGAACCGGGCACGCTCGATTCGATCACACGCGATATCGATACGTGGTTCGCCCGCGAATCCGCGCGACAGAGCGCATAGTCAGATATCGCTACGCAGCGCACCGCTGCATCCGAAGGAACCGGATCGCTTCACCTCTCGGCTGGACCAGGCTGGGCCGCATCGTCACACGTGTTGCAGCCCGCTTAAAACAACAAGCCGTTCCCGTCGCCGGCTACCCGTCCGGCGATTCATAAAACGCATGGAGAAGAGACAATGCAGGATCAGTACATCCTCGCGCTTGACCAAGGCACCACCAGCTCGCGCGCGATGCTGTTCGACCGGCTCGGCAATATCGTGTCGACCGCTCAAAAGGAATTCCAGCAAATCTACCCGCGTCCGGGCTGGGTCGAGCACGATCCGCAGGAAATCTGGTCGACTCAGGCGGGCGTCGCCGCTGAAGCCGTGACGCGCGCCGGCATGAACGGCACCTCGATCGCCGCGATCGGCATCACCAATCAGCGCGAGACCACCATCGTGTGGGATCGCGAAACCGGCCATCCGATCTATAACGCGATCGTTTGGCAGGACCGCCGCACTGCCGACTTCTGCGACCAGTTGAAGGAGCAGGGTCTCGAAGAAAAAGTCCGCGCGAAAACCGGCTTGCCGATCGACTCGTATTTCTCGGCGACCAAGATCCGCTGGATTCTCGACAACGTAGAAGGCGCGCGCGAAAAGGCCAAACAGGGGCGCCTTGCATTCGGCACCGTCGATAGCTGGCTCGTGTGGAATTTCACCAAGGGCGGCCTGCACGTCACCGACGTCACCAACGCGTCGCGCACCATGCTGTTCAACATCCACTCGCTGAAATGGGACGACGAGCTGCTCGAAGCGCTCGACATTCCGCGCAGCATGCTGCCGGAAGTGCGGGCTTCGTCGGAAGTGTATGGGCCGACCAAGACCACCGTGTTCGCTTCCAAGATTCCGCTCGCGGGCATCGCCGGCGACCAGCACGCTGCCCTCTTCGGCCAGATGTGCACCGAGTCGGGCATGGTGAAGAACACCTACGGCACCGGTTGCTTCCTCGTGATGAATACCGGCGACAAGCCGATCGAATCGAAGAACAATCTCGTCACCACGATCGCCTGGCAGATCGGCGATCAGATCAATTACGCGCTGGAAGGCAGCATCTTCATTGGCGGCGCCGTGGTGCAATGGCTGCGCGATGGCCTTGGCATCATCAAGAACGCCGCTGAAATCGAAACGCTGGCACGCAGCGTGCCGCATTGCGACGGTGTGTATCTGGTGCCCGCCTTCGCCGGTCTCGGCGCGCCGCACTGGAACGCACGCGCTCGCGGCACGCTGTTCGGCGTGACGCGCGGCACGTCGTCGGCGCATATCGCACGCGCCGCGCTCGACTCGATCGCCTATCAATCGCTCGACGTGTTGAAGGCAATGGAAGCCGACTCCGGCATTCGCATCGGCGAATTGCGAGTGGACGGCGGCGCCTGCGCGAACAATCTGCTGATGCAATTCCAGGCGGACATTCTCGGCGTCGACGCCGTGCGCCCCAAGGTATCGGAAACGACCGCATTGGGCGCGGCTTATCTGGCCGGTCTTGCGGTCGGCTACTGGAAGGATGTCGACGAACTGCAAAGCCAATGGAAGCTCGACCGCCGCTTCACCCCCGCGCTGCCGCATGCCGACGTGAAGGAATGCCTCGACGGCTGGATGCGCGCGATCCGCGCCGCAAAGGCCTGGGCCGACACGCCCTGACAAGGTTTTCTAACACTCGCCTCTCGACATAAAGAAGCCGCTTATCCCGCGGCTTCCCTGACAACTATATTTCGGATACCCAACGATGCATCCTTACATTGCAGAATTCATCGGCACGGCGCTCGTGGTGCTGCTCGGCGACGGCGCCGTCGCCAACGTGCTGCTCGCGCGGACCAAAGGCAAAGGCGCGGCCCTGATCGTGATCGTGATGGGCTGGGCGATGGCCGTGTTCATCGCCGTCTATGTCACCGCTTCGTTCAGCGGCGCGCACCTGAATCCTGTCGTGACCGTCAGCCTCGCGCTGGCCGGCAAGTTCGCGTGGGCCAAAGTGCCGGGCTATGTGGCCGCGCAGATGCTCGGCGGCATGGCCGGCGCGCTGCTCGTGTGGGTCGCGTATCGCCAGCACTTCGCGAAAGAAGGCGATGCCGACGTGAAGCTCGGCGTGTTCTGCACCGCGCCGGCGATTCGCAGCGTGCCGCATAACCTGCTCACCGAAATGATCGCCACGTTCGTGCTGATTCTCGGCGTGCTGTATCTGGCGTCGCCTCAAGTCGGCCTCGGCGCGCTCGACGCGCTGCCGGTCGGCCTGCTGGTCCTCGGCATCGGCATCTCGCTCGGCGGCCCGACCGGCTACGCAATGAGCCCCGCGCGCGACCTGTCGCCGCGTCTGATGCATGCGCTGCTGCCGATTCCGGGCAAGCGCGACAGCGACTGGCACTATGCGTGGATTCCGGTGTGCGGTCCGTTGCTGGGCGGCGCGGCGGCTGCGTGCCTGTATCTGTATCTGCACGCGCATTGATCTGACGGCGTAGTCAAGAACCGCAGCGGCAAGAGCCGCCTCGAACGCCCACCCAGGACGTTCCGAAGCCGTGACGGAGAACGGCGGCGCCGCGCAGGCGCCGCCAAAGCACGTATCATGACGCTTTCACTCTCCGCGCATAAGCTTGCAATTGCCTGCCCATGCGCTTCGCTTTCCGTTTTCAGCCATGATCGACCACCTCATTTGCGACTGCGACGGCGTGCTCGTCGACAGCGAAATCATCGCTGACCGCGTCATGTTCGAAACGCTGACCGCCACGTTTCCCGGCCTCGATTTCGAACCCATCGTCAAAACGGCTTTTGGCCAGCAAACGTCGCGTTTTCTCGAAGGCATCGAGAAGTCGTTCGACATCACGCTCCCCGCGAATTTTTTCGACACCATCGAACACAACGTCGAGATTGCGCTTGCAGCCTCGCTCAGCCCGATCAACGGCGTGCGCGATGCCTTGCAACGTGTCACGTTGCCGGCCGCCGTCGTCTCGAACAGCCGCATGGCGCGCGTGAACGCGTCGGTACGGCGCGCGGGTTTGCAGCAGATTTTCGGCGAGCGTATTTTTAGCGCGGAACAGGTGGCCCGGCCGAAGCCTTATCCCGATGTCTATCTGTTCGCCGCTCAGACGCTGGGTGTGGAGCCGTCACGCTGTGTGGTGGTGGAGGATAGCGTGGCGGGTTTGAATGCCGCGCGTGCGGCGGGTATGAAAACGATCGCCTTCGTCGGCGCGAGCCATATTCCCGATGGCTACGCGGACGCGCTTCGCAAGATGGGTATGACTCGCATCATGCAGCATATGGACGAATTGCCCTCGCTGGTCGAAGCCGGCGTACGCGGCGAGTTCGGCGACGTGCAGTCGTAGTTTGTTCGCGTCAATCGGGTATGCCGGCTGTCGAGCCGGCATACGCGGCGACGTACGAACGTAGGCATTTGCGGCAACTGGAAAGCCGGCTGGAAGAGCCGGCTTTTTTGCGTCCGAACTGGAGCGAGTGCGCGCCTCACCTCACGCGCGCGCACCCTTCCCGCACTAAGCCTCGTCAGCCACGCATTCGCGCGCTTGCGCCAACGCCTGACGAAACTCCACCAGTTCGGCAATGGTCAGCATCGGCAGATTGTGTTGCGCGGCGAAGCGCTCCACGTCCGCGCCGCGCGTCATCGTGCCGTCCGGGTTCATCAGTTCGCACAGCACACCGGCCGGCTTGAGACCCGCGAGAATAGCCAGGTCCACCGTGCCTTCGGTATGGCCGCGACGGGCGAGCACGCCGCCGGGTTGCGCACGCAACGGGAACACATGGCCCGGGCGCACGATATCGGCGGGCTTGGCCGTATCGGCGATCGCGGCGCGAATCGTCGTCACGCGATCGAGTGCGGATACGCCGGTGGTCACGCCGTCGCGCGCTTCGATCGAGACGGTGAACGCGGTGCCGTGACGGCTTTCGTTGTTGACAGCCATTGGCGGCAATTCAAGCGCGCGGATCTTCTCGTCCGGCAGGCACAGGCACACGATGCCGCTACACTCGCGAATCAACAACGCCATGGTTTCGACGGACAGACGCTCGGCGGAGACGATCAGATCGGCTTCGTTCTCGCGGTCGTGGTCGTCTTGCAGCACGACGGCGCGGCCATCGCGCATGGCTTGCAAGGCGGCGGCAATACGTGGCGGAACGGGCTCGGTGTCGAGCAAGGGGAGATCGAGGAATGCGCTATCCGCAATCGTCGACGGAGCAGGAAAAGTAGCAAAAGACATAGTTGAAACGCTCATCGCAAAAGTTGGGCGAAAAACGTTTCAGGGCATTGCAAACAGACAAAGACGCGCCGCTGAACGCCGCTTCAGGCGGCGTTCGCGCACCGCCCGGACCTGCAAGCGGCGCCACGGAAACGAACATGACTATCTGCACATCTTCTTCCATCCGGACTCTAACCGTCGGCTCTGGCTTCTCACCAGATCTGCTGACCCCATGTCGACCAGCGTGATCGCTTTGGCGATTACGCTGGTCCCATGCAACGCAGTTGCACAGGTCCAAACACACTGACGACGCGGGCGCTCGCGGGCTCACCGGCTCACGCTTTCGCGCTGCCGGCATACCGCCGGTGGGGAATTTCACCCCGCCCTGAAGACGCACTGATTACCGGATCGACCGGCTGGCAAAGCATACAACAGCCGCGCCGCCCATGCAGCGCAACCCTACTGATCAGACGGAAATCCCCAATTCCTGGCTCACCCGTCTGCGAAACGTGATCAAACCGGCGCGGCCTCGCGCGCGGTCTCGCCGTGCGCGGGCACGTCCCAGCGCGGCGGCGTCTCCGCCTTCAGCGTCACGCGAAACGCGCGCGCTTCCGTGTCTCCGGGATTGCGCAGGCTGTGCGGCTGGTCGGCGTCGAACACGATCGCGTCGCCGGTGGCCAGCAACTGGCGCTGATCGTGCACGCTGACTTCCAGCGTGCCTTCGCTCACCACCAGATTCACCGTCGTGCCCGGCGCGCGGCGCGTGCCGGCCTCGGTGTGCAACGGCGCGATACGCAGTTCGTGAAACTCGGCGGCGGTCGGCTCGGCGTCGGGATAAAGCGGCCGGGCCGAATAGCGCCCGTTCGAGCTGACGACGCGCGACGAGCGCTCCGCCGGCAAATGCTCAAAGCCGTTAGTCGCATGACGGCGCAAGAAAGCCGCGACCGACACCTTCAACGCAGCCGCCACCTTGCACAGCACCTTGATGGACGGCACGCTGCGCGCCGACTCGATTTGCGCGAGCATCGCGCGCGACACGCCGGACGCGCGGGCCAAAGCGTCGAGCGACAGTTGCCGTTCGGCGCGCAAGCGGGCGAGATTCACGCCGACCAGATGTTCCAGTGCATCGAAGGGTTCTGCGGCACGCGGCGACGCATCGGTGTCAGCCGTGGGATCGCGAACCAGCGCAAGCGGGGAATGCATGATTGCCTCCAGAAGCGCCGCCGGACGGCGGGCAAGCGGTTAGTGCAAGCACGATAGCATCGCGTCCCGCCGCGCCCAACGAAGTTATCTTCACACTGTTATCAGCATTGCGGAGGACGTTTTCCGCAATGCTTGTGCGAATTTTTCATAAGGGCGCGCACGTGCGCCGACTCGCCGGCTGACACACCCACACCTTCACGCGCGCTGCACCGCGCTCGAGGCCGGTGCGTCCATGCGCGCCGCGAACCACGTGAGCAGCAGCGCCGCCACGCTGACCGCCGCCGCGACCCACGGCAGGGTATCGAGCGAATGGCCATGGTTGATCACGAGCCCGCCGAGCCACGCGCCGCCCGCATTGCCGACGTTGAACGCACCGATGTTCAGCGTCGAAGCCAGATTCGGCGCCGCAGCGGCCTTCTCGACCACGCGCATCTGCAAAGGCGGCACCGTTGCGAAGGCGGCAATACCCCACACGAAAATCGTGATCGCCGCGGCCACTTGCGAATGACTGGTGCGCGCGAAAATCGCCATGACCACCGCCAGCGCGACCAGAATGCCCATCAGTGAGGGCATCAGCGCGCGATCCGCCAGCTTGCCGCCCACCGTGTTGCCGATTGTCAGGCCCACGCCGAACAGCACCAGGATCAGCGTGACGCCGCGTGGCGAGAAGCCGCTCACCTGTTCGAGAATCGGCGCGATATAGGTGAACACGACGAACACACCGCCGAAGCCGAGCACCGTCATTGCGAGCGCGGTCCAGACTTGCGGGTCCTTCAGCACACGCACTTCATGACGGAGACCGATCGGGCCGGCGTCGTGACGATTCGGCAACAGCGCCGTGATGCCCGCGAGCGACAGCACGCCGAATGCGCTGACGATCCAGAACGCCGCGCGCCAGCCGAACTCCTGCCCGATGAACGTGCCGAACGGCACGCCGAGCACGTTCGCGAGCGTCAGGCCGGTGAACATCAGTGCAATCGCGCTCGCGCGCTTTTCCGCCGGCACGAGCGACGCCGCCACCACCGCGCCGATGCCGAAGAACGAACCGTGCGCGAACGAAGTGACCACCCGCGCGACCATCAGCACGGAATAGCTGGACGCGATCGCGCACAGCGTATTGCCGACGATGAACACGCCCATGAGCAACTGCAACGCCAGCTTGCGCGGCATCTTGCTGGTCACCACCGCGAGCAGCGGCGCGCCGACGGCGACGCCGAGCGCGTAGCCGCTCACCAGCAAGCCCGCTGATGGAATCGACACGGCCAGATCGTGCGCGACCTCGGGCAGCAAGCCCATGATGACGAATTCGGTCGTGCCGATCGCGAATGCGCTGATCGCCAGCGCCAGTAATGGAATGGGCATTTTTCTACTCCAGCAATTAAGGTTGAGCGTGATGCAGCGCCGTCACGAATTCGACGACGACGCCCGGCGCGAGCGCCACGAAGAGTTGCGCCTGAGCTTCCTGCGGGCCCATCTGCGGCACATGCGCCGTTTGATAGTCCACGCCGTGCGCACGCAGGCGGCCGAGTAGCGCCTGCCATTCGGCGGCGCTCTCCATGCGGAACGCGATGTGATCGATACGCGGCGCCATCCTGCCGGCAGCGGCAGGCACCGTCGCGTCGATCAGATGAATCAGCGGGCTGCCGTTCGCATACAGCCAGTAGCCGCCGACTGAAAACGGCGGACGCGCACCCTCGGTCAGCCCGGCGACATCGACGAAGAGATGTCGGGCGGAATCGAGGTCGGCGGTGACGATCGTCGCGTGATCGAGGTGCATGGTTCGGGCGGCATCAGGGATTTCGATGCTGGGATTGTCGAGGACACGCGTCGATTTGATAATTGGCGTAGCATTTGAAGCATTTTCAAATCTGATTTGAAAGAACTGCCATGGACAACCTCGGTGACATTCGCCTGTTCGTTGAAGCGGCGCAGCAAGGCAGCCTGTCGGCGGCGGGCCGCAAGATGGGCCTGACGCCAGCCGCCGCCAGCGCGCGCCTCGCCAAGCTCGAAGCCGGCCTCAAAGCGCGCCTGTTCGAACGCACCACCCGTCAACTCCGACTCACCGACGAAGGCCGCTTGTACCTGAATTGCTGCCGTCAGGCGCTGCAATCGCTCGACGACGCCGAAGCCGCCCTGCAAGCCGGCCAGGGCGTGGTGCGCGGCAAGGTGCGGGTGTCGGCCACCTCGGACTTCGGCCGCAATCTGCTGATGCACTGGCTCGACGAGTTCAACGCGCTCTATCCGGAAGTGACCTTCGCGCTAACGCTCTCGGACTCGCTGTCGAATCTGGTGCAGGAGGATATCGATCTGGCGATCCGCTTCGGCGTGCCGCAGGACAGCTCGCTGGTCGCCCGCAAACTGGCGCCGAACCGCCGCGTGCTGTGCGCGTCGCCGGACTACATCGCACGCAAGGGCGAACCGAAGGATCCGCACGATCTGGCGAATTTCGACTGCATCGTGCTCGGCACCGCATCCGGGCCGGTGAACGAATGGCGCTTCACACGCGGCGACGAGGTGCAGCACTACACCGTGCCGTTCGAAACCGCCCGTGAGACCAACGACGGCGCGGTGGCCCGCGAATGGGCGCTGCGCGGTTACGGCATCGTGATCAAGTCGATGTGGGACGTGGAAGCCGACCTGCGCGCCGACGGCCTGAAAATCCTGCTGCCGGAATGGCATTATCCGGATGCGCCACTGCACGCGCTCTACCATCGCAACCGCTTCATGGCGCCGCGTGTGCGCGTGCTGCTCGACTTCCTGAGTGAACGCTTCGCGCGGGTGTCGGATGAACTGGAAGGGTTGCTGGGCTTGCCGCCTGAGCCGGCGGGCCGCAAGGCGGCCACGGAAACCGCATCGCGCGAAGGGCTATAATATTGAGCTACGCTGCAAACGTGCCCCGAAACCCGCCCGCCAGTGGCCGAAAGCGCCGCCACTCGGCCCGCGCGCACGTTTCGCCCCTCTTCACCTTTTAAACGACGCCCCCAGGTTAACCACTGCGACCGGCGAAATTCGATGACCAAGAAAGTTTATGTAAAGACCTTTGGCTGCCAGATGAACGAGTACGACTCCGACAAAATGGTCGACGTACTCGGCGCGGCTGAAGGACTCGTCAAGACCGACACGCCGGAAGACGCGGACGTCATTCTGTTCAACACGTGCTCGGTGCGCGAAAAGGCCCAGGAAAAAGTTTTCTCCGACCTCGGCCGCGTGCGCGAGCTGAAAGAAGCGAATCCGAATCTGATTATCGGCGTGGGCGGCTGCGTGGCGAGCCAGGAAGGCGCGTCGATCGTTGCGCGCGCACCGTATGTCGATCTGGTGTTCGGCCCGCAAACGCTGCACCGTCTGCCGCAAATGATCGACAAGCGCCGCGAAAGCGGCCGCGCACAAGTGGACATCACGTTCCCGGAAATCGAAAAGTTCGATCACCTGCCGCCGGCTCGTGTGGACGGCCCGAGTGCATTCGTGTCGATCATGGAAGGCTGCAGCAAGTACTGCAGCTATTGCGTCGTGCCGTACACGCGCGGCGAAGAAGTGTCGCGCCCGTTGGACGACGTGCTGACCGAAATCGCCGGCCTCGCCGATCAGGGCGTGCGCGAAGTCACGCTGCTCGGCCAGAACGTGAACGCCTACCGCGCCGGTCTCACGCTCGGTTCGTCGGAAATCGCCGACTTCGCCACGTTGATCGAATACGTCGCGGATATTCCGGGCATCGAACGGATTCGCTACACCACGTCGCATCCGAAAGAATTCACGCAGCGCCTGATCGACACCTACGCGAAGGTGCCGAAGCTCGTCAGCCACCTGCATCTGCCGGTGCAGCACGGCTCGGACCGCATTCTGATGGCCATGAAGCGCGGCTACACGGTGCTCGAATACAAGTCGGTGATCCGCAAGCTGCGCGCGATCCGCCCCGACCTGTCGCTCTCCACGGACATGATCGTCGGCTTCCCCGGTGAGACGGAAGAAGACTTCGACAAGATGATGGCGCTCGTGCACGAGATGAAGTACGACACCAGCTTCTCGTTCATCTACAGCCCGCGCCCCGGCACGCCGGCCGCGAATCTGCACGACGACACGCCGCGTGAGGTGAAGCTCAAGCGTCTGCAGCATTTGCAGGCCACCATCGAGGAAAACGTGCAGCGCATTAGCGATTCGATGGTCGGCAAGATCGAGCGCATTCTGGTCGAGCGCCCGGCGCGCAAGGACCCGAATGAACTCGCGGGCCGCACCGAAAACAACCGCGTAGTGAATTTCCCGGCGCCGGTCGCGTCGCACTCGCGGCTGATCGGCCAGATGGTGGACGTGAAAATCGTCAAAGCGTACCCACATTCGCTACGTGGCGAGCTCGTGCTGGTGCATGACGACGCACCGGCCACGACCCACTGAGCGACGCCAACCCGCGACGCAAATCCGCGAAGTAACCCGCGTATCGAAACCGACAGGATCGAACCACCGCCTTGAAGACCACTCAGCAGCATCTGGAATTCACCGCACCGCGTGAAGACAACGCGCGGCTCGCCAACCTCTGCGGCCCGCTCGACGAAAATCTGCGCCAGATCGAGCAGGCGCTCGACGTGACGCTGCAACGCCGCGGCCACCGCATTACGATTCGTGGACGCGGCGCGAAACTCGCGCTCACCGCACTCGAAAAGTTTTACGACAACTCACAGAAGCCGCTGTCGGTCGACGACATCCAGCTCGCGCTCGTTGAAGTGCGTCAACCGGCACGGCATCGCGCGAACGGCAACGGACACGGCACGGAAGCGATCGACCCGCGTTTCCCGGGCAATCCGGATCATCCGTTCGACCAGCCCGCCGACGCCGTGGACGACGACGTCGAAGAACTCGGCCCGAAGCTGTACACGCGGCGCGCGGATCTGCGCGGCCGCACGCCGGCGCAGCGCGAGTATCTGAAGCAGATCATCTCGCACGACGTGACCTTCGGCATCGGCCCGGCCGGCACCGGCAAGACCTATCTGGCGGTGGCCTGCGCGGTGGACGCGCTGGAGCGCGATCAGGTCAAACGCATCGTGCTGACGCGTCCGGCTGTGGAAGCGGGCGAGCGCCTCGGCTTCCTGCCGGGCGATCTGGCGCAAAAGGTCGATCCGTATCTGCGTCCTTTGTACGACGCGCTGTACGATCTGCTCGGCTTCGACAAGACCGCCAAGATGTTCGAGCGGCAGATGATCGAAATCGCGCCGCTCGCGTACATGCGCGGCCGCACGCTGAACCACGCGTTCATCATTCTCGACGAGGCGCAGAACACCACGCCCGAACAGATGAAAATGTTCCTCACGCGGATCGGCTTCGGTTCGAAGGCGGTCGTGACCGGCGACACGACCCAGGTCGACTTGCCGCGCGGCCACAAGAGCGGTCTGATCGAAGCACAGCAGGTGCTCGCCGACGTACGCGGCATCGCGCTCACACGCTTTACGAGTGCGGACGTGGTGCGGCATCCGCTGGTCGCGCGAATTGTGGAGGCGTACGATGCGCATTCGCAGAAAACCGCCAGTCCGGCGGATTCGCGCTAATCGCCCGCAACCGCAACGAACGCAAAAAACGCAACACGACGAAAACGCATGAGCCGCGCCCCGAAACTGACGTTGAACCTGCAATTCCCCGCTGCCAAGGCCTGGCCGGAACACAAGGCGCTGCTGCCGCGCGCCACCGTGGCCGGCTGGATCAAGGCAGCGCTCTTTGCGGACGGTGAACTGACCGTGCGTTTCGTCGACGCCGAAGAAGGCCGCACGCTGAACCGCACCTATCGCGGCAAGGATTATTCGACCAACGTGCTGACCTTCGCCTACGCCGAGTCGGAAGACGATCCGGTGACGGGCGACCTGATCCTGTGCTGCCCGGTGGTCGAGAAGGAAGCCGCCGAGCAGGGCAAGCCGCTCGTCGCGCACTACGCGCATCTGCTCGTGCACGGCACGCTTCACGCCCAGGGCTACGACCACGAAGTTGAGGAAGAAGCCGAGGAAATGGAAGCGATCGAAACGGAAATCCTCGGCAAGCTCGGGTTTCCCGATCCGTACCAGTAGGCGCAGCTCAATAACGCGCCGCCAACGCCCAACCCGCACAAAAGCCCATCGTGAGCACCTCGTCCCCTGAAGCCGACACCCGAACGCCCTGCCCGGACTATCCACCGGTGCTCGGCGAATCGCGGCTGCTGACAGACGAGGAACTGCGCGCATCGCTCGATTGCACGCTGCGCGACTGGGACCGCAAGAGCGATCTATGGCTGTTCGGCTATGGGTCGCTGATCTGGAATCCCGGCCTGCCCACCGTCGAAGCAACCCGATCGCGAGTTCACGGCTACCATCGCGGACTCTATCTCTGGTCGCGCGTGAATCGCGGCACGCCCGAACAGCCGGGCCTCGTGCTCGCGCTCGATCGCGGCGGCTCGTGCACCGGCATCGCGTTCCGGCTCGCGGCCGAAGGCTCGGCGCCGCATCTCGAGGCGCTCTGGCGCCGCGAAATGGCAATGGGCTCGTATCGGCCGGCGTGGCTGCCATGCGTGCTCGCCGACGGCCGGCGCGTCGACGCGCTGGCGTTCGTGATGCGCCGTGACGTGCCGAGCTACACGGGCAAGCTGCACGACGACATCGTCAAAACCGTGTTCGGTTGCGCCAGCGGTCGCTACGGCACTACGCTCGATTACGTTAGCCGCACCGTGCATGCGCTGCGTGAAAGCGGCATGCCTGACCGCGCGCTCGAAGCGCTGCTCGAACGATGCCGCGAGGAAAGCCGCGAGGCGGACCTGAAGGCGGGCCGGAAAGTGGGCGCGAAGGCGGACGCCAAAGCTAACGTCAAAGCGGACCTCAAGACCGACCAGGAATAATCGTCACGAACGGCGCTTTTTTTCCTGGAAACGCTTTTCCGCGCGTAATCAGTTAGGATTGACCCACGCCCGCCCTTCACGGCGAAGCCGCTTCACCCCAGCTTCACTCATCGCCCAGCCCGGCGGGACACGGTCCTGCCATGTGCCTGGTGTATCCTTAATGCTCTGCAACAGCGCGCCCAGTCTTGCCGGGCGCACTACCATGAACGACACGTATCCCAGTCGACGCCATACCGACAAACCGCAGGAAAAGCGCTCACTCCTCGAGCGTCTGACCGACTTCATCTCGCCTGAGCCCGACTCGCGCGCCGAACTCCTGGAAATTCTGCAGGACGCGCACGAACGCAACCTGATCGACGCCGACTCGCTGTCGATGATCGAAGGCGTATTCCAGGTCTCCGAACTCAGCGCGCGCGACATCATGGTGCCGCGTGCGCAAATGGACGCGATCAACATCGCGGACAATCCCGCCGAATTTATCCCGTACGTGCTGGAAAAAGCGCACTCGCGCTATCCGGTCTACGAAGGCAATCGCGACAACATCATCGGCGTGCTGCTCGCCAAAGACCTGCTGCGCTACTACGCCGAAGAAGAGTTCGACGTGCGCGGCATGCTGCGCCCGGCCGTGTTCATCCCCGAGTCGAAGCGTCTGAATGTGCTGCTGCACGACTTCCGCGTGAATCGCAATCACCTCGCGGTGGTGGTCGACGAATACGGTGGCGTGGCCGGCCTGATCACGATCGAAGACGTGCTGGAACAGATCGTCGGCGATATTGAAGACGAATACGATTTCGACGAGGAAAGCGGCAACATCATCGCCTCG
The DNA here is from genome assembly GCF_059567925.1 of Paraburkholderia sp. BGA-UO-ETr-F21. Taxonomy (NCBI): domain Bacteria; kingdom Pseudomonadati; phylum Pseudomonadota; class Betaproteobacteria; order Burkholderiales; family Burkholderiaceae; genus Paraburkholderia; species Paraburkholderia sp. BGA-UO-ETr-F21. The sequence continues at coordinate 161,473 of NZ_JCAQOY010000040.1, read as the reverse complement.
CCGGACGGACGTTTCCGCGTGCGCGCGCTGACCGAAATCGAACAGTTCAACGAAGCCTTCGGCACCCATTATTCAGACGACGAAGTCGATACGATCGGCGGACTGGTCACGCATCACTTCGGACGGGTGCCGCATCGGGGCGAAAAAGTCCGCCTCGACGATCTGATCTTCGAGATTCTGCGCGGCGACGCCCGCCAGATTCACATGCTGCTGGTGCGCCGCGATCCGCTCGCCGGCCAGCGCGAGCGCGAAGCGCAGCACGTGCAAACCTGATCCGGTTGCGGCCGGTTTTCTCGCCGCTTCTTCAGGTCGCTTTTCGGCTTGCTGCTCGACCCGCTTTTCAACCCGCTTTTCAACCCGCTTCTCAACCCTTCACGCCGACCGCGCAACAATGGCCGACCCGATGACTTCCCGTTCGCGCCGCGGCGTGAACGCTTCTGCCGCCGAGCAAGTTCGCGGCCGCACGCTGCCTCGCTGGCACTACCTCGTCGCGCTGGCCGCCGGCGCGGCCAACACGCTTTCGTTCGCGCCGACGCCGCACGGCGGCTGGCTCGAACTCGCGATCTTCGCGTTCTTCTTCGCCTGGCTCACGCGCACCACCGGCTGGAAAAGTGCCGCTCTGACGGGCGGCGCATTCGGCTTCGGCAATTTCGTGACCGGCGTATGGTGGCTCTACGTCAGCATGCATTTTTACGGCGGCATGGCGGCGCCGCTCGCCGGCGCGGCCGTGGTGCTGTTCTCGCTCTATCTGGCGATTTATCCGGCGCTGGCGGCCGGTGTCTGGTCGTTCTGCGCCGGTCACGCGCGCAATGGCGCAGCCGCGGACGACACACCGTTCTCGCCCACATGGCACGGGGCGCTGGCGTTCGCGAGCGCATGGGCGATCGGCGAATGGCTGCGCGGCACGGTGTTCACGGGCTTTCCGTGGCTTGCCAGCGGTTACGCTCAAGTGGACGGCCCGTTCGCCGGTTTCGCACCGGTGGCGGGCGTATACGGCGTCGGCTGGATGCTAGCGCTGGTGGCTGCGCTGATCGTGCAGGCGCTGCTGCCGCTACTACGCTCGCGCAAGCCGCGCGGCAACGCCGACGGCGACGCCGGCCGCAACGGCGCGAACCCGGGTGTGTCGCGCGTCGCCGCGCCTGGCGCGATCGCGCTGGCGCTGATCGCGGCCGGACTGCTGCTGCCGCTCGTGCAATGGACCGTGCCGGCCAACGCCCCGCTGACCGTGCGCCTGCTGCAAGGCAACGTCAAACAGGAAATGAAGTTCGAGGAATCCGGCATGCGCGCCGCGATCGACCAGTATCAGCAGATGATCACCTCGAAGCCGGCCGATCTGATCGTCACGCCGGAAACCGCTATTCCGGTACTCGCGCAACAATTGCCGGCGCCCTTCGCGTCGGCGGTGCGCAACTTCTCGGACACGACGGGCAGCACAATCCTGTTCGGCGCGATCGGCGGCACGATCACGCCGGAGGGCCAGGTGATCGACTATACGAATAGCCTGTTCGGCGTCACGCCCGGCACGCGCGACGTCTATCGCTACGACAAACACCACCTCGTGCCGTTCGGCGAATTCGTGCCGTGGGGCTTCCGCTGGTTCGTCAACCTGATGAGCATCCCGCTCGGCGATTTCTTCCGTGGCGCGCCGGTGCAGAAGCCGTTCATGGTCCACAACCAGCCGGTCGCGGTGGACATCTGCTACGAGGATATTTTCGGCGAAGAGATTGCGCGGACCATTCGCGAAAGCGACACGCCCGCCGGGGTGTTGGTGAATTCGACCAATCTGGCCTGGTTTGGCGACACGATCGCGCTCGACCAGCATCTGCAGATCGCGCGCATGCGTTCGCTGGAAACCGGCCGCCCGATGCTGCGCGCGACCAACACCGGCATGACCGCCGCAATCGATGCCAACGGCAAGGTGCTCGGGCGCCTGACGCCCTACACGGTCGGCTCGCTCGACCTCACGGTGCAAGGCACTTCCGGCAGCACGCCGTATGTCACGAGCGGCAACAACACCGTGCTGGCGGTTTCACTGTTTCTGCTGGCGTTCGGCTTTGCGTTCGGGCCGGGTATCAGGCGTCGCAAGAACGGCAAGCAGTAAGACGCCGGCCTAGTTGACGGGCACCGTATCGATGAACGACTGGCGCAGCGAGAGCTTCTGGAAGTGTTTGTCCAGATTCGGGTACGGCTCGCGCCAGTTCAATTCGGGCATGCGGAAATCCAGATAGCCCAATGCGCAGCCCACCGCGATGTCGGCGAGCGTGTAGTGATTGCCTGCGCACCAGGTCTTGCTGCCTAATCCCTGCGCCATTGCGATCAGGGCTTCGTCGATCTTGCGCTGCTGGCGGGCGACCCACGCTTCCACGCGCTGCTCCGGCGCGCGCTGCGTGCCTTCGAGGCGAATCAGCACTGCTGCGTCGAGCGCGCCGTCGGCGAGCGCTTCCCAGCAACGCACCTCGACGCGCTCACGTCCCGACTGGGGAATCAGCTTGCCGACCGGCGACAGCGTATCCACGTATTCGCAGATCACCCGCGAGTCGAACACCGCTTCGCCATCTTCCATGACGAGGCACGGCACCTTGCCGAGCGGATTGAAGGTGTGAATCCGGGTGTCCGGCGCCCAGACATTCTCGGGCACCAGTTCGTAGTCGATTTTCTTGTCGGCCAGCACGATGCGCGCTTTGCGCACGAAGGGGCTGCCGAGCGAACCGATGAGTTTCATCATTACCATCTGCCTTTTCCTGAATCCGGCGAAAGTATAAGTGCTCGGCGGCTTTAGCGAGCGTTCACGCGCGTCGTGGCGACGCTTCGCGAGCCGCATGCAGCCTCGCTGTGGGCGGGTTGCAACGGCGCCGCGGACACCTTCGCCCCCGCTCGCGTCAGTATCCCGCGCAAAATAACTCCGTGCATGGGCGCTACAATCGCACGATGAACCAGCCGACCGAACCCACCATCGCCATCGACGTCTACCGCACGCGCCGTGAGCGCGTACTCGCCGCGCTTCGGGCGGCGGGCGGCGGCGTCGCCATCGTCCCCACCGCACCGGAAGCGCTGCGCAACCGTGACGCCGATTATCCCTATCGGCACGACAGCTATTTCTACTACCTGACCGGCTTCACGGAACCCGAGGCGTTGCTGGTGCTCGACGCCAGCGCCGCGCCCGGCGCGCCGGCTTCGGTGCTGTTTTGCCGCGAGAAGAATGTCGAGCGCGAGACGTGGGAAGGTTTCCGCTTCGGCCCGGACGGCGCGCGCGCGGCATTCGGTTTCGACGCGGCGTTCGCCGTCGGCGAAATCGACACGCAGCTGCCGCGTCTGCTCGCCGACAAGCCGGCGCTGCACTATGCGCTCGGCACCTCGCCGCAACTGGACGAACGGGTGCGCGGCTGGCTCGACGCGGTGCGCGCTCAGGCGCGCGGCGGTGTCGCCGCACCGGCCGCCGCCCACGATCTCGTTCCGTTGCTCGATGACATGCGGCTCATCAAGGACGACCACGAACTCGCCATCATGCGCCGCGCCGGGCAGATCTCGGCCCACGCGCATCGTCGTGCAATGGCCGCGTGCCGTCCCGGCGTGCGTGAATATGAACTCGAAGCCGAACTGCTCTACACGTTCCGCAAATTCGGCGCGCAGGCGCCGGCTTATACGTCGATCGTCGCCGCCGGCGCGAACGCCTGCGTGCTGCACTACCCGGCGGGCAGCGCCATTGCACAGGACGGCGACCTGATCCTGATCGACGCGGCCTGCGAACTCGACGGCTACGCCTCCGACATCACGCGCACCTTCCCCGCGAGCGGCCGCTTCACGCCGGCGCAGCGCGAGCTGTACGACATCGTGCTGGCCGCGCAGCAGGCCGCCATCGACGCCACCCGCGCCGGCGCCACCTTCGACGACCCGCACCAGGCCGCCGTGCGCGTACTGTCGCAGGGCTTGCTCGACATCGGCATCATCGAGCGCGCAAAGTTCGCCTCGCTAGAAGACGTGATCGCGGAGCGCGCCTACGCGCCTTTCTACATGCACCGCACCGGCCATTGGCTCGGCATGGACGTGCACGATGTCGGCGACTATCGCGAACGCGGCGCGCCGCGCGACGAAGCGGGCGCGTTGCCGTGGCGCACGCTGCAAGCATCGATGACGCTGACCATCGAGCCCGGTCTGTATATCCGGCCGACCGAAGGCGTGCCCGAGCGCTACTGGAACATTGGCATCCGCATCGAGGACGACGCCATCGTCACGCCCACCGGCTGCGAGCTGATAACGCGCGAAGTGCCGGTCGCCGCCGACGAGATCGAAGCGCTGATGCAGGAAGCCCGCGCGGCTCGCGAAACAAGCAAGTAATAGGGAAGTAATCCGCAATGAACGATGTTTCCCAGTCGACGGTGATCCTGAAGCCCGCCGCGGCCGGCCAGCCTTTCGATTTCGACGTGACGATCGTCGGCGCCGGTCCGGTCGGGCTGGCGCTGGCCGGCTGGCTGGCGCGCCGCAGCGCGACACGGGAGCTGAAAATCGCGCTCATCGACGCGCGCGAGCCGGAAGAGTCGATCGCCGATCCGCGCGCCATCGCCGTATCGCACGGTAGCCGGATGATCCTGGAGCCGCTGCGCTGGCCCGCCGACGCCACAGCGATCCAGCGTATCCACGTCTCGCAGCGCGGCCACTTCGGCCGCACGCTGATCGACCACAGCGAGCACGGTCTGCCGGCGCTCGGCTACGTGCTGCGCTACGGCTCGATCGTCCACGGTCTCGCCGAGGCGGTGCACGCCACCTCCGTGCACTGGTTCCGCTCCACCTCGGCCGGAGCGCCGACGCAGGAACGCGACGGCGTCACGCTGCCGATCGAAACCGCGGGCGTCACGCGGCAGTTGCGCACGCGCATTCTGGTGAATGCCGAAGGCGGCCTGTTCGGCGACCAGAAGTCAGGAAAAGGCCCAGTCAAACGGAACGACCAGGGAGCCGGCGTGAATGTGGGCGAGCACGCCGGCCACCATGCGAACGGCGAAACTCGCGACAACCGAGCCGCCGGCACCGAGGCGACAAGCGCCGGTCAGCATACCGGCCGGAACGGCGCGGCCGCACGGCGCGCTGGCCGAGCCGCGGTCGAACCGGGCTCGCGGGACTACGGCCAGACCGCACTCGTCGGCACGGTGACCGTGTCGGCGCCGCAACCGCACGTCGCGTGGGAGCGCTTCACGTCGCAAGGTCCGATCGCGTTGCTGCCCATGGGCGGCGTGCGCGGCGCCGATTACGCGCTGGTCTGGTGCTGCGCGCCCGAGGAAGCCGCGCGCCGCGCGCAGCTCTCCGACGAAGCCTTCCTCCAGGAACTCGGCGCCGCGTTCGGCGACCGCATGGGCCGTTTCACGCATATCAAGGGACGCGCGTCGTTCCCCTTGGGACTGAACGCCGTGGAAACGCTCGTCAACGGGCATATCGTCGCGATCGGCAACGCGGCGCAGACGCTGCATCCGGTGGCGGGTCAGGGGCTGAATCTGGGATTGCGCGACGCACACTCGCTCGCCGACGCCCTCTCGGCGGAAGGTCCGACGCCGCTCGCGCTGGCCACCTTCGCGCAACGCCGCGCGCTCGACCGCCGCATGACGATCGGCGCCACCGACACCCTCGCGCGTCTCTTCACCATCGACTTCGCGCCGCTCGCGATCGTGCGCGGCCTCGCCCTGACGGCGCTCGAATTCCTGCCACCGGTGAAAACCGCGCTGGCACGGCAAATGATGTTCGGACAACGCCGCTAGGCGCGCTGCTCGCCTGCGCCGCGCCGCCTTTTTGCCACACGCGGAAAGTGTCGCGCGGGCGGCGCCGGTTCTATGAATCGGCGCACTTTCATAGAAGATTTAATGGGTTACGACAGACACATGTCGGGTACCGGCTATCCGTTAACGCTAAAATAGCGGTTTTCCCTCGCATTTCGCGAGTGCTCCGATTGACAGAAACTGAACAATCGGCCGCGCGCGCGTTCACGTCATGCCCACTCTCGGCTCCCACAATCTGCGTAATAACCTGTTCGTCGCGCCCATGGCCGGCGTGACCGACCGTCCGTTCCGCCAGTTGTGCAAGCGGCTGGGCGCGGGCTATGCGGTGTCGGAAATGGTCGCCTCGAACGCGCAGTTGTGGAAAAGCGAGAAGACCATGCGGCGCGCCAATCACGCGGGCGAGGTCGAGCCCATCGCCGTGCAGATTGCCGGCGCCGATCCGGCCATGATGGCCGAAGCGGCCCGCTACAACGTGGCGAACGGCGCGCAGATCATCGACATCAACATGGGCTGCCCGGCCAAGAAGGTGTGCAACGTGGCGGCGGGTTCGGCCCTGTTGCAGAACGAGCCGCTGGTGCAGCGCATTGTCGAGGCGGTGGTCGGCGCGGTGGGCGTCGGCCCCGACGCGGTGCCCGTCACGCTCAAGATCCGCACGGGCTGGGATCGCGAGAACAAAAACGCGCTGAACGTCGCGCGTCTGGCCGAATCGGCCGGTATTTCGATGCTGACCGTGCACGGCCGCACGCGCGCCGACCTGTATCACGGCGACGCCGAATACGAGACCATTGCCGCGGTGAAAGCGGCGGTGCGCATTCCGGTGGTCGCCAACGGCGACATCACGTCACCGCACAAGGCCCGCGAGGTGCTGGCCGCGACCGGCGCCGACGCCATCATGATCGGCCGCGCTGCGCAGGGGCGCCCGTGGCTGTTCCGCGAGATCGAGTATTTTCTGCAAACGGGTGAAATGCTGCCGCCGCCGCGCATCGACGAAATCCAGCAGGTGATGAACGAGCATCTCGAGGATCACTACGCCTTCTACGGCGAATTTACGGGCGTGCGCACTGCGCGCAAGCACATCGGCTGGTACACTCGCGGCCTTTCTGGCGCCAACGTGTTCCGGCATCGCATGAATACGCTGGACACCACGCGCGAACAACTCCTCGCCGTCAACGAGTTCTTCGACGCACAAAAGGCGATCTCCGACCGCCTCGTCTATGTCGACGAAACGCTCAACCCGGGCGAGGACCCAACCGACCGACTAGCAGCATGAGCAAGAACAATATCGAACAATCTGTCCGCGACAGCCTGGGGATATATTTCCAGGACCTCGACGGCTCCAATCCGCACGACGTCTACGATATGGTGATTTCGTGCGTGGAAAAACCCCTGCTCGAAGTGGTGCTCGAGCAGGCTGGCGGCAATCAGTCGCTGGCCGCCGAGTATCTCGGCATCAACCGCAATACGCTGCGCAAGAAGCTGCAACAGCACGGTTTGTTGTAGCGCGTTGTAGTTTCTCGCGCCCTGCCACGTTTCCCTTCGGCTTTTCGTCTTCATCATGATCAAGCAAGCGCTCATCTCCGTTTCCGACAAGTCCGGCATCGTCGACTTCGCCAAATCGCTGTCGGACCTCGGCGTCAAGATCCTGTCGACCGGCGGCACCGCGAAACTGCTCGCGGACGCAGGTCTCTCCGTCACCGAAGTCGCCGATTACACGGGCTTCCCGGAAATGCTGGACGGGCGCGTGAAAACGCTGCATCCGAAGGTGCACGGCGGCATTCTCGCGCGCCGCGACCTGCCGGAACATATGGCAGCGCTTGAAAAGCACGACATTCCGACCATCGACCTGCTGGTCGTGAATCTGTACCCGTTCGTGCAGACCGTGTCGAAAGAGGAATGCTCGCTGGAAGACGCGATCGAGAACATCGACATTGGCGGTCCGACCATGCTGCGCTCGGCCGCGAAGAACCATCGCGACGTGACGGTGGTGGTCGATCCGGCCGACTACGCGGTCGTGCTCGACGAGATGCGCGCGAACAGCAACGCCGTGTCGTACAAGACGAACTTCCGCCTCGCCACCAAGGTGTTCGCGCACACCGCGCAATACGACGGCGCGATCACGAACTACCTGACGAGCCTGACCGACGAGTTGCAGCATTCGTCGCGCAACGCTTACCCGGCCACGTTCAACCTGGCGTTCAACAAGGTGCAGGACCTGCGCTACGGCGAAAACCCGCATCAGAGCGCGGCGTTCTACCGCGACCTGGCGGTGCCGGCGGGCGCCCTGGCGAACTACAACCAGTTGCAGGGTAAGGAACTGTCGTACAACAACATCGCGGATTCCGACGCAGCGTGGGAATGCGTGAAGACCTTCGACGTGCCGGCGTGCGTGATCGTCAAGCACGCGAATCCGTGCGGCGTGGCAGTCGGCGCGGACGCCAACGAAGCGTACGCGAAGGCGTTCCAGACCGATCCGACCTCGGCGTTCGGCGGCATCATCGCCTTTAACCGCGAAGTGGATGAGGCAGCGGCGCAAGCGGTGGCCAAGCAGTTCGTCGAAGTGCTGATCGCCCCGTCGTTCAGCGCCGCAGCGCGCCAGGTGTTCGCGGCGAAGCAGAACGTGCGTCTGCTCGAAATCGCGCTGGGCGAAGGCCATAACGCATTCGATCTGAAGCGCGTGGGCGGCGGCCTGCTGGTGCAGTCGCTCGACTCGAAGAACGTGCAGCCGCGCGAATTGCGCGTGGTCACGAAGCGTCACCCCACGCCGAAGGAAATGGACGATCTGTTGTTCGCATGGCGCGTGGCGAAGTACGTGAAGTCGAACGCGATCGTGTTCTGCGGCAACGGCATGACGCTCGGCGTCGGCGCGGGCCAGATGAGCCGCGTGGACTCGGCGCGCATTGCGAGCATCAAGGCGCAGAATGCCGGTTTGACGCTGGCGGGTTCGGCCGTGGCGTCGGACGCGTTCTTCCCGTTCCGCGACGGCCTCGACGTGGTGGTGGCGGCGGGCGCGACCTGCGTGATCCAGCCGGGTGGCTCGATGCGCGACGACGAAGTGGTCAGCGCGGCAGACGAGCACAACATCGCGATGGTGCTGACGGGCGTGCGTCACTTCCGGCATTGATTTGGGGTTGAGCGGCGGTGCGTGTTTCTTGGTGAAACTGCGTTGCTGGGTCAGCTCTAAGTTTTAGAAAAAACGGCCTGGCGGATTTTCCGCCAGGCCGTTTTTTTCGGATGCAGCGTTTGTGACGCGCCTGTGCCTGTGCCTGCCTGTGCCTGCAACGCTGTACCGCGTCTAGCCCGTTGCCTGTGCCGCGCACGTGCCACATTCGCGCCGCCCCCTCACGCGCCGCTTAGTCGTCAACTTCCTTTCTCGCATAACCTCCGTTCACCTCCGCGTGCTGGCTGATATAAGTGCCGAGCCCCTGCCCACGCCGCGCAAGACGCTTGAGCGCGGCAACGTGCCATTCGCCGACACTCGCTTCCGTGTACCAATACACAACCCCCGGCCTGAAGCGGACCGCGACAAAATCGTCGCCGATTTCATAAGCCTCGACGCCCGAGTCGCCGCTGAGATTCCGATAGCGCTCCATTCGCGAATACCTCCCTCCACGCCGCCTTACACCACACACAGCAGTTTTTATTCCGCTGACATCGCCGCGCGCCGTCCGCCGCGCAGCGCGCGTGTTGTAGTATCGCAAGCACCTGGTTTTTACCGCTCCTGCGGCACCTCATGAGAATTCTCGGCATCGACCCCGGCCTGCGCGTGACCGGCTTCGGCGTGATCGACCAGAGCGGCCACACGCTCAGCTATGTCGCAAGCGGCGTCATCAAAACCGCCGACGCCGATCTGCCCTCGCGTCTGGGCACCATCTTCGAAGGTATTTCGACGCTCATCCGCCAGCATTCGCCGGATCAGTCGGCAATCGAAAAAGTGTTCGTCAACGTCAACCCGCAGTCCACCTTGCTGCTTGGCCAGGCGCGCGGCGCGGCCATCTGCGGACTGGTCGCGGGCGGCGTGCCGGTTGCCGAATATACAGCCCTGCAATTGAAGCAGGCTGTGGTGGGCTATGGCCGCGCCACCAAGGAGCAGATGCAGCAGATGGTGGTGCGCCTGCTCAATCTCTCCGGCGTACCCGGCACCGACGCCGCCGACGCGCTCGGCATGGCGATCTGCCATGCGCACGGCGGCACGACACTGAGCACGTTGGGCGGCATCGCGCCTTCGCTGGCCAAGAAAGGTTTGCGCGTGAGACGCGGACGCCTGGTCGGATAGCGGCCGATGCGGCATCGCGCACATCAACCGCGATTGCGCATCACTCGCAGGCCACTCGCCGCTCACTCGCTGCGCTACACTCGCCCTTTCTCTCAAGATTGAATCCGCCATGATCGGTCGCATTGCCGGCGTTCTGCTGGAAAAAAACCCGCCGCATCTGCTCGTCGATTGCAACGGCGTCGGTTACGAAGTCGATGTGCCGATGAGCACGTTCTACAACCTGCCCTCAGCCGGCGAACGCATCGTGTTGCTCACGCAGATGATCGTGCGCGAAGACGCGCACCTGCTGTACGGATTCGGCACCGCGGAGGAACGCTCGACTTTCCGCGAACTGCTGAAGATCTCCGGCATCGGCGCGCGCATGGCGCTGGCGGTGCTGTCCGGCATGAGCGTTCACGAGCTCGCACAAACCGTCACGATGCAGGACGCGGCGCGTCTAACGCGCGTGCCGGGCATCGGCAAGAAAACGGCGGAGCGGCTGCTCCTCGAACTGAAGGGCAAGATCGGCGCCGACCTTGGGGCGATGGCGGGTGCGGCGTCGGCATCCGACCACGCCTCCGATATCCTGAACGCACTGCTCGCATTGGGTTACTCCGAAAAAGAAGCATTGGCGGCCGTCAAAAACGTGCCGGCCGGCACCGGTGTTTCCGAAGGCATCAAGCTGGCGTTGAAGGCGCTGTCCAAGGGCTGACGTTCGACCGTCGTATTCGGCAACGAGGCAACGAGTGAAGCTTCGCACATGCCGGCGAGCCGCGCACCCTGGCCATTCGGCCGAGTTTCGCGGCGAGCGGCTCGCGGTACAATGACCGCATGATCGAAACCGACAAACTCGCCGCCGAGCGCATCATCGCGGCCACGCCCGTCTCGCCGAACGAAGAAGCGTTCGAGCGCGCGTTGCGCCCGCGCCAGCTCGAAGAATATGTCGGGCAGGAAAAAGTCCGCGGCCAGCTGGAAATTTTTATCGAGGCCGCCAAACGCCGCTCCGAATCGCTCGACCACGTCTTGCTGTTCGGGCCGCCGGGCCTCGGTAAGACCACGCTCGCGCACATCATCGCGCGGGAAATGGGTGTCAATCTGCGGCAAACGTCGGGGCCAGTGCTTGAGCGCGCTGGCGACCTCGCCGCGCTACTCACCAATCTCGAAGCCAACGACGTTCTGTTCATCGACGAAATCCACCGGCTCTCGCCGGTCGTCGAGGAAATTCTGTATCCGGCGTTGGAGGATTATCAGATCGACATCATGATCGGCGAAGGGCCGGCCGCGCGCAGCGTGAAGCTGGACTTGCAGCCGTTCACGCTGGTCGGCGCGACCACGCGCGCGGGGATGCTGACCAACCCGCTGCGCGACCGCTTCGGTATCGTGGCGCGGCTCGAGTTTTATAACGCCGAGGAACTGGCGCGCATCGTCACGCGTTCTGCGTCGTTGCTGAATGCGCAGATCCATCCGGACGGCGCGTTCGAGATCGCCAAGCGCGCACGCGGCACGCCGCGGATCGCGAACCGCCTGCTGCGGCGCGTGCGCGACTTCGCCGAGGTGAAGGCAGACGGCAACATCACCGCGCAGGTGGCCGACGCCGCGCTCAAGATGCTCGACGTGGACGCGGTCGGCTTCGACCTGATGGACCGCAAGCTGCTCGAGGCGATCTTGCACAAATTCGACGGCGGCCCGGTCGGCGTCGACAATCTGGCGGCGGCGATCGGCGAGGAGCGCGACACGATTGAAGACGTGCTCGAACCGTATCTGATCCAGCAAGGCTTCCTGCAGCGCACGCCGCGCGGCCGCGTCGCCACGCTGCTCACCTACCGGCATTTCGGCCTTGCCGCGCCCGACTCGTCGAGCGCGCTGCCCAGCCTGTGGGATTCGGCCGCGACCTGAGCCGACACGCGTAGCGCGAGACCGAATCAGGATGTCCGACCAAACCAGGCAGCCCAACTCGCGTAGCGGTTTCTCGCAGTTTCTCACCCGCAGGCTCCGCTCGAAGCTGGCAGCCGGTGTCACGCATCTGACTAGCGGCAGCGGCCCCACGCTCGACTATTCGTCGCCTCCGGGCGACCCCGGCCTGTTCGGCCCGGAATCCGTGTGCTGGAAAGTCCACGCCGATTTCACGTCGATGATGACGGGCGGCATCAGCGCGCTCCTGCTTCAGGCGTTGCATCCGCTCGCGCTCGCGGGCGTGTGGGACCATTCGTCGTTTCGCACCGACATTCTCGGCCGCCTGCGGCGCACCGCGACTTTCATCGCGGGCACGACGTATGGCAACCGGCACGACGCGCTGGCTCTGGTGGAACGTGTGAAGCGCATCCATCTCGGCGTCAGCGGCGTTGCGCCCGACGGCCGGCCATATCGCGCGAGTGAGCCAGCGCTGCTCACATGGGTGCATGTCGCCGAAGTGTCGAGCTTCATGACCGCGCACTTGCGCTATGTGAATCCGCTGCTGCCCATTGCTGCGCAAAATCAGTACTTCGCGGAAACCGCACGGATTGCCGAAATGCTCGGCGCGTCCAACATTCCTCGCTCGCGAGCGGAGATCGACGCTTACTTGCTGGCAATGCAGCCGGAGCTTGCGGCGAGCGAGCGCACACGTGAGGTCGTGAGGATTTTGATGAACACGCCCGCCCCGAGTGCGTCGATGCGGCCGGCCGGCGTGTTGATGCTCAACGCCGGCGTCGACCTTCTGCCCGACTGGGCGCAGGCAATGTTGGGGCTACAGCGCTACGCGGCACTGCGCCGAGCGGTGGCAAGGCCCGGCGTGCGGCTGGTCGCGCCGGTGATCCGCTGGGCGCTGGTGAACGGCGTGTCAAAGCGGGCGCGCCGCCGGGCGGCCGCGGGTGGGCGCGAGCCGGAATAACGCGGCCGGACGCGGCTCGCACGAGCGCAAACAACTCACGTCGGCAGGTTGAGTCTCGCCGATGGAATATGTGCGCAAACCGCGAGTCGATGGCCAGCTCAGCGAACCGCGACCGGCTCGCATGCAAGCTGACTCACGCGGATGGGATACGCGTGCAAACCGCGAGTCGATGGCCGGCTCAGCGAACCGCGCACGGCACGCATGCAAGCTGACCTGCGAACGCTTGGCAACGCCAATGCGCGCCGGGTTCGCGAACGGTCCAAGTCGGCCGCCGCGCAAACTCACACCACCCAACCGGGCACGCGCCGATCAACGCCCCGGCTCTGCCGGCTTCTTGAAGCTGTCGTCCTCGCTCGGCGCGTCGAGATGCGAGACATCCGCCCATGCCACGATCGTCGCGTGGCCGTCGCTGAAATCCACCGTATTCACGCTCGTGTTCAGCAGCGGGTAGTCACGCGGCGCATCGAGCGGCAGACCGCAGGCAAAGCGCCGCACGCAATCAAGCACACCGCCATGCGCGACGCAGGCAATCCGCCCACCAGGATGCGCGGCCACCAGCGGTTCGATCGCGTGCAGCACGCGATGGTAAAGCGCGCGTTGCGACTCACCGTCCGGCGGTGAGAAGCCAGGATCGCGAGTTTGCCAGTGCGCGTATTCGTCGGGGAAACGCAGCGCGATCTCGTCGCTGTCGTGGCCCTGGAAAGCACCATACGAACGCTCGCGCAGGCCTTCGCGCAACTGCAGCGGCAAGCCCAGTGTGTCGGCGACCGGCTGCGCGGTTTGCTGCGCGCGTTGCAGGTCGCTCGAATAGATCGCGTCGAGCCGCGCGCCCTGCTTCGCCTCATGAGCGAAGCGGCGCGCGAGTCGTTGCGCCTGTGCGAGGCCCGTCGTTGCAAGCGGAATGTCGATGTGACCTTGAATGCGCTTGATGCGGTTCCAGTCGGTCTCGCCGTGCCGGATGAACAGAATCTGCGTCGTCATGGGATGAAAGTGGGCGCCATTGGCCGGTTATGCCGAGCCGCTATTGTCGCAAAAAGCGGCTGGAGGGCTGAAAGGTCGCTGCGCGCCGCAGCACGCATGCGGGAACGACGGCAGAAGATCAGGCGTTGGTCTGCAACCAGAACGTGACCGGCCCGTCGTTGACGAGCGACACCTGCATATCGGCGCCGAATTCGCCGGTCTCGACGATCGGATGTTTCGCGCGCGCTACCGCGACGAAATAATCGAAGAGGCGCTTGCCTTCATCCGGCGGCGCGGCCGGCGTAAAGCTCGGACGCAGGCCGCTGTTGGTATCCGCGGCCAGCGTGAACTGCGACACGAGCAGCAGGCCGCCCGCGCGCCCGGCGCCGTCGAGATTTTGCACGGAGAGATTCATTTTGCCGGCCGCGTCGCTGAAGACGCGGTAGCCGAGCACCTTGGCGAGCAGCCGGTCGGCCGCCGCCTCGGTATCGCCGCGTTCGGCGCATACCAGCGCCAGCAGGCCGGCCTCGATCGCGCCGGTCACCCGGTCGGCCACGCGCACTTCCGCGCGCCGCACGCGTTGAATCAGCGCGATCATCGGTTCGACGCCAGAGGCGATACTCGACTCATCATGCCGTCAGCGTAACGCGGGCAAAACGGCGTTTGCCGACCTGCACGACGTACTCGCCGGCTTCGACTTTCAGGCCCTTGTCCGACACGGTCGTGCCATCGATCTTCACGCCGCCCTGCTCGATGTTGCGCAGCGCTTCACTCGTCGACGGCACGAGGTTGGCCTGCTTGAGCAGTTGGCCGATCGCGAGCGGTGCGCCCGCGAGCGTCACGGCCGGGATATCGTCCGGCACGCCACCCTTCGCACGATGGTTGAAGTCTTCGAGCGCGCGTTCGGCGTCGGCTTGCGAGTGGAAGCGCGCAACGATTTCCTGGCCGAGCAACACCTTGAAGTCGCGCGGATTACGGCCGGCTTCGATTTCCTTCTTGAAGCCGGCGATTTCCTCCATTGGCCGGAACGACAGCAGTTCGAAGTAACGCCACATCAGCACGTCGGAAATGCTCATCAGCTTGCCGAACATGTCGGTCGGCTTTTCGCTGATGCCGATGTAGTTGTTCTTCGACTTCGACATTTTCTCGACGCCGTCCAGCCCTTCGAGCAGCGGCATGGTCAGAATGCACTGCTGTTCCTGGCCGTATTGCTTCTGCAATTCACGGCCGACCAGCAGGTTGAACTTCTGGTCAGTGCCGCCGAGTTCGAGGTCCGCATTCAGGGCGACCGAGTCGTAGCCTTGCATGAGCGGGTACAGGAACTCGTGGATCGAGATCGGCACGCCGCCCTGAAAACGCTTGGTGAAATCTTCGCGTTCCAGAATCCGCGCCACCGTGTAGCGCGACGCGAGCTTGATCATGCCGTCGGCGCCGAGCGGCATCGACCATTCGCTGTTGTAGCGAATCTCGGTCTTGTCGCGGTCGAGCACGAGCGCGGCCTGCTCGAAATACGTCTTGGCGTTCGATTCGATCTGCTCGCGCGTGAGCGGCGGGCGCGTGGCGTTACGGCCCGACGGATCGCCGATCAGCGACGTGAAATCGCCGATCAGAAAAATCACCGTGTGGCCGAGATCCTGCAACTGGCGCATCTTGTTCAACACGACCGTGTGGCCGATGTGGATGTCCGGCGCGGTCGGATCGAGCCCGAGTTTGATACGCAGCGGCTTGCCCGTCGCCGCGCTCTTCGCGAGTTTTTGCGCGAATTCGTCTTCGATCAGCAGTTCGTCGACCCCGCGCTTGGTGACGGCGAGGGCGTGACGGACTTCGTCGGTGATCGGGAAGGCAGGGCTGGGCTTGGTGGACTCGGTGCTCATGCTGGAAACTTGAAGTCGCGAAAAAAGGAGATTGTCCCATAGATGCGCGCCGCCGCGCCCATCGACGCAGCCGCAGGCGGGCCGCGGACACGCGATTTCCGCGTCCGGCGCCGTGCCGCCGGCATTGCTGCGCTTTATATTCGGCCGCGCTTCACCCGATAATCTGCTACAACGGATCGCAACGAACCATCGAGAGGAGCAGCAACGTGGCGCAAGACCCCGCAGACGGCGTCTACTTTGGATTGATGTCCGGCACGAGCATGGACGGCGTGGACGGCGTGGCCGTCAGGTTCGCGCAAGGCAAGCCGCCCGTCGTGCTGGCCGAAGCGTTTGTCGGCTTTGCCGCGGGCCTGCGCGAGGCATTGTTCGCGCTCCAGCAACCCGGAGACAACGAGATCGAGCGCGAGGCGCTGGCCGCCAATGCACTCGCCACGCGTTACGCGGTGTGCTGCCACGAACTGCTGCACGGCAGCCGCGTACCCGCCGCGGAGGTGCGCGCGATCGGCGTGCATGGGCAGACGGTGCGGCATCGGCCGGAAAAGGGTTACACGCGGCAAATCAACAACCCGGCGCTGCTCGCGGAAATGATGCATATCGACGTGATCGCCGATTTCCGCAGCCGCGACGTGGCGGCCGGCGGCCAGGGCGCGCCGCTCGTGCCGGCGTTTCACGCCACCGTGTTCGGCGCGAAGAACGAAACACGGGTGGTCTGCAATCTCGGCGGGATCAGCAATATCACGATTCTGAACGCGACCGGCAGCGTGCGCGGCTTCGATTGCGGGCCGGCTAACGCACTCCTCGACGAATGGGCGCAGCGCCATCTGGGCAAACCGTTCGACGAAAATGGCCACTTTGCGGCGGGCGGCCAGGCGGATCGCACGCTGCTGAACGCCCTGCTCGACGAGCCCTTTTTCAGCCAGCAGCCGCCGAAAAGCACCGGCCGCGACCTGTTCAATGCGCAATGGCTCGACGCGAAGCTGCAGCCGTTTGGCGCGCTTGCTCCCGCCGACGTTCAAGCGACGCTGGTTGCGCTTACCGCGGTGACGGTCGCGCGCGAAATCGAGCGGCATGCGTCGGACGCGCGAGCGGTCTATGTGTGCGGCGGCGGCGCGCGCAATCCGGAGATCATGCGGTCCTTGCAGCAGGCACTGGAGGACAGCGGCGTGAGCGGCGTTCCCGTCATGACGACCGAAGCGCTCGGCGTGCCGCCGAGCCAAGTGGAGCCACTGGCGTTCGCGTGGCTCGCGATGCGCTGCGTGGCGCGTCGTCCGGGCAATTTGCCGGCGGTGACGGGCGCGTCCGCCGAGCGCGTACTCGGGGCAATCTACCCGCGTTGAGCGCGGCGCAGACTTTAGCGCAGGCGATAAAAAACGGGGCCGAAGCCCCGTTTTTCACAATCTGATGCTCGACAAGCGGCCGTTAAACCGAGAACGATGAACCGCAACCACAGGTGGTCGTGGCGTTCGGGTTCTTGATGACGAACTGCGCGCCGTTGATGTCGTCCTTGTAGTCGATCTCAGCGCCCACCAGATACTGGTAGCTCATCGAATCGATCAGCAGCTGGACGCCGCTCTTGTTCATGACGGTGTCGTCTTCATTGACGGCTTCGTCAAAAGTAAAACCGTACTGAAAGCCCGAGCAGCCGCCGCCCTGCACGAAAACGCGCAGTTTGAGGTCCGCATTGCCTTCTTCTTCGATCAGTTGCTTGACCTTGTCAGCCGCTGCGTCGGTAAAAACGAAGGGGGCGGGCATCTCGGTCACGGGTGTATCGGTGACTGCGTTCATTCGAACTCTCCAAAAAGCTTCTAACCGCTATTGTAGGGCTGATCTCGATATCGTGCCGAAGCCCACAAAGTCAATGGGTTCTTACAGAAATCAACGACAGGCGCATTTGCCCCCACCAGCCCGTCAGAGCGGGATAAATCGCCACTCCGGCGACGAGTTCGTTGCCGCAATTACCGCACCAGCAGCGAGCCGCGAACCCATGAAAAAAGCCGCCTTCGCGAAAGCGTTGGCGGCTTTTGCAGCGCACCGGCCCGAAAGCCGGTTTGCACCCGAAACGATTAACGCTTCGAGAATTGCTTCCGGCGACGTGCCTTGTGGAAGCCGACCTTCTTACGTTCCACTTCACGAGCGTCACGCGTGACGAAACCAGCTTTCGACAGTTCCGGCTTCAGCGTTGCGTCGTAGTCCATCAGCGCGCGAGTGATGCCGTGGCGAACCGCACCGGCTTGACCCGTTTCACCGCCACCCGTCACGTTGACCTTGATGTCGAACGTAACGCCGTGGTTCGTGAGTTCCAACGGCTGACGCACGATCATCAGCGACGTTTCGCGCGAGAAGTAATCGGCGATAGGCTTGCCGTTCACAACGATATCGCCCTTGCCTGCCTTGATGAAGACGCGTGCGACGGCGCTCTTGCGGCGGCCCGTGCCGTAATTCCAGTTACCGATCATGTGGGCTCCCCTTAGATCTCGAGCGCTTTCGGCTGTTGTGCCGAATGCGGATGCGTTGCTTCAGCGTAGACCTTCAGCTTCTTGATCATCGCGTAGCCGAGCGGGCCCTTCGGCAGCATGCCCTTGACCGCTTTCTCGAGCGCACGGCCCGGGAAGCGTTCTTGCATCTTGCCAAACGTCGTTTCATAGATACCGCCCGGGTAGCCCGAGTGGCGGTAGTACTTCTTGTCAGTAGCCTTGTTGCCCGTGACCTTCAGCTTGCCGGCGTTGATAACGATGATGAAATCACCGGTGTCGACGTGCGGAGTGAATTCAGGCTTGTGCTTGCCGCGAAGACGGTGTGCCACTTCGCTGGCGACACGCCCGAGAACCTTATCCGTCGCGTCAATCACGTACCATTCACGCGTAACCTCATGGGCTTTTGCGGAAAACGTCTTCATGATCGATCCAAAAAAATTGCTGCGCCCAATGTGTTTTTTCCTGCTTGTAGTGTGCGCATCGAGGCGCGTGCAGGCTCTCCCTGGTTCTTCCTCCGCGGGCGCGGATGCGGAAAAGCCCTGAATTATAAAGGAATTTGCTACGGCAAGTCAAAACGTACGGGACTTTGCGTGAGATTCCCGGCAATCCGGCAGCCGGGGAGCGCGTTTCGGAGCCCTTTCGTGCCTGATTCGGCTTGCCCGGAAGGGACAAGACGCGGACGTCATGCGGCCTCTCGGACGAAACGCGCGGGCGAAAAAAAACCCGAACTAGCGGTTCGGGTTTAATCCACCAAAGGAGGAGGTGGAGGAGACAGATCGAATTATATGAGCGCACCTTGTGCGACGCAAGAACATTTGCATTGCGAAATGCTATTTCATAATGCGGCAATTATCATTCTCAGCCTCAAAGCAACGAATTCTCTTTTAAATCAGTCACTAAAGGTGGGCCGACCTGATATTCAGGTAGACATCGTCTAGAGTAAAACCCCTAAACTCGTCAGGGCATTCCCGAATCGGCTGAACATGCCGCAGCGCAACACGCAAGCCGTCATCACGCATAACTTTCGACAAAAGTCGCCTCGGGCGGACGCTCAAACACCGGGCTACAATGCCGTCTCGATATAGCGAAGCGCGGTGGAGCACAGCATGGAATGCAAAGTGAGCTGGATGGGGCAAGACGGGATGGCGTTCGCAGCCGAGACGGGCAGCGGCCATCTGGTGGCGATGGACGGCGCGCCCGAAGGCGGCGGCCGCAACCTCGCGCCGCGTCCGATGGAAATGGTTTTGCTCGGGACGGGCGGCTGCACCGCCTACGACGTCGTGATGATCCTGAAGAAAAGCCGTCAGGAAATCAGCGATTGCTCGGTGACGCTGAAGGCCGAACGCGCCAGCGAAGACCCAAAAGTGTTCACCAAGATTCATTTCCACTTCACCGTGACGGGCAAGAACCTGAACCCGGCCACCGTGGAACGCGCAATCAACCTGTCGCACGACAAGTACTGCTCGGCGTCGATCATGATCGCGAAGACCGCTGAGCTGACGCACTCGTTCGACATCGTGGCGAACTGAGCGCAGAGCTGCGGCTGCGGCGCGGGTTCAAACGCGCGCCGCCCGAAAACGGCCTGATAAAAGAAAAATGCCGGCGTCCAGAAGGACGCCGGCATTTTTTGTTGGGTGGCAAAGCAGGCCGATAAGCCGGATTCTGTGCACGCGCCACGTCCGAAGACGCAACACGCGTGGCAGCCATTCCTCTAGGCGCGCCATTGCTGACGCGCTCAAGCTTCCTACCCGCAGACGTGACGGGGGCCCCGCCCTGCATCTCGAAGATGCTAGCCTGCCTACTTGGAATTGCTCCGGGTGGAGGTTACCGTGCCGGTCTGCCTTGCAGCAGCCGCGGTGCGCTCTTACCGCACCGTTTCACCCTTACCTGATCCCGGCTTGCGCCGGGCCATCGGCGGTTTGCTTTCTGTTGCCCTGTTCCGCGTGTCGCCACGGATGGCCGTTAGCCATCACCCTGCCCTGTGGAGTCCGGACTTTCCTCGCCCTCGTTGGCCGAAACCTCGGAGGCCGCGACTGCCTGGCCTGCTTTGCTGCGGCGGATTTTAACACCTGCGGGAGCCCCGAGCCGAGCCGACGGCTGAAATAGCCGAATGGCCAAGATTAGATGCGACCGAACCCAACGCGCTCAACGCGCGCGCCGCCCGCAGCGAAATACGGTAGTGTCGTCGTAGAACGCGGGAGATTCGTTCTCCGGCCACCAGCCCGGAATGCCCAGCACTGGAAGCGGCGCGAACATGCGGCTCGTGAGTGCGTCGGTATTGAGCAGCGCTTCGGCGACGGACTTGTCGAGCCACGCGTCCCGTTTCGTCGCGTCCCATTCAAAATACGCAGCCGGCACATCGACGATCCACGCGTGGCCCGTGCAGGCCTTGAACGGCGCGATCAGCTTTTCCAGCAACGCATGGCCGAAGCAGCGCACTTCGCAACTCGTGCCCCACGCATCACGCCGCGCCACCAGCAGCGTGTGCCAGTCGAAACCGCGCAAGGCCGCGCTCAACGCGGGATCCGCGCATGCGAACAGCAGCGCGTTCTCGTCGAACAGGGTCAGCGTATCGCGCACGCCGCCGCGGGTCGGGCCGACGCCCAGCACGTCGATGGCCGCCGACTGACGCACGTTCAGCGCCGCCTTGATGCGCGGAAACGCAAACCACATCGACGCATTGAAGAAGTCGTGCAGATTGTGGCGGGTCGGCACGCAGCCGGTGGACGCGATATGCGCCTCGTACGCCGCGCCTGGCGGCAGATCGTCCTGTGCGATGAACGCAAGGCGCTGGCCACGCCCCGTGGTTTGCCGCGTTTCACCGGCATCGGCGTTCATCTCGGCGAGCAGGGTCTCGTAGCCCGTCAGCGCGGCCTGCTGCCAGCGCCTGCCGCGTGCGGCGAACGGCGCGAACCACGGCCTTGCCCAGTCGATAGCGGCGAAGCCCGCCGGCTTCGCCTCATGCGCCTGCATCTACCGCAACCTCAAACGAGACGCCAGCCGATCGACTCGCCACCGCGCAACGGCACGACCGGCGTGTCGCCAACCGGCAACTCGGCCGGCAGCGTCCATTCCTCGCGACGCAGCGTGACCTTCTCCTCGCTGCGCGGCAGACCGTAGAAGTCCGCGCCGAAGAAGCTCGCGAAGCCTTCGAGCTTGTCGAGCGCGTTGGCTTTGTCGAACGCTTCCGTGTACAGCTCCAACGCGTGCAGCGCCGTATAGCAACCCGCGCAGCCGCAAGCGTGCTCTTTCAGCCCCTTCGGATGCGGCGCGCTGTCCGTGCCGAGGAAGAAGCGCGGATTGCCCGACGTCGCCGCCTCGACCAGCGCCACGCGATGCGTCTCGCGCTTCAACACCGGCAAGCAGTAATAATGCGGACGAATGCCGCCCTGGAAGATCGCGTTGCGGTTGTACAGCAGGTGGTGCGCGGTGATCGTCGCGCCCAGCAGCCCCGGCGCCACGCCGGCTTCGCGGATGTAGTCGACCGCGTCTTTCGTGGTGATGTGCTCGAACACCACCTTTAGCGCCGGAAACGCGCGGCGCAGCGGCGTCATGACCCGGTCGATGAACACCTTCTCGCGGTCGAACAGGTCGATCGACGAATCGGTCACTTCACCGTGCACCAGCAGCGGCATGCCCACTTCCTGCATCACTTCGAGCGTTTTGGCGCACTTCATGATGTCGGTGACGCCCGCGTCCGAGTTGGTCGTCGCGCCCGCCGGATACAGCTTCACGCCATGCACGAAGCCGCTTTCGCGCGCACGGCGGATTTCGTCGGGCGGCGTGTTGTCGGTCAGGTACAACGTCATTAGCGGTTCGAACTTCGCGCCTTCGGGAATCGCCGCGACGATCCGCTCGCGATAAGCCTGCGCCATCGCGGTGGTCGTGACCGGCGGCTTCAGGTTCGGCATGATGATCGCACGGCCGAACTGGCGCGCGGTGTCCGGCAGCACGGCGGCCAGCATCGCGCCGTCGCGGACGTGCAGATGCCAGTCGTCCGGGCGGGCGAGCGTGATGGAGTCGAGGGAAGCGTTGGAAGCAGTCATGGCGGCAGGGGACGAGATTCGACGACAAAAGCCAATCTATGCGGTCAAACCGCAACGTTGCGGCATAAACACACGTCAATTTTGCTATTTGGCGTTTCTGGCTCGGTGATATGCTTGGAAAATCATCATTGTAACGGCTCGACCCGTTCACAGGCTTACCCGCAACATGTGCCAACTACTCGGAATGAACTGCGCCGCGCCAACGGACGTCACGTTCTCGTTCACCGGCTTTGCGGCGCGCGGCGGCGTCACCGATCACCATGCCGACGGCTGGGGCATCGCCTTCTTTGAAGACAAAGCCTGCCGCCTGTTCATCGACCATCAATCGTCGGCGACCTCGCCGATCGCCGAGATGGTCAAGCGCTACCCGATCAAATCAAAGAACACCATTGCGCATATCCGCAAGGCGACGCAGGGGCATATCCTGCTGGAAAACTGCCACCCGTTCATGCGTGAATTGTGGGGACGCCACTGGATCTTTGCGCACAACGGCGACCTCAAGGATTATTCGCCGGTGTTATCAGGCGTGTATCAGCCGGTCGGCACGACCGACAGTGAGCTCGCTTTCTGCGCGCTGCTCGAAGGTTTGCGTAAGGCTTTTCCCGGCGCGCAGCAGCCGCCGCTCGACGAACTGTTTGCCGCGCTCGAAACCCTCACGCGCGAAATCACGCAGTTCGGCGTGTTCAATTTCCTGATGTCGAACGGTCAGGCGCTGTTCGCGCATTGCTCCACGCATCTGCACTACATTGTGCGGCGCTGGCCGTTTTCCACCGCGCATCTCGTCGATGCGGACGTGTCGATCGATTTCGCCAAGTACACCACGCCGGAAGACCGCGTCGCGGTCATCGCCACCAAGCCGCTCACCGACAACGAAGTCTGGAGCGCATTCGAACCGGGCGATCTGATGATGTTCCAGCACGGCGAGGTGATTGGCCGCGTCAACGTGCCGGTGCCGGCTTCGGTACTGGAAAAGCTGCGCAATCCCGCTTTGGATGCGTCGGCTTCGGCCAGCACGATCGCGGCTTCGATCGAGCCCATGCCCGAGCGGGACGCCGAGGTGGACCTCGAAGCTGCGGACGACGCGGCAGCGTTCGAATCATGAGCGCTTGCGCACATCACCTGACCATTTAAAGCCCGCTACCTTCGCTCAAGCCGGATCGCCATACACAGAAAAGCCGCTCTTTCAGAGCGGCTTCTTTTTGCCAGTGTCGTAGCACCGCGCCGCCTGAACGGCGCAGCTTCAAAACACACTCAATGCAGGATCTTGGCCAAAAAGTCCTTCGCGCGATCCGACTTCGGATTGGCGAAGAAGTCTTCCTTGCGGTCGTCTTCCACGATCAAGCCCTTGTCCATGAAGATCACGCGATGCGCGACCTTCTTCGCGAAGCCCATTTCGTGCGTGACGCACATCATGGTCATGCCTTCCTGCGCGAGTTCGACCATCACGTCGAGCACTTCGTTGATCATTTCCGGATCGAGCGCCGAGGTCGGCTCGTCGAACAGCATGGCGATCGGGTCCATCGACAACGCGCGGGCAATCGCCACGCGCTGTTGCTGACCGCCCGACAACTGCCCCGGGAATTTGTCCGCATGCGCGCGCAAGCCCACGCGATCGAGCAGTTTCAGCCCTTTCGCCGTGGCTTCGTCTTTCGAACGGCCCAGCACCTTCACCTGAGCAAGCGTGAGGTTCTGCACGATCGACAGATGCGGAAACAGTTCGAAGTGCTGGAACACCATGCCGACCTTGGAGCGCAGCTTCGACAGATTGGTTTTCTTGTCGGTCAGCGACTGACCGTTGATGATGATCTCGCCCTTCTGGAACGGCTCGAGGCCGTTGACGGTTTTGATCAGCGTGGACTTGCCCGAGCCCGACGGCCCGCACACCACCACCACTTCACCCTTTTTGACTTCCGTCGTGCAGTCGGTCAGCACTTGAAACTGGCCGTACCACTTCGAAACATTCTTGATAGAGATCATCTTGCGACCTTTTTCTGAAGACCTTTGACGAGGCTCGACGCGATCACGCAGATCACGAAATAACACGCGCCCGCGAACAGTACCATCTCGACATTCGTACCGTCACGGTCGCCAATATTCGTGGCGGTGCGGAAGAAGTCGGCGAGGCTGATCACGTAGACGAGCGACGTATCCTGAAACAGCACGATACCCTGCGTGAGCAGCAGCGGAACCATGGCGCGGAATGCCTGCGGCAGCACGATCAGGCGCATGGCCTGCGCGTAGTTCATGCCGAGCGCGAATGCCGCGTTGACCTGCCCGCGCGGCACGGCCTGAATGCCGGCGCGGATGATCTCCGAATAGTACGCCGCCTCGAACAGCGAGAACGCGACCATGGCCGACGCGAGGCGAATGTCGATATCCGCCGACAACCCGAGCACGTTCTGCAGCACTTGCGGCACGATCAGGAAGAACCACAGCAGCACCATCACCAGCGGGATCGAACGGAAGATCGTTACGTAGCCCTTCGCAAACCACTCGAACGGTTTGAACGACGACAGCCGCAACATGGCGAGAACCGTGCCCCAGACAATGCCGAACACGATCGCAATCAGCGTGATCTTGAAGGTGACGACAGCGCCGGTCCACAGCGTAGGCAATGCGCCCGGAATACCGCTCCAGTCGAAATGGTGCATTACTTGCCTCCGATATAGCCGGGCAACCGGGTCCTGGCTTCGACCCAGCGCATGAGTTGCATCACGACCAGATTGATCAGCATGTACGCCAGCGTGACCGCGATAAACGACTCATACGTCTGCGACGTGTAGTCGACCAGTTGGCGCGCCTGAGCGGACAGATCGAGCAGACCGATCGTCGACGCCACCGCCGAGTTCTTGAAGATATTCAGAAACTCGGACGTAAGCGGCGGCACGATGATCCGGTACGCGACCGGCAGCAGCACATAACGATACGTCTGCCACTGCGTGAAACCCATGGCCAGACCCGCGGCGCGCTGGCCGCGCGGCAGTGCGTTGATACCCGAGCGCACCTGCTCGCACACGCGCGCGGCGGTAAAGAGCCCGAGACAGATGATCGACGACGAAAAGAACTGCGCGCTCGGCGGCAGTTGCTTGAACCAGTTGCCCACCGAAACAGGCAGCAACTCCGGTATCACCAGATACCAGATGAAGAACTGCACGATCAGCGGAATGTTTCGGAAAATCGCGACATAGACCGTGCCGATACCCGACGCCCACTTGTTCGGCACGGTGCGCAGCACGCCGAACAACGACCCGACGATCAGCGCGATCACCCATGCCGACAGCGACACGGTGATCGTCACCCAGAAGCCCGACAACAACCAGCCCAGATAGGTGGTCGGCTCGCCGGTGGAGACCGGACTCAGCAAAATGCCCCAGTTCCAGTGATATGACATGACCAAGACTCCAGCAAAAAGAAACGGAAGAAGCGCGTGGCCCCTTCCGTTTCGTTCAGCGTTTCAAAAAAACAGCTAAGGTTTAATCGATTGCCTTGTCATTCGGGCTCTTGTAGAGCGCCTTGATGTCATCGCTTTCCGGGAAGTTCAGATTCAGGCCCTTCGGCGGAATCGGCGATTCGAACCACTTCTTGTAGATCGCGTCGGCCTCGCCCGAGGTTTCGACCTTGGCGATTGCCTCGTCGACCACCTTCTTGAATTCCGGATCGTTCTTGCGAATCATGCAGCCGTACGCTTCATGCGATTGCGGCGCGCCGACGATCACGAAATCGCCCGGATTGTTCGACTTGGCGCGTTCGCCCGCGAGCAGTGCGTCGTCCATCATGAAGGCAGCGGCGCGGCCCGTGGAGAGCGTCAGGAACGACTCGCCGTGGTCCTTCGCGCTGATGATGTTCATGCCCATGCTCTTGTCCTGATTCATCTTGCGAAGCAGGCGCTCGGAGGTCGTGCCGGCGGTCGTGACGACCGTCTTGCCCTTCAGGTCGGCCCAGTCCTTGATGCCGGAGTCTTTCTTGGTCATGAGGCGCGTGCCGATCACGAAGATCGTGTTCGAGAAGGCAACCTGCTGCTGACGTTCAGCATTGTTGGTGGTCGAGCCGCATTCCATGTCGACGGTGCCGTTCTGCACCAGCGGAATACGGTTTTGCGACGTGACCGGCGTGAGCTTGACCTTCAGGCCAGGCATGTTCAGCTTCTGCTTCACCGCTTCCACCACTTTCAGGGCGAATTCCTGCGAGTAGCCGATAACGTTCTGCTTGTCGTCGTAATACGAAAACGGGATGGACGATTCGCGATGGCCCAGCGAAATGACGCCCGTATCCTTGATCTTTTTCAGCGTACCAGCGTCTTGCGCATGCGCGCCAACCGTAAACAGTCCGAGAGTCGCGAGCAGCAGCGCAGCTTTTTTAACCTTCATTTTTGATCTCCTTGGCAAGAACCGGCGCCAGTTTAGCAAAGTAATTATTCTGAAAGTATCGCTATAAACCATGTTGTTGCGTGGCCGCCGCTACTGCTTCGCGGCCCTTCGGGACGGTCGGTCAACCTTTCCGCATATAGAAAGGCGGGCGGCATCGATACGATGCTGCCCGCCGGGTCCAACACGCCGTCTTGTGGACCGCGTTGAAGCAAGGATTGCCGGCGGATCCGCGCGATAACGGAGCCGCCGTTCGAACCGCAAAGATCAGGGATACAGGCCGCGCAGTTCGCGCGCTTCCAGGATCCGCTTACATGCGACGATAAACGCCGCCGTCCGCACGGACACCTTTTGCTCGCTCGAAACCTGCCACACGGCGGCGAATGCTTCACGCATCACACGCTCCAGACGCTGGTTGATCTCGTCTTCCGTCCAGAAGAAGCTCGAGAAGTCCTGCACCCATTCGAAGTAAGACACGGTCACGCCGCCGGCGTTGGCCACCACGTCCGGAATCACGAGAATGCCGCGATCGTGCAGGATGTCGTCCGCAGCCGTGGTGGTCGGGCCGTTGGCGCCTTCCACGACGATCTTCGTCTTGATCTTCGCCGCGTTCTTTTCGGTGATCTGATTTTCCAGCGCGGCCGGAATCAGAATGTCCGATTCGACGGTCCAGAATTCTTCATTGCTTACGGCGTCCGCTTCCGGGAAGCCGCCCACGCCACCATGTCTGGCCACATGTTCGAGCAGTGCGACGGCGTCGATACCCGTCGACTTGTACAGCGAACCGGTGTGATCCTGCACCGCGACCAGCTTCGAACCCGCTTCCTGGAACAAACGCGCCGCGATGCCGCCCACGTTGCCGAAGCCCTGCACCGCGATGCGCGCGCCTTCGATTTCCACACCGATACGGCGTGCGGCTTCGGAGGCCACCACGAACACGCCGCGGCCCGTTGCCTCGCGGCGGCCGAGCGAACCGCCCAGCGTGATCGGCTTGCCCGTCACGACGCCCGTGGCCGTTTGGCCCTGGTTCATCGAGTATGTGTCCATCATCCACGCCATGATCTGCTCGTTCGTGTTCACGTCCGGCGCGGGAATGTCCGTATTCGGTCCGATGATGATGCCGATTTCGCTGGTGTAGCGGCGCGTCACGCGCTCGAGCTCACCACGCGACAACGTGCGCGGGTCGACACGGATGCCGCCCTTCGCGCCGCCGTACGGCACGTTGACCGCAGCATTCTTCACGGACATCCACGCCGACAAGGCCATCACTTCCGACAACGTCACGTCCTGGTGATAACGCACACCGCCCTTGCCCGGACCGCGCGACACGTTGTGCTGCACGCGATAGCCTTCGAAGTGAGCGACCGTGCCGTTATCGAGTTCGATAGGCACGTCGACGACCAGAATGCGCTTCGGGCGCTTCAGGGTTTCGAGCCAGCGGGACAGGGAGCCGAGGTACGGCGCGACGCGATCGACCTGGCGCAGGTAGTTGCCCCACGGGCCGAGGTCGTCTTTATTCAGGTAGGAAGGAACCGACTGCAACGTTGCTGCGGATTGTGCGACTTGTGCTGCCTGTTGCTGGGATGACATGAACGCTCCGGCGTTGATCGAATGACAGCATTGTCGAAAAACGCCGATTTGAAATCCAATGCCGTTTCCTTATCCGATTATGTTTTTTTTGCATAACCATCAAGAAGCCGCAAATTCGCGTCGTAGGGAGGCAGGATTTCAGGCCGCGCCTTGCGCCAGTTCCTCCGAGACCACGTCCCACAACTGACGCACGAGTATCTGTCGCGCATCGTCGCTCTTCGCCGCGAGCTTGTCGCGATAGAGACGAATCTCCATGGTCAGCGTGAGCTGGCCCTCGGGCGTGCCGCGTGTCGCGCGGTCGAGGCGGATCAGCTTGCCGTCGGCGACCGCATCTTCCACCGCGCTATGCGGCAGGAAGGCGATGCCGTGGCCGGCCAGCGCCATCGCTTTGAGTCCTTCGGCCATGTCGGTTTCATACAGCCGGTCGAGATACAGACGCTCCGGCGCGTTGGCCAAGATCACTTCGGTCATGCGGCCCAGATAGGCGTTCGGCGTATAGGACAGGTAAGGCGTGGGCGCTTCGGCGGTGCCCGGCAGCGTATGACGCGGCCGGCCGGCACGGCCGGGCGCCGAGAACGGACTGATCGGCTCGATGCCGAGCGTCAGCATGTCGTAGCGGCCCGGATCGAGCGCGACCGGGTGACTCGGGTGGTGATAGCCCATCATCAGATCGCAGCCGCCTTCCACCAGCGAGAGCGCCGCGTCGTGCACATTCAGCGCGCGCAGCCGCGTGTGGATCGGACCCATCTGCGCTTCGATACGCTGCAGCCAGCGCGGAAAGTAAGTCAACGACAGCGTATGCGGCACCGCGAACTCGATGGTTGCCTGCGGCGTCGCCGTATGGCCGCGCAGCAGCGCGCGCGCTTCATGGAACTGCGACAGCATCGCGAGCGCCTGCTCGTTGAACACCTGACCGGCCGCCGTCAGCCGCGTCGGGTAAACCGAACGGTCGATCAGTTCCGTGCCGAGCCACGCTTCCAGGGCCTGAATCCGCCGCGAGAATGCCGGCTGCGTCACATGACGCAGTTCGGCCGAACGACTGAAACTACGCGTTTCCGCGAGCGAAACGAAGTCTTCGAGCCATTTCAGTTCCATGCGGGGCCTGCCACCAGCGGAGGAGAGAAGTCAGCATTCTAGATGGTGTCGCGAAGCGGACCCGCCTGACTGCGGAAATCGGGGCTGTCGGCGTCCGGTGGTAAAATTCGCGTTTTCCCGCAGTTTGTTCCGCGTTTTCACCCTTGCGCTTAGCCCTCACCCGGCCCCCATCATGTCCGACACCCGCCCCGACACTCTGTTCGCGCTGAACGCGCTCTCCCCGCTCGACGGCCGCTACGCCTCGAAAACCGAAGCCCTGCGCGACTGGCTCTCGGAAGCCGCGTTCATGCGCAATCGCGTGACGGTCGAAATCCATTGGCTGATCGCGCTTTCGCACGCCGGCTTCGCCGAAGTGCCGCGTTTCTCCGCAGCCTCCGAACAATTCCTGCTGCAACTGGCCGAGCGCTTCACCGCGCACGACGCCGCGCGCATCAAGGAAATTGAACGCGTGACGAACCACGACGTGAAAGCGGTCGAATACTGGCTGAAGGAATCGGTCAAGGGTCAGGAAGAACTGGAACGCGCGAGCGAGTTCATCCACTTCGCCTGCACTTCGGAAGACATCAACAACACCTCGCACGGCCTGATGCTGGCGGGCGCCCGTGAACACGTGATCCTGCCGGCGCTGCGCTCGGTGCATCAGCGTCTCGTCGCACTGGCTCACGCGCACGCCGATCAGGCGATGCTGTCGCGCACGCACGGCCAGCCGGCCAGCCCGACTACGCTCGGCAAGGAAATCGCCAACGTCGCGGCGCGTCTGGAACGCGCGATCGACCGCATCGCGAAGGTCGAACTGCTCGGCAAGATGAACGGCGCGGTCGGCAACTTCAACGCGCATCTGTCGGCGTATCCCGAGTTCGACTGGGAAGCGTTCTCGCGCGAAGTGGTCGAGCAGCGCCTCAAGCTCACCTTCAACCCGTACACGATCCAGATCGAACCGCACGACTACATGGCGGAGCTGTTCGACGCCGTGTCGCGCGCCAACACGATCCTGCTGGATCTGGACCGCGACGTGTGGGGCTACATCTCGGTCGGCTACTTCAAGCAACGCACCAAGGCCGGTGAAATCGGTTCGTCCACGATGCCGCACAAGGTCAATCCGATCGACTTCGAAAACTCGGAAGGCAACCTGGGTCTGGCGAACGCCACGCTGCGCCATCTCGCCGACAAGCTGCCGGTGTCGCGCTGGCAGCGCGACCTGACCGATTCGACGGTGCTGCGCAATATCGGCGTCGCGTTCGGTTACTCGCTGCTTGCGTACGACTCGCTGATCCGCGGCCTCGACAAGCTCGAAGTGAATGCGCAGCGTCTGCACGAAGACCTCGACAACTGCTGGGAAGTGCTAGCCGAACCGGTTCAAACGGTGATGCGCCGTTACGGCATCGAGAATCCGTACGAACAACTGAAGGAGCTGACGCGCGGCAAGGGCATCACGCGTGAAGCGCTGCAAACGTTCGTCAGCGGCCTGGCGATTCCGCAGGACGCGAAAGATCGCTTGCTCGCCATGACGCCGGCTTCGTATATCGGTAAAGCTGCAGAACTGGCCAAGCGCATCGCCTGATCTGCGTTGGCCGCTACTGACCTCGTTGCACGAGGCATAAAAAAACCGCTCCGAGGAGCGGTTTTTTTATCTGCAGCGACCGGGCAAATTCACTTACGCGCTTCGACCTGGATCAACACGCTTTCGACGATCTCTTCCGGCGACAGTTCGATGCTCACCGTGATCGCCTCATCGGCGCCCGGCTCTTCGAGCGTATCGAGCTGGCTTTGCAGCAGCGACGGATCGAAGAAATGGCCGGTGCGCGTGGTCAGCCGTTGCTCCAGCACCTCACGCGAACCCTTTAGGTAGACGAAGCACACGTCCCTGTCGCCATCGCGCAGAATGTCGCGATACGAGCGTTTCAGCGACGAACAGGTGAACACCGCCGTCTCGGCCGCCGTCTGCTTCTCCTCGATCGCGGCGCGGATCGTTTTCAGCCACGGCCAGCGGTCTTCGTCCGTCAGCGGAATGCCGTGGTGCATTTTCTCTTTGTTGGCGGCGCTGTGAAACGCGTCGCCGTCGGTGAACGCGCAGTGCAGGCGCTCTGCCAGCATTTCGCCAATTCTCGTCTTGCCGGCGCCCGACACGCCCATTGCGATCAGAATCATCAAAAACTCCTTACAAGACCGCCGCGAGCGCGAAGGTCAAACCCAATCCCATCAGCGAGATGATGGTTTCGAGGAGCGACCATGTCTTGAAGGTCTGCCCCACCGTCATCCCGAAGTACTCCTTGATCAGCCAGAAACCGCCGTCGTTCACGTGCGAAAAGATCAGCGAACCCGAACCCGTGGCCAGCACCAGCAGCTCCGGCTTCACCTGCACCGCGCCCGCTGCCGCGATCGGCGCGACGATGCCGCAAGCGGTGGTCATCGCGACCGTCGCCGAACCCGTTGCCAGACGAATCAGCGCCGCGACGAGCCAGCCGAACAGCAACGGCGACAGATGCGCCGATGTCGCCGCATTGACGATTTCCTTCGAAATGCCGCTATCCATCAGCACGCGGCCGAACCCGCCGCCCGCGCCGACGATCAGCGTAATGCCCGCGATCGGCGCGAGACACTCGCCGCAGAATTTCTGGATCTGCTCGCGATTGAAGCCGCGGCTTGCGCCGAAGGTCCAGAAGCTGACAAGCACGGCGATCAGCAGCGCCACATCCGAATTGCCGGCGAAGCGCAGCAGATCGTTCGGCAAGGTTTTCGGCGTGAACACGAGGTCGGCCCAGCTGCCGACCAGCATCAGGATAACCGGCAACAGGATCGTGAACAGCGTGATGCCGAAGCTCGGCAGTTCACGCCTGGGCGCCGCCTGTTGCGCACCGTTGTTCGCGCCATTCGCGTCGCCAGCGCCGAGAAACTGCGAAGCGAGCGCGTTGTCTTTCGGCAGCTTGATATAGCGGCTGATCAGCAACGCAAACAGCGGACCCGCGACGATCGCGGTCGGCACGCCGACGATCAGGCCATACGCAATGGTCCGGCCGATATCCGCGTGATACGCCTGCACCGCGAGCATCGCGGCCGGGTGCGGCGGAAGCAGGCCGTGCACGACGGACAGACCCGCGACCATTGGCAAGCCGACTAGCAGCAACGATTTGTTGGTGCGCTTCGCAACGTTGAAAGCGATCGGAATCAGCAGCACGAAACCGACTTCGAAGAACACCGGCAAGCCGACGATGATCGCCACGATCATCATTGCCCAATGGATGTTCTTCTCGCCGAAGAAGTCGATCAACGTAGTGGCAATGCGCTCGGCGCCGCCCGATTCGGCCATCATCTTGCCGAGCATCGTACCCAGACCGACCACGATGGCGATGTGCCCAAGCGTATTGCCGTTACCCGTTTCGAACGATTTGACGATGGTGCCGATCGGCATGCCGGATGCGAGCCCGAGCAGCAGCGACACGATGATCAGAACGAGGAAAGGGTAAACCTTGTAGCGCGTGATCAGCAGGATCAGCAATGCGATGGCGATCACCGCGAAGACCAGCAGCGTGCTGCCGTGGACAGCTTCCATGAAGCTCCTCCTTTTGCGTTATTGATTTGAGTGCCCCCAACCTGGCGCTTTGCGCCAGCCCCCGAGGGGGCCGCAAAAAACTTGGGGCGGCCCAGCGTTTTCTTGTGAATGCGGACAACGGTCAGCACCCTGTCTCACGGCGACCTGTGCGGCGCCTCGAAACCGGGCTGACCGCACGGACGCTGAATTTTACTGTGTGTTGCAGACCCACGCGCGCCGCTCGCGTATGCATATTGAAAAAAGAGCCTCGCCGCGACAGCTCAGGTGGCTGTATCGACGAGGCTCCTTTTGCGTAGGGCCTTGAAGACCGCTTAACGTGCGGGCCGCTTCGACTTAATGGGCGGGCGCGGCCAACTGGCTCGCGGCGCGCGCGAGACGCGTGATCTCTTCCCAGTTGTGCGAAGCAAGCGCGGCTTTCGGCGTGAGCCACGAACCGCCGACGCACACCACGTTCGGCAGCGACAGGAAAGTCGAAGCCGATTCGGCCGTGATACCGCCGGTCGGGCAGAATTTCAGATTCGGGAACGGGCCGTGGAAAGCTTGCAGCATCGGCACGCCGCCGGCCTGCTGGGCCGGGAAAAACTTCACGATCTCGTAGCCGAGTTCGAGCGCCGTAATGATGTCGGTCGGCGTCATCACGCCCGGCAGCAGCGGCAAGCCTGCGTCCTGTGCGGCCTTGTGCATGTCTTTCGTCAGACCCGGCGAAACGCCGAATTGCGCGCCCGCCTTTTTAGCCTGAGCGCAGTGCTCGGGCTTCGTAATCGTGCCGACACCGACCACGATGTCTTCAGCCAACTGGCTTGCGCGTTCGATCGCTTCCAGACCGGCGGCGGTGCGCAAGGTAATTTCCAGCACCTTCACGCCGCCTGCATGCAGCGCGCGCGACACCTGCTCACCCTGTTCGACCGAGTCGAACGCGAGCACCGGAATCACCGGGCCGAGGCGCACGATATCGCTTACTGTTTTCGACGTCATAGTCAGACTCCTTAATCTGCAGCGCTTAGCTGGCTTGAGTGGTGCTTGTATGTTTTCCGGTGTGAGCTTTGGCCGCTTCGCCGTGATGCGCCGCATGCTCGCCCACCATCGCGCCGAATACCGACGCACCCTGCTCCGCCGGCGCCGCCGCCGCGCGAAACACGCCGAACAATTCCCGGCCGAAACCCACTTCGTTTGCCGCCTGATGCAGCGGCACGGCGTTCGGCCGCGCGGCCCATTCGGCCGCTTCGATTTCTATGTCGAGCACGCCGGCTTCGGCGTCGATCACCAGCATGTCGCCTGTGCGCACCTTGCCGATCGGCCCTTGCAGCAAGGCTTCAGGCGACAGATGAATCACCGCCGGCACCTTGCCCGACGCGCCGGACATACGGCCGTCCGTGACCAGTGCGACGTGGAAACCCTGATCCTGCAACACACCGAGCAGCGGCGTCAAACGATGCAGCTCGGGCATGCCGTTTGCACGCGCGCCCTGGAAGCGCACCACAGCGATGAAGTCGCGCTTCAGTTCGCCTTTGTCGAACGCTTCCTGCACGGCTTCCTGCGAATCGAACACGATCGCCGGCGCCTTCACCTTGCGATGCGCCGAGGCGACCGCCGAAATTTTGATCACGCCGCGGCCGAGCTTGCCCTGCATCAGACGCAAGCCGCCATCCGGCTGGAACGGTTCCTTGATGCCGCGCAGCACCGCCGTGTCTTCGCTCGCTTGCGCGCCCGGCACCCATTGCAGCTTGCCGTCGATCAGCTTCGGCTCTTCGGTGTAGTGCTTGAGTCCCTTGCCCGCCACCGTGTTGACGTCCTCGTGCAGCAAGCCGCCTTCCAGCAGGTTGCGCACCAGGAACGCCACGCCGCCGGCCGCGTGGAAGTGGTTCACGTCGGCCTTGCCGTTCGGATAGATCTTCGCGAGCAGCGGCACGGCTTGCGACAGCGCGTCGAAGTCGTCCCAGTCGATCACGATGCCCGCCGCGCGAGCAATCGCCACTAGGTGCAGCGTGTGATTGGTCGAGCCGCCCGTCGCCAGCAACGCGACGATGCCGTTGACGATCGCTTTTTCATCGACCACGTGGCCGATCGGCGTGTAGTTGCCGCGCTCCACCGTCAGGTCGAGCACGCGGCGCGCGGCCTGCGCGGTCAGCGCGTCACGCAGTGGCGTATGCGGATGCACGAAAGCCGAACTCGGCAGATGCAAACCCATCACTTCCATCAGCATCTGATTGCTGTTGGCCGTGCCGTAGAACGTGCAGGTACCGTGGCTGTGATAAGCGGCGGCTTCCGCTTCGAGCAGCGCGTCGCGGCCGCATTGGCCGGTGGCGAAGAGCTGGCGTGTCTTGGCTTTGTCGTCGTTGGACAGGCCGCTGCCCATCGGGCCGGCCGGCACGAAAATGGTCGGCAGATGTCCGAATTGCAGCGCGCCGATCAGCAGACCCGGCACGATCTTGTCGCAAATGCCGAGGCACAGTGCCGCGTCGAACATGTTGTGCGTTAGCGCGACCGCCGTGCTCATCGCGATCACTTCTCGCGAGAACAGCGACAGTTCCATGCCCGCATTGCCTTGCGTAATGCCGTCGCACATGGCCGGCACGCCGCCCGCGAATTGCGCGACGCCGCCGTTTTCACGCGCGGCCTGCTTGATGATGTCCGGGTAGTTTTTGTACGGCGCGTGGGCCGACAACATTTCGTTGTACGAGGACACGATGCCGATGTTCGGCTCGCGAATCTGTTTGATGACGAGCTTGTCGTTGCCTTCGAGCCCGGCGAAACCGTGGGCCAGATTGGCGCAGGAGAGCGCGCCGCGCGCCGGGAACCGGCCTTGCGCCTGATCGATGCGGGCCAGATACGCCTCGCGGGTGGGCTTGCTGCGCTCGACCACGCGTTGCGTGACCTTCAACAATTGCGAATGCGGGGAAACCATCGGAGCTCCTTCGTCGCTGGCGGGGGCGGGCGCGCACTGTGCCAGGTAGGTATCGCGGGGTGTCGGATCAACTGACTGACGCCATCTTAGTAGAAAAACTACACGATCGCAACGACGAACCCTGCTGCGCTGCGGCATACGGAGACAGCCGGAAACGCCCGACCAGCCTTGCTCTTGCATCCAACGACCGAAACCTAGGGATTACACCTACCGCCTCAAATGTAGTTTTTGTACATCTTCAGCAATCAGATATAGTCCACGCATTCTTCAGCATAGTGCGAGTTTTCCAATGATGCTGTCCCAGGTGGAAGAGATGCGCGACCAGTTGCGGCCGTCCGAGCGCAAACTGGCCGACTACGTGATTGAAGCGCCGCGCGAAGTGCTCGATCTTTCCATGACGGAAGTGGCCGCCCGCGCAGGCGTGAGCCAGCCGACCATCGCGCGGTTTTGTCATGCGCTCGGCTTTTCGGGGTTTCGCGAATTCAAGATCCGGCTTGCGCAAGGGATTGCGTCGGGTGTGCCCACCGTCTATCGGGACGTGCGGCCGGACGAAGGCGCTCCCGGCCTCATCGCGAAGGTATTCGACCGGACCATCGGCACGCTGATCGAAGTGCGCAACAGCCTGTCGCCGGATAGCGTCGAAGCGGCCGTCGTGCTGTTAGCGAACGCGGCGCGCATCGAGTTCTACGGCGCGGGCGGCTCGGGCATCGCCGCGCAGGATATTCAGCACAAGTTTTTCCGCCTCGGCATGCCGAGCGTCGCCTACTCCGATCCGCATACCTATTCGATGTCGGCGGCACTGCTCGGCCCCGGCGATGTGGTGGTGGCGGTATCGAATACCGGCCGCACCCGCGACATCATCGAAGCCGCGCGTTCAGCGCTCGCTCGTGGCGCGAAAGTGATCGCGATCACGCATGGCAGCTCACCGCTCGCGCGGGTCGCGTCGATCTGTCTGTTCTCGAACGTGGCCGAGGAAAACGATGTGTTTTCGCCGATGACATCGCGCATGTCGCATCTGGCGATCGGCGACATTCTGGCGGTCGGCGTCGCGCTCAAGCGTGGTCCCGAGTTAGTGGAGCGCGTGGGACAGGCGAAAGGCGTGATCGGCCGGCTGCGGGTCGACGACGAGGCTTGAGGCGTTGCAGATGAAAAAGGCCTGCGCGATGGCAGGCCTTCGTGGTCGAGCGATGTGTGCTGCGCGTTACTCGGCGAATACGCGGACGTCGACGCGGCGGTTCTGCATGCGGCCTTCGGGCGTCGCATTCGACGCGACCGGATCAGTACTGCCCAGACCTCGTGCGACGAACTGCTCGGCGTGGAGGCCACCATCACGCAGGTATTGTGCGACGGCGTCGGCGCGAGCCTCGGACAAACTCAGGTTATGGGCTTGCGAGCCTGTCGCGTCGGTGTAGCCCACCACCGTCACGCGATGCAGATTCACGCCCCGGTTCACGCTCATGAAATGGTCGAGATTCCTCTTTGCAATTGAGCCAAGCACCGCGCTATCCGTCGCGAAGTTCGCGTTGCCTTGCAGCAGCAGGCGAACCTGCGGCGCCACCTGTTTTGCTTGCGGCTGCGCAGCGGGCTGTTGCACCGCCGGCTGCTGGGGGAGCTGCTCTGCAACAACCGGTTTGCCGCACATGAAGGTCAATTCGCGCGCATCCTTCTTCAGCGCGCCGTCGCTTACGCGATCAACGGCTTCGAGCCATGTCACCGGTTGATTCTTGCAGGTCTCCCCCGCCACACGCACGCAACTCTTCGAGCTTTCGAAGAGTCCTTCGCAACTGACCCGATAAATCGGCGCCTGCTGATTCGGCACGCTCACCGCGTGAAGCGTATAGGTTGGGCCGGACTGCGTGCTACACGCAGCGAGATACATCACACTCGCGCCGAGCAATAGCGCGCGCGAAGACTTGGAAAGCGTTAAGTTCATTTTCAGGGATTCAGTCAATTGAGGCGGCGCCCCTGCCATGTGTTCCTCGGACAAGGGCGCGCAAGCGGTTGAGTCAAAACAGATCTGGCTGACGGACGAGGCTCACGCCCCATCCGTCATGGCACTTACCACTGGTAGGAAGCACCCACGCCCACCGTCGTGCCTTGCGAGCTCGTACCTGCGCCGGCCTTCATCTTCAGGTTCTGGGTGATGCGTGCCGAGACGCCGAGCGCCACGGCCTGCGAACCCTTATACGAGCCGCCGCCGACACCGACCGCGATCGTCTTGCCTTGATCGACGTCCGGGATCATCGTCAGTGCCGTAGCGGCCGCGATACCTGCGTACGCATTTTTCGCGACCTGGTTCAAGCCGTTCTGCACCGCGTTGATCTGCTGGTCCGTGTAGTCCTTCGCCGAGGTACCGGCCGGCAGGTTGCCGACCGACGCGCCGATCGCTTCGTTCAACTGGCCGACGTTGACTGCGTCGGTGGTTGCCGTGCCGGCCGCGACGTTGGTGATCTGGCGTTCGTTGCCCGCCGAACCCACCGACACCGTGTTCTCGCGATCCGCCACCGAGTTCGCACCCAGCGCCACCGAATTCGCCGCGCTCGCCTTCGCGTTCGCACCCATTGCCGTGGCGTGCGTGCCGCTGGCAACGGCCGATTCCGTGTCACGGTTGCCGTCTGCCGCGAACATCGGGTTGCCGGCCGAACTGATGATATTCGTGACGTTGGAGATGGCCGCGTTCATCTGGCTGACGTTGACCGCATCGTCAGCGGCCGTGCCTGCCGCCACGTTGCGGATCGTCGTGCCGCCCGCCACGCCGTTACCCATTGTGACGCTGCTGTAGTTCGCCGACCCGTCAGCGTTGTGGTCGTACGTCACGGCAGCGTTGGTCGTGCCATCCGTATTGATCACGCCCGACGCCTTCAACTGCGCGACGTTCACCGCGTCCGTATCCGCCGTACCGGCCGCCACGTTGGTGATCTGGCGTTCGTTGCCCGCCGAACCCACCGACACCGTGTTGGCACGGTTAGCGACGGAGTTCGAACCCAACGCGACCGAGTTCGCTGCCTGCGACTGCGCGTTACCGCCGATCGCCACCGACTCCGCACCGCTTGCCTGCGAATCGGCCAGGGCCGAGTTCACGTGGACGTACATGACGCCACCGCCGGTGGTGATGCTGTTCAGCGTGTTGTTGATCGTGCTGATATTGGTGGTGTTCTGCGTCACACGGTTGTCGAGGTTGGTGATCGCGTCGCCCGCGTTGTGGACGGTCGCGCCGTTCACAACGTAAGTCGGGGCCGAGATCGAGCCATCCGTGTTCACCGTCGAGCCACCGCCGATCGCATCCGCCACGCTCTGCGACACGCCGTAGAGCTGCGCGCCGTTCACCGCATCCACGCTTGTCGCGGTCACTGCGCCGGCGGCCACACCCGTCAGCTGACGCGCGCCTGCTGTCCCGGCAAAGTCGACCAGCGCGCCGTCGGTGCCCTTCGCGACCGTGATGGTGCGCGACGTCGGGTCCTGCTGCACCAGGCCGACCGAACCGTTGTTCATGTTGTTCGTCAGGTTGATGATGTCCGCGGTGTTCTGCGTCACCTGCTGGTTGGTGGCAAACAGTTCGCTGCCGTTGACCGCATCCGTGCTCGTCGCGCTCAGGCGGCCAGCCGCCACGTTCGTGATCGTGCGCTCGCTGCCCGATGCACCCACGCTCACCGTGCTCGACGGAGCCATGCCTGCAAACGTGTAGGTGATGCCGCCGATCGTCGTGCCGGAGGTGGCGACCGCCGTTGTGGTCGTCGAACCTGCGCCTAGTGCTACTGCGCCAGCGTTGGACGCTTTCGCGCCGTTACCCAGTGCGACTGCGTCCGTGGCGGCCGCCAACGCCGCCGGGCCGGCTGCCAGGCTGTTGGTGCCCGTTGCCGATGAATCCGCCAGCGACGAGTTCGCGTGGAAGTACTTGATGCCGTTGCCACCGTTGGTGATGTTGTTCACGGTGTTGCTGATGTTGGTGACGTTGCCCGCGATATTCGTGACGTTGTTGCTCAGGTTGGTCACGTTGTTGTTGATCGTGTTGACCTTCGCGTCTTCCGACTGCAACTGGCTGACGTTCACCGCGTCCGTCGCGGCCGAACCGGCTGCCACGTTGGTGATGCGGCGTTCCTTGCCTGCTGCGCCGACCGACACTTCACCATTGGCTGCCGATGCCGTGCCCAACAGTGTTGCCGTGCCCGGGTTGTAGCCCGTTGTCGACAGGTTTGCCGTCGTCACCGAATTCGAGCCCAGTGCGACCGAGTTCGCTGCCGTTGCCTGAGCGCTGCCACCAATGGCGACTGCATCCGTACCCGTTGCCGACGAATCCGCCAGCGTCGAGTTCGCGTGGAAGTACTTGATGCCGTCACCACCGTTGGTGATGTTGTTCACGGTATTGTTGATGTTCGTGACGTCGTTACTCAGACTGTTGACCGTGTTGCCGACGTTCGACACATTCTGGTTCGTCGCATACAACTGCGAGCCATTCACCGCATCCACGCTCGTTGCGCTCACATCACCTGCCGACACACCCGTCAGCTTGCGCGTTCCCGCCGTACCCGAGAAGTCCACCGCCGTGCCGTCGCTGTCCTTCGCCACCGTGATGTTGCGTGAAGTTGCATCCTGCTGCACGAGACCGACTTCACCGTTGTTGATGTTGTTGGTCAGGTTCGTGATGTCAGTCGTGTTCTGCGTCACGCGACCGTCGATGTTCTCGACCACGTCGCCCACGTTGTTGAACGTCTTGCCGCCATTCAATACATACGTCGGGTTGGTGATCGCACCCGTCGTCGTGTTGTAGGTAGAACCGCCGCCCAGTGCAGCCGCTGTGCCTGAACCCGCGGCATTGACCTTTGCGTCTTCCGATTGAAGCTGGCTCACGTTTACTGCGTCCGTTGCGGCTGAACCGGCTGCCACGTTGGTGATACGACGTTCTTTGCCTGCGGCGCCCACCGACACCTCGCCATTAGCTGCCGATGCCGTGCCGGACAGAGCCGTCGTGCCCGGGTTGTAACCGGCGGCAGATAAGTTTGCCGTGGTCGTCGCGTTCGAACCCAGTGCGACAGAGTTCGCTGCCGTCGCCGATGAATTGCCACCAATGGCGACTGCATCCGTACCCGTTGCCAACGAGTCAGCCAGCGTCGAGTTCGTGTGGAAGTACTTGATGCCGCTTCCACCGTTCGTGATGTTGTTCACCGTGCTGCTGATGTTGGTTACGTTGCTTGCGATGTTCGTGACGTTGTTGCTGAGGTTGGTCACGTTGTTGTTGATCGTGTTGACCTTCGCGTCTTCCGACATCAACTGGCTGACGTTCACCGCGTCCGTTGCGGCCGCGCCCGCTGCCACGTTGGTGATACGACGTTCCTTGCCTGCGACGCCCAACGACACCTCGCCATTAGCTGCCGATGCCGTGCCGGACAGAGCCGTCGTGCCCGGGTTGTAACCGGCGGCAGATAAGTTTGCCGTGGTCGTCGAGTTCGAACCCAATGCAACCGAATTGGCCGTCGTCGCGCTCGCACCGGAGCCGATTGCTACCATTTTCCCAGAATTGGCAAACGCGTTTTCGCCAACGGCGATTGCACCACCGACGCCGCCTGTAATAGCTGAATAGCCGAGCGCAATGCTGTTCGTACCATACATGTTGATTGTGGCGTTCTGGCCCATCGCGATCGCGCCGGAGCTGTAGGGGTTTATTGTTGCGCTCTGGCCGATCGCAATCCCGTTGGTCGAAGATCCTGGTGTGGTATTGCCCGTTCCGATCGCGATTCCGTTGTTCGAATCCACCCGTGTGGCGCCGCCGATCGCAATCGAGTCTATGCCGTTCGCGGCAGAGTCCGCCAGCGTCGAGTTCGTGTGGAAGTACTTGATGCCACCACCATTGCTGATATTCGTGATGCTGGTGCTCAGGTTGTTCACGTTGTTATTAACCGTGTTCACCTTCGCGTCTTCCGACATCAGCTGGCTCACGTTCACCGCGTCCGTCGCGGCCGAACCGGTTGCCACGTTCGTGATGCGACGTTCCTTGCCCGCCGAGCCTACCGACACTTCACCGTTGGCTGCCGAAGCCGTACCCGACAGGGCCAACGTACCCGGGTTGTAACCCGCTGCCGACAGGTTTGCCGTCGTCGTCGAACCCGAACCCAGCGCCACTGAATTGGCCGCCGACGCGGTCGAGTTGAAGCCCAGTGCAACTGCGCTAGTTCCCGTTGAAGTCGAGATCTTGCCCATTGCCAGCGAATAGTCGCCAGTCGCGGTCGAGCCGTTGCCCAGTGCTACCGCCGACTCTCCCTTCGAATAGGTGGCATTGCCCAATGCGACACCGCCAGACCCCACCACCGTCGAGGTATAACCCAATGCTGTTCCGTTGGCCCCAGATACGTTAGCGCTGTTGCCCATCGCAACCGAGTAAGCAACCGATGCGGTTGCGTTATTACCCACTGCAATCGCGCTTCCTCCCGATGCATTCGCAACGGCACCAATCGCAACAGCGTTTGCCCCACTGGCTGAAGAATCTGCCAACGTCGAATTTACGTGGAAATACTTGGTACCCGTATTGGTGATGTTGGTGACTGTGGTGCTCAGGTTGTTCACGTTGTTATTAACCGTGTTCACCTTCGCGTCTTCCGACATCAACTGGCTTACGTTCACTGCATCCGTTGCGTTCAGACCTGCCGCCACATTCGTGATGCGGCGCTCCTTGCCCGCCGCGCCAACCGACACTTCACCGCCGAGCGCCGTGGCCGCCGAGATCGCCGTGCCGCCGACCGGCGTGAAGCCTGCCGTCGTCAGTGTCGTCGAATTCGCCACCGAGTTCGAGCCCAGTGCCACCGAGTTCGCAGTCGTCGCCTGTGAGCTATCGCCGAGCGCTGAAGACCATGCGCCAATCGCTTTTGCAGCCGAACCGAACGCGACAGAATCTCCGCCCGCAGCTGTAGCAACAGCTCCGACTGCGACATCAAAATAGCCGGCTTTCGCAGAAGAGCCGACAGCCGTTGCCCATGTATTCGTGCCGCTCGCACCGGAGCCGATTATCGTGCTGTCATTGCCGGCTGCCGCAGCCCCGCCCCCAATGACGACGGCATGCAGTCCCGTTGACGTTGCCCCTGTACCAATCGCAATCGACAGTTGATTTGTCGCCGTAGCGTTGTTGCCGATTGCGATACTTGCGTTATAGCTATCGGCGCTCGACGATACTGCGCCGGTGCCATACGCAAGGTCTAGGCTCTGGCTTACCGTGCCGCCGTCGAGCGCGCCCGCGCGTGCATCCATCGATGCCACGCTGCCAGCTCCAGCCGCCATGAGTGCCACCATAAGTGTTCTGGAAGAAGGACTCTTCTTCCCACGGCTCTTTGCTACTTCAGGTGCCGCGACGTAGGTACCGGTGGTCTCATTCCAGACTGTTTTGTATGATTTATTCACAATTTCGCCTATTTAATTTGCGGTGACATACTCAGCATTGCGTTGTCGCCTCTGAGGGTTGCTCGGACATCGACCAACAGCGGAAACGGTCTAAATTTCATCCGACCACCTCAATAAACCTTGAAGCAAGGTCGCAAATATAGGCACCGCCGAATAGGCGTTGAATAGGACACCTCCTAAACAACAGCGAATTTTTAAGACTTTCCGAATCTTCTCTAGGCGCTCTTAGCAGCGGATCACCTTCAGCAGCGGGAATTCCCACCACACAATACTTTCGCGCTCGCGATCTTGCATATTTATCAATAGCCGCAGACTAGCTAGATGGACTTCATCGTGAACGAAGAAATTAGGATTTCTCCTACAATCAAACCTCAACAAAAATACTAGAATTTTTACAATTGCTTGGTCTATCGCGCACTCCGCGCCTTTATTTTCTAAAGACCGCGAAAGCAATTTGCTTAATCATCGGATATCTTCGCAAAAGCGCATTTATCGTTCCAACGCCAATTAATATTGATAATTTTATCTATTATGAAATCCCGCTCCTATCTCGCGCTAACTCTCCTAACACTATGCTTTACCGCACCCCGCGCATTCGCTGCCGATAACGACGAAGCGACATTGAAGGCAATGGAGCAAACCTGGATCCAAGCAATCCTAACGACCAACCGCGCCACGATGGACAAGCTTCTTGACGATTCATTTGTGGAAACTTCTCCTAACGGCCAGCGCCGCAGCAAATCCGATGTGCTGCTCGCGCCGCCACCGCCGCAGGGGTCATCGCAAGTCTTGATGGATGTGGACGTGCATGTGAACGGCGACATGGCCATCGTCATCGGCACCAATCATTTCAAGCCGGGCCCTACCGTTCAGCCGGTGGACTATTCGTTTACCGATGTCTTCGTGCGCAGAGTCGATGGCTGGCGTGTCGTGTCATCGCAAATGACTCGTCGATGAGTCAAACGCGGCGGCCTGAGCGCCGCCGCAAAACCGATGCGCTTGTAGGTGGCGATCCAAGGTGATCTGGCAAACCAACCTAAGAGACCTAGAGTCGCCCATTCAGCGGATATAGATCATGAAACACCTACCTTCCTGGCTGTCCTCAGCCTATCATTCGCGGCGACCGCGCGACGCTCGACCAACTGCTCGACGATTCGTTCGTCGAGACGATGGCTAACGGTGCGCGTCGTACGAAGGCCGACGTCCTGCTCGCGCCGATGTTTCTGCCTAGGTCCGCGCAAAACGCTCGGCGAACTGAAGGTGCGAGTCTTTGGAAATGTCGCGATGGTTTCCGGAGTCAGCCACTACACACCGAGCGCCGGCATGAAAACAACCGCTAATGCTTTCACCAATCTGTATGTGCGACGCGGAGATGCATGGCGTGTGGCGTCGTCAACTACGACGCGCTGAGATAGCGCATAGGCGTTCAATAGCGCTGAGCCAAGGACCTAACAGGCGCGACCGGTCGCGCCTCTTTTCATTTATAGAGCTAATCGACAGTCAATCTCAGTGCGCCGTCACATCGGTTTTACTCTCCGCCGATCTGCGCGTCGCTGGCACGCCCCGTCCAACGATCGGCTTGTCTTTTTTCGGTTTCTGCCCCGCCTCCGCCAGCAACTTCGCCGCTGCACCCGCCGTAATCCGCCGATGCGCGACACCCTTCGCATCGAGCGCAATCACCTGAT
Source organism: Paraburkholderia sp. BGA-UO-ETr-F21 (assembly GCF_059567925.1). NCBI lineage: Bacteria > Pseudomonadati > Pseudomonadota > Betaproteobacteria > Burkholderiales > Burkholderiaceae > Paraburkholderia > Paraburkholderia sp. BGA-UO-ETr-F21. Next base: position 116,661 of record NZ_JCAQOY010000040.1, on the reverse strand, counting down.
ACAACTCGCGGTCGCCTTCCACTTCCCGCTCGTACTCCTCGCACGTTTCAACCAGCAGTTCGAGCAGCACTTGTCGGTTGCGTCGTTCGTGATGGGTCAATGCAGGATTCCTATATATCGAGGTCGCAAGCGTGGCCAAACGGTTAAGTTGAGTCAACTGCCGGTCGCAGGAACCGAATGCGGACAACGCGAGCTTTTCGTACTGCAAGGCATCGACTGGCGGGCGTGAGGCGGGTTGATTTTTGATGGACTTGCTCATGGTGCGATCTCCTGAAACTTAACTGGATCGCCCGACACTCGCTTGCAAGGAGGGTGAGCGGGCACGTAGCGGGTTAGCAGACCGGGCCAAAAACATACCGGCGAGCCTTTCGGCTCCCCACCACGGCCCGCCCATTGAAATTAGACGTGCAGAGGCAGACGCACGCCCGCCTGGGCGGGGTGCGGTTTTTGGCACTGGCTGCTAAACCAGACCATCGGTTGGTGCCAATGGTGCGGAAATTATAAATCAGCCCACACGCGCATTGGTCGTCCCAATATAGCCTCACAACTACGCTATCCGTTCAGCCTAAGACAATGCGTCGCACATCGAAACCAACAATAAAAAAAGGCGGTTTGCCGAACCCAGCAAACCGCCCTTCCACAATTCCGCGCCTGCAACCTGACCAACGCAGCGAACGCTCGCCCACGCGTTAAAACGGCTTGATCACCACCAACGCCACCGCCGCCAGCATCCCCAGCACCGGCAACTCGTTGAACATCCGATACCACTTGTCCGACCGACGATTCTCCCCGCGCTCGAACGTCCGCAGCAGCACGCCGCAATACGCGTGATAACCGATCAGCAGCACCACCACACCGACCTTCGCGTGAATCCAACCCTGCCCGCTGCCGATACCAATTACGAGCCACAGCCACAGTCCGCACGCCAGCGCCGGCACCGCGATAAACGTCATGAAGCGAAACAGCTTGCGCGCCATCGTCAACAGACGCGCCGTGGCCGCGGGTTCCGTTTCCATCGCCAGATTGACGAAGATGCGCGGCAGATAGAACAGGCCGGCGAACCACGAAGCAACCAGGACGATATGAAACGTTTTGACCCAAAGCATCGACGATCCTTGTGCAGCGTAGTGGCGTGAAGAGAAGCGCGCACATCAGCGCGATTCTACGAAAGACGAACCGGCGAAGCCGCCCTTATTGACGGCCTTCGCCGTGCCCGAGCACGACGTACTTCATCGACGTCAGCCCTTCGAGTCCAACCGGACCGCGCGCGTGCAGCTTGTCGTTCGAGATGCCGATCTCCGCGCCCAGACCGAATTCGAAGCCATCGGCAAAACGCGTCGACGCATTGACCATCACGCTCGCCGAGTCCACTTCGCGCAGGAAGCGCATCGCGCGATCGTGGTCTTCGGTGACGATCGCGTCGGTGTGCTGCGAGCTGTACTCGTTGATGTGCTCGATTGCCGCATCGAGATCGTCCACCACCTTGATCGCCAGCACCGGCGCGAGATATTCGGTGCGCCAGTCTTCTTCGGTCGCATCGACAAGCGGGCCCACGCCCGCATCCGCCAGCACGGCGCGCGCCGCGGCGTCCACCCGCAGTTCGACTTCCTTGTCGCGATACAGCTTGCCCAAAGGCGGCAGCACTTGAGCCGCGATACCGCGTGCGACCAGCAGCGTTTCCATCGTATTGCAGGTGCCGTAGCGGTGCGTCTTGGCGTTGTCGCAAACGGTCAGCGCCTTGGTCAGATCCGCGCGATCGTCCACGTACACGTGGCAGATGCCGTCGAGATGCTTGATCATCGGCACGCGCGCTTCGTTCATCAGACGCTCGATCAGGCTCTTGCCGCCGCGCGGCACGATCACGTCGACGTACTCCGTCATGGTGATCAGCTTGCCGACCGCCGCGCGGTCCGACGTGGCGACCACTTGCACGGCGTCCTGCGGCAATCCGGCGGCTTCGAGACCTTCGCCGATCAGCTTTGCCAGCGCCGTATTGCATTCGAGCGCTTCCGAACCGCCGCGCAGAATGGTGGCGTTGCCCGACTTGAGGCAGAGCGCCGCGGCGTCGATCGTCACGTTCGGACGCGATTCGTAGATGATGCCGATCACGCCAAGCGGCACGCGCATCTGACCGACCTGAATGCCGCTCGGCCGGTACTTCAGATTGCTGATCTCGCCGATCGGATCGGCCAGCGCGGCGACTTGCCGCAGACCTTCGACCATCGTCTTCAGCGCTTTGTCCGACAGCGTCAAACGGTCGATGAACGCGGCGTCATGGCCTTTCTCGCGAGCCTTGGCCACGTCGCGCGCATTCGCTTCTTTCAGCGAGGCGGCGTCGCGCTCGATCGCCTCGGCGACGGCTGCGAGCGCGGCGTTCTTCGCCGCCGTCGACGCCCGCGCCATCGCCCGCGATGCTTGGCGGGCGCGACGGCCGAGGTCGGTCATGTACTGGTCGATATCCATGGAAATTCTCGTGGTGCCGCGCACATCGAGGTGCGGCGGACGGACAGAATGAGCGAATGATTCAACGATTGTAAGTCGAGCGAAGGCGCTTTGCTTGCCGCCGGGCGGGTTGTTCTTCACCCCGGCGCACGAGGAACGTAGCAGGCTTGCCGGTTCACTCGCGCTTCAGGAAGACATCACGATGCGATCCAAGAGCGTCTCATGAGCGACTCAAAAGCGCCCCCACAGCTTGCCGGCTGGCCTGGCGTTGCCGTTCAGGCCGGCCTTCGTGCCGGTGCAGCAGTTCCGGGCCGAGGTCGTGGCGGTGGCACGGGCGATGTTTTCGGCGAAGCCACCGTCATGGCCAATTCGAACAGGCCATCCCACGGATCAGGCGGCGGATCGTTGCGATGATTGCCCGGCGTGCCGCCCGACAAACCTTTGACCTGCCGATCCAGCCGCGCCGCCAGCGCAAGCGCCTTTTCCAGCGCGCCCTCGCTGACCCGCGACAGGGCCGGACCGATCAACCGTTCGCGCGGACCCCATACGCGGTTCTCGCGCACCAGCACGGCAAGCGGCTTGCCGGCCGCTACGCCGCGTTTGATGCGCAGCAGCGTGCGGATTTCTTCCACCACGGCCCACAGCACCAGTACCGCGGCCTCGCCTTCACCGCGCAAGCCGTCAAGCATGCGCGACAGGCGGCCGACGTCGCCGGCCAGCATCGCTTCGTTCAACTTGAAAACGTCATAACGGGCGACGTTGAGCACGGCGTCCTGAACCTGCTCGAAGCTCAGCGACCCGGCCGGATACAGCAGCCCGAGCTTCTGGATTTCCTGATGCGCGGCAAGCAGATTGCCCTCCACACGCTCGGCGATAAAGGCCAACGCGCGCCGCCCTTCTTCTCCGGCGGCTACACGTTGCCCTTGGGCAGCGAGCCGCTGGCCAACCCAATTCGGCAACTGCGCACGCTCGACCGGATCGATTTTCAGCGCGACGCCCGCGTCGGACAACGCCGTGAACCACGCCGACTTCTGCGTGGCCGCATCGAGTCGCGGCAGCGTGATCATGGTGAGCACGTCGTCGTTCACGGCGGCGGCCAGCGCTTTCAGCGCGTCCGCGCCTTCCTTGCCTGGCTTGCCAGACGGAATGCGCAACTCGACCAGTTGACGGTCGCCGAACAGCGACATCGACTGGCTCGCGCCCAGCAGCGAACTCCAGTCGAACCCGCGCTCCACCGTGAACACCGAGCGATCGGTGAAGCCGGCCGCGCGCGCGGTGGCGCGAATCCGGTCGCACGCTTCCTGCGCGAGCAGGTGCTCGTCACCGTACACGACGTACAGTCCGGCAAGTCCCTTGGCGAGATGCGCTTCGAGCGCGTCAAGTCGCAGTTGCATGGCTACCGATCGGCGAGGTTGAACAGGTGCGGCACATTAAGCGAAACAAAGAACGCGGCACGACGCTCACAGCGGCGGCGGCGGCAACGGCGCGCGCGGCGCAATCGACGGCACTTCCTGGCCCGGCGCCGGATGCATCGTGCGAACGACAGACAGACGTCGCGTGAGCTGGTCGATCGCGTCGTTTTCCATATCGGCGAAGAGAATTTCGCTTTCGGCGGCTTTCGCTTGCGAATATTGATCGCTATAGGTCATCGCGCGGTTCAGCGCGATCACGCTCGGCGGAATCAGCAGCGTGCCGTCCTTGGCCGTTAGCGAATAGGTCATCGAAAGATTCAGTGCGTACTCTTCGACCGCGCCCAGCGAGTTCAGCGTCAGCGTGCTGGTGCCACGGCCTTCGGTGATCTGCAAGGTGGCGTCGGCATTCGCGACCGACGTGACCACGACCGTGTCGCTGCCGCCTTGCACGATACGCGTCAAGCGCGCGGCCGCCGATGGAGATCCGCCGGCGATAAAGAGGCGTTTGAATGCGTAGTCCTGCTGGCCGCGCAGCTGGAAGCCGCAGGCGGACAACATCAGCACGCTGCAAGCCAGCGTCAAAAACGATCTGCGAGTCACATTGGCTCCTGGTTCGCAGTAGATTCCGCAGCGCGGACAAGCGCCGCCGCGCGCGGCGGCGTCCTGCCTGCTGTCATGTCTTCGTTGATCCTCACACGACCACGTTCACGAGACGGCCCGGCACCACGATGATCTTCTTGGGCGCCTTGCCTTCGCTGAACTTGGCGACCATCTCGTGAGCGGCCGCAAGCTGTTCGATCGCTTCACGCGAGGCGTCTTTGGCCACCGTGATCGCGCCGCGCACCTTGCCGTTCACCTGCAGCACGAGTTCGATCTCGGACTGCTCCAGCGCCTTCTCGTCGACCTTCGGCCACGGCGCGTCGAGCAGCGAGCCGAGTTCGTCGGCGTAACCGAGTTCCTGCCACAACTGGAACGTGAGGTGCGGCACGACCGGATACAACACACGCAGCATCACACTGCAGGTTTCGCGCAGCACGGCCGGGCGGGCGCCCTTCGCGCTGTCGAGCGCGTTGAGCATCTTCATCGCGGCCGACACCACCGTGTTGTATTGCAGACGCTGATAGTCGAAGTCGGCCTGCTTCAGCACGCTGTAAATCTCGCGGCGCAAGGTTTTTTCGACGTCGCTCAGTTGCGCGGCGTCGAACGTGCCGCCCTGGCGCAACGCGGCTTCGTTCGTTTGACTGAAACTCCACACACGGCGCAGGAAGCGGCTCGCGCCTTCCACGCCCGAACCGGACCATTCGAGCGACTGCTCGGGCGGTGCGGCGAACATGACGAACAGACGCGCGGTGTCCGCGCCGTGCTGATCGATCAGCAATTGCGGATCGACGCCGTTGTTCTTCGACTTCGACATTTTCTCGACGCCGCCGAGCACCACCGGCTGGCCGTCCGCGTTGAGGATCGCGCCGACCGGGCGGCCCTTGTCGTCGAACGAGACGGTCACGTCGGCCGGGTTGTACCAGGTTTTCTTGCCCGCTTCGTTTTCACGATAGTAGGTTTCGTTGAGCACCATGCCCTGCGTCAACAGATTCTTGGCCGGCTCGCCGAACTTGATCAGACCGAGGTCGCGCATCACCTTCGCCCAGAAGCGCGAGTACAACAGGTGAAGAATCGCGTGCTCGATGCCGCCGATGTACTGATCCATCGGCGCCCAATAATCGGTGCGCTCGTCGACCATGGTCTTCGCACCCGGCGACGCATAGCGGTAGAAGTACCACGACGAATCGACGAAGGTGTCCATCGTGTCGGTTTCGCGTTTGGCCGCGCCGCCGCAGGTCGGGCAGGTGCAGTTCACGAACGCTTCGGACTTGGCGAGCGGATTGCCCGTGCCGTCCGGCACGAGGTCTTCGGGCAGCACCACCGGCAGATCTTTTTCCGGCACAGGCACGTCGCCGCACGTCGGGCAGTGAATGATCGGAATCGGCGTGCCCCAGTAGCGCTGGCGCGACACGCCCCAGTCACGCAGACGCCACGTGATCTGCTTGTCGCCGAGGCCGAGTTCCTTCAGGTCGGCGGCGATGCGGTCGACTGCCTGTTCGTAGTTGAGGCCGTCGTACTTGCCGCTGTTGATCAGCGTGCCGGTCTTCTCGCCGTACCATTCCTGCCAGGCATCGGTCGAGTAGTCCTTGCCTTCAATGGCGACCACCTGCTTGATCGGCAGACCGTATTTCTTCACGAATGCAAAGTCGCGCTCGTCGTGCGCCGGCACGCCCATCACCGCGCCTTCGCCGTAGCTCATCAGCACATAGTTGCCGATCCACACTTCGACCTGCTCCTGCGTCAGCGGATGCGTGACGGTGAAGCCGGTGGCCATGCCCTTCTTTTCCATGGTCGCGACGTCGGCTTCAGCCACGCCGCCGCGCTTGCATTCCTCGATGAAGGCCTGCAGTTCTGGCTTGTCTTGCGCAAGGCGCGTGGCGAGCGGATGCTCGGCGGCAATCGCGCAGAAGGTGACGCCCATGATCGTGTCGGCGCGCGTGGTGAACACGCGCAGCAGCTTCTGTTCACCGTCGATCTCATACGGGAAGCCGAAGTTCACGCCGAAGCTCTTGCCGATCCAGTTCTGCTGCATGATCTTGACGCGCTCGGGCCAGCCGAGGCCGTCGAGGTCGTTCAGCAGCTCGTCCGCGTACTGCGTGATGCGCATGTAGTACATCGGGATTTCGCGCTTTTCGACGAGCGCGCCCGAACGCCAGCCGCGGCCGTCGATCACCTGCTCGTTGGCGAGCACGGTCTGATCGACCGGATCCCAGTTGACGGTGCCGGTTTTCTTGTACGCGATGCCCTTTTCCAGCATCTTCAGGAACAGCCACTGGTTCCACTTGTAGTAGTCAGGGCTGCAGGTCGCGACTTCGCGCGACCAGTCGATCGCGAGGCCCATGGACTGCATCTGCTTCTTCATGTAAGCGATGTTGTCGTAGGTCCACTGCGCGGGCGGCACGTTGTTGGCCATCGCGGCGTTTTCCGCCGGCATGCCGAACGCGTCCCAACCCATCGGCATCAGCACGTTGTAGCCGTTCATCCGCAGATAGCGGTACATCACGTCGTTGATCGTGTAATTGCGCACGTGACCCATGTGCAGCTTGCCCGACGGGTACGGCAGCATCGAAACGCAATAGAACTTGGGCTTGTCGGTGACTTCCGTCGTCTTGTACGCGTCGATGGCGCGCCATTGCCCTTGCGCGGCGGATTCGACGTCGGAGGGAACGTATTTTTCGTGCATGGTGTGATGGGATCGCTGGGTTCGGTGCTTTCGCACCGGGCCTGGTGCTCTGCTGGATGAAATGGCGTTGATTCCCCTTCTGCGGGGGAAAGGGCTGATTATACCGTCCGCGGACGGGTACGCCGCGCCTACGGCTTGGCAGCCGGCGGCGGCGGGTCGGTCACGAAACCGATCCGCTCGAGGCCGGCCTGCTGCGCCGCGCCCATGACCTGCGCGATCACCTCGTAGCGCGTGGAGCGCTCGGCGCTCAGATGGATCTCTGGCTGGTCGCTCTGCTTGCCCGCTTGCGCGAAGCGCGCGCGCATCTGCTCAAGCGTGATGACGGTGCCGTTCCAATAGAGTTTGCCGGCGGCGTCGATGGAAAGGGAAATGGTTTGCGACGTCTCGCGCGCGGGCGCGGCCGCGACTTTCGGCAAATCGAGCCGGATCGCGTGCGTGAACAAAGGCGCGGTAATGATAAAAATCACCAGCAGCACCAGCATCACGTCGATCAGCGGCGTCATGTTGATCTCGGCCATGGGCGCGGCCGTCTGCTTTTTCTCGAGTCCGCCGAATGCCATGTCGCCTCCTTCTGCCTGAGCGGCGCGCCTAGTGGGTCGAGGCCTGGTGGGCGCGCGCGTGCGCTGGAACCTGTTCCGCTGGCGCGCACACGTAGGCGTGCAGGTCGTGCGCAAAGCCGTCGAGCTCTTCCGACAACTGCCGCACCAGCCGGCCGAGCACGTTGTACGCGAGCACCGCCGGAATCGCGACCACGAGGCCGAAAGCGGTCATGATGAGCGCCTCGCCGACCGGCCCGGCGACGTTTTCGATCTGCGCCTGACCGCTCGCCGCAATGCTGCCGAGCGCGTGATAGATGCCCCACACGGTGCCGAGCAAGCCGACGAAAGGCGCCGTGCTGCCCACCGAGGCCAGCAGCACCTGGCCGAATTCGAGCCGCCGCTGTGAAGCATTCAGCGCCTGGCGCAACGCCCGCAGCACCCGCTCGCCACGCTCGACGCGGGCGAGCAGCGCGCCCGGAATATCCACCTCAGCCGCATGAAGCGCCGCTTCGGCGAGCGGTGTGAAGACCCGTTCGCGGTCCGCGCGCCTGAGCGCCGCGACACCTTCGGACAACGTGGGCGCCTGCCAGAACTGCGCGATCGCGCGCGTGGCCTGACGTTTCGCGCGCGTGAGGATCCAACTTTTGACGATCAGAAAGCACCAGCTTGCAATCGACATGGCCAGCAGCACGTAAGCGACGCCATGCGTGATCGCGTCGCTGGTTTGCAGGTAATGGATGATGCCGCTGCTGCCTGCCATCTGACCTCGCCGTGGAGTAGTGATTTCAGGAGGGTGCCGGGAGACGTTGTGTTCCCGGCCTTCGCTCAGAATACGTCGGACACAGCGTTGAATTCAGCGTTCAACGCAGGCCGAGTACGTCTTGCATGTCGAAAAAGCCGGTGGAGTGGCCTTCGAGGAAACGGACAGCACGAAGCGCGCCTTGCGCATACGACAGACGGCTCGCCGATTTGTGCGTGATTTCGATGCGCTCGCCGATGCCCGCAAACAGCACCGTATGGTCGCCGACAATGTCGCCACCGCGAATCGCCGAAAAACCGATCGTGGACGGGTCGCGTTCGCCGGTGACGCCTTCGCGGCTGTAGACCGCGCAGTCGTCGAGATTGCGGCCGAGCGCGTTGGCGATCACTTCGCCCATGGTCAACGCCGTGCCGGACGGCGCGTCGACCTTGTGACGGTGATGCGCCTCGATGATCTCGATGTCGTAGCCCGTCGCGAAGTGCTTCGCGGCGTATTCGAGCAGCTTCAGCGTAACGTTCACGCCGACGCTCATGTTCGACGCAAACATGATGGCGATCTTGTCAGCCGCGGCGCGCAGTTGCGCCTTCTGTTCGTTGTCGAAGCCGGTGGTGCCGATCACCATTTTCACGTTGTGACGCTGCGCCGCTTCAAGATGCATCAGCGTGCCTTCGGGGCGCGTGAAGTCGATCAGGTAGTCGGATTCGGCGAATACGCGCTCGACATCGTCGGTTAGCATGACGCCCGTCTGTTTGCCGAGAAACGCGCCGGCGTCCTGGCCAAGTTGCGGGGAGCCCGCACGATCGAGTGCGCCGGACAGCGTGGCGTCGGTATCGTTGAGGACTGTTTCGATGAGCATGCGGCCCATACGGCCCGATGCGCCAGCAATGGCAATTTTCATGGCTACGAGGGTTCGAAAAGGCAAAACCCGGCAAAGGCGGGCGAAAGCGGCGGCGGGCAGCACCCGTGCGCCGCGCATGACTGAAAAAGCAGAGAACCGCACGAACACCGCGCACTGCGGCTGCCCGTGCGCGGCGTTCGTCTTAAGCGTGAGTCTTAAGGATGAGTCTTAAGACAGGGACAGCGCAATTAGCCGCCCGTTCCCGTAGACGATGACGAGGTCAGCGGCGCGTTGTGCGTCGGGCCGCCGTTGCTGCTCTGCGGGCCCGTCGGTCCGACCGGATTGCTGTTGTCCGTACCCGGATTCTGCGGCGGCGGCGGACGATGGAACTGGAACTGCGGCTGCCCATTGCCCGTGGGGCTTTGCTGCGGGATGCCGCCGCCGTTCGCCGTCGGCGCGCTCGGCACATTCGGACGCGCGGGCGACAGTTGCACCGCATTGGTCGCACGATTGGCGGCTTGCGCGGCTTCCGCGTTGGCGTCCGTTGACGGCGTTGCTGCGCCAGCAGCGCCGGGGACGGACGGCGAACGCACGGTGTCCAGCGTGACCGGCGCCGCGGCGGCGGCTGCACCGCTCGCGCCACTCGCGCCGCTCGCCACGGCTGTGGCGGCCTTCTTCTTGCCCAGCTTGTCGCCGTCGATTTCGGCCAGCAATTCGAGGTTGGACGGCAGATCGTCACCACCCGACCAGCTGGCGACGCGGTCGCCCGCGAACATGACCACGAAGTCGCGCTGCTGGACGACACTCGTCGAGCCGCGCTTGAAATAGAACACATAGTCCCAGCGGTCCGCGTGGAACATGTCGGTCAGGAGCGGCGTGCCGAGCAGTTGCTTGACCTGCGCGCGGGTCAAGCCGACCTGCATCTGTGCAGCCGCTTCTTTCGAGACGAAATTGCCTTGCACCACCGTGATACGGTACGGCGTGATGCTTTGGGCAATACGCTGTGTCAGGCTGTCGTAAGTGGAACATCCGGCAAGAACCGCGACAGTCGCAACAGCGATCAAGGTACCCCGCATGCGGCTCCCCCGGTAGATCAATTGAGATTTTGAAATCATTTCACTCACCGTGCGGGCCCGCTGACGAGCCGCGCGAGTTTCATTCCATCGAAGATGACCAGAACGCCAAAAACACATTACTATGAGAGCCCAGCATTGTACTCTAGGGATCCCTTGTCATGACCAATCCAACCGATCTCAAGAATATCGGGCTCAAGGCGACCCTTCCGCGCCTCAAAATCCTTGAGATTTTCCAGCACAGCCCGGTGCGTCACCTGACCGCCGAAGATGTGTACCGCAACCTGCTGCACGAAGAACTCGATATCGGGCTTGCAACCGTGTATCGCGTGCTGACGCAATTCGAGCAGGCCGGCCTGCTCTCGCGCAGCAATTTCGAGTCGGGTAAAGCGGTGTTCGAACTGAATGAGGGGTCGCACCACGACCACCTCGTGTGTCTCGATTGCGGGCTCGTCGAAGAGTTTTTCGACTCCGAAATCGAGAGCCGTCAGCAGTCCATCGCGAAGGAACGCGGCTTCAAGCTGCAGGAGCACGCGTTGGCTCTGTACGGTGCCTGCACCAAGGAGAACTGCCCGCATCGCAAGCATTGACGCGAGGCCGGCCGCGCTGGGGTGCGCGGTCCGGCGGGCAAAAAAGACCCGGCCGATGTAATTCGGCCGGGTCTTTTTGCATCTGCGACGCGATTCTGTACGCGCGCCGTTGACGCCCCTAGCCCACCAGCTCGGCGCTAGCTTCGAACGTCAGCCGCCACGGCTCTACCAATGACAATTCGTCGCAATTGGGCTGCTCGCCGCCCCGATCGACCACCACGAAATCGCTCACCCGATCGAGCGCGAGCAACGGGTGATGCCAGACGCCTTTCGCATAGTTCACACCCTGCCACGCATCGGTCCAGAAGGCGCGCATTTGCGACGGATCGAATTCGCCGGCCGGCGCGACCACCACCAGATAGCGGCCCGCCGTTAAGGGAATGAAAGCCTGGCTGCCGAGCGGATGCCGCTCCATCATCGTGATCTCGACCGGCAGCGCGCGCGGCTGCGCGCGAAACAGGTTGATCAGCGGCCGCCCGCCTTGCTCCGTCACGTCGACGCAGGCGAGGTCGTGATAACGCTCGGTCGTACCGCCGTTGATGGCGAAATGACGTGCGTTGTCCAGTTCGATAACGTCGCCGAACGGCGCGAAAGCCGCGCGCGTGAGCCGTTCCATCTGCAATGTCTTCATCGACGCCGCCCCTCCGCTATGCGATTTCGCCCCACAGGCGCAGACGCGACACGCCGCCGTCCGGAAAGATATTGAAACGCACATGCGTGACCGGGCCCAGCGACGCGAGGTTGTCCGCGAAGGTGTGGACGTGGTCCATCTGCAGTTTTTGCTCGCCGAGCAGCACCGGCCAGAACATCGCCTGCGTGACGAGCGAATCGTCCGTGCCGCCCGTCACCGACGCGGCTTGCAGCGAGCAGCGGTCCGGGAAATTGCCCTTGAAGTGCGCCGTATCCACTTCGATCTTGCGGATCACGCCCGGCCGCGCCAAAGCGACGATCGCCCAGTCGTTGCCCGGCTCGCGACGGCGCCGGGTTTCCCAGCCGTCGCCCATGTTGACGCCACGGCCCGGCATCAGCATCTGCGAGGCCGGCCCGAAATGCTGGTTGTTCGCGGCGACCAGATACGCGCCGTTTTCGATGGCGGCCAGGTCCAGCAGCGTGCCGCGCTCAACGCGCCCCCAATCGCGCTTAGGCTGGCCGTACACGCGCAGGCGGGCGAGGCCGCCGTCCGGGTACAGATTCACACGCAGATGAGTGAAGGCGCGTGCGTCGCTCACGTCGACGTAGTGGTGCTGGTTGCCCTGCAACGTGGTAGCCGGCACGAGCGTTTGCCAGTCGGCGTTGTCGGGCGGCACGTCGCCCTCCACGTAGCAGGCGTCGATCGATGCGGCCGGCGGAAAATTCCCGGTGAAGTGGCTCGTATCCAGATCCACGCCGTACACGACGCCCGGGTGCGCGAGGCGAATCACACAATAATCGTGACCGGTGGTGCGCTTGCGGCGGGTTTCCCAGCCGTCCATCCATTTGCCGTGGTCGTCGTACTTACCGGGAATGAACACCGCCGGTTGCGGTTCGAGCATGCGTTCTTTCGGCGCGAAGAATTCGTCGCTGGCGAAGAGCGCCTTCGCGCCCAGGCGCGGGTCGGCGAGGTTCATATAGCGACGGGTGAAAGCAGGAGCGTTGGGGTCGAGGATCGGATTAGCCATTGTCTCTAGTCTCGGTCAGGCGCGAAAAAGTGAAGGAGAGCCGGCATGTGCAGCCTCTGCCGGCGCAGAACGCGCGCTGCTGCGTGGGCGCGCGCGGATTCGGAAGCAGATTTCAGGCGGTTTAGACGGCAGGAGCGTGTTCGCCAGCGGCGGGCGCGGCGTCGTCGCCGGCCGGCACGTAGCGCAATGCCGCGTCGCGATTCAGCACGCGATGAGCGCGCGCCCGGTCGATATCGTTCTCCCACACGGCGACCACCACTGTCGCCACGCAGTTGCCGATCAGGTTGGTCAACGCGCGCGCAATGCCGACGAACCAGTCGACCGGCAGGATCAGCACGAGGCCGAGCACGGGAATCGCCGGAATCGCGGACAGCGTGGCGGCCAGAATCACGATGGCCGAGCCGGGAATGCCGTGCGCGCCCTTCGAGGTCACCAGCGAAACCAGCACCACCACGATCAGGTCGTGCATCGACAGCGGCGTGTTGGTGGCCTGCGCGATGAAAATCACGGCGAGCGTGAGGTAGATGGAAAAGCCGTCCAGATTGAACGAGTAGCCGGTCGGAATGACGAGGCCGACGGTCGAATCCTTGACGCCCATCCATTCGAGCTTGCGCATGATCTGCGGCAGCACGGCGTCGGACGAAGCGGTGCCGAGCACGATCGACAACTCTTCGCGCAGGTAGCGAATCAGCTTGAAGATGCTGAAGCCGGCCAGCCGCATGACGACGCCCAACACCACGACTACGAACACGAAGCAGCTCGCGTAGAACACGAGCACCAGCAAGCCGAGTTGCTTAAGCGATTCGACGCCGTACGTGCCGGTGGTGAAGGCGATCGCCCCCAGCACGCCGAGCGGCGCGAGCTTGATGATGAAACCCATCACGCGGAAAAACACTTGCGACAGTTCGTCGATCAGGCTGCTCACGCGCTGCGCCTTATTGCCGAGCAGCGACAGCGCCGAGCCGAACAGCACCGAAAACACCAGAATTTGCAGAATGTCGCCGGTGGCGAAAGCGTTGATCGCGGTGTCGGGGATGATTTTCAGCAGGAAGCCGGCCGTGTCCTTCAGGCTCTTGGCGTGCTCGGTGTATGTGGAGAGCGACGCGGGATCCAGCGAGCGAAGATCGATATTCATGCCGACGCCGGGACGCGTAACGTACGCCAGGACTGCGCCGATCACGAGCGCGATCGTCGTCATCACCTCGAAGTAGACCACGGCCTTCAGGCCGACGCGGCCCACTTTGCGCAAGTCGCCGGCATGCGCCATGCCGCTGACCACGACGCAGAAGACGATCGGGCCGATCACCATCTTGATCAGCTTGAGAAAGCCGTCGCCGAGTGGACGCAGCGATTGGGCGAAATGCGGGAATACGGCGCCGATCACGATACCGGCCACCAGCGCTATGACGACCCGGCCAAACAGCGAATTGAAAAATTTCAACACGGCTTCCTCCTGGTTACGATTCACATCTGTTCAGACTGGTCCGACCAGTGCTGTTATGTCGAATAGTAGGAAGCCGATATACTGACGTCAAGGTTTCATAAAACAGTGTTTACCCGCTGTTTTTGCAGCGGTTTTTGGCCGGATCGGCGTCAGCAGACGGTAAGCTGCACGAGCGTTCGGACCGCGTATTACAATGCTGGTCAGACCGCGATTCCACAGTGAGACAACGATGAAAAACGTCCCGCATACCGTCACCGATGCCGCGATCGCGACCATCCGCGAACGGATCGAAGCGGGCGTCTATCCGGTGGGCAGCTTGCTGCCGGCTCAGCGTCAGCTCTCCGAAGAACTCGCGATCAGCCGTGCTTCGTTGCGCGAAGCGCTCTCCACGCTCGAAGCGCTCGGTTTGCTGGTAATCAGGCCCGGCAAGGGTGTGTACGTGGAAAGCGCGCAGGCGTCGGCCGCGCAACCGTGGCGCTTCGCGGAGCAGTCGTCGCTGCCTGATACGTATCAGATGCGTTTCGCGCTGGAAGGCTTTATCGCGCGTATGGCGGCGCTCGCGGTCAGCGATTCCGACCTCGCGTGGTTCGAAGACAACATCACGGCCATGCAAACGGCGCTCGCCTGCGACGAACTCGATGAAGCCGCCCGGCTCGACTACGACTTCCACATGCGGATCGTCAGCATTGCCGGCAATGCTGCCATCGAGTCGATCCTGAGCAGCAGCGCGGAGATCATGAAGGAAAGCCAGCGCATGCCGTATTACCGGCGTGAACTGGTGCTATCCACGTACAACGAGCATCGCGTGATTCTGGATGCGCTGAAGGCGCGCGATTCCGCCGCGGCCGGCAAGGCCATCGAAACGCATATCTCGAACGCCGCGCAGCGCGCCGGCGTCTATTTCCCGACTCCGCAACCGCAGTAGGCGAAAAAAAACCGCTCCGAAGAGCGGTTTTTTTTCTGCCTCCGCCGACTCAAACCGGCTTTGGCAGGCATAGCTAGCGCACTAAGCGCTGTGATTTACTTCGCGTTAGCCAGCGCCACAGCCGTGTCCAGCATGCGGTTCGAGAAACCCCACTCGTTGTCGTACCAGCTCGACACCTTCACCAGACGGCCCGACACCTTGGTCAGCGTCGCGTCGAACGTCGACGAAGCCGGGTTGTGGTTGAAGTCGATCGACACCAGCGGTGCATCGTTGTAGCCGAGGATGCCCTTCAGCGAGCCTTCCGACGCTTCCTTCATGATCGCGTTGACTTCTTCGACCGTCGTGTCGCGCGCGGCGATGAACGACAGGTCGACGACCGACACGTTGATCGTCGGGACGCGAATCGCGTAGCCGTCCAGCTTGCCGTTCAGTTCCGGCAGCACCAGGCCGACCGCCGAAGCAGCGCCGGTCTTGGTCGGGATCTGGCTATGCGTGGCCGAGCGCGCACGGCGCAGGTCTTCGTGGTACACGTCCGTCAGAACCTGGTCGTTCGTGTATGCGTGGATCGTGGTCATCAGACCGTTCACCAGGCCGATCTTGTCGTTCAGCGGCTTGACGAGCGGTGCGAGGCAGTTCGTCGTGCACGAGGCGTTCGAGATGACCGTGTCCGATGCCTTCAGCACGTTGTGGTTCACGCCGTAGACGATCGTGGCGTCGACGTCTTTACCGCCCGGCGCCGAAATGATCACCTTCTTCGCGCCGCCCTTGATGTGCGCGCTCGCCTTTTCCTTGGTCGTGAAAAAGCCCGTGCATTCCAGCACGACGTCGACGTTCAGCTCGCCCCACGGCAGTTCAGCCGGGTTGCGGTTGGCCAGCACGCGGATCTTGTCGCCGTTGACGACCAGGTAGTCGCCGTCCACCGACACTTCGCCCGGGAACTTGCCGTGCGCCGTGTCGTACTGCGTCAGGTGAGCATTGGTCTTGGCATCGCCGAGATCGTTGATGGCGACGATTTCGATATCGTGCTTCTTGCCGTTTTCATAGAAGGCGCGCAGCGTGTTGCGGCCGATCCGGCCGTAGCCGTTGATTGCGACGCGAATCGTCATGGTCTATCTCCTGATGGCTAAAAAAATTCTTCCAGGTCCGTCTGACTGACAGCGTTGCCGCGCGTTCGCACGCAAACGGCAACGCTTGTCCAGGATCAGCCGAGTGCGGCTTTTGCCGTCTCCACCACGTGTTCGACGGTGAAGCCGAAATGCTTGAACAGCACGCCAGCCGGGGCCGATTCGCCGAACGTGTCGATACCGACCACGCCGCCTTCCAGACCCACGTACTTGCGCCAGAAATCCGAAACGCCCGCTTCGATCGCGACGCGGCGCACGCCTTGCGGCAGCACGCGCTCGCGGTATTCGGCGTCCTGCTTGTCGAACACAGTGGTCGACGGCATGGACACGACGCGCGCCGCGATGCCTTCGCGCGCCAGCGGCTCGACCGCGTTCAGCGCCAGTTCGACTTCCGAACCGGTGGCGATCAGGATGATCTTGCGCGCGACGATTTCGTCGTTCCAGTCGCGCAGCACGTAACCGCCCTTCTCGATGTTGGCGATCTGCGCGTCCGTGCGTTCCGAGAACGGCAGGTTCTGACGGCTGAAGATCAGGGCCGACGGGCCGTGATGTTCGACCGCGTGAGTCCAGGCCACCGCCGTCTCCACGGTATCAGCCGGACGCCACACTTGCAGGTGCGGAATCAGACGCAGGCTCGCAACATGTTCGATCGACTGGTGGGTCGGGCCGTCTTCGCCCAGACCAATCGAGTCGTGCGTGAACACGAAGATCGACGGCGCTTTCATCAGCGCGGCGACGCGCAGCGCGTTGCGGCTGTAGTCCGAGAACGTCAGGAACGTGCCGCCGAAGGCCTTGAAGCCGCCATGCAGCGCGACGCCGTTGATCGCGGCGCTCATGCCGAATTCGCGCACGCCGTAATTGACGTAGTTGCCGGCAGCCTTGCCTTCGGCGTTCACGCGCACCGGCTTGGCGGCCTTCCAGTTGGTCAGGTTCGAACCGGTCAGGTCAGCGGAGCCGCCGAGCAGTTCCGGCAGCACGGCCGACAACGCCTCGATAGCCTGTTGCGATGCCTTGCGCGTTGCGACGGTTTCCGCGCGCTCGTTCGCGCCGGCAATGATCGCCTTGGCCTTTTCCTTCCAGTCGGCCGGCAACTGCTTCGCATCGCGGCGCTTGAATTCAGCGGCTTCCTGCGGATATTTGGCTGCGTAAGCGGCGAACGCCTTGTCCCACTCGGCTTCGTTGCGTGCGCCGGCTTCCTTTGCGTCCCATGCGGAGTAGACCTCTTGCGGGATCACGAACGGTTCCCACTTCCAGCCGATCTTCTCGCGCGTGGCCGCGACTTCCTTGTCGCCGAGCGCCGAGCCGTGCGAATCGTGGCTGCCCGCCTTGTTCGGCGAGCCTTCGCCGATCACCGTCTTGCAGCAGATCAGCGTGGGCTTGTCGGATTGCTTGGCCTGCTTGATGGCTGCGTCGACTGCCTCGACGTCGTGGCCGACCACGTTCGGGATCACGTTCCAGCCATACGCCTCGAAGCGCTTCGGCGTGTCGTCGTGGAACCAGTGCACCACTTCGCCGTCGATCGAGATGCCGTTGTCGTCGTAGAACGCGATCAGCTTGTTCAGCTTCAGCACGCCCGCGAGCGAGCACGCTTCGTGCGAGATGCCTTCCATCAGGCAGCCGTCGCCGACGAACACGTACGTGTGGTGGTCGACGATGGTTGCGTCAGGCTTGTTGAACTCGGTCGCGAGCAGCGACTCGGCAAGCGCCATGCCGACCGCGTTCGCCAGACCCTGGCCGAGCGGGCCCGTGGTCGTTTCGACGCCCGGCGTGATGCCGTATTCCGGGTGGCCCGGCGTCTTCGAATGCATCTGGCGGAAGTTCTTCAGCTCTTCGATCGGCAGATCGTAGCCGGTCAGGTGCAGCAGCGAATA
Source organism: Paraburkholderia sp. BGA-UO-ETr-F21 (assembly GCF_059567925.1). Lineage (NCBI taxonomy): Bacteria > Pseudomonadati > Pseudomonadota > Betaproteobacteria > Burkholderiales > Burkholderiaceae > Paraburkholderia > Paraburkholderia sp. BGA-UO-ETr-F21. The sequence continues at coordinate 98,702 of NZ_JCAQOY010000040.1, read as the reverse complement.
CAGCAGCATCGAGCCGTGGCCGTTCGACAGCACGAAACGGTCGCGATCGGCCCATTGCGGGTTCTTCGGGTTGTGGCGCAGATGACGCGACCACAAAGCCACGCCGATTTCGGCCATGCCCATCGGCATGCCGGGGTGGCCGGAGTTCGCTTTTTGAACGGCGTCCATGGACAACGCGCGGATTGCGTTGGCCATCAAGGAAGTGGGTGCGGGAGACGGGGTCGTCATGTCGAGTCCGGAGACAGAGTCAGAAGGCGGTACGCGCTTGAGGCCCGGATGCTCGAATGCCAGCTCACTCGGGCGCACGGTGCGGCGCCACGAGACGCGAAACGGGCAGAGCAAACGGACAAGGCTGAAAGCGTGACATTCTAACAGAACGTTGCCCGCCCCCCGCCCCGAAAGCCGACGGGTCGCGCGGCTCGGTGCGTCCGCCGAGGCCGCGCCGTACTTCCCCCTTTACAATTGCACAACCTCAACCCACCGCGCTCCGCCCGGAGCCCGCCAGCCGTGAGCGCTCCGCTGCTGTTCCGACCGAGTCCCGACGCCGTCTACGGATTTCCGCATGCGAAGCGGGTGGCGCACGTCGATTCGCCTTTCCAGCGGATAGAAGTCTGGGATACGCCGCAGCTCGGCCGGCTCTTCACGCTCGACGGCCGTCCGATGGCGTCCGCCGGCGACGAGTTCATCTATCACGAATGCATGGTGCACCCGGCCGCGCTGGCGCATCCATCGCCGCAAGCGGCGCTCGTGCTGGGCGGCGGCGACGGCGGCGCCGCGCGGCAATTGCTGAGGCATGCGGGCATCGAACGGATCGTGGTGGCGGAGTTGGACGCCGAAGTGGTCCGCCTGACGCGCGATCATCTGCCGGAAGTGCACGGTGGCGCCTTCGACGACCCTCGTGTCGAACTGGTGATCGGCGACGCCGCGCATTACGTCGAAGCCGCGGCGCCGGCGCAATTCGATCTGGTCGTGTTCGACCTGACGCCGCCCGACTCACCCGCCGCAGGCCTTTACACGCAAGCCTTCTATCAGCAGCTCAAGCGGATCATGAGCCCGACGGCCGCCGTCTCCGTGCATCTCGGTTCGCCGTATTTTCACGCCGAGCGCATTGCGCGCCTGCTCGGCGACCTGCGCGCGGCGTTCGCCATTGTCCGCACCATGAGCACGTTCATCCCTCTGTACGGCTCGCTCTGGATGATGGCCACCGCCAGCGACACGCTCGACCCGGCCGCGCTCACCGCCGATACGCTCGCGGCCCGCCTCGCCGCGCGCCAGATCGACGACCTGATGCACTACGACACGGCCATGCACGCCGGACTGTTCTCGGCATCCCGCTCAGTGCGCGATAAACTAAGTCAATTCTTAAAGCCAGCAAGCTAACGCGTGGGCAAAATGCTCGGTTCCGTCGGACTGCGCTATCGGCATCTCGATGCGCGACCGTCCGCCTGGACTTGCTGCCTATGCCCGCCAACCCTTTGGATCCGGAGAACTCCATGACCGCCTCCCGCCCCGCCGGTGTGCCCTGGTTGACCCCCTATCTGACGGTGCGCGATGCACGTGCCGCGTCCGCGTTCTTCACGGCGGCGTTCGGCTTCGAAGTGCGCGACAGCGTCCAGGACGACGGTGTCGTCATGCATGTCGAGATGACCTACCAAGGCCAGTTGATCGTGATGTTCGCACCGGAAGGCGCGTTCGGCTCGGCTGCGAAAACACCGAAAAGCGCGGGCGCGATCGCACCGCAATCGTTCTATGTCTATGTCGACGATGTCGACGCGATTTACGCGCGGGCGCTGGCCGCCGGCGCAAAATCGCTGAGCGAGCCACAGGATCAGTTCTGGGGCGACCGCTTCGCCCAGGTCGAAGATCTGGACGGCTACCGCTGGGCGCTCGCTCGCCACCTTTCGTGAACCAATGAGTATTTTTCTGATGCCACGCTTCTTCGTCGGAACGCCCCTCCAACCCGACGACATCATGCAGCTTCCCGATGACGTCGTTCGGCATGTGCTCGTGCTGCGTTTGCAGCCCGGCGATTCGATCGTGCTGTTCAATGGCGAAGGCGGCGAATATAGCGCCGAACTCGTCGAGGTCGAGCGCCGCTCGGCCAAGGTAAGAATCCGCGAATTCCGCAATATCGAAGTCGAGGCGCCGTATCGCCTCACGCTCGCGCAGGGCATCGCCGGCGGCGACAAGATGGACTGGCTGATCGAAAAGGCCGTCGAACTCGGCGCGGCAGCCTTCGTGCCGCTGACCACCACCCGCAGCGTCGTGCGTCTGTCGGGCGAGCGCGCGCAGCGGCGCCATGCGCATTGGCAAGGGATCGTGCGGGCGTCGTGCGAGCAGTGCGGGCGCAATCGCCTGCCGGAAGTCATGCCGGTGCGCGAGATCGCCACCTGGCTGGGCGCCATGCCTCGCACGCCTGACGAAGGCGACTTGCGCATTCTGCTGTCGCCGCGGGCCAGTATCAGCTTTTCCGCGTTGCCCGCCGAGCCGCCAAAAGGCCGCGTAACAGTGCTGGTCGGCCCGGAAGGCGGCTTTTCCGCCGCAGAGGAAGCAGCCGCGACCGACCACGGATTCACCGCCGTCGGCCTCGGCCCGCGCGTGATGCGCACTGAAACTGCCGGCATCGCAGTGCTGTCGGCACTGGCGGCCGGCTGGGGCGGCTGGTAAGCCGTCTGCGTGCAGGGTTTGCCGAATGCATGGATCGGGGCGGCGGAGGTCACGTCGGCATCTGCCGCAGCAAAAACAAAGGCCCGCCATTGGCGGGCCTTTGTCACTTAGCCCAAGCAGGAAACGCCCGGGCAAAAATACAAACGAAAATCTCAGGCAAACGAGTAAAACACCCGGAACGCCACCTTGCGCTCGGCCCAGAACTCGGAGGCTTCGCGGAACACGTCCAGCAGCGTTTCGCGCCCTTCCTTGTCGAACTTCTGCGCCACCGGCAACTGCTCGAGGACGATCACGAAGCCCGGCTGCGCACCCGCCTTATGAACCAGATCGGTCAAACAGTCGTAAAGCGCGTCGTAATTCTTGCCGAAGTGTTTCGGAAACAGGAACGACGTCGCGATAGTCTCCAGCACTTCCTGTTTGGACTGCGCATTGGCGCAATACGCATACAGAAAATGCTGGCCGAGCTGGTTGGCCTCGTCGGCGAGATCCTGCACGCGGAACGCGCGGATCGACTGTACGATGTTCGGTCGTACGGTCTTGAAAAGACTCATGGGCTCCTCGTTCGATGAAACCACAGTGCCTGCTTCGCTCTGGTTCTCGCGGCCCTGATCGGCGGCTCGCATCTGCATGACGCGCTGGAACAGATTGCCGTCGCCGGCCGCGAAAAGATCCGTCGCGACTCCGGAGTCGTGCGCGTAGACGTTGTCGCTCATGCCGTTCATCCCGATGTCATTCAACAATACGATTAAAACTGGTGTAGTGGTCGTCCGAGTAGTAACAATTGTCGGTTCGCTTCAGCGGACCTCCGCAGACGATGCGACGCGCCCCGCGATTACGTGAGCGAGGCGTGGAAACGGTGTATTCGTGGTAATAGCCGCGCCGATGGGCCGGCAGCAACCGTTCGCGATTGCCGAATACGATGCCGTCCTTCTCATACGGGTAAGGCCCGCCTGCGGCAATCAAGTTCAATGTATTGACCGCTTCGCGTGGCAACTGCGCCAGCGCGATCGTGCCCTGAAACTGCGCGTTCGAGTCGGCGGGCGCCGTGGAGTCGCGTGCATACGCGCCAGGCACGGGGCCAGATAGAGCGCACAGCGTAACAGCACCGATCAGCACGCCTTTCATGCGTTGCCACTTGCGTGCCATGTATCAAGGTTCCCCGCTGTTAGATCACGAGTTTGACGACCATGAAAGACGTAAGGGTATCGCTAATGGCCCCCGGAATCAACGCTCGCCAGCCGAGCCCAAACTTGCAATCAGGCCGGAATGGCCCACCGGAGGGACTTTGACGACTTTTGACAGAAAAAATAGCTTAGTCAAGCTAAAATTTATTCTAACGGTGCGAATGGAGTGAAGGCGGGCGTGTGAGGGGTGGTCGGCAGGCCGCTGCGTCTGCGTCTGCAGGCATCTGAATGCGCCGTTGCAATGGCTTATAGCCGTTGAGCGCTCTTTGAAGGCGGAATTTTGTCTGACTTGCCGTTTTTAGGGTGAGGTATCCCCTGTTCACCCTGAGGCGTGCCCGTTGCGGGCACGCCTTTTTTTTGCGTGGCGCGGACGTTCCCGCGCCATACTTTGTCTCGATCGCGGATCAACGCGCCGCGATCACATCCGCCACCAGCAGCGCCGTCATGTTGACGATCCGGCGCACCGTCGCCGAAGCCGTCAGCACGTGTACCGGCTTGGCCGCGCCCAACAGCATCGGACCAATCGCGATGTTGTTGCCCGCAGCGGTCTTCAGCAGGTTGTACGAAATGTTGGCCGCGTCGATGTTCGGCAGCACCAACAGGTTCGCGTCGCCTTCGAGCGTCGAGTCGGGCATCACTTCGCGGCGCAGATTCGCGTCGAGTGCGATGTCGCCGTGCATTTCGCCGTCCACCTGCAGGTCCGGCGCGCGTTCGCGCAGGATGGCCAGCGTGTCGCGCATCTTCTGCGCGGTCGGCGCGTTGCTGGTGCCGAAGTTCGAATGCGACAGCAGCGCGATCTTCGGCTCGATACCGAAACGGCGCACTTCTTCCGCCGCCATGATCGTGATTTCGGCGAGTTGCTCCGGCGTCGGATCGACGTTCACGTGCGTATCCACGAGGAAGATCTGACGATTCGGCAAGACCAGCGCGTTCATCGCCGCGTAGACCTTCGCGCCTTCCTTCTTGCCGATCACCTGATCGATGAAGTGCAGGTGCCGATGCGTGGTCGACACCGTGCCGCAGATCATGCCGTCGGCTTCGCCCTTTTCCACCAGCATCGCGCCGATCAGCGTGGTGCGGCGGCGCATTTCGAGCTTGGCCATCTGCGCGCTGATGCCCTTGCGCGACATCATCTTGTGATATTCCTGCCAGAAGTCGCGGTAACGCTCGTCGTGGTCGGTGTTCACGACCGTGTAGTCCTGACCCGCGACCAGACGCAGACCGTAGCGCGCAATACGCTGCTCGATCACGGCCGGGCGGCCGATCAGAATTGGCTTGGCCAGCTTTTCGTCGACGATGATCTGCATGGCGCGCAGCACGCGCTCTTCTTCGCCTTCCGCGAACACTATGCGCTTCTTCTCCGGCTCGACGCCGCGCGCCAGCTGGAAAATCGGCTTCATGGTCGTGCCGCTGTGATACACGAACTGCTGCAGATGCTGTTCGTAAGCATCCATGTCCTCGATCGGACGCTCCGCGACGCCCGAATCCATCGCGGCCTTCGCCACGGCCGGCGCGACCTTGACGATCAGGCGCGGATCGAACGGCTTCGGAATCAGATACTCAGGGCCGAACGACAGGTCCTGAATGCCATACGCAGTCGCGACGATATCGCTCTGCTCCTGGCGCGCCAGTTCGGCGATCGCATTGACCGCCGCGATTTCCATTTCCCGCGTCACCGTGGTCGCGCCCGCATCCAGCGCGCCGCGGAACAGGAACGGGAACACCAGCACGTTGTTCACCTGGTTCGGGTAGTCCGTGCGGCCCGTGCACAGCACGGCGTCCGGACGCACTTCCAGTGCGAGTTCCGGCAGGATTTCCGGCGTCGGGTTGGCCAGCGCCAGAATCAGCGGCTTGTCCGCCATCTGCTTGACCATGTCCTGCTTGAGCACGCCGCCGGCCGAGAGGCCGAGGAAAACGTCCGCGCCGCCGATCGCTTCGGCAAGCGTGCGGGCGTCGGTTTCACGCGCGAAACGCTCCTTGTCCGGGTCCATCAGTTCGACGCGGCCCTTGTAGACCACGCCGGCCAGATCGGTGACGGTGATGTTTTCGAGCGGCAAGCCGATGTCGACCAGCAGGTCCAGACAGGCCAGCGCCGCTGCGCCCGCGCCCGAGGACACCAGTTTGACTTCCTTGATGTCCTTGCCGACCACCTTCAGACCGTTGGTGATGGCCGCCGCGACGACGATCGCCGTGCCGTGCTGGTCGTCGTGGAAAACCGGAATCTTCATGCGCTTGCGGCATTCGCGTTCGACGATGAAGCAGTCCGGCGCCTTGATGTCTTCGAGGTTGATGCCGCCGAAGGTCGGCTCCAGCGCCGCGATCACGTCGACCAGCTTGTGCGGGTCGGACTCGTTCAGTTCGATATCGAACACGTCGATGCCGGCGAATTTCTTGAACAGGACGGCCTTGCCTTCCATGACCGGCTTCGAGGCGAGCGGCCCGATGTTGCCCAGACCGAGCACCGCGGTGCCGTTCGTGACCACGCCAACCAGGTTGCTGCGCGCGGTGAAGCGCGCGGCGTTCAGCGGGTTCTCGACGATTTCCTCACACGCGAATGCCACGCCCGGCGAGTACGCCAGCGCGAGGTCGCGTTGGTTGATCATCTGCTTGGTCGGGGCGATCGCGATCTTCCCGGGGGTGGGGAACTCGTGGTAATCGAGGGCGGCTTCGCGGAGTTTGCTATTGACGGGAGTCGACATAAGGCGGGCTTCGAAGGGCAGATTAGAATAGACGTTCGACGGCATTGTAGCCCCAATTGCCGCCCCAATTCCTTCAATACGGGTACAACTGCCGCGACTGAAACAGAGCGAAAGGCTGGCGTAACCTGCTTGCGCCCAAACGTCGCCCATCTCGGAGTTGGCAGCGGATCGCGTCTCGATCCTTTGCCCACTTCGTACAATGCGCGCCGTTAGCCGAACTTCGCGGCATTTATCCGTTCATCTATCGCCACCATGCTCTCCGAGTTTTCGCTGATCGATCGCTTCTTCGCCCGCCGCGCTGCGGCGCGGCCCTCCGACGCCGCGGTCGGCACGCTCGGCATCGGCGACGACTGTGCGCTGCTCGCGCCGCCCGCAGGCGAATTGCTGGCGATATCGACGGACATGCTGGTCGAAGGCCGCCACTTCTTTCCTGACGTCGATCCCGAGGCGCTGGGTCACAAAGCGCTGGCGGTCAATCTGTCGGACCTCGCCGCCATGGGTGCCAAACCGCTGGCGTTCACGCTGGCGTTCGCCCTGCCGAAAGCGGATGAAGCGTGGCTCGCCGCGTTTAGCGAAGGGCTGTTCGCGCTGGCCGAACGCTACGGCTGCGAATTGGTCGGCGGCGATACGACGGGGGGCCCGCTGAATCTGTGCATTACCGTGTTCGGCAGCGTGCCGCCGCGCGCGGCGCTGCGCCGCGACGCCGCGCAGCCGGGTGACGATATCTGGATTTCCGGCACGCTCGGCGACGCGCGCGCCGGCCTCGGCGTGCGGCGCGGTGAGTGGTCCGCGGATGCCAGCGACGCTGCGACGTTTCGTCGCGCCCTCGAACGCCCGGAGCCACGTGTCGCGCTCGGGCTGGCACTGCGAGGCATCGCCCACGCGGCGCTCGACCTCTCGGACGGCCTCGCCGGCGACCTGCTGCACATCCTCGAACGATCGAATCTTCGAGCCGCCGTCGACGTCGACGCCGTGCCGCGCTCGGACGCGCTGCGCCGCCTCTCGCCCGAGATCCAGCGCCGCTGCACGCTCGCCGGCGGCGACGACTACGAGCTGTGTTTCACCGCGCCGGCCTCGGCGCGCGCCTCGGTCGAAGCGGCAGGTCGCGAGGTGGGTGTGCCGGTCACCCGCATCGGTACAATAAGCGCTCTCCAGGCGGCGGCCGAGCGCCCGGCGATCAGCTGGCACGACATCGCTGGCGCGCCGCTCACACTGACGTTGCAAGGCTTCGACCACTTTCATGCAGACTGATCCCCCGCTCGGCGCTGCCGACAAACTCATCGGCGGCGAACCGCCCCGCGCGCCGCGCGCGCCCGATCCGCGTCCGCCGGGCCGTCAGCCGCGCCGTGCCACCGCGCGCTTCATGCTATCGCATCCGCTGCACATCCTGTCGCTCGGGTTTGGCAGCGGCTTGTCGCCAGTCGCGCCGGGCACGATCGGCACGCTCTTCGCGTGGGCCTCGTTCGCCGTCCTGAGCCGCTACCTGACGGTGGTCGAATGGGGCGCGCTGATCGTCGCCGGCTTCTTCGGCGGGATTGCGATTTGCGGGTTTACCGCGAAGAAGCTCGGCATCGACGATCCGTCGCCCGTGGTGTGGGACGAAATCATCGCCTTCTGGCTGGTGCTGCTGATGGTCACGCCGGTCACGCTGACCGGCCAGCTGTGGGCGTTCATCGTGTTCCGCTTCTTCGACATGGTGAAACCGCCGCCCATCGGTTATTTCGATCGACGTCTGAAAGGTGGCTTTGGCATCATGTTCGATGACCTGGTCGCCGCGTTTTTCACGCTGCTCGTGATTGCGCTCTGGCGCATGTCCGTATAACCGTTGCCCGGCGGCCCGCGCGCCGCCGGGCAGCCACCGCCGGTCCCTGCTCTCCGGATTGACGCCATGCCTACCGATTCCGTCGTTCATCAGCTCGCCATTCGCGTGAGCAACCGTCTGCGCGACGAGCGCCTGATGCTCGTCACCGCCGAGTCCTGCACGGGCGGCATGGTGGCGACCGCGATCACCGACATTTCCGGCAGCAGCGGCTGGTTCGAGCGCGGCTTCGTCACGTATTCGAATCAGGCGAAGAGCGAAATGATCGGCGTGCCCGCCGAGTTGATCGAGAAGCACGGCGCGGTCAGCGAGCAGGTGGCGCGCGCCATGGCCGAAGGCGCGCTGCGCAATAGCCGCGCGCAGGTTTCGCTGTCGATTACCGGCGTCGCCGGTCCGGGTGGCGGCACCGAGACCAAGCCGGTCGGCATGGTGTCGTTCGGCTGGAGCAACCGGCTGCATACGTCGGTGGAAACGAAGATTTTCAAGGGCGACCGCGAAAAGATTCGCGTGCAGGCCGCCGCACATGCCTTGCGCGGGGTTCTCGCCTTGCTCGACGAGCGCGAGCATTAACCCTTCTTCAACGCGGGAAGCCCATGCCTGATTCGCACGCAGTCAAGGACGAACTGGTCCGCCGCCTCGATCTCAAGCCGCATCCCGAAGGCGGATTTTTTAGCGAAACATATCGGTCGGCGGAGCGCGTGATGCGCGACAAAAACGGCGGCGGTTCCACGGAAACCCGCTCGGCGTCGACAGCGATCTACTACCTGCTCAGTGACGGCGCGCATTCGGCGTGGCATCGGATCAAATCCGACGAGGTCTGGCATTTCTATGCGGGCGAGCCGTTGCACGTTCACGTGCTCGACGAAACCGGCGCGCTGGTGACGCACAGACTCGGCAACGCGCTGACGCATGCCGACGCTGTGTTTCAGGCCGTGGTGCCCGCAGGTTTGTGGTTCGCGGCGGAGTGCGCGGATCCGGCGACCTTCGCGCTGGTGGGCTGCACCGTCGCGCCGGGTTTTGAATTCAGCGAATTCGAGCTGGCGGATGTCGATGCGCTGAAAGCGCGGCATCCGCAGCATGCGGCGTTGATCGAGCGGCTAGGGCCCGTTTGAACCCCACCCGCTCGTGAAGCTGTCTTCGAAAGAACAGCCTGCGATTACCGGAACGCGTTGATCCGGTCGCGCGTTTCCATCGCGGCCTTCGCTGCGGCTTCGGCGAAATCGTCACCCTTGCCCGCGTAGATAATCGCCCGCGACGAGTTGATCAGCATGCCCGTGCCATTCGCGGTACGGCCGGCGTTGACCGTGGCTTGCACGTCGCCGCCTTGCGCGCCGATGCCCGGAATCAGCAGCGGCATATCGCCGACAATCCCCCGCACCACTTCGATTTCCTTCGGGAACGTCGCGCCGACCACCAGACCCAGTTGGCCGCTTGCATTCCATTTGTCAGCCGCCAGTTGCGCGACGACCTGATACAGCGGACGGCCGCCCGTTTCCAGGAATTGCAGATCGGAGCCACCCGCGTTCGACGTGCGGCACAGCACGATCACGCCTTTGCCTTCGTGCTCCAGATACGGCTGGATCGAATCGAAACCCATGTACGGATTCACCGTGACCGCGTCGGCCTGATAGCGCTCGAACGCCTCGCGCGCATATTGCTCGGCGGTGCTGCCGATGTCGCCGCGCTTCGCATCCAGAATCACCGGCAGCCCCGGATGGTTCGCGTGAATGTGGGCGATCAACTGCTCGAGCTGGTCTTCCGCGCGATGTGCCGCGAAGTAGGCAATCTGCGGTTTGAACGACGACGCATACGGCGCCGTTGCGTCGACGATCGTGCGGCAGAAGTCGAAGATCGCTTCGGGCCGGCCCGCGAGCGCGCCCGGGAATTTAGTGGGCTCGGGATCGAGGCCGACGCACAGCAGCGAGTTAGTGCGCTGCCAGGCGTCGTTGAGTGTCTGGATGAAATTGGACATGGTGGGTCTCGCGGCGAGCAGGAAAACGGAAGAGGCGCGTATTTTACCCGTCCTGCGGGGCGGTCCGCGCTGCGAGCGTGCGCAGCGTTGGTCCGGAGCGAGATGCGGACAGGCGAGGCTAGCGTCCGCAACGCGCCCTAGGTGCGCACGGCATCGGCCTGGCGCTCGCGAAGCGTGCGAGCCGATTGCCCGCAGCGCACCAGGGCATGCACACGTCCGCCCTGTCGCGCCACCCTCGCCCGCTACTGCTTGCGCTTCGAGCCGCGCGCTCCCGGCATCGAGCGCAAACCGGTGCGCTCGACGGTGAAGCGGAACGTGCGCGTGAGACGTTCGCCGCGTCCCAGCAAGGTCATGCCGTTTTCACTCGCGCCGCCGGCCAGATTCATCGCGTTGATCGGATGATCGACGGGTTCGAAGCAGAAGAAGTCTTCGCCCGGCGGCGTGTACAGCACGTAGTAATCGGTATCGGCGGCAATGTTCAGCGACAGGCGGCGCTTGGGCCACACCACCGCCGCCTGGCCGCTCCAGCCGGTGAAAGCGTGATTGACGATGGTTTCCGGCAGCGGATACGCCACGCCGAATTGCCAGGCGGGCGGCGCCGGCACGTGCCGCACGGGTAGCCAGTCGTCGCCGGAGAGCCACAGGCCGCCGGCCGCCGCCGACAACTCGGTGTCCGCGTCACGCACGAAGAAGGGATGCACGCCCAGCCCGAAAGGCAGCGCTTCACGTCCGGCGTTTTCGATTTCGAGCGTCACGACGAGCGTCGGGCCGTCCAGCGTATAGGTTTGCGTCGCACTGTATGCGTAGGGCTTGCCATCGCGACGATCGAGCGTGAGGCGGACGTTTTCACGGTCCGACTCGGCGACCTGCCAGGCCGATTGCCAACCGTCGCCGTGAATCGGCAGGGGTTCGTCGGCGCGATTGCGCGGCACCTCGACGCGACGGCCCGCCACGTTGAAATGCCCGCCGCCGATCCGGTTCGAATACGGCAGCAGCGGATAGCAGGCGAGTTCGTTCGGCTGCGTATCGACCCCGACATGGCGGCAGCGCCGGAAGATCGGCGTGAGCGCGCCGTCGTTGCGCCAGTCGAAACGGGTGACGCCGCCGCCGAGCGTCGGCGCGACATCGAGACGCAAATGCGCATTGGCGAGCGTAATGCACGCGACATCGCCGCCGCTGGTTTCGCCGACGGCCACCGCCGACGTACTGGGACCCGGAAGCACCGGATTGGCCGCGGCGGCGAGTCGCGAGCGCCGGCTCTGAGAGGTCTGCGGAGAGGAGGAAACGAGATTCGCAACAGTCATATCTGGCTCCATCGAGAGGCTTGGGACGTTACCGTCATTGCTGACGGATGCTGTAGGGCGATTTTCTTGAACGGGTCGCCTCTGGGTCCGAACTGCATGCTGCCGATTTGCTGCCACTGGTATTGCAACATCAACTTGCGACTCACTTTCAGATTCATTGCCTCACTGCGCTTCGTTGCTGCGTTGCTTCGTTGCGGCCTCGAGACCGAGGCAGCGTCATTCTGCGCTAAGCAGGCGCACCTTGGAACACCGGTTCCGGCAAACCACGCCGTCCGGGCGTCGCGATGAACACGCCGCCCGCCCGCGTATCGTCGGCGAGCGCCGCCGCATCGAGGTCGCAACGCGCGCTCGTAATGTACAGCGTGCCGAGTTGCGCCCCGCCCAGCGCGACGCAACTGGGCTGCGCGGTCGGCACGTCGACGCGCTCCGTTTCCACGCCGTCCGGGCCGTAACGCACCACCCGCCGCCCGCCCCACTGCGCGTTCCACAGCCCGCCGTCGCGATCGACAGTCGAGCCGTCGGGTTCGCCGGTGGCGTCGGTCAGGCGCGTGAAGAGGCGATCGTTGGCGACGCTGCCATCCGCACGATAGTCGCAAACGCGGATTTCGCGCGTGGGCGAATCGCAGTAGTACATCGTCGCGCCGTCGGGACTGAACGCGATGCTGTTCGAGATCGCCGGCGCGGGCAGCGGCAAACGCTCCAGCGACAAATCGTGATTGAGACGGTAGAACCCGCCGACGGGCTGCACCGGCGCGCTCTCATCTTTGGTCCCGAACACAAAGCGGCCCTGACGGTCGCAGCGGCCGTCGTTCACGCGCGTGTTCAAACCGGGTTCAACGTCGACGATGCGCCGCGTCTCGCCGGTAGCGAGATCGAAGAACGCGAGATGCGTGGCAAGACCAAGCAACAGGTGATGCGGATCGGCGCACAGCGCAAACGTGGCAAGCCGCTCGGGCATCCGCCAGAACGTGCTGCGGCCGTCGCTCGGGTCATAGCGCCACAGGCGCGCGCCTTCGATATCCGTCCAGTAGAAGCGGCCGGTTTGCGCGCACCATGTCGCGCCTTCGCCGAGCGTGCACTTCGTGTCGAGCAGCAGCGCCGCGCGCTGTGCAGCCGCGCCTGACGAAGCGTTCGCACTCACGCCCAGCCTCCGTCGACGATGATGTCCTGCGCGGTGATCATCTTGCTGTCGTCGGCGGCGAGGAAGAGCGCCATGCGGGCGAGGTCGGCCGGTTCCAGCTCGGCGTCGATACACTGCCCTTCCTTGATCGAGCGACGGCCCGCGTCGTCGAGCCACAGGCGCTTCTGCTTCTCGGTCATCACCCAGCCCGGCACGAGCGTATTGACGCGGATATTGAAGTGACCGAGGTCGCGCGCGAGACCGCGCGTCAAACCCTGCACCGCCGACTTCGACATGACATACACCGGATAGCCGCCGTTCTTCAACATCCAGCTGATCGAACCGAGGTTGATGATCGAGCCGCTGTTGGCCGCCTTCATGTCTTCCATCACCGCTTGCGCCGCGAAGAACTGGTGACGGATATTCACCGCGATGCCAGCGTCGAACGACTCGCGCGTGACTTCGCCGATCGTGTGGCGTTTGTCATTCGCGGCGTTGTTCACCAGCACCTGAATGGGCCCAAGCGTGGCCTTCACGTCGGCGATCGCTTTTTGCAGCGCGTCGATATCGGTGAGATCGCACGGCAAAAACAGCGGCTTGTGCTTCGAATCGCCGAGTTCGTCGGCGAGCGCTTCACCGGCGCTCGCATCGATATCGAAGAACGCGACGCGTGCGCCTTGCGCCGCGAAATGCTCGACGAACGATGCGCCGATGCCGGTCGCGCCGCCCGTGATCAATACCGTGCGATCCACAAGACTCGGATAACGCGCGAAAGCGCTGTCCACGAGACGGGCGTTTGCATTGGCCGGAGACGACATCGTTCGATTCCTTTTTGAGCAAGTGAGTAGGTCGCGCGTTTAATCCCGCGAGCCGCGGTTCTTCAACTGGTCGAGCAGCACGGCGGCGAGCAGGATCGCGCCACGCACGAGGTACTGATAGAACGCGTCGATGTTCATCAGGTTCATCACGTTCTCGACCGTACCCATGATCAGCACGCCGATCACGACGCCGGAAATCGTCGCGCGGCCGCCGAGCAGCGAGACGCCGCCCAGGACGCACGCCGAGATCACGTTCAGTTCGAAACCTTCCGCGGCATTCGGCTGACCGGACGTGATACGCGAGGCCAGAATCACACCGGCCAGCGCGGTCACCGCGCCCTGAATCAGGAAGATGTAGACGCGCGTGCGTTCCACGTTGATACCGGCCAGACGCGACGCTTCCGGATTGCCGCCGATGGCGAGTGTATTGCGGCCGTACACGGTCTGGTTGAGCATCACGCCGAACACGATGAAGCACAGCAGCGTGACCCAGATCGGCAGCGACACGCCGAAGAAGCTCAAGCCGCCCAGCGCGATGAACGTGTCCGACGACACGCCGACCGCCTGACCGTGCGAGACGATAAAGCCGAGACCGCGGACGATTTCCATCGTGGCGAGCGTGGTGATCAGCGCGTTGATGCGCAGATACGCGATCACCGCGCCGTTGACGAAACCGATCACCGCGCCCGCCGCCACCGCCGCGATGATCGCGATGAACGTGTTGCCCGTGGCGTTGAGCACCATCGCGCACAGCACGCCGGCGAACGCGACCGTCGAACCGACCGAGAGGTCGAAGTCGCGCGAGGCCAGACAGAACATCATCGTGCACGCGACCATGCCGATCTGCGAAATCGACAGCGCGAGGCCGAGCATGTTCTCGATCGAGAAGAAGTGATCGACGGTCAGCGACATCGTGATGAACATCACGACAAAGATCACGATCAGGCTGTACTCGGTGATCTGCTGCCACCATTTCGCCTTGTCGTTGGACTGCGGAATCAGCGCATCAGCGGCGCTCTTGGCGGCCTGTTGCGCGAGGTTTTCTCTGGCTTGCATGTTGAAGACTCCTCCCGTTCCCCACGGGTTGCCGGACTTTCGTCCGAATGATGTTCAGGCCGCCTGTTGGGCAGCAGTTTCGGGCAGCGCGGTCGAGCTTTGCGGCAGCGCGAGGCTCAACACCGATTGTTCCGTTGCATCCTTGCGCGCCAGCTCGCCGGAAATCCGGCCCTGGCGCATCACGACGATCCGGTCGGACACGCCGAGCACTTCCGGCAGCTCCGACGAAATCATCACGATCGCGCAGCCGCGTTCGGCAAGCTGATAGATCACGTTGTAAATCTCGTGCTTCGCGCCGACGTCGATACCGCGGGTCGGCTCGTCGAGAATCACCACTTTCAGATCCGGCTCGGCCAACCAGCGCGACAGAATCGCCTTCTGTTGATTACCGCCCGAGAGGAAGCGAATTTTCTGGCGGCGGCTCGGCGTCTTGATCTTCAAGAGCTTGATGAAACGGTCCGCGGTTTCCGCTTCCTTCTTGCGATCGAGGAATATCCCCGCGCGCAGATAGTGACGGCGGCAACTGATGTTGATGTTCTCCGACACGGTCGCCATCGCGACGATGCCTTCTTCCTTGCGGTCTTCCGGACATAGCACGATGCCGTGCCGGATCGCTTCGCCCGCGCTGCGCACCTTGATCGGCTTGCCGTCGAGCACCAGCTCGCCGCCCTTCTTGTGATCTGCGCCGTACACCAGATGCATCAGCTCGCTGCGGCCCGCGCCCACCAGACCGAAGAAGCCGACGATCTCGCCGCGCCGCACTTCGAAGCTGGCCGGTTGCGCGAGCGCGTGGCCTTCGATTGCTTTCGCCGCGAAGCGCACTTCGCCGAGCGGCCGCGCCGAATAGTTATAGATGTCCGAAATTTCCCGCCCCACCATCTCGCTGACGATGGTGTCGCGCGACACGCCTTCGAGCGTCGGGTGCGACGCAATCTTGCGGCCGTCGCGGAAGATCGTGCAGGCGTCGCATAGCTCGTAGATTTCGTCCATACGGTGCGAGATGTAGATCATCGCGCGATTGTCGGCGCGCAGGTCGCGCACGAGCTTGAACAGCACCTCGGTCTCGCGGTGCGACAGCGAGCTGGTCGGCTCGTCCAGGGCGATCACGCGCGCGTTGCGCAGCAGCGCCTTGCAGATTTCCACCATCTGGCGTTGCGCGATCGAGAGCTTGCGCAGCTTCGCGTTCGGATCGAGCGCCACGCCCATCGCTTCGAGGCGTTCGCGCACGAAGCGTTTGGCTTCGCGCTTGTTGACCCAGCCGAGCGAGTTCGGCAACTGGCCAAGCAGCAGGTTTTCCGCGACCGTCAGATCGGGCACGTATTGCAGTTCCTGGTGAATCACCGCGATCCCTGCCGCGATCGACGACGCCGCGCTCGAGAAGCGCACCTCGTTGCCGTCGATCATCACGCGGCCCGAGTCGGGCTGATATTCACCGCCGAGAATCTTCAGCAGGGTCGATTTCCCTGCGCCGTTCTCGCCCATCAGGCCGTGCACCTGGCCGACGTTGACGTCGAAGGACACACCGTCGAGCGCGCGCACGCCTGGAAAGACCTTGCCGATATTGTCAAAACGTAGCGTCGCTGACACTTCGCCTCCTAATGCTTCGTGTGAACCGTCTGTCTCTACTGCCGATCTTTTATGGCTGCTGCCGGCGCGCCGATCTTTGGCAAAAGGCGCGACGGCAGTTCACTTCATTTCACCGCGTACTGAATCACCCGGCTCAATTCGCCGCGAGGCCCATCTTCTGGCGCACATCGGCAACGTTGTCACGCGTGGCCAGCATGCCGCTGGTCAGCGTCAGTGCCGGCGGTGCCTTGCCTTGCGTGATCCAGTCGTACATCAGCGTGGAGGTTTCTTCGCCATGGCGCTTCGGGCTGATGATGACCGTGCCGTAGAAGCCCGTCGGCGACGGCTTCTTGAACTCGTTCAGCGCCGATTCCGATCCGCCGATGCCGATACCGATCATGTTGTCCGCCTTGAAGCCGCGGCCTTCTGCTGCGCGCACCGCGCCGAGCACGCCTTCGTCGTTCAGTGCGTAGGCCACCCAGTGCTTGAAGTTCGGATTCTTCGTCAACGCGATGTTGGCGGCGTTGAACGCGTTTTCCGTGTCGGTCTTCGCTTGCGGCGCGGCGATGATGTTCGCCTTCGGGAAGCCGGCGGCAATCAGGGCGTCAGTCGCGCCGCTCGTGCGGTCATGCGCGGTCGGCAGCTGTTCGTAGGTCACGTCGATCGCGCCCACGTCCTTCATGTCCCAGCCGCGCTTCTTGATTTCCGCCGCCAGGCCGTCGCCGACCTGCTTGCCGATGTTGTATGCCGAGATGCCCATATGCGGCACCGACGCGATCGGCTTGCCCGCGCCGTCGACCAGACGGTCGTCCACCGTCATCATCTTCAGGCCGTCGGCCTTCGCTTTCGCGACGATGCCCGGTCCGAGCTTGACGTCAGGCGTGCAGATCACGAAGCCTTGCGCCTTCTGCGCCGACAGGTTGTCGATTGCGCTCATCACCTTCTCGCCCGACGGCGCGCCGATCTTCACCAGCGTGAAGCCCTTCTCCTTGGCGGCGATTTCGGCGAACTTCCACTCGTCCTGGAACCACGGCTCTTCCGGCTGCTTCACGAGGAAGCCGATCTTCACCGGATCAGCGGCTTGCGCGACCGGTGCGTTGAAGAGCACACCCGTCGCCGCTGCTGCCAGCGTGAGGAAAATTCTACGTTTCATGATGCGTGTCTCCTGACTAATTGGTAACGAGAAGGTATCGGCCGCGTCTTCTTGTACCGGTTGTGACACACGCGGCCAGCGCGTCGTCCGGTGTACTCCTTGCGCCCCTGCGCAATCCGAGTCTTGCAAAAATCAGTCGTGATACAGCGCCGAGCGCCCACCATCCACGGTGATGCAGGTGGCGTTGATGAACGGCGCTTCGTCCGAGGCGAGAAACACCGCCGTCATCGCCACCTCTTCCGGGCGGCCGATGCGCTTCATCGGTTGCAGATCCAGCGTCGCCTGCTGCGCGGCGGCCGGATCGGCCTGTTCGTTCCACCAGTCCTGCGTCAATTGCGTTTCGATGTAACCCGGCGCGATCGCGTTGACCCGCACGTTGCGCGGCGCGTATTCGATGCCGAGCGCGCGGGTCAGGCCAATCACACCGTGCTTGGCCACCGGATACGGAAAGCAGCCCGGAATGATCTTGAACGAATGCGTCGACGCGATATTCACGATGCTCCCCGCGCCGCGTTCGACCATGCCCGGCAGCACCGCGCGGCAACCGTTCCACACGCCGTCGAGATCGACGGCGAAGCAACGGCGCCAGTCGTCGTCGGTCATGGTCAGCGGGTCGCAGAACACGTTGATGCCGGCGTTGTTCACCAGCACGTCGACCGAGCCGAATGCGCGTTCGGCTTCGCTCACCGCGCGCTGAACCGAAGCCGCCTGCGTCACGTCCGTAGGCACCGCGAGCACGCGCGCGCCGGTTTGCGACTTGATATGCTCCGCCGTCTGCTGCGCGGTTTCGATGTCCAGTTCGGCCAGCACGACTGCCGCGCCCTCGCGCGCGAACGCATGCGCGATCGCCGCGCCGATGCCGCGACCGGCTCCGGTGACGAGAGCAACTTTGCCGGCGAGTCGCTTCATTTCTTCGCACCCGCGCGGGCAATGCGCAAACCGTTGATGAACGCCTTCGCGTGCGATGCGGTCACGGCCGCGCTCTGACCCGGCTTGTACAGCGCCGAGCCGAGGCCGAAGCCGTTCGCGCCCGCGCTGAGAAACGGCCCCATGTTGTCGGGCGTGATGCCGCCGACCGGCACCAGCGGCACTTCCGCCGCGATCACCGCGCGCCATGCCTTCACGACCTGGCAGCCGAGTTGTTCGGCGGGGAACATCTTCAGCACGTCGGCGCCGTTCTTCAGCGCGATGAACGCTTCCGTCGGCGTCGCGACGCCCGGCGCGCAGGCCATGCCTTGCGCTTTCGCGGCGCTGACCACTTCCGGATCGCTATGCGGCATGACGATCAGTTCGCCGCCCGCCGACTTCACGTCGTTGACGAAGCTCGGATGCAGCACCGTGCCCGCGCCGACGATCGCATCCGCCGGCAACACCTTGCGGATCGCAGCGATGCTGTCGAACGGCTGCGGCGAATTCAGCGGCACTTCGACGATCCGGAAGCCGGCTTCGTAAAGCGCCTGGCCGTGCTCGGCGGCATCGGCGGGCGTCAAGCCGCGCATGATCGCGATCAGCGGACAGGCCTCGAACGCCGCGATCAAACCCGCGTGCGGCATGTACGGAGCGGGCAGATTGATGTGAGGTTGCATGTCGGTTCCTTGTTTCGTAAGCGGCGGCGTTGCCGGTTAGCCGGCGCGTGCCGCGTGAGCCGCCGGATTGACCAGCCCTGCCTGTGAGGCGACGCGCCACAGGCCGCGCTCGGTGGCGTGCTTGACCAATTCCGCCTGAGTGCAGCCGAACTGCGCCAGCGCGAGACGGTAGCGCTCGCACAGCGCTTCGTTGCCGATCAGGCGCAGGCTCTGCCCGGCGAGCGTGCTTTGCTGTTGCGTGAGCACCGCGTCGAGGCCGGCCAGTTCGTGCCCGATCAGCAATCCCGACAGATAGTCGGGCTGTTGTTCGCGCGAAAGTTGTCCGGTGAGGCCGAGCGTGCGCGAGCTGAATATGGTCGCGAGCACACCCGCCTGACCCTTTTCCCGCGCGATGTTCACGCCGTGCAGGAATGCGCCGGTGTCCGGCAGATCCGGCGTGAGCATCGTGCGGCCGAGGATCGTGTGCTCGCGCAATGCCGCGAACACTTCGCCGGTCATGAAGGTGTGAAAACGTTCGATCCGGCCCGCCTGCACCACCGCCCATTTCGCATGAGTGCCGGGCAAACCGATCAGGGCGCGCTTGCTGTCGGCGGGATGGGTGGCGTTCGTGGCGTTCGTCACGTTCGCTTCTTCGCCGAGCGCGCCAAAAATCTGCGTTTCTTCGCCGCGCATGACGTTGGGCAGTTCGCCGCGCTGCAGGACGCCCGGCACGATATGCAGCGTCACACCGCAGGCTGCCTCGACGCGGACGATGCCGGCCACCAGCGCATCGGCGCTCGCCGGCGTATCCACATAAGGCGCTTCCAGCCAGCCTTGCGCGCTGCCGACCATCCCTGCCGCGATCACCGGCACGCCGGGCGCATCTGCGAGCCAGGCGCCGCAGACGTCCTCGAAAGCCGCGTCGAAGCCGCCCTGCTCCGCGCTGCGCGGCAGATTCATGATGCCCGCCGTCGATGCGCGCGTGGCCAGCACATTGCCGGACGCGTCATACAGATACGCGCGCAGCGAGGTCGTGCCCCAATCGAGCGCGATCAGCGCGGCATGCGCGTGCGTGGTGTCGACTGCGCCTGCTGCGGCGTGGCTGGCTGCCGGGGGGGGAGAACCCGCTTGCTTCATCGCTTGATCCTGCGGGTTGCCGGTTGCGGGGCGCGCCAGCCGAGTTCTTCCGAGATCGCGCGCGCTTCGCGCTGCACGACCGGAATCAGTTCGTCCATGCGTTCGAGCGACATATACGGAATCGTGCTCGCCACCGAGAGCGCCGCCACCACCGCGCCCGACGCATCGCGCACCGGGGCCGCGACGCAGCGGATCGACGCCTCGTTTTCTTCGAGGTCGAAGGTGTAGCCGCCGGCGGCGTAGTTGGTCATGCGCTGCATGAAGGTTTGCGCGTCGGGACGGTTATCCGGCTTGAAGCTGACGCCGGCGAGCGCGCGACGCGATGCATCGAAAAGCGACTGCCAGACGTCCGGCGTGAGATCGAGCATCATGGCTTTACCGATTCCCGTCGACGCCAGCGGCATGCGGTGCCCGACGCGCGAGCGCATTTCGAGTCCACGCGTGCCGGGGATCTTGTCGATGTACAGCACGTCGTCGCCATCGCGCACGCCGAGGTGGATCGTGTCGAGCGTCTGTTCCGCGAGCGATTCGAGATGCTGACGCGCGACCGCGGTGAGCGGCATCTGTTCGAGCGCGATCGTGCCGAGTTCGATCAGCTTCGGGCCGAGCAGGTAGCCGCCTTGCACCTGGCGGAGATAGCGGGCCTGCACGAGGCTGCTCACCAGCCGATGCGTCGTGCTGCGGGTCGTGCCGAGCGCGGCGCCGAAGGTGCGCAGGTCGCGCACGCCGGCCGCGGCTGCCTCCAGGATCGCCAGGCCGCGCAGGAGCGTTTGCGTGCCCGCTTGCTGTGGTGTGATGTCGAGCAGCGTGCTGGGTAAGGCGATTCCGTCGACCGGCGCCGGTTGGACAGCGGCGCTGGCGCGGGGCGCTTTCGTGGCCGGCGCGGGGCGCGGCGCGGCGCGGGTCGCTTGATCGGCGGATGACGCCAGATCGGCTTCGGGCGCGGACGCGGCGTGAGTGGGCATCGCTTTGTTCATGGCGATTCGCTTTTCGGTGGTTTTTTTGCGCTTACAGCGCGGGGCCGGAGAGGGGGCCTTGGGTGCTCGCCGTGCGCGCCGTTCTGGCGATGCTTTGGGCGATGCTTTGGGCGATGCTTTGGGCGATGCTTTGGGCGTCGTGATGCTGCCTTTTTGCCTTGGGCATGGTTGGCTTTGTCTCCGGTTTTTTTGCTGTCGCTTTCGCGCTGCGTGGGCTTTTTTTTGCCGTTGCTTTGTTGCGCTTTGCGTGTTGGTTCGGATTGTAGGGCGGTTTTTGGGAAACCTCCAATATGTGAGTGGTTGGTCCATATAATGGGAAGATTGGTGCGTTGGTTTTTTTCTGGCCGCTTTGGGTTTTTGGCCTTTCCTTGCTTTGTTAGTGGTCTATTGGCGTTGCCCCTGTGCGGGGCGGCACCTACTTTCTTTGCCGCGGCAAAGAAAGTAGGCAAAGAAAGCCGCTTTACACCGCCAGCCCATAAGCGGGTCCCCCGCACAGTCACGGTAGTGGCGCATCTGGAATCGGTGTTCTCGCACATTCGGCGCGAGTGACAAGGCCGTCATACCTCCCGACTCGCGATGCGCTCGCCGGAACGGTCTGCCGTGTAGTGGATTTATCTGTGCGCCGGGGGCCGTCGGCTTCGCCTCGGCGTGATGCCAATCATTGAAATGTCAACGCCGGCGATCCAATCGCCAGCGGTCTGACACACCGTGCTGTTCCTTCGGGCGGTTACGCCCTGCCAAGCCTGGCCGCGCCCTCGCGGACGCGATCGCGGCCACGGAGTTGATCGCCATGTGCGTGATGGCCAACAACACCATTTCTTGATGCATTCGCTTCGGAAGTTACTTAGTGCGGTCGCCGCGATTCCGACGAAGTGCCTAGGAAATTTCGGAAATGATGGCGGCGCGCACCTTTTAGCTTGGGTAGGTGGTCACTGTCGGCGCGACTTGTCTAAACTTGCTTTGCCGCCGCGATTGCGATGGTTCAGGTTCGACAGCCTGATGCGTAGAGTAGAACCCGCGCGTCTGTATCGCAGGCGCGCGTTAGCTTACGCACGCCTCCTTTCCATGGGCGGGCCTTGGCATGGAGACCTACGGGTCTGCCGGTTTGGTTCTACGCCGGTCTGTCGACCTGTCACTGTGCCCGCTCACCCCCCTCCACGCGCGTGACGGGCGATCCAGTCAAGTTTCAGGGAGATCGCGCCATGAGTAAATCCATCAAGAATTCTCGAATCACGTCGCGCCCACCCGTTGACGCACTTCAATACGAAAAGCTCGCCCTACCCGCTTTCGGTTTAGTTGAAAGGCAACGAGACCAACTGGACAAACTGATCAAGCTTGCGGCCTCAATAGTTAGGAGTCCGGCAATGACGCGAGATGAGAGACATAGTCAGCGGAAGTTGCTGGAACTGTTAATCGACACTGGGGAGGATTACCAGCGCGAAGTCGAAATCGACCGTGAGTTGTATGAGGTCATCGCGCTCCACGCGAAGGGCGTTGCTCAAGCCGCATCACAGCGCGACACGCAGCGGACCTTCTCTCGAAGGCTACGCAGACTGCATCAGAAAAGCGCGAACGCATTGGTGCCACGAGAAAGCTGGAGAACGGACGGCCCCGCTTCCGAACGATCGCGCGAGCAACTACCACGGCACATTGACGGCGCAATGCCCCACTACGACAGGCACCTGAAAAGCTAGAAGCACCGCGTCGCCAAAAGCTGAAGCATCGCGTCGCTAC
Organism: Paraburkholderia sp. BGA-UO-ETr-F21; assembly: GCF_059567925.1. Taxonomy (NCBI): domain Bacteria; kingdom Pseudomonadati; phylum Pseudomonadota; class Betaproteobacteria; order Burkholderiales; family Burkholderiaceae; genus Paraburkholderia; species Paraburkholderia sp. BGA-UO-ETr-F21. The sequence continues at coordinate 75,931 of NZ_JCAQOY010000040.1, read as the reverse complement.
GTGACGAAGCCGCCACCTACGCGCCCTAATCGTCTAGAGGGCACTGCGACACTAACCGAAGCGCGAATCATGCGTCCACCATGAGCGCCTGGTGAACACCAGTGCGGAGCCGCATCAAAAAAAGCGAGATGCACTACGGCATTTCGCCGAGGCGAAGCCGACGGCCCCCAACAGCGCGCAAACGCGACCAATGTTTTTGAGCAGACCGTTCCGGCGAACGCGTAGCGTGAGGCGGGAAGCATGACGGCCTTGTCACGAAGGCTGAGTGTGCGAGAACGCCGATTCCAGATGCACCACTACTGCAACTGTGCGGGGGACCCGCTTATGGGCTGGCGGTGTAAAGCGGCTTTCTTTGCCTACTTTCTTTGCCGCGGCAAAGAAAGTAGGTGCCGCCCCGCACAGGGGCAACGCCAATAGACCACTAACAAAGCAAGGAAAAGCCAACAAACCCAGAGAACACAGACACGAACACGCCGCAAAGGCAAAAAAAAGCTAATCAGGCAACTCCGCCGCCCCCATCCTGCGAGCAATAACCCGCGACCGCTGCGCAAGATAAGGCGACCCTCGATGCTCATCAAAATACTTAGGCTGCGGCAACATAACAGCCAACCGGGCCGACTGCGCAGCAGTCAACTTACTCGCTGAAGTCTTATAGTAATAACGAGCCGCGGCCTCAGCCCCATAAACCCCATTCCCCCACTCAACGGAGTTGAGATAAATCTCAAAGATCCGTTCCTTATCCATCAAGGCCTCAAGCATCCACGTAATGATGAGTTCCTGCCCCTTGCGGATATAACTCTTCTCCCGCGACAAAAACAGATTGCGCGCCAACTGCTGAGTAATGGTCGACCCACCGCGCACAATCTTGCCCTTGGCCTTATTCCGCTCCCAGGCCTGCAAGATAGCGTCCGTCTCATACCCATTGTTATTGACGAAATTCGCATCCTCGGAAGCGATGATCGCGCGCTTCAGATTGCGCGAAATCTGGTCATACGGCACCCACGTATGCTGCACGGAAAGATCCGGCCGATCCTGCGACAAGCGCCACGCGTCCGAGCGCATAAACGCAGTGCTGCGTGGATTGACGTAATTCCAAACGGCGATCTGCGCGAAATAAAACGCCTGCGTCGCAATCCATGCGATCGCCACCACCGCGCCCAGATAGACGATCCATCGCACCGGACCTGGCCGGCTCACGCGCCGCGTTGCTGTCATCGTGCTCCAGGTCCTCGTGTCGGTGAATTCGGCAAGGTAAGACGCAGCATTTGCGTGACGCGGTTAAGCGTGCGGCGGCGCAACCAACTGCGCACGCAATTCGGCCAGCACCGGCGCGCCGTCGGGCCGCACGCCGCGCCAAACGTAAAACGACTCGGCCGCCTGCTCGACCAGCATGCCGAGTCCATCGGCGCCGCGTGCACCCAGCTTCCGCGCGTGCTCCATGAATACCGTCGGATGCGCGCCGTACATCATGTCGTAGGCGAGCGTGCCGCTGCCGAACGCGCGGTCGTCGCACTCGGGCAACGACGCGTCCAGGCTACCCGCCGTCGCATTGACGATCACGTCATACGCGCTCGCTTCGATCACCCGCGCGCTACCACCGCTCAGACGACACGAGGCGTCACTCGCGGCCTGCGCGAACTGGCCGACCAATGCGTCGGCCTTCTCCGGCGTACGATTGACGATGGTCAGCGTATGCGGCGCGCGCTCGAGCATCGGCAGAACCACGCCACGTGCGGCGCCGCCCGCGCCCAGCAACAGAATGCGCGCGCCCTTCAGCGACACGCCGAGATTCACCTCGATATCGCGCACGAGACCGAAGCCATCCGTGTTGTCGCCGAAAATACCGTTCGCGTCGACGCGCAACGTATTCACCGCGCCCGCAGCCGCCGCGCGCGGCGACAACGTGTCGGCCAACGCATGCGCTTCGAGCTTGAACGGCACGGTGACGTTCAGCCCGCGCCCGCCTGCCTCGATGAAGGCCCGCACATGCGGCACGAACGCATCCACCGGCGCGAGCAGACGGCCGTACTCGACCGGCTCGCCGGTCTGCTCGGCAAAACGTCCATGAATGAACGGCGACTTGCTATGGCCGACCGGATTGCCGATGACCGCATAACGGTCGAGTGAATCGTTGGCGCTCATCGTCCGGGCTCCGCAATCTGCTGTTGAGTGGCGGGATCGTTCGCGCCATCGCCATTGGCGGCGTCGCTCGGCGTGGCCGCCTCGTTGCCCTCGAGTTCGGCTTCGGCCTGAGCCTCGGCTTCGCCTTCGGCGCTCTCGTCGGGAGCGTCGATGATTTCCTCTTCGCTCTCGTCCGCTTCTTCAGCCTCGCTGCCGCTCGTCACGGTCGGCGCGTCGAGCACGTGCAGGAGACGCACGGACGCTTCGACGGTCAACTCGTCGATCGACATCACTTCCATCTGCAAGCGCGTGCCGCGCGCGTGCACGCCGAGACCCGGCACGTGCAGCAGCAACGGAATCTCTTCGAGACGCACCAGATCGCCCTTCACGACCGAGGCCACCACCTGCTTCCTGTTTTCCTGCTTCAGCCAGCGCAAACACCAGAAGTACTCCATGCGGCGCTGATGATCGGCGTACGCGGTGTAGGTATCGTCGAAACCTTGCACGACGGCGAACAGGTCGGCGTCTTTCGGCTTGAACGGTGCGGCTAATTTGGCGGTCACGCCGTGCTGCACACAGGCGATCAACTGCCACTGGTTTACCAGGTCGACATAACGGCGCAGCGGCGACGTGCTCCACGCGTACTGCGTGACGCCGAGGCCTTCATGCGGCGCGGCGTTGGTTTGCATGCGCGTGCGCTTCGGGCCGGTCGGGGCGCCGAACGCGCGCTGCGTGCGATAAATACCCGGCACACCATGATCGTGCAGGAACGCGCCCCACGACGAGTTGGCGAGAATCGCCAGCTCGGCGACGATCGTGTCGAGCGGCGAACCGCGCCGGCGCGGCGTGATCGTGATGTGCTCGCCTTCCACGTAGAAGTTGAAATCCGTATTGCGCTGCACTTCGCGACGCAAACCGTAACCGGCGCGCGCGGTCTGACGCTTTTCGAACAGCGCCTGCGCGAACGGCCACAGCACGGCGATGTCTTCCTTGTGCGGATAGTCGCCGGTGCCGGCGGCGAGCGCCTCTTCGGTCACCAGTTCGTCGAGCGTGTTGTGGCGCAGATTGTTCTTCACGAACACGCGCTCGGCGCGCGTTTCGCTCGCGACGATCTCCTGTGTCTCGCGATTGACGATCACATACAGCGAAAGCGCGGGGCGCAAGCCACCTTCGGCCAGCGTGAACGCTTCGACGACGCTGTCGGGCAACATGGTGATCTTGTCGCCCGGCATGTACACGGTCGACAGGCGTGTGCGCGCGATTGCATCGACCTCGTCGCCGCGCTGAATACCGAGCGCCGGCGCGGCAATGTGCACGCCGATCCGCACACGGCCATCGGCCAGATGCTCGACGGAAAAGGCGTCGTCGATTTCGGTCGTGGTGATGTCGTCGATCGAGAACGCCTGCACGTTCGCTTCGGGCAGATCTTCGGGCAACGCGCCGACGGTGACCGGCGGAAAACCGGTGCCATGCGGGAAAAACTCCGAGAGGAATTTCGCCTCGTGCAATGCGCGCGCCGACGGAATGGCGCCGCATTCGAGCATCAGGCGCGCTTGCGAAATGCCGCGCGCCGCCGCCGCGCCTTCGAGCGCCTTGTATTCGATCGTGTTCTTGTCGGGCTTGGTCAACAGCGCCAGCGCCTTGCTGCCGGTGAAGGCTTCCGGCAAACGGCCGGCCTTCAGCTCTTCCTCATAGCCGGCCTGCACCAGCGCCTGCTGACGCTTGCGCTCGAGTCCGGCAAGCGCCATCTTCAGTTGTTCTTGCGGCGCACGCTGATACATGCCGCGGCCCTTGCGGCGGAAGTACACCGGCGAGCCGTGCATGCGCAACACCAGCGCGGCGCGCTCGATCGAGCCGAAGCGCTCGCCGAAATACTCGGCGCCGAGCGTGGCGAACGGGAATTCGTCGTCAGGCGCGCATTCCCACAGGAAATCCAGGTCGATCTCCTGCGCGGCGGCGTCGGCCTGTTGCATCAACTCGGCCGCAGTCGGCTTTTCGAATTCGATCAGCACGTCTTTCGCGCGCACCTTGGCGCGGCGTCCGCCCGGCAGTTCGACCTGAAACGCATCGCCCTGGCGCGACAGCACGCTGCCCGCCTTGAAACTGCCCGATTCCTCGAAGAAAACGTTCACTCAATACTCTCGTTCTGACTTGCATCTGCCGGCGCGCCCGATCTTGCTCTGCGATCGGTCACTGCATGCGCGGCACGGCAACGTGTTCGTGGTAGTGGATCCGCGACGCGTTACACGCGCGCCGGCGGCATGAATCTGATCAGCAGCCAATGTCTCGCTGCTGGAAAGCCCGGCCTGGCCGACTCTACGCGGCTTCGCGCGGGGCGGGCGGTTCGACGTCTTCCGCGTCGCAAAAGGCCAGCACCTCGTCGACGTATTGCGCGAACTCGCTGATCGCGTGGTCGCTCCCTTCGATCAGCGTAGTGCGTGCGCCGGGATAGTGCGCGAGCATTTCGCGGTAGTCGAGCACTTCGTCGCCGGTCGCGGCCATCAAATAATAGCGATCGGGCCGCGTGATCGACGCGACGCCGAGCGCGCGCAATTCATCCAGATGATGCGGCTCGACGACGATGCTGCCGCCGCCGTGCCACAACGGCTGCTCGCCGAGATAGGCGCTCAGGTCGCGCTGCGGCACGACTGCCGGGTTGAGCAGCACCGCGGGCCAGCCATGCTTCTCCGCCAGATAAGTGGCGAAATAGCCGCCGAGCGAACTGCCGATCAGCGTGACGTTTTTCGGCTTGGCTTCGGCCACCAGCGACTCGGCGAGCGCCACCGTCTCGAACGGCGAGACCGGCAGCATCGGACAGCACCATTCGTCGCTGCGGCCGAGTTCGACGAGCCGCGCCGCCAGCACGCGCGCCTTGAACGAATTGGGTGACGAGCGGAAACCGTGTAGATAAAGGATCACGAAGTGCCTCGCGCGGAAAGAGCGTCGAGCAGTTTCTGGTGCACGCCGCCGAAGCCGCCGTTGCTCATCACCAGAATCTGATCGCCGGGGCGCGCGGCGTGGACTACCGCTTTGACCAGCGCGTCGAGATTGTCGAAAGCCTGCGCCTTGCCGCCGAGCGGCGCGAGCGCCTCGCCGAGATTCCAGCCGAGCGCGTCGCGGCCGGTCGGCGCGCCGTAGCCGAACACGAGATCGGCGTCGGCGAGGCTGGCCGGCAATTGCGCTTTCATCACGCCGAGCTTCATGGTGTTGGAGCGCGGCTCCAGCACGGCGAGAATGCGCGTGTTCTCGCGCCCTACGCGTGCGCGCAGCCCCGCGACGGTCGTGTCGATGGCAGTGGGATGGTGCGCGAAATCATCATAGACCGTCACGCCGTCCACGCTGCCGCGCACTTCCATGCGGCGCTTGACGTTGCGAAAGCTCGCCAGCGACCTGGCCGCCTGCGCCGGCGGCACGCCGACGTGGCGCGCGGCGGCGATCGCGGCCAGCGCGTTCATGCGGTTGTGCTCGCCTTGCACCTGCCACTCGACCACGCCGACGCGCTCACTGTTGTGATTGACGGCGAAACGCTCGTCGACCGGCACGCCGTCTTCCGCGGGCAAGGTTTCCCAGCCGCCCTGCACACCAAAACGCTCCACTTCGCTCCAGCAACCGCGCGTCAGCACGCGCTCGAGCGCGTCTTCACGGCCGTTCGTCACGATGCGGCCAATGCCCGGCACGGTGCGGATCAGGTGATGGAACTGCGTTTCGATCGCGGCCAGATCCGGGAAAATGTCCGCGTGATCGAATTCGAGGTTGTTCAGCACGGCGGTTTTGGGCCGGTAGTGGACGAACTTCGAGCGCTTGTCGAAGAAGGCCGTGTCGTACTCGTCGGCTTCGATCACGAAGAAGCTCGAATCGGTCAGCCGGGCCGACACGCCGAAATTCAGCGGCACGCCGCCAATCAGAAAGCCCGGATTGAGGCCGGCGTCTTCGAGCAGCCAGGTCAGCATGGAGCTGGTGGTCGTCTTGCCGTGCGTGCCGGCCACCGCCAGCACCCATTTGCCGTTCAGCACGTGCTCGCCGAGCCATTGCGGGCCGGAGGTGTACGGCAGACCGCGGTCGAGAATGGCTTCCATCAGCGGGTTGCCGCGAGAGACCACGTTGCCGATCACGAACAGGTCGGCATTCAGACCGTTCAACTGGTCCGCGTCATAACCTTCGATCAGACGAATACCCTGTGCCTCGAGCTGGGTGCTCATGGGCGGATAGACGCCGGCGTCGCAACCCGTCACGGTGTGGCCCGCGCCGCGCGCGAGGACCGCGAGACCGCCCATGAACGTGCCGCAGATACCGAGGATGTGGATGTGCATAAGCCTGTCGTGCCGCGCGGGCGTTTTTTCTGGAACGACCCCCTAAACCTGCCGCTTCGCGCCAGGCCCCCAGAGGGGCAAGAAAACTTGGGGCGGGCCGGCGTTTTCCTGAGAGGGATGGGAGCGCAGAAGAGCGGCCGAATCGACCGTCTGCAAAGGACGCTATTGTAACCGACGCCTCCCGATCGCCCTATGAACGCTTGCCCGTACTACCCGTGCCCGGCCGCGCGGTGCGACCCGCCAGGAAAGGCTGTCATCAATCTCTAGTATGATCGGGGGATGGTTCGCAAATCACATTTCGATCCGCAGCGCGTGCGCGAGGAAATCGCCATCGCGGCTGCGCGCATGATCGCCGAAGACGGTCTGGACTACGCCACGGCGAAGCGCAAAGCGGCCCGGCAAGTGGTCGGCGAGAGCCGTGTTGCCGGCGAATGGCTGCCGGATAACGACCAGATCGAAGAAGAAATCCGGGAATATCAGTCGCTGTTCCAGGGCGACAGCCAGCCTGCTCTATTGCGGCGCCTGCGCCGTATCGCGGTCGACTGGATGGAGCGGCTCGCGCCGTTCAACCCCTATCTGACCGGCGCGGTGCTCGGCGGCACAGCCGGCGAACACTCGGACATTCACCTGCAGGTTTTCTGCGACAACCCGAAAGAAGTCGCGATCTACTTCCTGAACGCGAACATCCAGTACGACGTTTCGGAAACGCGGCATTTCGCCGGCCGCGGCTATGTCGAGACGCTCAGCTTCCTGTGGCGCCCTACCAATGAAGGGCGCGAGGCGGAACCGGTCGGCGTGCACGTCGCGCTCTATGAAACGGACGACCTGCGCGGCGCGGTACGGGCCGACGCGCGCGGTCGTACCGCGCGCGCGAATCTGCAAGCCGTACAGACGCTGCTCGACGGCAACGACGTCGCCCCATCAACTAACTAGACTGACAAGATGAACACGAGACGGATTCTGGCGGGCGCGCTTGTCGCGATCGTCGCCGCGGGCGGCGGTGTGCTGGCGAGCCACTGGCTGAACGGCGGCAAAACCGAAGTCGCGGCCAATGCACAGCCGGTTTCCGGCGAAAGCGCTGTCGCCCAACTGTGGAGCGCTCCGGTGACCACCGTGGACGGCAAGCCGCAAACCCTAAGTTCGCTGAAAGGACACCCAATCGTCGTCAACTTCTGGGCCTCGTGGTGCGGGCCTTGCGTCGAAGAAATGCCGGCGTTGTCCCAGCTTCAGCGCGACTACGCAGGAAAAGGCATCCAGTTCGTCGGACTTGGCGTCGATTCGGACAAAAACGTTCAGGCGTTCCTGCAGAAGGTGAAAGTGGCCTACCCGGTGTATGTCATGGGCTTCGGCGGGGCCGACCTCGCGCGGGCCTTCGGTAATTCGGCGGGCGGCCTGCCCTTTACCGTCGTAATCGACGCAAAAGGTGAGATTCGCTCGACAAAATTAGGACAAATCGATCCGCAAGCGCTGAAAAAGACCCTCGACGCGCTTTAAATTTCACATTCTTTTGACACTCAAATACTCGCAGAACGCGCAAAAATGCGCGCAAATCGCTCGGATTTGAGAGAAGATGGGCGCCCGGCGCGGCGGCAAAATGCCGCCGCAATCTAACCGTACGTTCGGGAAACTAGACAAGTTTCTCTAATCAGCGCTAAAGTGCGCCCAATTCCACGGAAAAAGAAGCGACCATGACGCGACTGCTGGTACTGCACGGACCCAACCTCAACCTTCTCGGCACCCGGGAACCCGAGGTCTACGGTCGCGTGACCTTGCCGCAGATCGATCAGGCGCTGGCGGACCGCGCAGCGGACGCCGGCGTCGAACTCGCGTCGTTCCAGAGCAACCATGAAGGCGCTCTGGTGGACCGCATCCAATCCGCCCGGACTGAACAGACCGATTTCATATTGATCAATCCCGCCGCGTACACGCACACGAGCGTGGCAATTCGGGACGCACTGGCGGGGGTCGGCATCCCGTTCGTCGAGATTCATCTGTCGAACGTGCATCGTCGTGAACCGTTCCGGCATCACTCGTATTTTTCCGACCAGGCGGAAGGCGTCATTTGCGGCCTCGGCTGGAAGGGTTATCTGTACGCGCTCGAATTCGCGCTCGACCGGCTCGCCGCCGGCTCGTCGCGCGGCTGATTCCAAACACGTCTAATTTGCGCCGGCTGCGTATGCACCGGCACTTTTCGCATTGAAAGGGGCTTCCTGATGGATCTTCGTAAACTGAAAACTCTGATCGACCTCGTCTCGGAGTCCGGTATTTCCGAACTCGAAGTGACCGAGGGCGAAGGCAAGGTTCGCATCGTCAAGAATGCGCCGCCGGTTTACGTGCAACCGTCCGCCTCGTATGCGCCGCAATACGCGCAACCGGCGCCGGCCATCGGCGGCGAAGCGCCGGCCGCTGCCGCAGCTGCGCCGGCCACGCCGGCCGCCGCCGCGCCGCAAGGCCACGTGGTGACCTCGCCGATGGTCGGCACGTTCTACCGCGCGCCGTCGCCGGGCGCCGACCCGTTCGTCCAGGTGGGCGACACGGTCAAGGAAGGCCAGACGATCTGCATCATCGAAGCGATGAAGCTGCTCAACGAAATCGAGTCGGACAAGTCCGGCGTGGTGAAGGAAATCCTCGTCGAAAACGGCCAGGCGGTCGAGTACGGCCAACCGCTGTTCGTGGTCGGCTGACGCGGCACGCTTAGCGCTTCGTTTTGCGCATGCCGCCCGCGCGCCCGCAGTCTCCAAGGCGCGCGACCGATCCTCTGAGGCAGCCGGCGTTGTGATCAACCCGGCGCCCATTGATGAGTCGAAAACCCGCTATGTTTGAAAAAATCCTCATTGCCAATCGTGGCGAGATCGCGCTTCGTATCCAGCGCGCTTGCCGCGAGCTTGGCGTCAAGACAGTCGTCGTCTATTCGGAAGCCGACAAGGAAGCCAAGTACGTGAAGCTCGCCGACGAGGCGGTCTGTATCGGCCCGGCGCCTTCCAACCTGAGCTATCTGAATATGCCCGCGCTGATCAGCGCGGCGGAAGTCACCGACGCCGAAGCGATCCACCCCGGCTACGGCTTCCTCTCGGAAAACGCCGACTTCGCCGAGCGCGTCGAGCAGTCCGGCTTCACCTTCATCGGCCCGCGCCCGGAAACGATCCGGATGATGGGCGACAAGGTCACGGCCAAGCAGACCATGATCAAGACCGGCGTGCCGTGCGTGCCGGGTTCGGAAGGCGCGTTGCCGGAAGATCCGAAAGAGATCGTGAAGATCGCCCGCCAGGTCGGCTACCCGGTTATCATCAAGGCCGCCGGCGGCGGTGGTGGCCGCGGCATGCGCGTGGTTCACACGGAAGCGGCGCTGGTCAACGCGGTCAACATGACGCGCGAAGAAGCCGGCCGTGCGTTCGGCAACCCGCAGGTCTACATGGAGAAATTCCTGGAGAACCCGCGGCACATCGAAATCCAGGTGCTGGCCGATTCGTTCAAGAATGCTGTCTGGCTGGGCGAGCGCGATTGCTCGATGCAGCGCCGTCACCAGAAAGTGATCGAGGAAGCGCCGGCGCCGGGTATCGCGCGCCGTCTGATCGATCGCATCGGCGATCGTTGCGCGGACGCCTGCAAGAAGATGGGCTATCTTGGCGCGGGTACGTTCGAGTTCCTGTACGAAAACGGCGAGTTCTACTTCATTGAAATGAACACGCGCGTGCAGGTCGAGCACCCGGTGACCGAACTGATCACGGGCGTCGACATCGTCCAGGAACAGATCCGCATTGCGGCCGGCGAAAAGCTCGCCTTCCGTCAGCGCGACATCGTGTTCAAGGGTCATGCGATCGAATGCCGGATCAACGCGGAAGATCCGTTCAAGTTCACTCCGTCGCCGGGACGTTTGACGTCGTGGCACATGCCGGGCGGCCCCGGCATCCGCGTCGACTCGCACGCCTACAATGGCTACTTCGTACCGCCGAACTATGATTCGATGATCGGCAAGCTGATCGCTTATGGCGCCACGCGCGAGCAGGCGATCAAACGCATGCGCATCGCGCTGTCGGAAATGGTGGTGGAAGGCATTCAAACCAACATCCCGTTGCACCGCGAGCTGATGCTGGACGCGAAGTTCGTCGAAGGCGGCACCAGCATTCACTACCTCGAAAACCGGTTGGCCGCGAAGCAGCAGGCCGCGCCGGAAGAAGCGTAAGTCATGAGCTACCGGGAACTGATCGCCGAGTTGGCACGCGAGCACGCGGAGGAATTCTCCGACGCGCTGCTCGAGTTGGGCGCGCTGTCCGTATCGGTCGAAGATGCGGACGCCGACACGCCCGACGAGCAGCCGCTGTTCGGCGAGCCCGGTCTCACGCCGGATCGCACGGCGTGGCAGCGTTCGCGCGTGATCGCACTGCTCGCGCCGGAACACGAGCCGGCAGTGCTGCTGACCGCAGCAGCCAATGAAATCGGCCTGGAGACTGCGCCGTCATTCAGCGTGCGTGAAGTCGAGGATCAGGATTGGGTGCGGCTCACGCAGTCGCAGTTCGATCCGATCAAGATCGGCGAACGTATCTGGGTCGTGCCGTCGTGGCACGACGCACCGGACCCTGAAGCACTCGTGCTGGAGCTCGATCCTGGCCTCGCGTTCGGCACCGGCAGCCATCCCACCACGCGGCTTTGCATGGAATGGCTGGAGCAATCGGTGAAGCCCGGGCAGTCATTGCTCGACTACGGCTGCGGCTCCGGCATCCTCGCGATTCTGGCGAAGAAGTGTGGCGCCGATCCGGTGTACGGCATCGACATCGACCCGCAAGCGGTCGAGTCGGCGCGTCACAACAGCGAGCGTAACCGCGCGGACGTCACGTACGGTTTGCCCGACGAATGTCCCACTGGCGAGTTCGATATCGTGGTCGCCAACATTCTCTCCAACCCGCTCAAGCTGATGGCGTCGATGCTCTCGTCGAAGGTCAAGCCGGGTGGCCGGATCGCGCTGTCCGGCATTCTGGCTCGGCAAGCGGACGAAGTCGCGCAGGTCTACGCACGATGGATCGATATCAGCGTATGGCGCGAACACGAAGGTTGGGTATGTCTGTCGGGAACGCGCCGCGAAAGCCATTAGAATAAGGCGTATTGTCCAACCAACGGCCTTCCGGCTTATCGGCTCAATATGCTCCTGGCGACGCGTTGCCCCTTCTGTGAAACCGTCTTCCGCCTGCAAACGGAACAGCTCGCGCTACGCCGCGGGCTAGTCCGCTGCGGGCATTGCCACGAAGTATTCGACGCGTCGAGCAGCCTGTTCGACATCACAGAAGGCGGTGATTTCTCCTCCGCCAAACCGGTCGCCGCTGCCGCGGCGATCGAAGCACTGTCGGGCGTGCGTCCGAAAGGCCCGGACTTCAGCGCAGAAGCCTGGGATCCGTGGGCGCCGACACCCGACGCCGCCATCGACAATCGTCTGCGGCACAATGCCGGCAATGTGCCGCTCTCGCCGGTCTCCACCGACGCAGGCGTCGCGGTCACGCCGCGCCACGCCGCGGAGCCCGAACTGCCGGCCGGCGCATTCACCGCGCCCATTCCACCCGACCACGAACCGATTCTGGCGGACGCGCCGCTCGACCCGTTCGCGTATGACGTCGATCCGCCCGTAGAAGAAGCGCCGCGCGTCTGGCATAAGACCGAGCGCGCGTCTGACGCGCCGCTCGAAGAGCCGGTCCTGGATGAATCGGCCACTTTGCATGGCATCCCTGACAATGAGCCGCGCTTCGGCGCGGCCGGCGTAGGTGCAGCCGGTGTAGGTGCGGCCGGCGCAGGCGCAGCGAGCTTCGGTGGTGCCGGCGCGGCCGCTACCGCCGGCCCGGTTCCGGCAAGCGGCGAGCCCTTCTCCGTCCAGCCGGTCAACGACGGCGCCGAGCCTTTCCCCGTCGTGCGTGAAACGCGCCCGGCCGAGCCGCGGCGCACGGGCTGGATCATCGTCGGTTCGGTGGTGGCGGGACTGTTGATCATTGCGCTGCTCGCGCAACTCGCCTGGTGGCAGCGCGAAACGGTGATGGTGTACTTGCCGCGCTCCCAGACGCTCTACGCGAAGGCCTGCGCGACGCTCGGCTGCCTCGTCACGCCACCGCACGATATCGACGGCTTGCAGGTCGAACCTTCCGATCTTCGGCAGATCGACGGCCCACACAAGCTCGAACTGAAGATGCCGCTGCGCAACCGCTTCAACATTGCGCTCGCCTATCCGGCCATCGAGCTCACCCTTTTGGACGATCAGAACAATGTCGCGGTACGCCGCGTGCTGTGGCCGCAAGACTATGTCCCGCCCGGCACGGCCATTGCGGCCGGCCTGCCCGCCCACACGACTCAGACCATGATCGTGCATCTCGACACGGGCAATGCGGTCGCTTCCAATTTCCGCGTACAGATTTTTTATCCGTAACGCATTCTTGCGTGCCCGGCACCGACCGGGTACGTCCACCGTCATTACTGACGAATTTTCGGAGCACAACAACATGAGTCAAGTCACGCTGGGTGGCAACCCGATTGAAGTAGCCGGCACGTTCCCGTCGGTCGGCCAGGCCGCTCCCGCTTTCTCGCTGGTCGGCAAGGATCTGAAGCCGGTGTCGCTGGCCGATTTCGCCGGCAAGCGCAAAGTGCTGAACATCGTCCCGAGCCTCGACACGCCGACCTGCGCCACCTCGACCCGCAAGTTCAACGAAGCCGCCGCCAAGCTGACCAACACGTCGGTGATCGTCGTGTCGGGCGATTTGCCGTTCGCCGCATCGCGCTTTTGCACGACCGAAGGCATTGAGAACGTCGTCACGGCATCCACGTTCCGTGGCCATGAGTTCGCGCAAGCCTACGGCGTCGACGTGACGAGCGGCCCGCTGACCGGCCTGACGGCTCGCGCCGTGGTGGTGATCGACGAGAACGACAAGGTCGTTCACGCTGAACTGGTCGGCGAAATCAAGAACGAACCGAACTACGACGCAGCACTCGCCGCGCTGAAGTAAACCCTTCGCGTACGAACTCCGGCGCCGCGCTTCATGCGCGGCGCTGTCGCATCGACGCTCCCTTTTCCCTTATCGTTTTTACAGGACGCTCGCCTTGGCTACGCTCATTTGCGGCTCGCTCGCCTACGACAACATCATGACTTTCGAAGGCCGCTTCCGGGAGCACATCCTGCCGGAGCAGGTCCACATCCTGAATGTGAGCTTTCTCGTGCCGACCATGCGCCGCGAGTTCGGCGGCTGTGCGGGCAACATCGCCTACTCGCTGCATCTGCTCGGCGGCGACGCGCGCATCATGGGCTCGCTGGGCTCGGTCGACGCGCAACTCTATATGGACCGGTTCAAGCAACTCGGCCTGTCGACGCAAAGCGTGCTCGTGGTGCCGGACACCTATTCCGCCCAGGCGATGATCACCACGGATCTGGAAAACAATCAGATCACCGCGTTCCACCCCGGCGCGATGATGCAGTCGCATCTGAACCGGGCCGATCAGGCCAGCGGAATCACGCTCGGTATCGTCGCACCCGACGGCTACGACGGCATGATCCAGCATTCGGAGCATCTGGCGGCTGCGGGCGTGCCGTTCATCTTCGATCCGGGCCAAGGTTTGCCGCTCTTCGACGGCGAGTCGCTGCGGCGCATGATTGAACTCGCTACGTATGTAGCGGTCAATGACTACGAAGCCAAACTGGTCAGCAACAAAACGGGCTGGTCGATCGAAGAAATCGCCGGCAAGGTCGAAGCGCTGATCGTCACGCTCGGCGAGCAAGGCGCGCAGATCCATCACGCGGGCGGCGTCGAAGACATTCCGGCGGTCAAGGCACGGCAAGTGCTCGATCCCACAGGCTGCGGCGACGCATTCCGCGGCGGCCTGCTGTACGGCATCGAGAACAAGCTTGGCTGGGCCACCACCGGCCGTCTCGCGAGCCTGATGGGTGCGCTGAAGATCGAACACCAGGGCCCGCAAAACTACGCGCCCAGCCGGGCGGAGATCAACGAGCGGTTCAAGCAGGCGTTCGGATACGACCTGCCGTAATACCGAGAGCTATTGGAGTTTAGGGAATGAGAACAACGAGTCGCCTGATAGTGGCCGCCTTGATCGCCGGTTCGCTTGCCATGTCGGGCTGTGCGTACAACAGCAGTTCCGCCGACGTGTACACGGCGTCGCAGGCACAGCGGGAAGAAACGGTCCGCATGGGTACGGTCGACAGCGTGCGCGCGGTGAAGATCAGTTCGAACAACGGTCAGCCGAGCGGTATCGGCGCGATCGGCGGCGGCGCGCTGGGTGCGGTGGCCGGCAGCAGGATCGGCGGTGGCACCGGCGCGATCGTCACGGGCATCATCGGCGGTCTCGCGGGCGCGATAGCCGGCAACTCGATCGAGAACGGCGTGGCTGTGCACGATGGCCTCGAGATCACCGTGCGGCTCGACAACGGCGACATCCGTGCCATTACCCAAAGCGCCACGGGCGAGATCTTCCGCGCCGGCGAGCGCGTGCGGCTGCTCTCCAGCGGTGGCGTCACGCGCGTCACCCACTAGGTTTCCCCTCTCGCGCGGCGAGGCTTTACGCCGCCGCGGCGACCTCACACGCATGCCCTCCCCTGTGCATGCGTTTTTTTTCGCCTGCGGATGTTGAAGCGCTTCTCGTAGCCGGCGCCTTCACCGGGGCAAAAAAAATCCCGTCGCCAGAAACCCGGCAACGGGACCCTGACCGAGTAGCGCTTGGTCATGCTGCTGAAGCGCTACTCGATCATCGACACAAGATACGACGTGCCGAAGTACTTCTACGGCTTACGGACGGCTGCCCGTCGGGAACGGCCATGCCGCTGCCGGGTTCAGCGCGGTCTTCACCGTCGCCGCCGGTGCGCTCGAGACAGAAGTCGCAGCGGGTGCAGGAGCCGCCTTCTTGGCGACAGCCTTCTTCGCAGGGGCAGCCTTCTTGGCAGGAGCAGCGGCCTTCTTCGCGGCAGCCTTCTTGGCAGGCGCAGCCTTTTTAGCGGCAGCCTTTTTCGCGGGCGCAGCCTTTTTAGCAGCAGCCTTTTTCGCAGGCGCAGCCTTCTTCGCAGCAGCCTTCTTAGCCGGTGCAGCCTTCTTCGCTGCAGCCTTCTTGGCCGGCGCTGCCTTCTTTGCTGCAACCTTCTTCACTGCGGCTTTCTTAGCCGGCGCTGCCTTCTTGGCCGGCGCCTTCTTCGCTGCAACCTTCTTCGCCGCAACCTTCTTCACTGCGACTTTCTTGGCGGCGACCTTCTTGGCCGGCGCAGCTTTCTTCGCTGCAACCTTCTTAGCCGGTGCTGCCTTCTTCGCTGCAACCTTCTTCACTGCGACTTTCTTTGCAGCGACTTTCTTTGCCGGTGCGGCCTTCTTAGCCGGAGCAGCCTTCTTTGCTGCGGGCTTCTTAGCAGCCGCTTTCTTGATAGTTGCCATCATTTTCTCCTTCAGGTTTTCAGATGAGAGTCAGTTCAAACTACACCCTTCGTCAAAACCCGCTTCCCGCGGACGCTTCTCAGGGCGCGCGCTACGAAGCGGGCTATTCATCGGCGTACGCAGGTGCTGCGCGCTTACGCTAATGAATGCGGTAAGGCGCGCCGTGCCACAAGGCACCGCGCGCCAGATCTGATCGGCGTTGATACTCAACGCCGGCAATTGCTTGATCGAGCCGCCGGCGATCGCGCCAGCGGCTTTTTCCGGGGGGAAGTTTGCCCATCCCACTGAAGGGTTCGCAAAGTGCCTGTCATAGTTGTGGGCCGCGAAGGCACGCGGCGCACCGGGCATGCTTTGCATCAGGCGGTTCTGCTCCTAGCCAAAATTGCCGCGGCCCAAGCCAACGGCATCCCCATCAAAGAATGCATCTGCAGCACGAACCCGGATCACTCCCAGGTCAGCGCGCCGCCAGTCTGATATTCGATCACTCGCGTCTCGAAGAAGTTGCGTTCCTTCTTCAAATCGATCATCTCGCTCATCCACGGGAACGGGTTTTCCTCGTTCGGGTACAGCGGATCGAGACCGATCTGCTGGCAACGGCGGTTGCAAATGAAGCGCAGGTAGCTCTTGAACATCGACGCATTGAGGCCGAGCACCCCGCGCGGCATCGTGTCTTCTGCGTAACGATATTCGAGTTCGACTGCCTGCTGGAAGATCTCGCGGATTTCCGCGCGGAATTCAGCCGTCCAGAGTTGCGGGTTTTCGAGTTTGATCTGGTTGATCAGGTCGATGCCGAAGTTGCAGTGCATCGACTCGTCGCGCAGGATGTACTGGTACTGTTCCGCCGCGCCGGTCATCTTGTTCTGGCGACCCAGCGCCAGGATCTGGGTAAAGCCGACGTAGAAGAACAGGCCTTCCATCACACAGGCGAACACGATCAGCGAGCGCAGCAGCGTCTGGTCTGCCTCGAGCGTGCCGGTCTTGAAGGCCGGATCGGTCAGCACGTGGATGTACGGAATCAGGAATTCGTCTTTCGCGCGGATCGAGGAGACCTCGTGATACGCGTTGAAGATTTCGCCTTCGTCGAGGCCCAGCGATTCGACGATGTACTGGTAGGCGTGCGTGTGGATCGCCTCTTCGAACGCCTGGCGCAGCAGGAACTGGCGGCATTCGGGCGCCGTGATGTGGCGGTAGGTGCCCAGCACGATATTGTTGGCGGCGAGGGAATCGGCCGTCACGAAGAAGCCCAGGTTGCGCTTGACGATGCGGCGCTCGTCTTCGGTCAGACCGTTCGGGTCTTTCCAGAGGGCGATGTCGCGCGACATGTTCACTTCTTGCGGCATCCAGTGGTTGGCACAACCAGCCAGATACTTTTCCCAAGCCCACTTGTATTTGAACGGCACCAACTGATTGACGTCGGTCTGGCCGTTGATGATGCGCTTGTCGGCGACGTTGACTCGCGCTTCCGAAACGGCAGCCGTTCCGGTAGCAGCATGAGCGACGGGAGCGACAGCAATGTCGTTCGCGAATACGTCTTGAGCCGAGGGAGCATGAGGAGCGGAACGCGTTCCGACTTGCGAACCGACAGCCGATCCCGCAGCGTTGCGCAACACATTCTGTTGCGTAGCGCTCGAGGGAGTTACGGCAGTGATCTCGTCATCCCAGTTGAGCATAAATGTCACCATCAATTTAGAACGGTTTGTACCATCTTTTCACGAGCGATAAAAGAGTTCGCTGATGAAAAATCCTGTTTTCGATTCGCGTTGCTACGTTCATACAACACTTTGTTCAACAGAGTGTGTGCGTCACCTCATGTGAAGCGTGTTGAACGAGTGTCGTCGAGGTGCTTCGCGAGCTCGAAGAGCAACGTGTCGATGCGACGTTTCGCTGCTCTATCTATCTGTATTGCGGAGCGTGCTTGTATCGTCTTGCGATTGCTGACTGCTCACTTGCGTGGCTCGTCGCGTTACTCGTCGCGGTGGTCCGCGCTTGCTTCGCGCTTGCCCTACGTGTGCTTCGCATGTGCCTCGCATCTGCTGCTTCGTCAGTGCTGGCGAGGTGAAGTTCAATGCCATGTCGAGCGATGCATCGGGCCGGCTGCGTTGATCGACCCATCGATCGAAGCGTTTGCTGCGCGCACTGTGTCGCGCGCTTCGTCTGGTGCTGCCGACTGCTGACTGCCGATTGACCGCGTCACGATGGCCGGGTCACGATGACCGCGTCACGGCTTCAGTGACCTGCACTGCTTCGCTGCGTTGCGATGAGCGGCGCGCTTCCTGTTTTACTCGCTGCGCCGCTCATCCACTTCACTTCCACTTCTCTTCCATCTGCTTCGCCGCTCGCTGCATGCGGGTCATTACCTACTACCCGTCAGCAAGCAGCGATCCTGCTGCTTGCCCGCTACTTACTGACAAGCTTCGCACTCGTCGAAGCCAGGGTCGCCCGGACGCATCATGCACACCGGACCATCCGCTTCCGGCGCTGCTTCAACCGCGACTGCTGGCGCGGCCGCTGCAGCCTGAAAGCCACCTGCGGCACCGCCAGCCGCGCCGTTGTTCGCACCGAAACCACCTGCCGCGCCGCCCGCTGCGCCACCCGAACCTTCGCCGCCGCCCGAACTCACCGCGTTCAGCGCGCCGTGCGCCACCGTCGACTTCTCGACGTGGGTCGCCGCCATCGTGCGGAGGTAGTAGGTCGTCTTCAGGCCACGCACCCAGGCGAGCTTGTAGATCTCGTCGAGCTTCTTACCCGACGCGCCGCCCATGTAGATGTTCAGCGACTGCGCCTGGTCGATCCACTTCTGACGACGCGACGCTGCTTCGACCAGCCACTTCGGATCGACTTCGAACGCGGTGGCGTAGATCGCGCGCAGGTCGGCCGGAATACGGTCGATGCGCGAGAGCGTGCCGTCGAAGTACTTCAGGTCGGCGACCATCACTTCGTCCCACAGACCGCGCGCCTTCAGGTCGCGCACCAGGTAGTCGTTGACCACCGTGAATTCGCCCGACAGATTCGACTTCACATACAGGTTCTGGAAGGTCGGTTCGATGCAGGCCGACACGCCGATGATGTTCGAGATCGTCGCCGTCGGCGCGATCGCGACGCAGTTCGAGTTGCGCATGCCGTACTGGGCGATGCGCGAACGCAGTTCGGTCCAGTCCATCGACTCGCTCGAATCGACTTCGACATAACCGCCGCGCGCTTGCTCCAGCAGCTTCACCGAGTCTTGCGGGAGGATGCCGCGATCCCACAGCGAGCCACGGTAGCTGGAGTAACGGCCGCGCTCCTGCGCCAGTTCCGTCGACGCGTAGTAAGCGTAGTAGCAAACCGCTTCCATCGACGTGTCCGCGAACTTGACGGCTTCTTCCGACGCGTACGGCGTGCGCAGCAGATGCAGGCAGTCCTGGAAGCCCATGATGCCCATGCCGACCGGACGGTGCTTCAGGTTCGAGTTACGCGCCTTGGCGACCGCGTAGTAGTTGATGTCGATCACGTTGTCGAGCATGCGCATCGCCACGCTGACGGTGCGCTTGAGCTTGTCGTGGTCGAGCACGAGCGTGCCGTCGGCCTGTTCCTTCAGGTGGGCGACGAGGTTCACGGAGCCCAGGTTGCAGACGGCGATTTCGGCGTCGCTGGTGTTGAGCGTGATTTCCGTGCACAGGTTCGACGAGTGGACGACGCCGACGTGCTGCTGCGGCGAGCGCACATTGCACGGATCCTTGAACGTGATCCACGGGTGGCCGGTTTCGAACAGCATGCCCAGCATCTTGCGCCACAGTTGCGCCGCCGGGATCTTCTTGAACAGCTTGATCTCGCCGCGCGCGACCTTGTCTTCGTAAGCCGTGTAAGCCGTTTCGAACTCGGCGCCGAACTTGTCGTGCAGGTCCGGGCAGGTGGACGGCGAGAACAGCGTCCAGTCGCCGCCTTCCATCACGCGCTTCATGAACAGGTCGGGAATCCAGTTCGCCGTGTTCATGTCGTGCGTACGACGACGGTCGTCGCCGGTGTTCTTACGCAGCTCGAGGAATTCCTCGATGTCCAGGTGCCACGACTCCAGGTACGCGCACACCGCGCCCTTGCGCTTGCCGCCCTGGTTCACGGCGACTGCCGTGTCGTTGACCACCTTCAGGAACGGCACGACGCCTTGCGACTTGCCATTGGTGCCCTTGATGTGCGAACCCAAAGCACGCACGCGCGTCCAGTCGTTGCCCAGACCGCCGGCGAACTTCGACAGCAGCGCGTTTTCCTTCAGTGCTTCGTAGATGCCGTCGAGGTCGTCGTCGACCGTGGTCAGGTAGCACGACGACAGTTGCGAGCGGCGGGTGCCCGAGTTGAACAGCGTGGGCGTGGACGACATGAAGTCGAAGCTCGACAGCACGTTGTAAAACTCGATCGCGCGCGCTTCACGGTCGATCTCGTTGAGCGACAGGCCCATCGCGACACGCATAAAGAATGCCTGCGGCATTTCGATACGCACGCCGTCGTGATGCAGGAAGTAGCGGTCGTACAGCGTTTGCAGACCGAGGTAGCCGAATTGCAGGTCGCGGTTGTTGTCGAGTGCTGCGCCGAGGCGCTTCAGGTCGAACTGCAGCAGCTTGTCGTCGAGCAGCTCGGCTTGCACGCCGCGCTTGATGAACTGCGGGAAATATTCGGCGTAACGCTCGCCCATTTCCGTTTGCGTGACTTCCTCTTCGAGGATCTCACGGCGAATGGTATGCAGCAGGATGCGGGCGGTGACCTGGCTGTAAGCCGGGTCCTTTTCGATCATGGTGCGGGCAGCCAGGATGGCCGAGTCGTAGACCTGGCTCATCGGCACGCCGTCGTACAGATTCTTGACCGTTTCCGCGATGATCGGATCGGCGCTCACGGCGTCGCCCAGGTTCGAGCAAGCCAGTTCGATGACACCGCGCAGCGCAGCC
Organism: Paraburkholderia sp. BGA-UO-ETr-F21; assembly: GCF_059567925.1. Lineage (NCBI taxonomy): Bacteria > Pseudomonadati > Pseudomonadota > Betaproteobacteria > Burkholderiales > Burkholderiaceae > Paraburkholderia > Paraburkholderia sp. BGA-UO-ETr-F21. The sequence continues at coordinate 55,186 of NZ_JCAQOY010000040.1, read as the reverse complement.
AGATCGAGCGGACGCGTCACGCCGTTGTCCGTGACGTTCAGGCCCGGCGCGCTGGCGGCCACCTGGTCGTCATGGCCGCGAGCCTGCGTGCGTTTCTCGCGATACAGCACGTACGCACGTGCGACGTTGTGTTCGCCGCCGCGCATCAGCGCGAGTTCGACCTGATCCTGAATGTCTTCGATATGGAACGTGCCGCCGTTCGGGCGGCTGCGCACGAGTGCGCGCACCACGTTCTGCGTGAGTTGTTCGACCAGCTCGCGCACACGCGCCGACGCGGCGCCTTGACCACCGTTGACGGCCAGAAATGCCTTCGTCACGGCGATGGCGATTTTCGACGGCTCGAACGACACGACGCTGCCGTTACGACGGATCACCTTATAGTCGGCGAAGGTCGCTTGCGGCGCGAGCGCTTGTGCGCCTTGTGCCTGGCCGAAGGCCTGGCCAGTCGGTGAGCCCTCATACCGGGTCGTCACGTTGTCGGTGGTTTGCATGTGCAAAGCTCCTGGTCCTGGAAATGTTGCGGGAAGATCCGCGGATTAAAACGAACGCTGCGCCGCCGCGTGCGCAAGCGATGGGGTGCAGAAAAAAGGCCGGCTAAGCCGGGTGGCGGGATGCGACAGCGATGAAGCCTGATTCGAATTGATAACGGTCTTCGTCGTGTGTGTCGCGATCACTGGCTGAGCCCTTTTCCTGAATGTTTTCTGGATGCCGCCGGTGGTCAATCCGGCCGCGCCACAGGAATTTTTTTCGCTGCCTGGAATGCTTGCGGCGCCATGCTCGGGAGCGGGGCGCCGCGGACTTATACACTCGGTTATGCACTCAGTTATTCACACGGTTATGCACAGCCGAACACAAGATGTAGTGCAGAACCGAATTTCTGGCACCAAGTATAGTGGAGATTCGAGACAGGTCAAATCGTTTTATTTGCTTTCGAAGTCTTGACTTTTGGATAGCGCAACGCGAACAAGGCGCGCAGCCGACTCCCCGGAGAACAAGGCAGCGCCTTGCTCTCCTCGCATCACGCGAAGTCGCGCGAAGAGTCGCGAAAGGGTCGTTACGGCGTTTTGGAAAACTTGAGATAGGGGAAATACTGAGCACTGAGCGAAGTGTCGCGCTGCAGACGCGGCCACTCGAAATGCGGACCTGGATCGGTCTTGCGACCGGGAGCGATATCAGAGTGACCGGCGAGCGCCTCGACCGGATAGCGCGCCTTGAGCGCGTTCACAAGCGCGCCGAGCGTGCGGTATTGCGCCGCTTCGAAAGGCGTGGTGTCACTGCCTTCCAACTCGATACCGATCGAGAAATCATTGCAACGCTCGCGGCCGAAAAAATTCGACGGACCGGCGTGCCACGCGCGCTCGTTGCATGACACGAACTGCTCGAGCGCGCCGTCGCGATGAATCACGAAATGCGCCGACACCCTCACGCCGCGCAGGTGCGAGTCGTAGTACGGGTGAGCGTCGCAATCGAGCGTGTTGAGGAACAGTTCGGCAATCGCGGTGCCACCGAACTCGTTGGGCGGCAGGCTGATGTTGTGGACGACGATCAGCGTCGGCACGGCCTCTTCGGGTCGTGCTTCGAAATTCGGCGATGGCAGTTTGCGTGCGGCAGCGACCCAACCGTCGGCATCGACGGTGAACTCGACGCTCATCGAGCGTCGCGGCCCGTAGGTCGTGCGCCGTGACGCTGCGCGTGCGCGGCGCTGCAGAACGGCTGCCCCGCCACCACCACGGAATCGCTTTTCGGCGCGTGCACGCCGCATTCGACGCAACGGATCATCGGCTCGGCGAGTTGCGCCGGCGCGGGAGCGGACGCGCGCGCGCCGCCGTTCGAACCATTCGGGCCTTTCGCACCCGCGGCGCCATTAGCGCCGGTGCCGCTGCGTTGAGACGCCTGCGCGTCATGACGACGTAGCGCCTTCACCAGCCACTGGCCGACGATGAACAACAGGATCAACAGAAATATTTGTCGCATGGGACACGCTCACACTACAGCACGGTGCAACAGCACCTCGAAGACAAAACGGCTGCCGACGTACGCCAGCAACAGCGCGACGAACGACGCCAGCACCCAGCGCAATGCCGCACGGCCGCGCCAGCCGGAAACCTTGCGCGCGGTCAGCAGCGCGCCGAACATCACCCACGAAAGAATCGCGAACACGGTCTTGTGATCGAGTTGCAACGCACGGTCGACCAGTTGCTCGCTGAACAGAATGCCTGACACGAGCGTGAGCGTCAGCAGAACAAAACCCGCGCCGATCAGACGGAACAGCAGTTTCTCCAGCGTGAGGAGCGGCGGCAGCGTATCGAGCCAGCTCGATAGCCAGCCATTGCCCGCCGCGGCCGTATGCCGCTGCGCAATGCCACCGCGCATGGCATGCAGACGCCGCTCGACCAGCAGCATCAGAACAGCGTGCAGCGCCGCGATCGCGAACAGGCCATACGCAATATTGGCGATCAGAAAATGCAGCTTGAACATCGGCGCGGCGGAATACGGCAGCACGCGCACGCCGTTGAACGCCAGCGGCAACAAGGAAGCGATGCAGGCGAGCGGCAAGACCAGCAGGCGCAGACCGTCGAGCGGAAAGAAAAAACTCTCGATCCAGTAGATGCCGGCGCCGAGCCAGAACATGGCCGACAGCGCGAACGCGAAACCGAACACCATCGCGTTCTGTGGAAAGATGGTGGTATGCAGCAGTACGCCATGAGCGAGCAGCGCCACGAACAGCAGCGCGCGGCCCGAGCCGCTCATGCCCGAAGCGGCCGGCGGTGCCGACAGAGGCGCCGCGGCGGCCGGCACCGCCGGCACGCTTTCGAGCATGGGGCGCACGGCGGCGTGCCGGTGCGAGCGCCAGCCGGCCACGGCTAAACCGCCGTAGAGGAGCGCAGTGAGGGCATACAGTACAATATCCATATTCGAAGTTTACACTAGGCCCCTACTCCGCGACGTCTTCCGCTTCGCGCGCTGCCCGGGCCGCACTGTTCATCGCTCCCCATGCTCGACAATCTGACTCAACGGATGGCGCGCGTCGTCAAGACGCTGCGCGGCGAAGCCCGGCTCACCGAGGCGAACACCCAGGAAATGCTGCGCGAGGTGCGTCTTGCGCTGCTCGAGGCCGACGTGGCGCTGCCCGTCGTGCGCGAGTTCATCGCCAAGGTGAAGGAAAAGGCGCTCGGCGAGGAAGTCATCAGCAGCCTGTCGCCCGGCCAGGCGTTGGTTGGCGTGGTGCAGCGCGAGCTGACCGCGATCATCGGCGGCGACTACGAAGGCAAGGCAGTCGAACTCAACCTCGCCGTCACGCCGCCGGCCGTCATCCTGATGGCGGGCCTGCAAGGCGCCGGTAAGACGACCACCGTCGGCAAGCTCGCCAAGCTGCTGCGCGAGAAGTACAAGAAAAAAGTACTGACCGTGTCGTGCGACGTTTACCGCCCTGCCGCTATCGCGCAGCTGAAGACGGTGACCGAGCAGGTCGGCGCGGATTTCTTCCCGTCCGAGCCGGATCAGAAGCCGGTCGACATCGCGCGCGCCGCCGTGGACTGGGCCAAGCGCCACTATCACGACGTGCTGTTGGTCGACACGGCCGGCCGTCTCGGTATCGACGAAGCGATGATGAAGGAAATCACCGCGCTGCACACCGAGCTGAAGCCGGCGGAAACGCTGTTCGTGGTCGACGCGATGCTCGGCCAGGACGCGGTGAACACCGCTAAGGCCTTTAGCGACGCGCTGCCGCTCACCGGCGTGGTCCTCACCAAGCTCGACGGCGACTCGCGCGGTGGCGCGGCGCTCTCGGTGCGTCACGTCACGGGCAAGCCGATCAAGTTCGTCGGCGTCGCGGAAAAGCTCGACGGCCTCGAAGTCTTCTACCCGGACCGCATGGCGAACCGGATTCTCGGCATGGGCGACATTCTCGCCCTCGTCGAAGAAGCACAACGCGGCGTGGACGTGCAGGCCGCGCAGAAGCTCGCCGACAAGGTCAAGAAAGGCGGCGACTTCGATCTGAACGATTTCCGCGCGCAACTCACGCAAATGAAGGGCATGGGCGGCCTGTCGTCGCTGATGGACAAACTGCCCGCGCAATTCCAGCAGGCGGCCGCCGGCGCCGACATGGGCCAGGCCGAAAAGCAGATGCGTCGCATGGAAGGCATCATCAATTCCATGACGCCGCTGGAGCGCGCGAAGCCCGATCTGATCAAGGCCACGCGCAAACGCCGCATTGCCGCGGGCGCGGGCGTGCAGGTGCAGGAAGTCAACCGCATGCTGAATCAGTACGACCAGATGCGCACCATGATGAAAAAGCTCAAGGGCGGCAATCTGCAAAAGATGATGCGCGGGATGAAGGGCATGTTGCCCGGCATGCGCTAAGCTTTAGCAAGACGGCGGCGCGCGGCTGACTTCAGCTTGTGCGGGTTTGCTCTGTACCGCGCGCCGCCGATCTCACTCACACTATGTATACAGTTACCGCCCGTCAGACGTCATGAACCGCGAAGAAGCCCTCCACATTTTTAGCCACTCCGAAGAAATCGTTTCGGCCGAAGACGTCAACGCGTCGATCAGCGGCATGGCGGCCGCCATCCGCGACGAGATGAGCGAGGACTTTCCGCTCGTGCTGTCGGTCATGGGCGGCGCGGCGGTGTTCACCGGCATGCTGTTGCCGCACCTCGATTTCCCGCTCGAGTTTGACTACATCCATCTGACCCGTTACCGCAACACCACCAAAGGCGGCAACGAGATGCAATGGCGCGTGGCGCCGGCGGAGTCGGTGAAGGATCGCGTCGTGCTGGTACTCGACGATATTCTCGACGAAGGCGAGACGATGGCCGCGATCCGCGATCGTATCCTCGCCATGGGCGCGAAGCGCTTCCTGAGCGCGGTGCTGTGCGAGAAGATCATTCCGAAGGCCAAGCCGCTGCGCCCGGATTATTGCGGGTTCGAAGTGCCGGACCGTTATGTGTTCGGCTGCGGGATGGATGCGAAGGGTTACTGGCGTAACCTGCCCACGATTCGCGCGCTGACAGAAGGCGCGTAAGTTACCTGATTTTCTCGCCGCCGCGAGGTGTATCGCGGCGTGACGAGGAAACGAAAAAGCGGCCCTCACGGGGCCGCTTTTTTTTCATGGGAGATCGCGGGGCTTTGCGCTGCGCTGTCCGCGTTGTGTTGTGTTGCGTTGCGCCGAGAGTTGCGACGCGCGGATCACCTCGCGCGACAGCGAGCGCCTTTCACAGTTGATGCACGAATGACCGGATACCTCCGAGCATCATCTCAACTGAAATCGCCACCAGCACGAGGCCCATCAAGCGTTCGAAGGCCATCATGGCACGCTCGCCGAGCCACGCCTGAATGCGCTCCGCCAGCATTAGCACGATCGCGCAGACGACCATCGTGACGGTTAGCGCGCCAATCCACTCGAACATCTTGCCGGGCGCCTGGGATGTCAGCAGCATCACGGTGGCAAGCGCCGAGGGTCCCGCGAGCGCCGGAATGGCGAGCGGCACGATCAGCGGTTCTCCGCCACGCGTGTCGCCGCCGAATGGACCATCCGGATGCGGAAACACCATTCTGAGCGCAATGAGGAACAGCACGATCCCGCCACCGATACGCAGCGACTGGTCGGTCAGGCTCATCATGCGCAGAAAGCCGTCGCCGACCACCATGAAGATCAGCAGGATCGCAAAGGCGATCGCCACCTCGCGGAGAATGACGATCGTGCGCCGCTTCGGCGACACCCCGCGCAGACAACTGATAAAGAGCGGAATGTTGCCGAGCGGATCCGTGATCAGAATCAGCAGGATGGTCGCGGACAGGAAGGTGTACTCCACCGTCCGCTCCGCTTAGCTCGCCAACGCTGCGCGAACCTTCGCGATCACCGCTTGCGCGGCCTCTTCGACCGGCAGCAGCGTCGCCTCGGCGTCGCGGCGGCCCTGGTATTCAAGCTTGCCGTCCTTGAGGCCACGGTCGCCGATCACGAGACGATGCGGCACGCCGATCAGCTCCCAGTCGGCGAACATCACGCCGGGGCGCTCCCCACGGTCGTCGAGAATCACGTCGATGCCCGCTTCGACCAACGTTGCGTACAGCTTGTCGGCCGCTTCGCGCACGGCTTCGCTGCGGTCATAGCCCATCGGGCACAGCACGACTTCGAACGGCGCGATCGATTCCGGCCAGATAATGCCCTTGTCGTCGAAATTCTGTTCGATCGCCGCGCCCAGAATACGCGTGATACCGATGCCGTAGCAGCCCATTTCCATCGGCCGCGGCTTGCCGGTTTCGTCGAGGCACGTTGCGTTCATGGCTTCGGAATACTTGGTGCCGAGCTGGAACACGTGGCCCACTTCAATTCCGCGGCAGATGTCGATCACGCCCTTGCCGTCCGGCGACGGGTCGCCCTTTTTCACGTTGCGAATGTCGGCGACGACCGGTTCCGGCAGATCGCGGCCCCAGTTCACACCGGTGGTGTGGTAATCCACCTCGTTCGAGCCGACCACGAAGTCGCTCATGTTCGCGACCGTGCGATCCGCCACGACCTTCACCGGCTTCTTCGTGTTGATAGGACCGAGGTAACCCGGAGGCGTGCCAAACGTTTCGATGATCTCAGCCTCGGTCGCCATGCGGAAGTCGGCCAGACCCGGCAGCTTGCTCGCCTTGATCTCGTTCAGATCGTGGTCGCCGCGCAGCATCAGCAACCAGATGGTCGGCTCCGCGCCTTCGTTCTCCGTGGCGAGGATGATCGACTTGATCGTGCGCTCGAGCGGAATGTTCAGCAGTTCGGCCACCGCTTCGCACTTCGCCTTGCCCGGCGTGGCGGTCTTCTTCAGCTCCTCGGCCGGCGCCGCGCGTTCCGCGTAGAGCGGCAGCGCTTCAGCCGCCTCGACGTTCGCGGCGAATTCGGAGGTCGGGCAATAGGCGATCGCGTCTTCACCGGTCTCGGCGATCACGTGAAATTCGTGCGAACCGCTGCCGCCGATCGAACCGTTGTCCGCCGCCACCGCGCGGAAGTCGAGGCCGAGGCGCGTGAAGATGCGCACGTACGCGTCGTACATCTTGCGATACGACTCGCGCAGACCTTCGATGTCCTTGTCGAACGAGTACGCGTCTTTCATGATGAACTCACGGCCGCGCATCACGCCGAAACGCGGACGGATCTCGTCGCGGAACTTTGTCTGGACCTGATAGAAGTTCACCGGCAACTGGCGATAGCTCTTGATCTGATTGCGCGCGATGTCCGTGACCACTTCTTCGTGGGTCGGTCCCAGCACGAAGTCGCCTTGCCTGCGATCCTTGAAGCGCAGCAGCTCGGGACCGTATTTTTCCCAGCGGCCCGATTCCTGCCACAACTCGGCCGGCTGCACCGACGGCATCAACAACTCGATCGCGCCTGCCCGGTTCATTTCTTCGCGCACGATGGCTTCCACCTTGCGGATCGAGCGCAGGCCGACCGGCAGGTAGTTATAGATACCGCCGGCGACACGCCGGATCATGCCGGCGCGCACCATAAGCTTGTGGCTGACGATCTCTGCGTCGGCGGGAGCTTCTTTCAGGGTACCGATAAAGAAACGGGAAGCTTTCATTCAGATTTTCCAAAAGCGGCGGCTCCGGAGGGACCGCCCGAAAGGTGAAAACGGTGGGGGAATCGGCACAGACCCGGCTCAGAGCCGGCACGGTTCGCCTGACATCGGCACACGCGCTACCCGAGCGCGATGCCGAAGCCACCGCGCAAAGCCTTTGCACAAGGGATAAGGCACGGAAAGACTGTCAGGCTACCGCAAACGCGGGCCTTTTGCGGCGAATCGTTCCATTCTGGTGCGAATCGGTGCGTCGGGTCCGTTATCTGTTTATAATCAAAGCAATTTTAAAGGATTCGAAGGTGGTTGTATGCTGGATCGTGAAGGCTTTCGCCCGAACGTCGGCATCATCCTCTTGAACGCGCACAACGAGGTGTTTTGGGGCAAACGGCTCCGTGAACATTCCTGGCAGTTTCCGCAAGGGGGCATCAAGTACGGAGAGACCCCCGTGCAAGCGATGTATCGGGAGTTACACGAAGAAACCGGGCTGCTTCCTGAGCACGTCAAGGTGATCGGTCGCACGCGCGACTGGTTGCGTTACGAGGTGCCTGACAAGTTCATCAAGCGCGAAGTACGCGGTCATTACCGCGGCCAGAAACAAATCTGGTTTTTGCTCCGGATGGTTGGACGCGACTGCGACATCTGTTTGCGCGCCACCGACCACCCTGAGTTCGATGCATGGCGCTGGAACGAGTACTGGGTGCCGCTCGACTGTGTGATCGAGTTCAAGCGGGATGTATATCAGTTGGCGCTGACGGAGCTATCCCGTTTCATGCGCCGGGCTGCGCCGCGTGCGGAAAAACCTGGCGGGCACCATGGGCCGCGTTATCCCCGGATAGCGTCGTCAATGGAAAGTCCGCCGGATTCCACGGTAATGACGGTGACTTCTGTGACCACCGTCAGTATCGAAACATCGGTTCACGTAGCGATCGCGTCCGATTGCGGTCCGGGTTCCGGGGCAACGGCGGAAGTAGGCGCTGCGCCGGAACACGAAGACGAATCGGCAGGCGAAACGGCCGGCTCGTTGTTCCGCCCGGGCGTGCGCAATTAACAACTCTGTGCGGCTGTCCACGCCGCCTCTCCCTGGCGCGGCTCGTCGAGCCGCGCCAGTGCTTCGAGGAAATCATATTGAAAGCACTTGCTCTCGTCGTGGCGTGCGTCGCCACCGGCGCCCTGCTGGCTGGCTGTTCGAGCGCCGGCAAACCTACCAATAAAGACGACAGCGCGTTCACGTATTTGCTGGACCGCCAAGGCAACTGGGTAGAGAACAAGGTGGACACGCTCCCCCCGCTGCCGCAAGACTCGAATCTGCTGCCTTTCGAAGTCTCCGGCAATACGCCGTTGCAGTTCGCGGTCGACCGGAATTCGCTCAGCGTCGGAACGGACGGAGTGGTTCGCTTTACCGTCGTCGTGGCAAGCCCGAGCGGCGCTCGTAACGTAATCTACGAAGGGATTCGCTGCGACACGTATGAGTGGCGCCAGTATGCGGGCCTGAATTCGGATCACGACGGCTGGGACACGACGGTCGCGAACGATTTCACGCGCATCGAGAACGGCGCGCTGAACGCCTATCAGGCGGCGCTGTATCAGGATTATCTGTGCGCGAACAAGATGCCGATGGGGAATGCGAAGTCGATTCTGGAGAACATCCGGTACAAGCGTACGGCGAGTTCGTTGATTCACTGAGGCGCTTTGCTGAGCGCGCTTTGAATTTGAGCGCGCTTAAGTCGTAGACAAGAAAAAGCCGTTCCAGCTTCCGCTGGAACGGCTTTTCTGTTTGCCGTGCTTGTGCGTGCGCCCTGCGCCTGCGCCGGTTACTAACTCAGACCAGCACCAGGTTGTCGCGATGAATCAGCTCCGGCTCCAGCATATAGCCGAGCACCGACTCGATTTCGCCACTCGGACGACGTTGAATCAGCTTGGTTTCAGCACTGCTGTAGTTCGTCAGGCCGCGCGCGACTTCACGCCCCGCGGCGCTCAGACAAGCAATCACCTCACCGCGCGCAAACGCGCCCTGAACGCCGACGATACCAATGGGCAGCAGGCTCTTGCCGCCTTCGGTCAGTTTTTCGACCGCGCCGTCGTCGATCACGACATGGCCGCGCACTTGCAGGTGATCCGCCATCCATTGCTTGCGCGCCGCCATCCGTGCGGTGCGCGCGATCAACTGCGTGCCGATCGCCTCGCCTGAGGCCAACCGTGACAACACGTCCGCTTCGCGCCCGCTTGCGATGACGGTATTTGCGCCACTGTGGGCCGCGCGCTTGGCGGCGAGAATCTTGGTCAGCATGCCGCCGCGCCCCAGACTCGAGCCCGCGCCGCCCGCCATTGCTTCGAGTTCCGGCGCGCCGGCATCGGCCTGCTGGACGAGCGTGGCGGCCGGATCCTTGCGCGGGTCGGCGGTGAACAGCCCTTGCTGATCGGTGAGGATGACGAGCGCATCGCCCTCGATCAGGTTCGCGACGAGCGCGCCTAACGTGTCGTTGTCACCGAATTTGATTTCGTCGGTGACGACCGTGTCGTTCTCGTTGATGATCGGCACCACGCCCAATCGAAGAAGCGTGAGCAGCGTGGAGCGCGCGTTCAGATAGCGTTCGCGGTCGGCCAGGTCGGCGTGAGTCAGCAGAATCTGCGCGGTCTGGATGGAATGCTCGGCAAAGCGGCTTTCGTAGACCTGCGCGAGGCCCATCTGCCCGACAGCCGCGGCCGCTTGCAGTTCGTCGATCTCGCGCGGCCTTTTGGTCCAGCCGAGCCGTTGCATTCCTTCGGCGATGGCACCCGAACTGACGAGCACCACTTCCTTGCCTTGCGCGCGCAGGGCGGCAATCTGTGCGGCCCAGCGGCCGATAGCAGCATGATCGAGGCCGCGCCCGTCATTCGTGACGAGGCTCGAACCGACTTTCACTACCAATCGCCGTGAATCTGCGATGACGGAACGCATTGTGCGCGGTCTCCAAGATGACGCGTGTGCAGACCGGCAGCCCTTTCGGGCGCCGGCGCTCGAGCTTCTTATTCCTGCGGGTCGATGCTGGCGTTGTCCGCCGCGGGCGGGGCTTCCGGCTTGTCGCGAAAACGTACGTCGGCGGCGAGATCCTCGGCTTCAGCCGCGCGCTGCGCGTCCGAATGCGCGGCGATGTGGTCGAACACCGCATAGCAAAGGTTTTCACAACCCTGCCCGGTCAACGCCGAGATTTCGAACACCGGACCGTCCCAACCGAAGCCTTCGAGGAATGCCGACACACGCGCTTCGCGCTCGTCTTCCGGCACCATATCCAGCTTGTTCAGTACCAGCCAGCGCGGTTTTTCATACAGCAGCTCGTCGTACTTGCGCAGTTCGTTGACGATCGCCTTGGCTTCCGCGACCGGATCGACCGATTCGTCGAACGGTGCGAGGTCGACGATGTGCAGCAACAAGCCCGTGCGCTGCAGGTGACGCAGGAACTGATGGCCGAGGCCCGCGCCTTCCGCCGCGCCTTCGATCAAACCAGGAATGTCCGCAATAACGAAGCTGCGGCTCGGTCCGACACGCACCACGCCGAGATTCGGCGCGAGCGTCGTGAACGGATAATCGGCGATCTTCGGCCTTGCGTTCGACACTGACGAGATAAAAGTCGACTTGCCGGCGTTCGGCATGCCGAGCAGACCGACGTCCGCCAGCACCTTCAATTCGAGGCGCACCATGCGGCGCTCGCCCGGCTTGCCGTCTGTCTTCTGACGCGGCGCGCGGTTCGTGCTGGACTTGAAATGCAGGTTACCGAGACCGCCCGCGCCGCCCTGAGCAATCTGCACGCTCTGGTTGTGCTCGGTCAGATCGGCGATCAGCTCGCCGGTCTCCATGTCGGTGATGGTGGTGCCGACCGGCATGCGCAGCGTAATGTCGTCGCCGCCCTTGCCGTAGCAGTCCGCGCCGCGGCCGTTTTCGCCGTTGCGCGCCAGGTGTTTCTTCGCGTAGCGGTAGTCGATCAGCGTGTTGATGTTGCGGTCCGCGACCGCGATCACGCTGCCGCCCCGCCCGCCGTCGCCGCCATCCGGGCCGCCGAACGGAACGAATTTCTCGCGGCGCATCGACGCGCTGCCATCCCCTCCGTCGCCGGCGATGACTTCAATCCTCGCTTCGTCAATGAACTTCATGCGTAACTCCGTCCCGTGGTGTGCTGCCAGATAGTGCTGCTAAATTTGGTTGCTACTGGATGATGCTATTTTGCCGCGCCCGCCGGGCGCTGATCAATCGGCCGAACAGCATAGGCGCGCGGCATGGGCGCATGCATTCACGCCCATCTCGTCCGGCAAAAACCGCCGGAATAAAAAAAGCCCCGCTAACTTCGCGGGGCCTTTTTCCGGTCCTGAAGCCCGTGCCTGAGTAAACTCAGACTGCTGCCGGGACGACGTTGACCATGTGCTTCTTCGCTGCGCCCTTCGTCGAGAAATTGACGTGGCCGTCCGTCAGCGCGAACAAGGTGTGATCCTTGCCGATACCGACGTTTTCGCCCGGGTGCATACGCGTGCCACGTTGACGAACGATGATGCCGCCAGCGTTGATAGCCTGACCGCCGTAGACCTTCACGCCAAGGCGCTTCGATTCGGAGTCGCGGCCGTTGCGGGATGATCCGCCTGCCTTTTTGTGTGCCATTTGATTTGCTCCTTAACCGGTGCGCTTACGCGTTGATCGCGTCGATGCGCAGTTCGGTATAGTTCTGGCGGTGGCCGCCATGCTTCTGGTAGTGCTTCCGGCGACGCATCTTGAAGATGGTCACTTTTGCGTGACGACCTTGCGACACGACGGTAGCCTTGACGGAAGCCCCACTGACCAGCGGCGTACCGAACTTAATCGATTCGCCTTCGCCCACTGCGAGAACCTGGTCGAGCGTGATTTCAGCGTCAATGTCTGCCGGTATCTGTTCTACTTTAAGTTTTTCGCCGACGGCAACTTTATACTGCTTGCCACCGGTTTTTATGACCGCGTACATTGAGAACCTCACTCTGTGTTCATTTTTCCCACGCACCGCGCGCGGAAACCCGTGATTATACATAGAGTTAGCTGCTCGGTCAAAACTCATTGAGCGCCGCCGCGCCGAGCGCCCGGCGCCTTGCCGCACGCCCCGGCGCGCGGCTCTGCCACAGCCCCGGAACGCGCCGCGCCGCAGCCAGCGACCCGGAACTGTCGCGATTCGCCTTATAATTCGCGGCACTACCCAATTCAGCCATCATGTCGTCGACTGCCACCCCCTCCTCCAACGCCGCCAGCCTGCTTGCTCCGATCGCCGAAGACATGCAGCAGGTGAATCGCGTCATTCGGCACCGTCTTGCGTCCGACGTGATGCTGATCAACCAGATTTCCGAGTACATCATCAGTGCCGGCGGCAAGCGGCTGCGGCCGGCGTTGCTGTTGCTGGTGGCCGGCGCGCTGGGTGAAACCACGGGGCACCGGCACGAACTGGCGGCGGTCGTCGAATTCATCCATACGGCTACGCTGCTGCACGACGACGTGGTCGACGAATCCGACCTGCGGCGCGGTCGCCAGACCGCCAACGCGCTGTTCGGCAACGCCGCGAGCGTACTGGTGGGCGATTTCCTGTATTCGCGTTCGTTCCAGATGATGGTCGGCGTGGGCAAGATGCGCGTCATGGAAATTCTGTCCGAGGCGACCAACATCATCTCCGAAGGCGAAGTGCTGCAACTCCTCAACATGCACGACGCCGACGTGGACGAAGCCCGCTACATGCAGGTGATCCGCTACAAGACCGCCAAGCTGTTCGAGGCAGCCGCCCAACTCGGCGCCGTGCTGGCCGGCTCGGACGCGAAAACCGAAGCGGCCGCGGCGGAATTCGGCCGGCGCATCGGCACCGCGTTCCAGATCATGGACGACTGGCTCGACTACACGGGCACGGCGGAATCAATGGGCAAGAACGCGGGCGACGACCTTCGCGAAGGCAAACCCACGCTTCCGTTGATCTATCTGATCGAACGCGGCACACCGGAACAATCGGCGCTCGCGCGGGAAGCAATCGAACAAGGCGGCACGGACCGGTTCGACACCATTTTCGAGGCAATCACGCGTTCCGGCGCGCTGGATCACACGCTCGAATGCGCGAAGCAGGAAGCTCAGGCAGCCGCCGCAGCAATTTCTTCGTTTCCTGATTCCATTTTCAAAGATAGCCTGCTAGAATTATGTTCTTACTCGACGGCAAGACAGTCTTGAACGAGACTGAAACGCTGACTTAGTCTGAATCGAGTTCGCAGTACAAATCGGGGTGTAGCTTAGCCTGGTAGAGCGCTACGTTCGGGACGTAGAGGCCGGAGGTTCGAATCCTCTCACCCCGACCAGATTCGCCTTGTTAGTTCAAGGCTCAAAAAACCGCCCAGCTTGCTCGGCGGTTTTTTGTTTTGGGTCGCGCATATTGCTTCGCTTCACAACCGCGCTTGCCCTGCAGCGCCACTACCGCCGCCAGTCCTGTCTTCAGCCGCCAAGCCCGGCGGCTCGCGCAAGTCCCTCTGCTATATTCTCTCCATCCTTTCCCCTATCCTTCACGACGCGTGGAACAACTTCCCTTATGGGCGCAGATCGGCGCCGTCTTTCTGCTGCTCATCTGCTCGAGTTTCTTTTCGAGTTCCGAAACGGCCATGATGGCGATCAATCGCCATCGCCTGAAACATCTTGCCAACCAGAATGCGCTCGGCGCAAAGACCACTCAGGGGTTGCTCGCTCACACCGATCAACTGCTAAGCGTCGTGCTGATCGGCAACAACCTCTTCAATACGATCATTCCGGTGCTCACCACCTCGATCGCGCTGCACACGTTCGGACGTAACAACCTGGTGCTGTCGATCGCGACCGGGATCGTCGCGTTTCTGATCATCGTGTTCGCGGAGATCACGCCGAAGATCATCGGCGCGACGTTCCCGGAAAAGGTCGCCCTGCCGGCCAGCCTGCTGATCGCGCCGATGATGCGCGTCGCCAAACCGCTCGTCTGGTTCGTCAATCTGTTCGCGAACGGCATCTTGCGCGTGTTGCACATCAATACGAAAGGCGGCCACGATCAGCGGCTGTCCACCGAAGAACTGCGCACCATCGTCCTCGAGTCCGGCAGCTTCATGCCGACCAAGCACCGCAGCATTCTGCTGAACCTGTTCGATCTCGAAAACATTTCCGTCGACGACGTGATGATCCCGCGCCGCCGTATCGAGGCACTCGACTTCGACGCGCCGTTCGAACAGATTCTGCATCAGCTGGAAACCTGCTATCACAACAAGCTGATCGTCTATCAAGGCGATATCGACCGGGTGCTCGGCGTGCTGCACGTACGCAAGACGCTGGCCGCGCTGCACAACCAGGAACTCGAGCGCGAGACGCTGCGCGAATTGCTGGCCGAACCTTACTTCGTGCCGAGCGGCACACCGGTGTTCCAGCAACTGCAATACTTCCAGGAGAGCCGTCATCGCACGGCGCTGGTCGTCAACGAATACGGCGAGTTGCAGGGCCTCGTTACGCCGGAAGACATCATCGAGGAACTGATCGGTGAATTCACCACGTCGATTCCGCGGAGCGCCAATTCGCGCGGTGGCTGGAACGAGAACGGCGAATGCATCGTGGCAGGCAGCATGCCGCTACGCGAGTTGAACCGCTGGCTACATCTCACGTTGCCCACCGACGGGCCGAAAACGCTCAATGGCCTGATCCTCGAAATTCTCGAAGACATTCCCGACGGCGACGTGTGCGTACAGATCGGCGAAGTCAAACTCGAGGTCATGCGCAGCGACGATCAGGCGATTCGCACCGTCAAGCTGTTCAGGCCGCCGGTGCGCGCAAAAACCGGCAAAGTGTTGCGCGGCTAAGCGACACAGCCAGATACGACACACAGCAGCATCGCACACAGGCGCAACGTGCGCCATTAGCCGAATGGCCGAATGGCGGCGCCCGCCGCCGTACCGGAAGATGAAGCCGTCCGTGTTCTACAGGCGGCTCATCACCGGTCCCTCATGCAAGCTTCGATTCAACCCGCAACGCCGTCGCCGCGTCCCATCTCAAGCGCTCACGAGAACGCTGCCCAGGCAAAGCCGAAGGCATTCGCACGCGACGCTGGCACCGCAAATTTCGCCAGTTCCGAGGACGCCCCCGCCGTGCGTCTGCTGACCGACACGTTGCAGGAAGCCACCCGCCGCAACGCGTCGGACCTTCACATCGAACCGGCGGAACACGGCTGGCGCGTGCGCTTGCGTATCGACGGCGTGCTGCACGAGATCCCGCGGCCGCCCGCGCATCTGCGCGATGCCTTCATTACTCGCGTGAAGGTGCTCGCTCGCATGGATATCGCCGAGCGGCGCGTACCGCAGGACGGGCGGCTGCGCATTTCCACCTCGCCCGGCCGCGTCGAGGACTATCGCGTCAATTCGCTGCCTACGCTGTTCGGCGAAAAGCTCGTACTGCGAAGACTCGATGCGCTGCCCGCGAATCTTTCTCTCGACTCGCTCGGACTCGATGCGCGCCAACGCGCAACTGTCGACGCCGCGATTCGCGCGCCGCACGGCCTCGTGCTCGTCACGGGGCCGACAGGGAGTGGCAAGACGCTGTCGCTCTATTGCTTCCTGAATCTGCTCAACGGCGAGGCGCGCAATCTGTGTTCCGTGGAAGATCCCGCTGAGATCCAGTTGGCCGGTATCAATCAGGTCAGCGTGCGCGAGAAAGCCGGCCTGACCTTCGCGGTGGCGTTGCGCGCCTTTCTCCGCCAGGACCCCGACGTCATCATGGTTGGTGAAATTCGCGACGAAGAGACCGCCGACGTCGCGGTGAAAGCCGCGCAAACGGGCCACCTCGTCCTGTCGACGCTGCATACGAACGACGCGCCCGCTGCAGTCGCGCGCCTGATCGATATTGGCGTAGAGCCATACAACCTCGCGGCCGCGTTGCGGATGGTGACCGCACAACGGCTGGTGCGGCGCCTCTGCGCTGCGTGCCGCGTGCCTGCGCCGCAGTCGGCGGCGGCGCTTCGGGCAGCGGGCTTCGGTGAGCATCAACTCGACGGCTGGCAGCCGTTCGCCGCCTGCGGATGCGCGGCGTGCCACGGCATCGGCTATCGGGGCCGCGTCGGCGTTCATCAGGTGATGCCCGTTTCCGATGCGATGCGCGAGTTGATCGTGGCCAGCGCCGGCACGCACGAACTCGCGCGGCTCGCGCAGACCGAACAGGTGGCCACCCTGCGTGACGCCGCGTTGGCGCGTGTGCGCGACGGCACTACCAGTCTCGCCGAAGCACTCGCCGCCACCGAGGTCGCATGAACCTGGCCACGACCCATCGACCGTTGCCCGCCGACACGCGTTTCAAATGGCGCGGCGTCGACGCCAACGGCGTGCGAAAAAGCGGCGCGCTGATTGCGCCGGACGCAGCCACCGCACGCACGCTCCTCAAACGCGACCATCTCTTTGTCATCGAGTTGACGGCGCATGGCGCCGCACCTCGCCCGACCGCACGCGCAGCGGACATCACGCTATTCACCCGGCAACTCGCCAGCCTGCTGCGCGCCGGCCTGCCACTCGCGCCCGCGCTGGACCTGCTCGCACAAGCGCAGACTTCTCGCCATCAGGGCATGCCGCGGATCGTCGGCGCTTTAGCGCGCGACATTACCGGCGGGCTGCGTTTTTCGGCGGCGTTGCAGCGGCATCCCGCGCAGTTCAACGCGCTGTACTGCCAGCTCGTCGAAGTCGGCGAGGCAGCAGGCGCGCTCGCAGCCGTCCTCGCTCGCATCGCCGAGGACCGCGAACGCGCCGCCGCGCAGCGTGCGAAAGTGCGCGCGGCACTGACCTATCCGGTCGCGATACTCGTGCTGGCCATAGCGATTACCGCCGCATTGCTCGTGTGGGTCGTGCCGACCTTCAAGCAGATTTTCGACGGCTTCGGCGCCAGACTGCCCGCGCCGACGCAATTCGTGCTGGCGTTGTCGTCCGGCGTGGCGCGTTGGAGCATACCGGCACTCGCCATGACTTTCGCCACCGGTTCGGCAGTGACATTTCTGCTGCGACGTTCCGAAGCGGCGCGCATCCGGTTCGCGCGCGTATCGCTGACAATACCGGTTGCCGGCCCGCTGCTGCGCACTCTGTGCGCGGCTCGCTGGAGCCGCGCGCTAGGCACGTTGCTATCGGCCGGCACACCGCTGGCCGACGCATTCGACTCACTGACTCACGCCACCGGCAACGCCTTCTTCGACCGCGCCACCGTGGAAATCGCCGCGCGGCTGCGGCGCGGCGAACGGCTCGCGGCCGCCATGCGCGGGGCGCGCTGCTTCCCGCCCGAGGTCGTGCAACCGATTGCGGTTGCCGAGGAGTCCGGAGCACTCGACACCATGTTGATCGACGTAGCGTCGCTCGCCGATCGCCAGGTAGACGAGAAGATCGGCACGCTGTCGAGCCTGTGCGAGCCGCTCGTCATCATCGTGCTGGGCGCGCTGGTCGGCGGCCTCGTGATCGCGATGTATCTTCCCATTATTCAACTCGGCAACGTGGTGTAGGATCGCAGCCGAATCCATCCCTTATCCATGCGGGCGACAACTCTTCTCGTGCCAGACACCTCTTCCAGCCTGCTGCCGGGCTTACTGCCCGGCCGTATCGATCATTTCGCAACCGGTCTCGGTTTCGCGTTCGGCAGCTTGCCCACGGGCCTGCAGATCACGTTTGCCATCGTGTTCGGCCTCGTGATCGGCAGCTTCCTGAACGTGGTCGTGCATCGGCTGCCCATCATGCTTGAACGCGCATGGCGAGCGGAAATCAGCGAGGCCGCCGGTGAACCGATGGAACAGGACGGCCTGCCGGCGCGCTACAACCTGTGGGTGCCGCGCAGCGCGTGCCCTCACTGCGGCCACGTATTGAGCGCGTGGGAAAATCTGCCGGTGCTGAGTTACGTGCTGCTGCGCGGGCGCTGTTCCGCCTGCAAGGCGCGTGTGAGCCTGCGCTATCCGTTGCTCGAAATCGCTAGCGCGGGGTTCGCGGCCGGCTCGCTTGCACTGTTCGGCCCAACCCTCACGGCGCTCGCAGCCTTCGGACTGTGCGCGGCGCTGCTCGCCATGAGCGCGATCGACATCGACACCCACCTGCTGCCCGACTCGTTGACGCTGCCGTTGCTGTGGGCCGGCATCATCGTCAACTTCAACGGCATGTTTGCGAATCTCCACGACGCGGTGCTCGGTGCGATCTTCGGCTACCTGGTGCTGTGGGTTGTCCATTGGCTGTTTCGCCTGGTGCGCGGCGTCGAAGGCATGGGTTACGGCGATTTCAAGCTGCTCGCGGCGCTCGGCGCGTGGCTCGGCTGGGCGGCGCTGCCGCAGATCGTGCTGATCGCGGCGGTGGCCGGCGCCGTAGTCGGACTGCTGGCAACATGGCGTGGCCGCATGCGCTTCGAAGAGCCGTTGCCTTTCGGGCCGTTCCTCGCGGCAGGCGGCGCACTGACGCTGTTTCTCGGCACACCGCTTTATCTGGCTCTGGGAGGCTGAAGCATGTTCGTTGTGGGACTCACCGGTGGCATAGGCAGCGGCAAATCGACTGTCGCCGACCTTTTTGCGGCGCACGGCGTGCCGCTGGTCGACACCGACCTGATCGCGCATCGCATCACCGCGCCGCATGGCGTGGCGATGCCGCAGATCGCCACCGAATTTGGCGAGGCGTTCGTCGCCGCTGACGGCTCGCTCGACCGCGCCCGCATGCGCACGCTCGTATTCAGCGACGACAGCGCGCGCAAACGCCTCGAGGCCATCACGCATCCACTGATTCGTGCGGAGACCGAACGTGAGCAGCGCGAAGCCCAAGGGCCTTATGTGATCGTGGTAGTGCCGCTGCTGGTCGAGTCCGGCAGTTGGAAAACCCGCGTAAATCGCGTGCTGACGGTCGATTGCAGCGTGGAAACGCAGATTTCGCGCGTGATGAGCCGCAACAATTTCAGCCGCGAACAGGTGCTGGCGATCATCGCCCGCCAGGCCACGCGCGAAGCACGCCTCGCCGCAGCCGACGACGTGATCGACAACGACAACACGCCGCTCCACGCGCTCAAGGCGCAAGTCGACGCGCAGCATCGCGTGTATCTGTCGCTTGCCGGAGCATGAGGCCGGCGCGTCACCTCGGGAAATCCCGGTTGAACTTCACAGCGACGCGCATGCCAAAAGCGCGTTGAAAACCGCCTGAAACACGTGAAAAATGTTGCGAATGCGCGCTGAAAAAGTGCGTGATTGCTAGGGTAGTCTCACGGCATTAGAATGTTCTGCATTCCCGTCACCGACCACGCCCGAGGCGAGCCCGCTTGATCCTTTACGAGTATCCCTTCAACGAGCGAATCCGGACGCTGCTGCGCCTCGAAGATCTGTTCGAGCGCTTCACGTTCTTTCTGACTCAGGAAGACGCCAGGGAACATCACGTCGCACTGACCACGCTGTTCGAAATCTCAGAGGTTGCGGGTCGCGCGGATCTAAAGTCGGATCTGATGAAAGAACTCGAGCGCCAACGGCAAACACTGGCGCCGTTTCGCGGCAATCCGGGAATCGAGCAGAACGCGCTCGAGGCCGTGCTCGGCGAGATCGAGCAAACGCTCGCGGGGCTTTCGCAGATGCAAGGCAAAACCGGCCAGCACCTTGCGGACAACGAATGGCTCGCCAGTATCCGCAGCCGCGCGATCATTCCGGGCGGCACCTGCAAGTTCGATTTGCCGTCCTACTATGCCTGGCAACAGATTCATCCCGATCAGCGCCGCCAGGACATCGCCAAGTGGGTGACGCCGCTGCTGCCGCTGCGCGACGCGGCCACCATCGTTCTGCGGTTGGCGCGTGAATCCGGCCAGGCGTCCAAGGTCATGGCCATGCAGGGC
This sequence comes from Paraburkholderia sp. BGA-UO-ETr-F21, assembly GCF_059567925.1. Classification (NCBI taxonomy): domain Bacteria; kingdom Pseudomonadati; phylum Pseudomonadota; class Betaproteobacteria; order Burkholderiales; family Burkholderiaceae; genus Paraburkholderia; species Paraburkholderia sp. BGA-UO-ETr-F21. Next base: position 34,789 of record NZ_JCAQOY010000040.1, on the reverse strand, counting down.
AGCTATCAGCAAATGCTGTCCGGCCGTTCGTATCAATTGATGCAGGTGCGGGTGGCGCCGGAATTGCGCGTGATCCCCGAGGCCAGCGCCAACAAGTACATGCTGTGGGTGCGCTTTACCGTGCAGGACGGCGATCTGCGTCCGCGCGCGGTAGATGTCGACGTACCGTTCCAGCTCACGCTTTGCAGCCTGTAACCAGCAGCGCTCACAAGTCTGTCATGTTTGCCGGGTAAATCCGGACCGAAGGAAGGGCACGCCTTTAAAGCGGCGAGAAATGCCCCTATATTCGTTACTTATTCCGTTTGCGATTGACTGCCTGACCGTATGCCTACTGTCGTCAAATGCCCCACTTGCGGAAAGGACGTCCGCTGGACACCTGAAAACCGCTTCCGCCCGTTCTGCTCTGACCGCTGCAAGCAGATCGATCTCGGCGCCTGGGCCGCTGAGAAGTACAAGATTGGTGGATCCGAGCAGGAAGCGTCGTCGGACGAGACGCCTGGCGGGGATTACAGCGCGCATTGAAGGTGGCACGCTGTCCACGTCGCGTTGTTCGGGTCGCGCGGACCGGTGCCGCGTTGACCGGGTCGTGCGGTCCGGTCACGCTGACCGGCTCCGTTAGCGCAACGCCTACGACGGCGCGCGCAGCCTGACTGAGCCTGCCAAGGGTAGCGCGCCTCAGCCAGGCGCACAGCGTTTTCCCCTTCTCTTTCCCTGTCAGTTCTTTTCCGCCGCCAGCCACTCCAGCACGGGAATGGTCGCCGGCAAGAGCGGCTCGACATCCGCAGGCAGCGTCTGCCAGACAAAAGCCTGACCTTCGCGGCCGTGCGGTTCGCCGGACCACTGCGTCACCTTGCAGAAAAAGAGCCGCACGTAGGCGTGCGGGTAATCGTGTTCGAGCGTGTGCCACAGATGGCTTGCCGTCACGTCGATACCCAGTTCCTCGTGCAACTCACGGGCGAGCGCTGCCTCGACCGACTCGCCCACTTCCAGCTTGCCGCCCGGAAACTCCCAGTACCCCTCGTACGGCTTGCCGGCCGGGCGCTGCGCCAGCAGATAACGCCCATCGGGTTGAACCAGCACGCCGACGGCGACTTCCGTCACCTTGCGGCCTGCGGCGTTCTTCTGCGTGTCGTCGCTCATGCCGGGGCTCACGCTGAGGTCTTGCGGCCGGACCAGTCGCGCGCGAACTGCCACGCGACACGTCCTGAACGCGAGCCGCGCTCCAGTGCCCACACCAGCGCATCGCCGCGCGCCGCTTCGATTTCGGCGTCGTCGCAGCCAAAATGCCGCAGCCAGTGGGCGATGATCGACAGGTAGTCGTCCTGCTTGAACGGATAGAAGCTGACCCACAGCCCGAAACGCTCGGACAGCGAGATCTTCTCTTCCACCAGTTCGCCAGGGTGAATCTCGCCGTCGGACGTGTGCTTGTATGTCTCGTTGTCGCTCATATACTCGGGCAACAAATGACGGCGATTCGACGTCGCGTAAATCAGCACGTTGTCCGACTGCGCAGCGATCGAGCCGTCGAGCGCGACCTTCAGCGCCTTGTAGCCCGATTCGCCGTCTTCGAACGAGAGGTCGTCGCAGAACACAACGAAGCGCTCCGGCCTCTGCGCGATCAGGTCGACAATATCGCCGAGGTCGTGCAGATCGTCCTTGTCCACTTCGATCAGACGCAGGCCGTCTTTTGCATAGGCGTTCAGACACGCCTTGATTAGCGACGATTTTCCGGTGCCACGGGCGCCCGTCAGCAGCACGTTGTTGGCCGGCTGCTTATGCACGAATTGACGCGTGTTCTGCTCGATCAAGCCTTTCTGGCGATCAATGTTCTGCAGGTCGTCGAGCGTGATCGCCGAGATAGCCGGCACCGGTTGCAGGTAACCGCGCCCCTGGCGCTTGCGCCAGCGGAAGGCGACTGCGGCCGACCAGTCGATATCCGGTGCGGCGGGCGGAAGCATGGCCTCCAGGCGGACGAGCACGGCTTCGGCCCGCGTCAGAAACTGTTCGAGTTTGTCCATGGCTGTGTGGAGAGCGGCCCGCAGGCCGCCTTAAAACCCCAATGAGAAACCTGGTTACGAACGATAGTCGGCGTTGATGCTCACGTAGTCGTGCGAGAGGTCGCAAGTCCAGATCGTGGCTTGCGCATCGCCGCGCCCGAGTACGACACGAATGCCGATCTCGCTCTTTTTCATGACGCGCTGGCCGTCTTCTTCACGGTAGGCCGGATTGCGGCCGCCGGCAGTGGCAACCAGCACGTCGTCCAGATACAGATCGATCTTGCCGACGTCGAGATCGTCCACGCCGGCATTGCCGATGGCCGCGAGAATGCGGCCGAGATTCGGGTCCGATGCATAGAAGGCCGTCTTCACGAGCGGCGAGTGGCCGATCGCATACGCGATCTGGCGGCATTCGCCGACGCTCGAGCCGCCTTCCACCTGCACGGTCATGAATTTGGTCGCGCCTTCGCCATCGCGCACGATCAGTTGCGCGAGAGTCTGGGCGACTTCGGTCACCGCGTCGCGCAGCGCTGCATAAGCGGGCGAATCGGTGGACGTGATCGCCGGCAGGCTCGATTTGCCCGACGCGATCAGGATGAACGAATCGTTGGTCGACGTATCGCCATCGATCGTGATGCAGTTGAACGACCGATCCGCCACGTGCTTGACCAGCGCATCGAGCACCGGCTGGGCGACGGCGGCGTCGAACGCGAGGAAGCCCAGCATGGTCGCCATGTTCGGCTTGATCATGCCGGCGCCCTTGCTGATGCCGGTCAGCGTGACCGTGTGGCCCTCGATCGTGACATGGCGCGACGTGGCCTTGGGCAGCGTGTCGGTGGTCATGATCGCCTGCGCGGCGTCGTACCAGTTCGCTTCCTTGCGGTTGGCCAGCGCAGCCGGCAGACCCGCCTTCAGACGATCGACCGGCAGCGGTTCCAGAATCACGCCCGTCGAAAACGGCAGCACCTGTTCCGGCGTAATGTCCGCCAGACGCGCAAGCTCAGCGCAGGTTTCGCGCGCCGCCACGAGGCCCGGTTCGCCCGTGCCCGCGTTCGCATTGCCGGTGTTGATCACCAGCGCGCGAATCGGCTTGCCGCCTGCGCGCACGCGTTCCAGATTCTCACGGCACACCGTGACGGGCGCCGCGCAAAAGCGATTCTGCGTGAACACGCCGCCGACCGTGGCGCCTTCGCCCACGGAAATGACGAGCACGTCCTTGCGGTTCGGCTTGCGGATATTCGCCTCTGCCCAGCCAAGCGAAACGCCGGCGACGGGGTGGAGTTGAGCGGGATCGATCGAGGGGAAATTGACAGCCATGGTCGCGACCTGTCGAAGAAAATGCCGGCAGGCGCCGGCATCGAGGGAAACGGAAACTGATGGCCCGGGCATGTTGCCGAACCACCGCGAAATCAAGACAAAGTACCGCGTAAAACGACGCGGCGCGCCTCTGAGCGCGCCGCCTTCGGCATTACACGATCTTGCCGTGGCACTGCTTGTACTTCTTGCCGCTGCCGCACGGGCACGGGTCGTTACGGCCGACCTTCGGCACGTTGTCCGCGCTCACGTTCGCTGCCACCGGTTGCGACGAGCCGTGGCTCATCGCGTCGCCGATCATGGCGGCCGTGGCCGCCTCAGCGGCAACCGGCGCCGCCGCTGCGGCTTCGGCAAATTCAGCGTGGCGGAACTCGACGTTTTCGAGGTGGCTGCCCTGCTCTTCCAGCTGTTCAGCGGCCTGTTCCAACTGTTCCGGCGACTGGATCTGCACGTTCATCACCACGCGGGTGACTTCGAGCTTCACGGCGTCGAGCATCGCGGCGAACAGTTCGAACGCCTCGCGCTTGTATTCCTGCTTCGGGTTCTTCTGCGCATAGCCGCGCAGATGGATGCCCTGGCGCAAGTGATCGAGCGCGGCCAGATGTTCGCGCCAGCTGCGGTCGAGCGTTTGCAACATGATCGAGCGTTCGAACGCGCTGAACGACTCGCGGCCGACCAGTTCGACCTTCGCTTCATAGGCTTCGTCGGCGGCGGCTTCAACCGCTTCTAGAATCTCGTCTGCGCTGATCGAGTTCGACTCGTTGATCATTTCCTGGATCGCGAGGTCGAGCTGCCATTCGTTGCGCAGCACCTCTTCCAGCTCGGGCACGTCCCACTGTTCTTCAATGCTGCCTGCCGGCACGAACTGGTGGACGATATCGGCGATCACACTCTGGCGCATCGCACCGATGGTCTCGGTGATGTCGTTCGCTTCGAGCAATTCATTGCGCTGCTGATAGATCACCTTGCGCTGATCGTTCGACACGTCGTCGTATTCGAGCAATTGCTTGCGAACGTCGAAGTTGCGTGCTTCCACCTTGCGCTGCGCCGATTCGATGGAGCGCGAGACGATGCCTGCCTCGATCGCTTCGCCTTCCGGCATTTTCAGGCGGTCCATGATCGCGCGCACGCGGTCGCCGGCGAAAATGCGCAGCAGAGGATCTTCCAGCGACAGATAGAAGCGCGACGAACCCGGGTCGCCCTGACGGCCGGCACGGCCGCGCAACTGGTTGTCGATCCGGCGCGATTCGTGACGCTCGGTGCCGATAATGTGCAGACCGCCCGCGGCCTTCACCTGATCGTGCAGCGCTTGCCATTCGTCGTGCAGCTTCTGGATGCGGCGCTGCTTGTCGTCTTCGGCCAGCGTTTCGTCCAGTTCGAGGAACGACGCCTGCTTTTCCGCATTACCGCCCAGCACGATGTCCGTACCGCGGCCGGCCATGTTGGTGGCGATCGTGATGCGCTTCGGACGGCCGGCTTCAGCGACGATCTCCGCTTCACGCGCGTGCTGCTTGGCGTTCAGCACTTCGTGCGGCAACCCGGCCTGCTTCAGCAGATGCGACAGCAGCTCGGAGTTTTCGATCGACGTCGTGCCGACCAGCACCGGCTGACCGCGCTCATAGCAATCGCGGATGTCGCGGATCACCGCGTCGTAGCGTTCCTTGGCGGTCTTGTAGATCTGATCCTGCTTGTCGATCCGCTTGGGCGGACGGTTGGTCGGGATCACGACCGTTTCGAGACCGTAGATCTCGTTGAATTCGTACGCTTCCGTGTCCGCCGTACCGGTCATGCCGGACAGCTTCGCGTACATACGGAAGTAGTTCTGGAACGTGATCGACGCGAGCGTCTGGTTCTCGCTCTGAATCTTGACGTGTTCCTTCGCCTCGACCGCCTGGTGCAAGCCGTCCGACCAGCGGCGGCCCGACATCAGGCGGCCGGTGAATTCGTCGACGATCACTACTTCGCCGTTTTGCACCACGTAATGCTGGTCCTTGAAGAACAGCGTGTGTGCGCGCAGCGCGGCGTACACATGGTGCATCAGCGTGATGTTCTGCGGCGCGTACAGGCTTTCGCCTTCACCGATCAGGCCCCACTCGGCGAGCAGGCGCTCGGCCTTTTCGTGGCCCGATTCCGTCAGGAACACCTGGCGGCCTTTTTCGTCCAGCGTGTAGTCGCCCGGCTTTTCGACGCCGGTGCCGTCCGCTTTCTCTTCGCCGATCTGGCGTTCGAGCAGCGGCGGCAGCGCATTCATGCGCACGTAGAGTTCGGTGTGATCTTCGGCCTGGCCGGAGATGATGAGCGGCGTACGGGCCTCGTCGATGAGGATCGAGTCGACCTCGTCGACCACCGCGAAATTCAGGGCTCGCTGCACGCGCGCGTCGGTCTCGTAGACCATGTTGTCGCGCAGGTAGTCGAAGCCGAATTCGTTGTTGGTGCCGTACGTGATGTCTGCCGCATAGGCTTGCTGCTTGGACTCGTGGTCCATCTGCGACAGATTGATACCGACCGACAGCCCGAGGAAGTTGTACAGACGCGCCATCCATTCGGCGTCGCGCTGGGCGAGGTAGTCGTTGACAGTAACCACGTGCACGCCGCGGCCCGACAGCGCATTCAGGTACACCGGCAGCGTGGCGACGAGCGTCTTGCCCTCACCGGTGCGCATTTCGCCGATCTTGCCGTAATGCAGGACCATGCCGCCGATCAGCTGCACGTCGAAGTGGCGCATTTTCAGCACCCGCTTGCTCGCCTCGCGGCACACGGCGAAGGCTTCCGGCAGGAGCTTGTCGAGCGACTCGCCGCTCGCGACGCGCTGGCGGAATTCACCCGTTTTGGCGCGCAGTTGATCGTCCGTCAATTGCTCGATCTGCGGCTCGAGCGCATTGATCGCCGCGACGGTCTTTTGATATTGCTTGACTAGCCGCTGGTTGCGGCTGCCAAAAATCTTCTGTAGAAAACCGGTGGTCATCGGATCGGTGTCTGCGTCGCGGCTTCGGCTGGGTCGCACCGTGCGGGTCGTGCACGTGCGCTCCGGGGTCGGAAGGGCCTCGGCGGCTTAGTCCAAGAGTGAATTCGAATCGGGCATTTTAGCACGCGCCCCCGCCCACGCCTGTGTCAGCGAAGCGACGGCGGCCGGGCCTCCGAAGCCCGCCGCAGCGGCCCCGGACAGTCCGCATTGAGGCCGGCCTGCGTGCATCCCGCGCGGTACAATCGCGGCGTGAACGCGCATTGGGTGCGAACACGCCGCTACCCACCGAACATGAGCCGCTTTCCTTCCTTTTCAAGGCCGCCGCCCCAGCAGTTCAAGGCGCGCCGCCCGCAGCCGGTCGCCGAGGTGCTCAACCGCACGGACGCGTTCGCGGCCCTGCGCGCGGGCGTCGAGCAGATTGCGGCGCTGGAGAAGGATTTGCGCGCGCTTCTGCCCGACTATCTGGCAACGAGCGTCGAGCCCAGCTTTATCAAGGAAGGCGTGCTGGCGCTGTTCGCCGGCCATAACGCGCTGGCGGCACGTCTCAGGCATCTGGAGCCGCGGCTGCTGTCGGATCTGCAGCAGCGCGGCTGGCCGGTCAATGCACTGCGCATTCGAGTGCGGCCGCAGCCGGTCAAGGAGCCGCCGCCGGTCAAGCAGGCGCGCATGACGCCGGCCGGCGCGGACGCGCTCCATGCGCTGAGCGAATCGCTCGCGCCGTCGCCATTGCAGGAAGCCTTGGCGAAAATGGCGGCCCGGCATCGGAGAAATCGCTGAGCGAAAAAAAGCGGCCCGTCAGGGCCGCTTACTTTTCATGCACTCGCCGCGGACATTTCCGCGAAAGCGTTAGGCAAACGCCGTCTGCGTTTCGTAGGCAAATCCGCGCGGCGCTTTCTGCGTATCGTCGAAGGTGACGATTTCGTACGAATCTTCATGCGCCAGCAGTTCGCGCAGCAGCGCGTTGTTCAGGCCGTGGCCCGACTTGTACGCGTTGTACGACGCCAGCAGCGGATGACCCACCACATACAGGTCGCCGATCGCGTCGAGCATCTTGTGCTTCACGAACTCGTCGTCGTAGCGCAGGCCGTCGTTGTTCAGAATCCGGTACTCGTCGAGCACAATCGCGTTGTCCATGCTGCCGCCGCGTGCGAGACCCAGTTCGCGCATCATTTCCACTTCATGCGCAAAACCGAAGGTGCGGGCACGCGCGATTTCGCGCACGTAAGACGTATTGGCAAAATCCACTTCCAGCGCCTGACCGGTCTTATCCACAGCCGGGTGACGGAAATCGATCGTGAATTTGAGCTTGAAACCGAAATACGGGTCGAGACGCGCGAATTTATCGCCGTCACGAATTTCGACCGGTTTGGTGACCTTGATGAATTTCTTCGCCGCGTTCTGCTCTTCAATCCCTGCCGATTGAATCAGAAACACGAACGAACCGGCACTGCCGTCCATGATAGGAATTTCTTCGGCGGTGACGTCGACATAGAGATTGTCGATGCCAAGACCGGCGCAGGCGGACATCAGATGCTCGATGGTCGAGACGCGCGCGCCGTCTTTCTGCAAAACGGAAGCCAGACGCGTATCGCCAATCGCCATCGCCGACGCGGGAATGTCCACCGGCGTAGGCAGATCCACGCGCGAAAACACGATGCCCGTGTCCGGCGCGGCCGGACGGAGCGTCAGTTCGACCTTACGGCCCGAGTGCAGGCCGATGCCGACTGTCTTGACGATTTGTTTGATTGTGCGCTGCTTCAACATGGTGATCTTCTATTCGATTGAAAATCCCAATCGGGACTTTTTATTCCATAGCGCGAAGTATACTCCAATACCCTAAGGAGCGTCTTTGCGCGGAACGTATCAATCTGTTTCGCTACGTTACCCTCGGGCGCCCGTCAGGGAAGCGTGACGGGCCGATGTCCCGGAACGGAGGCGTTTCCGGTCATCGGCCCGCGTAACGGCCTGTCACAAAAGCGTCTTATCGACCGTTGCCCAGTCACAACGCGCGTACCGCGCATGCACCAAGGCGAAGGCCACGACGCCGCGTGCTTAGCTCAACGTAGCGAGAATACTCCCTGCATCGCTGACTTCGAATTTGCCGGCAGCCTCGACGTTCAACGTCTTGACCACGCCGTCGTCGACAACCATCGCGTAGCGCTGGGAACGGATTCCCATGCCGCGCGCCGACAAATCCTGCTCGAGACCGAGCGCTCGTGTGAAAGCCGCACTGCCGTCCGCCATCATGCGCACCTTGCCCGAGGCGTGCTGATCGCGTCCCCACGCGCCCATTACGAACGCGTCGTTGACGGACACGCACCAGATCTCGTCGATGCCAAGCGCGCGCAACTGCTCGGCATGCTCGACATAACCCGGTACATGTTTGGCTGAACAGGTCGGCGTGAACGCGCCCGGCAATCCGAAGATCACCACGCGCTTGCCCGCCGTCTGCTCGCGCACGTCGAAGCTGTTAGGCCCGATCGTGCAGCCCGCCCGCTCGTCTTCGATCAACTCGAAGAGCGTTGCGTCGGGCAGCTTGTCACCTGCTTGAATCATGCTCAGTCCTTTGCATCGATGCGAAGCACACTCGCACGTCGTCGTGTCGCAGTGAAAAATCCGGCGTGGGCACCCACCACTGCATGCTCCGCCGTCCGGCGACAGTCGCCCATTCCGCTTCGCGAAACCGAAGAGGGCAGTTGTCCTTGCCGCGAATCTTCAAAGATACGCGACTTGTTTGCCGTTCACCCGCCACGCTCGTGCATTCGTCCGCCAACGCTGCACTGCTCGACAAACGCAGCGCGGCAACGAAAGCCTGCTCGTGCGCTCAGTCCGCCTGCTTGCGCAGGAATGCCGGAATGTCGTACGTGTCGACGCCCTTTTCCTGCAGCGCCTGCACATGCGAAGCGGCCGTATCGCGCGAGGTGCGCCACACTGCCGGCGTATCCAGCGCGCCGTAGTCGGCGGTGCTCGCGTGCGACGTTTGCGGTGCGTAAGCAGCGTGCGCGTTGATCGGCTGGTTGTCGGTGCCGGTGCGCAGCAGCGTCATCGGTGCCGATTGCTGCTTCTTCGCCGCACGGCCCAGACCCGTTGCCACGACCGTCACGCGCAGCGCGTCGCCCATTGCATCGTCGTACACCGCGCCGAAGATCACGGTTGCGTCTTCTGCGGCATAGCTCTTGATGGTGTTCATCACTTCGCGCGTTTCCGACAGACGCAGCGAACGGCTCGACGTGATGTTCACCAGCACGCCACGCGCGCCCGACAGATCCACACCTTCCAGGAGCGGGCTGGCGACAGCCTGCTCAGCAGCGAGGCGTGCGCGATCGACGCCGGCAACCGTCGCCGTGCCCATCATCGCCTTGCCCTGCTCGCCCATCACCGTCTTCACGTCTTCGAAGTCGACGTTCACCAGACCGTCGACGTTGATGATTTCCGCGATGCCGGCAACTGCGTTGTTCAGAACGTCGTCTGCGCACTGGAAGCACTTGTCCATCTCGGCGTCATCGCCCATCACCTCGAACAGCTTGTCGTTCAGGACGACGATCAGCGAGTCGACGTGATCCTCCAGTTGCTGCGAACCGGCTTCCGCGACGCGCATGCGCTTGCCGCCTTCGAATTCGAACGGCTTGCTGACCACGCCAACGGTCAAGATACCCATTTCCTTGGCGATTTGCGCAACCACGGGTGCTGCACCCGTGCCCGTGCCGCCGCCCATGCCGGCCGTGATGAAGACCATGTGCGCGCCGCGCAGTGCATCGGCGATACGCTCACGTGCTTCTTCCGCTGCGGCGCGGCCCATTTCCGGCTTCGCGCCGGCGCCCAGACCCGTGTTGCCGAGCTGGATCACCGCGGAGGCGCGCGAACGCGACAGCGCCTGCGCGTCCGTGTTCATCACAATGAAGTCGACGCCTTGCACGCCTTTGTTGATCATGTGCTGAACGGCATTGCCGCCAGCGCCACCTACTCCGATCACCTTGATGATGGTGCCGTTCGTTTCGGTTTCCAGCATTTGGAAATCCATGATGCCTCCGTCAAGATAAAAATTTACAGCCACTTCGGCCGTTATTCGGCAGGAGATCGGGCAACCCCCTGTCGCGCGCCGGCCGCCGGCACCAGCGCGTATTCCTAAAACCCGGTTGAAACCTGTTCGACAACCCGTTCTGTGCAGCGGTGCTACGAATGCTTTAGAAGTTGCCGAGGAACCAGTCCTTCATGCGCGTGAACACCTGGCCCATCGAGCCCGACTGCACCGCCACCTTGCGGCCGCGCATGCGTTGCGAGCGTCCTTCGACGAGCAGGCCCATCGCCGTCGAGTAGCGCGGGTTGCGCACCACGTCGGCGAGACCGCCCGCGTATTCCGGCACGCCGATGCGCACCGGCTTCAGGAAAATGTCCTCGCCGAGTTCGACCATGCCGAGCATCATCGACGCGCCGCCGGTCAGCACCACGCCGGAGCTCAGCAGTTCCTCGTAACCCGACTCGCGCACCACCTGCTGCACGAGCGAAAACAGTTCTTCGACGCGCGGCTCGACCACCGCCGCCAGCGCCTGGCGCGACAGCGTGCGCGGGCCGCGCTCGCCGAGTCCCGGCACTTCGATCATTTCGTCCGGATCGGCCAAAGCCTGCTTGGCGATGCCGTAATCCACCTTGATGTCTTCCGCGTCCGGCGTCGGCGTGCGCAGCGCCATGGCAATGTCGCTCGTGATCTGGTCGCCGGCGATCGGAATCACCGCCGTATGCCGGATCGCGCCTTCGCTGAAAATCGCGATGTCCGTCGTGCCGCCGCCGATATCGACCAGCACCACGCCGAGTTCTTTTTCGTCTTCCGTCAGCACCGCGAGCGACGACGCCAGCGGCTGCAGAATCAGATCGTTCACTTCGAGCCCGCAACGGCGCACGCACTTCACGATGTTCTGCGCCGCGCTCACCGCGCCGGTGACGATATGCACCTTCACTTCGAGACGAATACCGCTCATGCCGATCGGCTCGCGCACATCTTCCTGACCGTCGATGATGAATTCCTGCGTCAGGATATGCAGCACCTGCTGATCGGTCGGGATGTTGATCGCCTTCGCCGTTTCGATCACGCGCGCCACATCCGTCTGCGTGACTTCCTTCTCCTTGATCGCCACCATGCCGCTGGAGTTGAAGCTGCGGATATGGCTGCCGGCAATTCCGGTAAATACGTTGGTGATCTTGCAGTCGGCCATCAGCTCGGCTTCTTCGAGCGCGCGCTGAATGGACTGCACGGTGGCTTCGATATTCACCACCACGCCTTTCTTGAGCCCCTTCGATTCGCTCTGGCCGAGGCCGATCACCTCGTAGTGACCTTCGCCCTTCAACTCGGCGACGATAGCCACGACCTTCGACGTCCCGATGTCGAGGGCGACCAGCAGATCTTTATAGTCTTTACTCATAGCGTGCTCATTGCGTGTGATGTCCGTTTACTTCTTGCCCTTGTCGGGTTCGCTGATGAAGCGCATGCCAGCGGCACGAATCGCGAAACCGTTCGGATAGCGCAAGTCCGCATACTCGATATCCTTTCCCCAACGTTGCGTCACCGCGTGCCACGCCGCGGTCAGGCGGCGGCTCCGATCGAGCAGCGTGTCCTGATTGCGTTCGCGCCCAAGTTCCACCTGCGTGCCGTTCGAGAGCTTCACCGTCCACGCGTAGCGCGGCGACAGCGTCACTTCTTCGGGCGTCGCGCCCAACGGCGCGAACCATTTCTGAAAATCGTGATAGCGCGTGACCACTTCTTTTGCCGTGCCGTCCGGACCGTCGAAGGCGGGCAGATCCTCTTCGAGCTCGCCCTGATTCGCCGTGAACAACTCGCCGTCCACGCTCACCAGCTGATCGCTGCCCCACGTCCCCAGCGGTTTGTACTCCTCGAGCGTGACAGCCAGCGCATTCGGCCAGACGCGCCGCACGCTCGCATGACGCACCCACGGCATCTGCTCGAACGCCTGACGCGCCACGTCGAGGTCCACCGTAAAAAAGTTGCCCTTCAACCGACCCACGACACCCGCGCGCACCGTCGGCGAATTGATGTGCTCGGTATCGCCGTCAATCTGGATTTCACGCAGCGCGAAATTCGGGCGCTGGATCAGCCAGTAACCGCCTGCCGCCAGCAGCACGAGCACCAGCAACACATGCAATGCGTTGGCGGCGAAATTGAGCTGGCGAACGTTGTTCCACATGGAGTTGCTTTCGGGTCGCCCCGGTTAGTCCTTAAGCGTCAGCGCCAACACGCCGACAACCAGTTCCTGATAGCCGATGCCCACCGCGCGCCCCGCTTTCGGCGGCAGCGAGTGATCGGTCATGCCGGGCGCCGTGTTCACTTCGAGGAAATACGGCTTGCCGTCGGCGTCGAGCATGAAATCCGCCCGGCCCCAGTCGGTGCAACCGAGCACGTCGAAGGCGCGGCGCGCCAGCACCTTCAGATGCGCTTCCTCGTCCGCCGCCAGACCGCACGGGATCAGATACTGCGTGTCGTTCGCGATGTACTTCGCGTGATAGTCGTAAAACTCGCCGGCCGGCACGATGCGGATCACCGGCAGATCGAGATTGCCGGCAATGCACGCGGTGTATTCGCCGCCGCCCTCGATGCTCTTTTCGACCACCACGATCTTGTCGAACTTGACCGCTTCGAGCAGCGCGGCCGGCAGTGCGTCGGCGCTCTTCACCTTGATCACCGCGACGCTCGAACCTTCGCTCGCCGGCTTCACGAAGAGCGGCAAACCGAGCTTGGCGACGATCTCTTTCGCGCGCGCTTCGTAGTCGTCGCCGCGCAGCACCGCTTCGAACGGCGGCGTCGGAATGCCGAGCTGCTGCCACACGAGCTTGGTGCGGAACTTGTCCAGACCGAGCGCCGAGCCGAGCACGCCGCTGCCCGTGTACTTGATGCCGTAAAAGTCGAGCGCGCCCTGAATCTGGCCGTTCTCGCCGTAGCCGCCATGCAGCGCGTTGAACGCGCGCACGAAACCCTCTTCCTTCAACGCGGCGAGCGGACGCTCGGCCGGATCGAACGGATGCGCGTCGATACCGGCGTCGCGCAGACCTTGCAACACGAGACGCCCGGAATTGAGCGACACCTCGCGCTCCGCGGAATTGCCGCCGAGCAAAACTGCCACTTTGCCGAATTGTTTAGGGTCGATACTGCTCATCTCACACCTTCGTTTCCTGAGCGAGGCGACCCGGCACACCGCCGATCGAACCCGCGCCCATCGTGATCACCACATCGCCGTCGCGCACAATCGCTGAGAGCGCGTCCGGCACTTCGTCCACCGTATCGACAAACACCGGTTCGACCTTGCCCGCCACACGCAGCGCACGCGCGAGAGCACGGCCGTCCGCGGCGACGATCGGCGACTCGCCGGCCGAATAGACTTCGGTCAGCACGAGCGCGTCGACGGTCGACAGCACTTTCACAAAATCCTCGAAGCAGTCACGCGTGCGCGTGAAGCGGTGCGGCTGGAACGCCAGCACCAGACGCCGGCCCGGAAATGCGCCGCGCGCCGCCGCCACCGTGGCCGCCATTTCGACCGGGTGATGACCATAGTCGTCCACCAGCGTGTAGGCGCCCAACGCTTTGCCTTCGGTGAAAACCGGCACTTCGCCATAGCGCTGGAAGCGTCGGCCCACGCCGTTAAAATCCGCCAGCGCTCGCTGGATATCGGCATCTTTCACTTCAAGTTCAGTCGCAATTGCAATTGCGGCCAAAGCGTTCTGCACGTTGTGCTCGCCCGGCAGGTTCAACACGATGTCGAGCGGCGCGGCATCTTCACGCATCGCGGTGAAATGCATCTTGCCGCCGAGCGCTTCCACATTGACCGCGCGCACTTGCGCATCCGGCGCGAAGCCGTAGCGGATGATCGGCTTCGACACGAACGGCAGGATTTCCTTCACGTTCGGATCGTCGACGCACAGCACCGCGATGCCGTAGAACGGCAGACGGTGCGTGAACTCGATGAACGCCTGCTTGAGCCGCGCGAAGTCGTGGCCGTAGGTGTCCATGTGATCGGCGTCGATGTTCGTGATGACTTCGATCACCGGGAACAGATTCAGGAACGACGCATCCGACTCGTCGGCTTCCGCGACGATGAAGTCGCCCGTGCCCAGGCGCGCATTCGCGCCCGCACTGATCAGCCGGCCGCCGATCACGAAGGTCGGGTCGAGTCCACCCGCCGCGAGCACGCTCGCCACCAGCGAGGTGGTCGTGGTCTTGCCGTGCGTGCCGGCAATCGCAATGCCCTGCTTCAGGCGCATCAGCTCCGCGAGCATCACCGCGCGCGGCACGATCGGAATGCGCCGATGACGCGCGGCCAGCACTTCCGGGTTGTCGCTGCGCACTGCCGTGGAAACGACCACTGCATTCGCGCCTTCGATGTTCTCCGCCGCGTGACCGATCGCGATCCGCGCGCCGAGTGCGGCGAGGCGATCGGTGATCGCGTTGCTCGACAGATCCGAGCCGCTCACCTGATAGCCGAGATTGACCAGCACCTCCGCGATGCCGCTCATGCCGACACCGCCGATGCCGACAAAGTGAATATGTTTGACGATGTGTTTCATTACTTTCCTTCTGGGCTCGCGCCCGAAATCGAACCCGCCACGGTCGCGCAAATCTGCGCGACTTGCTCCGTGGCGTCGGGTTTCGCGAGCGAGCGCGAACGCTCCGCCATTTCCGCGAGAGTCTCCCGCGTCTGGCTGCGCAACCAGTCGGCGAGGGTTTCCGCCGACAGATCGCGTTGCTGCACGACCAGCGCCGCGCCGTTATCGGCGAGAAACGCTGCATTAGTGGTTTGGTGATCGTCTACCGCATACGGGAACGGCACGAACAGCGCCGCCACGCCTACTGCCGAAATCTCTGAAACCGTCATCGCGCCGGAGCGGCAAATCACCAGGTCCGCGTTTGCGTAAGCGCTCGTCATGTCGTCGATGAACGGCACGAGTTCGACGTCGGCGCCCGCTTGGAGACCCGCCGCCGCGTAGTTCTCGCGCAGCGCCTCGATGTGCTTCGCGCCCGCCTGATGCACGATGCGCGGACGCTCGTTCGGCGCCAGCAAAGCCACCGCGCGCGGCACGACTTCATTCAATGCCGCCGCACCCAAACTGCCGCCCACCACCAGCACATTCAACGGACCGCTGCGCTGCGCGTAGCGTGCTTTGGGTGCAATTGCGCGCGCAAGTTCCGCACGAATCGGGTTTCCTGTCCATTCGCCGTGCGGCAGTGCATTCGGGAACGCAACCAGCACGCGTTTGGCGACTTTCGCAAGCACCTTGTTCGCGAGACCGGCAATCGAATTCTGTTCATGCAGCACGAGCGGACGGCCGCACAATGCGGTCATCAGGCCGGCCGGAAACGTGATGTAGCCGCCCATGCCGAGCACGACGTCCGGCTTAACGCGGCGCAGCACACTCAAGCTTTGCGTACATGCGCGCAGCAGATTCAGCGGCAGCATCAGCTTGGTCTTCAGGCCCTTGCCGCGCAGCCCGCCAAAGCGCACGTATTCCATCGGGATACCGTGCTTCGGCACCAGCGTTGCTTCCATGCCCGCGGGATTGCCGAGCCATACGACCTTCCAGCCCCACGCCTGCATCAGATGAGCGACCGCGAGCCCCGGGAACACGTGTCCCCCGGTGCCACCGGCCATCACCATCAGCGTGCGTTGCGGCAGAGCGGTCATACCTTTCCTCCACGCATCAGCACCCGGTTCTCGTAATCGACACGCATCAGCACGGCGACAGCCACACAGTTCAGCAAAATGCCGGAGCCGCCATAACTGACGAGCGGCAACGTGAGACCTTTGGTCGGCAGCAAGCCGAGGTTCACGCCCATGTTGATGAAGGTCTGCGCGCCGAACCAGATGCCGATGCCCTTCGCCACCAGACCCGCGAACGTGCGGTCGAGCGCGAGCGCCTGACGGCCGATCTCGAACGAGCGGCGCACGATCCAGTAGAACATCAGGATCACGACCAGCACGCCGACAAAACCCAGTTCCTCGCCGATCACCGCGAGGATGAAGTCGGTATGCGCTTCCGGCAGATAGTTGAGCTTCTCGACGCTGCCGCCGAGTCCCACGCCGAACCACTCGCCGCGCCCGAACGCGATCAGCGAGTGCGTCAATTGATAAGCCTTGCCCTGCGCGTAACGGTCGTCCCACGGATCGAGGTACGCGAAAATCCGCTCGCGACGCCACGGCGACGCCCACACCAGCAGGCTGAATGTACCGACCGCGGTCGCCACCAGACCACCGAACAGCTTGCCGTTCACGCCGCCGAGAAACAGCAGACCCATCGCGGTCGCCGCGATCACCATGAACGCGCCCATGTCCGGCTCGAGCAGCAGCAACGCACCGACGAGGCCCACGGCGACTGCCATCGGCAAAAAGCCTTTGGCAAAGCTGTGCATGTATTCCTGCTTGCGCACGGTGTAATTCGCCGCGTAGATCGCCACCGCGAGCTTCATGATTTCCGACGGCTGCATGTTCGTGATGCCGAGCGGAATCCAGCGGCGCGCGCCGTTCACGCCCTTGCCGACGTGCGGGATCAGCACGATCACCAGCGCGACCAGCGAAATCAGAAACAGCTTGGGCGCGTACTTGTCCCACGTCGCGATCGGAATGCGGAACGACACGATGCCGACCACCGCGCCCATCACCACGAAGATGATCTGGCGCACGAGGAACGCGTAGTCACGGTACGACGCATACTTCGGCGAATCGGGCATGGCGATCGACGCCGAATACACCATCACCACACCGAGACCGAGCAGCGCGACGACCACCCACAGCAGCGAGTGATCGTAGTCGAGCATGCGCGAGCGCAGCGGACGCACGCCGTTGACGGCGCTCGCAAGACCACTGCCGCCCGAGCGGCCGCCGGCGCGAGCCGAAGCGCCCGAAGCACCCGCGTCTCCCGCAGCGGCCTGACGTGAACCGAAACGCTCCGACCAGCTCATATCATCGTCCCCCGTTCGGCCGCGATGTCTTCCACCGTGCTGCGGAACACCGCGGCGCGATGCGCGTAACCCTTGAACATGTCGAAGCTCGCGCAAGCCGGCGAGAGCAGCACGGCGTCGCCCGGTTCCGCGAGCGCGGTTGCGGCGCGCGTCGCTTCTTCGAGCGTGGCGTGGTCCGTTATGGCAATGCCGGTGTCTGCCAGCGCGGCGCGGATTTGCGGCGCGTCGCGGCCGATCAGCATCACCGCGCGGCACCAGCGCATGACCGGCGCGGCGAGCGGTTCGAAATCCTGACCCTTGCCGTCACCGCCGGCGATCAGCACGATGCGCTGCGCCAGACCGTCGAGCGCGGCGACCGTCGCGCCGACGTTGGTGCCCTTGCTGTCGTCCACATAGTCGATACCGTCGATCGACGCGATCAATTCCACGCGATGCGGTTCGCCGTGATATTCGCGCAGACCGTGCAGCAGCGGCGCGCCCGGCAGGCCGACCGCGCGCGCGAGCGCGTAAGCGGCGAGCGCATTGGCCGCGTTGTGCAAGCCGCGAATGCGCAAGGCGTCGGCCGGCATCAGGCGCTTGAGCGCGATGTTCGGCGGCGTCACGACTTCGTTCTTGCGGCGGCGCTTCGGCACCGGTTCGTCGCTCGCGTCGCGGTCATGCGCTTCGACGAGCCAGATCATGCCGTTGTCGCGCAGCAAGCCGTAGTCGCCGTCGTTCTTCGGCTCGGTGACGCCGAATGTGACCACCTCGGCTTCGCTGTCTTCGGAAGGCGCGAGCTTCATGACGCGCGAGTCGTCGCGATTCAACACGCGCACGGTTTGTGTACCAAAGATGCGGCCCTTCGCGGCAGCGTATGCATCGAGACCGCCGTGCCAGTCGAGGTGATCCTGGGTGATGTTCAGCACGACCGCCGCGTCGGGCGTAAACGTGTGCGCGGTTTCTAGCTGGAAGCTCGACAGCTCCAGCACCCACACATCCGGCAACGCGGTGTTATCGATCGCTTCCGTTAGCTTGTCGAGCAGCGCCGGGCTGATATTGCCCGCCACCGCGACCTTCTTGCCCGCGCGTTCGCACAGCAGGCCGGTGAGGCTCGTGGTCGTGGTCTTGCCGTTGGTGCCGGTGATGGCGATCACTTTCGGCGCATAGCCGCTTTCGCCGAGCGACTTCAGTGCCTGGGAGAAGAATTCGAGTTCGCCCCACACGGGGACGCCCTGCTCGCGCGCCGCCGAGATTAGCGGCAACAGATCGGCGGCAAGCGGCGACAAACCCGGGCTGATGGCGACCAGTTCGATACCTTCGAGCAGTGCCGGCGAAAACGGGCCGCCGACGAATGCGGCGTCGATGCCGTGCGCTTCCAGCGCGTGCAGGTTCGGCGGCACCTCGCGCGTATCGGCCACACGCAGCCGACAGCCGTGCCGCGCGCACCAGCGCGCCATAGCGAGACCGGATTCACCCAGTCCCAGCACGAGCACCATCGGCTTTTGCCGATCCCGAAACTTCTCGCCGAACATCGCCTGCTTCCTTAATGACCTGCTGCTTAACGCAGTTTGAGCGTGGACAAACCAAAGAGACACAACATCAGGGTGATGATCCAGAAGCGCACGACCACCTGCGTTTCTTTCCAACCCGACAATTCGAAATGGTGATGCAGCGGCGCCATCTTGAAGAGACGCCGCCCTTCACCGAAACGGCGCTTGGTGAATTTGAACCACGTGACCTGCAACATCACGGAGAGCGTCTCCGCGACGAAAATGCCGCCCATGATGAAGAGCACGATTTCCTGACGCACGATCACCGCGACCGTGCCGAGCGCGCCGCCGAGCGCGAGCGCGCCGACGTCGCCCATGAACATCTGCGCCGGGTGCGTGTTGAACCAGAGGAACGCGAGTCCCGCGCCGCCCATCGCCGAACAGAAGATCAACAACTCGCCCGCACCGGCGATATGCGGAAACAGCAGGTATTTCGAATAGACCGAGCTGCCCATCACATACGCGAACACACCGAGCGACGCACCCACCAGCACGACGGGCATGATCACGAGCCCGTCGAGACCGTCGGTGAGGTTGACCGCGTTGCTCGCACCGACGATCACCAGATACGTCAGCACGATGAAGCCCCACACGCCGAGCGGATAGCTGATCGACTTGACGAACGGCAGCATCAGGTCGGCGTGGGGAGGCAGGCCCATCGAGAGGCCGCTCCTCACCCACGCCATGAACAGGTCGAACACGCGCACATTGCTCGCTTCGGACACACTGAATGCGAGATACACGGCAGCGAACAGACCGATCACCGACTGCCAGAAATACTTTTCGCGCGACGACATACCGCGCGGATCCTTGTAGACCACCTTGCGGTAATCGTCGACCCAGCCGATCACACCGAAACCGAACGTGACCAGCATCACGATCCAGATGAAGCGGTTGGTCAGGTCGGCCCACAGCAACGTGGCCACGGCGATGCCGAGCAGAATCAGCACACCGCCCATGGTCGGCGTGCCGGATTTCACGAGGTGAGTTTGCGGACCGTCTTTACGAACGGCCTGACCGACCTTCATGGCCGTCAGCTTGCGAATCACCGCCGGGCCGCAGACGAGCCCGATCAGCAGCGCGGTGATGGTCGCCATCACCGCACGGAAAGTCAGATAACTGAACACGCGCAAGAAGCTTGCGTCATTCTGCAGCCATTGCGCCAGCGCCAGTAGCATGCTTCGGTCCTTCTATTTCAATGTGCCGCGGGCGTACTGCCCGCTGCGTTGGGTTGTGGACTCGTTACGGCGTCCACCACGCGCTCCATCTGCATGAAGCGCGAGCCTTTCACGAGAAGCGTTGCGGCAGGACCGAAACCGGCCTGCTGCAATTGCGCGACCAGCGTGCCGATATCGGCGACGTGATGCGCGCTCGCGCCGTACGCGGTGCAGGCGTCGCGCGAGGCGTCGCCCATGGCGTATAGCGCGTCGATACCGCGTTCCTTGGCGTAAGCGCCGATTTCGCGGTGAAACGCCGGACCGTTGTCGCCGACTTCGCCCATGTCGCCCATCACCAGCACGCGCGGCGCGGCGCGGGAGGCGAGCACGTCGATCGCGGCGCGCATCGAATCGGGATTGGCGTTGTAGGTGTCGTCGATCACGGTCGCGCCGGCGAGCGTGCCGAGGACGGCTTGCTTCACCTGCAGGCGGCCCTTCACGGCGTCGAACGATTCGAGACCGCGCTTGATCGCGTCGAGCGAAACGCCCGCAGCCAACGCGGCCGACGTTGCGGCCAGCGCGTTGTGCGCGTTGTGGTTGCCGAGCACTTGCAGCGTGACTTCGATTTGGCCTTCCGGCGTGTTGATGCTCAACACGTTGCCGTCGAACGTGCCTTTCACCGCGGCTTCGGTGATGCGCTCGGCGGAATTCAGCGCGAAGTCCATGATGCGGTTGCCGGTCGCGGCTACGCGCCAGATGCTCGCGTAGGCGTCGTCGGCCGGGAACACCGCGACGCCTTCCGGCGACAGCGCGTGAATCACGCTCGCGTGTTCGAGCGCGACGGCTTCGACCGTCGCCATGAATTCCTGATGCTCGCGCTGCGCGTTGTTCACCACCGCGACCGTCGGCTCGGCGATCTTCGCGAGCTCCGAGGTTTCGCCCGGATGGTTCATGCCGAGTTCGACCACCGCCAGCTGATGCGCGGCGTGCAGACGGAACAGCGTGAGCGGCAAGCCGATGTCGTTGTTGAAGTTGCCCGCAGTAGCGAGGCGCGCCTCGGCACCGACCGCAGCGGCGAAGATCGACGCGATCATTTCCTTGACCGTGGTCTTGCCGTTGCTGCCCGTCACCGCGACGAGCGGCATGCTGAACTGGCGGCGCCAGCCGCGCGCGAGCGCGCCGAGACCCACGCGCGTGTCGGTGACTTTGAGCGCCGGCACACTCCAGTCTTGCGGCGTACGCGTGACGAGAACAGCCGTCACGTTGCGGGCGGCGACGTCCGGCAGGAAATCGTGCGCGTCGAAACGATCGCCCTTGATCGCGACGAACAGGTCGCCGGGGCCGGCGCTGCGGCTGTCTGTACAAACGCGTTCGAACGCAACCGTCTCGTCGCCGAGCACGGTCGCGCCCGGGATCAGCGCGGCGGCTTCACGCAGCGAAAACATGCTCATTCGCCACCTCCGCGTGCGTGCGTCGCGCGCGCGGCCAGCGCAAGGCGAGCGTGATCCTGGTCGGAGAAAGCGCGTTTCTTACCCATGATTTCCTGTGTTGCTTCGTGCCCCTTGCCGGCCAGCACGATGACGTCTTCGCGCGCGGCGCTGCGGATCGCTTGCAGGATCGCGCTTGCGCGGTCCTCGATACGGCGCGCCTTCGACGCGTCCTTCATACCCGCCGCGATCTGCTCGATGATCGATTGCGGATCTTCGCTGCGCGGGTTGTCGCTGGTCACGACCACGCCGTCGGCGATCTTCTCGGCGATCGCGCCCATCAGCGGGCGCTTGGTCGCGTCGCGGTCGCCGCCGCAGCCGAACATGCAGATCAGTTCGCCGCCGCGTGCGGTTGCCATCGGGCGCAGCGCTTCGAGGGTTTTTTCCAGCGCATCCGGCGTGTGCGCGTAATCGATCACGACGAGAGGCTCGTCGTTCTGCAAGCGGCCACCCAAACGCTGCATGCGGCCGTTCACCGATTCGAGCTTCGCCAGTTCGGCCAGTGCGGCTTCGAAAGGCACGTCGGCGGCGAGCAACGCGCCCAGCACGCCGAGCAGATTGCTCACGTTGAACGCGCCGAGCGTCTGCACTTCGACTTCGGCATTGCCCCAGTCAGAAGTGCTCAGATGGAACGCGGTGCCCGTGGCGGTGGCGCGCACATTCGAAGCGAGCAGCAATGCGTCGGCTTGCGGAGCGTCTTTTTGCAGGTCGCCCAACCCGTAGGCGATCGTGCGCGCGTGGCCTTGCGTGCTGGCGAGCAAACGGCGGCCGGCCGCGTCGTCGCGATTGATCACGGCCGCGCGCAGTTCCGGCCAGGCGAAGAGGCGGGCCTTCGCAGCTTCGTAGGCTTCGAACGTGCCGTGGTAGTCGAGATGGTCTTGCGTGAGATTCGTGAACACGGCGATGTCGAACGCCGTGCCGTTCACGCGCCCCTGGTGCAGCGCGTGCGACGACACTTCCATGGCGACCGCCTGAGCGCCCGCGTCACGCAACTGCGCGAGGCTGCGTTGCAGCTGCGGTGCGTCGGGCGTCGTAAAGCCGGTGTGCACCAGTTGGCCGGGCAGACCCGTGCCGAGCGTGCCGATGATCGCGCAACGCGTGCCGAGCGCGGTCAACGCCGCCGAGATCCATTGGCTACACGAAGTCTTGCCGTTCGTGCCGGTGACGCCGAGCGTCAGCATGCTGTCGCTCGGATCGTTGTACCAGCCGCTTGCGATCGAACCCGCGAGTTCGTTCAACGCCGGCACGGCGAGCGTGTTCGACGGATCGATCGCACCGCTGAAACCCTCGGGCTGAACCAGCACGGCGGCGGCGCCACGTTCGATCGCACCCGGGATGAACGGGCGGTTGTCCGCGCCGTCCACTGCGTAGGCGAAAAACGCGTCACCGGCCGCGAGCGAGCGAGTGTCGGCGTGCAGATGCGCGCCTGGCTGCACGTGAGCGTGCAGCCAGTTGAGGGCGTCGGCGATTTGCCGCTGCTCGGGATGCTTCTCGCGCAGCGCGCTCATCGCACGACTCCCGGGTGGCTTTTCGCGTTCGCGGAAATCGTCATCTTCTTGGCGCCGGCGCTGGTGGATAGTTTCTTGGCCGTGGCTGGCGTGGCGGGCGCGCCCGGCGCGACCGGGGCCGAGTCGTCGGACACCACCATCTGCTTGACCGGCATGTCCGGCGGCACATTCAACGAACGCAACGTATCGCCGACGATCGCCGAGAACACAGGACCCGACACCTGGCCGCCGAAGTGGCTGCCCGCCGTCGGCTCGTCGACCGAAACGGCCACGACGATGCGCGGATTCGGCATCGGCGCCATGCCGACGAACGACGCGCGATACTTGGAGTGGTCGTAACCGTGCGCGCCGTGCTTGTACGCCGTACCGCTCTTGCCGCCGACGCGATAGCCCGGCACCGCCGCATCCGGCGACGTTCCGCCAGGCGCCGTGACGGTTTCGAGCATCGCGCGCACTTCGCGAGCCGTGGTCGGCGCGAAGATTTGCGGACCGGTGGCCGGCTGATCGCCCGGCGTGCGGAAGATCGACACCGGCATGATTTCGCCGTCATGCGCGATCGCGGTGTAAGCGCGGCCCAACTGGAACAGGGAGACCGACAGACCGTAGCCATACGACATGGTCGCCTGTTCGATGCGGCGCCAGCCTTTCCACGGGCGCAGACGGCCCGCCGCCGCGCCAGGGAAGCCGACCTTCGGCGCCTGGCCGAGACCGATGCTGGTGTACATGTTCCACATCTCTTCGGGCTTGAGCTGCATGGCGATCTTCGTCGCGCCGATGTTGCTCGACTTCTGGATCACGCCGCCCACCGTCAGCACGCCGAACGCGCTGTCGTCGGTAATCGGCGCACCGTCGAGCACGAAACGGCCGCCGCCTGTATCAACCAGTGTAGTCGGCGTGACGCGGTGCAGATCGAGCGCGAGCGAGACGGTGAACGGCTTCATGATCGAGCCGGGCTCGAACGTGTCGGTTAGGATGCGATTGCGCAACTGGTCGCCGGTCAGGTGGGAACGGTCGTTCGGGTTGTACGTGGGGTAATTCACGAGCGCCAGCACTTCACCGGTACGCACGTCGATCACCATCGCCGCGCCGGCCTTCGCCTTGAATTTTTCGACGGCCGCCTTCAGATTCGTATAAGCGATGTACTGAATCTTGCTGTCGATCGAAAGATCCACGTCCTGGCCGTTGTG
Source organism: Paraburkholderia sp. BGA-UO-ETr-F21 (assembly GCF_059567925.1). Lineage (NCBI taxonomy): Bacteria > Pseudomonadati > Pseudomonadota > Betaproteobacteria > Burkholderiales > Burkholderiaceae > Paraburkholderia > Paraburkholderia sp. BGA-UO-ETr-F21. The sequence goes on along the minus strand of NZ_JCAQOY010000040.1, from coordinate 10,688 downwards.
CGGCACGACCTGCTCGTCCACGTCCTCGATGATGTGGCCCATGCGGTCCTTGATCACGCGGCGGCTGCCCGACATGCCGGCGAGCAGCTTCTGGTCGCCGAGTTCGACGCCTTCCTGGCCTTCGTCTTCCACGTTGGTGAAGCCGATCAGGTGGGCCGTGATCTCGCCTTCCGGATAGAAGCGCTTGTACTCGTCGCGCGCGTAAATGCCGGGGATGTCGAGCGCCGTGACTTTTTCCGCGATGTCCACCGGCACCTGGCGCTTCACATAGACGAAGGTTTTGTCCTCCGACAACTTGGCGCGCAGTTCCTTGTTCGTCATGCCGAGCAATTTGCCGAGCGAAGTCAGCTTGTCGGCGCCGAGGTCGTCCGGCACCGATTCGGGGATAGCCCAGATCGCGCGCACCGGCAAACTCGTGGCCAGCACGAGCCCGTTGCGATCGAGAATCTTGCCGCGCGTGGCCGGCAATTCGAGGCGGCGCTGATAGCGGATTTCACCCTGCTTCTGATAGAACGCGTTGCCCGGGCCCTGAATCCAGAACGCGCGCGCGGTGAGCGCGACGAACGCCATGAACAGCATGAACACGACGAGCTTGGAGCGCCACATCGGCAAGCGCACCGACAGGATCGGATTGGCCGAGAAAGCCACGCTCTTGCGAGCCGACGATTTTTTCATCGCACGCCTCCGCGACGGGTCGCCACCGGCGCCGAGGCCGGGCCGGAAGTCGGGATCGGCGCGTCTTCAGCCTTTGCCGCGCCCGGATCGAGCGTGAGGTACTGGGTACGGCCGGTCGTAACCGATTGCATCTTCAGGGAATCAGTGGCGATCTGCTCGATGCGCGACGTTTTCGACAACGCGCTCTGCTGATATTGAAGTTGCGAATAGTCCTGCTGCAGCTGGCGCTCCTGCGATTGAGCGCGCTGCAACTGGATAAAGATCTGACGCTGCTGATTGGTCGCGTTGACGACAGACAAGGCGCAGCCCATCACGATCATCAACAGGAAGATATTGAGGCGGTTCATGGTGCGATCCGCTCCGCCACGCGCATCACGGCAGAACGGGCGCGCGGGTTCGCGGCGACTTCAGCGTCGCTCGCGAACACGCGGCCGATGATCTTGAGCGGAGGGCTCGGCAGATCGACTGCGCGAATCGGCAGACGGCGATCCACCGCAGGCGTACTGGCGTGCGCCTGCATGAATCGCTTGACGATCCGATCCTCGAGCGAATGAAAGCTGATGACCACCAGCCGCCCCCCTTGCTCCAACAGCGACAACGCTGCTTCTAAAACGACTTGCAGCTCCGCAAGCTCTTGATTGATGTGAATCCGTATAGCTTGAAAGGTGCGGGTTGCCGGATCCTTGCCCTTCTCACGGGTTTTGACGACGTTAGCCACGATTTGGGCAAGCTCGCCCGTGCTGACGAGAGGCCCAAGACGGTCGGACTCTGCCCGGCGAGCAACAAGCGCCTTTGCAATCTGAAAAGCAAACCGTTCTTCCCCATAATCTCGTATCACCTCCGTCAATTCCTGCACCGTGGCCCGCGCCAGCCAGTCAGCAGCCGATTCGCCGCGCGTCGGGTCCATCCGCATATCGAGCGGGCCGTCGGCGCGGAAGCTGAAGCCCCGCTCCGGATCGTCGACTTGTGGCGACGACACGCCCAGATCCAGCAAAACGCCCGACACCCGTCCTACGCCGCGCTCCGCAATCGCGGTGCGCAGTGAAGCAAAACTCTCGTGCACGATGCCAAAGCGCGGATCCGTGATTTGCTGAGCCGTGGCGATGGCGAGCGGGTCTTTGTCGAAAGCGATCAGACGTCCCGACTCACCCAGCTTCTCCAACACCAGCCGGCTATGCCCCCCGCGCCCGAACGTGCCGTCCACATACACGCCGTCCGCGCGTGTGACCAGCGCTTGAACCGCTTCTTCCAGCAACACCGTGCGATGCTGCAATTCATTTCCCATCGCAGGCGCCATATAAGTAAACCGCGATCAGAACGTGAAATCTTTCAGGGCGTCGGGCATGCCCTCTGCCATTGCCGCCTGTTCCTTCGCGGCATAAGTTTGTGCATCCCATAACTCGAAGTGACGACCCATGCCGAGCAAGGTCACTTCTTTTTCCAAACCACCGGCCGTGCGCAATTCCGGCGACACGAGCACGCGCCCTGCGCCGTCCATATCGACGTCCATTGCATTGCCGAGAAAAATGCGCTTCCACCAGGTCGCGTTCATGGGCAGCTTGTCGACCTTGTCGCGAAAGATTTCCCACTCCGGGCGCGGAAAGAGCAACAGGCAGCCGTCCGGGTGCTTGGTGATCGTCACCCGGCCCTCTGCCTGTGTTTGCAGCGCATCCCGATACCGAGAGGGAATAGACATCCGCCCTTTCGCATCGAGCGTCAGCGCCGACGCCCCTTGGAACACTTCGCTCTCCCCTGTGGCGCGTTTGCGCCCGCTGCCCGATTCGTGAAAATCTACCCGAAACCGCCTGCGAGATCACACAAAAATACACTTTCTCACACTGTCTCCCACTTTAGAGGAACGCTAAACAGGGGTCAAGGGAGATGCACGGTTTTCCGACGAATTTTGTTTGTTAGAACAAGGACTTAGCGCGACTCCTTCACATCGGACATAAAAACGGAAAACCGTTATAAATGAATGAGCTAGTGCAACTTGTGAAGGTGATACGTGAAAAGTGCGAGGGAAAGGCGCGGAATGAAAGAGATCGTCAAGCGGGATCAGGCGGTGTGGGATGGCGTTTCCGGGTACTTCAGGTGGACGACGCCCGATGCGCCGTTCCACTTTCAGGAGGTACGTAAATAGAGGACGCGAACTTATATGTAATAGGCAGTGCGAGTCATGACTTTCGACACAGCGCGCATGAGTGCGCGCGCGGGGAATGGCAACTCGACCCCGCCGGCGTCCATTGCGGCCTTGCCATGCTCCACCTCGTCCACGCGCATCTGCTCGACGATCGCGCGAGACTCCCGGTCGGCTGCCGGCAGTTGTTCCAGATGGCTATCGAGATGCTGCTCCACCTGACGCTCGGTTTCGGCCATGAAGCCGAGGCTGACACGGTCGCCCATGCGCCCTGCCGCGAGGCCGATTGCCAGCGCGCCGGCATACCACAGCGGGTTCAGCAGACTGGGACGCGAATCGAGCGCTTCGAGCCGCTTGGAAGTCCACGCGAGATGATCCTCCTCCTCGATCGCAGCGCGATTGAACACGACACGCAACGAAGGAGACTTGGTCGCAAGTTTCTGTGCCTGATAGAGCGCCTGGGCGCATACCTCGCCGACGTGGTTCACGCGCATCAACCCAGCCGAGTGTGCACGCTCGGCCGGTGAGAGTTCGGGCGTCGCATCCGTCACCGCGGATTCGTGCGGAACCGGCAGCGGGCGACTCATTCGCGACACACCGGTCATTGAGCGTAAACCCCGATCAAACTCGCTAATCAACTCATCCAGAAACATTCCGCGCTCCCTCGTTCAACAGCCGCCTCATCGATCCAACTGGTCCGCGCCATAAGGCTTTACGGCGCAAAACCGGCTTCGCGAAAAGCTTCAAACCGGGTGAATCCGGCAGCCAATTTCTGATTTTAGACCATGTTGCGTAAACGAAACAGGAGCCTTCCTGTCCCGCTCCTTTTTCTTTGTCCCATGTAGGCCTTTTGTTACATTACGTGCAACTTCTCGCGAAGTTGGACAAGCAAGGCCTCAACGCTAGATAAATATTCTGCCTTGTACAAAAGATTCGTAATCCTTGGAGATCATTCGATGAAAAAGTCGCTTCTCGCTCTCGCAGCACTGGGCGCATTCGCAGGCGTCGCACATGCTCAGAGCAGCGTGACCCTGTACGGTATCATTGACGAAGGCTTCAACATCAACACCAACTCGGGTGGCAAGCACCTGTACAACCTGTCCAGCGGCGTTATGCAAGGCTCGCGTTTCGGCCTGCGTGGCACGGAAGATCTGGGCGGCGGTCTGAAGGCAATCTTCGTGTTGGAAAACGGCTTTGACGTGAACAACGGCAAGCTGGGTCAAGGCGGCCTGATGTTCGGTCGTCAAGCTTACGTCGGCCTGTCGAGCCAATTCGGTACGGTCACGCTGGGTCGTCAGTACGACTCCGTCGTCGACTACGTTGGTCCGCTGGAAGCCGGCGACCAGTGGGGCGGCTACATCGCTGCTCACCCGGGCGACATCGACAACTTCAACAACGCATACCGCACGAACAACACGGTCAAGTACACGAGCGTTGATTACGGTGGCCTGAAGTTCGGCGGCACGTACAGCTTCGGCGGCGTTGCAGGCAACGTCACGTCGAACCAGATCTGGTCGTTGGGCGCTGGCTACAACAACGGTCCCCTCGTTCTCGGCGTTGGTTATTTGAACGCACGCAGCCCGGCAGCTTCGGGTGGCCTGTTCAACAACGGCGGTACGGCTGCAGCACCGGCCGCTGCTGTGAGCTCGCCGGTCTACGCTGGCTTCGCATCGGCTAACACGTACCAGGTCATCGGTGCAGCCGGCGCATACACGTTCGGCGCAGCAACGGTCGGCGTGACGTACTCGAACATCCGCTTCGGCAACCTGGGCGCTTCGTTCGCATCGCCGTTCAAGGGCCAGTCGGCTACGTTCAACAACGCGGAACTGAACTTCAAGTATCAGTTGACCCCGGCATTGTTGGTCGGCGCAGCGTATGACTACACCCGCGGCGCGGAAATCAACGGCAACTCGCGTGCTCAGTACCACCAAGGCGCGATCGGCGTGGACTACTTCCTGTCCAAGCGCACGGACGTGTACGTGATCGGTGTGTACCAACACGCTCTGGGCGACACGGTCAACGCAGCAGGCGCTACGGTCGACGCAACGGCAGGCATCAACGGCCTGTCGGGTTCGTCGAACCAGAACCAACTCGCAGCTCGCGTCGGTATCCGCCACAAGTTCTAATAAGTCGTAATAAAGCAGTTTGCCTCAAAGGCGCCTTCGGGCGCCTTTTTTTATGGCTTGCGGCGCATCGCCGATTGGCCGACTTTAAATGGTGACGGCGGTGGCATAAATGGAAAAAAGCCCGGCAGACTTTCTTCTGCCGGGCTTTTGCTTTTTTTCGCTAATGCACCACTTCGTGCCTGCTTCGTACGTGATTAGCGCTCGATTCTGCTGGCCTATGCTCGCCCGTCGCGCAACTCCCGGCGCAGAATCTTGCCGACATTGCTCTTCGGCAATTCAGTACGGAATTCGACGATCTTAGGCCGCTTGTAGCCAGTCAACTGCTGCTTGCAGTACGCGAAGATGTCGGCGTCGGTGAGGGCCTGGTCCTTCTTCACGACAAACAGCTTCACCGCTTCGCCGGAATGCTGATCCGGTACACCGACCGCGGCGACTTCGAACACGCCCGGCAGTTTGGCCACGACGTCTTCGATTTCGTTCGGATAGACGTTGAAACCCGACACGAGAATCATGTCTTTCTTACGGTCGACGATCTTGACGAAGCCACGTTCGTTCATCAGGCCGACATCGCCCGATTTGAAGAAGCCATCCGACGTCATCACTTTCGCCGTTTCGTCGGGCCGGTTCCAGTAACCCGCCATGACCTGCGGACCGCGGATGCAGATTTCGCCCGGCTGGCCGAGCGGCACTTCGTTGCCTTCGTCGTCACGAATCGAGATTTCCGTCGACGGCAGCGGCAAGCCAATTGTCCCGCTGTATTCGGTGACGGTCACCGGATTGCAGGTCACGCACGGCGACGTTTCCGACAACCCGTATCCTTCGATGATCGGGGTGTGCGTATGCTCGTACCAGCGCTTGGCAACGGCCTCCTGCACCGCCATTCCGCCACCGTTCGCGGCGATCAGCTTCGAAAAATCGAGCTTATGGAAATCCGGGCTATTCAACATCGCGTTATACAGCGTGTTGACGGCGGGAATTGTCGTGATCGCATACCCTTCGAGCGCCTTGATCATGCCCGGAATGTCGCGCGGATTCGGGATCAGCACGCCGAGGCCGCCGGTTCGGATGGTCAGCAACCCGCAAACCGTCAGCGCAAATACGTGATACAGCGGCAATGCAACGACGGTGATGAACTGATCGATGTCCGTACGATTCGCGCGAACCGGATCGAGCCAGATCTCGGACTGCAGCACATTGGCGATCAGATTCCGATGCAGTAGCGTCGCGCCCTTGGCTACGCCTGTCGTGCCGCCCGTGTATTGGAGAAACGCGACATCGTTCGGGCCTTGCTGCACCAGATTGAATTTCTGGCGTCCGCCCTCCGCGATCGCGGTATTGAATTTGACGTGACCTGGCAGACTCCATGCCGGCACCATCTTCTTCACCTTGCGCACGACGAAGTTCACAAGTGTGCCCTTGATCCCCATCAGATCGCCCATCGCCGCCACGACGACATGCTTGACCGCGGTGTTGCGTACGATCGCCTGCAGCGTGACTGCGAAGTTCTCGAGCAGAATGATCGCTTCCGCGCCGCTGTCCTTGAGCTGATGCTCCAATTCGCGTGGGGTATAAAGCGGGTTCACGTTCACGACCACGTAGCCCGCACGCAGGATAGCGGCAATCGCCACCGGATATTGCAGCACGTTCGGCATCATGATCGCGATGCGCGTACCGCGGGCAAGGCCCTTCGACTGGAACCAGGCTGCCAGCTTGCGCGAAAGCGCGTCGAGCTCGCCATAGCTGATCGTCTTGTCCATGCAGACGAACGCCGGTTTCGCGCGGTGTTCGCGGAAGGCTTCTTCCAGCAGTTCTCCGAGCGACGAATAGCGGGTCGGGTCAATCTCTGCGGGAACGCCGGGTGGATAAGATTTCAGCCAGATTTTGTCCATGCAGCGTCTCCTCCTTTTATTTTCGAATGGTCGTGCTAAAAACGCATCGTAGCATGGGCACCTGGGTGTTAATCGCGAAAAGCGGCCGGGTTAGACTGCAACCTCGAACCTCCAAAACGCGAGCATCGCGGAATGATTGAGCGTGATTCAGACGCGCTCGACTTCGACCAGGCAGTCGTAGAAAGTTGCCGATCCGCCCAGATCGGTGAGCGCCTGGCTGGTGACCTGATTGGCATTGCGACCGTCCGGCGCAAGTTTCTTCCACCAGATCGACAGGCCGACCACGAGTCCCTCGCGTGCCTTATCGGTAACGCGGACGCGCGCCTGCATCGAGCCGCGATCGTTAAAAATACGCACTTGATCGCCATCGACGATCTCTCGCGATTGCGCGTCGGCCGGATGCATGTCGAGATGCGGTTCGCCTTCGGTGGAACGCAGGCTTTCGACGTTCACGAACGTGCTGTTCAGGAAGTTGCGGGCCGGCGGAGAGATCATGGCCAGCGGATATCGGGCGGCAAGTTCAGGTGCGCCGTCGGCGGATTCGTGGGGCGGCAGATAGTCGGGCAGCGGGTCGAGTCCCTGCTGGGCGAGGCGCTCGCTGTAGAACTCGCATTTGCCGGACGGTGTTCGGAAGCCACCCTCGGCAAACGGCGCATCGGGAAGGTTCAGCTTGGCCCAGCCAGTCTTCTTCAGGCTCTCCCAGTCGACGCCTTCGAGCATCCTGTCTTGCCAGCTGAACGCCGCCTGTGCGACGGCCTCGTCGCTCTCGAATAGCGCTGGCTCCTCGAGCCCCATATGACGCGCGATACCCCGGAAAATCTCTGTGTTCGGAACCGCGTGGCCGACCGGGGCGATCGCCGGCAGGTTGACCATTACGTGTGTATGGCCGTAGGACTTGTGGACGTCGAGGTGCTCGAGTTGGGTCGTCGCGGGGAGCAGCAGATCGGCGTAGTCGGCAGTGTCGGTCTGGAAATGTTCGAGGACGATTGTGAACAGATCTTCGCGCGCGAAACCTGCGGCGACCCGCTCGGAATCTGGCGCGACCGCCACGGGGTTCGAATTGTAGACGACGATAGATTCGATTTTCGGACCGAATGCCGCGTCGCCCTTGTGCAGCAACGCGTCGCCGATTGCGTTCATATTGATGACGCGGCTCGTCCTGGTCGGCCAACCCGGCATCAGATCCGGCCGCTGCAACGCATGTGAGTCAACCGGCGCCCACCCACCCGACGACAGCAACGCACCGCCCGCTCGCTCCCGCCACGCACCCGTGAGCGACGGCAGGCAGGCGATCGCGCGCACGGCGTTACCGCCGCCACGTACCCGTTGCAGGCCGTAGTTCATGCGAATCGCAGCTTTTTTCGTGCCGCCGTACAGTCGCGCAAGATCGACGATCACGCTCGCATCAATACCGCAGATGTCGGCAACACGCGACGGCGAGTAGCTGAGCGCACGGGCCTTAAGTTGGTCGAAGCCTAACGTATAGGCCGCGATGTATTCGTGATCGAGCAGATTTTCCGTGATCAACACATTGATCACGCCGAGCGCCAATGCGCCGTCGGTGCCGGGTTTCAGGGCAATGTGCTGATGGCATTTTTCAGCCGTCAGGGAGCGGTATGGATCGATCGCGATCAGCCGTGCACCGCGACGCTTGGCCTGCTGGGCGCGTGTCCAGAAATGTAGGTTCGACGCTATGGGATTCGAACCCCAGATCAGGATGACCTCGCTCTCGTCAAAAAACTCGGTGAGCATGCCAAGGCTCGCGCCATAGGTGTACTTCAGCCCGGCCGCGCCGGCGGCCGCGCAAATCGTGCGATCCAGTTGCGATGCGCCGAGCTTGTGGAAGAACCGCTGCGCAATGCTGTCCCCTTGAACCAGCCCCATCGTGCCGGCGTAGCTGTACGGGAGGATCGCGTCGGGCGCGCGGCCCGCAATCTCCGAGAGGCGGCGAGCAGCGAGTTGGTACGCCTCGTCCCAGCTGATCGGCTCAAAGTGGCCTTCGCCCTTCCGGCCGACGCGCTTCATGGGTGCCGTCAATCTCTGCGGATGATGCACGCGCTCCGCATAGCGGCTGACCTTCGTGCATAGCGCACCTTGCGTAGGAGGGTGCTCGGGATCCGCGAAGACCTTGATCGCGCGACCGGCCTCGACCGTCACGCGCATCGCACAGGTGTCGGGGCAGTCGTGCGGGCAGACGACGCGAGCGTGTTCAGTCGGAGCATTCATCGGCGGTCCGTTCGAGGGAGCAGTAGAGCAATGCGGGATTCTATTACGTCAATTGCCTGTCGACTTGCACCGTGCCGCCAAAAAGGCCTTCGGCGTAGAATCGATTATCACCGTGCCCGGACCAATGTGGCCCCGAGCGATTCCACGCAAGCCAAAGCACACACGCATCATCACTCCATCATGAAACTTATCCCAGAAATCCAGGCCGCTCACGGCGAAATCCAGACTCTCCGACGAACGATCCACGCCCATCCGGAACTGCGATACGAGGAAACCGCAACAGCAGATCTGGTCGCACGAACTCTCGAATCGTGGGGTATCGAAACGCATAGAGGATTGGGCAAAACCGGCGTGGTCGGTGTACTGAAACGCGGCAACGGCTCACGCTCCATTGGTTTGCGCGCCGATATGGATGCGCTGCCGATTCAGGAACTGAACAGCTTCGACCATCGGTCGAAAAACGATGGAAAAATGCACGCCTGCGGTCATGATGGGCATACCGCGATGCTGCTCGGTGCTGCGCGGCACCTGGTCAAACATGGCGAATTTGATGGCACGATCGTGTTCATCTTTCAGCCCGCCGAGGAGGGCGGCGCAGGCGCGCAGGCCATGATCGACGACGGCCTGTTCGTAAAGTTTCCGGTCGACGCGGTGTTCGGGATCCATAACTGGCCGGGCATGAGGGCGGGTCAGTTCGGTGTAACCGAGGGCCCGATCATGGCTTCGAGTAACGAATTTCGTATTGAAATCACAGGCGTAGGCTCGCACGCGGCTATGCCGCACAACGGTCGCGATCCTGTTTTCACAGCGGTACAGATCGCGAATGGACTGCAGAGCATCATTACGCGGAATAAGAAGCCGCTCGACACCGGAGTGCTGTCAATTACACAGATTCACGCCGGCGACGCCGTCAATGTCGTCCCGAACAATGCGTGGATCGCTGGCACGGTGAGGACATTTACAACAGAAACTCTCGATCTTATCGAAGCGCGCATGCGCAAGATCGCAGAGAGCACTGCCGAAGCCTACGACTGCTCCGTCGACATTCAATTCCACCGAAACTATCCGCCCACGGTCAACAGTCGCGAAGAGGCTCGCTTTGCGGCGACGGTCATGAAGGAAATTGTCGGCACGGAAAACGTCGACGATGCGGTCGAACCGACGATGGGCGCGGAAGATTTTTCCTTCATGTTGCTTGCCAAGCCGGGCTGCTACGCATTTCTGGGCAATGGCGACGGTGGCCACCGGGATTCGGGTCACGGCGCCGGTCCGTGCATGCTGCATAACGCGAGCTATGACTTCAACGACGAGTTATTGCCGATCGGTTCGACATACTGGGTGCGACTTGCCCAGCGGTTCTTGGCGCAAGAGAAATAGAATTCTCTCGGGGTTCGGGGTGGTGATTAATTCGCCGCCTGTTGTGTCGTCGCATTAGGGATACGAATGCGACACTTGAACCCGCATAGGCGCTTCGGCGCCTATGCGCGAGGTTGAGTAGTGGTAACTCCGGGCGACGGCCGTAAACGCAGAAACCCCACCTTTATGGGGTGGGGTTTCTGATGCTGCTGGGGAGCCTGACGATTACCTACTTTCACACGGGAATCCGCACTATCATCGGCGTGGAGTCGTTTCACG